>JAUEPE010000071.1 GCA_030403585.1 Frankia sp. RB7
CCGCCGGCGATGTGGGCGACGGGCTTCAGGCCCATGTCCTTCGCGGTCTTGGCGGCGAGCGCGGAGCGCAGGCCGCCGGCACAGTGGAACACGAACTTCTTGTCCTCCTGGAAGACCGGCTTTGCATACGGGCTCTGCGGGTCGATCCAGAATTCGAGCATGCCGCGCGTGCAGGAGAATGCGCCGGGGATGCGGCCGTCGCGCTCGATCTCGCGGGGATCGCGGATGTCGACGATGACGACGTCGCCGTTCTTGGAGATTTCGATGGCGTCCTTGGCGGTCAGCGTCTCGATCTCGGCATTGGCCTCGTCGATCAGCGCCTTGATGCCGCGGGTGATGTTCTGGGGCATGTGGTTCTCCCTCTTGTTACGTCGTCATTCCTAGGCGATCTGCCTGAGGCGGAGGTCACCTCTCCCGCTTGCGGGAGAGGTCGCGGAGCGGAGCGACGCGGGTGAGGGCTCTCTCCTCTTGGGGAGCGTCCGTCGTGGAGAGACCCTCTCCCCAGCCCTCCCCCGCAAGCGGGGGAGGGAGCGCAGTCCCGTCGCCGATATAGCCGGACTCAATCATGAGTCAGTGCGTCAATTCCTTCATCGCACCTTCAAGTCCCTCGATCGTGATCGGGAACATGCGGTTCGCAAAGATGCGTTTGATGATGGTGGTCGATTCCGAATAGTCCCAGTGCTTCTGCGCGACCGGATTGAGCCACACCGAATGCGGATAGGTGCGGATGATGCGGTCGAGCCAGACCGAGCCCGGCTCCTCGTTGACGTGCTCGACCGAGCCGCCGGGGACCATGATCTCGTAAGGCGACATCGAGGCGTCGCCGACGAACACGATTTTGTAGTCGTGCGGGTATTTGTGCAGCACGTCCCAGGTCGGCGTGCGGTCGGTGAAGCGCCGCTTGTTCTGCTTCCAGACGCCTTCATAGAGGCAGTTGTGGAAGTAGAAATACTCCATGTGCTTGAACTCGCTCTTCGCCGCCGAGAACAATTCCTCGACCTGCTCGATATGCGAATCCATCGAGCCGCCGATGTCGAAGAACACCAGCAGCTTGACCGCGTTGCGCCGCTCGGGGCGCATGACCACGTCGAGATAGCCGTGATTGGCGGTCTCACGGATCGTATTGTCGAGATCGAGTTCGTCCGGCGCGCCGGTGCGCGCAAACTTGCGCAGACGGCGCAGCGCCACCTTGATGTTGCGAATGCCGAGCTCGACATTGCCGTCGAGATCCTTGAACTCGCGCTTGTCCCACACCTTGACGGCGCGGTTGTTGCGGTTCTTCTCCTGGCCGATGCGGACGCCTTCGGGATTGTAGCCGTGCGCCCCGAACGGCGAAGTGCCCGCCGTGCCGATCCACTTGCTGCCGCCCTGGTGCCGGCCCTTCTGCTCCTCGAGCCGCTTCTTCAGGGTCTCCATGAGCTTGTCCCAGCCCATGGCCTCGATCTGCTTCTTTTCTTCCTCGGTGAGGTATTTCTCGGCGAGCTTCTTCAGCCACTCCTCGGGGATCGCGGCCCCCTCCATGGCGTCGAGCAGGCTTTCCAGCCCCTTGAACACGGTGCCGAAGACCCGGTCGAACTTGTCGAGGTTGCGCTCGTCCTTCACCAGCGAGGTGCGCGACAGATAGTAGAAGTTCTCGACCGTGTAGTCCGCGAGGTCGGCGTCGAGCGCCTCCATCAACGTGAGGTATTCGCGCAGCGTCACGGGGACCTGCGCATCGCGCAGAGACGTAAAGAATTGCAGGAACATGGGTGACAGATTGCCCGTCGGGTGGCCGACGTCAAGGGGCCGAGGCCACTGCTGGGCGCTGGACCGGGCTGGTTTTTACTCTAGAATTGGCGGTCTCAACGGGTTGTTTTGGGGACGTTTGCAATGGGAATTCTCGCAGCACTGATCATCGGCGCGATCGCCGGCTGGCTCGCCGGCAAAATTGTCCACGGTGCGGGATTTGGCCTGCTCGGCAACATCGTGGTCGGCATCATCGGCGCGCTGGTCGCAGGCTGGGTGCTGCCACAGCTTGGCATCGCTCTGGCCACGGGCACGCTGGGTTCGATCCTGGACGCCACGGTCGGCGCAGTGATTGTGCTCGTCATCCTTTCGCTGATAAAACGGGTCTGAAAGCCTGACCGAACCAGGAACGGCCGCCTCGCGCGGCCGTTCCCATGTCGCGACCGGGGCTGCACCTCGGCTGACGACCAACAAGGACGCGCGATGAAATTTACCGGCACCAAGGACTATGTTGCGACCGACGATCTCAAGGTCGCCGTCAACGCCTCGATCGTGCTGGAGCGCCCGCTGCTGATCAAGGGCGAGCCCGGCACCGGCAAGACGGTGCTGGCCGAGGAAGTGGCGAAGGCGCTGAACGCGCCGCTGCTGACCTGGCACATCAAGTCCACCACCAAGGCGCAGCAGGGCCTCTACGAATACGACGCGGTGTCGCGCCTGCGCGACAGCCAGCTCGGCGATGCGCGGGTGTCCGACATCAAGAACTACATCAAGCGCGGCAAGCTGTGGGACGCCTTCGCCGCCGAGCAGCGCCCGGTGCTGCTGATCGACGAGATCGACAAGGCCGACATCGAGTTTCCCAACGATCTGCTGCTCGAGCTCGACCGCATGGAATTCCATGTCTACGAGACCGGCGAGACCATCAAGGCGGTGCAACGCCCGATCATGATGATCACCTCCAACAACGAGAAGGAACTGCCGGACGCCTTTCTCCGTCGCTGCTTCTTCCACTACATCAAGTTCCCCGACGCCGACACCATGGGCCGCATCGTCGACGTCCACTTCCCCGGCATCAAGAAGCGCCTGGTGGAAGAAGCGCTGCGCATCTTCTTCGAGGTGCGCGAGGTGCCCGGCCTGAAGAAGAAGCCCTCGACGTCGGAGCTTCTGGACTGGCTGAAGCTGCTGCTCAACGAGGACATGAGCGTCGAGCAGCTGCGCGAGCGCGACCCGCGCAAGCTGATCCCGCCGCTGCACGGCGCGCTGCTGAAGAACGAGCAGGACGTGCATCTGTTTGAGCGGCTAGCGTTCTTGAGCCGACGGGAAGTGTAGGGTCACGCGCTGTTTCTCCCGTCATCCTGAGGTGCGAGCGGTGCGGTGCGCAGCACCGCGCAGCGAGCCTCGAAGGATGGAGGGCCAAGATGCAGCCGGGCCGTCGCCCTTCGAGGGCCGCTGAAGAAGCGGCCACCTCAGGGTGACGGAGATGGATTGGCGCTTGCTGCTCCAACACACTCGTCATTGCGAGCGCAGCGAAATCCGGGGAATGGCGTGGGGAACGATGCAATCATCCCGGATCGCGCTGCGCTCCATCTGGGTTACGGGACCATCCGGTCTACCTTGCGGGCTTTTCGACCTGCTCCGCCGAAGGCATTTCGGCCCAGCGCACGAAGATCGAAATGACTTCGCGGAGCCTATTAGGAGGACACGCCCCCGTGAACACATCGTCCTTCACGCGACAATGGAAAAACTCCCGGTGATCGCTTGATTGCGGCTCGGCAATCTCTTCGAAAACCCGACCGGACAAATATGTATCTTTAAGCTCCACCTTGAAGTTCCAGCCGGGATTGTCCAACGTCTCGATCGTTACGCCGTAGGTGTGCTCCCAATCTCCATTGCATTGGCGCGCGTACCATCGCTCCAGTCGTTCAAGCACGTCGCCTTCGTCCTGCATCGGATTTCTGTCCGTTGGATGATCAGCTCGTAGCTCGTAGGGTGGGTTATAGCGTCAGCGTAACCCACCACTTCTGTCACGGGCGGAAAACAAAGAGGTGGGTTACGCTAACGCTAACCCACCCTACGCAGCCGTGTGAAATCACGCCACCGCCGCATCCGGCACGCGCGCGGCTTCCATCGGCTGCTTGCCGCGGATGAGGTCCGAGGCGCGGTCTGCGATCATCATCGTGGACGCGTTCAGGTTCGCAGAGATCATGCGCGGCATCACTGAGGCATCGATGACACGCAGGCCCTCCAACCCGTGAACGCGTAGCTGGTCGTCGACCACCGCCCAGGTCGAGTCCGCCGGGCCCATGCGGCAGGTGCAGCCGGGGTGGAAGGTGGTGGTGCCGCGTTCGGTCGCGGCGGCCAGGAACTCGTCGTCGGTGTTGATGTTTGGACCCGGGAAATCCTCGTAGGCGTAATAGGGCGAGAGCGGCGCGGACTTCAGGAGATCGCGCGCGAGCTTCATGCCGCCGACGATGACGCGGCGATCGAGCTCGGCGTCGAGATAATTGGTCTGGATGATCGGCGGCGCGAAGGGATCATTGGAACGGATGCGGACATAGCCGCGGCTCTCCGGGCGCTGCTGCCAGGAGGCCACCGTCATGCCGGGTTCGTCCTCGAGCTGGCCCTGCACGCCTTCCTTGTAGCTCGCCGGCGTGAAGGTGAGCTGCAAGTCGGAACTATCGGCGCTCTCGCCGGAATGCCAGAAGCAATAGACCATGGTCGGCGACAGCGAGAGCAGTCCGCGGCGCGCGGTCGCCCATTTCAGCGCCTCGATCCAGAGCGAGAAACCACGACGAAGCTCGTTGATGGTCTTGATGTCTTTGACGCGCGCCACAGTTCGGGGCGCGTAATGGTCCTGCAGGCCTTCACCGACTGGTAGCGCGTGGCGCACCTGGATGCCGTGGGCGTTCAACAAATCGGGCGAGCCGATGCCGGAAAGCTGCAGCAGCTGCGGCGAATTATAGGTGCCGCCGGAAAGGATCACTTCCTTGTTGGCGCGCACCTCGACCGGTGTACCACCTTTGCCGCCCCTGGTGTAGCGCACGCCGGCGGCGCGCTTGCCCTCGAAAATGATCTCGGTCGCGTGCGCATGCGTCTGCACATGCACATTCGGCCGCTTCATTGCGGGCTTGAGGAACGCGGTCGAGCCGGACACGCGCAAGCCCTTGTCGATGGTGCGCTGGCAGTAGGAGACGCCTTCCTGGATCTTGCCGTTGTAATCGGGGTTGCGAGGAATGCCGAGCGAGACTGCGCCTTCCATGAAGGCCTCGCAGAGCGGATCGCGCCACTCCATCGTGGTGACGGTGAGCTTGCCGTCGCGCCCGCGAAAAGTGTTGTCGCCCTCGCCGACCCGCTTCTCCAGCCGCTTGAAGTAAGGCAGCACATCGGCATAACCCCAGCCGCGATTGCCCATCTGCGCCCAGGTGTCGAAATCCATGCGCTGGCCGCGGTTGTAGATGTGGCCGTTGATCGAGGACGAGCCGCCGAGCGTCTTGCCGCGCGGCGCGTAAATGCTGCGCCCGCCGGTGTAGGGGCCGACCTCCTGCTGGTAGGCCCAGTTGATGCTCTTCATGTGGAAGGTCTTGATGAAACCCGCCGGCAGATGAATGTAGGGATGCCAGTCGCTGGGGCCCGCTTCGAGCACGCAGACGGTGGTGTTGGGATCTTCGCTGAGCCGGCTGGTGAGGACGCAACCGGCGGAGCCCGCGCCGATGATCACATAGTCAAATCTATCCATGGTGCCCCGGCCGCCTCTAGCGCGGCTTGTCGTTGAGTTGATATTCGAGATGCGCCTTCACGGTCGGCCATTCGGCGGCGGTGATGCTGTACACGACGGTGTCGCGCAGCGTGCCGTTCGGCGCGACCTGGTGGTTGCGCAGAACGCCGTCCTGCTTGGCGCCCAGGCGCTCGATGGCGCGGCGGCTCTGGTGGTTGAAGAAATGCGTGCGGAATTCCACCGCGATGCAGTTCAGCGTCTCGAAGGCGTGGGTCAGCAGCAACAGCTTGCACTGCGTGTTCAGCGGCCCGCGCTGCGCGCTCTTGCCGTACCAGGTCGAGCCGATCTCGACGCGGCGGTTGGCGGCATCGATGTTCATGTAGGTGGTCTGGCCGACGATCTTGCCGCCGGCGTCGAACACCGTGAACGGCAGCATCGAGCCCGCGGCCCGCAGGCCCAAGCGGCGGTCGATCTCCTTGGCCACGTTCTCCGGCGTCGGGATCGCGGTGTACCAGATCGTGGAGAGATCGCCATCCTTCACGGCCTCCACCAGCCCCTCGCGATGCTGTTGCGACAGCGGCTCGAGACGGGCGTGCTGTCCACGCAGGGTGATGGGATCAGGCCAGGGCATTGAGGTTTCTCTCTGTTGTCATTGCGAGCGAAGCGAAGCAATCCAGAACCTTACCGCAGAGGCAGCCTGGATTGCTTCGTCGCCAGCGCAAAATTGCTTCGCAGTTTTGTCGCGGGCTCCTCGCAATGACGGCTTGGCTCACTTGTTCAGAAAATTCAACGGCAAACCACCGCGCGGCCAGTCCATGGCGACCAGTTCGCCCTTGCCGGACAGCGTGATGTAGGCGGTTTTCAGCTCGGGGCCGCCGAAGGCGATGTTGGTGGTGACGCGGTCGCCGGTCGGAACCTGCTCGACCAGGGTGCCATCGGGCGCGATCACCGAGATGCAGCCGGAGACGAGGGTGGCGACGCAGACATTGCCGTTGGCCTCGACTGCGAGCGAGTCGAACATCTGGTAGCCGCCGAGGCCGCAGATCGGCTTGCCGCGCTCGCCGCGATAGATCACCTCGCGTGGCTTGAGTGTGCCGGGCGAGGAGAGTTCATAGGCCCAGAGCCGGCCTGTCGGCGTTTCCGCGATATAGACGGTGTTCTCGTCCGGCGAGAGACCGATGCCGTTGGCCGGCAGTATGCCGTGCACGACCTCGACGATCTCCTTCATGCCAGGCTTGAGGTAGTACATGCCGCCGACATCCATCTCGCGCGCGCGACGCTTGCCGAGATCGGAGAACCACAGGCCGCCATGCTTGTCGAACACGAGATCGTTCGGGCCGCGCAGATCGTGCTCGCCGCATTTGGTCACGACGGTCTCGATCTTGCCAGATTGCAGGTCGATGCGCTGAATCGAGCCGCCGAGATAATCCTCGGGCTGCGGACCTGGCATGATCATCTTGCCGGTCGGAAGCCAGGAGAAGCCGCCATTATTGCAGATGTAGATCTTGCCGTCGGGGCCGAGCGCCGCGCCATTCGGACCGCCCGGCACTTTAGCGACGATCTCCTTGCGACCGTCGGGATAAACGCGGGTCAGGCGCTGGCCGCGGATTTCCACCAGCACCACCGAACCATCAGGCATCACGACCGGCCCTTCTGGAAATTCAAGGTCGGTGGCGAGAACGCGAACGTTGGACATCTGGGACCCTCCCGGCTGCTTGTTATGGCTTGCACGGGATGTCCGGCACGGGGCCCACGCAAGATTTGCCCGCGGTTATGGCAAAGTAGCTCCCCCTTGCCAAGCAAGCGGGATGGTATGCCAGCGTTGCAGCGCTACTCCCTCACCGGCACCCAGATCTCGAAGCCGCCATTGCCGGTCAGGGGATCGAACTTCTCATCGTACCGCTCGAAGTTCGGCGCGCCCGCGGCCTTCAGGCCCGAGGCGGGCAGCCATTGATTCCAGATCGTGTTGACGGTGCGCCTGATCGAGGCGATGTGGTCGGCGTGGGTGAACACCGCATAGCGCTGCTCGGGAATCCGGATGCGGCCGAAGCGACGCGCGAGGTCGGAGAAGTCGGCGACCTCGACGCCGGCGATGTAATCGAAATTGCCGGAATCATCGCCATTACAACACACGCCGTAAGCGACGTTGCCGACGCGCTGCGGAATGTCGGCAACCTCCTGGTGGAAGCGGTGCCACAGGCCGGGGATGGCTGCGCCGTTGTCGCAGGAGATGCGCTCGGCGAGGCCGGCGACGAGGAAGGCCTTTGCGGCTTCGAAACGCGGGGCTTTGAGAGTGTCGAGCATGGTGGACTCCATGAGGATCGGCTCCTGAAGTGTGAGATGGTTGAAGCATGTCGCGGTCCGCACCGCTTCGGGCGTGGTGCCGAACTGGTCGCGGAACGCGTGGGTGAATGCTTCGTGCGAGCCGTAGTCCGCCTCTAGCGCCAGCGACAGAATGTCCGGCGCGCCCTTGGCAAGACTGCGCGCCGCCTCACTCAGCCGCCGCGCGCGCACGTAACGCATCACCGGCAGACCAGTGGCTGCGGCAAACGCACGCACCATGTGGAACCGCGACACGCCGCCGATCGCAGCGATCTCGTCGAGCGTCATCGGCTCGGCCAGATGGCTCTCGATGTACCAGAGCGCGCGCTGGGCTGGGTTCATGAGTTGCGACTCTCGTTCGAAGCGTGGCGACGATGCGCCCCGCTATAGCAACACGCTTGATCGGGATTGCTCTCGTGCCCCGCGCGCTGGAAGCGACTGGGTCACCCGACAGTTCGTCATTGCGAGGAGCGCTTGCGACGAAGCAATCCAGACTGCCTCAATGGAGGGATTTCGCATCCTACTTCGCATCTTTCGGCAGCGGCGCGTCCTGCTTCTTCTTCACGTCCTCCGCAGTCTTCGCCTGCGCGGCCTGGAGATCGCCGATGGTCTTCTGAAGGCCTGCGAGCGACACCTTCAGCGCGTCGATCTGACGGTTGGCAGCATCGATCTTCTGCTGGTGATCGAGATTGAGCTTGGTGATGGTCTTCTGGAGAAAATCGACATTGCTCTGGAGACAGCTGGTGCGCCGCTCCATGGTCTTCTCCACCGTGCAGATCTCGATGCCGGGAACGTCCTGCGCCAGCGCCTGCGCGACGAGCGGTAACATGGCGAAACAAACGGCGGCGATCCGGCGCTGCATTCAGGTTCCTCGTCAAATTAATCACGGCAATGTGCGCCGATCGAGCGCGCCTTCCCCAGGTTACCACACTCGTACCGCATTCTCGCGTTGAGCTTGGGTTGTTCCCTCGGACGGGGAGCAGTGAACCGCGCGCGGAAGAACAGTGGGCGCTCTTTCCGTGGCTTTGATTAGGGGAGATTTTTGGAATGGCAACGCGAGATAGACGTCTGGCGGAGTTCGATGGCGCCGGAGAGCCGCCACCTGGCCTGCCGGTCGAAGTGCTGTGTGAGGACCACAGCGGGACATATCAACTGCCGTTCGCCTGCCGCTATATCGAGGGCCGCTGGCAGAACGACGCGGCCGGCGTCCCGGTGGAAGCCACCGTCATCGGCTGGCGCGTGCCGCGCATGAAGCACTCGGGCGTGGCCTGACAGTTCGCTTCTGTGTCAAAATGCAACGGGGCCGCGCTCAGCCTTAACGAACGGAACGCGGCCCGAACGAATCACGTCCGAATCAGCCGTTTAGCGCCGTACGCGGCTGTTCACCGCTAGATGTCGACAAGCCCGGGCCGATGCGCACAATATCTGCGCGGGCCACGCGCCGCCCTCGCCAATGACCGGCGCCAAAAGTTAATGATGGCAAAGACATAGAGGCCAGCGAGGACGCGGACCGCAGCCGCCGCGGAAACAGGCAGGGCGGTACGCCGCCTGCCTAATATTCGACCTCGAGCTCCTCGATCTCGGCCGGCTCGTCCTTGGCCGCCGCGATCCATTCCTTCATCTCGGGCATGGCCATGATGGTATCGGCATAGGCCTTCAGCCGCGGCTCGAGCTTGACGTCATAAGTCACGAAGCGCGTCACGACCGGAGCGTACATCGCATCCGCCATGGTGCGCTTCTCGCCGAACAGGAACGGACCGCCGGACAGCTCCAGGCAGTCGCGCCAGATCGCCCAGACCCGGTCGATGTCGGCCTGCGCGCGCGACCAGATCTTGAAGCCGGGAAAGTGCCCCTTCAGATTGACCGGCAGCGAGGCGCGCAGCGTGGTGAAGCCGGAATGGATTTCGCCGCAGATCGAGCGGCAATGCGCGCGCTGGACGCGATCCGCGGGCAACAGGCCGGCGTCCGGCATCGCCTCGTTGAGATATTCGGCGATGGCCAGCGTATCCCAGACGGTGGCACCGTCGTGGCGCAGGCAGGGCACCAGAATCGAGGACGACAGCAGCAGGATCTCGGCGCGTGCCGAGGCGTCGTCCGGCGCGGTGACGATCTCCTCGAAATCGAGCCCGGAAAACTTCGTCAGCAGCCAGCCACGCAGCGACCAGGACGAGTAGTTCTTGCTGCTGATGGTCAGTGTCGCTTTCGCCATTTGGCCTCTTCCCTCACGCCTGTGACCGGCACTCCGCCCGGCCCGGCGTGCCCATTACCCGTGCTTCCGATGTATTTGCCACGCTTGAGGAGCAAGCGATGTGCCAGTTTTGAGGGCGATTTGACTCTACTCTGGCTTCGATATTGCATGGCACCATGGGACAGGTGGGCGCTTCAGTATGATGTCGATGTATTATCAGGCTTTTCAGAACCAGATGGATTTGACGGCGCCGTGGCGGGCGGGAGCCTCGTCCGCGCTCAAATTCCTCCATCTGGCGCCCCAGGGCATGTCGGACCAGGTGGTCGGCCGGCTCTCGGCGGCGCTGGAGCTGATCTCGCGCTCCACCCTCACCTATGACCGCCCGGCCTACGGCATCGACAGCGTGATGGTGGGCGACCGCGAGGTTGGGGTCACCGAGGAGGTCGCTTACGCGACGCCGTTCGGCTCGCTGCTGCATTTCAAGAAGGACGGCGTGACCGAGCAGCCGCGCATGCTGCTGGTGGCGCCGATGTCCGGCCATTTCGCCACGCTGCTGCGCGGCACGGTGAAGACGCTGCTGCAGGACCACGACGTCTACATCACCGACTGGCACAATCCTCGCGATATTCCGCGCAGCGAGGGCCGCTTCGGGCTCGACGACTACACCGATCACCTCATCGACTTCCTCGGACAGCTCGGCCCGCGCCCGCACATGGTGGCGATCTGCCAGCCGTCGGTCTCGGCGCTCGCAGCCGCCGCCGTCATGTGCGAGGGCAATCATCCGTCGCGGCCGGCGACGCTGACGCTGATGGCGGGGCCGATCGACACGCGCATCCAGCCGACCAAGGTCAACGACTTCGCCAAGAGCAAGCCGATCGAATGGTTCGAGCAGAACCTCATCAACTACGTGCCAGTGCAGTGCCGCGGCGCGCTCCGGAAAGTCTATCCCGGCTTCGTGCAGCTCACCGCCTTCGTCTCGATGAATCTCGAGCGCCACATCAAGCAGCACATGGATCTCGCCAACCACATCGCCAAGGGCGAGAAGGAGAAGGCGGCAAGCATCAAGACCTTCTACGACGAATATTTTGCGGTCATGGACCTGCCTGCCGAGTTTTACATCGAGACCGTGCGCGACGTGTTCCAGGAGCACCTGCTGCCGCAGGGCAAGCTGATGCATCGCGGCCGTCCCGTGGACACCAAGGCGGTCGGCCGCATGGGGCTGATGACGGTCGAGGGCGAGAAGGACGACATCTGCTCGATCGGCCAGACGCTCGCCGCCCAGGACCTCTGCACCGGCGTGCGCGCCTATCGCCGCCTCCATCACATGCAGGCCGGCGTCGGCCATTACGGCGTGTTCTCCGGCAAGCGCTGGAATAACGAGATCTATCCGCTGTTGCGGGATTTCGTGCACGTGAACTCCTGAAGCCGCGCAAGCGTCCGCCAGCAGGATCACACAGAGCATCGTGGCTTTGCGAAAGACGCGAGCGCCGCGGCACAACTAAAAATCGGACATGCCAGCTGGAGGCTCAGCCATGTCCGAACCCGCAACGCCTGCTTCAATCGTCGACGCGCTGAAAGCGGTCGCCGGCAATCCGCCAAAGGTCCGCGCAAGCTTTGCCAAGGGCCGCTGCGTCCGCGGTACCTATACCCCATCCGAACAGGCGGCAGCGGTCACACGTTCGCTGAGCTTCACCAAACCGTCGCCGGTGCTGGCGCGCTTCTCGGTCGGCGGCGGCAATCCCAAAGTGCCCGACACCAACAACCTCGTGCTGCGCGGCTTCAGCTTCAAGCTCGGCGATGACGAGCATCGATCGGACATCCTGACGGAAAGCGCCCCGGTGCATTTCGCAAGGACGCTCGACCAGATGCTGGCCTTCCTCAGGGCCCGTATTCCGGGGCCCGACGGCAAGCCCGATACCGACAGGGTCAAGGCCTTCTCGGAGGCCAATCCGGAAACGCTGAACCAGGCAAAATACATCGCCGCGCGGCGGCTACCCGGCAGCTTTGCCGGCACGACCTATTGGGGCGTGCACGCCTTTCCCGCGACGAATGAAAAGGGCGAGACGCGGTTCATCAAGTTCAAGATCACACCTGTCGGCGGCGATGTCACGCTGGGCGAGGACGAGGCCAAGGCAAAGTCCGCCGACTTCCTACACGACGATCTCGAACGGAGGATCGCGGCAGGCGATGTCCGCTTCAATGTGATAGCGCTGCTCGACCATCCCGGCGATCCCACTCTGGACGTCACCCTGCGCTGGCCGGACGAGGACAATCGCGAGGAGGTGCGACTGGGGACGATCGCCATCACCGCGCTCGAAGCCAATGATGCCTGCGATGCGTCGACCTTCAATCCCGCCAATCTCGCGGACGGCATCGGCCAACCTCCCGATGAGATATTTGCGGCGCGGCGCGCCGCCTACACGATCTCGCTGGCGAAGCGCCGCTGATTCAGGTCTCGTTCTCTACGCCGACCACTCCTCGCCCCAGACCTGCACGACATGGCCGGGCGAGACTTCCCGATGTTGCCGAACCGGCGGCTGATAATCGGGCGCGCGCACCGGGCTTCTGATCTCGTCGTTGGCGACCTCGCGCCTGGTGCCGCGGCGCGCGGGATCGGGCACCGGAACGGCGGCCATCAGCTTCCTGGTGTAGGGATGCTGCGGGCTACCGAACACGGCAGCACGCGGACCGATCTCGACGATCTCGCCGAGATACATCACCGCGACGCGATGGCTCATCCGCTCGACTACCGCGATGTCGTGGGAAATGAAGAGATAGGCCAGCCCCATGCTGGCCTGGAGGTCGAGCATCAGATTGACGACCTGCGCCTTGACCGAGACGTCGAGCGCGGAAACCGCTTCGTCCGCGACGATCAGCTTCGGCCCGAGCGCGAGCGCGCGCGCGATGCAGATGCGCTGGCGCTGGCCACCGGAGAATTCGTGCGGAAAGCGTGCGGCCATGTCGGCGGTGAGGCCGACGCGCGCGAGCAGGTCGGCGACCTTGTCGCGCCCCTGTGATGCTGTCGCAAGACCATTGGCGAGCAGTGGCGCTGCGATCGCCGTGCCCACCGACATGCGTGGATTGAGGCTCGCGAACGGATCCTGAAACACGATCTGCATGTGCTTGCGGAAATCGCGCAAGGTGCGGCCGTTCATGGCGAGCACGTCCTGGCCGTCGATCAGGACGGTGCCTGCGTCGGGCTCGGTCAGCTTGAGGATCGAACGGCCCGTGGTCGACTTGCCGCAGCCGGATTCGCCGACCAGCGCCAGCGTCTCGCCGGCGCGCAAGGTGAAGGAGATGTTCTCGACGGCGTGCACACGGCCCGAGACCTTGCCGAACAGACCCGAGCGGATAGGAAAGCGCGTGGTGAGATTTGATACCTCTAACAGGGGGCGCTCCGCGGTCGAGACCGTATCCGGCGTCTCCACCGGTTCGTCCGAGGTGCCCGTCACCTTGTCGACGATCGGAAAGCGCATCGGCCGCGTCCGGCCGTCCATTGAGCCAAGCCGCGGCACGGCCGCGAGCAGTGCGCGCGTATAAGGATGCGAGGGGGCGGCGAAAATGCGCGACGTCGCGTCGGTCTCAAGCGCCTGCCCGCCATACATCACCACGGTACGATCGGCGATCTCCGCGACCACACCCATGTCGTGGGTGATGAAGAGGATCGACATCCCCTCCTCCTGCTGAAGCTCCTTCAGCAGTTGCAGGATCTGCGCCTGGATGGTGACGTCGAGCGCCGTGGTCGGCTCGTCCGCGATCAGGAGTTTTGGCTTGCAGGCCAGCGCCATCGCGATCATCACGCGCTGGCGCATGCCGCCGGAGAAGCGATGCGGATGCTCGTGGAAGCGCGATTTTGCCGCGGGGATACGGACACGATCGAGCAGGCGGATGGTCTCGGCTTCCGCCGCAGCTCGCGACAGGCCGCGATGCTGGATCAGCGCTTCCGCGATCTGGAAGCCGATCGTGAGCACCGGATTGAGGCTCGTCATCGGCTCCTGGAAGATCATCGCGACGTCGTTGCCGCGGATGTCCTTCATATCAGCTTCGGGCAGCGTCAGCAGATCGCGGCCGGATAGCATGATGCGGCCCTCGCTACGGCCGCTCTCCTTGGGAATGAGCCGCATGATCGAGAGCGCCGTGACGCTCTTGCCCGAACCGGACTCGCCGACGATCGCGACGGTTTCGCGGGGCGCGACCTCGAAGGAGACGTTGCGAACGACCGGTATCCATTGCCGCTCGCGCAAGAAGGACGTGGTGAGGCCCGCAACCGACAGCACGGGCGCCTGTGCTTCGGCAATCGCTTGGTCGGATCCGCTTGCGCCTCTGCTCATGCGCAGCGCCCGGGGCCAGCCGAGGAGAAGGTGCGCTCCCTCCCCCGCTTGCGGGGGAGGGTTGGGGAGAGGGTGTTTCCGCAATCGAGAACCCCCAAGAGGAGAGAGCCCTCACCCGCGCCTTTGGCGCGACCTCTCCCGCAAGCGGGAGAGGTAAGGAGAGCTCGTGGCTGCATCGACGTTCCCATGACCATCGCGCCCTTAGTAGCCACGCGTGCGGTCGACAAGTCCCGGCAGCTCTTCACCGCGGCCATGACGTGCGATGACATCGAGCACGAAATCGACGGCCGTGTCCGGACTCGTCATGCTGGCATTGTGCGGCGTCAGCAGGATGCGTGGATGGCTCCAGAACGGATGGCCCGCGGGCAGCGGCTCGGGATCGGTGACGTCGAGAACGGCGCCGGACAGCGCGCCGCTGTCAAGTGCCGCGAGGAAATCGGCCTCGACGAGATGCGGGCCGCGCCCGACATTGACCAGCCCCGCCCCGCGCGGCAGGCGCGCGAACAAATCGGCGTTGAGGATGCCGCGGGTCTCGTCGGTCAACGGCAGCAGGCAGACGAGAATGTCGGACTGTGCCAGAAATTCCGGCAACGCACGCGCGCCCGCATAACAGGTGACACCGTCGATCTCGCGCGGCGAACGATTCCACCCTGCAAGCGGAAAGCCGAACGCCCTGAGGCGTTCGAGCACGGCCTGGCCGAGCTGGCCGAGCCCCATCACGCCGACACGGCGACGTTTGGCCGGCGTGATCCGGATCTCGCGCCAGACCTGATCTTTCTGCTGATTGATGAAGTGCAGGAGGTCGCGATGCAGGCCGAGCACGGCCATGGTGACGTATTCGACCATGGTCTCGGCGATGCCGGGCTCCAACATGCGGACCAGTGGGATGTGCGCGGGAAGTTTGGTGGCGTCGAACTGGTCGACGCCGGCGCCGACCGAGAAGACCAGTTCGAGATTGGGAAATGTCGTCGCAATGTCGTCCGGCGGCACCCACGCCACGAGATACCGAACGTCGGAGGGATTACCGATGTCGGGCCAGAGCCGGAACGGCAAATGCGGCGCTCGCTCGGCGAAGAAGGTCGCCCATTCCGCACCGCGCACCATGTTGGCCTTGTAGAGAACCGTCATGCCGCCCTCAGAACGGGCTGACCGGCGCGAGCCGCCGGCCGTCGATCATGCGCTTGTGGCTGTAGGCGGCGGGATCGACCAGCGGCGTCGCGCCGGTCACGATGTCGGCGGCGAGCTTGCCGGCGGCAGGACCGATGCCGAAACCATGGCCGGAGAAGCCGGTCGCAAGGAAGAAGCCGGGCAGCGCGTCGACCGGCGAGATCACGGGGATCGTATCCGGCGTGCAGTCGATGGTGCCACCCCAGGCCTCCGCGATCTCGATGTCCTTCAATTCAGGATTCGCCTTGATCAGCGAGGCCAGCGCTGCAGTGACCAGCGACATGTCGGGCTCGGGATCGCGTACGCGCTCGGTCTCGAACGGCGACGGCTTGTCGAGGCTCCAGCTGGTGCCACGCATGATCTGGTCGAAGAACGACTTGCCGAACGACATCTTCAGGCCATTGCGCCGATGCAGATAGGTCGGCCAGAACGTGAGCGCGTAACGGAACAAATCGGGCGACAGCTCGACCGTGCCGCGATTGCGCAGCGCCAGCGTAAAGCCACCGTCGAGGCGGCGGCGGATACAGTAGAGATCGGTGCCGAGCGCGCCCGAGGTAATCTCCGGCGCCGGCGTGGTCCGGCATGCGGTTGCGTTGACGAGACCGATCGGCAGCTCGATGCCGTGGCGGCGGCAGAACAGCGATGACCATGCGCCGCCCGACAGCAGCACGGCCTGCGTGCGAATGGTGCCCTTCTCGGTGACGACGGCGCTGACGCACCCGCCTTGCGTCTCCAGCCCGCGCGCGGCGCAACCCTGATGAATGGTGACGCCATGCTTGCGCGCAGCAGTCGCCAGCGACGGCACGGCCATCGATGGCTCGGCGCGTCCATCGCTTGGCGTATGCAGGCCACCAACCCATTTGTCGGTATTGCCCGGCATGCGCTCGGCGACCTCGGCCGGCGTCAGCACGGTCGAGTGAACCTGCATCTCGCGCGCGACCGCCGCCCAGCGCTCCCAGCTCGCGAGCTCATCCTTGTTCTTGGTCAGGAACAACACGCCGGTGCGGCGGAAACCGGCATCGACACCGGCGTCGTTCTGCATGTCCTCCCACAGAAGCAGCGCTTCGCGGGCGAGCGGGATCTCCTCACGCGCGCGGCCCTGCTGGCGGCACCAGCCCCAATTGCGGCTCGACTGCTCGCCGCCGACGTGACCCTTCTCGACCAGGGCGACGGAGAGGCCCTTCTTGGCGAGATGATAGGCCGCGGAGACGCCGATGACGCCGCCGCCGATGACGACGACGTCCACCTGCGCCGGCAGGCGTTCGTCGCTGTTTATACGGTTGAGTGGCGGGGACATGATGGACTCCTGCACTTCAATTCGGTCGCGTTCTGGCTCGTCATGGGATGTTCATTCGCGGATCGAGCGCATCGCGCAGGCCGTCACCGAGGAAGTTGAAGCTCGTCACGGCGAGCGTGATGGCGACGCCCGGCGCGATCGCGAGCCACGGCGCGCTGGTCAGATAGATCTGCGCGTTGTTGAGCATGTTGCCCAGGCTCGCGGCCGGCGGCTGGATGCCGTAGCCGAGATAGCTGAGATAGGATTCCAGCAGGATCGCCTTGGCGACGTTGAGTGTGGCCGCAACCATAATCGGCGCGACCGCATTGGGCACGAGCTCGCGGAACATGATCCGCAGGTTCGACGAGCCGAAGGCGAGCGCGGCCACCGCAAACTCGCGTTCCCGCAGCGATCGCACCTGGGCTTCGACGACGCGGGCCACCCACATCCAGGCGGTCGCCGCGATCAGCACGGTGGTGGTGACGAGGCCCGGCTCGGTGAGCGCCGCCAGCGCCAGCAGCAGGAAGATGGTCGGAAAGCACAGTACGGCATCGACCAGCCGCATCAGCACCGCACCGACCACGCCGCCATAGAAGCCGGCGAAGGCGCCGACGACGATGCCGACCGCCATCGCGATCACCATCGCCACGATGCCGATCAACAGCGAGACGCGCGCGCCCATCATTAGCCGCGCCAGCACGTCGCGGCCGAGCTCGTCGGTGCCGAGGATGTGCGCGCCCGTGAATGGCGGCGCAAACCGCTTCATGATGTCGATATAGGTGTCGTCGAACGGCAGGAGATAAGGACCGATCACCGAGCCGAGGACGAGGACCATGATGATCACCGCGCCCGCAAGTGCCAGCCGGTGCCGGCAGAAGCGCTGCCATGCGGCCTGGCCGGGGGCGGGTTGAGCGGCGGAGAGAGCAGCAGTCGCCATCGCTTCAGCCCACCCGGATGCGCGGATCGACGACGGCATAGAGGATGTCGGCAATCAGCGAGCCGATCAGCACCATGATCGCCGAGAACATCAGGATGCCCATCACCACGGGATAGTCGCGATAGCCAATGGAATCCAGAAACAGGCGGCCCATGCCGGGCCAGGTGAACACGGTCTCGGCGACCAGCGCGCCGCCGAGCAGCGTCGGAAACTGCAGGCCGGCGACCGTGATCATCGGCAGCAGCGCGTTCCGCAAGGCGTGTACCGTGAGGATGCGCCATTCCGGCATGCCCTTGGCACGCGCGGTGCGGATATAGTCCTGATTGATGACCTCGAGCATCGAGGAGCGCATGAAGCGGCCCCACATCGCGGTCTCGACCAGTGCCAGCACCATCGCCGGCGCAATCAGATGATGCGCCAGATCAAGGAAGGAGCCGTCGCCGATGGTCTCGCGATTGCCCGCCGGCAGCCAGCCGAGCGTCACCGAGAACACGTAGATGGTGACGAGACCGAACCAGAAGGTCGGGATCGACAGCGCGATCATGGCACCGACGGTGGCGAGCGAATCGAACAGCGAATATCGCCGGAGCGCACCGAGTATGCCGATCCAGCAGCCGAGCAGCACCGCGATGATGGTCGCTGATACCATCAACTCCAGCGTCGCGCCGAGATGTGACGAGATCACCGACAGCACCGCATCGCCGTCGCGATAGGACTTGCCCCAATCGCCCTTCAGCATGCGGCCGAACCAGTCGAGATACTGGATCGGCAGCGGGCGATCGAGCCCGAGCTGCTTGGTGACGCGGTCGAGATCCTCCTGCGTCATCTGCGCGGAGGCCGCGTATTGCGAGAGCGGACCGCCGGGCGCCAGATGCAGGATGGCGAAGCCGATCGCCGAGACGATCACCAGCAGCATGACCGCCTGTGCCAGGCGATTGAGGACGTAACGGGCCATCTCAGGCGATCCAGCCAGCCTGAGGCATCAAGCCCAGTACCATTCGCGGATATTCCAGCAATTGCTCGAGGTGTTGATGTTGGGGCGGAAGCCTTGCAGCCCCTCCTTCACGCCCTCGGCAATAAAACCCTGGAACAGCGGCAGGATCGCGAGGTCGTTGCGGATCAGCTTTTGCAGATCGCCATAGGTGGTCTTGCGTTGCGCCAGATCGAATTGCCTGGCGCCTTCGGCGAGCAGGCGGTCGGCCTCCGCACTCTTGTATTGATAAGTGTTGTAGCCGCGGCCACCCTTGGCCGGGATCGCGCCGGAGCCGAACCGCGGCGTCACGTCGGGATCGCTGCCCAGCATGAAGTTCACTCCCACGATCACCGAGTTGAATTTCGACTGCTGCCAGAAATCGCCCCAGATCACGGCGGCCGGCATGTTGTTGACGCGCATCGTCGCGCCGATCGCGCGCCAGTCCTGGATCAGGAGTTGCTGGGTCTGCTCGCGAACGGCATTGCCTGACGTGGTCGAATTGGTGAATTCGAGCTTCACGCCGCCCTTTTCGCGCACGCCGCCGGAGCCGCGCACCCATCCAGCCGCATCGAGCAGCGCATTGGCTTTGGTCGGATCGTATTTGTGCTGCGGCAATCCCTGCTGGAACGACCAGGCCTGCTGCGGCACGAAGCTTTCGGTCTGCGTCGGCAGGCCGTAGTTCAGTGCATCGATGATCGCCTGCTTGTTGATGGCAAGATAGAGCGCCTCGCGCACCGCACGATCGGCGAACGGACCGAACTCCAGATTGGGCGCGATATGCTCGATCGAGGGCATCGCGGATACGAAGATCTTGCGACCCTTCAGCGTCTTCGCCTCCTGCACGAAGTTCGGCAGGATGCCTTGCAGGCCGGTGTAGTCGATTTGGCCGGTGCGGAACTGGGTGTAGAGGACGGTGAGATCAGGGATATATTTGAAGACTACGCGTTCGACGTAAGGTCCCTTGCCGTGATAGCCGGCATAGGCATTGAACAGGATGTGGTCGCCGGGCACGCGCTCGCCCCAGCGGAACGGTCCGGTGCCGACCGGCGCGTTGTGGAACGGCGACGAATTCGGGTCGGACACCTTCTCCAGAATGTGCTTCGGCACGATGAAGGTGAGCGACAGGATCGACATATAGGGCGAATAGGGAGCATCCATTCGCCAGTGGATCTCGTCGGGCGCGACGATCGTGATGTCCTTGACCAGGCTGTGGCCGACGCGGTTGCGCACACGGAAGTCGGGGTTGTTGATCAGATCGAGCGAGAACTTGATGTCTTCGGCCGTGAAGGCCGTGCCGTCGTGCCATTTCACGTCGCTGCGCAGCTTGATCTTCCAGGTCAGGCCGTCGGCCGACAGGCCGCCATTCTCGACCGTCGGCACTTCACGCGCGAGGTCGGGAACGAACTTGCCGTCGGGATCGATGAACCAGAGCGGCGAGAACACCTGCCACCAGACGCCCTGGTCGACTTCGATGCCGGGCATCAAGGGATGAAAGACGGTCGGCTCCTGCGACAGCGCCGCGATCACCTGCCCGCGCGGCTTGTCCGGCGGATTGCCCGGACGTTCGGTCTGCGCAAAGGCGTTGCCTGAAAGCGTCCATCCCGCCGCGGCGCCTGCGCCGAGCTGAAAGAATTGCCGGCGATTTGGAATGCCGAGATGATGCAGTCCGCCAACGCCGAACTTACCGGTGCTGTCTACCATGATCAGTCTCCGTTCCCGCACGCGGCACCTCTCCCGCGCCCCAAGACCCCGGCAAGGGACAGGAGTGAGCTTTAGTGCTTCTAAATTTTTCGATCAAAAGTTCATCATGACTAAATACAGCTGTCAATCGGATTGCTAGGATGCGCGACGTTTTCACTCTGACGAGCGCCGCCGGCCATTCCGGCGGCGAGGGAATGCATGGGAGAGCGACATGGATGGTCGCGGCAACACGAACGGTCCGAAGGACGCCCCGACGATCGAGGCCGACGATGCGGTCGACCAGCGGCTCGGCGAGACCGTGCGGCTACTGCGCCAGCGTGCCGGCCTCTCGATCCAGGACGTCGCCAACAAGACCGGCCTCTCCAACGGCATGATCAGCCAGCTCGAACGGGCGCGCGCCATGCCGTCGATTCGCACGCTGCGCCTGCTTAGCATCGCGCTCGAGGTCCCTATCTCCTATTTCTTCGAGACCAGCGATCCCGCCGCCGACGTGCAGCGCTACATCGTGCGCAAGAACAACCGGCGCCTGCTGCGGCTCACCGCCAGCGGCGTCGTCAAGGAAGCGCTGACGCCGGAAGGGACGGGCCAGCTCGAACTCTATGAGCTCACGCTCAATCCCGGCGCCTCGTCCGGCACCGACTTCCTGCAGCACACCGGCGAGAAGGCCGGCTACATTCTCTCCGGCAGCCTGCGGCTGTGGCTCGACAACCAGGCCCATGTACTGGAAGCCGGCGACAGTTTTCGTTTTCCGAGCATCGTGCCGCACATGTTCGACAATCCGACCCAGCAGGCCGCGCGTGTGATCTGGGTCACGACGCTGCACCAGACCGATTCGCCGGCAAGTTGACCCCGCACAACACCTCGCCCCGATACCGCTGGAAATTGCCCTCGACGTCGCCGCAGGGAGTCTGTAGCTCACATGGAGCCGGACTCATTTGACAAAGCGGACTTGGGGTCTGTTGGGGATCCGCGACTGACGTCGTTGGTGTGAGACCATGAAACTCGGGGGGCTTCTGACATTCGCGATGGCCGCGCAGGTCGTCGTGACCGCCGCGGCCCTCCTCGTCTCACATGCCGTGACCGGACCCGGGTTCGGCATTGCCCAAATCATTGCCCTGCTCGCAAGCGGCGCCGTCGCGGTGCTGATCGCGTGGCTCTGCACGCGCACGATCGAGACGGCGCAGGACAAGCGCACCGCCGCTCAACTGGCCGAGCAGGCGCAGTCAAGCACACAATTGACCCAGGCCGTCATCAGGACTGCGCTGGATGCTTTCGTCCAGACCGACGCGAACGGGATCATCCTGGAGTGGAGCTTTCAGGCCGAGGCGCTGACCGGATGGACCCGCAAGGAGGCGCTCGGCACTGACGTCGTCAACCTTCTCATCGCCGAGCCGCTCCGCGACGGTTTCAGGCAACGCATGATGCGCCTTCTGCCGGAGCTCTCGAATGCGCCGATCGGCATCCGGTTTGAGGCCACCCTGCTGCACCGGGAAGGCGACGAGATCCTGATCGAGGCGTCTAGCACCACGCTCCAGCTCGGCGGGCGCACCGTCATCAACAATTTCGTCAAGGACGTCACCCAGAAGCGCGCCGCCGAGGAGCAGCTGATCCAGTCGCAGAAGATGGAAGCGGTCGGCCACCTCACCGGCGGCATCGCGCATGAATTCAACAACATGCTCACGGTGATCACGGGCACGATCGAGATCCTCGCCGATGCGGTGAAGGACAACCCGCCGCTCGCCACCATCACCAAGCTGATCAGCGAGGCGGCCGATCGCGGCGCCGCACTAACTTCCAGCTTGCTGTCCTTTGCGCGCAAGCAGGCGCTGCAGCCGACAGATATCGACGTCAACGACCTGCTCGAAGAGCTCGCAAAGCTGCTGCTGGCGACCTTCGACAAGAAGATCGAGATCGTGAGGCGGCTCGACGGCACCATCTGGCTCGCCTTCGCCGACCGCGGGCAGCTCTCCTCGGCGCTGCTCAACCTCGCGATCAACGCCCGCGACGCAATGCTTGAAGGCGGCAGGCTGACGCTGACGACGCGCAACGTAGTGTTCGGCGTGCGCGAGGCCGTCGCGGTCGGCGCCGGCTATGCCGGCGACTATGTCGAGATCCAGATTGCCGACACCGGCACCGGCATTCCGCAGGCGATCCTCGAACGCATCTTCGATCCGTTCTTCTCGACCAAGGAGGTCGGCAAGGGCACCGGCCTCGGGCTCAGCATGGTGTTCGGCTTCGTCAAGCAGTCGGGCGGCGGCATCAAGGTCGAATCCGCCGAAGGCAGCGGCACGACATTCACGATCTACCTGCCGAAGGCCGAGACCAGCGTGCTTCGCCCGACCGGCTATGATGAGCGCAAGATCGTGGGCGGCACGGAAACCATCCTTTGCGTCGAGGACGACCGCGATGTCCGTCACTACGTCACGGTCCAGCTCGAGAGCCTGGGCTACAAGGTCATCCCCGCCACCAACGCGAGCGACGCGCTCGCCATCGCTGGCCGGGGCACGCCCTTCGATCTGCTCTTCACCGATATCGTGATGGCCGGCGCCTTGAATGGACGGGAGCTCGCCGACGAGATGGTGGCTGCGCGGCCCTCGTTACGGGTGCTGTTTACGTCGGGCTATGCCCATGACGCCCCGCATGGGCCGGGACAGGCCACCATGGGTGCGCCACTCCTGGCAAAACCCTACCGCAAGGCCGAGCTCGCACGCATGCTGCGCCGCTCGCTCGACACCGCCGTTGACGCTGCAGGCGACCCGATCCCGACGCCCTATTCGGTGCAGGCCGAGGTCGAAGGGTTCTTGCGCAAGCAGGAGATCGACGACCGCTCGAAGCGATCGCGAAAATAAATTTTCAGGCGCCTCTCGCTAGCTCATCCGCCGCCGCAGCGTTGCCGACGGCGTCTCGCCGAATTTTTCGCGGTACGCTCCGGCCATGCGGCTGAGATGAGTGAAGCCGAGATCGAAAGCGATGTCGGTGATGGAGACGTTCGGCGAAGCCCGCGCGAGCCTGGCATGGAGACTAACAAGGCGCATATCGAGCAGCATCTCCGAGATCGACACGCCGAAATGACGGCGGAAGCCGAGCTGGAGCGCGCGGATGCCGATGCCGGACGCGCCTGCGAGCTGCACGAGATCGAGCGGCTCACCGGCATTGTCCGCGAGATAGTCCCGCGCGGCGCGGAGTGCGCGCGGCAGACGTTCGCCTTGCCCCGAGAACGTCCTGATCGCGTTTGACAGACCGTGCCGCTGGCCATTGAGAAGATGATCGAGCAGCGCCTCGCGCCAGTCGGCGATCGCGACCGATGAGAGCCGGCCGGACGGCCCGAGCCGCTCGGCGAGCCTCATCAGTTCGGCAAGGTTGGCTTGCAGGTGGCGGCCGGACGGCACGCTCAGGTCGATCGCGGGATCGAACTCGACCGCGCCGGCCGCCCTGCCCGACAGCGCCGCGGCACGCTGCTCGACCATGCGACGGTCGAGCAGCAAAATGGCTTGCGCACAGTCGCGCCACAGCATCCGGGTCGGGACCGTCGGCGACAGCAGCGACGCCATCCTGTCCGGCACGGCATCGACTCCGCTGGCACCCGCCCAAACCTGCGCGGTGCCCGTGAACGGGATCTGGACGAGGAAGAAGCGGTCGAGGCAGCCCGGATCGATGCTGACGGTCCCGCCATAGGCAACGTAGTTGATGGAAAAGCCATCAAACGCTGCGCAATTGTGCCGGGCCGAAAATCCGGAAGCACGGGCCTGTGCCGGCGTCAGGTCATGCGGGCAGAAGATGCGTCCGATCTGCTCGGCCGCCTCGTCGACATCATCGGTGGTGACGCGAGCGAACTCCGCAAGCCTTTCGGCCTGGGAGCACCGGGTGCTCATTTCCTGCACGGCTGCGGACATCGTCGACCACGCTTCGCGTCACGGAATTACTTTAAGCCTATAATAGTTCCGCGGACACGAAAAGGGCCGCGTCGCAAAATCGTCGTGTTGCACGGCAACAGCACCTCCGGATTCGTTTAGCGGATAGACACCGGCTCGCACGTGGCCGAAGCTCGGTACCGGCCGGAGTTCATATGGAGGCGAACATGACTGCACTCGAAAAGGGCATTACCGCAAACGGCACGGGCTATGGCGGCAAAACCTGGAACATCCTGGGTCAGGTCTATTTCCCCAAGGCCGTCACCGAGTCCACCTTCGCGTTCGAGACCAACAGCGATCCCGGCCAGTTCGTGCCGGTGCACATCCATCCGACCCAGGACGAGTTCATCCTGGTGCAGGAAGGGACCCTCGACCTCAAGCTCGACGGCAAATGGGTCAAGGCCCATGCCGGCGACCTCGTGCGCCTGCCGCGCGGCATCCCGCACGGCTATTTCAACAAATCCGACAAGCCAGCCCGCGCGCTGTTCTGGGTCTCGCCGATGCAGAAGCTGGAGGCGTTGTTCAATCAGCTCCACAATCTGACCGACCCTGCCGAAGTCGTGCGCGTCTCGGCGCTGCACGAGGTCGACTTCCTGCCGCCCGAGGCCAACGACTAGGCCAAACAACCAGGCAAGCCGCCCTCCTCGTCGACTTTCATCTGCTTGCTGGCCCGCCGGCTGCGCCTTGCGGCCGAACGAGGCCGCTTGCGCGCGAAACACATTGATTGCGAGCCATCCCATGGTCAGCCCAAAGCATGTCTGCGTGATCGGCGCCGGCGTCTCCGGCCTTGCCGCCGCAAAAGCGTTCTCCGCCCGCGGCCACCGCGTCACCATCGTTGAGCGCAGCGGCGATCTCGGCGGCGTCTGGGAGCCGGCGCGCTCCTACCCGGAGGTGCAGACCCAAAGCCCGAAGGATCTCTACCGCTACACGGATCGCGCCATGCCGGACTCCTATCCGGAATGGCCGACCGGGCCGCAGGTCCACGCCTATCTCGCCGACTATGCGAAAAGCTTCGGTCTCGACCGCATGCTGCGCCTCAACACTGAGGTTGCCGGCATGGCGCGGCGCGCCGACGGCAGACCGGGCTGGACGCTCGCGCTATCAGGCGAGAGTGGTGCGACCACGAACGAGGATTTCGATTTCGTCGCAGTGTGCACCGGGCAGTTCAACGAGCCGCGCGAGCTGCATTGCCCCGGCGAGGACGGCTTCCTGGCGCAGGGCGGCCAGATCCTGCACTCGTCGAAATACAGCGATCCCACGCTGGCAAAGGGACGCCGAATCGTCGTGCTCGGCGGTTCGAAGTCCGCGACCGACATCGCCGTGAATGCGGCGAAATCAGGCGCGCGCGAGGTCACCATCGTGATGCGCGAGCCGGTCTGGCGCATCCCCTATTTCATCGGCGGGCTCGTGAACTTCAAGCGGATCCTCTACATCCGCGCGCAGGAGGAGATGTTTCCGGGCTGGGGCATCGGCACCTTGTCGCAACTCGCATACCGTGTCGCCGCGCCCCTCATCTGGGCCAACTGGCGCGGGCTCGAGAGCCTGTTGAAGGCGCAGCTCAGGCTCAACCGGTGCAAGATGGTGCCGAAGGAGCGGATCGAGGACGGCGTCAACTGCTCGGTGCCGATCGCAACGCCCGGCTTCTACCCGATGGTCGCCGATGGCCGGATCAAGGCCGTGTTCGGCAGCTTCGACCATTACAAGGGCGACACCATCGTGATGAGCGGCGGCGAGCGTGTGCCGGCCGACATCGCCGTGCTCGCGATCGGCTACAAGCTCGGCGTGCCTTTCCTGCCAGACGCCTATCAGGCCAAGCTGGTCGATGCGGACGGGCAGTACCGGCTCTACCGCCTGATCGCGAATCCCGATCTGCCCGACCTCGGCTTCGTTGGATTCAACTCGTCGTTCTGCACCGTGCTCTGCGCCGATCTCGCCGCAAACTGGCTGGTGCGCTATGCCGACGGGCAACTCGCCAGCCAGCCGACGGCGCAGCAGATGCGTGACAACATCGAGATGATGCTGCACTTCAAGCGCGTGGAACGGCCGGCCGCCGGCGTCTATGGCGGCTTGTGCGTCGCGCCTTATCACTACCGCCATTTCGACGAGCTGATGGCCGACATCGGCGCCAAGACCCGGAAGCGCGGCGGGCTCGCCGGACACTTCCTGCCGCCCGACGCCGATGCCTATGCAAAATTCCTGACGTCAGCGCCGGAGTACCGGGCGGCGAATTAATTGGTGATGCGGGCCTCGGCTACCGCATGATTGAACATCGCGTTCAATGCCGAGGTGATGTCGGCCGGCGTGTTCGCCGTGTAGAAGAATCCCGGCGAGGCACAATTTTGCAGGCTCGCGGGGATATTCGGGATGTTCCAGTTGGCGTAATCGTCCTCGTCGCCGGCGAAGGACGCGTTGACCGGATTGATCGTCTGATAGGGAATGTAGAGTACGGAAATGATGACGCCGCGGTTCTTCAGCGGCGTACATGACGTGGCCGGATCGATCGTCGTGGCATGGTTGCTACCCGACCAGGAGCCGTTCGGAACGCCCTTGACCTGCGGATCCTGCGCGCCGTCGGTCACGAGGAAGACGTAGGGCAATGTGTTGGTTGTCGCGCTGCCGTCGCCGACGGTCTTGATCAAGTCGTTCACGTTCGACAGCGCGGTGTCGATATGGGTGCCGCCCGATCCGAGATCTGCATTCATGTTCGTATCGAGCAGGGTCGCAAGATTCGCAGCCGCATAGTTGATGGTCGAAGGATTGGTGGTCGAACCGTTGATACTGCTGGTCAAGGCATAGTACGGATAGAGATACCGAATGAAGGGGTAGAGACCGATGCGGAACTGGTTCGTCACCTTCTCGGTTTTGTTGGCCGTGACGAACAGCTGGTTCACGGCATAGCCCACGGCATCCAGGCGTAATTGAATGCAAGAGTCGGTCCCATCAGTCGGACAGTTCGCCACCGTCGCCAGATTTGAATAGAGCGAATTCGGCAGGCCGGAGACGATCGAGGACGGCAGCTGAACGCCCATGGGGTTGCTGGTCTTATTCGACAAAAGCCCCTTATACCCACTCTGGCTGACGCGCGAGATCGCATAGCCGAGGCAGTAATTGTTGGTGGGATAGCCTTGCGTTCCCGTATCCGTGCAAGCACTGTTCTGCGGCGAGAAATGGCAGGCGAGCGTGCAGCCCGTCGGATATTGCCGGTAGTTGTCGGGATTGATCGACTGCATGCGCTTTGCTTCGGCGGTGGTCGAGGGCAGGCCCATCGAGCCCGAGACATCCAGCGTCAGGTAGAAATCGAGATACAGCGGCAGTGTCGTGGACGAGGACGAGTTGCCGGTCACATTCAACTTTTTGTAGCCGAGAATCTGCATGAAGGTGACAGGCACATCCGCGCCGAACTGCACGTTCGACACGAGCTTGTTGCCGGTCTTGGTGACGGTGCTTGTCACACCGAGATTGGTGTAATTGCTGGAGAACGTCGCAGCATTTCCGTTGAAGACGTTGTTCGCTTCCGTGACGCCGGCGCTGACGGATCCATTCGACGTCATCGTCATCGCCGCATTGTAACCAGCCGAGTTCACCGAGATCGAGGCCACGCTCGCCGAATCCGCCGAACCCTGCAGCTTGGCCTTGATGCGCGTTGCCACGCTGTAGTCGATGGCGCATCCGATCGAGGCGATCAGCGGCACCAGCGCGATCGCAAATAAGGCGGCAACGTTGCCCCTGGAGTCGCGCTTCAATCGCGATGCGAGCCTGCCAGTGCGATGAACGATACCGAAATCTGGCATTGCCAAGCCTTCTCGAATGTTCGCTGAGAAATGACTGAGAGGAATTGCTGGAACGAGACAAAACCGACATCAGGACCGACGCGCAGGAGCGAAGATGATGAACCTCGCGCACAAGAACACGCGCCGTTCCCGTGAGATTCGCGCATAATGCAGAAGCGAAGCTACTGAAACGTAAAGGCGTTTCGTCAGCCTGCAGCAACCTCAGACGATTCATCCTTTGTTCTACGGGGATTTGGAATCGATGGAGCCCGCAATGGAACCAGGACGACATGCTGCTGCGACGCTCGCAGCGCTTGCGTTGCTCGTCGCAACGCCCGCTACGAGCTGGGCGCAAACGCTCACGGCAACGCAATCGGAGGCGCAGCTCGCCTATGATCGCGCGCTCGGCGATTTCAAATCGATCCTTAGCGCGCGTCGCCGCCAGATCGAGGCGAAGCAGCCGCTGCCCAATTTGCCGGGCCAGGCCTTGTATCTCGCCCGCGTCGCGGTGATCAGCACGTACAAGGATCTCACCGACGCGCTACCGTCGCGGATCGGCAAGCCGAACAAGTTCGAAATTCCTCCGGCCTATTTCGATGCCGCGATCGAGCCGCTGGTCGACGAATATGCTGATCTGTTCGAGATCATGGAGGCGCCACCGGCGAGCGCACAGAATTCGGCGACGCCGTTCAAGGATGTCGTCGATCTCGCCGCAGCGATTGCGCGCGCCAAGGGGCTTGCGCCTGTTCATGCCGACGCGGCAGGCCGCATCAGCCTCGGGCTGTTCTTTGCCGAGACCAACGGCAAGCAGAACGTCCGCAATGCGCGCTCGAACACCTATATGGGCAGCCTGCAGACCGGCCCGTCCGAGGACCGCAACGGCCAGCGCAAATGGGAAGCCATCAAGGGTGCGATCGCGGCCACCGATCCTGCAGTGAACGCGCGCGATGACAAGGAAGAGGCCCGATCCCACAGCACCGATCGCCGTTTCAATCACTGGACCAATGTGCGCGATGGCCTGATGAACGCGCATGCCGAGCTGTTTCCCGAGATTCCCGCGATCGTGAAGACGCTGCCCGATCCAATCGACCAGATGAAGCTGTTCGAGCTGATCCAGATCATTCCGACACCGACGCGCTCAGCACTGAGGTCGGGCGACCTGCTGAACTACCGGGTGTCCGATCCCACCATCATGAAACACCTGCGCAACAACAGCATCTTCGCCTTCGGCAAGACCGACCGGGCGCGAAGTTCGGCCAGCTTTCGCGAGATTCTCGGCGCGATGTGGCTGTTCAGGCGGAAGTTCGAGAAGGCAATGGTGAAATACGCGGAGATCAAACCGCGTTGACCAAAGCCCCTAGTTCTCCACCTTGTAACCGTCCGTGAGCGTCTTCAGGAAGGCGATGATGTCGGCCATATCCTGATCCGTCATTGCCGGCTTGTCGCCGAGATGACGATCGAACGGCGGATCGGTCACGTCGACATTGGCATGATATTTTTGCGGAATGTCGTCGAATTTTTGTACTGTGCCGTCGGCGGCACGCCGGAACACCTTGTCCGGATCGGTGTCGCGGAAATTGTAGAAATCCATCACCTGCTCGAGGGTGGAGAAGACGCCATTGTGGAAGAAGGCGCGACGCGTCGCCGTGTTGCGCAGCGTCGGTGTCAGGAACATGCCGCAATATTGGGTCTGCTCGGCAACGTCGGTGCGCTGCGGGCCGCAGACGCCGAGGTCGAAGTAATTCGGATCGCGGTTGCCGGCGAGGGTCGTGTTGCGCGGCGCGCCCAGCGCTTCGTATTGGTGGTCGGTGAACTGCGGCGGCAGGCCGTCGCGGGTCGGCGCGGAGGTGTGGCAGCCGGCGCAATTTGCCTTGTCTGGATCGTTGAACAATTGCAGGCCGCGTAACTCGCTCTCGGACAGCCGGGCTTTGCCCTCGAGCCAATAATCGTACTTGCTGCTGTAGGGATGGAAGCTCGGCTCTTCGACCTGATAGCGTGCGACGGCGAACATCGCTTCGGCAATCAGCAGCCGCTGGTTTTTCAGCACGCCGGCTCCGAACAGATCGACGAAGCGGTTGACATAGGGCGCGCGGCGCAGCTTGTCGGCGACGATTTCCGCGCTGCCGCCGTCCATCTCGTTAGGATCGAGCAGCGGAAACAGCGCCTGGTCCTGCAACGTGTCTGCGCGGCCGTCCCAGAACAGGCCGCCCTGCGGCACGATGTTTTGCGCCGATGCAGCGTTGTTGCCTGCGGTCTTGGTCGTTCGCGCGGCTTGCTGGCCGAGCGCCGCCATCTGCGCGAGGTCGATGATGTTGTCGTCGTCGCCCTTGTCAGGGCCGATGCTGAAATTCGGCTGGCGGTCGAGATAAGTCAGCGACGGCACCGCCCGTGCGCCCTGCCGCGACAGATTGGCGCCGCCGAGCATCACCGGGCCGTCGTTGGGTGGGCCATAGGCGTAATCCGGGCTGTGACAGGACGCGCAAGACAGCAAGCCGGACGACGACAGCGAAGCGTCGTAGAAAATCTCCTTGCCGAGCTGCGCCATCGCGGACAACGGAGCGACGGGCGGACGCATGAGGCGAACCGGGTTCGGGTTCGTACCCGCCGGGTTCGCCTCTGCAAGTCCTTGCGTCTCGGCTGCAAAGACGACGCCGGCCAGAGCGATCAGGCCGGCGCCGATGAGCCACGAAGTGCGGCTGTTCATATCACGTCCCGTTGGACTAGTGGTGGTGGTGCTCGTCCGGCGGGCTGACGATCACGGTGCCAGCGGTGGGGTCGAGGAACAGCGCGTCGGTACGGAAATCATGGCTGTGATCCTGGCCGAAGTCGAACAGGTCCATGATCGATCCGGAGGTGGCATCGAACGAGCCACCGCCGAGACGCTGGCCATGCAGCCAGTTGTCCTCGATGAAGCGAACCACCGAAGCTTGGGTCGTATAGGTGTGGCTGACATAGTTGGTCTTGGCGTAGGGCGAGACCACGATCAGGGGCACGCGGGTGCCCGGACCGCAGCGGCCGTTGACCGGCTTGCCGCTGAGGCCCTTCGGCGCCGGCTGCTTGGTCGGGCCGAGGCCGCACAGGCCGGGACCGTTGACCTGATCGGCGGTCGCGTCATACGAGGCGTTCTTCGGCGCAACGTACTGGTGATCGTACCAGCCGTCGGAGTCGTCATAGGTGATGATGACCGCGGTCTCGCGCCATTCCGGCTGCTTCTGGAGGAAGTTGATCAGCTCGACATTGCCGGCCTGCTCGTCGAGCGGGTCGGAGTTGCCGGCGTGACCGTCCTGGAAGGCGGGCATCTTGACATAGGACACGGCCGGGAAATTGCCGGCCTTGATCGCGGCATAGAGGTCTTCGAGGTCGTAATTGTGGTTGGCGGGATCGACCTTGCCATTGAAGTCATGGGTATGGCCGATCGCGTGCACCGAGCTCGGCCGCGCGTGGGTCGGATTGGCCGTGGACGCGTGATACTGGAAGAAGGCGTGGTGCGGGATGTAGTCGACGATGGTGCCGTTGACGTTGGTCGAGAACGTGCTCCGGGCGCAACCGGTGGTGCCGTTGGCGTTCTTGAGGGTCAGATCGAAGCCGCCCATGAAGCAGCCCCAGCTGATGCGCTCGTCGGTCAGCAGGTTACCAATGTTCTTGCCGCCCATCAGCATGGTGCTGGTCGTGCTCGAGCAGGCGTCGTTGCCCGGATCGGTATCGCCAGTCAGCGTCAGGCCACCCTGCCCGTCGGCGATCGAGGACGTGGTGCCGATGACGGGCTGCACGCCGTTGGTCTGGCCGCCGACGACTTCCAGCACGCCCGGCGTCGACGGACCGAACGTGTCAGTCCAGTTGTTGTCGCTCATGGCGAAATGCTGGGCGTAGTTCCAA
>JAUEPE010000072.1 GCA_030403585.1 Frankia sp. RB7
CGTTTCCGGGTCGGGATTGTCGCGGATTGCGGAGGATGTCCCTGCGTGTCGAGAGCCCTCACCCGCCGCGCTCTGCGAGCGCGTCGGCCTCTCCCGCAAGCTTGCGGGAGAGGTTGCAGCCAGCCAGCGGCATCCACTTGCCCGAATTAAAACGCGGTAAGCTGATTGACGGTCGGGTCGGGGTTCCCCATGTCCCCCGCCGTGACCTATAATCGGCGCGAATCCGCCCAAGGAGTTTGAGATGCCCCCCGACGTGAGAGATTTGCCGGCCGGCCGCAGCGATGGGCTGAACCGCTTTCTCGGCGGCTCGCCGCTGGCGGTCGCGTTTCGCCTGGTCATGCTCTCGATCCTGGTCGGCGTCGTGCTGGCCGCGATCGGCTTCGATCCCTGGAATATCCTCATCAGCATCCGCCTGCTGTTCCAGCGGCTGTGGGATCTCGGCTTCGATGCCGTGAACTGGCTGTGGCGCTACTTCCTGCTCGGCGCGGTCATCGTGATCCCGATCTGGCTGCTCTCGCGCCTGTTCGGCTCGCCGCGACGCTAGCGGAAAAGCGCGCGGGCGATGCAATTGCGCCATGTCGGCCACGATGGTGCAATCGGGCGGTTGGTCGGGTAGATGCAGCTGATGCACGCGCCCGTTCATGCCAAAGTCGGCTCCCGCCAGGTCTTCGCCATCGCGGGCCCTGCGATGGTGGCAAATCTCACCACGCCGCTGATCGGCGTGGTCTCGACCACCGCGATCGGCCGGCTCGACGATGCCGCGCTGCTCGGCGGCGTCGCGATGGCCTCCGTCATCTTCGACTGCCTGTTCTGGCTGTTCGGCTTCCTGCGCATGAGCACGCTCGCCTTTACCGCGCAGGCGCTCGGCGCGGGCGAGACGCGCGAGCAGACCGTGATCCTGGTGCGCGGCTTCATCGTCGCCGGCCTGATCGGCGCCGCGCTGATTGCGCTGCAATTGCCGCTGGCCGGTGCGCTGTTCGACCTGATGGGTGGCAGCGCGGGTGTGACGCGCGCTGCAAAAACCTATTTCATGATCCGGATCTGGTCGTCGCCGTTCGCCTTCGCCAACTACGTCATTCTCGGCTGGCTGGTCGGACAGGCCCGCGCCAATCCGGCGCTCGCGCTCCAGGTCGTGATCAACCTCATCAACATGGCGGCGACGATTCTGCTGGTGCTGGTCTACGACACCGGCATCGCCGGTGCGGCGATCGCCGCGCTGCTGTCGGAGGGGATCGGCTTCGTGCTCGGCGTCATCGTCTGCCGGCGCTATGCTCACGGCGGCTTTGCCGTTGCCCGCGCAACGCTGTTCGATCGCGAAAAGCTGATGCGCCTGCTGGCGGTCAACTCCGACATCATGATCCGCACCGCGGCGCTGATCACGGTGTTCCTGTTCTTCACCGCCAAGGGCGCGCGCGCTGGCGACGTGACGCTGGCGGCGAACTCCGTGCTCAACAATTTCCTGCTGGTCAGTGCCTTCTTCCTCGATGGCCTGGCCAACGCCGCCCAGCAGCTCTGTGGCCGCACTTTTGGCGCACGCGACGCCAGGGGATTTGCGGATTCGACCCGGCTGGTGCTGCTGTGGGGCCTCGGCTTCGCACTGATCGTCTCGGCGTTGTTCGCGCTGTTCGGGCCGAACCTGATCAATTTCATGACCGCAAGCGCGGACGTCCGCCGCGCCGCACGCGAATTCTTGATCTTCATCGTGCTTGCGCCGGTCCCCGGCGTGTTCGCCTTCGGCTTCGACGGCATCTATGTCGGCGCCACCTGGGCGCGCGAGATGCGCAATCTGATGCTGGTCTCGCTCGCGATCTTCGCAGCCGTGTGGTGGGCGCTGCAATCGTACGGCAATACCGGACTGTGGTGCGCGCTGATCGCGTTCTACGTCGCCCGCGGCGGATTGCAGGGTGCGCGGTATCCGGCGCTGTATCGGGCGACGTTTCTTTCTTCTCCTTCTCCCCGCTTGCGGGGAGAAGGTCGGGATGAGGGGGAGCTTCCGCGAGGACAATAAGAGTTGGGCTCGCGGAGAGTCCCCCTCACCCGGAATTTGCTCCGCAAATCCCGGCCTCTCCCCTCACGCGGGGAGAGGCGAAGAGCTACACCCCCGGCCAGTCTTCCGCCGTGAGCGTCGCTGCATCGGCGCCGACGATCTCGGACAGCGAATCCCGGCCCGTGCGCAGCAGCGTCGAGGTGAGATCGCGCTTGATCTCGTCGACAAGGCCCAGGCCCTTGTAGACCAGCGACGAATAAAGCTGAACAAGGCTCGCGCCGGCGCGGATTTTCGTCAGCGCGGCGCCGCCGGAGTCGATGCCGCCGACACCGATCAGCGGAAACGCACCCTCGACGCGCACATAAGTCTCCGCGACCATGCGCGTCGACAGGCGGAACAGCGGCCGGCCGGACAGGCCGCCCTGCTCCTTCGACCGCATGTCCTCGCGCAGCGTACTCGGCCGCGCGATGGTCGTGTTCGACACGATCATGCCGTCGACCTTGCGCGAGCGCGCGACCTGCACGACGTCATCGAGCTGGGCGAGGCTCAGATCAGGCGCGATCTTCAGGAGCACCGGCGTGTCGCCGGCGCTCTCGCGCACACGGTCGCGCGCATCGATCACGCGTCCGAGCAGATCGTCGAGCAGCGCGCCCTCCTGCAGATTGCGCAGGCCCGGCGTGTTGGGCGAAGAGACGTTGACGGTGAAATAGCTCGCGACCGGCGCAAAGGTCTCGATCAGCTTGACGTAATCGGCGACGCGGTCCGGCGAATCCTTGTTGGCCCCGACATTGACGCCGACGATACCGCCATTCGCCGCGCGCGCAGCGAGACGGCGCAGCGAGACCTCGGCGCCGTCATTGTTGAAACCCATGCGGTTGATGACCGCTTCGTCGCGCTCGAGGCGAAACAGCCGCGGCCGCGGATTGCCGGCCTGCGGCTTCGGCGTGACCGAGCCGATCTCGACGAAGCCGAAGCCGAGCCGCAGCAGTGCGTCGGGCACTTCGGCGCTCTTATCGAAGCCCGCGGCCATGCCGATCGGGTTGGGAAAGTTGAGCCCGAACGCGCGCACCGCAAGCTTGGGATTCTCGGTGCGCGGCTTCACCGGCGGCAGGAAGCGCAGACCCTGGATCGCAAGGCGGTGCGCGTCCTCCGGATCGAGCCAGCGCAGCACCGGCAGCGAGAATGCATCGAAGGCGCGGATCACGGGGCGAGCTCCGGGGTATCGTGGCCGCCATCGGAGCGCATGTTGAGGTTCATCACCGAGAGCACCGCGCCGAAATCGAGCTCGCCATAGAGATGCGGAAACAGCTCCTCATTGCGCGAACGCTCCCAGCGGAGCTCGCGGCCGAGCACATCGCCGTCGACCTCGACCAGGAACAGCGCACGCTGACCGAAATAGTGTTTTCGCAGGGTCTCCGGAACCTGGGCGGCCGTCGAGAAATGGATGAAGCCGTCGCGCGCATCATCCGCGCTGCCCCGGTACACGCCCTGCCGTTCCGCCTCGCGCCAGGCCGAGGCCGGACAGATTTTGTAGATCTTGACCACCGCTTGCGGAGCCCTTTGAGTCTCTTGGGGTTTTTCGTCTCTTGCGGGTCTTAAAACCCGGGCGCGACCGTAAAGGCCGCCCCCTCCGAACTCAAGAGTTAGCCGTCACCCCTTGCGCGAAAAACGGAAAACCGGTTGATTTGAGGACAGTTTTCCTGAGTTGCGACGGGCTGGACCTTCCATGGTCAAACAGGCCAAAGCGCAGAGGATGCTCTCTCACGACCAGATCTGGGTCGCACTGGATCGGCTGGCGGCGCGCGCCGGGCTGTCGCCATCCGGGCTTGCCAAGCGGGCCGGGCTCGACCCCACCACCTTTAACAAGTCCAAGCGCGTCACCTCCGACGGCCGCGAGCGCTGGCCCTCGACCGAATCGATCGCGAAGGCGCTGGCGGCCGCGGAGTCCTCGATCGAGATTTTCGCCAGGCTGATCGGCGACGATACCGGCGACGGGCGCGCCGTGCCGCTGCTCGGCTTCGCGCAGGCCGGCCTGAGCGGCGCGTTCGACGAGTCCGGCTTTCCATCCGGCAAGGGCTGGAGCGAGATCGCGCTGCCGGCCGCCGAGGACAACCACGCCTTCGCGCTGGAGATTTCCGGCGACGCGCTGGCGTCCGCCTATCGCGACGGCGACGTCATCCTGGTCTCGCCGGGTGCGCCGATCCGCAAGGGCGATCGTGTGATGGTGAAGGCGAAGGCGGGCGACGTGACGCTCGCGATGCTCAAGCGCCGCACGGCGAAGGCGCTGGAATTGCAGCCGCTCGATGCGGCGCAAGGAGAGCGGACGATGGCGGTGGGTGATGTCGCGTGGATCGCGAGGATTGTCTGGGCGAGCCAGTGAGGGGCGCCCAGCTGCCGCCACGCATTCGGTGTCGTCCCGGCTAACGCCGGGCCCCATAACCACAAGGAGAAGTTTTGCGGAGGATAGAAGTTACGCGTTCTTCGGGACCAAGACCGCCATTCCTCGATAGATCACGCGGTATGGGGCCCGGCGTTCCAAGCTGTGTGAAAAGTCGATCGCGGCAAGACTCCATAGAATAAGACTCTATGCCGCATCGTTTATCAGCGTCTCGCGAGAAGACTCCTTTCTCTGAAGCGTCCGTGAAAGAATTTGATTCTAGCTCAAGATGACAGCGCCGACTTTTCACACAGCCTGGTTCGCCGGGACGACAGCTGAGGGTGGCGAAACACCGCCTCTCACGCACTCCTTGCCAGCGCGCCGTCGATCATGTTGACCGCGTTCTGCACACCGTACACCGCCACGAACGAACCGAAGCGCGGGCCCTTCTCCTGGCCGAGCAGCACCTGGTAGAGCATGTTGAACCAGTCGAGCGTGACGCCGGGGCGGCCGTCCTTGCCCTTCTTGACCTGGTCGAGGAACGGATCGCGGCGGCCGATCTCGTAGACGACGTTCTGGATGTCTTCGGCTGACGCGTCCGCCGGGAGCTGCGACAGCGCTTCGCGCAAGTCCTGCAACGCGGCGCGTTCGACATCGGTCGGTTGGCGGAACTGCTTCGTCGGCGCCACAAAGTCACGATAATAGTTGATGGCATAGCCGACCATCGCATCCAGCTTCGGATGTGTCTGCGCGCTCACGCCGGGACGGTAGCGGCCGATAAAACCCCACAGCGTCTCGGCGTTTTCCGCATTCGACGACGACACCAGCGTGAGCAGCAGCTGGAACGTCACGGGCATGTCGGCCTTCGGCGGATGGCCATAGTGAATGTGCCAAACCGGATTGCCTAGCTGCTGCTTGTCGTCCTGCTTCGCAAAGCCGTCCGAGAATTGCTGGTAGTCGTCGACTTGGCGCGGGATGACGTCGAAAAACAGCCGCTTCGCCGCCTTCGGCTCGCGATACATGAACAGCGACAGCGATTCCGGCGAGGCATAGCGCAGCCATTCGTCGATGGTGAGGCCATTGCCCTTCGACTTCGAGATCTTCTGGCCCTGCTCGTCGAGGAAGAGCTCGTAATTGAAGCCTTCGGGCGGCGTGCCACCGAGCGCCTTCGCGATCGCGCCCGAAAGCTTTACCGAGTCGATCAGGTCCTTACCGGCCATCTCGTAGTCGACGCCGAGCGCGACCCAGCGCATCGCCCAATCGGCCTTCCACTGGCATTTGACATGTCCGCCGGTCACGGGCGTCTCGACTTCCTGGTTCGTATCGGGATCGACATACGTGATGGTGCCAGCCGCGACGTCGCGGCGGATCATCGGCACTTGCAGCACGATGCCGGTGGTCTTGCTGATCGGCAGGAACGGCGAATAGGTGGCGCGGCGATCGGGGCCGAGCGTCGGCAGGATGATGTCCATGATCTTGTCGTAGGCGGCGAGCATCTTGAGCAGCGTCGCATCGAAACGGCCGGACTTGTAATAGACGGTCGAGCTCGCGAACTCGTAGTCGAAGCCGAAATGATCCAGAAACGCGCGCAGGCGCGCGTTGTTGGCGTCACCAAACGACGGATGCTCGTTCGAGAAGGGATCCGGCACCGCAGTAAGCGGCCGCCCCAGATATTGCGCCAGCAGATCCTTGTTCGGCACGTTGTCCGGCACCTTGCGGAAGCCGTCCATGTCGTCGGAGAAGGCCAGCAGGCGCGTCTTGATCTTGTCTTCGGTCAGCACACGAAAGGCATGGCGCACCATCGAGGTGCGCGCGACCTCGCCGAACGTGCCGATATGCGGCAGGCCGGAGGGCCCATAGCCGGTCTCGAACAACACCTCGTCCTTCGGGCTTTTCTTCAGCCGCGCGACAATGGCCTTCGCCTGCTCGAACGGCCAGGCGTTGGATTGTTCGGCGAGCACGCGAAGATCGCTCGGGCTCATGTTGGGATCGATAACGGACATCAAGGGGCCTCCGGGCCGCGGAAAATAGCGATTTCCGGGCAGAATGCAATTTTGCGGGGTGATGTGAGACCCTCACCCTGAGGAGCGCGCCCCTTCGCGCGCGTCTCGAAGGGCGAGGCCACCAGCGGGGCCTTCATCCTTCGAGACGCTTGCTTCGCAAGCTCCTCAGGATGAGGAATTGTCGGCGCAGCGAAGAAGCTAAAACGGGCTCACCGAAAAATACCGCAGCCACAAATCCGTGTAGCGGCCTTTTTCCCAGACGCGGAACAGGGCCCAGTTCAGGGCCTGGCGCAGCACGTCGTTGCCCTTGCGCACGGCGATGCCGATGCCTTCGCCGAAGAAGCGGCTCTCGACGAAGGGGCCGCCGGAGAAGGCGCAGCAATCGCCGGAATCGGTGCCGTTGATCCAGAACGCCAGCGAGATGGCGTCGCCGAAGATGAAATCGACCTCGCCTTTGCGCAAGCCGGCGCGCAACGCGTCGTCGTTGGGATAGCCGTGCAGCTCGGCGTCGGTGAACATCGCCTTGAGATAGGCCTCATGCGCGGAGCCCGCGATGACGCCGACCTTCTTGCCTTCGAGATATTCGGGCCGGATCTCCGGCATCACCGCATCCTTGCGCGAGGCGAAACGCGCCGGCACGCGATAATACGGATCGGTGAAATCGACGCGCGCGCGAAGCTGCGGGCTCACCGCCATCGAGGCAATGACGGCATCGCCGCGGTTGGAGGTGAGCGCGTCGACCAGCGTCTCGAAGCGGCGCATCTGCACCGTGCAGGTGACCTTGATCTCTTCACAAAGAGAACGCGCAAGATCGACGTTGAAGCCGGCCGGATTGCCGTCGGCGCCGGTGTAGTTGAACGGCGGATAGTCGGTCTCGGTCAGGAAGCGGATCACGGTCAGGCGCGACAGGTCGGGCCGCTCCGGGCGCCGCCGCGGGTCCCAGAAGCCGGGCACGGCCTGGGGGGCGGCTTGTGGCGCGACCTGGGTCGTGGCTTGAGGCGCCGTCGGGGGCTGCTTCGCCGGAACCTGGGCGTTCGCGCCCGGCAGGCTTGCGAGCAGACATGCGGCAACGGTCAGCCCCGTCAGCAAGCCACGGGCAGATTTGGACGATTTCGCCTGTTGCGATGGAGCCATCGGCCGGAAATGAACGAATTTCGTTGGGATCGGAGGGCCTTATAGACCATCGGGCCGGGAACGCGAGTGGAAATGCCGCCACGGCGACAGTGTGCTCCCTCCCCCGCTTGCGGGGGAGCGTTGGGGAGAGGGTGTTTCCACAGGCGAGAACCCCAGCGAGCCCCCACCCGGCGCTTCGCGCCGACCTCCCCCGCAAGCGAGAGAGGTTACACCGAGGACGCCGCGCGATTAGACCGCCAAAGCTACAGATACCGCTTCAGCTCGGTCGCGGCCTCTTCCGGGGTCCGCTTCAGGTTGAACGGCGAGACGAAACGGCCGTCGCGGTCCATCAGGTAGATCAGCGCGGTGTGGTCCATGGTGTAGTCGCCGTCCTTGGTCGGGACCTTCTTGGCATAGACCCGGTAGGAGGTAATCACCTTGGCGGTCTCGGCGGGATCGCCGCTGAGGCCTTCGAGATGCGGGTCGAAGCTCGATAGATAGTCCTTCATGGTGGCGGGCGTGTCGCGCTCGGGATCGACCGAGATGAAGACGGCGTTGACCTTGTCGGCATCCTTGCCCATCGCGCGCAGCACTTCCGACATCTCGAACAGCGAGGTCGGGCAAACATCCGGGCAATGGGTGTAGCCGAAGAAGATCAGGGTCGGCTTGCCCTTGAGGTCCTTGTCGGTGAAGGCCTTGCCGGCCTGGTCGGTGAGCTGGAACGGGCCGCCGATCGAGGCCGGCTGCGCCACCTTGCTGACACCGCCCATGGCCCAGAACAGCACCAGCAGACCGACGACGAGGCTCGAGGCGAAGGCGGTCGCGATCACCAGCGGACGGGCGGTAGAACTCATGAGCGGAAAACTTCCTGTCGCGGGTCAGAAGCAGGCGGCGAAGCCGGTCCTGATCATTTCGAAGAACAATTGGGAGCCGTAATGGAACCAGAGCGCGAGCGCGCCGACGACCATCAGCCCACCGACACAAGCGCCTGCCCACAGCAGCACGGATGGCGTGCGCCCGGCAGTGGGCGAATTGTCCTCTAGCGGATGTGCCGGATGCGCTGGTTGAGCCATGACGAGGATCGGGTTCCCTGCCCTTGAAATAGGCGTTCGCGCGCGGCCGGGCAAGCGAAACGGGGCTGGTGGAGATCACGTGGTGGTGCTCTCCCTCTCCCCGTTCTTACGGGGAGAGGGTTGGGGGTGAGGGGCCTCTCTCCGCGCCTGCAAACGCCGATGGACCTGTACCCCCTCACCCGCATTCGCGCGCACCGCGCAAATGCGACCTCTCCCCGCAAGCGGGGAGAGGTTAAGCAAGAGCGCTGAATGCCGTGAGAGCTTACCTAGCCGGCGGCTTGAGTGCCGAGGCCTGCGCGTCGAGGTAGCAGGGCTTGTACATGGCCTGGAGCTGCCTGCCCTTCAGGAACAGCATGTGCGGCGTGAGGCCGCCGCGCTGCGAGATCCAGCGCTTCACCTGCGAGGGATACATCGAATAAAGCATCTGGGTCGCCTCAGCGTTGGTCACGGCGCGGCCATTGGTGCCGAAATCCCAGGCGGCATGGAAGCCAAGCGTCGCGTGCGAGGTGACACAGATGCGGTCGCGCGGGATGGCTCCGAGGACGATGGTGCAGGCGGAAGCACATAGGCCGTCGATGATGACGGTATCCCCGGACTGGCGCAGGTCCTGGTATTTGTCGACGTAGGTTCCGATCCGGCCGCCGCGGTCATCCGCGATCCGAACCACCGCGTGAGACGCCCCCATGCAAGCGACCAAGAGAACCGCCGCAAGCAATCCCGTCAGAAACTTCATTGGCCCCCGCCCCGGTCGAATTCGAATCTGCGTGTCAGGTGGTGATGCGCACCTAGCGTCGGTCGTAACCGCGGTTTTGTCTAGGCAGGCCGGCTCACTCAAAACAAATTCAAATCCAGTGTTGCGTCCGCGCTGCACTCGGCCAGCCTCGATCCCAAAGTGGAACAAGTTAACGATGTCTTACGCGACAAGCCCTTGATCTCAGTTGCAACCGCTGGCTTCAATCCGGGCAACTACAGGGGGGAACTCATGGCCGGGCATTCGACTGAGCAGGCTGACGTCATTGTCGTCGGCGGAGGACTATCGGGACTGGTCGCGGCAACCGAGATCGCCGATGCCGGCAAGCGCGTGATCGTGGTCGACCAGGAGGGCGAGCAGTCGCTGGGCGGCCAGGCGTTCTGGTCGTTCGGCGGATTGTTTCTGGTCAATTCGCCGGAGCAGCGACGGCTCGGCATCAAGGACTCCTTCGATCTCGCGATGCAGGACTGGCTCGGCACCGCCGGCTTCGACCGCGACGACGATTTCTGGCCGCGCAAATGGGCCGAGGCCTATGTGGCGTTCGCCGCCGGCGAGAAGCGCGACTGGCTGCGCGCGATGGGGCATCGCAGCTTCCCCGTGGTCGGCTGGGCCGAGCGCGGCGGCTACGACGCGATGGGCCACGGCAATTCGGTGCCGCGCTTTCACGTCACCTGGGGCACCGGGCCCGGAATCGTCGAGCCGTTCGAGCGCCGCGCGCGCGAAGCCGCCAGGAGCGGCCGACTGATCTTCAAATTCCGCCATCGCGTCGATGCGCTCTCGATCACCAACGGCACCGTGGACGGCGTCAGCGGCGCCATTCTCGCGCCCGACAGCGTCGAGCGCGGCAAGAGCTCGTCGCGCAACGTCGTCGGCGAGTTTGCGCTGAAGGCGCAGGCCGTGATCGTGGCGTCCGGCGGCATCGGCGGCAATCATGACCTGGTGCGCGCGAACTGGCCGGAGCGGCTCGGCGAGCCGCCAAAGTTCATGATCTCCGGCGTGCCCGAACATGTCGACGGCCGCATGATCGGCATCACCGAGGCAGCAGGCGCGCGGCTGATCAACCGCGACCGCATGTGGCACTATGTCGAGGGCATCCAGAACTGGTCACCGATCTGGCCGCGCCACGGCATCCGCATCCTGCCCGGCCCGTCATCGATGTGGTTCGACGCCACAGGCACGCGGCTGCCGGCGCCGCTGTTTCCCGGCTCCGACACGCTCGGCCAGCTCAAATACATCATGTCCACCGGCTATGATTATTCCTGGTTCATCTTGACGCAGGCCATCATCAAGAAGGAGTTTGCGCTGTCGGGATCGGAGCAGAATCCCGATCTCACGGGCAAGAGCTGGCGCATGACCTTGCGCCGCGCCACCAACAAGGGCGCGCCGGCGCCGGTGGAGGCGTTCAAGCGCCATGGTGTCGACTTCATCGTGCGGGACAAGATCGAAGACCTCGTGGCCGAGATGAACAAGCTCGCCGGCAACGATTTGCTCAAGCTCGACGAGATCAGGATGCAGATCGAGGCGCGCGACCGCGAGATCGCCAACCCCTACGTCAAGGACGCGCAGGTGATGAACATCCACAATGCGCGGCGTTATATCGGCGACAAGCTGATCCGCACGGCGTCGCCGCATCGCATCCTCGATCCGGCGCAGGGGCCGCTGATCGCGGTCAAGCTCAACATCCTCACCCGCAAGACGCTCGGCGGCTTCGAGACCGATCTCGACTCGCGGGTGTTCGGCGAGGAAGGACAGATCATTCCCGGCCTCTATGCGGTCGGCGAGGCCGCGGGCTTCGGCGGCGGCGGCGTGCACGGCTATCGCTCGTTGGAGGGCACGTTCCTCGGCGGCTGCCTGTTCTCGGGCCGCAATGCCGGCCGCGCGGCGGCGAAAGCGGTGGGATAGATCATGCAAGGGTGGATGCGCATCGGCGTGCTCGTTGCGGCGCTCGCCGCAGCACCGGCCGCATCCGCCGATACGATCGACGTCAACGGCACGATGCGCTCCTACACCGTGCAGCTGCCGGCGAAGAAGCCGGCGCCGCTCGTGATCGTGCTGCACGGCAAGACCCAGCGTGGCGCCGACATGATCACGCGGACCGCATGGCCCCTGATCGCCAAGCGCGACGGCTTCGCCGTGGTCTATCCCGACGGGCTGAACAATTCCTGGGCCGATGCGCGCCCCGAGGAACGGCGCGCCGGTCGTGGCCCGCCGGAGGGCACCGATGACGTCGCCTTCATCGCAAAGCTGGTCGAGAAGCTGGTGGCGGACGGAACGGCGGATGCAAAACGGGTCTACATCACCGGCATCTCCAATGGCGGTGCCATGACCATGACGCTGGTCTGCGCGCGCGCCGACCTGTTCGCGGCCGGCGCGAGCGTGATCATGAACCTCACCGACGAATCGGCTGCTGCCTGCCATCCATCGCGGCCAATCCCGATGCTGATGATGAACGGCACGGTCGATCCGCTGATCCCGTACGAGGGCGGCAGCGGTTCGAGCTATTTCGCCGCCGACGGATTCTGGTCGACCACGAAGACGCTGGCATTCTGGCGCAGCATCAACGGCTGCGACGCAAGCGATGCGACCGTGACCGATCTTCCCGACAAGAACCCCGCCGATCAATCCACAGTCACGCGAATCTCCTCGCGCTGCCCCACCGGACATGACGTCGTGCTCTATCGCGTCAACAATGGCGGACATCGCATGCCCGGCCTGTTTCCCGACGCGCATTTCCCAAAGCTCGCCGCCGGCCTGCTCGGGCCCCAGAACGGCGATATCGACGGCGCCGATACGATCTGGGCGTTCTTCAGCCAGTTTCCCTAAGCGGGCGCATGCGTTGCCGGCAATGCATGCGTGCCCGGCAACACATGCGTGCCTGGGGTGGCAGAGCGCCAGCTGCTGCGCTAGACAGGGCCGCCATTTACAGGAGATCCCCCAATGAGCATTCAGCGTTTTGAAACCGGCCCGCGCATGAGCCAGGTCGTCGTGCACGGCGACACCGTCTATCTCGCCGGTGTCGTCGCCAACAATGCGGCCGGCGAAAGCGTGACCAAGCAGACCCAGGACATCCTGAAGACCATCGACGGCCATCTCGCCAAGGCCGGCACCGACAAGTCGAAGCTGCTGTCGGCCACAATCTACATCACCGACATGAAGACGTTCCAGGAAATGAACGCGGTGTGGGACGGTTGGGTCTCGCCCGGCAACACCCCGGCCCGCGCCACCGTCGAAGCCAAGCTGGCCGCGCCGCAATACACCGTCGAGATCATGGTGACCGCGGCGAAGTAATTCTCGCGCATGATTGGCGCGCGCCGATAACCCCAGAGGTAATCGATCGGCGCGCGCGAACCTTCGATAGTCGGGTCAGCCGAACCGCACGGCGCCATCGAAGGAGAGTCTCATGACCGACCCCGTCACCATCGCTCACCGCTACATCGAGCTCTGGAACGAGCGCGCCCAAAATCGCCGTCGCGAACTGCTGAGTGAGAACTGGACGGCGGATGCGAGCTATGTCGATCCGCTGATGAAGGGGGACGGCCGGGACGGCATCGATGCCCTGATCTCAGGCGTGCAGCAGCGCTTTCCCGAGTTCAAGTTCAGGTTGATTGGCGAGCCCAACGGCTACGGCGACCATGTGCGCTTTTCGTGGGGCCTTGGACCTGAAGGTGTCGATAGCCCGATCAAAGGGACGGATTTTGCCGTGCTGAAGGACGGGCGAATCAGGAGCATCACGGGATTTCTGGATCAGGTGCCTGCGGGAGTGTGAGGACGTACTCCTGAATCACACGGCCAACCGATACGCCCGCTTCGCATTCACGCCAAACGCCTTCTCGCGCACGCTCGCACCTGACTTCGCCAGGCATGCCTCCAGCGCGCTCTTGATCTCACCGTAACTGCCCGCCAGCAGGCACACAGGCCAGTCCGAGCCGAAGATCAGGCGATCCTCGCCAAAACAATTCGCGACGTGCTGGACGAACGGAAACAGCCGCTCGGCGTCCCAATCGGTCCATTTCGCTTCCGTCGCGAGACCCGAGACCTTGCACCAGACGTTGCCGCAGGCCGCTAGCTGCGCGATGCGGTCGGACCATTCGGTGCTGCCGCCGTCGGCGATCGGAGGTTTTGCGGCGTGGTCGAGCACGAAGCGTGCTTGCGGAAAGGCTTTTGCGGTCGCGATTGCGGCAGGGAGCTCGCGGGTGCGGACGAGGAAGTCGTAGGTGAGATCGCGGGCGAACACCGCCGCCAGTCCGCGCTGGACGTCCACGCGCAACAGCCAGTCGGGATCGGCCTCGTCGTGGACCTGGTGGCGGATACCGACCAGCTTTGCGCCGCCCGGCAAGCCGCGTAGCCGATCGAGCGTGTCGCCGAGCGCAGCATCGGTCAGATCGGCCCAGCCGACGACACCGATGACGGAGGGCGTGGCATGCGCGATCCCCAGGAATTCCTCGGTCTCCGCGAGCGACGAGCGGCATTGCACCACGATGCTTGCATCGATGCCGTTCGCCCTCAAGAGTGGCGCGAGATCGGCGGGGCCGAAAGCGCGACGGATCGGCGCAAGCTCAGGCGCCTCCATCCAGGGATAGTCCGCGCGCGCGGGATCCCAGAAATGCTGGTGTGCGTCGATGATCATGTCTCACGCACCGCCCGGCAGCGGCGCCCGAGACCGTTAGCCAACCGCGTACGCTTCATTGCAATGTCCTTCCAATCCGCAAAGCAGCACTCCCTCCCCCGCGAGCGGGAGAGGGAGTGTAGCGCGGGAACGTTGCGCTGGTAACGTTCCTACTTCAACATTTGAGCGACGTTATCCTTCGTCACCAGGTCGAGGCCGGTGTAGATCGTTTCCGGAACCTTCTGGCCCTTCTTGATCGCCAACAGGGTGTCCATCGACTTCTCGCCCATTTCGAACGGACGCTGGCCGGTGAGCGCGTTGGAGTAGCCGTCGCGCAGCAGTTCAAGCTGCATCTTCAGGGTATCGGCGACGACGAGCGTGAACTTGCCGGCGTCGATATCCTTCTTGTTCTTGTTGACGAAGGCCTTGTAGCCTTCGGGCGCGAACATCGGCCAGCCGCCGACGGGCACGATCGCGGCGAGGTCGGGCGTCGCGGTGCGCAGGTCCGACATCTGCTGGATCGCAAGCGCGGAATCGTCATTGCAGAAGGTCGGCGAACCCTGGACCTCGACCCATTTCGAGCCTTTGAGCGCTTCGCGGACACCGTCGACACGTTCTGCAAGGTTCTTCGCACCCGGGCCACCGGAGACCATGGCATATTTGCCGCCGTCGGGCCGGAGCTGGAGCAATTGCTTGCCGAGCCCGAGGCCGAAGTCCTTGTTGTTGGTGCCGATGTAGGTGAGCCGCTTGGAGCCCGGCGCGTCCGCGTCAAACGTGATGACGGGAATGCCGGCTGCAGCCGCTGCGTCGATCGACTTGGTCATCGCCGCGACATCGGCAACCGAGATTGCCAACCCATCCACCTTCTGGGTGATGAAGTCCTGGATGATCTGCGCCTGCGTCGCGGGCTCGTGCTCGATCGGCCCCTTGTAGATGCACTCGACGTTGCCGAGTTCCTTGGCTCGCTTCATGCAGCCGTCGCGCGCCACGTCGAAGAACGGATTGTTCATCGCCTTGGGCACGACGGCGAACTTGTAGGTCTGGGCAAATGCCGGGGTCGCCATCATCGCGATGGTCACGCCGGCCAACAGAAGCTTCTTCATTTCTTCCCTCCACACTTTGTTGCCTATCCATTTGTGATGTGATGCCCCGGCAGGCGGATAGACGATGTTTCGTTGTCCTTCCGGAGTAACTGGTCAAGTCATGCGCGAGCGGATGCGGTCCACCAGCACGGCAAGGATGATGATCACGCCCACCAGCGTCTGCTGCCAGTAGGAGTTGACCTGCGCGAGCACGAGGCCGTTGCGGATCACCTCGAGCAGGACGCAGCCGACGATGGCACCGAGCGGACCGCCGATGCCGCCGGCCAGATTGGCGCCGCCGATCACGGCGGCCGCAATCACGTTGAGCTCGTAGGACGTCGCCATATTCGCAGGCGCGGATCCCAGCCATCCCGAGATGATGATGCCCTGCAGGCCGGCAGCGAGCGCACAGAGCACATAGACCTCGATCTTCACGCGCACGACCGGGATGCCGGTCAGCTCCGCCGCCTTCTCATTGCCGCCAAGCGCGAAGACGTGGCGGCCGAAACCGGTGTGATGCAGCACGACCGCCATCACGGCAGCGAGTATCATCAAGTAGATGAAGGGTGCGGGCACGCCGAGCACATCACCCGAGGTCAGCGCATAGAAATAATCGGCATCGGGACCGCCGGGAAAGCTGCCGCGGCCGTTCGAGACGACATAGGCGAGCCCACGCACGATCGAGAGCATGCCGAGCGTAGTGACGAAGGGCGATAGCCCCAGCACCGCAATGCAGAAGCCGTTGACGAGCCCGACGATGAAAGCGACGCACAACCCCGCGAGCACCGAGATCACGAGGATCAATCCCGGCACATTGGAGACGACGGTCTTGCCGTCGGCGGCCAAATGGACGAAGGGCGATCCCGGCGCCGACAGCTCGACCATGACCATGGAGGTGATCATCGCGGAAAAACACATCATCGAGCCGACGGAGAGATCGATGCCGCCGGTGATTATAACGAAAGTAATGCCGAGGGTGGCAATGGCGATGAAGGAAAAGTTCTTCGCCACGTTCTGCATATTGCCCTCGGTGAAAAAATAGGGGCTGGCAAAATGCATCACGACCATCAGCACCAGGAGCGCCAGGATGACGTAGCCGGTCTGGGAGGCGAAGATGCCGCGCCGCCACCACTTGGTTTTGCCGACGTTCGAGAACGTGACGGGAGATTCCAGGGGCATGGCCATCACGCCGCCTCCTTCGCGCCGGTGATCAGGGCGGTGACTTCCTCTGGCGACGTCTCGTGGATCGGCTTGTCCGCCCGCTTCTCGCCGCGGCGCATGACGATGACGCGGTCGCACACCGCGAACACGTCGGGCATGCGGTGCGAGATCAGCATCACGGCGACGCCCTGCTCTTTCAGGCGGTGGATCAGGCCCAACACCTGCTCGACCTGGCGGACCGAGATTGCGGCCGTCGGCTCGTCCATCATCACCAGCCTTGCATTGGAGAGCCGCGTCCGCGCGATCGCGACCGCCTGGCGCTGGCCGCCGGACATCTGCTTGACGAGATCGTCGGGGCGCGTCTCCGAGCGCAGCTCGCCGAACAGCTCCAACGCGCGCGCTGCCATGGCCTTGTGATCGAGCAACGCAAGCGGGCCGAATTTGCGCTTGAGCTCGCGGCCCAGAAACACGTTGGCGGCGGCGGTCAGATTGTCGGCCAGCGCAAGGTCCTGATAGACGACCTCGATCCCGACCCCGCGTGCGTCGATGGGCCGGTTGAAATGGACCGCGTTGCCGCCGAAGCGGATTTCGCCATGGCTGGGGCGAAAATTTCCGGCGATGATCTTGACCAGCGTCGACTTGCCGGCGCCATTGTCGCCCATCAGGCCAACCACTTCGCCGGGCTGCACATGCATATCGACGCCATGCAGCGCGCGGATGGCGCCGAACTCCTTGCCGATGCCGGAGAGTTCGAGGACCGGTGTTGTGTCTGCACTTGCCATCAGCGACCTCAAACGTAGCGGTTCACGAGAGATTCCAGATATTCCTGCCGCCCCGAACGCGGCTGCGGGTCAAAGCCCGAGCCTAACGCGCGATCAGCGAGATCGGCGAGCGAACGCTGGCCGCCGAGAATGGCACGGCCCTCGGCGCCCGCCCATCCGCCGTAGCGGTCGGCGAGCGGCGCCGTAAGGGCGCCCGCGTCGAGCATGTCGGCAGCCGCGAGAAACGCCCGCGCGCAGGCATCCATCGAGCCGACATGAGCATGGATGAGATCGTCGGGATCGATCGACTGACGGCGGATCTTGGCGTCGAAATTGAGCCCGCCAGAGGTGAAGCCGCCGCGGTTCAGCATCTCGTGGAACACCAGCGCCAGCTCGCTCACGTTCATCGCGAACTGGTCGGTGTCCCAGCCGAGCAGATCGTCGCCGCGGTTGATGTCGAGCGAGCCGAACACGCCGAGCGCCTCGGCGAGCGCGACCTCGTGATGGAAGGAATGGCCGGCGAGGATGGCGTGGTTCTGTTCGATGTTGAGCTTGACGTCCTTGAGCAGGTCGTAGCGCGCGAGGAACCCGTAACAGGTGGCGACGTCGAAATCATATTGATGCTTGGTCGGCTCCTTCGGCTTCGGCTCGATCAGGATCGGGCCCTTGAAACCGATCTTGTGCTTGTGCTCGACGACGAGCGAGACGAAGCGGCCGAGCTGGTCGAGCTCGCGCTTGAGATCAGTGTTGAGCAGCGTCTCATAGCCCTCGCGGCCGCCCCACAGCACATAGTTCTGGCCGCCGAGCCGGTGCGTCACCTCCAGCGCGGCCCGGACCTGGCCGGCGGCATAGGTGAAAATCTCCGGATCCGGATTGGTCGCGGCACCCGCCATGTAACGGCGATGCGTGAACAGGTTTGCCGTGCCCCAGAGCAGGCGGACTTTTGCGGAGGCCATCTTCGCTTCAAAGATGTCGGCGATGGCGTTGAGGTTGGCGACGGATTCGCTGAGCGAGGCACCTTCGGGCGCCGCATCGACGTCGTGGAAGGTGAAAAAGGGCACGTCCAGCAGGCGGAACAGCTCGAAGGCGACATCGGCCTTGGCGCGCGCCATCGCCATTGGATCGGTGCCGTGGTGCCAGGGCCGCAGAAACGTCTCGCCACCGAAGGGATCGGCGCCCGGCCAGCAGAACGAATGCCAGTAGCAGACCGCGAAGCGCAAATGGTCCTCCAGCCTGCGGCCGTGAACCATGCGGTCCTTGTCGTACCAGCGGAAGGCGGGCGCATTTCCCGCATCCTTGCCGGCGAAGGCCACAGGCGTGCTTGCATCGAAGAATTTGGCTGACGCGTTCACTTAAGGACTCTCCTTCAATGCGGGGTAAAGCTCGCGCCAGCGACGATAAGCCTCGTCATAGGCTGACGCTGCGGAGGCGCGGGGCACGAAACTCGCGAGCCGGCGCGGGCGGGTGCAGATTTGCGCGGGATCCTCGCCGGTGACGGCGAGCCGGCCGAGCCGCGCGGCACCGAGCGCAGCCCCGACCTCGCCCTCCTCGACGCGGTGCACGGCAATGCCGAGCACGTCGGCGCAGATCTGCGCCCACAACGGCGAGCGCGAGCCGCCGCCGACGAGATCGACTTCAGTGATAGCTCCGCCCGCCGCGCTCAGCGCCGCCAGATTATCGCGCGCGGCGAAGGCGACGCCTTCGAGCACGGCCTGGACGATCTGGCTGCGGCCGGTCGCAGCGCGCAGGCCGACAAAGGCGCCGCTCGCGGCGGCATCGTTGTGCGGAGTGCGCTCGCCGTCGAGATAGGGCAGGAATTTGACCGGGCTCGGCCCATCGACGCGCTCGCCGAGCGGCGCCAGCAGCGCGGCCGCAGGCATCTCCATCACACCGGCAAGCCAGGCGAGCGAGGCGGCCGCCGACAGCATCACGCCCATCTGGTGCCAGAGACCCGGCAGCGCGTGGCAAAACGCATGCACCGCCGAGGCCGGTGCCGGCGCAAAGCGATCGGTGACGCGGAACACGACGCCTGATGTCCCCAATGACAGAAACGCATCGCCGGGCGCGATCGCGCCAAGCCCGATCGCGCTCGCGGCATTGTCACCGGCGCCGCCGGCGACCACGACATCCTTCGCCATGCACCAGCGCTGCGCGAATTCGCCCGCCAGCACTGCGCTCACCTCGCTGCCTTCGACGAGCCGCGGCATATGATGCAGATCGAGCCCGGTGGCCTTGAGCAGCTCCGCCGACCAGCTGCGCCGGCCAACATCGAGCCATAGCGTGCCAGCGGCGTCCGACATGTCCTCGACCATCTCGCCAGTGAGGCGATAGCGGACATAGGCTTTCGGCAGCAGCACTTTGGCGACGCGTTCGAAAATATCCGGCTCGTGCCGCGCCACCCAGAGCAGCTTTGGCGCGGTGAAGCCGGGCATCGCCAGATTGCCGGCGATGGCGTGCAGCGAGGGGCAGCGGCGCTCGATCTCGATGCATTCAGCATGCGAACGGCCATCGTTCCAGAGGATCGCAGGCCGCAGCGGGCGTCCGTCCGCACCGAGCAGCGTCGCACCATGCATCTGGCCTGACAGTCCGATGCCGCGCACTTGCGCGACTTCCAGGGCGTGATGTTTGGCGAGATCATCGACCGCGCCGATCGCGGCATCGACCCAGGAATCGGGATCCTGCTCGGACCACAGCGGCGCGGGGTGCGACAGCGCAAGCTCGCGCGACGCCGTCGCGACGACCGCGCCGGCTTCGCTCACGAGCACCGCCTTCACACCGGACGTACCGATGTCCACTCCGAGATACAAACTCGTCCCTCCCTCTTCGTTTGCGCGTGATCTGTTCGGAAAACCGCTGCACACTTTTCCGGATCACACTGCCGCGGCACACGAACTGACGTCGCGCTTTCCGCAGTCACTCACTCCAAAACACCGCGCACCTTGCGTGCTACGGCAGATTGTCCCGCATCAAGATGTCGATGCGGATATTCTCCTGTTCGCTCAAGATCGGCTCGTTACGCGCAAGCGACAGCAGCACGCGCACGGCGGCGCGCGCCTCGTGTCCCGGGTTCTGCGAGATCGCGACATCCAGCGTGCCCTGCAGCAGCAGTCTTCGCGTCATCGCGGTGAGATCGTGGGCAATGAACACGATCTGCCTCTCGCGGCCGGCCTCGGTCAGGGCCTTGGCCACGCCTTGCGTGCCGGCGCCGACATTGTAGAGGCTGATGATGTCAGGATGCTTGTCGAGCAGCCGCGAGATCAGCTGCTCGGAGCGGTCGTCCTCGTCGCGCCCCTCGAGCAGAGGCAGGATATCGAGGTGCGAGAATTCCGACGCCATCACCTGATTGAAGCCAAAAATGCGCTCGGCATGGTCGCGCAGGCCCTGTGATCCCGCGATGATGGCGACTTTGCCGGGCTTTTCGCCGACCAGCCGCCCGACCAGCGCGCCGGCGGTGCGGCCCGCCGCGATGTTGTCGATGCCGACATAATGATGTCGGCGCGACGACGGTACGTCCGAGACCAGCGTCACCACCTTGGTGCCGGCATCGACGAGATCGTTGATCGCAGCGCGAACGCCGGGATGATCCAGCGCCACGACGGCAACGCCGTCGTAATCGCCCGAGAGCGTCTCTAGCGTTACCGCGAGCACGGACGGATCGAACACATCCGTATTGATCAGCTCGACGCCGAGACGGCGGGCCGAAAGCCAGGCCGACATCTCGCCGAGATAGGCCTCGATCTGCTGCATGAACGGGTTTGCCCCCGTCGGCATGACGAAGGCAAACCGGCGGGCCCGGCCGCGGGCAAGCTCGGCGGCAGCCACATGCGGCTGGAAGGCATTGCGCGCAATCGTCTCCTGGACGCGCCGGACTGTGTCCGGCCGCACGCCGGGGCGGTTATGCAGGACGCGATCGACCGTGGCCAAGCTTACACCGGCCTCGCGGGCGATGTCCTTGAGCGTCAGCGCGGCGGAAACGGTCTCTGCGGCCATGCCTGAGGCTAGCAGAGGCGTTTTGAGGTACGCAACTCATTTTGAGGGGCAAGGCGATCTTTTCGAGCCCCGGTTGCGCCGGGCCTTAACGGCCGCTCAGATCAAGCGTCAGGAAAAGGCTGTTGGGGTCTGCGATATAGCCCTCGAACGGGCCGCACAGCACGAAGCCATGCGCCTGATAGAGCGCATGCGCCGGCTTGAAATAATCCCATGAGCCGGTCTCGAGGCTCAGGCGCTTGATGTCGCGCTTGCGTGCCTCGGCGATGATGTGGCGGAGCATCAGACCACCAAAGCCGCGGCGGCGCGTGGTCTGAACCGTGTGCATCGACTTCACCTCGCCATGGTCGGCGGAAAGCGTCTTCAGCGCGCCGGTCGCGACCAGCGTCCCGCTGTCCCAGCCGGTCCAGAACGCGACATCGCTGGCGCGAAGGCCGGCGAGATCAAGCGCATGCGCGCTGCCCGGCGCGGTCTGCGCTCGCGCCGCCGTGACGTGATGGTCGAGCAGCGCGACGACGCGCGGATCGAAGGTGTCGCCAATGCGGATCTGCATGGTCATGGCTTTACGTTGCTCGCAAGCTGCTTCTGCATGAAGACGAGATCGAGCCAGCGGCCGAACTTGCAGCCGACTTCCGGCATGCGGGCGACCTCGATGAAGCCGAGCGAGGCGTGCAAGCCGATCGAGCCGGTGTTGGCGGCATCGATACCGGCGATCATGGCGTGCTTGTTCAGCATCGTTGCGCGCTCAATCAGCGCAGCCACCAGGCTGCGGCCGATGCCTGCGCGATGATGCCGCTCGTCGACATAGACCGAATTCTCCACGGTGTGGCGATAGCCGGGAAAGGGACGGAAATCGCCGAACGAGGCAAAGCCGACGACGGCCCTGCCCTTCATCGCGACCAGCACGGGATAGCCCGCCTGCTGCCGTGCGCGGATCCAGTCGCGCCGTGAGTCGAGATCGGCCGGGCCGTCGGTCCAGACCGCCGTGGTGTTGATCGCGGCGAAATTGTAGATGGCGAGGATATCCTCGGCATCTTCGAGCGTAGCGTCCCGTATGATCAGCGACATCACATCTTCCCGTAAGAGGTGCCGCGCCGCGTGATGATGACGTAGCGCGCATCCTGTTTGGTTTCATTCTCGAAGGTGACCGCGCGCATGACATCGAAATCGAAGCAGTCGCCCTCACGCAGGCGCACCGCCTTGGCGTCGATATGCACGCAGACCGCCCCGTCCAGCATCAGGAGCTGCTGGGTGAAGGCGTTGCGGCCCCAGGGGCTGTAGGACACGCGCGCGCCGGCCGGCAGGTCGACGACGATGATCTCGATGCCGCTCGCCGCGTCGGCCGGCGAGGCGTGACGCCGCCGGTAGCCGCTGTCGGGATCGCGCCATTGCGGCTGGTCGGCCAGCCGGGTCAGTCGCTCCGGCGGCTTCTCCGAGAGGGCGACGACGTCGCTCAGCGAGACATCGAGCGCCGCGCAGAGCTTGTTGAGCAGCGCGGCCGTGGCACTGCTCTGCGCCCGCTCCACCCGCCCGATCATGGCCCGGCTGACACCGGAGCGCGTTGCGAGTTCGTTCAAGGTCATGCCGGCCTGCGTCCTCAGAATCTTCAATCGGCGACCGATCGCCCTGTCGAGTTTTTGCTGGTCCATCTCTTTGCAGGTCCATGGCCTCTGATCCGAACATCGCCCGGCGCATGGACCGCATCCCACCGGACGGGAGGAGATTAGGCCGGAGGAGCGGCGCGTGCCGGGAGCGCGAGGCTAATATATTGGAATCTTTGCGCGCCGGGCAGCAACGTTTAGGATGCGCCAAACGACAATGCACCGGGGAGGTGATGACATGAGCGGACCGACGCAGCGGATCATCAAGGCCAACGGCATCAGCCTCAACGTCGCCGAACAGGGCGAGGGCCCGCTGGTGCTGTTTTGCCACGGCTTTCCGGAGGGCTGGTATTCCTGGCGTCACCAGCTCGAAGCGCTGGCCGCGGCCGGCTACCACGCGGTTGCGCCCGACATGCGCGGCTACGGCAAGAGCGACAAGCCCGAGGCGATCGACCAGTACACGATTCTCCACATGGCCGGCGATCTCGTCGGCGTGCTCGACGCGCTCGGGGCGAAGGACGCCGTCATCGTCGGCCACGATTGGGGCGCGCAGATCGCCTGGCACACCGCACGTCTGCGGCCCGATCGGTTCCGCGCCGCCGCCATCCTCAGCGTGCCCTATCGCCCGCGCAGCCCGGTGCGGCCGACCAGCGTGATGCCGCAGACGGAGGATGCGCTGTTCTATCAATTGTACTTCCAGGAGCCGGGCGTAGCAGAGGCGGAGTTCGAGGCAGACCCGCGGAAAACGCTCGGCGCCATGCTGTTCGGCGGTTCCGGTGAAGGCGCGGCCGCGATCCGCGCCAATGCCGAGCGTCAGGGGCGGACCGCTGGCGTCGGCATGGTCTCGCGCAAGGACGGCATGTTGCCGAAGGTACCGGTGCCGTTGCCATCATGGCTAAGCGCCGCCGACCTCGATTATTACGGTGGCGAATTTGCCCGCAGCGGATTCCGCGGGCCGCTCAACTACTACCGCAACATCGATCGCAACTGGGAGCTGATGGGCGCCTTCGAGGGCGTGAAGGTGGTCGTGCCTTCGCTCTACATCGCCGGCGACCACGACATGGTCATTGCCTTTCCCGGCGCCGCCGAGCAGATCGCCAACATGAAGCAGTCCGTGCCGCAACTGCGCGAGATCAAGATGCTGCCGGGCTGCGGACACTGGACGCAGCAGGAGCGGCCGGCCGAGGTGAACGCGGCGCTCGTCGACTTCTTGCGGAGCTTGCCGAACTGAGGACGTCCGCTATCCCAGCTTGTCGATGCGCTTTTGATGGCGACCGCCATCGAAGGCCGTGCTCAGGAATGCTTCGACGCATTCCTTTGCGACGGCTTCGCCGATCATCCGTCCGCCCAACGCCAGAACGTTCGCATCATTGTGCTGGCGGCACAGCCGCGCGCCGGTGACATCGTGGACAAGCGCGCATCGGATGTGCGCATGGCGGTTGGCGGCAATTGAAATGCCGATGCCCGACCCGCAGATCAGAATGCCGCGCGCGGCCTTGCCGTCCTTGACGGCATCGGCCAGCTTGTTGCCGAAATCGGGATAGTCGACGGACTCGGTGTCATCAGTGCCGAGGTCCAGCCACGCCACATCGGGCAGCGCGACCTTCAGGGCTTGCTTGAGGGCAAAGCCCCCGTGATCACAGGCAATGGCGACGATCTCGAGCATGTCCATGCCTTCAGGGTGCTCTATGCGATGCAGGGATTTGGAGCGGGCGAAGGGAATCGAACCCTCGTATGCAGCTTGGGAAGCTGCCGTTCTACCATTGAACTACGCCCGCTTATGCGCGTGTCCCGCGCCCGTCCTGATTAGCCGAGACGATGTCCGGCGCCAAGCGGTTTGGCGCGTCAGGCCGGACGGTTGTTAACGTCCTGGTAAGATTCCAGGTGCGCCGAATTGTGGCGGTGTTATGATCGCTGCCGGGTTGAGACACGTGCGATCAGTGGGGCGTGCGCATGGTGGGGCGTGCTTACGCGATATTCGACACGGCGATAGGCCGTTGCGGGATCGTCTGGAGCAATTCCGGCGTGGTGGCCGTGCAATTGCCGGAGGCGCGGGAAATCGACACCCGCCGCCGGATTTTCCAAGTCTATCCCGAGGCGCGCGAGCAGGCCATGCCGCTCAATGCCGAGCTTGCGATCGAGGGCATCGCGACCCTGCTGCAAGGCAGCGATCCTGATTTTTCCGACGTCAGCCTCGATGCCGGCGGGGTGCCCGCCTTCGACCGTCGGGTCTACGAATATGCCTGCACCATTCCGCGCGGGGAGACGCGCACCTATCACGAGATCGCCAAGGCGCTGGGCGCTTCCGGCGCCGCGCATTCGGTGGCGCAGGCGATCTCCCGAAACCCCTTTATGATCATCGTGCCTTGCCACCGGGTGATCGAGGCCGGCGGCTATGCCGACCGGATCTCGCCTTACGGCGGGGTGATCTCCAAGCGGCGGCTGCTGGCCCTCGAAGGCGCCCATCCGATCGCCAGCAAGACGCTGTTCGAGGTGCTGCTGCCCGTTGCCCCGCCGCGTTTCCCACCTAGATAGGTGAGATGGACGCAACCAGGCTGCTGACGTCACAAGCGATGACGGTCTCCGAGTTTCGCTGCGACGCGGGACCGGGCGACGAGCCGTTTGCCGAGTGCCGCAGCGGTCATTCCATCGCCTATGTCCGCTCGGGCAGCTTCGGCTGTCATTGCCGCGCCGGCTTCTTCGAACTCGTCGCGGGCTCGGTGCTGGTCGGCGCGCCCGGCGACGAATACACCTGCACGCATGAGCATGTCAGCGGCGATGTCTGCCTATCGTTCTTCTTCAGCGAGGATCTGGTCGAGGCGCTTGGCGGGCGACGCGAGACGTGGCAGGTCGGCGCGACGCCGCCGCTGTCTGAGCTGATGGTGCTGGGTGAGCTCGCCCAAACGGCGGCAGATGGCAATAGCGACCTGGGCCTTGACGAGGTCGGTCAGATTTTTGCGAGCCGCTTTGTCGATGTGGTCTCGGGCAAGCCGCGCAAGCAGGTGGCACCGACGGCGCGCGACCGCCGCCGCGCGGTCGAGGCCGCATTGTGGATCGACGACAATTCCCATGCCGGGATCGACCTCGAACAGGCCGCAGGCCTGGCGGATTTGAGCCCGTTCCATTTCCTGCGGCTGTTTTCCAACGTGCTCGGCGTGACCCCGCATCAATATCTGGTGCGCTCGCGGCTGCGGCACGCGGCCCGCCTGCTCGCTGACGACGACATCGCAGTCACCGACATCGCCTATGACGTCGGCTTCGGCGACCTCTCCAACTTCGTCCGCACCTTCCGCCGCGCCGCCGGCATGTCGCCGACCAAGTTCCGGCAAGCATCAAAGGGGAAGCGCAAGATTCTCCAAGAGCGGCTTGCCCTCAACTGACTAGGTTCGTCTCCGGCGCGCGCCACGCGATGCGGCGCGCTTTGCAAATGGAGACGACCATGTACGACCATATCGGACTGCGCGTTGCCGACCTCGACGCCGCCACGCGTTTCTACACCGCGGTGCTGGCCCCGCTCGGTTACGTCCTGTGCTCGAGCGGCGACGGCTATGCCGGCTTCGGGCCGAAGGACGAGCCGGCGCTCTGGCTGCATCTGAACAAGGGACGGAAGGCCGACGGCGCGCATATCGCGTTTCGCGCCAAGGACCACGATTCGGTGAAGGCGTTTCACCGCGAGGGCCTGAAAAGCGGCGGCCACGACAATGGCGGCGCCGGGCCGCGCAAGGATTACAGCCCGACATACTATGCAGCGTTTTTGATCGATCCGGACGGCAACAATGTCGAGGCGGTTTGTGCATGAGCTTTAGCCGCAAACTCCGTCATTGCGAGGAGCTCTTGCGACGAAGCAATCCAGACCGTCTCTGCAGAAGCATTTCTGGGTTGCTTCGCTGTGCTCGCAATGACGGTGCTCTTGGCGACTACCTTCTGAATCAAGGACACTTCGGCCATGGCCTCCATCCACAACGACGTCCCCCTCCCCGCTCCGGCCCACGATGTCTGGGACGCGGTGCGAGATTTCGGCGCGCTGCATCGGCGGCTGGTGCCGGGCTTTGTCACGGCCTGCATGCTCGACCGTGACGCACGCATCGTTACGTTCGCCAACGGCTCGGTCGCGCGCGAAGTGCTGGTCGATTGCGACGATGCACGGCAACGGCTGGTCTATGCGATCAACAGCGAGCGGCTGAAGCATTACAGCGCCTCGGTGCAGGTGATTGCCGACGGCGAGGCGAGCTGCCGCCTGGTCTGGATCATCGACATGCTGCCGAACGAGCTGGCGGCTTACGTCCAGGGGCAGACGAAGGAGGCCGTAACCGCGATGCACAAGGCATTTCCCACCGCTGCTACGTGATCCTCCTCACAGAGATATCCCATCCCCGGCCCTAACCATGGCGACGTGCGTCCGGCTCCGCTGTCCCGGCTGAGCCACGCACGCGAGGAGCATGCCATGAGAGGTGCAACGAAGTTGATCTGCCAGGCGGCCGCCGTGCTGCTGCTATTTTCGGTCGCGAGCTCGCCGGCGAAGGCGCAGTTTCTCGGCGGCGGCGGAGCTGCCGGCGGCGGGGACATGATGACCCAGATGGCCCCGATGCTGGAGATGATGAAGGCGAAGATGGGTAAGCGCCGCTTCGCCGCGCTGATGCAGACCATGGGCCCCATGATGGACGGCAGCGGTGGCGGCGGTGGCATGGGCGGCATGATGGGAGGCATGGGCGGCATGATGCCTGGCGGTTTTGGCGGCATGAGCATGGGCGGCGGCGACATGATGAGCATGATGAGCGGCGCCGGTGGCAGCCAGATGATGGCGATGATCCCGCAACTCATGAGCATGGCGAATTTCGGCGGCGGTGGCGGCCATCGCCGCCACAAGCATCACTAGTCGGCGGCTACAGACAATGCCGGCTTGATCGACGGTTTGCCTTCGCGTGGCCCCCAGCGTGTCAGCACCACGCTGGAGCATGACAGCAGGCCGAGCACGACCATCGAGCTCGCGGCGAGCCAGAAGAAGTTTTGCGCGGTGGCGTCATGCGTCGACAGCCACCAGCCGGTCGTTGCGATGTAGATCAGCCGCGCGGTCTGCGCCAGCACCGGGCCGATCACCTTGGCTGCGCCTTGCGACGAGAAATACATCGTCGAGGCGAGGCCGATGAAGGCGTAGAACGGCGCCACCGTCGACAGATATTGGTGACTGGTCGCGCGCACCGTGGCGCTGTCCGTAAAAATGTTGACCCAGAGGTCAGGGAACAGCGCAACGAGGCAGGCCGGCGCGCCGACGGCGACGAAGGCGCTCGCGCCTGCGATCCAGGCTATGCGCCGCGCGCGGGCGATGCGACCGGCGCCGACCGCCATGCCGATCATCGGCACCGAGGCGATGCCGAACGAGAATGCGATCGAGGTCAGCAGGAATTCGAGCCGCGCGCCGATGCCATAGCCGGCGAGGATCGCGGTGCCGAATTTCGCCAGCATGTGGGTGAAGATCGAGATCGTCAGCACCGATTGCAGCGGCGAGAAGCAGGCGATCGCGCCAACTTTCAGGATGTCGAAGAACGTCGCCCATTGGATGCGCAACCCGCGCAGTTTTGGAACGACGCGCGCGCGACCCGAAAACAGATACCAGCCCATCACGCAGATGTTCATGGAGTAGGCGATCAGCGCGCCGGCGGCGACGCCGCGCATGCCGAGTTGCGGCATGGGTCCGAGCCCGAGGCCCAGCGTGCCACCGAGCACGATCTGCCAGACCGCGGAGTTGAGGATCAACAGCGACGGCAGCTTCATGTTGCCGGTGCCGCGTAGCACGCCCGCCATGGTGTTGAGCAGCCAGGGCAGCACCGCACCACCGAAAAACACCTGCGTGTAGGCGATCGCATGCGTCAGCACAGTGCCGCGGCCGCCGAGCATCGTGAGCACCTGGGGCCCGAAGATCAGCATGCCCAGCATGAACACGAGGCCGAAGGCAATGCCGATCAGCAGCGCATGCGCAGCCAGCGTGCCGGCGCGTTCGCGATCGCCGGCGCCGAGCGCGCGTGCGATGGCCGAGGCCACGGCACCGCCCATGGCGCCGCCCGACATGGTCATGGTCAGGATCACTGTCGGAAACACCAGCGCCATCGCGGCCAGCGCTTCCACGCCGAGACGTCCGATATAGGAGGTCTCCGCGATCACCACGCAGGTGCCGGCGGACAGCGCGACCACGTTCGGCCAGGCAAGCCCGAGCAGCGTACGCAGGATCGGCCCGTCGGTCAGCGCGCTCCGTATCGGGCGCGGTGGCGGCGGCAGCAGACGTTCTTCCTCATCGACCGGGATCTCGGCGATGTCCGTCATTTCGTCTCCCGGGCAACAGCGCCATTTGCGGCGCAGCAATGCTTAGGTGTGCCAATGAATTTCCTCGCGCGGAAAGCGCGGTGGGCACGTGTTAGCACGGCGGCTACCGATTCCTCCTGCGCTAGCTGCAGGCGTGCCCTGCGGCAGCGCATTTCAAGTGGTGGAATTAGACTCTCTCCCTCGCCCCGTTCTTACGGGGAGAGGGCGGGGTGAGGGGCTCTATCCGCGCGGACGGTGAGAATTGGACTCGCGGAGAGTCCCCCTCACCCGAAGCCCGCGGCGACACTGTCGTCTACCCGACCGTCCAGACCAACGGTGGCCGGCCGCCTGCTGTCGGACGCAAATGCACGCCGATGTGCCGGCCGCACCCCGCAGCCAGCCCCTCGAACAGCCCCTCCAGCACTTTTGCGCAGGCGCGGTGACAATCGGTGACATCATCTATCAGCTTCCAGCTCTGCTGGCGGATTTCGAAAGCGCCTTCGGATTGCGCGGTCTCGGCCACATCGTCCTGCGCGGCGAACAATGCGTTGAGGAACGATGCGAACTCGATCGGGCCACCGCGCGTCGCTGACAACGCGGCGGCGACTTCATCGAAATACTGCATGCCGATCAGCTTGCCGGTGAGGTGCAAGAGATAACCGGCATCTTCCGGGCCGAACAGTTGCACCATCACGGGCGCGGCCGTGCGCACATATTCCATGGCGTAGTTGCGATAGGCCTTTTCCAGCCGCGGCTTCGGCCAAGTCGCGACAGGCAATGCCGGCGCGGTCTTCGCGTCGAACAGCGGTGCTTCTAGGTGCCGCGCGAACACCAGGCGCTGGTCGAGCTCGAGCGGATGGTCGTATTGATAATAGTAACCTTCGAGCCCGTCCTGGCCGTCAACGCTCTGCTTGGTGCAGACGAATCCGAGCCTGGTATCACCAAGCGCGACGCCATTGTTGGCGTGCCAACCGCGCAGCATGGCGCGCGAGACCTCGCCGGGAACGCCGCAGATCGCGGTGCCCTTCCAGATCCAGCGCGGCGGCGGATAGCGGATCCAGGCCTTGGTGTCGCTCTCATACATGTATTCGACGTGGACGCCGCCGATCCAGTTGGAGAGGTAGTGATACCGCGCAGCCGCGACCGCCGGCGGCAGATGGCTGAGCCCGAGCTTTTGCAAGCCGGGCAGGAAACGCTCCCGCTGCTGACGGCGAAACACCCGGAAGACGAATTCAGCGGCGTCCGCCGTGCCGCGCCGCGTGACCACGGTGAGGATGAGGCCGGTGAAATAGGCGTGATAGAGGTCGGCGACCGCCCGCCAGCGTTTCCATTGGGCTTCTTGTTGCGCAGTATCCGTTGCGGCACTCATCGTTCACTCCCGACTTATTCTTTTACGGGAGTGTGTCATCGCGGATGGGGCAGCGCAACCAGACAGGCATTCGCTGTCATCGCCCGGCGAAGACCGGGCGATCCAGTATTCCAGAGACGGTCGTGATTGAATCGATGGGCCGCGTACTGGATTCCCCGCTTTCGCGGGGAATGACAGCAGAGCTAGCACTACACCCGAAAATGCTTACTCAACTTCAACCCCTGCGCCTGGTAGTTGGAGCCGATGCGCTGGCCGTACATGGCGTCGGGGCGCGCCAGCATCTTCTCGTAGACGAGGCGGCCGACGATCTGGCCGTGCTCGAGGATGAACGGCACTTCGCGCGAACGCACTTCCAGCACGGCGCGCGATCCCTGCCCACCCGCACCGGCATAGCCGAAGCCGGGATCGAAGAATCCGGCATAGTGCACGCGGAATTCGCCGACCAGCGGATCGAACGGCACCATTTCAGCGGCGTAATCGGGCGGCACCTGCACCGCCTCCTTCGAGGCGAGGATATAGAACTCGCCGGGATCGAGGATCAGGCTGCCGTCGGGACGTGCGGAGATCGGCTCCCAGAAATCCTCGACCGCATAGCCGGAGCGGCGGTCGACATCGACCACACCGGTGTGGCGCTTGGCGCGGTAGCCGACGAAGCCCGTGCCCTTCTCGCCGGAGAGATCGACGGAAACGGCGACGCCGCCGGAGAGATCGGCATCGTCGATATCGACGAGGCGCTCGGACGCATGCAATGCGTCGAGTTCGTCGGGATTGAGGATGGCGTCACCGGTGCGAAAGCGTACCTGCGACAGGCGCGAACCTTCGCTGACCAGCACCGGGAACGTCTTCGGGCTGATCTCGGCATAGAGCGGGCCGTGATAGCCGGCGCCGATCATGTCGAAGCGGCGGGTGCCGTCGGCGATCACGCGGGTGAAGACGTCGAGACGGCCGGTCGAGCTTTTGGGGTTTGCCGCCGCGACGATCTCCGGCGGCAGCGCCAGGCTTTCCAGCAGCGGCACGATGTAGACGCAGTTGGTCTCCAGCACCGCGCCGTCGGCGAGGCTGAACTCGTGCAGCTTTAACTGGTCGATGCGCTCGGCGACGGTGGCACCGGGGCCGGGCAGAAAGCTCGCACGCACGCGATAGGCGATGTCGCCGAGACGCAGGTCGAGGCTCGCCGGCTGGATCTGGCTTTCGACGAAATCGTAGGCAGGCAGGATGAGGCCCGCTTCCGCCATCGCCGCGATCATGCGGTCGGGCAGGATACCATTGGCGTCGGCGGCAACCGTGAACGTCAACCGGGGGTCCTCATCGGGGTCAAATACATCCGAACATGCCGGAAATACCAGCCTTTTACGGCTATCCGATGGACGCCTTGACGGAAAGGCCATTGCGGAATATGAGCATCACTTATCCCGTGGTGATTTGAGCC
>JAUEPE010000073.1 GCA_030403585.1 Frankia sp. RB7
CCCGCGCGGCCTGAACGCCACATCCCGAACTCGATCGCAACCATGCGCGCCCACTTGATCCGCGCACTCATCAAAACCTTGCCGCGATGTCCGTGCTGTGGCGCCAGCGCAGCATCAAATGGACGTCCATGCCCATGACGCAGTAAGATTAGCCGAAGGCGTAACCCACCTCTTTGCTTTCCGAGCGGATTAAAGTTGGTGGGTTACGCCGAGCAGATGCACTCCGTGCATCTGCAGGGCTAACCCACCCTACGAGACCATCACCTTAGCTTGTTCAACAGCGCCATCAGCAGCTCGCGCTCTTTCGCGTCGAGCGGGGCCAGCGTCTCGCGCGTGATCGCAATCGCATTCGGCGCGAGCTTTTCCGCAAGCTGCTGACCGGCGCGCGTCAGGCTCACCAGCAGGCGCCGGCCATCTTCCGGATCCTGGCTCGTCTCGGTCAAGCCGCGGGCCGTCATCCGGTCGATCACGCCCTTGATGGTCGCAACGTCCATCGCGGTGAGCCGTCCGAGCTGGTTCTGCGAACACGGCCCGGTCTCGGCGAGCTTCGACAATGCGGCCCACTGCGTCGGCGTCAGATTGGTACCGATGTCGCGGGAGAAGATCGAGCTGTGGCGCTGCCAGACCTGGCGCAGGATGAAGCCGACCTGCTCGTCGAGCACGTAAGGCGGCTTGCCCTGCTTCACGCTCTTTTTTGCCGCGACGCTTCTCGCCATCCGCTCCCCATTTCTCACAACGACAGATGCGCGTCGCGAATATCCGGACGCGCGTCGAGCTCCGCCATGGTCCCGCCAAAGCAGACACGGCCGCGCTCGATGATATAGGCGCGGTCGGAAATCAGCCGCGCAAAATGCAAATTCTGCTCGGAGACGACGATGCTGACGCCCTCCTTCTTCATGGTCAGGATGGCATCGACCATCTGCTCCACGATTTTCGGCGACAGCCCTTCCGAGGGTTCGTCGAGCAGCACCAGCGACGGATTGCCCATCAGCGTGCGCGCGATCGTCAGCATCTGCTGCTCGCCGCCGCTCATGCGGCCGCCGGGACGGCCCTTCATCTCGCCGAGATTCGGAAACAGCGTGAACAGCTTTTCGCGGGTCCAGTACGGCGCATTCGGGCGCTTCGGCTGGCGGCCGACTTCGAGATTCTCTTCCACCGTTAGATCGGTGAAGATGCGCCGCTCCTCCGGCACATATCCGAGCCCCTCGCGCACGATCTCATGTGTCGGCTTGGCCGAAACGTCCTTGCCCTCGAACATGATGCGGCCGGTTCGTTGCGCGACGAGGCCGACGATAGAGCGAAAGGTCGTCGACTTGCCGGCGCCATTACGCCCGAGCAGCGCGACCACCTCTCCCTCGCCGACTTCGAAGCCGATGTCGAACAGGATATGCGCGGGCCCGTAATGGCTGTTGAGGTCTTGCACCGTGAGCTTCATGCTGAGGCTCCCTCGCGATGCCCAGCCTCGTAAAGCAGGCCCTCGCCGAGATAGATCGCCTGCACCTGCGGATTGCCGCGTACCTCGGCCGGCGAGCCCTCGGCGATCAGCGTTCCCCGATTCAGCACGATGATGCGGTCGGCATGTTCGAACACCACGTCCATGTCGTGCTCGGTGAAGAGCACGCCGATCGATTTTTCCCGCGCGATCTGCGCGGTGAGCCGCATCAGCTCGACGCGCTCGCGCGGCGCCATGCCGGCGGTGGGCTCGTCCATCAAAAGCAGCTTTGGCTCATTGGCGAGCGCAACCGCGAGTTCGAGGCGCTTGAGGTCGCCATAGGCAAGCTCGCCGCAGGGACGATCCGCATAGCCGCCCATGCCGACGAGTTCGAGCAGCCGGCCGGCCTCGCCGCGGTCGACATTCGGTGCCGAGCCCCAGAGATTGAACAGCTGCTTGCCGTGCGAGATCAGCGCGACCTGGACGTTCTCGCGCACCGTCATGGTGGCGAACGTCGCCGTAATCTGGAAGGTGCGTCCAACGCCCATGCGCCAGATCTCGCGCGGCTTCTTAGCCGTCGTCTCCTCGCCCAGCAGGCGGACGTGGCCGGTATCAGGCTTGTTCTGGCCGTTGAGCATGTCAAAGCACGTGCTCTTGCCCGCACCGTTCGGGCCGATCAGCGCCAAAATTTCGCCGGCGCGCAGCGAGAACGAGACGCCGCGCACGGCGTGGATGCCGCCGTAGGATTTGGTCAGGCCTTCGACCGCGAGAAGTGGGGGTGCGACGCTCATTCGGCGGACTCGATCGGCTTGGCAAGCAGGGAGGATCCCGGCGGCGACGACTTCTTGCGCCGCTGCGCAAGCAGCTCCAACATTCCGACGATACCCTTGGGGAAGACCACGACGATCAGCACGATGAAGCCGCCCAGCACCATCTTTGACAGATCGGTCTGGCTCACCAGCCAGATGTTCAGCGCCTTGTAGACGATGGCGCCGACCACCCCGCCCGACACCGTCTCGACGCCGCCGAGCAGCACCATGACTAACGCATCGACCGAGAGCGAAATGCCGAGATTGTCCGGAAAGACGCTACCCTTGAGGTAGGCGAACAGCGCGCCGCCGATGCCGGCGGTGGTGCCCGCAATCACGAACGCCGTCCACTGGATGCGCTTGGCGTTGATGCCGACCGCCTCACTGCGCAGCAGCGAGTCGCGCGTGGCGCGGAGCGCGTAGCCGAACGGCGAGAACACCGCGATCCGGAGCGCAATGGTCACGAGCGCCGCGACGCCGAGTGCCAGCCAGTAGAAATGCGACGGGCTCGCCGCCCAGCTCGCAGGCCAGACGCCCAGAATGCCGTTGTCGCCGCCGGTGACGCTCACCCATTGGAATGCGATCGACCACACGATCTGCGCGAAGGCGAGCGTCAGCATCGCAAAGTAGACGCCGGAGAGTTGCACGGCGAAGAAGCCGAACACGGCGGCGCCCATGCAGCCGAGCAGCGGTCCCAGCAAGAGGCAGACGATCATCGGCAGCCCTGCCATCTTGGCGAGGAAGGCGACACCATAAGCGCCGAGACCGAAATAGGCGGCATGGCCGAACGACGCGAGCCCGCCGACCGACATCAGGAAGTGCAGGCTGACGGCGAAGATCACGAAGATCGCGATCTCGGAGCCGACGGTCAGCGCGTAATTGCCGGCGAACAGCGGCAGCATCGCCGCGATGACGAGAGTTGCGAGCGCCGCCAGCCGCTCGTTCGACGTCAGCGGCCGCCAGGGATTGACGGTGAGACCCGGCGTCTTGCGCGCGGCCGCCTCGGGCTTGCCGAACAGGCCCCACGGACGGACGATCAGCACCACCGCCATCACCAGGAAGACCAGGATGATCGATATCTTCGGGAATATGAGGATGCCGAAGGCGTTCAGCTCGGACACCAGCACCGCCGCGACGAACGCGCCGACGATGCTGCCGAGGCCGCCGATCACCACGACGACGAAGACGTCGACGATGATGCGCAAATCCATCGCGTGGTGCACGGCATCGCGCGGGATTTGAAGCGCGCCACCGAGGGCGGCGAGGAAGACGCCGACCGCGAACACGCTCGTGAACAGCCATTTCTGGTTGACACCAAGCGCTGCGACCATGTCGCGGTCTTGCGTTGCCGCACGCACCAGCACGCCCCAGCGTGTCCGCTGGAACAGCAGCCAGAGGATGCCGAGCACGACGGGACTGAGCACGATCAGGAACAGATCATAGCTCGGGATGTTCTGACCGAAAAAATCGACCGCGCCCCGGAAGCCCGGCGCGCGGCGGCCGACGAGATCGTCGGGGCCCCAGATCAGCACCACGAGATCCTCGACCATCAGCGTCAGGCCGAAGGTGCCGAGCAGCTGGAACAGTTCGGGGGCGTGATAGATACGCCGGAGCAGCACCATCTCGACGAGGACGCCGATCAGCGCTACGGCCAGTGCCGCGACGACCACCCCGCCCCAGAAGCCGAACGCGCCGGAGAAGCGCTCGGTCAGCGTGAAGGCGATATAGGCGCCGATCATATAGAAGGCGCCATGCGCGAAATTCACGATCCGCGTCACGCCAAAGATGATCGACAGGCCCGAGGCCACCAGGAACAGCGACGCTGCGCTGGCGAGACCGGTCAGAAACTGTACGACATAAAAGGCCATCGGCGGTCCGGGTTAGGTCTGAATTTCACCTCTCCCCGCTCTTGCGGGGAGAGGGAGAGATTAGAAAGACATCAATCCTTCGGCCGCAGCTTCTCGACTTCGGCGTCGCTCGGCAGATAGTCCGAGCCCTTCTTGTAGGAGAAGTCGACCATCACGCCCTTGCCGTCCTTCTGAGCGGTCTTGCCGACGAAGGCACCGAGGGTCGACTGGTGGTCGATCTTGCGGAAGGTGATCTCGCCGAGCGGAGACGGCATCGAAAGGCCTTCAGCCGCTGCAATCAACTTGTCGGTGTCGGTCGAGCCGGCTTTGGCCAGGATGGCGGCAGCCGCCTTGATGGTCTGGTAGCCGACGATCGAGCCGAGGCGCGGATAGTCGTTGTACTTGGTCTGGTAGGCCTTCAGGAACGCGTCATGCTCCGGCGTCTTGATCGAGTACCAGGGATAGCCGGTGACGATCCAACCCTCGGGCGTCTCCTCCTTGAGCGGATCGAGATATTCCGGCTCGCCGGTCAGGAAGGACACGACCTCGCGTCCCTTGAACAGGCCGCGGGTGTTGCCTTCACGCACCAGCTTGACGAGGTCAGGGCCGAAGGTGACGTTGAGGATCGCTTCCGGATTGGCCTGCGCCACCGCCTGCACGACCGGGCCCGCGTCGATCTTGCCCTGCGGCGGCCACTGCTCGTCGACCCACTGGATGTCAGGACGCTTCTCCGACATCAGCTTCTTGAACACTGTCACCGCCGACTGGCCGTATTCGTAGTTCGGCGCGATCGTCGCCCAACGCTTGGCCGGAAGCTTGGAGGCTGCTTCCACCAGCATCGCGGCCTGCATGTAGTTGGAGGGACGCAGGCGGAAGGTGTACTTGTTGCCCTTCGACCAGGTTACGGCATCCGTCAACGGCTCGGCTGCGAGGAAGAACACCTTCTTCTGGTTGGCAAAGTCGCTGACGGCGAGGCCGATGTTGGACAGGAACGTGCCCGTCAGCATCGCGACGCCCTCGCTCGACACGAGTTCATTGGCCGCGGTCTGCGCATCCGCCGGCTTGCCGCCGTCGTCCTTGGAGACGACCACGAGCTTCTTGCCGTTGATGCCGCCGGCCGCGTTGATCTCTTCCACCGCGAGCTGCCAGCCCTTGCGATAGGGTTCGGTGAAGGACGGCAGCAGCGAGTAGCTGTTGATCTCGCCGATCTTGATGTCCTCTGCAAGGGCCGAATGGCCCATGCCGCCCGCCAGAAGCGCAAAGGCCGCGCCGACGAAATAGTTTCTTGCTCGCATCCCAACCTCCAGTTTTGAACTTTAACTCTCGACCACGATCATGCCGGAGAAGCTGTGCCCGCCCCTCCGGACCGTCCCTTATTTCAAGCCGTCTTCGCCCTTGATCTCCGCAACCGTCAGTCCGCCGACGCGCGGCAGCGGACGGCCGCTGTCGGTGACGGCGACCGCGACCATGATCTCGTTGGCGCGCGGCGCGTCGTTGATCTGCACTTCCATGCCGTCGAAATGACTGCGCACGAAAGCCGCATCCTTGTGGCCGAGCGGAATGTCGAGCGTCGTGCCGGGGCCGCTGCGCTTCTTCGACGACGGAATCAGTGCCGCGCCCTTGCTCAGCACTTTGCGCACCGGCGCACCCATCTTGGGGTGGAGAATCGCGGCGGCGTGCTCCAGCTCACCATTCTCGCCGACGGCCGCGGCCTTGCCGTAGCTGTGCGCCTTCGCACCATCGATGCCGAGTGCGGCAACCGCGCGCTTCGAGAGGAGCTCACCGAGCTCCTCCCCGATCGCGATCAGCGGCGACAAATCCTCGACGTATTTTCCGGCAAAGGGATTTTCGATCACCGCGATCGCCGCGGCGCGCCGGGTCGGCGGCGAGACCTGGCGGCCCATCTCCATCTGCGTCTCTTCGACGACGGTGACGATCTTGCGGATGATCGCGCTCATGCTTCGCTTTCCTGTTCAGGCACAGACCGTGTTCTCCAGCATGAGCGGGCGCGGTCGTTGCTCTTCCATATCCCTGGTTCCGATGACAAGCATATCACCACAAAGCCGCAGCACGGCACCCTCGATCAGTCCGCGATCGAATAATTGCCGTGCACATTCCGCGCCAAATTCCAGCGCAGTGGCGATCTCACTCTGCGACAATTCACCGACATTCCGGGTGACAAGACGCGCACCGAGATCGCTGTCGGGCTGAAGCTCGTTGGCGGGTTGCCGGACGATGGCGGGATGCCCGGGCAGATCGACGGCATTGGCGATGACCGTCGCGGCTGCGTCGGCTTGCGACGCCGTCGCCGCCAGCACCGTCACCGCATCGGCAATGCCGAGTGAAAAGCTGCGGCCATGGCGGCCGCTGGTCGCGATGCCGCGCACCGGATCATCCGCATCGACCCTCATGGAGCGCATCACGCCGTCGCGGTCCGGCCGATCCAGCAGCCCCACCGAAAAATGTTCGCCCTGCCCGAGATGCAGCGCGATGTCGCCGCCATTGTTGACGTAGACACGGTCGAGCGACGCAGCGTCCAGCATCGCGCCGAGAATTTCTTCCGCCACGCTGCCGGCGACAGCAGCCATGGGCGTGATGAAACAATCGGCGGCATAAGGCGCGACGGCGGCGTGCATGCGACGCGCGATCACGCCCTTCAGCGACGTCTGGCTCTCAGCAGCCATCCGTAGTTCCGGAAGTTCCACACAGATCTCGTCGAGTAGACCATTGAAGCGACGCGCCGCGGCCTCATAGGCCGCGCGCACCTCGTGCTCGCGCCCCCTCGCCTCGATGATCAGATCAATCGGTCCATCCTGCAAATGCAGCCGCCGGCCATCAGACAGCAATGCGATTTGCGGGAGCCGCGTCATTGCCGCGGTCCCGGGATCGGGTTCTGCCAGGGCAGCTGACGGACATCGTCGCCGCCCCTCACCTCGGACAGCGGCTTCACATAATCCATGTGTCCGCCGAGCGCGGCGTAGTCGGTCATCTTCATCGTGAATTCGATCGGCGCGACCAGCGCCGGCGTCGGCACATATCCGAACGCGCCGGAAGGCATCTGCGTCACGTCGACCATGTAGGTGATACCGCCGCCCGGCCAGACATAGACGGCAGCGCCGCCGCTGGTGACGCGCGTCAGCGCGTCCTTCACCGAGCGCGTCAGCCGCACCGGATTGTCGGTGACACCCGCGCGCAACGAACCGCCGGCGCCGGCCATGAACAGCACCGTGCACAGCGCGGGCTCGCAATTTTCCTGAATGCGCTCGACCGAAAATTTCAGGTCGGGCGGCATCTCGGTCTCGACCGGCTTCAGGGCCTCATCGAGCACATAGAAGGACGAATGCTCGCCAGTCGTGGAGACCATCAGCATCGAGAGGCCGGGCTTGGCCTCCTTGGCGTCGAACGGACCGAGGATCGCCAGCGGATCGGAAATGTTGGTGCCGCCCCACCCTGTGCCGGGATCGGCGACCTGGAAATAGCGGCCGGGCGTCGAGCGCCGGCCCTTCATCTTGATGCCGGTGTCGGCGATGTCGAGCAGCTTGCCGGCCTGGTGCTCGCTGAGAACGCCAGTGATGTGGTCGTCGACCACCACGACCTCGTCGACCTTGCCATGCCACTGCTTGGCGAACATGCCGATCGTCGCCGAGCCGCAGCCGACGCGCATGCGTTCTTCTTTCATGCCGTTGACGATCGGCGGCTGGCCGGCCTGCACGACCACGCTCGCGCCGCCATCGATGGTGAGTTCCACCGCCTTGCAATTGGCGAGATCCATCAGCGTGTCGCAGGTGACGCGGCCCTCCTTCTTGGAGCCGCCGGTGAGATGATGCACGCCGCCGAGCGACAGCATCTGCGAGCCGTATTCGCTGGTGGTGACGTGGCCGACCGCCTCGCCCTGCGCACGCACGGTCGCGGTCTCCGGGCCGAGATAGCGGTCAGTGTCGATCTTCACCTTGATGCCGCAATAGGAGAAGATGCCCTCGGTGACCACGGTCACCATGTCGACGCCATCGACCTCGGACGAGACGATGAACGGCGCCGGCTTGTAATCGGGATAGGTCGTGCCCGCGCCGATCGCGGTCACGAAGGTCGAGGGCTCGTGGACGAGCTTGCCGTCCCAGTCTTCGGTGCGGCTGAATGGTACCAGCTTGCCGCCCTGCGACACCGTGCGTTCGAGAATGATGTGCGGATCGACGCGGACGAGCTTGCCATCGTGGTTGGCGTAGCGGTCGCAGGCGCCCGCCGCGCCCGGCTTGATGTAGCACATCACCGGACAAGCATCGCAGCGGATCTTGTCGATGGCAGCGCTTGTTGTTTCCATCACCATGTCAAAGCCAGCGGACACTGCGGTTATCATTCGTATACGAACGATGTTGCGCGCGGCTTTGAAGGCTGTCAAGCGGCCGCGCATGGGAAAACGCGGCACTGCCGAATAAAAGCTCATTTGCCTCCCGCCTCTGTCCACAAAGCGGGCACTCGCGCTGCACTGCGGCATGCACCGCTTGCACGTTTGTGTACAAACGGTATCGTCGCGACGTAGATTTTTACGGGCGCTTCGCAGCGGGCTTGGGAACGAGGATGACGCAGACACCGATCCGCCTCACCGTGAACGGCAGGATCCACGAGGTCACGGCCGAGAGCCGGACGCCGTTGCTCTATGTGCTGCGCAACGACCTCGCGCTCAATGGACCAAAGTACGGTTGCGGCTTGGGTGAATGTGGCACCTGCACTGTCCTGATCGACGGCGCCGCGGCACGCTCGTGCGTCGTTCCCGTGAGTGGTTGCGTCGGGCGTGACATCGTGACGCTCGAAGGCCTCGGCACAAGCGACAAGCCCGATGTGGTGCAGCAGGCCTTCATCGCCGAGCAGGCTGCGCAATGCGGCTACTGCCTCAACGGCATGATCATGACCACCAAGGCGCTGCTCGCGATCAACCCGCAACCAACCGAACAGGAAGCGCTCGCGGCGCTGCGCTACAACCTCTGCCGCTGCGGCACGCATGTCGAAATCCTGCGCGCCGTGATGCGCGCATCGGGCCAGCTCGCCGAGGCCCGTGATTGATGGCCTCCCCGCATCCGAACGGAGTAGAGCGCGGTTCGCTCGTCGTCGTCCGCACCGTGGACGAGGTCACATCCGAGACTTTCGTGCGGATCACCGCCGACGGCTCGGTCAATGCCTATAGCGGCCATGTCGATCTCGGCACCGGCATCCGCACCGCACTCGGCCAGATCGTCGCCGATGAGCTGGACGTCTCCTTTGCCCGCGTCGTCGTCGTGCTCGGCGACACCGCCATCGTACCGGACCAGGGCGCGACGATCGCGAGCGAGACCATCCAGATCACCGCCGTTCCCCTGCGCAAGGCCGCAGCCCAGGCACGGCACTTTTTGATCGCGCGTGCGGCGGAGCGGCTGGAGCTGCCGATCACGGAGCTGACGGTCGAGGACGGCCTTGTCCGAGGGCACAATCGCAGCGTCAGCTATGGCGAGCTGATCGGTAGCGAAACGATCCGCATCGAGCTTGCCGATGACGTCGCCGTCAAGGCCGTTGGCGACTACGCCATCGTTGGCCGGTCGATGCCCCGCGTCGATCTTCCTGCCAAGGCCACAGGCGAGCTCACCTTCGTGCACGACATTCGCCTGCCCGGCATGCTGCACGGCCGCGTGGTGCGCCCGCCCTATTCCGGCGTCGATGCCGGCCCCTTCGTCGGCACCAGCCTGATCGCGGTCGACGAATCCTCGGTGCGCGACATCCCCGGCCTCGTCGCCGTCGTCCGCATCGGTGATTTCGTCGGCGTGGTCGCCGAGCGCGAGGAGAATGCGATTCGCGCGGCAGAGCAGCTCGCGGTGAACTGGAAGCCGACGCCTAAGCTCACCGATCTCGCCGATGTCGAGACCGCGCTGCGCGCCCATCCGTCGACGCCGCGCACGCTGATCGACAAGGGCGACGTCGATGCGGCCATTTCAGGCGCGGCCAAGCCGATGCAGCGCACTTATGTGTGGCCGTATCAGATGCACGCCTCGATCGGCCCGTCCTGCGCGGTTGCCGACTTTCAGGACGGCAACGTCCGGGTCTGGTCCGGCACGCAGAACCCGCACCTTCTGCGCAGCGATCTCGCGCTGCTCATCGAACGTCCCGAGAGCGAGGTCGAGGTGATCCGGCTCGAGGCCGCCGGCTGCTACGGCCGCAACTGCGCCGACGACGTCAGCGCCGATGCGCTGCTGTTGTCGCGCGCAGTCGGCCGACCCGTGCGCGTGCAGCTGACGCGCGAGCAGGAGCACGCCTGGGAGCCCAAGGGCACCGCCCAGCTCATCGATGTGAATGGAGGATTGGACACGGACGGCGGCATCGCCGGTTACGATCTCGCGACGCGCTATCCGTCGAACGCGGCACCGACGCTCGCGCTGCTGCTGACCGGCCGTATCTCGCCTGAACCCGCCATGCTGCAGATGGGCGACCGCACCGCGATCCCACCCTATGATTACGACAACATGCGCGTCGTCGCGCATGACATGGCGCCGATCGTGCGCGCGTCCTGGCTTCGCGGCGTCTCGGCGCTGCCGAACACTTTTGCGCATGAATCCTATATCGACGAGGCCGCGACCGAGGCCGGAATCGACCCCATTGAATATCGCCTGCGTTATCTCAAAGACCAGCGCGCCGTCGATCTCGTCAACGCAGTCGCAGAGCGCGCCGGCTGGACGCCGCGGCCGGTCCGCGAGGAGAAAGACGGCGACATCGTGCACGGGCGCGGCTTTGCCTATGCGCTCTACGTCCACAGCAAGTTTCCCGGTTATGGCGCGGCGTGGTCGGCCTGGGTCGCCGACGTCGCCGTGAACAAGACCACCGGCGACGTCAGCGTCACGCGCGTCGTCGCCGGACAGGACTCCGGCCTGATGATCAATCCGGACGGCGTGCGCCACCAGATCCATGGCAACGTCATCCAGTCCACCAGCCGCGCGTTGATGGAGGAGGTCTCGTTCGAGCGCGGCGCGGTGGCCGCGCGCGAATGGGGTGCCTATCCGATCATCCCCTTTCCCGACGTGCCCAAGATCGACGTCTTGATGCTGCCGCGTCCGGACCAGCCGCCGCTCGGCGTCGGCGAGTCCGCGTCGGTGCCGAGCGCGGCGGCGATTGCGAATGCGATCTTTGATGCCACCGGCGTGCGCTTTCGTGAGCCGCCGTTCACGCCGGAGCGTATTCTGAGGGGATTGCACGGCGAGACATCGCCAGTGCCGCAGGCACTGCCTGCGCCCGCTACACCGCCGCCGTCGCGCATCTGGGAAAATCCCTTCGCAAAACGCGCCGGCATTCTCGCGACGATCGCGGCCGTCTGCACCGCCGCGATCGGCGTCGGTGCAGCATTTCTGCCGGGACGTGCGATTGCGCCCATCGCGCGCCCTGATGCGTCGGTCTATTCCGCCGTGACGATCGCGCGTGGTGAGCAACTGGCCGCGCTGGGCAATTGCGCGGAGTGCCACACCAGCCTCGCCGGCGTGTTCAATGCCGGCGGACGTGCGCTTCCAACGCCGTTCGGCACGATCTACTCCACCAACATCACGCCCGATGTCGAGACCGGCATCGGCGCCTGGTCCTACCCCGCCTTCGAGCGCGCGATGCGCGACGGGCTGCACCGCGACGGGCGGCAGCTCTATCCCGCCTTCCCCTACACGCACTTTTCGAAGACTGATGATGCCGATATGCAGGCGCTCTACGCCTATCTGATGGCACAGCCTGCGGTGCGCGCGAAGGCTCCGGCGAACAGTCTGGCCTTCCCCTTCAATCTGCGCCCGCTGGTTGCGGGCTGGAACGTGCTGTTCCACCAGACCAAGGAATTCAAGCCCGATCCCGCGAGATCCGGGCAGTGGAATCGCGGCGCCTATCTCGTCGAGAGCCTTGGCCATTGCGGCGCCTGCCATTCGCCGCGCAACGCGCTTGGCGCCGAACAGCGACAGGCCTATCTCGCCGGCGGTTTTGCCGAGGGCTGGGAGGCGCCGCCGCTGACCTCGCTCTCGCATGCGCCGATCCCGTGGAGCGACGACGAGCTGTTCGCCTATTTGCGCACCGGCCATTCGCGTTACCACGGCGTCGCGGCCGGCCCGATGGCGCCCATCGTCAGGGATCTCAAGGCGCTGCCCGACCCCGACATCCGCGCGATGGCGGTCTATCTCGGCTCGTTCAACGACACCACCGCCGACGCGCCCGCACTGGCAGCGCGGCTGGAGAGCGCAACGCAGGTCACGGTCGCCTCGTCCACCGGCGCGCGGCTCTATGAGGGCGCCTGTGCGGTCTGCCACGAGGTCGGCGGCCTGCCGCTGTTCGGCAGCCGTCCTTGGCTTGCGCTCAACAGCAATCTGCACAGCGCGACGTCGGACAATCTCGTTCAGGTGATCCTGCACGGCATCGCCGAGCCTGTGTCGAGCGACCTTGGTTACATGCCCGCGTTCAAGAACAGCATGAGCGACGCGCAGGTCGAGGAGCTCGTCAGCTTCCTGCGCGGACAATTTGCGCCGGACAAGCCGGCCTGGACCGGCGTCCGCGAGACGATCGCCCGCGTGCGCACCTCAACCCACTAACCGTGCTTCTTCGCCTCCACCGGCGGCGTACCGTGGGTGTGGAAGGACTCGATGGTCTTCAATCCCCAGGCCTGGCCCTTCTTGCGCTCTTCCTCGGTCCACACGATAGGCTTCCAGTCCGGTGCGAGGATGAGGCGCGCGCCGGCGTTGGCGACTTCGACGCGGTTGCCGCCGGGCTCGTAGACATAGAGGAAGAAGGTCTGCTGGATCGCATGCTTGTGCGGCCCGGTCTCGATGTGGATGCCATTCTCCAGGAAGATATCTGCCGCGCGAAGAATCTCCTCGCGGCTGTCGAGCGCGTAGGTGACGTGGTGGAAGCGGCCGGGCGTGCCGGAATGATCGAGCGAATAGGCAAAATCGTAGCTCTTGTTCGACATGGTCAGCCACATCGCGGCTTCCCGGCCGTCATTGAGCACGATCTGCTCGGTGAGCCGGCAACCGAGATAGTTCTCGAAGAACTCGCGGTTGGCCTTGATGTCGACGGCAAGACAATTGAGATGATCGAGCCGGCGGACATTGACGCCGCGCGCGGGAAAGCGTTGCGCCTGGTTCTTCAGCGCGGGCTTCAGCTCCGGGGGCGCCTGATACCATTCGGTTTCGTAATAGAGTTCGACGATATGGCCATCGGGATCCCTGCAACGGAAGGTCGGCCCCTGCCCCATGTCGCCGTCGATCCAGCCGATGTCGAAGCCCGAACCCTTCAGCGCGGCGACGCGGCGCTCCAGCGCCTGCTGGCTGCGCGCACGCAACGCCATGTGCTCCATGCCTGATGTCTTCGACGCCGTCAGCTTCAGCGAGTAACGCTCGTAATCGTCCCAACCACGCAAGTAAACCGACTCGCCCTTCCGTCCGCTGATGGTCATGCCCATGACATCGACGAAGAATTTCAGGCTCTCGTCCGGCTTCGGCGTCAGCAATTCCATGTGGCCGAGATGGGCGAGATCGAGGATCGGTTCGGGCTGCATGGTGTCCTCCAGAGCGTAAGCTTTCGATCCGTTTCAACGGATCGCGCAATCGGGCGCGAGACACAATCGGTCATGGGCGCGCCCGGGGCGGCGTTGCCGGCCGCGGGTTCATTTGTACTAATGTACAAATGATTAGGTCCCGTCAACAAATCAAAGCGTCCGTTCCGACGGCGACCGGGTGGCGCCGACGGGGCGACATCCCTCCGAACCGCCGACCCGACTGGGCGAATGGTAAAATCTTCCTTAAAACGTTTATGGCCCATCGGCCCAGAAAAGCAGCATTTTCCGGTCGATTCCGTCACCAAGTATGCATTAGCTACAAACCACCCTGCCGAATTTCGGTACATTTAACAAAGCTCCCGCTCCTGCCGCTTAACAGTTTGTGCAGCCCCGCCTCGCATAGTCAGGGTCAGACTCCTCGGACTTTCCAGGTTCATCCATCGTGACATCCTTTGGACGCGTCATTTCGGTACGCGGATCGCTCGCCCGGGTCGGGCTTCTGGCGGAAAGCCAGATGCCGGTCTCGGAAGTTCGGGCCACCGTCGGCCGCTTCGTCAGCATCCGCTGCGCCAGCTCGGTCATCGTCGCGATGATCACCGAGGTGTCCTGCGAGAACATCTCGCGTACCGACGATTTGATCGCGATCGCCTCGGTCGACCTGCTCGGCGAAATCCGCAATGCCGCCGACAAGGCCAAGTTCCAGCGCGGCGTCACCAACTATCCGACCATCGGCGATTCCGTCGACCTGATCACGAGCCAGGAGCTGCGCACGATATATGCACCGACCGGCTCGGACCAGATCAATGTCGGCTTCCTCCAGCAGGACAGCTCGGTCGTCGCCTATGTCGATATCGAGGAAATGCTCTCCAAGCATTTCGCGGTGCTGGGGTCGACCGGCGTCGGTAAATCCACCGGCGTGTCGCTGCTGCTCAACGAGATCCTCAAAGCGCGGCCCAATTTGCGCATCTTCCTGCTCGACGTGCACAACGAATATGGCCGCTGCTTCGGCGATCGCGCGCTGGTGCTCAACCCGCGGAACCTGAAACTCCCGTTCTGGCTGTTCAATTTCGAGGAAATCGTCGACGTGCTGTTCGGCGGCCGCGCCGGCGTGCCCGAGGAGCTCGACGTCCTCGCCGAAGTCATCCCGATCGCCAAGGGCATCTACACGCAATACCAGAACACCGATCGCCTCGGCCTGAAGCGCATCGACCCCAAGCAGATCGGCTTCACCGTCGATACGCCGGTGCCATACCGTCTGGTCGATCTGATCTCGCTGATCGACGAGCGCATGGGCAAGCTGGAAAACCGCTCCTCGCGCATCGTCTATCACAAGCTGATCTCGCGCATCGAGGCGGTCCGCAACGATCCGCGCTACGCCTTCATGTTCGACAACGCCAATGTCGGCGGCGACACCATGGCCGAGGTGATCAGCCATCTGTTCCGCCTGCCCGCCAACGGCAAGCCGATGACGGTGATGCAGCTCGCCGGCTTTCCGGCCGAAGTCATCGACTCCGTCGTCTCGGTGCTGTGCCGCATGGCCTTCGACTTCGGCCTGTGGAGCGACGGTGTCTCGCCGATGTTGTTCGTCTGCGAAGAGGCGCACCGCTACGCCTCCGCCGACCGCAATGTCGGTTTCGGCCCGACCCGCAAGGCGGTGTCGCGCATCGCCAAGGAAGGCCGCAAATACGGCGTCTATCTCGGCCTGATCACGCAGCGCCCCGCCGAGCTCGACGCCACCATCATCTCCCAGTGCAACACGCTGTTCACGATGCGTCTCGCCAACGACCGCGACCAGGCGCTGCTGCGCGCCGCGGTGTCGGATGCGGCCGCGAATTTGCTGTCCTTCGTGCCGTCACTCGGCACCCGCGAAGTGCTGGCGTTCGGCGAAGGCGTAGCCCTTCCGACGCGCCTGCGCTTCAAGGAAGTGCCGCCGCATCAATTGCCGCGCGGCGAAGCCACCATCGCAAGCGTGCCGTCGATCACCTCGGGTCACGACATGCATTTCGTCGGCGCCGTGCTCGAGCGCTGGCGTGGCGCGACCTCGCAGCGCGACGTTCCGAACGACCCGGTGTTCCAGGCGCCGCCGGCCAAGACGCTGGCGCCGGCCGAGACACCGATGCTGCAGCCCTCGATGGGCCTCGATCCGGACCGCTTCTCGCTGCTGAAGAAGCCGCTGCGGTAAGGCCACGCGCTCTCCACTCGTCATTGCGAGCGTAGCGAAGCAATCCAGAGTCTTTCCGCGGAGGGATTCTGGATTGCTTCGCTGCGCTCGCAATGACGGAGGATGGAGCGTCGGTCATCACTCGCACTTTCGTCCCAGCCACTCAGTCCAGCAGATTGAGCCCGCCGCCCGCATCGACTATGGTCTCCCGCCCCAAGCCGGAATCCATGCCCATGACAAAGCCCGCGCAACGCTTCCCCGCACCCACTCTCGACACGCTGCCTGACGACATCCGCACGCGTCTCCTCGCCGTGCAGGAAAAGAGCGGCTTCGTGCCCAACGTGTTCCTGACGCTGGCCTACCGGCCCGACGAGTTCCGCGCCTTCTTCGCTTATCACGACGCGCTGATGGAGAAGGACGGCGGCCTCACCAAGGCCGAGCGCGAGATGATCGTGGTAGCGACCTCGGCGGCCAACCAGTGCCAATATTGCGTGATCGCCCATGGCGCGATCCTGCGCATCCGCGCCAAGAATCCGCTGATCGCCGACCAGGTCGCGATCAACTACCGCAAGGCCGACATCACGCTGCGAGAGAGGGCCATGCTCGATTTCGCGATGAAGATCTCGGCGGACGCGCAGCGGATCGCCGAGGAGGATTTCGCAAACCTTGCCCCGCACGGCTTCAGCGATGACGACATCTGGGATATCGCTGCGATCTCGGCCTTCTTCGCGCTGTCGAATCGCCTCGCGAATTTCACCGGCATGCGGCCGAACGACGAATTCTACCTGATGGGACGGTTGCCGAAGAAATGACCAGTACTCATGAACCTGACGACGTGACGTTCGACTTCCGCGAACTGTCGGCGCGCGACAAATACAAGCTGCTGATCGGCACCGTCGTGCCGCGGCCGATCGCGCTGGTGACGACGGTGGATCCGGAGGGGCGGATCAACGCAGCGCCATTCAGCTTCTTCAACTGCCTGTCGGCCGATCCGCCGATCCTCGCGCTCGGCGTCGAGAATCATCCGGACATGCGGTTCAAGGACACCGGTCTCAACATCCGCCTGACCGAGGTCTTCACCGTCAACATCGTCTCGCATGCGATTGCCGAGGCGATGCATGTCTGCGCCGTGCCGTTCTCGCCGGAGCATGATGAGTTGAAGGCGGCCGGGCTGACGGCCATGCCCGGCAAGACCGTGGCGTCGCCCTGGATCAAGGAGGCGCCGGCCGCGTTCGAATGCCGCCGCCACATCACGCTGGAGCTCGGCAAGTCGCGGCAGATCATCCTGGGCGAGATTTTGTTCGCGCATTATCACGCCGATGTCGTCGACGCCGAGCGTCTGCACATCGACCCGGCGCGGCTCGATGCCATTGCAAGGCTCGGCGGCAGCACCTGCTCGACCATTCGCGACCGGTTCGACATGGCGACGCCGACGCTTGATGATTGGAGACAGCGGGAGTCGTAACGAACGTCCAATCAAAGTGTTGGCGACTGATGCAGATAGCGACCGTCGAAATCCGCCAGTTCCAGAAACTTCCGCTCGTCGAGCACGGTGACGCGTCCGCGATGCAGTTCGACGATGCCCTCCTCGCGCAACTGCCTGATCACGCGATTGGCGTGCACGGCGGTAATGCCCAGCGCTTCGCCGACCTGTTCCTGGGTTAGCGGCATCTCGAAGCTGGTCCCGTCGACCCGCCCGATGATCCTCAGGCGTTCGCGCAGTTCGATCATGACGTGCGCAAGCCGCGCCGGCGCCGGCCGCTGGCCGACATTGACGATCCATTCGCGGAACATCGCGGCGTCGATCAGCGTGTCGCGCCAGAACATCTCGGCGACGACAGGTCTGCGGCGATGCAGCTTTTGCAGCGTCTCGTGGCTGATGAAGCCTAGCGTCGCCGCCGTCAGCGTCGACAGGTCATGGTCCATCACATGCAGGAACAGGCTCATCAAATCGGGAATTTCGCCGGGGATGTGGAGCGAAAGGATCTGCCGCTTGCCGCTCGCGATCGTCTTGGACCGCGCGCAGAAGCCATCCGCGATCAGGCAGCAATTGGTCGCGCGTTCGCCGTCACGCACCACCGCCGTTTCGGCAGGGTACTCCCGCACGGAGATCGGAAGGGCTTCGATCTCCTTGATGTCCTCGTCCGCAATTGCGGACGAGATGCGCAGGCGCCTGATGAGCGCCGCACGAATTGCATCGCCGGGCACGTGGGGTGAACTCCGGTCGTGACGATGGAACCCGGATTGGGCTTCGAAAGCGCAATAGCGCCGCCTGGGGGAAACCCGGGATCCACTTCCCCGGTTCCAACAAAAGTTAAGGACGCCTATTGCCTGCACATGGTTTGGTCTGCCTTGAAAGAGCAAGCCATGACCAAGAAGCGCAACCGCACGCGCCCCGCACTGTCCCTTCAGGAGCGCCTGAACAAATTCACCGAAGATGCTCGCGCCGCGGCCAAGAACCTGCCGCCCGGCGCCGAGCGCCACGCGCTGCTGCAGAAGGTCCGCGACGGCGAAGCAGCCGTCGACATCGAGCGATTGCTGTCCTCGCCGGACCAGCAAACTCCGAAATGATCGCGCGAGAGGCGCGAAGCCGCTAGTGCTTGTCCATCAGCGGAAGCGCAGGGGCGAAGCGCTCCGCAAACGTCAGCGTCCTGGCCTGGTGAACTGCGGCAAACGAGGCGGAGATTCCGACCGAAGCCACTGCGAGCAGGGCAATTACGAAAACCAGACGGCGCATTTTTGCCTCCTGTTTGAGCTCGATACTTCCATAAGTGGGATCGCTCTGTTTCAGGACGGTTTCATCGGCGCGGAAAATGATTGCGTTCAAGCGGCTGTGATCGGATCGAGCTTACCGGGCCGCATGCCGTAACCAACTCATGATAGTCGCCGTCGTCTTGCATCGCGTGCCCGCGGTCTCGGGGAATTTCACACCCGCGATCGCGATCATGAGTCACAAGACAGCCGTGACAAACAGCACTTGCTCAATTGCGGAGTTTTCGAGGAACAGTCAGATGAAAATCATCATCCAAAGGCTCAATGGCCTGTGGCACCTCATCGTCGGATCGTGTCGGATCCGCACGCCCTTCCTGGCAAGCCAGGACCGCGCGCTGGTCGTCACCTATGCCCGGCGTGTCTACCCCGGCGCCAAGATTTTCCAGCGCGACTGATGCGAGCGCCAGCGCCTCAATCGTCCGACGCCGGGCCGCACCAGCCGGGCAGATAGACCGCGTCCTTGCTCTTGGCCGCGGCCAGCGCCTTCTCCAGTGCCTTGTCGAAATTGGCGTCCACCGCCTTGCGCGTCAGCTTGCGGCGCAGGAAGTCGGCCCACAGGAATTCTGAGAAAGGCGTGGTGTCCTTGGCGAAGCCGCCCATGCGGCGCAGCTCGCCGGCGAGACTGCGGAACGGATCGTCCTTGAGGTCGACGACCGATTTCGGCAAATCGCGGAACGGGCGCCGCTCGCCCTTGCTGTCGTAGGGATAGACCCAGCGCTTGTTGTCCATCACGCCCCAGAACGCTTCGCGGTCGACCATGCGGAGATCGCCCACCACGGTGACCAGCACCTGCTTGATGCCCTCGTCGTGCAGCGCGCGACCGAGATGATGGTGATCGATGACGTAGTAGCGCCCGTCCGGTCCGGCTACGACGGGGATCATATGGGTGCCGAGCAGCTCGGACTGCTTCTTCTTGCCGTGCTCGCGCCAGCGCTTGCGCTTCTCCTTGACCTCACGCATGCCGACCGTCATCTGCGTCGGCCGAAGCGACAGTATCGGCACCGGGTGCACTCTCGGCTCGCGCGCGTTGGTGGTCATGATCGATGGACCTTCTCATCCGTGGGCAGGCTATGGTTCAGGTTCCCGATTATGCCATGGGCGCTGCGGCGGCAATATGCGCTCAGTGCGGGCGGCACCATTGTTCTGGCTGTTGTTGCAGCGCAACCCGCGCGTCCCTGACACCGGAACGACAACCCGCTCCGACGAGCGTTCGTTGCGGTGTGAAGAAAGCGCCTGAAAAATGATCAGGAAAGTTCATGCGAATGCGCAATGCAACGCGCGCGTTGAGAAGATTTTCTGCAACCCTTATGTTGCCTATGCTATCTAGAAATCGCTGCTTCGGAGTAATCCCCGCCCCATGAAATCCCAGCGGCCCATAACCTCGGACGGTGAGCATCAGGTGCTCCAGTTCAGGCCGCGCACAACGCCCACCCCGGTGGTCCACCGAGGCGGTGGTGTCGTCCAGCCGCTGCACGTGCACGCGGCCCCCGAACCGCTGGACCTGTCCCGTTACGAGCAGCCGCGCGAGGAGCCGGACGATTTCCGCCATCGCATGCTTGCCAACATCGCGGCGCTCGCTTTCACCATCGCGCTGACCGCGATCGGGATCTGGCTTGCCGTCAGCATCGCCGACTTACGCCGGACCCAGGATTGCGTGATGATGGGCCGGCGGGACTGCGCCAAGATCACGACGCCGCACATCTAGGCAGGCCCTGTAGACCAGGCCCTGGCGCCGGAAGCTCCCTACCGGCGGGTCAGCCCGGCCGAAACCGCTCCGGACCGGCATCCCCAGGCCTGTCCCCACCCCCGTCCGGCTCCATTGAACTCAGGGCGGCGCTCCGTTATACGGGCTTTCGACCCGTCCAGAGGGGGGTTAGAGGGCGTCATTCGGGGCGCGATGCCCACCCGCCGTGCCACTCTGGGATATCAGACAAATATCTGCAATATATCAAAGGCTTAGTGATGTCCTCCACATTCGATCAGGTCGCTACGATCATCGCTGAAACCTGCGACATTCCGCGCGACACGATCACGCCGGATAGCCATGCCATCGATGACCTCGGCATCGACAGCCTCGATTTCCTGGACATCGCGTTCGCGATCGACAAGCAGTTCGGTATCAAGCTGCCGCTGGAAAAGTGGACCCAGGAAGTCAACGACGGCAAGGCGACCACCGAGCAGTATTTCGTGCTGAAGAATCTGTGCGCGCGCATCGACGAGCTGGTTGCCGCCAAGGGCGCGAGCGCCTGATCGGGCGATCATGCAACTCGAATACTTCCACATGATCGATCGCATCGTCGACCTCAAGGTCGACGAGAAGACGATCGTCGTCGAGGCCCAGGTCCCCAGGGAGAGCACCATCTTCGAGGGGCACTTCCCGGGCTATCCCCTGATGCCCGGTGTGCTGCTGATCGAATCGATGGCGCAGGCTTCGGGCTTCCTCCTGCTTGGCGTCTTGAAGTTCGAGCGCATGCCGATTCTCGCCGCCGTGAAGGAAGCGAAGGTGCGCGGCTCGGTATTTCCGGGCGACCTCATGACCCTCGAGGCCAGCGTGGCCCACGAGGGCTCGGGTTATGCGATGACCGAGGCGAAGATCCGGGTCGGCGGCAAGCTGCGCGCGAACTCGGCGCTCACCTTCACGCTGATCCCCTTCCCCAATTCGGATATGCGCGGATACATGGACGCGGTTGCAAAACGCGTCGGCTTTCCGCAACAGGCCGTCTCGCCATGACTGACACCGCTTCGAAGCCGGGCCAGACGGAAGTCTGGATCACCGGTATTGGTCTTGCCACCTCGCTCGGCGAAGGTCTCGACGCCAACTGGGCCGCGCTTCAGGAGAAGCGCATCAATGTCGACGAGGAGCGCTTCGCGCCCTTCATCGTGCACCCGCTGCTGCCGGTGTCGTTCGACAGCCAGATCCCCAAGAAGGGCGACCAGCGCCAGATGGAAGCCTGGCAGCGCATCGGCGTGTATGCCGCGGGCCTCGCGCTCGACTCGGCCGGCATCAAGGGCAACAAGGACATCCTGTCGAAGATCGACATGGTGGTCGCCGCCGGCGGCGGCGAGCGCGATCTCAACGTCGACACCGGTGTGCTCACCGCCGAAGCCAAGGGTGCCAATGCGCCCGGCTTCCTCAACGAGCGGTTGATGAGCGATCTCCGGCCGACGCTGTTCCTGGCGCAGCTCTCCAATCTGCTTGCCGGCAACATCGCCATCGTCAACGGTCTCGGCGGCACCTCGCGCACCTTCATGGGCGAAGAGGTTGCGGGCGCCGATGCCGCCCGCATCGCGCTGTCGCGGATCGCTTCGGGCGAGAGCGACATCGCGCTGATCGGCGGCTCGCACAATGGCGAGCGCAAGGACCTCATGGTCCTCTACGAATTCGGCGACTTCAATCTGAAGGACAAGTTCGCTCCCGTATGGGCGCGCAAGGACCACGCCGGCTTCGCGCTCGGTTCGGCCGGCGCATTCCTGGTGCTGGAATCGAAGGCGCATGCGGAAGCGCGCGGCGCAAAACCGTACGCGAAGCTGTCGAGCGTCGTGACGGATCTGGCCCGCCGCAAGCAGGGTGGCGACATGGAAGCGACGCTGGAGAAGCTTTGGGCCAAGCTGCCGAAGCGCGATGGCAAGGGCGCGATCATCTCGGGCGCAACCGGCGCGGAGCCGGCGACGTCGGAGGAGCGCGGCTTCCTGAAGAAGCTCGCCGATTTCCCGGTGCGTTCGACCGGCACGATGTTCGGGCACACCATGGAAACGCAATTCCCGCTCGGCATTGCGCTCGCAGCACTCTCGATCTCCCGCGGCGCGCTGTTCCCGCCGAACGATTCGACTGGGACCGAGGTTGAAATGCAGGGCGCACCCACCCAGATCGTCGTGGTGGGAGCCGGACACTGGCGCGGCGAAGGCATGGCGCTGGTCGAAGCCGTTTAGCTCATTCGTTTGGGGGACACATGACTGCACCACGCGACAAACTCGGGCGTCCCGTCGTCGTCGTCACCGGTATGGGCATCACGACCTCGCTCGGCGCCGGCAAGGCCGACAATTGGTCGAAACTGGTCGCCGGCGAATCCGGCATCCGCACCATCACGCGCTTCCCGGTCGACGGCCTGAAGACCACGATGGCCGGCACGGTGGATTTCGTCAGCGTCGATCCGTTCTCCTCCACCGGCCTTTCCGAGCGAATGGCCGAGCTCGTCACCGAGGAAGCGCTGGAGCAGGCTGGTATCGGCGCCAAGGGCGATTTCCCTGGTCCCCTCTTCCTCGCGGTGGCGCCAGTCGAGGTCGAGTGGCCGCAGCGTCGCGAGCTCGGCCGCGCCGTCGGCGCGCCCGACTTCACCTATGACGATCTGCTGCGCATCTCCGGTGGCGGCAAGTACAGCGCCTATCATCACCGCTTCATGTTCGGCTCGGTCGCCGCCTACCTCGCCGAGACCTTTGGCACCAAGGGCTCGCCGATCTCGCTGTCGACGGCGTGCGCCTCAGGTGCGACCTCGATCCAGCTCGGCGTCGAGGCGATCCGCCGCGGCGAGACCGATGCCGCGCTGTGCGTCGCCACCGACGGCACCGTGAATCCTGAAGCGCTGGTGCGCTTCTCGCTGCTCTCGGCGCTGTCGACCCAGAACGATCCGCCGCAGGCGGCCTCCCGCCCCTTCTCCAAGAACCGCGACGGCTTCGTCATGGCTGAAGGCGCCGGCGCGCTGGTGCTGGAGAGCTATGAAGCCGCGACCGCGCGTGGCGCAAATATACTCGGCGTCATCGCCGGCTGCGGCGAGCTCACCGATTCCTTCCATCGCACCCGCTCCTCGCCTGACGGCAAGCCGATCATCGGCTGCATGAACAAGACGCTGGCCGATGCCGGCATGACGCCGGACCAGATCGACCACATCAACGCGCACGGCACCGCGACGCCCGAAAACGACAAGATGGAGTACAACACGACATCGGCCGTGTTCGGCGATCTCCTGCAGAAGATTCCGGTCACCTCCAACAAGTCGATGGTCGGCCACACCATCTCGGCCGCGGGCGCGGTCGAGGCGATCTTCTCGCTGCTCACGCTCGAGCATCAGCGCATTCCGCCGACCATCAACTACGACAATCCGGATCCCACGATCCTGTTCGACGTGGTCGGCAACAAGGCGCGCGACGCCCGCGTCACCGCTGTGATGTCGAACTCGTTCGGCTTCGGCGGCCAGAATGCCTCGCTGATCCTGACCCGCGAACCGGCCTGACCGGACGGACGCATGGCGCTCAGCATCAAGGCCCGCGCACGCCTGGCCGCCAGGGAGGCTGCAAAGTCGGTCGGCGGCGGCCTCATCGGCGCTTCCACCGTCGGCATGCTGCGCACCACGCGCTATTTCGATCCGGTCAAGACCTCCAATTTCTTCGCGCGCGTCACCAAGACGATCGGCCCGCGCCTGCGCGAGCACCGCATCGGTCGCGCCAATCTCACCGCGGCGTTTCCGGAGAAATCGCCCGAAGAGATCGAACAGATCCTGATGGGCGTGTGGGACAATCTCGGCCGCGTCGGCGCCGAATTTGCCCATATGGACCACGTCTGGGATTACGACCGCGCGCATCCGGAAAACAGCCGGATCGAATTGCCGAAGCCTACCATTGAGCGGTTCGACCACATCCGGGACGACGGCAAGCCGGCGCTGATCTTCGCCTCGCATCTGGCCAATTGGGAATTGCCCGCGCTCGCCGCCGTCGCGCACGGGCTGGACACGGCGATCCTCTATCGCCGTCCGAACATCGCCTCGGCCGATCGCATCATCCAGGAGATGCGCCAGGTCAACATGGGCACGCTGATCCCGGCCGGACGCGACGCCCCGCTGCGCCTTGCGGAGGCGCTGAAGCAAGGCCAGCACGTCGCCATGCTGGTCGACCAGTATCTCACCGGCGGCGTCGAGGTCACCTTCTTCGGCCGCAAGACCCGCGCCAATCCGATGCTGGCGCGCCTGTTGCGCCAGGTCGAATGCCCGATCCACGGCGTCCGCGTCATCCGCAAGCCCGGCTTTCGCTTTACCACCGAGCTGACCGAGGAAATCCCGCCGGTGCGCGACGCCGACGGCAAGATCGACATCCAGGGCACGACGCAGGCGATCACCAATGTGGTGGAAGGCTGGGTGCGCGAATATCCGGAGCAGTGGTTGTGGCTGCATCGAAGGTGGCGGTAGTTGCTTCAGTGTGACGGGCCGCCGCTAATCCAGGTTCAAGTGGTAACGCGTATGCCGAAGCTCACCCGTTCTGGTCAGCGCGCCTTTCGCGACCAAATCTTGAAGGTCACGTGTCGCCGTCGCGCGGGAAGCTTTCGTGATGCTGATGTAGTTTTCAGCGCTTAGGCCGCCCTTGAAGCCACCGATGCCCTCCTTGAATATGCGGGCGATGGCCTTCTCCTGGCGTGCGTTGAATTGCCCGCGCAGACGCTCATAGAACTTCGTCTTCGCGATATAGAAGTCGACTCGCTTGTTGGTGTTTTCCTGCGCTTCGAGGACGGTGTTGCCGAAGTACAGCAGCCAATTCGTTATCTCCATACTCTTGTTGTTGTGTTCAAGAACGTCGTAATAAGCCTTCCTCCTACGTTCGATCGTGTAGGCCAAAGCAATCAGCGTTGGCTGGCCCAGATTTTGCGCAAGTGATTTTTCTGCTAGCGCGCGAGCAATCCTGCCATTTCCATCCTCAAAGGGGTGAATGCTGGCGAAGTAGACATGCGCGATTGCAGAGCGCGCGAGCGCCGGCAACGGATGTGGCCCGTCGGGTCCAGTGTCGTTGAACCACTGGACAAACGCGGCCATCTCGTTCGCCATGCTCTCGGAAGGCGGTGCCTCAAAGTGAACCTTGCGCTGACCGATGGCCCCTGAGACAACTTGCATGGGTTCGGGATGAGTGCGGTAGGTGCCAATCGTCTTGATGGTTCGGTCCCCCCTCATCAACATGCTGTGCCAACGGAACATCGTCTCGTCGGTCAGGGGCTTCGAGAAGTTGAGATACAGGTCGACCATCATTTGCGCGATGCCGCGTTCGGCAGGAGACCCGCCGGCTTGCTGATCACCGAGGCCGAACTGGTACCGCAATGATGATTGGACGCTGTCACGATCGAGTATCTCGCCCTCAATCTCCGACGTCTTCAGAGCTTCATCGCCAATCAATTCAATACGCAGGTTCTCCCGGTCGCCCTGGCTGACATGTTTGAATGCGCCGATAAATTCACCCGAGCGAAGGAGGAATTCGGCCTCAAGCGACTCAAGGGCAGTCGCGTCATAGGTAAAATGGGGCCAGGTTGCCTCCTCCCAATTCCAAGCCATGAGTTATTAGGCCCCTTTCTATAACTCACTTTAATGTCACAAATGAGCTATAGAAAGCACCTCTATAACTCACTACCGCCAACGCAACACCTTTTGCGCAATTGACCATCCAAAGTACTCACTTTATCCATAAAATGAGTAATTGAATGAAAGGCGCGCCTTACCAAGCCTTTGGCCAACTAATGGTTGAACTCCGTCAGAAGGCGGGGATTCCCAGCCAGAGCGAGTTCGCAACCCTCATCAAAAGCAGCCAGCAATCGGTGAGCCGGTGCGAAGCGGGACAATCCCGCCCTCGCGACAGCCAGATGCCACTTGTCGCCGCCGTGTTGAACGCAGATGTGGCTGATCTTCTAGAGGCCGCCGGCTTTACCCGGAGGACAGCGGTCGTGAGTTTTGACCAGCCCTTCCCGATTGACGGGCTCACGCCAGACAGCTTCGAGCGCTTCTGCCGTCACTGCCTGCAAGCCATGTACCCAGAGGCACGCGTCGAGCATGCCGGCGGACAAGGCCATACTCAAGACGGACTTGATGTCACCGCCACTTTTCCTGACGGCACAACGTTCAGTTTTCAGTGCAAAAGGGTCAGTGAATTCGGCCCGCAAAAGGTACACGCAGCAGTCGCCAAGCACACCGTCGCCGCCGCAAAGAAAGTTCTCTTGCTGACCAAGATCGCGAGCCCACAAGCCCGCGCAGCCATCAAAGACTATTCCGACTGGGAGATATGGGACCGGGAGGATATCTCCTAAAAAATACGCCAGCTTCCGATCGCAGACCAGGTGAGGCTGGTCGACATCTTCTTCCGGGGGCAGCGTTTCGCGCTCCTTGGGCTCAACGAAGCCGGCCCGTGGGAGACCGGGGAGGAATTCTTCGCAGCCTTCAACAATGCCCACGGCGCGTTCAATCATGTTTGGAGTCTGGTCGGCCGCAAGACCGACCTCGATGCCATGGGCCAAGCCTTGGGTGATCCAAGTGTTGCAGCAATTCTGCTGGTAGGGACAGGCGGGTCTGGTAAATCACGCATCCTCAAACAAGCGATCGAGGCTTTCGAGGCCGGCAATAAGGGCGTCGTCGTTCGCTATCTCTCGCGAAACGTTGAGCTGACGAAGAAAGGCCTCGAAGATTTGGGTGATAGATCGAAGCTGCTCGTTGTTGACGACGCTCACGATCAGAGCGATCTGCAACTCCTCTTTCAGTACGCCGCCGACCCTTCAGCCAAGGCTAAGCTCGTTCTCTCTTTCCGTCCTTATGGCCTCGATCACATCAAGGCACAGGCCAGCATCTTCTCCCTGATCGGTCCATCTCTCAGGGAAATTGCACTGGAGCGGTTGACCCAAGCAGATAGCGAACAGCTCGCAAGTCAGGTCCTGAAGAAGCACGGCGGACCGATTTCCGCCGCAAAGGACATCGCCCGCCTCACGCGCGACTGCCCGTTGGCCACCCTCGTCGGCGCTCAAGTCGTCGCCAAAGAGAAACGGCAGTTTGACTTTGCCCAGCACGAGGACACCTTCAGGACGCTGCTGTTCTCACGCTTCCAGACCATCATCGCGGGACAGATAGGGAATAAGAGCGAAGCGGGAACAATCAAAAACGTCCTGCGGGTGCTCGCGCTCTTACAACCCATTCATCCCGAGGATGCAGCTCTCCTTCACGTCATCGAGCAAGTTGAGAACATCAAACCGCACGATGCTAGCCGCATCATGCGCTTGTTGACCGAAGCCGGCGTCCTGTTCAAGCGCGGCACACAATTCAGACTCTCTCCCGACGTCCTGGCCGATTACATCATCGAGGAGCATTGCGTCGGCGCGCTGGGCGCCTCATCAGGCTATGCCGAGACCGTCTTCGCGCATGCCACGGAAAAAAAGCCGAACATCTCCTGGTCAACCTCAGCCGACTCGACTGGCGACGCTCGAATGGCGATCCCAGCAACAGCCGACTTGTTGACGGGGTCTGGAGCAAGCTCAAGCCAGAACGCGACTACAGTGATCCGCACATCAGAGCCGTCGCGGCCGTCGCCTACTATCAGCCTTCCAAAGCGATCGAATTTGCGGAGAAGCTGATCTACGAAGGCAAGTTTCTCAATCAACTTCCTGAAATCCTTCGCAACGCGTCGTTCAATTTTGCACATGTCCGCCAGGCCTGCGAGGCGCTCTGGGAGCTGGGCAAGCGCGACAGCCGCCCGCTTGAGCAACATCCGGAACACCCGATCCGCATCTTGTCGGAACTGTGCGAAATCCAACCCAACAAGCCGCTGGTTTACAACGAGGCGATCGTCGATTTCGGACTGGCGCTGCTTGCGCGACCAGATGCTTGGCAGCATGCCTACAGTCCGCTGGATATTCTCACGCCGATCTTTGACACAGAAGGCCACATCACCGAATCACGCAATTTCTCACTGACCTTCAAACCTCATTTTGTGAAGGTCAAGGCAATCAAACCACTTCGCACCAAGGTCCTGAATGCGATCATCGACCTCCTTTCCCATCCTGACGTTCGCGTCGGCGTTCTTGCGGCTGATGCATTGGCGAAGGCTTTTAGGTACCCGATGGGTATGTTCAACAGCACCGTTTCATCGAAGACACGCGACAAGTGGACCAGCGTTTTCGTTGAAGGACTGCAGGCAATTGAGGCCGCCTTGAAAGCGCGTGCGGCCGACGATCTTGTTTTACTTTCGATTTGGAAAGCCGTTAGTTCGCACGCCCAACGCGAAACGGGCGAAGCGTCCGACGCGGCCCGCCAACTCCAGGCCCTGCTGCCCGACACGCTCGAATTTCGTACACTGACCATGCTCATCGACGGCCACGGCATCGAGTTTCGATGGATCGATCCGATCAAACATCGAGAGAAATGGGCGGCGCATATCGCCAAGCTGGTGCAGGACATTTCTGGAATTTATCCTGACGCCGAAGCTCGTCGTGCGTTCATCGCCCGACTTCTCGGTCGCATCACGAAGAACTACAAGCGGGCGTCAGCTACACCATATGCTCTTTATGAAGCTCTTATACGGACGTCGATCGACTTTTGCAGAGCAACGCTTGACAATGCGCTGGCCGATTTCGAGTCCGAAACTGCTCGGTTCGTGCCGGGCGCGTTGGCCGCCCTTTGGGGCCATAGCCCTGACGAAGCGCGCCCTGCAATTGCAAAACTGCTTGCGACCGGGCGCGAACAGTTCCGCTCCTCTGTCGCACAGTCCTATTCACGAATACTCCAAAGCGGTCTCTATATCGAAGCCGATATCGCTGTCCTGCGTACGCTGCTCGCCGACCCGGCCCCGTGGGTAGCGAAAAACGCGATGATGACCTTGACCTGTTTGCCCGACGAGAAAGCCAGCCTTGTAATCGAACTCGCACACACGGCAAACATTGGCGATTCCGCTGCCCTGGCCGATGACCTTCTGACGGTCTTTACATTTCACCAATTGTTCCAATATCTGACAGAAGCAGACATCAAGGTCTTCCTGGACAAGTTGATGGCCGTCGCCAAACTCGATGGTCATTGGGTGGAGGAGTTCCTTGCGCAAGCCTCGCAGGCATTTCCGAGAGAGACCATGACCTTCTTCATGCGCCGCGTCGACCATGCGGGCGACAGCGAAGACTGGAAGTATCGCCCGATCAATCACGGGGCGTATGGCCATGTCCCTCTGCGCTTTCGCGATTCCGACATCTTCCCACAATTGCTGAGGACGGTCGCCGAGTGGATGCGGGCGGGAAAAACCAAGCCGTTTCTATTCGCCTACCGCGCCCGCGAGCTGTTCGAGACCTGTTTCCGACCGTTCGATGGGGAGACCGTCAAGTTTCTCGAAGAGTGGATTGCGACATCCGACGAACAGGATCTACGCCTCATCGCGCATTCTTAGCAAGGCGCACCACACCCTTGTGTTCACTCACCGCCCGTTTGTCGAACACTACCTGGACAAGGCCAAGCGCGTAGGTGCAGATGTCTTGAAAGAAGCCTTCGGCGCACTCTACAGCTCAGCCATAGGCGGCGTGCGCTCGGGCACTCCGGGAGAACCGATGCCCCGCGATGTCTCAATGAAAGAGCGAAGCGAGGCGATTTTGAAATCGCTCGCACGGTTCTCACCAGCGTATGAGCTCTATGACGGGCTGCGAAAACATGCCGAGGGAGGCATTGCTCAGGCCCGGCAAGTCAAAGACTCCTTCGAGGACTGATGCGCAACAACCTGCATACTTAGGTGGAAGCCCCTCAGACGCCGACGCCAAGCGAAGGGCATATCGTTGTCTCCCTCGATCTTGCCATTCTGCCGGTGTTTTGCCCGACGTGTCAAATGACGCGAGCCTGAATTCAGCGACGTGCCCGACGGTCCACTTCGTGCCGCGCACGAGGTGCCGCGAGTCCTTTGCGCGAGCCGGGCGATTCAACCAAGCCGCAGATCGACTTAGGCGCCGTCACTGCCGCCAACGCGGAGATTGCGGTTCTACTGTGCATGGGGTTGTTTTGCGGAAATGAGTTTCCGGGTTGATCCCGGAACGGCTAGCGTCCCGTCTTCACCTTGGTCCAGAGCCGGTTGATGATGCGCTGGGTGGCGGGATCGCGCGCCGTGATGACGAACAGCTTTGCGAGCGTGGCGTCGTCCGGATAGATGTTCTTGTCGTTCAGGATTTTCGGGTCGACCAGCTTCTGGCTGGCGAGGTTGCCGTTGGCGTAGGACAGGAAGTCCGAATTCTCAGCGGCGACATCGGGGCGATAGAGATAGTTGATCAACTCGTAGGCTTCCTTGACGTTCCTGGCGTCCGCGGGGATCGCGAGATTGTCGAAGAACATCTGCGCGCCCTCCTTCGGGATCGCATAGCCGATCTCGATGCCGCTCTTGGCTTCCGCCGCACGCGCGCGGGCCTGCATGATGTCGCCGGACCAGCCGACCACGAAGCAGATCTCGCCGGTGGCAAGCGCACTCAGATATTCGGACGAGTGAAACTTTCGCACGGACGGGCGAACCTTGGCGACGATGTCGGCGGCCTTCTCCAGGTCAACCTGCCTGGTCGAGTTCGGATCGAGCCCGAGCCAGCTCAGCGCCGCCGGAAAGATGTCGTCGGCGGAGTCGAGCATGTGCACGCCGCAGTCTTTGAACTTGGCGAGGTTCTCCGGCTTGAAGACGATGTCCCAGCTATCGACCTTGGCGTCGGCTCCCAAAATCTGCTTCAGCTTGGCGACGTTGTAGCCGATGCCCGTCGTGCCCCACATGTAGTTCGCGGCAAAGTCGTTGCCGGGATCGTAGGTCGCGAGATTCCTGGTCACCATCGGCCAGGCGTTGGCGAGGTTCGGCAGCTTCGACTTGTCGAGCTTCTGGAAGATGTTCGCCTTGATCTGGCGCTGCAGGAAGTAGGCGGTGGGCACCACGACGTCGTAGCCGGACTT
>JAUEPE010000074.1 GCA_030403585.1 Frankia sp. RB7
TCAGCGTCTTGCCCGAGGTGTCGACCGCGGTGACCTTGGCGCCGAGCTTGAACGCAAAGCCCTGCTTCTCGAGGATGCGCTGGAATTGTTTTGCAATTTCGCCGTCCATGCCGGGCAGGATGCGATCGAGGAATTCGACCACGACGACCTCGGCACCGAGCCGCTTCCACACCGAACCGAGCTCGAGGCCAATCACGCCGGCGCCGACGATGAGAAGCTTGCCGGGCACCTTGTCCAGCGACAGCGCGCCGGTCGACGACACGATGCGCTTCTCGTCGATCTCGATGCCCTTGAGACGCGCGATGTCGGATCCGGTCGCGATCACGATGTTCCTGGTCTCGATCGTCTGCGACTTGCCGTCGGCGGAGACTTCGATCTTGCCGGTGCCCAAAATCTTGCCGGCGCCCTTGAGCACGTCGACCTTGTTCTTCTTCATCAGGAACTCGACGCCCTTGACGTTGCCGTCGATGCCCTGCTGCTTGAAGTTCATCATCGCCGGCAATTCGAGCTTCGGCGCAGAGACGCTGACGCCCATCTTGGCGAAGGAATGCCCGGCTTCCTCGAACATCTCGGAGGCGTGCAGCAGCGCCTTCGACGGCATGCAGCCGACATTGAGGCAGGTACCGCCGAGCGTGGCGTTCTTTTCGACCACGGCGACTTTCATGCCGAGCTGGCTGGCGCGTACCGCGCAGACATAACCGCCAGGTCCGGTGCCGATGACGACGAGATCGTAGGTAGCCATGAGAGAAGTCCCGTAAGTTTAGCGTTAGGGGAGGTGTCAGCGTCCGCCGGACACATCGAGAATGGCTGAGGTGACGTAGGAGGCATCGTCGGACATCAGCCAGACGATGGCATTGGCGACTTCATCCGCAGTGCCGACGCGCTTCATCGGCACCATATGGGCCAGACGATGATGCCGATCCGGCTCACCGCCGGAGGCGTGAATATCGGTATCGATCAGGCCGGGGCGGATGCCCGCGACGCGAATGCCTTCGCTGGCGACCTCATAGCCGAGGCCGATGGTGAAGGAATCGATCGCGCCCTTGGACGCCGCATAATCGACATAAGTGTTCGGCGCGCCCAGCTTGGCAGCAACCGATGACAGATTGACGATGACGCCGCCCTTGCCGCCATGCTTGGTCGACATCCGCTTCACGGCCTCACGTGCGCAAAGGATGGAGCCGGTGACGTTGACCGCCATGACGCGCTGGATGCGCTCGGCCGACATCTCGTCCACGCGCACGCCGCTCTTGCCGACGATGCCGCCATTGTTGACGAGTGCGGCAAGCGTGCCGAATTTGTCCGCCGCCTTGAACAGGTCGATGATGTCGCGTTCCTCGGCGACATCGCATTTCACTGCGATCGCCTTGCCGTTGCCAGCCTCGATCTCGGCGACCACTTCGTCGGCCGCCTTCTCGTTGCTGGCATAGCCGACGACGACGCGGTAGCCGCGCGCGGCCGCTGCCAGCGCGGTCGCCCGACCGATGCCACGGCTACCGCCGGTGATAACAACGACTTTATCCGTCACGCGCGCCTCCAAGGTTCAACACACGCCGTCGCGCCAAGGAGCCGACGGCGCCTGCAGAGCATCGCCGTCAGAGGTCCAGCACCAGCCGCGCCGGATCTTCCAGGCTCTCCTTGACGCGAACCAGGAAGGTGACGGCTTCCTTGCCGTCGATCACGCGGTGATCGTAGGACAGCGCCAGATACATCATCGGGCGGACCTCGACCTTGCCGCCGACGACCATCGGGCGGTCCTGGATCTTGTGCATGCCGAGGATGCCGGACTGCGGCGCGTTCAGGATCGGGGTCGACATCAGCGAGCCGTAGATGCCGCCATTGGTAATGGTGAAGGTGCCACCCTGCATTTCGTCGATCTTGAGCTGGCCATCACGGGCGCGGCGACCGAAATCGGCGATGCCCTTCTCGATATCGGCGATCGACTTGTTGTCGCAGTCGCGTACGACCGGCACGACCAGGCCCTTGTCGGTGCCGACGGCAACGCCGATGTGGTAGTAGTTCTTGTAGATCAAATCGGTGCCGTCGATCTCGGCGTTGACGGCCGGGATGTCCTTCAGGCCCTGCACGACGGCCTTGGTGAAGAAGCCCATGAAGCCGAGCTTCGAGCCGTGCTTCTTCTCGAACGCATCCTTGTAGTGGGCACGCAGCGCCATGACGTTGGTCATGTCGACTTCGTTGAAGGTCGTCAGCATCGCCGCGGTGTTCTGCACGTCCTTGAGGCGGCGCGCGATGGTCTGGCGCAGGCGGGTCATCTTGACGCGCTCTTCGCGGGCGGCGTCGTCGGCCGGCGAGGCGCTGCGCACCTGCACGGCGGCGGCGGGCTGGTTGACAGGGGTCGGCGCGGAGGCCGCGCGTTCGATCGCCGCGAGCATGTCGCCCTTGGTGACGCGGCCGTCCTTGCCGGAGCCCGGAACGGTCGAGGCATCGACGCCGGTCTCCGCGGAGAGCTTCCGCACGGACGGGGCGAGCGGCGCATCGGCCGGCGGCGCCTTCGCAGCCGGAGCCGGCGCGGGAGCGGCAGCAGCGGGGGTCGGAGCAGCAGCGGCAGGCTTGGCGGGAGCAGCTGCCGGCTTTGCACCAGCGGCACCTTCGGTGATCTGACCGAGCAGCGCGCCGACCGCGACAGTCGTACCATCAGCAGCGACGATCTCGCTCAGCGTGCCGGCGGAGGGTGCCGGGACTTCGATGGTGACCTTGTCGGTCTCGAGCTCCACCAAGGGCTCGTCGACGGCGACGGCATCGCCCGCCTTCTTGAACCAGCGGCCGATGGTGGCCTCGGTGACGGATTCGCCGAGCGTCGGCACACGAATTTCAGTCATGGTCTTTTCCTTAAGGAGATCGCCAATGCGGTCGTGAATTCGGGGGTGTCATCGGCCAGCGAAAAGCAGGCCATCCAGCAAACCGGGACGCGTCGCATTCACGAGGACGTCACGAGTTACCGGATGCCCCGCCTTGCGGGCGGGGCATGACGCAGTTCGAAAAGTTCAGCTCAGTGCTTCGTCCAGGAACGCCTTCAACTGCGCCTGATGCTTGGACATCAGACCAGTGGCGGTCGCGGCGGAAGCGGCGCGGCCGACATAACGCGGACGCCGGCTCACGCCGTTCACCTGGTTCATCACCCATTCCAGATAGGGCTCGATGAAGTGCCACGCACCCATGTTGCGCGGCTCTTCCTGGCACCAGATCACTTCCGCCTTCTTGAAGCGGGACAGCTCGGCCACCAGCGCCTTCAGCGGCACCGGATAGAGCTGCTCGACGCGCATCAGATAGATGTCGTCGATGCCGCGCTTCTCGCGCTCCTCGTAGAGGTCGTAATAGACCTTGCCGGTGCAGAGCACGATGCGGCGGATCTTGTCGTCCGGAACGAGCTTGATGGCCTCGTTCGGCAGCATCTGGGCGTCATCATAGAGGATGCGGTGGAACGTCGTTCCCTTTGCGAGCTCTTCAAGCCGCGACACGGCCCGCTTGTGACGCAGCAGCGACTTCGGCGTCATCAGGATCAGCGGCTTGCGTATCTCGCGATGAAGCTGGCGGCGCAGCACGTGGAAGTAGTTCGCCGGCGTGGTCGGATAGACCACCTGCATGTTGTCTTCCGCGCACATCTGGAGGTAACGCTCCAGACGCGCCGAGGAGTGCTCCGGTCCCTGGCCCTCATAGCCGTGCGGCAGCAGGCAGACGAGACCGGACATGCGCAGCCATTTGCGCTCGCCCGAAGAGATGAACTGGTCGAACACGACCTGCGCGCCGTTGGCGAAGTCGCCGAACTGGGCTTCCCACAGCGTCAGCGTATTCGGCTCCGCGAGGGAATAGCCGTATTCGAAGCCGAGCACGGCTTCTTCCGACAGCAGCGAGTTGATGACCTCGTAATGGCCCTGCTCATTGCCGAGATGGTTATACGGCGTGTAGCGGCTCTCGTCCTCCTGGTCGATCAGGACCGAGTGGCGCTGCGAGAAAGTGCCGCGCTCGGAATCCTGGCCCGACAGGCGGATATGGCGGTTCTCGTTGAGCAGCGTGCAGAACGCCAGCGCTTCGCCGGTCGCCCAGTCGATGCCGGCACCGGTGTCGATCGCCTTCGAGCGGTTCTCGAGGAAACGCTGGATGGTGCGATGAACGCGGAAACCGTCCGGCACCTTGGTGATCTTGCGACCGATGTCCTTCAGCGCAGCGATGTCGACGCCGGTGACGCCGCGCCGCGCATCCTCTTCCTGATCGGCGATCTTGAAGCCGGCCCACTTGCCGTCGAGCCAGTCGGCCTTGTTCGGCTTGTAGGAGGTGCCCGCCTCGAACTCGGCATCGAGCCGTGCGCGCCAGTCAGCCTTGGCCTTGTCGACCTCGCCCTCGGTCATCACGCCTTCGCTGATCAGACGACGGGCGTAGAGCTCGAGCGTGGTCGGATGAGCCGCGATCTTCTTGTACATCACCGGCTGGGTGAACGCCGGCTCGTCGCCCTCGTTATGGCCATGCCTGCGGTAGCAGAACATGTCGATGACGACGGGCTTGTGGAATTTTTGCCGGAATTCGGTCGCGACCTTGGCCGCGAACACCACGGCTTCCGGATCGTCGCCATTCACATGGAAGATCGGCGCATCGATCATCTTCGCCACGTCCGACGGATAGGGCGAGGAGCGCGAGTAGCGCGGATAGGTGGTGAAGCCGATCTGGTTGTTGACGATGAAGTGCACGGAGCCGCCGGTGCGATAGCCCTTCAGGTCCGACAGGCCGAAGCATTCCGCGACCACGCCCTGGCCGGCGAACGCCGCATCGCCGTGCATCAGCAGCGGCATCACCGAAATGCGCTGGTCCGGCGGATCGCCGTGCTGGTCCTGCTTGGCGCGGACCTTGCCGAGCACGACGGGATCGACGATCTCGAGATGCGAGGGGTTCGCGGTCAGCGACAGATGGATGCGGTTACCGTCGAACTCGCGATCCGAGGACGCGCCGAGGTGGTACTTGACGTCGCCCGAGCCTTCGACCGCGTCAGGATTGGCCGAGCCGCCCTTGAATTCGTGGAACAGGGCGCGATGGGCCTTGCCCATCACCTGCGTCAGCACGTTGAGGCGGCCGCGATGCGGCATGCCGACCACGACTTCCTTCACGCCGAGATTGCCGCCGCGCTTGATGATCTGCTCGAGCGCTGGGATCAGCGATTCAGCGCCGTCGAGACCGAAGCGCTTGGTGCCGGTGAATTTGGTGTCGCAGAATTTTTCAAAGCCTTCGGCTTCGACCAGCTTCATCAGGATGGCGCGGCGACCTTCGCGGGTGAACGAGATCTCCTTGTCCAGCCCTTCGATGCGCTCCTGGATCCAGGCCTTCTGCGCAGCGTTGCTGATGTGCATGAACTCGACGCCGAGCGTCTGGCAGTAGGTGCGTTCGCAGAGCGCGGTGATTTCGCGCAGGCTGGCGTATTCGAGGCCGAGCACGTGATCGAGGAATATCTTGCGGTCGAAATCGGCCTCGCTGAAGCCGTAGGTGCGGGGGTCGAGCTCTTCGCGGTTGCGCGGGGCTTCGATACCGAGCGGATCCAGCTTGGCGTGGAAGTGACCGCGCATGCGGTAGGAGCGGATCAGCATCAGCGCGCGGACGGAGTCGCGCGTGGCCTGGAGCACATCGGCGGAAGAGACCTCCGCGCCTTTGGCCTGCGCCTTGGCGGCGATCTTGGTGCCGACCGCCTTCTCGATTTCGGCCCAGTTGCCGTCGAGGGCGGAGGTCAAATCGTCCTTCGGGGTCAGCGGCCAGTTGGCGCGCTCCCAGGACGGGCCCTCGGCGTTCTTCCGGACGTCAGCGGGCTGGTCGTTGAGGCTCTTGAAGAACTCCTGCCACTCGGGATCGACCGAGGACGGGTCCTTCTCGTAGCGGGCGTAGATTTCGTGGATGTAAGTGGCGTTGGTGCCCTGCAAAAAGGATGAGAGGGCAAAGGCTGCGTTCGCGTCCTGGCGAGACATACTTGAGTTCCTGGCGATTTCGGTTCGCGCATAACAAACGGCGCTGGCGCTGAGCTCCCCGGCAGAGGCTCAGCGCGACAGGCACCATTTACCCTATTTGCTGCGAAGTTTCGCCCGGAAAAGTACGAAGGAGTGAATTAGCCTTTCAATTTTTCGGCAAGCGTATGGCCGAGCCGGGCGGGAGACGGCGACACTGTAATCCCTGCTGATTTCATCGCGTCGGTCTTGGAACCGGCATCGCCCTTGCCGCCCGAAATGATCGCGCCGGCATGGCCCATGCGACGGCCGGGAGGTGCGGTCACGCCAGCAATGAAACCGACCATCGGCTTCTTGCGGCCGCGCTTGGCCTCGTCCTTTAGGAACTGAGCGGCATCCTCCTCGGCGGAACCGCCGATCTCGCCGATCATGATGATGGATTCGGTCTTGGGGTCGGCCAGCAGCATCTCGAGGACGTCGATGAACTCCGTGCCCTTGACCGGGTCGCCGCCGATGCCGACCGCGGTGGTCTGGCCGAGGCCCTCCTGGGAGGTCTGGAACACGGCTTCGTAGGTGAGCGTGCCGGAGCGGGAGACGATGCCGACGGAGCCGGTCTTGAAGATGTTGGCCGGCATGATGCCGATCTTGCACTCGCCGGCAGTCATGACGCCCGGGCAGTTCGGCCCGATCAGGCGCGACTTGGAGGCCGCGAGCGAGCGCTTCACGCGCACCATGTCGAGAACCGGGATACCCTCGGTGATGCAGACGATCAGCGGGACCTCGGCGTCGATGGCTTCGCAGATCGCGTCGGCTGCGCCCGGCGGCGGAACGTAGATCACCGACGCATCGGCGCCGGTCTTCTCACGCGCCTCGCGGACGGTGTCGAACACCGGCAGGTTCAGATGGGTCGCGCCGCCTTTGCCGGGCGAGGTGCCGCCGACCATCTTGGTGCCATAGGCAATCGCGGCTTCGGAGTGGAAGGTGCCGTTCTTGCCGGTAAAGCCCTGGCAGATGACCTTGGTGTTCTTGTCAATCAGGATGGACATGAGGTGTGCTTTCGCGAAACTAACGAGTGAGGGGTCAGTGGATGCGGCGGTAGACGCCGGTGAGCACGTCAGCCCAGCCTTCCGCGTCCGGCGAGAACTGGATCTTCAACGAATAGGAATTGTCGTCGATGATCTCGTAGACGTGGCGCGCATTGCCGCGGAGCGAGCCGCGCACCAGCGTCAGGGTCTTGCCGACCCAACCGCCGGAGGCGGGCGAGGGCGGCGTGTAGCCGAGTGAATCGTACCAGAACAATTTATAGGTCCAGTCTTCACGGTCGTAAGTGAAGAGGCCATGGGTAGCGAAGCTCTGCTTGCCGTCGCGGATCTGGATGGCGTCCTGGATCAGGTAGAATCCGTTCAGGTCCATGCGCGCGACGGTGTGCGAGGTGGCCGGTCCGCCGGCGGTCCAGCGCGACGGAAAGACCACCTCTTCACCATTCCATTCGCCGGCGAACGCGGCGAGACGCGCATGCTCTGCAAGTGGGGCTGATGCGGAGAGATGGTCCTGCGTCATGGCCTTAGCCTCCCTTGACGGCCTTCACGATCTTCTGCGCGGCGTCGTCGAGATTGTCGGCAGGCACCACGTTCAGGCCGGATTCACGGATGATCTTCTTTCCGAGCTCGACGTTGGTGCCTTCGAGGCGGACCACCAGCGGCACGCTGAGTCCGACCTCGCGTACGGCGGCGGTGACACCCTCGGCGATCACGTCGCACTTCATGATACCACCGAAGATGTTGACCAGGATGCCCTTCACGTTGGGATCCGCGGTGATGATCTTGAACGCGGCCGCGACCTTCTCCTTGCTGGCGCTGCCGCCGACGTCGAGGAAGTTCGCCGGCGCCATGCCGTAGAGCTTGATGATGTCCATCGTCGCCATGGCGAGGCCGGCGCCGTTGACCATGCAGCCGATATTGCCGTCGAGCGTGACGTAGTTGAGGTCGTACTTGGACGCCTCGATTTCCTTGGCGTCTTCCTCGGTCTCGTCGCGCAGCGCGAGCACCTCGGGATGACGGAACAGCGCGTTGTCGTCGAACGACACCTTGGCGTCGAGCACGCGGAGCTGGCCCTGCTTGGTCACGACCAGCGGGTTGATCTCCAGCATCGACATGTCCTTGGCGACGAACGCCGCGTAGAGCTGCGCGGTGAGCTTCTCGGCCTGCTTGGCGAGATCACCCGAGAGCTTCAGCGCGTTGGCAACGGTGCGACCGTGATGGTTCATGATGCCGGTCGCCGGATCGATCGAGAAGGTCACGATCTTCTCAGGGCTGTTGTGCGCGACGTCCTCGATATTGACGCCGCCTTCGGTCGAGACGACGAACGAGACGCGGGAGGTCTCGCGATCGACCAGGATCGAGAGATAGAATTCCTTGTCGATGTCGGAGCCGTCCTCGATGTACAGGCGGTTGACCTGCTTGCCGGCGGGGCCGGTCTGGATCGTCACGAGGGTCGCGCCGAGCATCTGCTTGGCGAATTCGGAGACCTCCGCGGCCGATTTGGCGATGCGGACACCGCCCTTGTCGCCGGCGGAGGCTTCCTTGAACTTGCCCTTGCCGCGGCCGCCGGCATGGATCTGGCTTTTCACCACCCAGACCGGGCCCGGGAGGGCCTTGGCGGCAGCGTCCGCGTCAGCGGCCTTCAGGACCGGAACGCCCTTCGAGATCGCTACGCCGAACTCGTTCAGCAGCGCTTTGGCCTGATATTCATGGATATTCATATGGTTGCTCCCTGAACCCGCGGGCGGTGACCCCTAGGGGCCCACCTCAGTCTTGTGGCTGGCATACCATATACCACAGGAACTGCAACCGGGATTCTCTGACATCAAAATCGCGGATCCGAACCCGCCCGGCCTTCAACAAGGGTTGCAGCCAGGGTCCGGAAATGAAACCGCCGAAGACCGGGTTTCGATCTTCGGCGGGATTGTTTGCCCTTAGCGGCCGAGAAGATCGGGTGCGATCTTCTTGCAGGCATCGACGAGGCCCTGCACCGCGCCGACCGACTTGTCGAAGGCCTCGCGGTCCTTGCCGGCGAGCTCGATCTCGACGACGCGCTCGACACCCTTGGAGCCGATCACGACGGGCACGCCGACATACATGTCCTTCACGCCGTATTCGCCGTTGAGGTAGGCGGCACTGGCGAGCACGCGCTTCTTGTCGCGCAGATAGCTCTCGGCCATCGCGATTGCGGAGGCCGCCGGCGCGTAGAAGGCTGAGCCGGTCTTGAGCAGATTGACGATCTCGGCGCCGCCGTTGCGGGTGCGATCGACGATCTCGTCGAGGCGCGCCTGCGAGGTCCAGCCCATCTTGACGAGGTCGGGCAGCGGGATGCCGGCGACGGTGGAGTACTTCACCAGCGGCACCATGGTGTCGCCATGGCCGCCGAGCACGAAGGCGGTGACGTCTTCAACGGAGACGTTGAACTCGTCGGCCAGGAAGTAGCGGAAGCGCGAGGAATCCAGCACGCCGGCCATGCCGACGACCTTCTTGTGCGGCAGGCCGGAGGCCTTCTGCAGCGCCCAGACCATGGCGTCGAGCGGGTTGGTGATGCAGATGACGAAGGCGTCGGGGGCGTACTTCTTGATGCCCGCACCGACCTGCTCCATGACCTTGAGGTTGATGGAGAGGAGGTCGTCGCGGCTCATGCCGGGCTTGCGCGGCACGCCGGCGGTAACGATGCAGACCTTGGCGTTATCAAGCGCTTCGTAGGAGTTCGCGCCGGTGTAGTGCGCGTCAAAACCGTCGACCGGCGAGGACTGCGCGATGTCGAGCGCCTTGCCCTGCGGCACGCCCTCGGCGATGTCGAACATCACGACGTCGCCCAGTTCTTTCAGGCCGATGAGGTGAGCCAGCGTTCCGCCGATCTGGCCGGAGCCAATCAAAGCAATCTTGTCGCGCGCCATGTGAACCTGTCCTTTAGACACGTGAGGGAAAACTGAATGGGTGGTTATCCCTTTCGCTTCCGCCGTTCAAGTCGGTGGATGCCCAATTGTCGGGCTTGGCGATGCCTCAGGCACGCAGGCCTGTCATTCCGGGCTCGTCGCTTAGCGACGCCTCGGAATGACGGCCGCATAGGACTTAAGTCTCCACCAGGCCCTTGGTGGAGCCGCTGGCGGTGGAATCCTTGCGGCCGTGAGGCAGCGCCAGATAGGATTCCGAGCTCATCTCGATCAGGCGCGACGAGGTCCGCTTGAACTCCATGGCCTCGTTGCCCTCGTGGGCGAGGTAGAGCGAGATCGGATTGGCATCGGCCGAAGCCATCAGCTTCACGGCATTGTCATAGAGCGTGTCGATCAGCGTGATGAAGCGCTTGGCGGCGTTGCGCTGGGAGACGTCCATCACTGGAATATGGTCGACCAGGATGGTGTGATAGTCGTGCGCCAGCCTGAGGTAGTCGGATGCGCCGAGCGGCTTCTCGCAGAGATCGGCGAACGGAAACCGCGCCACGCCATGGGCCGAGCACGGCACGTGCAGGATGCGGCCCTTGATTGAAATGTCGCGCGACTTGCATTTGGCGTTGCCGGTCATCTTCGACCAGGCGCGGTCGAGCGCTGCATCGGCGGCGCCGTCCGCCGGCGTCAGCCACATCGCTACGCCCTGGAGTTTTTCGAGCCGGAAATCGGTGCGCGCATCCAGCCGCCGCACATCCATGTGGTCGGTGATCTGCTTGATGAATGGCAGGAACAGCGACCGGTTCAAGCCGCCCTTGTAGAGATCGTCGGGCGCGACGTTGGAGGTCGCGACGACCACGGTGCCGAGTTCCAACAGCTTTGCGAACAGGCGGCCGAGGATCATCGCGTCGGCGATGTCGGTGACGTGGAATTCGTCGAAGCAGAGCAGCCAGCTCTCCTCGAAGATCGCATGCGCGGTCAGCGCGATGACGTCGCCGTCGGCGGTCTCGCCACGCGCGATGCTCTGGCGGTAATCGTAGATGCGCTCGTGCACGTCCGCCATGAATTCGTGGAAATGCGCGCGCCGCTTGTGCTCGACGGTGGAGTGCTGGAAGAACAGATCCATCAGCATGGTCTTGCCGCGGCCGACCTCGCCATGGACATAGAGCCCGCGCGGCGCCTCGTCCTTGTCACTGCTGAACAAGCGGGCGAGCAGTCCCTGCTTGCGCGGCGGCTTGTAGTTGGCGAGCCGCAGGTCGAGCGCGGCATAGGCCTCGGCCGCCTCGGCCTGCGCGGCATCGGGCTCGATCGCGCCGGACGCGATCTGGGCCTGATAAGCTTCGCTGAAGGAGGAATTCTGGGTGGAGAGCATTGCTCTTTACCGCCAGAGACCGGCGGAAATTGCAACTGCGTATTGGCGCAACGGCTTATGCGCCCCGCCCTTCGCGGGTACATCACGCGGATGAATAAGGACCCCTTGCTAGAGTTGGGGTCTGCCCAACGGATCTATTCTTGCGCCCAGCTGGGCTAGAATATACCTATTGAGGGACCAAGGAACCTCAGCATGGCACTTAGCATCAAGGACCCCGAAACGGAGCAATTGGCCCGGAATCTGGCGCAATTGACCGGCGAGAACATCACCACAGCAACCAAGCGCGCCATCGAGGAGCGATTGCGCCGGCTTGGTGGTCAAACTCACAAAGACGCGTTGCTGCAAGACATGGCCGAGATCAGGCGACGCTGGAGCGAAATGCGGGTCACGGATGACCGCACGCCTGAGGAAATTCTCGGATACGACGAGCATGGATTGCCACGCTGATGGTGATTGATACCTCCGCGATCGTGGCAATCGCGCTCAACGAAGACGATGCAGCAGATATTGAGCGACTGATCGTGGACGATCCGATCCGTCTGATCTCTACGGCAACGGTGCTTGAAGCAACGATGGTGATCGAGACCCGGCTGGGCGATGCGGGCGGGCGCGAGTTCGATCTCTGGCTCGTCAGGATCGGCGCCGAGATCGTATCGGTCGATGCCGGACAAGCCGATGCAGCACGGCGCGCTTGGCGGCGCTACGGGAAGGGGCGTCACGCCGCGTCGCTCAACTACGGTGATTGCTTTTCGTACGCGCTGGCTATCACCCGCAGCGAAGCATTGCTCTTCAAAGGCGAGGACTTTGCGAAGACCGACGTCAACCGATCAGGCGTGGCGCCGCTGCGATAGCGCGCCGAGGTGAAGACCTTACTCACACAATTCGTAGGCGTCCTCGACCACATACGGACCGCCACCGGTGGATGCCCGCGACGAGAACAGCACGAACCGCTCCGCCATAAACGCCTTGCTCGGGAAGTAACCGCGCAGCGAGAGATAGTCGGCGACGTCGCGGTCGGTGGCGTCATGCAGCCGGGCCAGCGTGACATGCGGAATGAATTTGCGCCCTTCGGGATCGAGGCCGATCCGCTGCATCATGCGTTCGAGCTCGGCCTGCAACTCCATCAGCGGCTTGTTCGGCGCGATGGTGGCGACCACCGCGCGCGGCTTGCGGCCGCCGAAGCTTTGCAAGCCCTGCACCTTCACTTCGAACGGCTTGCGGTCGACACGAAACAACATCGATGCGATCTCGTTGGCGGAGATGCCATCGATATCGCCGATGAAGCGCAGGGTGACGTGATAATTTTCGGGATCGATCCAGCGGGCGCCTGGAAGGCCACCTCGCAAATTGGAAAGCGTCTGGCAGACCTCTGCCGGGATTTCCAGACCAGTGAACAAACGCGGCATCGTTTCGCACTCCCGATGCTTGGGCATGATCCGAGGGTAAGGATCATATCCAAATTTTAGAGCCGGCGACGAATCATCTGTACTTCAATTCCTATCGCAGTTGTGTGACTCTGCGAAGAGTGCCCAAGGCTACACCGGGAAAACCCTGGTTGTCAGGGTTAGCGTTGCCTGCTTTTCAACGGCGTTGCTCACCGATCGCGCGCAGGAATGCCTCTACCGTGGGCAGCATGTTGTTGACGACGATGTCGACGCCTTCAGCGGTGGGGTGAATGCCGTCGGCCTGGTTGAGCCTGGCGTCGGCTGCGACACCTTCGAGGAAGAACGGATAGAGCGGCAGGTCGAACCGTTTCGCCAGATCCGGATAAATCGAATTGAAGCGCGCGCCATAGTCCGCGCCGAAATTCGGCGGCGCCAGCATGCCACACAGCATCACGGCGATCTTGCGCGCCTTGAGACGCCCGACGATGTCGCTGAGTGCCGCGCGCGTCAAGTCGGGGTCGATGCCGCGCATCGCGTCATTGGCGCCGAGCTCGAGGATGACGCCCTCGGTTCCGTCGGGCACCGACCAGTCAAGCCGGTCGCGGCCGCCCGACGAGGTGTCGCCCGATACCCCGGCGTTGGTGATGTCCACGGCTATACCTTTGGTCTGCAAAGCTTTTTGCAGCTTGGCCGGAAACGCATCCTGGGCCGGAAGGCCGAGGCCGGCGCTCAGGGAATCGCCTAAAACGACAAGCTTGATCGGTTTTGTCGTTTCAGCCCGAGCCGGAAAGGCGACCGTCATCAAAGCGATCATCAACACGGCTATGTGCATGAAGAAACCGTAACGCCTCTCGACCGCGCGTGCGGAGTTGCCATATGACCGGACCATGGACACTCGCATCGAATCCTCTTCGCTTGCCGGCACTGCGCCGGACACCATCGCCATCTCCAACGTCAATCTCTCATTGGGGTCGGGGGCGGCACGCGTTCACATCCTCAAGGATATCAGCCTGCGGGTCGGCTCGGGGGAGACGATCGGCCTGATCGGCCCGTCAGGCTCGGGCAAATCCACGCTGCTGATGGTGATGGCGGGACTGGAGCGTCCTGATAGCGGAGAGGTGGTGGTCAACGGCACGCCTTTCAATGCCCTCGACGAGGATGCGCTGGCCCGCTTCCGTGGCCGCCAGGTCGGCATCGTCTTCCAGTCCTTCCATCTGATCCCGACGATGACGGCGCTCGAGAATGTCGCCGTGCCGCTCGAGCTCGCCGGCAATCCCGATGCCAACAAGCGTGCAGCCGAGGAGCTGCAATCGGTCGGGCTGGGCGATCGCCTGCATCATTATCCGACGCAGCTCTCCGGCGGCGAACAGCAACGCGTGGCTCTTGCCCGCGCGCTGGCCCCCGATCCCGCCATCCTCGTCGCCGACGAGCCGACCGGCAATCTCGACGAGACCACGGGCAAGCAGATCGTCGATCTGCTCTTCACCAAGCATGCCGAGCGCGGCATGACGCTGGTGCTGGTCACGCACGATGCCTCGCTCGCGCATCGCTGCGATCGCGTGATCCGCCTGCGCTCCGGGCGCATCGACACGCAGACGACCAACGCATGAGCGTCGCCATCGAACCGTTTGCGAAGCCGAACGGCGTCGCGCTGTCGCTGCGCTACGCACTTCGCGAATTGCGCGGGGGCCTGCGCGGCTTCTATGTCTTCATCGCCTGTATCGCGCTCGGCGTGATGGCGATTGCCGGCGTCGGCTCGGTGTCGGCGAGCCTCAGCGACGGCCTCGCGCGAGAGGGGCGCACGCTGCTTGGCGGCGACGTCTCCTTTGTGCTGTTCCAGCGCGAGGCGAAACCCGAAGAAGTTGCCTTCCTGCGCTCGCGCGGCACCGTCTCCGTGGCCTCCACCCTGCGCGGCATGGCGCGCTCGGCCGAAGGCAAGCTGGCGCTGGTCGAGATGAAGGCGGTCGACGACACCTATCCGATGCTCGGACAGCTGACACTGGCGCCGCAACTGCCGCTCACCGACCTGCTCGGGATGCGCGACGGCGCATTCGGCGCTGCCGCCGATCCGACGCTGCTGGCGCGGCTGTCGCTGAAGATCGGCGACCGCGTCACCATCGGCTCTGCGACCTTCCAGATCCGCAGCAGCGTCGAGGCCGAGCCCGACAAGCTCGCCGGCGGCATCGGCTTTGGTCCGCGCTTCCTGATCAGCGAGGCGGCCCTGCGCGCCACCGGCCTGATCCAGCCCGGCAGCCTGGTGCGCTGGGTCTACCGCGTCAAACTGCCTGACACCGCCAACAGCGACCGTGCCACCGATGCCTTCATCGCGGACGCCCGCAACGCCGCGCCGCAGGCCGGCTGGGAAGTCCGCAGCCGCTCCAATGCCTCGCCACAGCTCGAACGCAATATCGGCCGCTTCACGCAATTCCTGACTCTGGTCGGCCTCGCAGCACTGCTGGTCGGCGGCGTCGGCGTCGCCAACGCCGTGAAGAGCCATATCGACCGCAGGCTCGAGGTGATCGCGGCCCTCAAGGCCGTCGGCGCCACGGGCCGCGACGTGTTCGGCATCTATCTCGCGCAGGTTGTCCTGCTCGCCGCGATCGGCTCGGTGATTGGCCTTGCACTCGGCGCGGCGATGCCGTTTGCCATCGTCGGCCTGTTCGGAAAGCTGCTGCCGCTGCCGATGATCCCGGCCGTGCATTCCGACGAGCTTGCATTGTCCTTTGTCTACGGCCTTTTGACCGCGCTGGCCTTCGGCCTGTGGCCGCTCGGACGCGTGCATGACGTGCCGGTCGCGGCATTGTTCCGCGACACTATCAGCAATGAATGGCACCGGCCGCGCTGGAGCTATCTCGTTTTCATGGGCGTCGTCGTCACGCTGCTGGTTGCGGTCGTGATCGGGCTGTCCTTCGACAAGCGCATCGCGGGGGTATTTGTCGCCTCCTCCGTCGTCGTGTTCGCGCTGCTGCGCGGCGTCGCGGCCGTGCTGATGGCCATTGCGCGACGGCTGCCGCGCACGCGCTTCACCATGCTGCGGCTCGCGATCGCCAACATCCACCGGCCGGGTGCGCTGACGCCCTCGGTCGTGCTGTCGCTGGGACTCGGGCTCGCGGTACTCGTCACCATCACCCAGATCGACGGCAATCTGCGCCGGCAATTCCTGGCGGCGCTGCCCGAGCACGCACCGTCGTTCTACTTCATCGACATTCCGAGCACCCAGGCCGCACCCTTTGACGACTATCTCCGCCAGATCGCGCCGGGCGCGAAGGTCGACGACGTGCCGATGCTGCGCGGGCGCATCGTCGCCGCCCGCGGCGTCCGCGCCGAGGACCTCAAGCCCACCACCGATTCCGAATGGGTGCTGCAGAGCGATCGCGGCCTGACCTACACCGGCGAGTTGCCGAAGGGCTCCAAGGTGATCGAGGGCGAATGGTGGGGCGCCGACTATTCCGGTCCGCCGCTGGTCTCGATGGAAAAGAAGATCGCCGACGGCCTCGGCCTCAAGCTCGGCGACGAAATCGTGGTCAACGTACTCGGCCGCGACATTCCGGCGAAAATCGGCAATCTCCGCACCATCGACTGGCAGGGGCTCGGCATCAACTTCGTGCTGGTGTTCTCGCCGAACGCGTTCAAGGGCGCGCCGCACACCCACATCGCGACGCTGACGGAAGCCGGCGGCGATGCGACCGGCGACGGCAAGATCATCAAGCAGGTGGCGGATGCTTACCCGATGGTGACGAGCGTGCGCGTGCGCGAGGTGATGGAGACGGTCGGCGCGGTCGTGACCAACCTCGCGCTTGCGATCCGCGGCGCCAGCGCCGTGACGCTGATCTCGGCGATCCTGGTGCTGGGCGGCGCGCTTGCCGCCGGCCACCGCCATCGGGTCTACGATGCGGTGATCCTGAAGACGCTCGGCGCCACGCGGCTGCGGCTGCTCGGCGCCTATGCGCTCGAATATCTCCTGATCGGCCTCGCCACCGCCGTGTTCGGCGTGATCGCCGGCAGCATCGCGGCCTGGATGATCGTGACGCGGCTGATGACGCTGACCTTCGTCTGGCAGGCCGGCAGCGCGGCCGGCGTGGTGGCCGCCGCCCTGATCGTCACCGTCGGGCTCGGGCTTGCCGGCACGCTGCTGGCATTGAACAAAAAACCCGCCACAGTGTTGCGCAATTTGTGACAAAAGGTAGCGGATGGTCGAGGCGGGGCTGAATCCCCGGTTTCCGCGATTAACCACGTCTGCTTGTCAGGTTCTCGTCAGGTTTGCGCGCCAAGGGCGACATTCAGCCGCGCGTGAACCGTTGCAGCGGATGTGTTAGTTTCCCACATATCGGATGGGTTCGGAGCCCCGATTGTTAGCCAAAATTAATGTCGGCAGACATCGGTATCCGAGATAGAATTTGACGAACCGGCGGTATGGCAACCCTCATGCCGGACCGGGCAACCAACGGGAATTCGACCATGTCGGACCTAGACCGCAATTACGCTTCTCCTTTCGGCAGGGCCGCCGGGCGTGTTGACGCCGCGACGGTCGACGCCGGTCTGCGCGCTTACATGCTGCGCATCTACAATTACATGAGCATTGGCCTCGCCATCACCGGCCTGGCCGCGCTTGGCGTCTACATGGCTGCCGTGACTGACGTTCCGACCCCGGAAGCCGTCCGCGTCGGCAAGCTGTTCCTGACGCCGTTCGGCTATGCGATGTTCGTGAGCCCGCTGAAATATCTGTTCATGCTGGCGCCGCTCGCCATGGTGTTCGTGATCTCGGCCGGCATCAACCGTCTCGCCCCCTCGACCGCCCAGATCCTGTTCTGGGTGTTCTCGGCGCTGATGGGCATCTCGCTGTCCTCGATCTTCCTGGTGTACACGCACACCTCGATCGTGCGGGTGTTCTTCATCACCGCGGCGACCTTCGGCGCGCTGAGCCTCTACGGCTACACCACCAAGCGTGACATGAGCGGCATGGGCTCGTTCCTGTTCATGGGCCTGATCGGCATCATCATCGCGAGCCTGGTGAACCTGTTCCTGGCGAGTTCAGTGCTGCAGTTCGTGGTGTCGGTGGTCGGCGTTCTCGTGTTCGCGGGCCTCACCGCCTGGGATACGCAGCGGCTGAAGAACGACTACATCTACGGCTACGCTTCGGCCGGCGGTGACATCGCCGAGCGTGCGGCGATCTCCGGTGCGCTGTCGCTGTATTTGAACTTCATCAACCTGTTCACGCTGCTGCTGCAGCTCCTCGGCCAGCGCGACTAAGCGCCAGACCTGAGAGAACGGACACGGACCCCGGCCGAAAGGCCGGGGTTTTTGTTTGAGGGCCAGGTGTTTCCCAACCGCCGTCATTGCGAAGCGGAGCAATCCAGAGTCCCTCCGCAGATGCATTTCTGGATTGCTTCGTCGCAAGGGCTCCTCGCAATGACAGAGTATGTGGAAGCGGCGTTGCCCCTTCCAGCCGCCGCGCGAAGCCTCTAATCTTCCTTCCATGTCCGCACCCGAAATCAGGCCCACCCTCGAGGCCGACCTCCCCGCCATCACCGCGATCTATCAGCAGGCCGTCCGAGAGGGCACCGCGACGTTCGAGATCGAACCGCCTGATCTCGCCGAGATGACGCGGCGCTATCGCACGCTCGTCGACGGCGGCTATCCTTATTTCGTCGCCATGCTGGACGGCCGCGTCGCCGGTTATGCCTATGCCGGCGCCTACCGGCCGCGGCCGGCCTATCGCTTCACGGTCGAGAACTCGATCTATCTCGATCCCTCCTTCCACCGTCGCGGCATAGGCTCGCTGCTGCTGGAGCGGCTGATCACCGAATGCGAGGCGCGCGGCTTCCGCCAGATGATCGCGGTGATCGGCGATTCCGCCAATGCCGGCTCGATCGGCGTGCACACCAGAGGCGGCTTCAAGATGATCGGCACGCATCCGAATGTCGGCCTGAAATTCGGCCGCTGGCTGGATACGGTGATGATGCAGCGCGACCTCGGCGAGGGCACCAGCACGGTGCCGGAGAGGTAAGCTCGGTCTCGTAGAGTGGCTACACCACCGCCAGCTTCCTATCGATCACCAGCAGCACGCGATCGAGCTCCTGGCCGCGGCGCAGGATCAGGCCGGTCGCCGAGATCACGCTGTACATACCCTGCTTGCGGGCCAGCCGCGGATCTTTCTCGATGCGGTAGATCGGCACTTCGGAGGCGCGGCGATAGACCGAGAACACCGCCCGGTCCTTCAGGAAGTCGATGGCATAGTCGCGCCACTCGCCGTCGGCGACCATGCGGCCATAGAGATTGAGAATTCGGTTCAGCTCGAGCCGGTTGAACGTCACCCGGCTCAGTTGGGCATTCGCAGCGGCGGAGCGCGCCACTGCGCGCTGCTCGCTCGGATCGGCATCCTCCGGCGTCAAACTCATGCAGCGCCTCCCGTCGCATCATTATGACCCGCCTCCGCGAAGACCGTCCCCTGAGCCGCGGATCATGACAATTGCATGATTGCGCCAACTGTTCCCCGCCGCAAGAGGCTCTTGGCGGGTCTTGAAGGACCGCGGCTCACTTCGCCAACCGGTTGCGAATCATGACACACGCAACGGTGGAACTTCTCAGCGGCAAACCGTCACGGGATCGTTAGCAGGAATCACAGGATCGCCGCTTTTCCGCCCACCGCCCGCCGCCCTGCATTGCGAAAAGACTTGTGTGCGTTGACCCGGTCCTTTCGGTTCCGGATTCCTCAGCCCCCAGCCCCCCGGGGCCGGACAGGATCGGGTCTGTACGCGCGACAAGGAGGGCCAACGCAAGTTGGTCCTTTTTTGTTTGTGTCGGGGTGTTGCTGCCGACCCGTTCCCTCGCCGAACATCCGCGCAAAGACTTCTCCCCTCATCCTGAGGAGCCGCAAAGCGGCGTCTCGAAGGATCGAGGCCCGAGATGCGTCAGCGGGGCCTGCATGGTTCGAGACGGCGCTGACGCGCCTCCTCACCATGAGGATTGAGAGTGATGCCTGAGTTGGAAGATTAGAAGCGCGTCGCTTCAGTGCAGCGACGTGTACGCCGCGCCCAGCATGGGGCCGGGCTTCTCGCGGCTGCCGTCCTGGACATAGACCACCGCACCATCGACGCCATCGCGCGAGGTGAGGTTCTCGAGCGGCACCGTCCAGCTTTCCGGATGTCCGTTCCAGTCGCCGACCTTGAGCAGATTGCGCACCACGTTGTGGTAAGTGATCTGCTGCCCGCGATTCTCGCCGCGGCTGATTTCGATCGGCACTGACTTCGCGATCGAGCAGATCCAGACCTCGCCATGCGAGATCGCCGGCTCGTTGCTCGCAGCCACCGATACGTTGATCTGCTTGCCCGCGAGTGACATCGTCACCGGCACGCTCATCACACCCGTGCCCTTGTCGGTCTTGCCGATCGCGCTTTCGATGCCGGCGCGATCGCTGCCGATGACATGCACAGCACCATTGACCACGACCTGCGGCGTATAGACCTCGCGGTCACCGCGCATGCGTGAGTAGGCACGCTGCCGCGCCGAGAAACGTGAATCCGCGAGCGTGTCTTTCCAGCCGAGATAATCCCAATAGTCGATCGGCATGCTCAGCGCGATGATCGAAGGATCCTTGGCGAGGTCGCCGATGACCTTGTCGGCGGGCGGGCAGGACGAGCAGCCCTGCGAGGTGAAGAGTTCGACCACGGCGCGGGGATCGGCCTCGGCGGGACGGATGACGGCGACGATCGCGCAGATGCCGAGCGCTCCCGACCAGAGTGCGCCGGACCATCGCGAAACCAAATGAGAAGCCATCATTCCAGTCATGTCGAACGTCACATCTCGTATTCGTGGAGGGATATCCTATCGCCTGATGGTCACCGTAGTCTTACGGGCACGGCACATTCAACCATCCGATGCAAATGTCCGCCGGGCGGGCCCATCTGAAGCATCCCGTAACGCATGAAGGCGGCCTTGTGATAGGCCGCCTTCGTTGAACCTTCTACTCACGTCGCGGTGAGCCACCGTTCACAAATTCGCGCTTAGGCCGCGAGCTTGCGCAGCACATAGTGCAGAATGCCGCCATTCCGGTAGTAATCGAGCTCGTCCAGCGTATCGATGCGGCAAAGCAGCGAAACGCGCTGCAACGAACCGTCGCCGGACACGATCTCCGCGGTCAGCTTCTGGCGCGGCTTCAGGTCGCCGACCAGGCCACGCAGCGTGACCTTCTCGTCGCCCTTCAGGCCGAGCGACGACCATGAGGTGCCGTCCTCGAAGGTCAGCGGCAGCACGCCCATGCCGACCAGGTTTGAGCGATGGATGCGCTCGAAGCTCTGGCAGATCACGGCGCGCACGCCGAGCAGACGCGTACCCTTCGCAGCCCAGTCGCGCGAGGAGCCGTTGCCGTATTCGGCGCCGGCGAACACCACCAGCGGCACCTGCTCCTGCTGGTACTTCATCGCGGCGTCGTAGATCGACATCTGCTCGCCGTCGGGCCAGTGCTTGGTGAGACCGCCCTCGGGGATGTTGCCATCCGCGCCCTTCAGCATGAAGTTCTTGATGCGGATGTTGGCGAAGGTGCCGCGCATCATGACTTCATGGTTGCCGCGACGCGTGCCGTACTGGTTGAAGTCGGCGGGACGCACCTGGTGCTCGCTGAGATATTTGCCGGCGGGCGAGGTGAGCTTGATCGAGCCGGCCGGCGAGATGTGGTCGGTGGTGATCTTGTCGCCGAACATGGCGAGGATGCGCGCCTCGACGATATCGGTGACCGGCTCCGGCTCCTTCTTCATGCCGTCGAAATAGGGCGGATTCTGCACATAGGTCGACGACATGTTCCAGCGATAGGTCTCGCTCTCGACCGTCTTGATCTTGCGCCAGTTGGTGTCGCCCTTGAACACGTCGGCATATTTCTTCTTGAAGATCGCCGCGGTCACGAACTTCTTCATGAAGGCGTTGATCTCCTTCGTCGTCGGCCAGATGTCCTTGAGGTACACCGGCTTGCCGTCCTTACCTTCGCCGAGCGGCTCGACGGCGAGGTTCTTGGTGACGCTGCCGGCGAGCGCGTGCGCGACGACCAGCGGCGGCGAGGCGAGATAGTTCGCCTGCACGTCCGGCGAGACGCGGCCTTCGAAGTTGCGGTTACCGGAGAGCACGGCGGCCGCGACGATGCCGTTGTCGTTGATCGACTTCGATATCTCCTCCGGCAGCGGACCGGAATTGCCGATGCATGTGGTGCAGCCAAAGCCGACCAGGTTGAAGCCGACCTTGTCGAGATCGGTCTGGAGACCGGAATCGGCGAGATAGGCCGCGACCACCTGGCTGCCCGGAGCCAGCGAGGTCTTCACCCACGGCTTGGCCTTGAGGCCCTTGGCGGCGGCGTTACGCGCGAGCAGGCCGGCGCCGATCAGCACGCTCGGGTTCGAGGTGTTGGTGCAGGAGGTGATGGCGGCGATCACGACGTCGCCATGGCCGAGGTCGAAGTTCTTGCCTTCGACGGCGAAGCGCTTGTTGGGCTCCTCGGTCTTCTTGTACTCGGTGCCGAGCGCGAGCGAGAAGCCTTCGGCGACCGACGGCAGCGCGATGCGGCCTTCGGGACGCTTCGGACCGGCCATCGACGGCACGACGTCGGCGAGGTCGAGCGTCAGCATTTCCGTGAACACCGGATCCGCCGACTTGGCGGTGCGGAACAGACCTTGCGCCTTGGCATAGGCCTGCACCAGCGCGACGCGCGGCGCCGCACGGCCGGAGGTCTTCAGGTAGTCGAGCGCGGCAGCGTCGACCGGGAAGAAGCCGCAGGTTGCGCCGTATTCCGGCGCCATGTTGGCGATGGTCGCCTTGTCGGCGACGGAGAGATGGTCGAGGCCGGGACCGAAGAACTCGACGAACTTGCCGACCACCCCTAGCTTGCGCAGCATCTGCGTCACTGTGAGCACGAGGTCGGTGGCGGTGACGCCTTCCTTCATCGCGCCTTTCAGCTTGAAGCCGACGACCGTCGGCAGCAGCATCGACAGCGGTTGACCGAGCATACAGGCTTCCGCCTCGATGCCGCCGACGCCCCAGCCAAGCACGGCGAGACCGTTGACCATGGTGGTGTGGGAGTCGGTGCCGACCAGCGAGTCGGGATAGGCGACCTCGAAGGTGCCGGTCTTCTTGCCGACCGTCATCTTCTCCTTTTTGGTCCAGACCGTCTGGGAGAGATATTCGAGATTGACCTGATGGCAGATGCCGGTGCCGGGCGGCACCACGGAGAAATTCGTGAACGCCTTCTGGCCCCACTTCAGGAACTCGTAGCGCTCCTGGTTCTGCTTATATTCCTCGGTGACGTTCTTGCCGAAGGCCTTGTTGTCGCCGAAGAAGTTCACGATCACGGAGTGGTCGATGACGAGATCGACGGGGACCAGCGGGTTGATCTTCTCGGCATCGCCACCGAGCTTCTGCATGGCGTTGCGCATCGCGGCGAGATCGACCACCGCGGGCACGCCGGTGAAATCCTGCATCAGCACGCGGGCGGGACGGAACGCAATCTCATGCTCCAGCGACTTCTTGCGCAGCCACTTCGAGAACGCCGTTATGTCTTCCTTCTTGACCGTGCGGCCGTCCTCGTTGCGGAGGAGATTTTCAAGCAGCACCTTCATCGAATAGGGAAGTTTCGAAATTCCCTTCAGACCATTCTTCTCGGCCGTGGGCAGGCTGTAATAAACATAGGTCTTGGCGCCGACCTTGAGGGTCTTTTTGCATTTGAAGCTGTCGAGCGAGGTCATGTAGGAAATCCCAATTGTTAGTTATACCCGGCAAAGGGTATTTTAACACCGTCAGCGAATCCGGCTGGGGTCGCTTGCAGGGGCAGGTTGAGTTGCTGCATCAAGTAGTTCCGGGCTTATAGAAGCTTTCTAACCGCGCCGCCACAGCCACAATCAAACCCAGCAAGTCGCGAGCCAAAAATTCTGATGCGCTACCCCAAGTTTTCCTGAGGCCCGGTTTGAACGGATTGAAACCAGGCCAGATGCAACTGTCCGGACGCGGGGTGATCTGCGTGCGGGGCAGCCGCGAGGTGTTTTCCGGGCTCGATTTCGAGGCGGTCTCCGGCGAAGCCGTGGCGGTGACGGGGCGCAATGGATCTGGCAAGACCTCGTTGCTGCGGCTGATTGCCGGACTTCTCATTCCGGCTGGCGGCACGATCGTACTGGACGGGGGCGACGGCGACATGACGCTGCCCGAGCAATGCCACTATCTCGGCCACCGTGATGCCCTCAAGCCGGCGCTGAGCGTGGCGGAAAATTTGTCATTCTGGGCTGATTTTCTGGGCGGCGAGCGTTTTAACGTGGCCGAAAGCCTCGCCACCGTCGGCCTCGACCACGCCGCCGATCTGCCCGCGGCCTTCCTGTCGGCGGGCCAGCGCCGCCGGCTGTCGCTGGCCCGGCTGCTGACGGTCCGCCGCCCGGTCTGGCTGCTGGACGAGCCAACCAATGCGCTGGACGTGTCCGGCCAGGACATGTTCGGCAGGCTCATGCGAGACCATCTCGCCCGCGGCGGGATGATCATTGTCGCCACACATGCCCCGCTCGGGATCGAATCGCGGGAATTGCGGATCGGGGGGATGGTATGAAGCGGAGGGACCCTCAGCTTTCCAAGCGGCCTGGCTGCCACGCCGATGGAGGGCCCCCATGACCGCCCTCGCCGCCCTGATTCGCCGGGACATCCGGATTGCGCTCCGCGTTGGCGGCGGGGCGCTGATCGGCGTGCTGTTCTTCCTCACCGTGGTGGTGCTGATGCCGTTCGCGGTGGGGCCGGACCTGGCGCAGCTCGCGCGGCTGGGGCCGGCGATCCTGTGGCTGGGCGCGCTGCTGGCGAGCCTGCTAACGCTGGACCGGCTGTTCATGGCCGACCATGAGGACGGCTCGCTCGATTTGATCACGATGAGCCGGACGCCGCTGGAACTGGCATGCGCGGCCAAGGCGCTGGCGCATTGGCTGGCCGCGGGCCTGCCGCTGATTGTCGCAACCCCGGTGCTGGGCCTGTTGCTCAACCTCGACATGGTCGCGACCGGCGCGGTTGCCCTGACCTTGCTGGTGGGCACGCCGGCGCTGACCTTTACCGGCATGATCGGCGCGGCGCTGGCGGTGACGCTGCATCGCGGCGGCCTCTTGATGGCTGTGCTGGTGCTGCCGCTGTCGATCCCCGTGCTGATCTTCGGAGTTGCGGCCTCGCAGGCGGCGATCACCGGGCCATTGTCTTTCGGCGCGCCGTTCTCGATCCTCTGCGCGCTGTCGCTGGTCAGCCTCGTGATCGGCCCGTTTGCGGCGGCGGCGAGCCTAAAGCATGGACTGGATTGACCTTGACCCCGATCAACTTTCGCTGCGTGCTTTCATGCTGATTGCGTGAGCAGTCTCCGGTGATTATCAGAATACCATGACGCTGATCGACCTGGCCAACCCCACACGGTTCCTCGCGCTCTCGGCGCGGGTGCTGCCGTGGCTCGCGGCTGCGACCGTCATCCTGCTCACGATCGGCCTCTATCAATCCGCGTACGCGCCCGACGATTATCAGCAGGGCGCGACCGTGAAGATCATGTTCATCCACGTGCCCAATGCGTGGCTGTCGATGTTCGTCTGGGGCGTGATGAGCGTCGCCTCGCTCGGCACGCTGGTGTGGCGACATCCGCTCGCCGACGTCGCCGCCAAGGCCGCCGCACCGATCGGTGCCAGCTTCACCTTCCTGGCGCTGCTCACGGGCTCGCTGTGGGGCCGGCCGATGTGGGGCACCTATTGGGAATGGGATGCGCGGCTGACCTCGGTGCTGATCCTGTTCCTGATGTATCTCGGCCTGATGGCGCTGTGGCGCGCGGTTGAGGATCCCTCGCGCGCGGCACGCGCCGCCGCCGTGCTGACGCTGGTCGGCGCGATCAATCTGCCCATCATCAAATTCTCGGTCGATTGGTGGAACACGCTGCACCAGCCGGCCTCGGTGATGCGCATGGGCGGCTCGACGCTCGACAAGGCGTTCCTGATTCCGCTGCTGGTGATGGCGGTCGCGTTCACGCTGCTGTTCGTCACGCTCCACATCGCGGCGATGCGCAACGAGATTTTGCGACGCCGTGTCCGCTCGCTGCAGATGATGCAAGCGAGCCGCATCGCGTTTTCAAGCGACGTGGGCACCGGTTCGCGTCAAGAAAACGCGTCAAAAGGGGCCGCATGATGATATCGCTCGGTCCTTACGCGTCCTTCATCGTCACATCTTATGCCGCCGCAGCCATCGTGGTCGCGATCCTGATCGGCTGGGTCGTGCTCGACTATCGCAACCAGACGCAGCGCCTGCGCGAGCTCGACCGCAGCGGCGTCACGCGCCGCTCGGGCCGCAGTGCCGTGGACACACCATGAGCGAACAAACGACCTCGGCACCGCCGCAGCGCCGCACCTTCCTGATGGTGCTGCCGCTGCTCGCCTTCACCGCCCTTGCCGTGCTGTTCTGGTTCCGGCTCGGCAGCGGCGATCCTTCGCGAATTCCATCCGCGCTGATCGGTCGGCCCGCGCCGCAGACCACGCTGCCGCCGCTCGAGGGATTGCAGACCGACAGCGCACAGGTGCCCGGGCTCGATCCCGCCGCCTTCAAGGGCAAGGTCAGCCTCGTCAATGTCTGGGCCTCCTGGTGCGTGCCCTGTCACGATGAGGCGCCGCTGCTGACGGAGCTTGCCAAGGACAAGCGCTTCCAGCTCGTCGGCATCAACTACAAGGATGCGCCCGACAACGCGCGGCGCTTCCTCGGCCGCTACGGCAATCCGTTCGGCCGCGTCGGCACCGACGCCAACGGCCGCGCCTCGATCGAATGGGGCGTCTACGGCGTGCCGGAGACGTTCATCGTCGGCCCTGAAGGCACCATCGTCTACAAGCTGGTCGGCCCGATCACGCCGGAGAATTACCGGAGTGTGCTGCTGCCGCAGATGGAGAAGGCGCTGAAGGCGGGGAGCTAACCAAGCCCGTCATTGCGAGGAGCCCGCGACAAAATTGCGAAGCAATTTTGCGCTGGTGCGACGAAGCAATCCAGAATCTTTCCGCGGATAGACTCTGGATTGCTTCGCTTCGCTCGCAATGACGAGTTGAGAGAGCCTCAGCCCTTCCGCACATCTCCCGCCTCGGCCTCGCTGGTCTCCAGCGAGGCCGGCTCGACGCCGTAGCGCTTGGTCAGTGGCATCTGGGCGATGGCGAAGATCATGGTCAGCGGCGTGACGCCGAACACCTTGAAGTTCACCCAGAAGTCCGTGCTCTGGGTGCGCCAGACGATCTCGTTCAGCACCGCCATGCCGGCGAAGAACAGCGCCCAGCGCATGGTCAGGATGCGCCAGCCCTGCGGGGTCAAATTGAACATCTGGTCGAACATCACGGCGATGAAGGAGCGGCCGAACAGCAGGCCGCCGCCGAGGATCGCGGCGAACAGGCCGTAGATGATGGTCGGCTTGACCTTGATGAAGGTCTCGTCGTGCAGCACCAGGGTCAGCGTGCCGAATACCAGCACGATCACGCCTGTCACGATCGCCATGATCGGGATGTGGCGCGTCACCACATAGGAGGCGATCATCGCCGCCACGATCGCGACCATGAAGGCGCCGGTTGCGGCGAACAGATTGAACTTCGCGTTCACGAAGAAGAACACGAGCAGCGGACCGAGCTCGGTCGCAAGCTTGAACA
>JAUEPE010000015.1 GCA_030403585.1 Frankia sp. RB7
CATCAGGTCGATGATCGCGATGTGCTCGGTCAGCTTGAGCCGGTCGGCGCCGGCGACGGGAACGTTGGCGTGCTTCAGCGCCTGGATCACCGCGTCGAACGCGTTGCCGCGCCGGCGCACCAGGATCAGCATGTCGCCATAGCGCAGGGGACGCCGCTCGCCCTCGTGTCCCGTCAGTGTACCGCTCTCGACCAGCCGCTTGATCTCGGCCTGGATGCGGCGAGCGAGCTTGACCTCGGGACTGGTGACGGCGACGCCGTCGAACGGCGCGCGCCAGCCCTCGATTTCCTGCCTGTCATCGGCTTCCGCAAGGTCCCACAGCTCGATCACGCTCGGGCCGGCATCGGCGAGCGCATTGTGCAGGGGGTGGCCGGTCTCGACCGAGTGGATGCTCTTGTAGATCGCGGGCTCGCGGAAGACGTGGTCGACCGAGTGCAGGATCGCCGCGCCCGAGCGGAACGAATAGGTGAAGGCGACCGGATCGAATTTCAGCCCGGCGGCAGTGAATTTGCGGTGCAGCTGGCGCCGGCGCGTGTCGAATTCCCGGGGCTCAGCACCCTGGAACGAGAAGATCGACTGCTTCTCGTCGCCGACGGCGAAGACGGTTCGGTTCAGCCCTTCGCGCGCACCTTCTCCGGCGGTGAATTCCGAGATGATGTGGGCGACGATGTCCCATTGCCGCGGGCTGGTGTCCTGGGCTTCGTCGATCAGCACATGATCGACGCCGCGGTCGAGCTTGTAATGCACCCATCCCGAAGCGACGCGGTTCAGCATCGCCAGCGTCTTGTCGATGAGGTCGTCGTAATCGAGCAGCCCGCGTTCCTGCTTCTCGCGACGGTAGTTTGCAGCGGCGGCGGTCGCGATATACAGGAGAGCCGCGCTGCGGTCGCGCATGGTCACTGCGCGGCGCCGCTCGATCAATCCACCGAGGCGGGACGCTTCGTTCTCGAACAAACGCGCGACGGATGGATTTTGCTCGCCGAATTTCTTGGTCAGCACGGCCTTGCGCGGCAGTTTTTCATCGGTGAGGAAGACGGACAGATAGGCATCAACCTGCGCCGCGCCGGAAAACGCCTTTGCTTCGCGAAGGCGGCCTGCCTGGTCGTTGTCGGACTTGCTGCCGTCCTCTAGCGCGAAAGCGATGTCGTCCCAGCGCGAGCGCGGCAGGAAGGGGCCATCGAGAATCTCCGTCTCGACGTCCTCGATGCAGTCACTTGCATCGACGCCCAGCACGGCCGCCATCTGTTCGGCCGCCGCCCCAGCGTTGCCGGCGTCGTCAGTCCAGGCCATGAAATGGTCGCGGCTCAAGCACGCCTCGCGCACGACCTCCTTGAAGGTGACGTCGGCGGCACTCGCCATCGCGGTCAGCAGCGCGCGGCCGGTGACGGTCTCCGGATCGCGCGCGGCCTCCAGCAGCACCTTCAGATTGGCGCGCTCCATCATGTCGGTCTGGTCGCGCTCGTCCATCACGGCAAAGCGCGCCGGCACGTTGGCCTCGAACGGAAACTGCTGGAGCAGGCGGGTGCACAGCGCGTGGATGGTCTGCACCTTCAATCCGCCCGGCGTCTCCAAGGCGCAGGCGAACAGTTTTCGCGCTTCGCGGCGCAGTTTTGAATTGGGGTGGGGGATGCCGACCGCAACAATGGCTTTTGTGAGCGCGTCATCGTCAAGCGTCACCCAATGACCAAGCGTGGTGAATACACGCTCGGCCATGTTGGCGGCAGCGGCCTTGGTGAAGGTGATGCAGAGAATCTTTTCCGGCGGCACGCCCGACAGCAGCAGGCGGATCACGCGCTGCACCAGCACATGCGTCTTGCCGGAGCCGGCATTGGCCGACACGAAGGCCGACGCGGTCGGATCGGAGGCACGCGCCTGCCGCGCGCGCACTTCATCGGGGATGGGGCGCGGAGCCTTTACCATTCCTCGATCCCCAGGCCGCCGGCCGCGGACCATTCCTTGATCCGGGCGAGATCGTCATAAGCGCCGTAGCGGTTGGTCCACATCGGCAGGTTCAGCGAGGTGTAGGGCTGGTTCTCGTCGTCGAAGGCGCGGATCAGCGCCTCCAGCTTGGCCCGCGCTTCTGCGGCAGCCGTGTCCGGAGGCTGCGGCTCATCGCCTTGCTTATACTTGAGCTCGAGAATACGTTCCTCGCCCGGCGGATTGTTGCCGCTCAGGCGGACATAGACGAGCTGGCTGACGGATGCGCCGGCGTCGATGTCAGGGAATCCGCCCTCGCGCAGGATCGCGGCTTCCAGCGTGAGTTGTGGCGACAGGCCCATGCGGACCTGCTTGCCGGTCGGCGGCTGGCCGGTCTTGTAGTCGAGGATGGCGTAGCCGCCGCCCTGGCGCCGCTCGATGCGGTCGGCGCGGGCGGTGAGAACGAAGCTGCGCTCATGGTCGAGCTTGATCGAGATTTCGCCGTGCGTTTCCGCGGTGACGGCCTCGATGACGTCACGCCGCGCCGTCTCCCATTCACCAAACCAGCGCGCGATGCGCTGGAAGCGCGGCCACCACAGCGCGCGCGCTTCGGGTCGCTCCATCAGCGGGGCGAAATACTTTTCGCCGATCGCGCGGAGCACATTTGCGGGATCGTCGGGCAGATGCGCGGCAAATTTTTCGGTGAACTCGCCCAGCGCATCGTGGATCGCCGAGCCGCGATCGGCGGCCGAGAGCGGCATGTCGACGGGATCGAGCGCATCGAGCTTCAGGATGCGTTTGGCGTAGATCGTGTAGGGATCGCGCAGCCAGTCCTCAATCGCGGTCACCGACATCTTCAGCGGTCGCGTCGCACGCGGCGGTCGTGGTTCGGGCTGCTTGATCGGCGTGACTTCGGCGGGCTGATCGAGCGCGCCTGCGAACTGCACGTATTTTTCGCCGGCGCGAACGGCCGCTTTCCAGAGATCGTCGCCCGCGACAGCCTCTAACCGGTGCAGGAAGCGCGACGCCACCGCCGGTGCGCCGCCGGCCTTGGCGGAATGGGTGAGGATCACCTCGTCGCCGCCGAGCAGCTGCGCAAAGTCGTGCGCGGAAAGGCCGATGCGGCGCTCCGGCAGATCGAGACCAAGCTCGTGCCGCATCGGGCGGCTGAGCCAGGGATCGATCCGCGGCGCCGGCGGCCAGACGCCTTCGATGAGCCCGCCGATGATGATTCGGTCGGCCTGCATCAGGCGCGATTCCAGCGGGCCGTAGATCTGCAGGCGAGCGCCCGGCTTGTCGCGCCGCCGCACCGCACGGTCGCTGAAGGCGGTCTGGAAGACGTCGGCGTAGTCAGGCAACGTCACCATCAATCCACTGGTCGTGCCGCCGCGCAGGAGATCGTCGAAGGCGCTGGCGAGCGCGAGGCCTTCGCGCTCCTCGAAGGCGAGCGGAATGCCCTGCTCGTCGCGCGATAGCTCGATGATGATCTCGCGATGTCGATGCGCGAGTTCGGCGAAGTCAAACGGCTTTGACGACGCCAGGCTCTCGATTGGCGCCAGGGCCTTTTCCAGGGCATCGATCAGTGCCTGGATGCGGTCGAGGTCCTCGGCCTTGAGACGCGCGCGGGGCTCGGCCTTATGGAGCGCGGAGACTTCGCTGCGCCACAGCTTTGCCAGCTCCTCGCGAAAGCGATTGAACTCGCGTAACAGGCCGAAGGTAGCCGCAGGTGGACGCGTGCCGCGCAACACCGCGAGCTCCAGCCCCTCGATCGCGGTCTTCCAAGCACCTGGCGCGCGGCCGAGGCGGCACAATGGATGCTTCAGCACCGCCAGCAGCGTCGGCGGCTCCAATCCCCTGGTCGCCGCTTCCGCTGCGAGCCGGGCAAACACGCCGGCGGGGGTTTCCATCAGCACGTCGCCGCCGGAATCGTCGAAGGCGAGATCCCATCGGGTCAGCGCGGCCATCACCCGTCGCGCCAGCGCGCGGTCGGGCGTCACCAGCGCTGCCGATTTGTCGAGATGCCGCGCCTCGCGCATCGCAATGGCGATCGCGAGCGCTTCCATTTCCGGATTGGCTGCTTCGACCACCGCGAGATTGTTCATGCCGCCAGCGATCTTCGCGGCGACATCCGGTTGCTTCAGCCGGTCGTGCCAGACTTCGGTCTTGGCGGAGGGGCGCATCGACTCGGAGGCGAGCAGATCGCGACCGCCTTCGGCAGGCGGCTGAAGGATCTCGACGTCGCTGCGCTTGATGCCAAAACGATCCAGCAGTGCGTGCATGGCATATTGCGGATGGTTCGAGGCCGGATGCTCAGCGAACTTGCCGAGCGAATCGCGTACGCCGCCGATGCTGCGCCAGGCGTCGGCGTCGAGATCGGTGTCGAGGCCCGGCAGCACCACCGCACCATGCGCCAGTGAGGCCACTGCATGCAGGAATTTCGCGGTCGCCGGCATCGAGCCGGTCGAGCCGGCTGCGATCACGGGCCCATGGGGATGCGCGGTCAGGCGCTTTGCTTCCGCAGCGATCAGGAGATCGCGCCGCGCCGCGGGTTCGATCCGGTTGATCTCGGCGAGATGGCCGGGCCAGGCGATGCGGGCGATGCGCAAGAATTCGAGCGAGTGCTGCCAGTAGCGATCGAGCATGTCCGGCACGAGCCCATCGAGCGCGCTCCACTCGACACCGCGCGTCACCATGTCGTCGATCAGGCGGGCGAGGTCGCCGGCCAGCGCCAGCGTCGAGGCGGGGCCGCCGACCACCAGCGGCGCCAGCACCGGACCCTTGGCCCAGGCGGCAACGAGCTGCGCCAGCGTCAGCCGCCGTTCGAGCTCGCCAAGCCGCGGCGGAATCTCGAGCGGCGTTGCGCCGGAAAACTGTTCGCCTTCGTCGCCGAAAGCGAGCTCGTCCTCGTCGATGTCGCCGAGCGCGACGATGCGCGGCAGCACCACCGCGTCTGCCTTCATCTCGTCGAGAAAGATCTCGCGAACGACGCGCATGGCGCGCCGCGTCGGCAGGTACAGCGTGGCGTCCGCAAGCCGTGCCGGTTCCTTGCGCGCCTCGAACCCGTCGACCAGCCGGCCGTCGAGCAGGCTTGAGACGATCGTGCGCAGGAACGGAACTGAGACGGGGACGCTGAAAACGCGCATGGGCTGCCTGATTCGGGAATCAGGCGCCAATATAGGGAGGCGGACTCAAATGGATATGGGCCGGGGTGAGGTCATCCCCGTTGTTCGCGGGATTCCGCAGGTCTCGTAGGGTGGGCCAAAGGCGCGTTAGCGCCGTGCCCACCACGTCTCTCATCGAATTCTCAGCTTGAACGGTGGGCACGCTTCGCTTTGCCCACCCTATGGCACCGCGTCAGGGACAAGAGAGCGGCCTACGCCACGCTCTCCAAAAACGCCTCTTCAGCCGCATGCACTGCATCGGGCGTGCCGACATGCATCCAGACGCCGTCGAGGCGGAGGCCGAACAGGCGCTCTTGTTCATTGGCGCGGTCGAACATTTTTGTCAGCGAGAACTCGCCCTGCGGCGCATCAGTGAAGATCGACGGCGACAGAATGGCCGCGCCCGCATAGACGAACGGGACGATCTCTTTTTCTTTGCGCTTGCGCAGCGCACCGTCGGGCAGCATGCCGTAATCGCCGCGGCCGCTATAGCCGATGCTGGTTGCGGTCGGCGCCATCAGCAGCAGGATGTCCATGCGCTCGGGGTCGAAGTTTTCCGCGAGCCGCGTCAGATTGGAGCGCACGCCGTCGATCCACAGCGTGTCGGAATTGACGTGGTAGAACGGTGCATCGCCGAGCAGCGGTAGCGCCTTGACCACGCCGCCGCCGGTGCCGAGCACCTGGTCGCGCTCGTCCGAGATGGTCACGCGCGGATGCTGGCGGGATGCTGTGTGATTGATGATCTGGTCGGGCAGATAGTGCACGTTGACAACGGCTTCGGTCACGCCGGCCTGGCCGAGTTTGTCGAGCACGTGGTCGAGCAGCGGTTGGCCCGCGACCGGCACCATCGGCTTCGGCATCGTATCCGTCAGCGGACGCATGCGCAGGCCGAATCCTGCGGCGAGCACCATGGCTTTGGTCGGTTTGACGGACATGCTTCGCTTCTCAAACCTCTGTGTTCGCGGCAACCCTAGCACGAGCGCCGGTCAGCCGCACCGCATCTCAACCGCCTTAACCAGCCGCCGTGACGGTTGTGCGACGCGTGTTGCCGTCACGCCCCGACGGCTGTGGAACGCGTCTTTTTCTTCTTGTCGCCGGGCTTGAGAAAATTGACCCCGATCTGATCGCCATTGACCCAGGCCAGTTCGCAGCGCCGGTAGGCCAATCCGGTAGACGACAGCACGAGAAAAAATTCCTTCAGATGCAGACCCTCGACCGAGCCGTCGATGGTCAGCTTGGCGCCGCTATCGGAGACGTCCTCCATGGTGCATTCGCGCCGCCAGGTGCCGTCGATGCCCATCATCTGGGCCGGTACCCCACGTTCGAAAACAACCCGATTGTTCCCGCGCTGGTCCGTCTTGACCGCCATCTGCCCTTGCTCCAGCCCGTATTTGTCCGGCTGCCTGCGGGCGATAATACCGGTGCGATGGCTAACAGCCGGTAAATCGGTTCCGGCTCAGGATCGGGGCGGCGGGACGTTGGCGAGATACCAGTCGCGCAAATGCTCGAGCGCCGGATGCGCCAGCGAGCGCTGGAGATAGGTCCAGATCCGCGGCTGGTGGCGCAGATAATGCGGCTTGCCGTCGCGGCGGTTGAGCCGGGCGAAGGTGCCGAGCAGGCGCGTGTTGCGCTGCGCGGACATGATGGCATAAAGCTCGGCAAAACTGGCGGGATTGAAGCTCGCATCCTCGGTGCGGCGCGTCTTGATGTAGCGCGACAGCAGCGTCAGCTCGATGTTCTCGGGCACGTCGATGCGGGCGTCCTGCAGCAGCGATACCACATCGTAAGAGTGCGGTCCGAGCACGGTGTCCTGGAAGTCGATCACGCCGACGCGCGCCGTGCCGGCGCGGTCTGCGAGCCAGATCAGATTGGGCGAGTGGTAGTCGCGGATGATCCAGGTTTTTGGCGCGGCCAGTGGTTTCTTCAGCAGCTCGCGCCACATCGCAAAAAATTCCGCGCGCTTCTCGTCGCTCAGCGGTGCGTTGCGATCGGGCAGATACCATTCCGGCATCAAGCCGATCTCGATCAGCAGTGCGTCGGTGTCCCAAGCGGGAATGGCATGGGTCTGCCCGTCCAGCGGCAGCGTTTCCGGCAGCGTCTTGCCGTGCAGCACGGCCAGCACGTCGGTCGCGGCTTCATAGCGCTCGGTGATCGGGCGCGGCGGATCGCCTTCGATCACGCCTTCGCTGCCGAAATCCTCCGAGATCAGGAAGCCGTGGTCGAGGTCGAAATGGTGGATCGCCGGCGCCGAGATTCCTGCCGCGCGCAAACCTTCGTCGATGGCGACGAACGGCTTGATGTTCTCAGCAAGATGCACCACGGCGCTATATGATTTGCCGTTGTAGATCGCTGCACCATCGGGGCGCTGCGGAGAGTTCATGAGGATGACGATTCCATCGTCGCGGATCAGCCGCGCATAGGAACGCGTCGAGGCGTCGCCGGCCATGCGCTTGCGGCCTGCGTCGATATAGCCGGACGCGTCGAGGAACTCTCGCAGTGTCTTCAGCCGCGCCACGGTGGCGGCGCACCTGCCGTAGCCGGTGATGTCGGCGGCGCGCGCATTCGAGCCCAGTGCCGGGCGGTGCGTCAGCGCGATGTCGATCCGGTCCGCGGGCATTGCCGAGGGCGCACGCTCGGGCCATTCGATCAACACCAGCGTCGCATCCGGCAGTGGTGATAGCCCGATCTCCTCGAGTTCGCTCTCGTCCTCGACGCGGTAGAGGTCCGCATGCATAACGGCAAACGCCGGCAGCTCGTAACCCTGCACCAGCGTGAAAGTCGGGCTCGGCACTTCCAGGTCTTCGTCATCGGCGAGGTAACGGATCAGGCTGCGCGCCGCGGCAGTCTTGCCGGCACCGAGATCGCCGGTGAGCGTGATGACATCGCCGGGGCCGACCAGCAGCGCGAGGTCGGCCATCAGTTGCGCGGTGGCCGTCTCGTTGTGGAGCGCGACGGAGAATGTGACCGGCGCGATCATTCGGCGGCGTCGCGATGCGCCGCCTGGTCGGTCGGGAAGTCGCAGATCACGACCGTGCCTTTGCCGACGACCGAATCCACCTGCACCTTGCCGCCATGCAACTCGACAAAGGAGCGCACCAGCGACAGCCCGAGCCCGGCGCCGCGATGACGCGAGCCCTGGGAGCGGCTTTCGAACCAGTTGAACACCTTGTCCTTCATGTCGGCGGGTATTCCAGGACCGGAATCTGTCACAATGAAGACCACGCTGCGCTCGGTGCGGCGCGCGCTGATCCCGACGGTGGAATCCTGCGGCGAGAAGCCGACGGCGTTGGCGAGCAGGTTATAGAGCACCTGCACCACGCGCTTCTCGTCGCCGACGAAGCTGCCGACATCGGGTGCGATCTCGACCTTGAGGCGGATGCGGTCGGTGGCGAGCCGGTCCTGAAGGCCCTCGGCGGCGAGCTCGATGGTCTTGCTGACGTCGACCGGGCCGAGTTCCAGCTTCATGGCGCCGGCGTCGATGGTGGCGAGATCCAGGATGTTGTTGGTCAGCGCCAATAGCGCATTGGTCGATTTGGTGACGTAGTCGAGATATTCGGCCTGCTTCGGGGTCAGCGGTCCGGTCGAGGGGTCGCTGAGGAAATGCGCGAAGCCGATGATGGTGGTGAGCGGCGAGCGCAGCTCGTAGGAGACGTGGTGGACGAAATCCACCTTCATCTGGTCGGCGGTCTCCAGCGCCTCGTTGCGTTCGCGCAGCGCGCGCTCGACGTTCTCGGTGTCGGTGATGTCGAGGAAGGTCAGCATGGTCGCGCCGTCCGGCAGCGGACGGATCATGCCGTCGAGCACGCTGCCGTCCTTGCGCTCCAGCTTGAGCGGCACGTCGGCGCGGTTCTCGATCGAGGTGATGGCCTCGCGAATCTGGCGCCAGACAGTCGGATCGTCGAACAGCTGCTGGCACCAGCCCTCGACGGTCTGGATATGCGGTTCCTCGCGCATGGCGTCGTTCGATAGCTTCCACATCCGGACGAAGGCCGGGTTGAACAGCTGCGCCTTGCCGTTGCTGCCGAACACGGCGACGCCCTCGGCGAGGCTGTCCAGCGTCTCGCGCTGGACCCGGATCATGCCGTCGAAGCGGCGGGCAAGCTCGAGGCTCTCGGTGACGTCGTCGAACAGATAGGTTACGCCGCCTTCGGGATTGGGCGTGGTGACGACCGACAGCGCGCGGCCGTCGGGCAGGTACCAGGTGTCTTTCGCCGCCTCGACCGCGCGATAGGCCTCGTGCAGCTTGGCCTTCCAGGCGCGGAAGTCCGGCTGCTCCGGCAGTTTTCGCGCGGCGCGGAGCTTGTCGAGCACGCTGGAATCGTCGGGATTGGCATCCAGGAAAGTGCGGTCGAGGTCCCACAGCCGCCGGTAGGAATCGTTGTAGAAGGCGAGCCGGCGCTGGCCGTCGAACACGGCAACGCCCGAGGAGAGCTGATCGAGCGTGCGGCGATGCGCCTCCGCCATCCGCACCAGCGCTGCGCTCAGCGCATCGGCTTCGCTGGCATCGATCGCAACACCGACGCTGCCGCTGCCGACATTGACGGCGCGCACGTCGTACATGCGCCGCTCGCCGTCGGTCACGATCGGCAGGCGTGAGGTGAAGCTCGCGGCATCCTTCAGGCTGCGTTCCATCGCGGAGCGGTCGGCGCTGTCGAGCAGCTCGAGCTTGCGCTGCTGGGCGTCAATGATGTTGGTCGCTTCGGTGGCGCGCACATAGGCCGGATTGGCGAAGGTCAGCGCGCCGTTCTCGCCCTTGGCCCAGATCGGCCATGGTGCCGCGGCGGCGAAGCCGCGCAGCATCTCGGTCTCGTCGGAGAGCGCCTTGTAGCGCAGATTGGTCTCGGCCAGATCGCGGCGCAAGCCGGACAATTCGCGAACCCGGACAATGGCTTGGCCGCCGATGGCCCGGCCGATCGCTTCCAGCGTGTGGCCGTTGGCGGTGGTCAGCGTGATCTGGAAGCCGTCACCGCGTTCGCGCAGCGCATCGACGGCGTGATCCATTTGCAGCGCCGGTTCCGGCGGCAGCCAGGTTCCGAAGGCGAGCACGCGCTGCGGCGACGAATCGCGCGGCAGCACCATCGAGACGTCGCCGGAGATCTGCGCGCGATCGTCACCGGCCGGCCAGGAGATCAGGACCTGCGGTTCGGCGAACAGCAGCGCGCCGAAGCGGTCGGACTGCAGCTGGAGTTCCCTGATTCGCGCGCGCAACGCTGCCTCAGACTTGGCCGTGCGCACACGCGTGCGCATCAGCAGGATCGCGGCCACGACCGTGAAGCCGAGCAGAGCCAGCGCGGTGGCCAGCACCGCGAGCTCCTGCCGGTTGAAATCCAGCAATATCGAGAGTGTGTCGACGAGGTCGGCGGCTTCCGCCGGCCCAGCCGGCAGCAGCGCTGCGAGAGCGCCTCCTAGCAAGCCGTTGCGCGCCAACGAAGTGCACGACAACAGCGTCCGACGCATCGACACGATCACGCCTGACATAGTTGCCCCAAGACCGCACGAATTGACCGCGCGGCGACCCCCGTCGCGCGCGAATCAAACGACAATACCCTCACCGTGACTCCACCGGTAAGAGTCCAGACCGTGAACGCAAAGGCGGCCCCAAAAAAATGCAGGGGCAGGGTTCCCGTCCACGTAGTTCTTCGGGATGATTCGGTTGGGATTTGCTGCGCTGAAGGTGCGCTCCCTCCCCGCATGCATGCGGGGGAGGGTTGGGGACAGGGTTGGGGAGAGGGTGTCTCCGCAACGGGGCACTCCCCCGGAGTAAGGAACCCTCACCCGCCACGCTCTGCGAGCATGTCGACCTCTCCCGCAAAGCAAAAGCGGGAGAGGTAAGAAAAACTACCGACCAGTCGAGCCAAAACCGCCGGCGCCGCGATCGGTCGACGACAGCGTCGCCACGGGAACCAGCGCGGCCTGGACCACGGGCGCGATCACCATCTGCGCGATGCGCTCACCGCGCTTGATCACGAAGGGCGTCGTGCCGTGGTTGATCAGGATCACCTTGATCTCGCCGCGGTAGTCGGCGTCGATCGTGCCGGGCGAGTTCAGCACGGTGACGCCGTGCTTGGCCGCGAGCCCCGAGCGCGGCCGCACCTGGGCCTCGTGTCCTGGCGGCAGGGCAATCGCAAGCCCCGTCGGAACCAGCGCGTATTGGCCGGGTGCGAGCGTCATCGGCTCGCTGTCCGCCACCGCCGCCATCAGGTCGAGGCCGGCGGCCTCCGTGGTCTGATAGGCCGGCAGCGGCAGGCCTTCCGCGTGGGACAGGCGCTGCAGTTCGACCGTGATTGTCGTGCTCAAGATGCCGGCTCCAAGGATTTGTCGACGGATTTGTCGGTCACGCTTTTGGCGATATGCGCGACCAGTTCGATGGCGACCTGTTCCTTGGTCATCACCGGCCATGAATCAACTTTGATCTCGCCGTTGTTCTCAGCATTCTTGCTGATGAGGTGCACGGTGTTGCGATCGCCGCCCATCACGCCGGTTGAGGGCGAGACGTCGTTGGCGACGATCCAGTCGCAGCCCTTGCGGGCGAGCTTGGTCTTGGCGTTGTCGATGAGATGCTCGGTCTCGGCGGCAAAGCCGATCACCAGCGGCGGGCGCTTGTCGGCGAGCCTGGAGATCGTGGCGAGGATATCGGGGTTCTCGACCAGCTGAAGCGGCGGCATGCCGGCTGAGGTCTTCTTCAGCTTCTGCTCGCCCTCGTTGGCAACGCGCCAATCGGCAACAGCGGCGGCGAAGATCGCGATGTCGGCGGGAAGCGCGGCCTGCACCTGCTCCAGCATCTGCCGCGCCGATTCCACACGCTTCACCGTCACGCCCTGGGGATTACCGAGGTCCACGGGGCCGCTGACCAAGATCACCTCAGCGCCCGCGGCCTGTGCCGCCGCAGCAATGGCAAAGCCCTGCTTGCCCGAAGAACGATTGGCGATGTAGCGCACCGGATCGATCGGCTCGTGCGTCGGGCCCGCGGTGATCAGCACGCGCTTGCCGGCGAGTGGCCGTGGTACCGGTGGCCGCAGCAGGCGCTCGGTGGCGGTGGCGATCTCGAGCGCCTCGGACATGCGGCCGATTCCGGCCTCGCCCGCTTCGGCCATCTCGCCGGAATTGGGGCCGATCAGCAGGACGCCGTCACGCTGAAGCTGCGCGACGTTGCGGCGGGTCGCCGGATTGTTCCACATCAGCGGATTCATCGCCGGCGCGATCAGGATCTTGCGGTTGGTCGCGAGCAGGATGGCGCTGGCGAGATCGTCGGCATGGCCGTTCGCCATCTTCGCCATCAGGTCGGCGGTCGCCGGCGCCACCACAATCAAATCGCAGTCGCGCGCGAGGCGAATGTGGCCGGCGTCGAACTCGCTCTGCGGGTCGAACAGGTCGGTGTAGACGCGCTCATGGGAGAGAGCGCTGACCGAAAGCGGCGTGACGAACTGCTCCGCTGCCTTGGTCAGCACGCAACGGACCTCAATACGGCGTTCCTTCAGCCTGCGGATCAGGTCGAGCGACTTGAAGGCCGCGATCCCGCCGCCGATGATCAGGGTAACGCTGGCCTCGGGGACCGCGCTGGTGCGCGTCGACGCGGCCGCAGGGGATGCCCCGGGCGGTACCGCAAACGGCGTCAGCGGCTCCTCGCGGCCCTCGATCAGCTCCCGCAGGATGACCCTGACCTCTTCCTCGACTGACCTGTGGTTCTTGGCTGAGCGCAGCCGCAGATAGGTTTTGACGTGTTCGTCGAGCTTGCGGATGGTCAGGCTTGCCATGACAGCGTTCTCTAAAATGATAGCAATGCTATCATTTCAGCGACTGCATTGCAATCACATGCGGAGCAGGACGATTAGAATGCCGATGGAGGCGGCAGCGATTACGCAGAGCGCGATCGTGCTCACACGGGCTTTCTTAGCCTCCTTGCGACCTAAGGCCTCGATCGTGTCCGGCGACAGAAAGTGACCCTCGCGAGTCATGTCTTCCATCTGCTCGAGCACGGTGACGGTACGGTTCGCGATCTCGGGTAGTTTCGAAAGCAGGTGACCCAGCACACCGGCGCCGGACATCGCGCCCTGGATACGGCCGACAGGTCCGAGATTGCGCTCGATCCATTCGCGCACCACGGGGTCGGCGACCTTCCAGATGTCGAGCTTGGGATCGAAGCCGCGGGCCACGCCCTCGACCACGACCATGGTCTTCTGCAGCAGGATCAGTTCGGGCCGTGTCGTCATGTCGAACAGGCCGGTGACCTCGAGCAGCAGCGTCAGCAGCCGCGCCATCGAGATTTCCTCGGCGGTGCGGTTGTGAATAGGCTCGCCGATGGCGCGGATGGCCTGCGCGAAATTCTCGACCGAATGATGCGCGGGCACGTAGCCTGCCTCGAAATGCACCTCGGCGACGCGGCGATAGTTGCGGGTGATGAAGCCCAGCAAAATTTCGGCGAGGAAGCGCCGCTCCTTCATGCCGAGCCGGCCCATGATGCCGAAATCGACAGCGACGAGACGGCCGGCGTCATCGAGGAACAGATTGCCCGGATGCATGTCGGCATGGAAGAAGCCGTCGCGCAGCGCGTGGCGCAGAAAGCTCTGGATCACCTTGCGGCCGAGATCGGGCAGATCGACCTGCGACTCGGCCAGGCGCTTGTGATCGTTCAGCGCGATGCCGTCGATCCACTCCATCGTCAGCACGTTGTGCGTGGTGCGGTCCCAGTCGACGGTCGGCACGCGAAAATCAGGATCGTCGCGCGTGTTCTCCGCCATCTCGGACAGCGCCGCTGCTTCCAGCCGCAGATCCATCTCCATCGCGACCGAGCGCGACATGGTGTTGATGACTTCGATCAGGCGCAGCCGTCGCGCCTCGCTCGAATAGGCCTCGGCCTTGTGCGCGACGTAGAAGAAATCGGAGAGATCGCGGCGGAAGCGCGCGGCCACGTTGGGCCTGAGCACCTTGACCGCGACAGCCTTGCGGACGCCGTCGCGCACGACCTCGCCACGATGCACCTGCGCAATCGAAGCGGCTGCGACCGGCGGGCCGAGGCTCGCGAACACGTCCGTCAACGGGCGCTCCAGCGAGGTCGCGATTGCCGCTTCGGCTTCGGCTTGCGAGAACGGCGGCAGGCGGTCCTGAAGGCTTTCGAGGTCGCGCGCCATCATGACGCCGACAACGTCAGGGCGCGTTGCCAGGAATTGTCCGAGCTTGAGATAGGCCGGGCCCATCCGGGTCAGCGCGCGCGACATCCGCGGTCCGTCCTTCGGGCCGCGCCGCTCGACGATGCGCGCAAGCTTCAGCGCAAGCTGTCCCGGCGGCGGAACCAGGCTCGGATCGACGGAGCCGAACACGCCCTCGCGCGCGAACACGAACGCGGCGCGGATCAGGCGCGAAATGTGGGTGATGGCAGAGATCACAAACGCCAGCCCGAATGCAATGCGACGATGCCGCCGGTCAGGGTCTGAAAGCTGACGCGGGAGAAACCGGCGTCGCGGATCATGTCGGCGAATGCATTCGGCTTTGGAAACTTGCGGATCGATTCGACCAGATATCGGTAGGATTCTGCGTCGCCCGTGACCATGTGGCCGAGCGGCGGGATCACCTTGAACGAGAACAGATCATAGATCTTGTCGAGGCCGGGCATCTCGACGGTGGAGAATTCCAGGCACAGGAAGCGGCTGCCGGGCTTGAGCACGCGATAGGCCTCGCGTAGCGCCTTGTCGATCTGGGGCACGTTGCGAATGCCGAAAGCGATCGTATATGCGTCAAAGCTGCGGTCGGCGAAGGCGAGCGCTTCGGCATTGCCCTCGACGAAATCGACCTGGGTCTCGAGATGGCGCTTGGCGGCACGCTCGCGGCCCACCGCCAGCATGTCGGAATTGATGTCGCAGACGGTGGCATGGAAGCCCGGACCTGCCGCCTTGGCGGCCCGGAACGAGACGTCGCCGGTGCCGCCGGCAACGTCGAGCAATGCGAACGCCCGGTCGCCTCTCGGCGGGGCGAGCGCGTTGATCATGATGTCCTTCCAGACCCGGTGCAGGCCACCGGACATCAAATCGTTCATCAAATCATAGCGCGACGCCACGCTGTGAAACACATCGTTCACGAGGGTCTGCTTGTCCCCCAGGGGAACGTCTTTGAAGCCAAAATGCGTGGTTTCGCCCGGCCGATCCATTACTCTACTCCACGACGCCGACCATAGCGCGGTCGGCGCAATGGCGCTATCACACCGCCCTCATAAGGTGAATGCCTGACCATGCCTGAATTGCCCGAAGTCGAGACTGTCCGCCGCGGCCTTCAGCCCGTCATGGAGGGTGCGAAAATCGTCGTCGCGGAGGCCCGCAGGCCCGATTTGCGGTTTCCGTTCCAGCCGGACTTTGTTGCCCGGCTCCAGGGGCAGATCGTCACGGGGCTCGGCCGCCGTGCAAAATATCTCATGGCCGATCTCGGCTCCGGCGACGTGCTGCTGATGCATCTGGGCATGTCGGGCTCGTTTCGCGTCATCAAGCCGGATAACGAGGCCGCGCCCGGTGAGTTTCATTATCCGAAGGGTAAGGATTCCGCGCACGACCACGTGCTGTTTCGGATGTCCTCGGGCGCCGACATCATCTTCAACGACCCGCGTCGCTTCGGTTACATGAAAGTGATCGCGCGCAACGCGCTCGAAGACGAGCCGCTGCTGCGCGACCTCGGCCCCGAGCCGCTCGGCAACGAATTCGACGCAGCGATGCTGGCGCATTCCTGCGAAGGCAAGACCACGAGCCTGAAGGCCGCACTGCTCGACCAGCGCGTCGTGGCCGGCCTCGGCAACATCTATGTCTGCGAAGCCCTGCACCGCTCGCATCTGTCGCCGCGCCGGATCGCCGCGACATTGTCGACCAAGAAGGGTGAGCCGACGGATCATGCCAAGAGATTGGTCGGCGCCATCCACACCGTGCTGAACGACGCCATCAAGGCCGGCGGCTCGTCATTGCGCGACCATCGCCAGACCTCAGGCGAGCTCGGCTATTTCCAGCACTCATTCAAGGTCTATGACCGCGAGGATGAGAAATGCACCACGCCGCGCTGCGGCGGCACGGTCAAGCGCTTCACCCAGAACGGCCGGTCCACGTTCTGGTGTGCGAAATGTCAGAAATAGAAGGCCATGCAAACGCCGTTTATCGACACAGGCGTGATTTGACTCGATCGACGCCGTAAACGGCGTCGCGGGGGCCGTTTTGCCTGACAAGTCAGATGTCTACGCGCCGCCGCCGAGGTGCCTCGGCCGGCAGCGGTTCTACTGTGCATGGGGTTGTTTTCGACATTTTTGTTCGAGGGCGCGGCCGCCACTGTCACAAAGCGCGAAGCGAAGCAATCCGGCTGGGCTGGTGGCCGGATTGCTTCGTCGCTCGGGCTTTCACCGGATGGCGAAGAGCCCATTTGGCACCTGAGCGATCGCCCCGCTCAGGACGCCAAATTCGTAGCTTCGTCCGCCGTGCGCTCGGCGACGACGTGCAGCATTCCGTTCGCGGCGGAGATGACCTGCTCGATCAGCACATTGGTCGCCGAGATGTTGAGCCGGGTCTCGACCCACTGCCAGAGGCCGCGGATTTCCTCGGTTGACTTGCCGTTCGGCGCGAATTCGCTGACGGCGAGGCCGTTGGCGAGCGAGTCCTGATGATCGTTGCGCATCACGATCAGCGGGCGTGCGAGCACGTCGGAGAGATCGAGCGCGGCTTCCTCGGCGAGCGTGTTGGCGGCGTTGTCGATGCGCTGGCCGCGGATCGGCGTCTGGTTCAGCACGAAGCTGTAGGGCCGCTTCCAGGCGCGCGCGACGCTCAACGTCGAGACGGTCGCCTCGATGTCGGCGACGCTTGGGCGGGCCGGGATCAGGCAGAGGTCGGAATAGCGGATCGCGGCTGTGGTGGCGGCGCTGAGGCCGGCTGCGGTGTCGACGATCGCGAGTTGCAGACCGCTCTCGGCCAGCATCTTCAGCCGCGGCGCGAAATCGGCGGCGTGATAGATCGGCTCGACGACGATATCGTCGTTGTTGCGGCGGCGCTGCCAGTTGGAGAGGGTGCCCTGCGGGTCGGTCTCGATCAGGCGGACGGTGAAGCCGGCCTGCTTGGCCGCCAGCGCGAGGCCGATGGCGAGGGTGCTCTTGCCACTGCCGCCCTTTTGGGTGGCCAGTACGATCGTGTGCATTGGAAGATGAATCCTTTGGAGTGCCGGGGTCAGGGGGTAACGCCACGCGAACGTGCATCGCTTTTTGATGCTGAGCTCTTCTCGCTCAGGACGTGCCCTGCCCGATCCAAAGGGGGACCGCGGATGTCCGAATCAACGGTAACGATGATGGCAGAATCAGGAATGCCAGCCAATCCGTACCAACACTGGACCCGTCCTCGCGCGCATGATGTGCTCGCCGTCGTGAATAAGAAAGGCGAGCGGCATGGGCGGAAACTGGCGCGACCGAACGGCAACCACCTTTGACTGCCAGAAGATGCCGGCGGTCTCGAGCCGCGGCATGGTGGTGAGCAACCATCCCCTGGCCTCCAGCGCCGGGGCCGAGATGCTGGCCGCCGGCGGCAATGCCATCGACGCCGCCATCGCCACCCTGTTCACCCTGACCGTGGTCGAGCCGATGATGGTCGGCATCATCGGCGGCGGCATGGCGCATATCCGCCTCGCCGACGGCAGCCACCGCTTCATCGACGGCCAGAGCACGGTGCCCGCTTCGGTGCGCGACACCACCTACACCTCCAGGCCGGGCTCGGCCCATGACGTATTCGACACCGTCGGCAATGAGAACCTCAACGGCCCGAAGGCCGTCGCCACGCCGGGCTCGCTGAAAGCCTGGTGCGAGACGCTGCGCCGGTTCGGCACGATGAGCCTTGCCGATGTCATGCAGCCTGCGATCAAGCATGCCGCGCGCGGCTATGCGGCGACGCCCTATCTGCACGAATGCATCAGCGAGAGCGCCGCCGAGATGCGCAAGGACAAGCCGATCGCGGCGATCTATTTGCCGAACGGCGAACCGCTCAAGGTCGGCGAGCGCGTGGTGCAGGCGGAGTATGCCGAGACGCTTCGCACTATCGCCGACCACGGCGAGAAGGCGCTCTACGAGGGGCCGCTCGGTGACATCCTCGTCGATTACATGGAGAAGGCCGGCGGCTTCATCCGCCGTGGCGATCTCACAGCCTACAAGACCGTCGAGCGGCAGCCGATCCGCGCCGACTATCGTGGGTGGACCATCTTTGGCCCGCCGCCGCCCGCGGCCTCCGGCGTGCACATCGCGCAGATGCTGAATATTCTGGAAGGCTACGAAATTGGCAGCCTCGGCTTCGGCACATCAGAGACCATTCATTATCTCGCCGAGGTCCTGAAGATCGCCTTCGCCGATCGCGCTGCTGCCAGTGGTGACCCCGACTACGTTGGCGTGCCCGTGGAGAAGCTGACCTCGAAGGCTTACGCCGAGGAGCGCCGGCGCGCGATCGATCCGGCGCGGGCGCAGGCTTTTGGCGCCGGCGTGACGCAACTCGAAAGCGCGCACACCACGCACATGACCGCGGCGGACGCGTTCGGCAACGTGGTTGCGACCACGCAGACCATCAACAATCTCTTTGGCGCGAAGATCGTGATCCCGGGGCTTGGCGCCATTGCCAACAATTACATGAACTTGTTCGATCCGCGTCCGGGCCACGCGCTGTCGCTCGCGCCGGGCAAGCGCGTGACGACCTCGATGTCGCCGATGATGGCGCTTCGCGATGGTAAGCTGCGCTATGCGCTTGGGCTCCCCGGCGGCAAGCGCATCTTCCCGAGCGCGATGCAGGCGCTGGTCAATCTGATCGATCATGGCATGAGCCTGCAGGAAGCAGTCGAAGCACCTCGGGTCTGGACCGAAGGCAATGCGCTCGAGGTCGAGCAGAAGGTGCCGGAGGCCGTCCGCACAAAACTCGCGGCGCTCGGCCACAAGGTCCAGCCCGTCGCGACGGTCGCCGGCGGCATGAACGGCATCGCCTTCCACGACGACGGCACCATGACCGGCGCCGCCTGCTGGCGCGCGGATGGCACGCCGGTCGGGATTTCGGGTGGGCTCGCGAAGGCAGGGATAAGGTTCAGGCTGAGCTGATCGTTACTTCCGCACGCAGATCACGCGCACGACGGCGGCCTTCGCATCGGTCGACGTGCCATTCGCGGTAACGGCGTTCGCTTTCAGGAAATCGCGCACCGCATCAGGGGAAACCATCACGGCTTGTGATGCCGGCGCCGCCGTTGCAGGTCCCGCAACAATGGCCGGCTTCAACAGCGCAACGCCGGCGAACTTGCCATCGCCGTCGATTGCCGGGCCGCCGGAAAACCCGACCGCCGGCGGCGGCGACAGTGCGGCATCGCCGCCACCGACCGATGCCAGAGCGGCCTTGACGCTCGACACGCCCGCCGCGCCGCCCTGGTTCTGCGGATCGGCGATGCCGATGACATCGACGCTCGTCTTCGCGGCGCCACTGGCAAGGCTGAGCGGCTTCAGGCCGCGCGCGCCATAGATGTGCAGCAGCGCGAGATCGCGCTCCTTGTCCTCGGCGAGGCGGTCGGCATTGCCGTAGCCGCCGATGGTGATCGCGAGACAGGAATCGGTAACGAGACGATCCGTAACAATCGCGCCGTCGTCGCTGACGACGATGCCGGTACCATATTCGACGGTCTTGCGCGGCGGCGGTCCAGCCTGCGGCCCCGACGGAAACGCAGTGAACGCGCTCGACATCGCGATCACGACCGGCTCGACCGTGTTCTCGGTGGCCTGGTCGTACAGGATCGTCATGATGCGGACTTCGTCGCCCTTGAAGGTGCCGCGCACGTAGAATTTCTTCAGGCCTTGCAATCCCGACAGCACGAAGAAGTCGGGCTTCACCACGGTGTAGTCGACCTTGCGTCCGGCCGGCTCCTTTTTCTCGGCCTCCGCGAGTCTTGCCGTCGTCGGGTTCGCCTCCTTGCGACGGTTCAGCAACACCTGCACCGTTCCGGTCGGCGAGCTCCATTTCGAGCCGTTGGCGTCGGTAGCCTGCTGCGGCACCAGTTTTGAGGGAATGCCGATCCGCGCGCCGCTGGTCATCTCCGTCACGATCTTCCAGCCGACGTTGTCCTGCTTCCGTCGCGCGGTCTCGGCGAGCGCGGCGCGCTCCTGCGGATTGAGTACGCCAGTCGGCTTGCCGCCTTTGGCCTTCTGGTACGCCTTGATGGCGTCGACCATGCGCGAGCTGACGTCGCCGGTGATGGCGCCGTTATATTCGCCGACCCAGGCGAGGTCGGACTGAAGCGACAGCCGCTCGGCCTGCGCCATCCCGTCCGCGGTTTCCGAAGGCGTCTGCAGGGCGGGCGGCTTGATCGGAACGGTCTGGACCACTTTCGGCTTGGTGCCTGGGAGCTGTGGCGTCGTCATCTGGGCGCTGGCCCCTGTGGCAGACGCCAACATCAGTGTTGCCGCAAGCATCGATCTCATGACAAATCCAGCCAGCCCATTGAACGCGTTGCCATTGAAGCACATCTCGTTGGTCGCGAACAATCTCAGGGTGGTTCAGGAGTAAGAGAAGGTGCTGAGCCCGGACGAACTCGAACGCTATGCCCGCCATATCGTGCTGCGCGATGTCGGCGGCCCGGGCCAGGCTGCGTTGAAACGCGCCTCTGCGCTGGTGATCGGCGCAGGCGGCCTCGGCGCGCCTGCTCTGATGTATCTGGCTGCGGCCGGTATCGGAACGCTCGGCGTGGTCGATGACGACGTCGTGTCGCTGTCAAATCTCCAGCGTCAGGTCATCCATACGACGCCTGACATCGGCCGACACAAGGTCGAGAGCGCGGCGGAACGCATCGCGGCGCTCAATCCGCATGTGAGCTTCGTCGGGCACGCCACCTGGCTCAATGCCGACAATGCGCTGAGCCTGATCGGCGACTATGACCTCGTGCTCGATGGTTCCGACAATTTCTCGACGCGCTATCTGGTCTCGGACGCCTGCTTCTTCGCGAAGCGGCCGCTGATCACAGCGGCGCTCGGCACCTTCGACGGCTCGCTCACCACCATCCGCGCGCACGAGACGAACGAGCAAGGCGTCTTCAACCCGACCTATCGCTGCCTGTTTCCGGAGGCGCCGCCGCCCGGCACCGTGCCGGCCTGTGCCGAGGCCGGCGTCATGGGCGCGCTTGCGGGTGTCATGGGCTCGATGATGGCGCTGGAGGCGATCCGCGAGATCGTCGGTTTTGGCGACGGCCTGGTCGGCCGCCTCCTGATGATCGATGCACGCGCAATGCGCTTCGAGACGCTGCGCTACGCGCGCGATCCGGCCAATCCGCTCAATGGCGATGGGCCGGTCATGACTGACCTCAGCGCCCATCGCACCTGATGGAAGCCGTTACGCGGTGGCCGACTTCTCGCTGTCGAGATGTGCCATCTGCTCGGCCGCATAGCGCGTGCCGGCAGCAACGTTCGGCGGGAACGCCTTGGCCAGCGCGGCCAGATGTGCCGGCGTCAGCGTGACCTTCGTTGCGCCCAGCGCTTCACTGAGACGGTTGCGGGTCTTGGCGCCGATCAGCGGCACGATCTCCTGGCCTTGCGCCGCCACCCAGGCGATCGCGACTTGCGCCGGTGTTGCGCCGATCTCTGTGGCGATGGCGCGAAGCTGCTCTGCCAGCGCGAGATTGGCATCGAGGTTCGCGCCCTGGAAGCGCGGGCTTATCAGCCGGTAGTCCTTGCCGATCTTGCCGGAGTCCTTCGACCAATGACCGCTGATCAAGCCGCGCGCCAGCACGCCATAGGCGGTGATGCTGATGCCGAACTCACGGCAGGTCTTCAAAATGTCGCGCTCGATGCCGCGCTCGATCAGCGAATATTCGATCTGGAGATCGACGATCGGATGCACGGCATGCGCGCGGCGGATGGTGTCGGAGCCGACCTCGGACAGGCCGATATGCCTGACGTAGCCGGCCTTCACCATCTCGGCGATGCCGCCGATCGTCTCCTCGATCGGAATGGTGGGATCAAGCCGCGCCGGGCGATAGACGTCGATGTAGTCGGTGCCGAGGCGTTGCAGCGAATAGGCGAGGAAATTTCTCGTCGCCGCCGGCCGCGAATCGAACCCGACGAATTCACCGGCGGGACCGCGCAGTGCGCCGTACTTCACACTGAGCTGTACCTTGTCGCGGGGGACGTTCGTCAGCGCCTCGCGGATCAGCATCTCATTGTGGCCCATCGCGTAGAAATCGCCGGTGTCGAGCAGCGTGATGCCCGCGTCGAGTGCCGCATGGACCGTGGCGATGCTCTCGCCGCGATCGGCCGGGCCGTAGGCGTCCGACATCGCCATGCAGCCGAGACCGAGGCTCGAGACGCTGGGGCCGGTTGAACCGAGTTTGCGCTGTTCCATGATGGCTCTCCTTGAAAAGGCGGCGCCTGATGGACGCCGCGAGACGAGGGCACATATGCGCCTGCCCCATTGCCGCGATAAGCTGGACAATGCGGAATAGCTTGTTCACATTGGCGAACAATGGCTGATCCCGACCTGCGCGATCTCGACGCCTTCGTGGCCGTCGCTCGCACCCGCAATTTCCGCCGCGCGGCGGTTGAAATTCGCGTGTCGGTGTCGAGCCTTAGCCAGCGATTGCGGGATCTGGAGGAGCGCCTCGGCGTCCGCCTGATGAACCGCACCACCCGCAGCGTCGCTCTGACTGAGGCGGGTGAGCTCCTGCTGTCGCGCGTGGCGCCGGCTCTGCGCGATGTCGGCGATGCCCTGGACCAGGTCCGGGGTCTGCGCGAAGTGGCATCGGGCCGCCTCCGCATCAACGCGCCGCCACCGGCGGTCGATCTCGTGCTGGCGCCGATGATCGGGCCGTTTCTCGAAGCGCATCCGCAGGTCGATCTCGACATCGTCTCGGAGAGTGGTTTCGTCGATATCGTGAGCGGGGGCTACGATGCCGGCGTGCGCTATGGCGAGCACCTCGCGCAGGACATGGTGGCGATCCCGCTGAGCGGTCCGCAGCATTATGTCATCGTGGCGTCGCCGGCTTACGTCGCGCGCCGCGGCCGACCAAAACATCCGAAAGATCTGCTCGAACATGATTGCATCCGCGCGCGCTATTCGAGCGGCGTCATGCATGATTGGGAGTTCGAAAAGGCCGGCCACATCGTGAAGGTCGATCCGCCGGCAAAACTGATCTCGACCAATATGGGCCTTGCGATGCGCGCCGCAATCGACGGCGTCGGCATCTGGGCGACACTCGATGGCTATGTCGGTGATGCCGTGAAATCCGGTGCGCTTGTCAGCTCGATGGAGGATTGGTGCGAGCCGTTTCCCGGCCCGTTCCTGTACTACCCGAGCCGGCGCCAGACGCCGCCCGCGCTGCGCGCCTTCATCGATTTCGTCGCGGATTGGCGCAGGCGTAGCAAATAAAACTCAGAGCATGCTCGGCAGCACGCGATCCGGCGGCTTGTGGGCATCGAGGAAGGTGCGGATGTTGATGATCACCTTCTCGCCCATCTCGACGCGACCTTCGATCGTGGCCGAGCCCATATGCGGCAGCAGCGTCACCTTGCCGGCCTTGGCGAGCCGCACCAGCTTCGGATTGACCGCGGGTTCGTGCTCGTAGACGTCGAGGCCGGCGCCGCCGATCTCGCCGCCTTCGATCAGCTTGATCAGCGTGTCCTCGTCGGTCACCCCGCCGCGCGCGGTGTTGACGATGTAGGCGTCCTTGCGGATCAGCTTCAGCCGCCGCGCCGAGAGCAAATGATAGGTCGCCGGCGTGTGTGGGCAGTTCACCGAGATGATGTCCATCCGCGCCAGCATCTGGTCGAGGCTTTCCCAATAGGTCGCACCAAGCTCTTCGGCGATCTTCGGCGCGACGGGACGGCGGTTGTGATAATGGATCTGCAGGCCGAAGGCGCGGGCGCGGCGCGCCACCGCCTGGCCGATGCGGCCCATGCCGATGATGCCGAGGCGCTTGCCGCCGATGCGGTGGCCGAGCATCCAGGTCGGAGACCAGCCTGCCCAGGGTTTTCCCTCCGTCAGCACGGAAGCGCCTTCGATCATCCGGCGCGGCACCGCCAGGATCAGCGCCATGGTCATGTCGGCGGTGTCTTCGGTCAGAACCTTTGGCGTGTTGGTGACGGTGATGCCGCGGGCATGCGCGGCCTCGACGTCGATATTGTCGACGCCGTTGCCGAAATTGGCGATCAGGCGGAGCTTGCAGTCGGGCTGGTTGACGATGTCGGCGCTGATGTGGTCGGTGACGGTCGGAACCAGGATGTCGGCAGTGCGCGCGGCTTCGGCGATCTGCTCGGCCGACATCGGCGTGTCGTCGAGATTGATGCGTGCGTCGAACAGTTCGCGCATCCGGGTCTCGATCGAATCCGGCAGCTTGCGCGTCACCACGACGAGGGGCTTTTTCTTCACCGTCATGTCCTGCCCTCATGAGGCGTTGCAGGCCGCCTCTGTCGCCAAAGGCCGGCCGTTGAGGCCTCATTAACCCGGTTGTTCGACACTGCCCTTGCCGTGTCGTCCCCGGCGTTTCCTTCAAGCTTTCCCGAGATTTCCGGCCGGAAAATCGGGGCAAACCGGTTGTTCAGATGTCCGTCCTCTCTAGCAGAAGGCCGGGCCAAGACAAGAACCACGGGTCAAGGCTTGATGGAACACCCGCGTGGGGCGGGAGCGGGGGTCTACACGGCGGTTTTGGAATTTGGGGTGAGGACCTGGTCTGGCCGGGTTCTCGACAGGAGACGGGTTGATGGCGTTGGGGCGTTTTTGTTCGGTGATGGCGCTCGTTTGCACCTGGTTGAGCGCCTCGGTCAGCCCCGGGCACTCGGCCAAGGACAGCACCCCCCAGACGGCCAGCGGCCTTCCGGTGCCGCGCTATGTCAGCCTCAAATCGGATCACGTCAACGTCCGCGCCGGCCCGACCAAGGACAATGACGTGGCCTGGGTCTACACCCGTTCCGGCCTGCCGGTTGAAATCACCGCCGAGTTCGAGAACTGGCGCCGGGTGCGCGATTCCGAGGGCGCCGAGGGCTGGGTCTATCATTCGCTGTTGTCGGGCCGCCGCACTGCGGTGGTCACCATGAAGCACAAGGACGAGCTGGCGCCGATCTATGATCGCGCCGATGCCGACAGTGCGGTGGCCGCGAAACTCCAGGCCGGCGTCGTCACACAGGTGAAGAAGTGCGCGACCAACTGGTGCCACGTCGCCGGCAACGGCTTTGACGGCTGGATCCAGCAGGAACGCCTTTGGGGCGTGTACTCGGACGAGCAGGTCAACTGACCGCCTGAAACGACAATGGCCGGGACAAAGCCCGGCCATGACGATCTCGATTCGGCTTCAGGACGATCTCAGCGCTTCTTGCGCAGGCGCACGACCATGTCGATCCGTGCGATCTCGTAGCCTTCCGGCACCTCCGGCATCTTGGACAGCGCCAGATGCGGATCTTCGATATCGACCAGCTCGTGGCTGTTCTCGAGGTAATAGTGGTGATGCGTGGTGACGTTGGTGTCGAAATAGGTCTTGGTACCGTCGACACTGACCTGACGCAGCAGGCCGGCATCGGTCAGCTGGTTCAGCGTGTTGTAGACGGTCGCGAGCGAGACCGGCACCTTGGCCAGCGTCGCTTCCTCATAGAGCATTTCAGCCGTGAGGTGGCGTGCACCCTTGCCGAACAGCAGCCAGCCGAGAGCCATGCGCTGCCGCGTTGGGCGCAGGCCCGCGGACTGCAGCATTTCATTGACGTCGTGCCAGGGGCAGCCGGTCAGGGCCGGCTGGCGGCCGGACAGAAGGGCCGCCGCATGGGCGTCTTCGTCGTGGTGAGTGGCGTTGTTTTCGCTCATTTCCAGAATTCGGGCACGCGTGAACACTATCTATCTGCAATATATGGACAGATAGATGCAGATGCAAGTTTCTCGCAACTAGAGTGGTTCTAATCAGCAGAGGAACCGGGCGAGGTCCCGGTCATTTTACCTTCATGGGGCTGCTTTGCCACCCGAAAAGGCCTGTGTTAGAGAGCGCACGGTTCCGCTTAACCGATTTTGACGCAGCCAGGCATTGAGGCCCGGCCCGCAGTCGATCCTGCTCGGATTTGCGCCTGACTACGGCAATTGGCGTTGCTTTCCGAACGAAACGGGGCCCATTTTTGCCAGAAACGCCGCTCAATCGGGGTTCAAACAGAGGCTTCCGCATGCTGAACAGGCGCAACGGTTACGAATACGAAGATCTGCTGGCATGTGGCCGCGGTGAGATGTTCGGCCCGGGCAATGCCCAGCTGCCGCTGCCGCCGATGCTCATGTTCGACCGCATCACGGAAATCAGCGACAATGGCGGCGAGTACGGCAAGGGCGTGGTGCGCGCCGAGCTCGACGTGAAATCCGACCTCTGGTTCTTTGGCTGCCACTTCAAGAACGATCCCGTGATGCCCGGCTGCCTCGGCCTTGATGCGCTATGGCAAATGGTCGGCTTTTATCTGGGCTGGACCGGAGGCGAAGGTCGTGGCCGCGCGCTCGGCTTGAACGAATTGAAGTTCAGTGGCCAGGTGCTGCCCGAAGCCCGCAAGGTTGTGTACAACGTCGATATCAAGCGCGTGATGCGCTCAAAGCTCGTGCTCGGCATTGCCGACGGATGGCTTTCGGTCGACGACCAGATTATTTATCGCGCCAAGGATCTGAAGGTCGGCCTGTTCAAGCAGGGCACGAGCCTGGGCTAACGCGCATCACCAAGAGACAACGATATAGGGCGAGGCTGTCATGAGGCGGGTTGTGGTCACCGGGATGGGTATCGTCTCGTCGATCGGAAACAACACCCAGGAAGTGCTTGCGAGCCTTCACGAGGCGAAGTCGGGCATTTCTCGGGCTGAGAAATATGCCGAGCTCGGCTTCCGTTCGCAGGTGCAAGGTGCGCCGACGCTCGATCCTTCGACAGTGGTCGACCGCCGCGCGATGCGTTTCCTCGGTCAGGGCGCGGCGTGGAATCATGTCGCGATGGAGCAGGCGATCCAGGACTCCGGTCTGTCGCCTGAGGAAGTCTCCAACATCCGCACTGGCATCATCATGGGCTCCGGCGGTCCCTCGGCGCGCACCATCGTCGAAGCCGCCGACATCACCCGCACCAAGGGACCGAAGCGCGTCGGTCCGTTCGCCGTGCCGAAAGCGATGTCGTCCACGGCGTCGGCGACGCTCGCGACCTGGTTCAAGATCAAGGGCGTGAACTATTCGATCTCCTCGGCCTGCGCGACGTCTAACCATTGCGTCGGCAACGCCTATGAGACGATCCAGATCGGCAAGCAGGACGTTGTCTTCGCCGGCGGTTGCGAGGAGCTCGACTGGTCGCTGTCGGTGCTGTTCGACGCCATGGGCGCCATGTCCTCGAAATACAACGACACCCCCGCCACTGCCTCGCGTCCCTACGACGCCAACCGCGACGGTTTTGTGATTGCCGGCGGTGCCGGTGTGCTGGTGCTGGAAGAGCTCGAGCACGCCAAGGCGCGCGGCGCGCGCATCTACGGCGAGATCGTCGGCTATGGCGCGACCTCGGACGGCTACGACATGGTCGCGCCGTCAGGTGAAGGCGCCGAGCGCTGCATGCGCATGGCGATGTCTACGGTGAAGACCAAGGTCGACTACATCAATCCGCACGCCACCTCGACGCCAGCAGGAGATCCGCCGGAGATCGAGGCGCTCCGCCGCGTGTTCGGCGCCGGCGAGAAGTGCCCGCCGATTTCGGCGACCAAGGCGCTGACCGGCCACTCGCTCGGCGCGACCGGGGTGCAGGAGGCGATCTATTCGCTGCTGATGATGAACAACGGTTTCATCTGCGAAAGCGCACATATCCAGGAGCTCGATCCCGCGTTCGCTGACATGCCGATCGTGCGCAAGCGCATCGACAACGTCAAAATCGGCACCGTGCTGTCGAACTCCTTCGGCTTCGGCGGCACCAACGCCACGCTGGTGTTCAGCCGGCTGGATGTGTGAGCCCAGTACGCCGCGGCTTTTCGATTTTTAACGACCGCTTCTGGAATACTGGATCGCCCGCTTGCGCGGGCGATGACCCCGAGTAGTGGAGTTGGTAGACGATGGAAGGTTTGATGCAAGGCAAGCGCGGTCTGATCATGGGCATCGCCAATGATCATTCGATCGCCTGGGGCATGGCGAAGACGCTGCATTCCCATGGCGCCGAGCTCGCCTTCACCTTCCAGGGCGAAGCTCTCGGCAAGCGCGTCAAGCCGCTCGCGGAGTCTCTCGGTGTCGAACTGGTGCTGCCTTGCGACGTCGAGGACATTGCCAGCGTCGACGCCACGTTCGTCGCCTTGCGCGAAAAATGGGGCAAGCTCGATTTCGTGATCCACGCGATCGGCTTCGCCGACAAGAACGAGCTGAAGGGCCGCTACGCCGACACCAGCCGCGAAAACTTTTCGCGCACCATGGTGATCTCCTGCTTCTCGTTCACGGAGGTGGCAAAACGCGCCGCCGAGCTGATGACGGACGGCGGCAGCATGATCACGCTGACCTTCGGCGCCTCGGAGCGATCGATGCCGAATTACAACGTGATGGGCGTGGCCAAGGCGGCGCTGGAAGCCTCGGTGCGCTATCTCGCCTCCGATTTCGGGCCGCGCGGTATCCGTGTCAACGCGATCTCCGCCGGTCCCATCCGTACGCTTGCCGGCTCCGGCATCGGCGAGGCGCGCGCGATGTTTGCCTTCATGCAGAAACATTCGCCGCTCCGCCGCGGCGTCACGCTCGACGAGCTCGGCGGCTCGGCGCTGTATCTGCTGTCGGATCTCTCCGGCGGCGTGACCGGCGAAATCCATTATGTCGATTCCGGCTACAACACCGTCCTGATGCCGAGGCCGGATGATTTGAAAACGGAAGGCTGAAGCGTGAGCATGATCTTTTCTGAAAACCGCTGCACGCTTTTCCGGATCATGCTCTAACCCGCCGCGATCTTCTCCGCGCGCTGGAATGCCGGCCGCGCCATGCAGCGCGCGATATAGGCATCGAATACGGTGCGCGGCGGCACCATCTCCGGCTCAGTCGTCCTTGAGATAGCCCGGCAAGCCCCGGTCGAGCCTGTCCGTGACGAGCGCCCGCGTCCTCTCGCGCAGCGCTGCGTTGGTCGAAGCTGCCGCGGGTGGGTCGGGAAATAGCGAGTTGTCGAGCTTGTTGAGCGGGTCTTCGGTCAGTCGCATTCCCGCGGCGAAGTTCGCGCCGAAATTCACAAAGGGGCGCTTGATCTCCTCGTAGCTCCTTCCGTCGATCAGCGTGATCGCGACATTGGCGAAGAGATGCGAGTGACGAAGGATGCTGCCGACCCCCTGATTGTAAGTGCCGATGCCGTTCAGCGTCATGTGCGAATTCGGCAGCTCCGCCTTGAAGGTGGTTGCGACAAGATAGCGTTCGCAATTCGCATTTGCCGTGAAGCTCCGCACGATGACTGGCAGACGCTCGCCGGGATCGCGGATCAGGATCGTTTTCGGATTATAGAAGGGCTCGAAGACGCCTTTGGGATAGGCAATCCTGCGTACCCCGGGATCGTTGTTCGTTGCCGCGCGCACCCGCGCAAAGACGAGATCGTCGAGGCCCCAATCGATCGGGACCTCGCTTGCCTCCGCCTCGAAGATCGTGATGCCAAATTTCTGTACGGAGTAGTGGTCTCCGATCACCGAGATCACACCGAGCCGGCACGGACCGCTCTCTGCCGCGACCGGCGGCTTTGCGGCCGGCTTGGCCTTCGGCGTCGCCTTCTTCACAACCGGTTTTGCCGGTGCGGTCTGAGCGGGAGGCGTGGTGCCTGTGGGAGGAGTTTGCGCGACTGCCGAACTCAAAACGGACAGCAGCGCGATCAGCGAGACAGCAATTCGAAGCATGGATTCCGGGAGATCAGCGGCAGGAGGTCATCAGGACGCGCCACGCTAGGGTGGGACCGTAACAACCGCAAGCTGCGCTCGGAGTCCGCGCCTACCCGGTGGGCCGCTTCCACCGATAATATTTCATCGCAAACCCGTTCGACGGCTCGATCTCTTCCTTCTCGAACACAAATCCCTCGCGCTCGTACCAGCGCCAGGCATTTTCGTTCTCGCGCACGCAGCGCAGATACATCTCATCCGGCATTTTCGTGCGCGTGAAGGCGAGCAGCTTCCGCCCGAGCGATTGCCCCTGATAAGCGGGTCCGACGAACAGCATGTCGAGATAGCGTTTCGGCAGATGCAGCGCGAGCATCGCGGCGATGGTGCCGTTGTCGTCGGCGACGAACAGGCTCCAGCCGTCCTCCATCTCGCGCCGGATGCGGGCACGCAGGTTCGCCAGCAGGAAGTCACTGGCCTCGCCAAGCCCGGTCGAGGCCCAGCTTTCCATCCAGACACGGCCGATCTCGTCATATTCCTCAGTGCGGGCAGGGCGAATGATCGGATCTGACATCGAGGCTTCAACCCCGTTGGCTGCGTGCGGCCTGCCGCGGGCGCGCCTTGCCGGCCGACAGGCACACCACCTCGGAGATCTGCAGCAGCTGCCGCGCCAGCGGACTGGTCTTGCGCCAGACCATGCCGATGGTGCGCGAGGGCTCGGGGTCGCGGAAGCGCGACAGCGAGACGGAGGCCGACCGCGTCTCCACGGATACCGCCATCTCCGGAATCAGGGTGACACCGATGCCGGCGCTGACCATCTGGACCAATGTCGACAGCGAATTCGCATCCAGCATCTCGCGCGGCGGCGCCGACTGCATGTTGCAGAACGACAGCGCCTGGTCGCGGAAACAATGGCCTTCTTCGAGCAGCAACAGCCGCATCTCGCGCATCATCTCGCGCGACGGCACCGGCGTGCCCGCATCCGTGCCCGGCCGCACCAGCAGAAATTTCTCCTCGAACAAGGCGACCTCGGTGAGCGAGGGCTCAGACACCGGCAGCGCGACAATGGCGGTATCGAGCCGGCCCTCGACCAGTTCCTGGATCAGCCGCGGCGTCATCGTCTCGCGCACGCGGATGTCGAGCTCCGGATGCATGCGCGTGAGATTCTTGGTGATTGTGGGCAGCAGATACGGCGCGATGGTCGGGATCATGCCGATGCGCAGGCGGCCTACAAAACGGTCCTGCGAGGCGCGGGCGAAATCGCCGAGCTCATCGACCGAGCGTAGGATGTCACGGACGCGCTGTGCGAGTTCCTCGCCAAACCGGGTCAGCGCAACCTGCCGGGCGCTACGCTCCAGCAGCAGTCCGCCGAGCGCCTCTTCCAGTTCCTTGATCTGCATCGACAAGGCCGGCTGCGAGATGGAACAAGACTCGGCCGCGCGCCCGAAATGACCATGGCGCGCCAGCGCGTCGAAATATCGCAGCTGGCGCATCGTCACGTTGATCATCAGAAAATCCTATCGCAGCGATCATTAAAGTCAACTTCCCCTGATCGAAGGCGACGCTTAGAGTGGTTCTACCTGGTCAAAGGCGCGAGTTCGACGCCACCAGAGGAGGTATTCATGGACGACTCTTCAAAGTGCCCGTTTTCGGGCGGAAAACGCGTACCGGCGAACCGCGATTGGTGGCCGACGCAGCTCAGCATCGAGATGCTGCACAAGAATTCCGGCCTGTCCGATCCGATGGGCGAGGCGTTCGACTATGCCAAGGAGTTCAAGACCCTCGACCTGAACGCGGTCGTGAAAGATCTGACCGCCCTGATGACGAACTCGCAGGAGTGGTGGCCGGCCGATTTCGGTCATTACGGTGGCCTGATGATCCGCATGGCCTGGCATAGCGCGGGCACCTACCGCACCACGGATGGCCGCGGCGGCGCCGGCGCCGGTCAGCAGCGTTTCGCTCCGCTCAACAGCTGGCCCGACAACGCCAACCTCGACAAGGCGCGCCGGCTGCTCTGGCCGATCAAGCAGAAATACGGCCGCAAGATTTCCTGGGCCGATCTGATGGTGCTCGCCGGCAACGTCGCGCTGGAATCGATGGGCTTCAAGACCTTCGGTTTTGCCGGTGGTCGCGCCGACGTCTGGGAGCCGGAAGAGCTCTATTGGGGTCCGGAAGGCACGTGGCTGGGCGATGAACGCTACAGCGGCGAACGCGAGCTCTCCGAGCCGCTCGGCGCTGTCCAGATGGGCCTCATCTACGTCAACCCGGAAGGCCCGAACGGCAAGCCGGATCCGGTCGCCGCGGCCAAGGACATTCGCGAGACCTTCTTCCGCATGGCGATGAACGACGAAGAGACCGTCGCACTGATCGCCGGCGGCCATTCTTTCGGCAAAACCCATGGTGCCGGCGATCCGTCGCTGGTCGGTCCGGAGCCGGAAGCGGGTGCGCTGGAAGATCAGGGCCTCGGCTGGAAGAGCAAGCACGCGTCGGGCCTGGCGGGTGATTCCATCACCAGCGGTCTCGAAGTGACGTGGACCACGACGCCGACGAAGTGGAGCAACAATTTCTTCGAGAACCTGTTCAACTTCGAATGGGAGCTGACCAAGAGCCCGGGTGGCGCGAACCAGTGGACCGCCAAGGGCGCCGACGCGATCATTCCGGACGCGTTCGACAAGTCGAAGAAGCATCGCCCGACAATGCTGACGACCGACCTCTCGCTGCGCATGGATCCGGCCTATGAGAAGATCTCGCGCCGCTTCCTCGAAAATCCCGATCAGTTCGCGGACGCCTTCGCCCGCGCCTGGTTCAAGCTCACCCACCGCGACATGGGTCCGGTCGTGCGCTACCTCGGCCCGCTGGTGCCGAAGGAGACGCTGATCTGGCAGGATCCGATTCCGGCTGTGAACCACGAACTGGTCAGCGATCAGGACATCGCTGCGCTGAAGACCAAGATACTGGCCTCGGGCCTCTCGGTGTCGGAGCTGGTCTCGACCGCCTGGGCGTCGGCATCGACATTCCGCCGCTCGGACAAGCGCGGTGGCGCCAACGGTGCGCGCATCCGTCTTGCCCCGCAGAAGGACTGGGAGGTGAACGAGCCGGCCCAGCTCGCCAAGGTGCTCGGCAAGCTCGAAGCGATCCAGAAGGACTTCAACTCCGGTTCGAAGAAGGTCTCGCTCGCCGACCTGATCGTACTCGGCGGCACCGCCGCGGTTGAGAAGGCCGCGAAGGATGCCGGCGTCGACGTCAAGGTCGCGTTCACGCCGGGCCGCATGGATACCTCGCAGGAGCAGACCGACGCGGCTTCCTTCGCGCCGCTCGAACCGCGTGCCGATGGTTTCCGCAACTACGTCGGCAAGCGGCATCAGTTCCTGCAGCAGGAAGAAGCCCTCGTCGATCGCGCGCAGCTTCTGAAGCTGACCGGACCCGAAATGACGGTGCTCGTCGGCGGACTGCGCGTGCTCGGCGCCAATGCTGGTGACTCGAAGAACGGCGTCTTGACCTCGAAGGTCGGCACGCTGACCAACGACTTCTTCGTCAACCTGCTCGACATGAGCACGCAGTGGACGCCTGCTGCTGACGGCACCTATGAAGCTCGCGACCGCAAGACCAATGCGGTGAAGTGGACCGGCACGCGCGCCGATCTGATCTTCGGCGCGCACTCGCAGCTTCGCGCCTACGCCGAGGTCTATGCCACGTCCGACGCCAAGGAGCAGTTCGTAAAGGACTTCGCCAAGGCCTGGACCAAGGTGATGAACCTCGACCGGTTCGATCTCGCTGCCTGACGCCAGCACACAGCAAACGACAAACAAAAAGGGCGGCCGCGAGGCCGCCCTTCGTGTATCTGGGTGATGCGGAGGCGATTACTCGCCGGCCGCTTCGCGCGGGGCCTTCTCGCCGTCGCCGCCCTTGCCTTCGAGGTCTTCGCCGGTGGTCTGGTCGACGACCTTCATCGACAGGCGGGTCTTGCCGCGATCGTCGAAGCCGAGCAGCTTCACCTTGACCTTGTCGCCTTCCTTGACGACGTCGGAGGTCTTCTGCACGCGCGCCGAAGCGAGCTGGCTGATGTGGACGAGACCGTCCTTGGAGCCGAAGAAGTTCACGAAAGCACCGAACTCCATCACCTTGACGACGGTGCCGTCATAGATCTGGCCGACTTCCGGATCGGACGCGATCGACTTGATCCACTTGATCGCGGCCTTCATCGCCTCTCCGTCGGAGGAGGCGACCTTCACGGTGCCGTCGTCCTCGATGTTGACCTTGGCGCCGGTCTTCTCGACGATCTCGCGGATCACTTTGCCGCCGGTGCCGATCACTTCGCGGATCTTGTCGGTGGCGATCTTGAAGGTCTCGATGCGCGGCGCGTATTCGCCGAGCTCGGCGCGGGCGTTGGTGAGCGCCTTCGACATCTCGCCGAGGATGTGGATACGCCCATCCTTGGCCTGGCCGAGTGCGACCTTCATGATCTCCTCGGTGATGCCCTCGATCTTGATGTCCATCTGGAGCGAGGTGATGCCCTGCTCGGTACCGGCGACCTTGAAGTCCATGTCGCCGAGATGGTCCTCGTCACCGAGAATGTCCGAGAGAACCGCGAAGCGCTTGTCTTCGAGGATCAGGCCCATCGCGATGCCCGCGGTCGGCCGCTTCAACGGCACGCCGGCGTCCATCAGTGCGAGCGAGGCGCCGCACACCGAAGCCATCGACGAGGAGCCGTTGGACTCGGTGATCTCGGAGACCACGCGGATCGTGTACGGAAACTCGTGATGCGGCGGCAGCACCGGGTGGATCGCGCGCCAGGCCAGCTTGCCGTGGCCGATCTCGCGGCGCTTGGTGCCCCCAAGGCGACCGGTCTCACCGACCGAGTAGGGAGGGAAGTTGTAGTGCAGCAGGAACGTCTCTTTGTACGTTCCCGCCAGCGCGTCGATGTACTGCTCGTCCTCGCCGGTGCCGAGCGTGGTCACGACCAGGCCCTGGGTCTCGCCGCGGGTGAACAGCGCCGAGCCGTGGGCGCGCGGCAGCACGCCGACTTCGGCGATGATGTTGCGCACGGTCTTTGAGTCACGGCCGTCGATGCGCTTGCCGGTGTCGAGGATGTTCCAGCGAACGATCTTCGCCTCGAGCTCCTTGAACACGGCGCCGATGCGCAGCTTGTCGTATTTCGGCTCCTGCCCTTCGGGGAAATAGTGGGCGATCACCTTTTCCTTGACCTTGCCGACCGCGGCGTAGCGATCCTGCTTGACCGGAATGGCGTAGGCGGCGCGCAGCTCCTGCTCGACGAGGCCGAGCATTTCCTTCTCGAGCGCGGAATTGTCGATGACGGTGACTTCGCGCGGCTCCTTGGCGGCCTTCTCGGCGAGCTCGATGATCGCCTTGATGACCGGCTGGAAGTGGCGGTGACCGAACATCACGGCGCCGAGCATGATGTCTTCGTTCAGCTCCTTGGCTTCCGATTCCACCATCAGCACTGCGTCGGCGGTGCCGGCGACGACGAGGTCGAGCTGGGTATCGACCATCTCGTCGAGCGTCGGGTTGAGGATGAACTCGTCATTGGCGAAGCCGACGCGGGCAGCGCCGATCGGGCCCTTGAAGGGCGCGCCCGACAGGGTCAGTGCGGCCGAGGAGGCCACCAGCGCAACGATGTCGGGATCGTTCTCCATGTCGTGCGACAGCACGGTGACGATCACCTGGGTCTCGTTGCGCCAGCCGTCGACGAACAGCGGACGGATCGGACGGTCGATCAGGCGGGAGACCAGCGTCTCCTTCTCGGTCGGACGGCCCTCGCGCTTGAAATAGCCGCCGGGAATGCGGCCGGCTGCGTAGGTCTTTTCCTGGTAGTCGACGGTCAGCGGCAGGAAGTCTACGCCTTCACGCGGCGACTTCGCGGCGACGACGGTGGCGAGCACCACGGTCTCGCCATAGGTGGCGACGACGGCGCCGTCTGCCTGACGTGCGATCTTGCCGGTTTCGAGCTTGAGGGGGCGTCCGCCCCAGTCGATCTCGACTGAATGCTTATTGAACATAGAGGTCTTCTTTCATGGTTTCTCGAAAGAAGGGACGGCTCGAAAAACAAAAACCATGTCAAGATTGCAGGACGCTGATCGGAGCGGGCGATCAGCGTCCTGCGATCCTGCCATGGTTTTCGGATGTCGGATGGCGTCCATCCTTTCGGGTCATACGGGCACCTTGCCCGTTGCGCCCAGCCGCCGGATTGCTGCTGGACTGTCAGTCGGCACGTGCGCGAACACCGAACTGCGGTCTTCGCTCATCGTGCCCCGGATGCGAAGCAACCTTGGCCCGCACCGGACGTACGCGTGAGGCTCGATCAAAAACCTCAAAACAAGCGCTTTCGCTCGAAATCACGCGCAAAAACGCGCGCCGGTGGCGCGCGCAAGAACTGTTAACGACGAATGTTGTGCTTCTCGAGCAGCGCCTTGTAACGCGCCTCGTCCCTCTTCTTGAGGTAGTCGAGGAGCGAACGGCGAGTCGAGACAAGCTTCAAGAGGCCACGACGCGAATGGTTGTCCTTCACGTGGGTCTTGAAATGGCTGGTCAGGTTGTTGATGCGTTCCGACAGGATCGCGACCTGAACCTCCGGCGAGCCGGTGTCACCAACCTTGTTGGCATTCGTCTTGATGACTTCCGCTTTGCGTTCTGCGGCAATCGACATCGTCAATTTCTCTCGTTGCGACCGGTTGAGGCAGTCAAGCCGGTCAGGTTGAACACACGCTTGGGGATGATTTCGCCATTGCCAACTTCAGCAAGCGCCAAAAGACGGCCTGCCACCGTGACATAGACTGTGCCGCTACTTGTGGGCGCATCCCGTCCGCGCAATAAAACGGCTTGGCCCCGGTGGAGCCTTGCCGCATCAGCCCGAGTGACGGCCAGTGCCGGGATGTCGTCCAGCGCGGTCTCAACGGGCATCAGCGCGTCGGCGAGGCTTCCCTCGCCGGACGCGGCTCTATCGCACAAAGCCTCCAGCTGATCCAGCGGAATCATGTCGTTTTCGCCAAACGGGCCGACCAGGGTCCGCCGCAGCGCGCAGATATGGCCGAAAGTGCCGAGAATCCGGCCCATATCGCGGGCGAGCGCCCTGACATAGGTGCCCTTGCCGCACTCGGCCTCGAACACGGCCCGATCGGTATCCGGTTGATCCACAAGGGTTAAATGGTGAATTTCGACCGGGCGGGGCGCCAGTTCCACAATCTCGCCGTCGCGCGCAAGGTCATAGGCCCGCTCGCCCTGGACCTTGATCGCCGAATAGCGCGGCGGAACCTGCTCGATCACGCCGGTGAAGCGGGGGAGCAGGGCTTCGATGGCCTCGCGGGTCGGGCGCTGGTCCGAGGTCGCCGTGACCTGGCCCTCGATATCGTCGGTGTCGCGCTCCTGGCCCCAACACACGGTGAACTGGTAGCGCTTGCGGCCGTCCATGACGAAAGGAACCGTCTTGGTGGCTTCGCCGAGTGCAATCGGAAGACCGCCCGACGCGAGCGGGTCGAGCGTGCCGGCATGTCCGGCGCGCTTGGCGTTGAACAGACGCTTGAGCACGGCGACGGCTTGCGTCGAGGTCATCCCGATCGGCTTGTCGAGCACGACCCAGCCGTGCACGTCACGCCGGTCGCGCCGCGGCTGATTGCCCTTCTGCTTGCCTGCGCGCGGATCGTTGTTGACGCGACGCGCCTCTTGATGCGGCTGAGCATCGGCATCTGCAAAATTATTTTTCTGCAGGTCGCGCGTATCGGCGTCTTCGCTGCCGATCGTGCCGTGAGCCGGGTCCATCATCATTGTTCTTCTTCCCGATCCGAGTCCGGATCCTGTTCCAGGTCCTTCTGCACCGCAGGTGTTCGCAAAAGCTTCTCGATCCGTTCCGCTTCGTCGAATCGCTCGTCGACGCGGAAGCGAAGGTCAGGTGCAAATTTCAGGTTAACGCGCCGCGCGACGTCGCCGCGCAGGAATTTCTTGTTGCGATCGAGCGCAGCAATGACGAGCTCGGTGTCGCGGCCACCAAGCGGCATCACATAGATTGTTGCGAGCTTCAGGTCGGGCGACATCCGCACCTCCGGCACGGTGATGATGTGACCTTCGAGATCAGCATCATGCACACTGCCCTGCGCCAGAATCTCGGCTATCGCGTGGCGAACCTGCTCGCCGACGCGCAGCTGACGCTGCGAGCCGCCGGGCGCGGAACTTTTTTTCTGATGATGGCGCGGCATGGTCGAAAATCACCTCGTCGTGCCCGCGTTTGGGACACGAGCATTGTCATTTGTCCTGTTGGAACGAATGAGGCGTGGATGGCCGGAAAAAATCCGGCCATCGCACTCCCGCAATTTCAGCTCAAAAAGATCCGGGCGCTTCGGTAAGATTTGGACTTACAGGGAGCGCTGGATCGTCTCCACGCGATAACACTCGATCACGTCACCGGCACGCATGTCGTGATAGTTCTCGAAGGCCATGCCGCATTCCTGACCGGACTGGACTTCCTTCACTTCGTCCTTGAAGCGCTTCAGCGTCGACAGCTTGCCTTCGTGCACGACGACGTTGTCGCGGATCAGGCGCACATTGGCGCCGCGTTCCACGGTGCCGTCGGTGACGCGGCAGCCGGCAACCTTGCCGACCTTGGAGATGTTGAATATCTCCAGGATCGAAGCGTTGCCCAGCATGGTTTCGCGCAAGGTCGGCGCGAGCAGACCGCTCATCGCCTTCTTCACGTCGTCCACGAGGTCGTAGATGATGTTGTAGTAGCGGATCTCGATGCCGTTGCGCTTGGCGGCGGCAGCCGCCTCCTTGTTCGCACGAACCGAGAAGCCGATGATCGCGGCGTTGAAACCTTCCGCGAGCGTCACGTCCGATTCGGAGATGCCGCCGACGCCTGCATGCAGGATGCGGGCTGCGACTTCGTCGGTGCCGAGCTTCTCCAGCGAGCCGAGGATCGCTTCCAGCGAGCCCTGCACGTCGGCCTTGATGATCAGCGGGAATTCCTTGCGGCCCGCCGTCTTCAACTGCGACATCATCTGCTCGAGCGAGCCGCGCATGCCGGAGATCGAGGCAGCCGCGTTCTCGCGCTTCTGGTGCGCGCGGTAGCTCGTGACCTGGCGGGCGCGGGCTTCGTTCTCGACGACCGCGAGACGATCGCCGGCTTCCGGCGGACCGTTGAAGCCGAGCACCTCGACCGGCACCGAGGGACCGGCTTCCGGAACCGTCTCGCCCTGATCCGAGATCAGCGCGCGGACGCGGCCCATTTCGGCACCGGCGACGATGATGTCACCGACACGAAGCGTGCCGCGCTGGACCAGCACGGTCGCAACCGGACCACGGCCGCGATCGAGCTTGGCTTCGATCACGGTGCCTTCGGCCGGACGCTCCGAATTGGTCTTCAGGTCGAGGATATCGGCCTGGAGCGCGATCATCTCGAGCAGCTTGTCGAGATTGGTCTTGTTCTTCGCGGACACTTCGACGTCGACGACGTCGCCGCCGAAGGATTCCACCTGCACTTCGTGCTGGAGCAGCTCGGTGCGGACGCGCTCGGGCCGGGCGTCGGGTTTGTCGATCTTGTTGATGGCAACGATGATCGGCACCCGCGCCGCCTTGGCGTGGTTGATGGCTTCGACGGTCTGCGGCATGACGCCGTCATCGGCCGCGACCACCAGCACGACGATGTCCGTGACCTTGGCGCCGCGGGCGCGCATCGCGGTGAATGCGGCGTGGCCGGGCGTGTCGATGAAGGTGATCTTCTTGCCGCTTTCGGGCGACAGCACCTGATAAGCGCCGATATGCTGGGTGATGCCGCCGGCTTCGCCGGAGACCACGTTGGCATGGCGGAGCGCGTCGAGCAGCGAGGTCTTGCCGTGGTCGACGTGGCCCATGACGGTCACGACAGGCGAACGCGTTTCGGTGTCGGTGGAATCGTCGGTGGCGTCGAACAGGCCTTCTTCGACGTCGGATGCGGCAACGCGCTTGACGGTGTGACCCAGTTCCTCGGCGATCAGCTGCGCGGTGTCGGCGTCGATCACGTCGGTGATCTTGTGAATCGCGCCCTGCTTCATCAGCATGCGGATGATTTCCACCGCGCGCTCGGCCATGCGGTTGGCGAGTTCCTGGATGGTGATCGCTTCAGGAATGATCACCTCGCGGATCAGCTTTTCCTTCGGCTCGTTCGAGACGTGGCCCTTCAGGCGCTGGGTACGGCGGCGGAACGAGGCGATCGAGCGCTCGCGCACTTCGTCGGCATTGAGCGCGGTGACGACGGTCAGTCGGCCGCGCTCCTTCTGCGGGCCAGGCTTATGGGTGGGCTTGGGCGCGACCACGGGACGCGCTGCGCCGCCGGGACCGCGACGGATCTGGCGCGGACCATCGTCCTCGTCCGGTCCGGCTGCGACACCGGGGGCACGAGCCGCCGGAATACCTGGCCGCGCAGTGGTGGTTGCCGGGCGAGCGGTCGTCGTCGCTCCCGGTCGCGTCGTGGTCGGCGCGGGACGCGGAGCGCTGGTCGCCGGGGCGGCTGCCGCGGGACGCGGGGCCGATGCTGCCTGCTCGCCTTCGCCAAAACGCTTCTTGGCTTCGGTCTCGGCCTTGCGCTTGGCCTCATCCTCGTGACGGTGGCGCTCTTCCTCGGCCTTGCGGCGGGATTCGGCGGCGTCGCGCTCGGCGCGCTCGGCGGCCTCGCGGACGGTGCGGCGCTGAGCTTCTTCCTCGGCCTGGCGGCGCTCTTCGACTTCGCGCACCTTGGCGTCAGCCAGCGCACTTGCGCGAGCCGAACGTTCATCCTCGGTCAGCGTACGCAGCACGACGCCGGAGCCGGCGTTGCGCGGCGGCGCCGGGCGTGAAGGAGCGGGCGCAGGCGCGGCGGGCGCCGGCTTCGCAACAACGGTGGGCGCCTGCGGCTCAGGGCTGCCGTCGATACGGCGCTTGCCGCGCTTCTCGACCACGACCTGCTTGCTGCGGCCATGGCTGAAGCTCTGGCGCACAGTGCCCGTTTCGACGCGCGGCTTGAGCGATAGCGTCTTGCTCGGAACGCTCAGCTTCTTGTCGTCAGGGGTCTTGGTATCAACCATTCAGCAGTCCTAATCCTGATTTATCAGTGTTGTGCGTTGCCGCACCGTCTTATTGGGTGGTCGTTATCTTCAGAAATCCTGGCCGGGCTTTTCGGCAGTCTTGTCAGCGTCCGCCATCCGGTATCGGACCAGCATCTGGCTACGTGACAGGAATGACTTGCTCGCCGGGCCCGCGAGCAGGGCAGCATGTATCACATTTGACCGGGTAAGTGCCAAATCCAATTCTATCGATTTCAGGGCCGTCACGACGGGAATCTGCGGCTTGGCACCGCGATTTCCGGCATTTTGACGCGCCAGCATGTCCAATTTGCGGATTCCGTCCGCGGCCCCGTCGCTGGCGTGAATCAGGACCTCGACCGTGCCTTCCCGCAGGGCGCTTTCGACCTTGCCGAAACCGGCAACGATCTGGCCCGCCTTGGCGGCAATCCCAAGGACCTCGGTCACGCTCCGAACCAGGAGCGCATCGATGTCGTCGGGAAGCGTCTGGGGAATGCGCAGATCGCGCTTGAAGGCTTTGGTAAATTGGTGACGACGGACGGCTTCCGCAACCACCTGTCGCGATCCGGTAACCCACATGCCCCGTCCGGGCAATTTGCGCTTGAGATCGGGAACTATGTCGCCTTGCGGCGATACGACGAAGCGGATCAGTTCGTCGATCGGCCGGACCTCGCGGCTGACAGCGCACATGCGCATGGTCGCGGACCTTTCGGTCCGCGGTCCATGGTCGAGTTCGTTGTCAGTGCTGGCAAGCATCCGGGCGACATTCTCCCTTGCCCTTAAGCCGGCTGATCTTCGGCCGCCTCAGCCTCTTCGGCCGGCTTGGCGAGGTCAGCCTCGGTGATCCAGCCGGCCCTGACGCGGGCCTGCATGATCATGGCTTCTGCATCGTCGCGGGAGACGCCGAGGCCGTCGAGCGCGCCGGCGAATTTGGTCTGCTCGCCGCCTTCCTTGCGCTCGGTCCAGCCAACCAGATCGTCGGTGGCGCAGCCGGCGAGGTCTTCGACCGACTTGATGTCGTTCTCGCCGAACTTCACCAGCATCTTCGAGGTCACGCCGGGCACGTCCTTGACGGCGTCCTCGACGCCGAGTTCCACGCGCTTGGCCTCAATCTCGGCTTCCTGCTGATCGAGATATTCGCGGGCACGGGTCTGCAGCTCCTGTGCGGTTTCCTCGTCAAAACCCTCGATCCCGGCGAGTTCCTTGAGATCCACCATCGCGAGTTCCTCGACCGAGGTGAAGCCTTCGGACGCGAGCAACTGGCCTACCACTTCGTCGACATTGAGCGATTCCATGAAGACGCGAGTGGAGTTCTCGAAGTCGGCCTGGCGGCGCTCCGATTCCTCCTGCTCGGTCAGGATGTCGATGTCCCAGCCGGTGAGCTGCGAGGCGAGACGGACGTTCTGGCCGCGGCGGCCGATTGCGAGCGAAAGCTGGTTGTTGGTGTCGGGCACCACGACCTCGATGCGCTCGCGGTCTTCGTCGATGACGACCTTGGAGACTTCAGCCGGCGCCAGCGCGTTGACCACGAAGGTCGCGATGTCGGGCGACCACGGAATGATGTCGATCTTCTCGCCCTGCAGTTCGTTCACCACGGCCTGCACGCGCGAGCCGCGCATACCGACGCAGGCGCCGACCGGATCGACCGAAGAATCGCGGGAAATCACGCCGATTTTCGCGCGCGAGCCCGGATCGCGGGCGACCGCCTTGATCTCGACGATGCCGTCATAGATCTCAGGCACTTCCTGCGCGAACAGCTTTGCCATGAACTGCGGATGGGTGCGGGAGAGGAAGATCTGCGGGCCGCGGGTCTCGCGGCGCACGTCGAAGATATAGGCGCGGACGCGGTCGCCGTTGCGGAACACTTCGCGCGGCAGCATCTCATCGCGACGGATGATGGCTTCACCACGGCCGAGATCGACGATCACGCTGCCATATTCGACGCGCTTGACGACGCCGTTGACGATGTCGCCGATACGGTCCTTGAATTCCTGATATTGCCGGTCGCGCTCGGCCTCGCGCACTTTCTGCACGATCACCTGCTTGGCCGACTGCGCGGCGATGCGGCCGTATTCGAGCGGCGGCAGGGTGTCGGCGATGGTGTCGCCGACCTGGGCGCCAGGATTGGCGCGCTGCGCATCGACCAGCGAGATCTGGTTGGAGTGGTTCTCGACCTTCTCGACCACCAGCATGTGGCGCGACAGCCGCAGCTCGCCCTTCTTCGGGTCGATCTCGGCGTGAACGTCAGTCTCGCTGCCGTAACGGGCCCGCGCCGCCTTGGCGATGGCATCTTCCATCGCCGCGATGACGATGCTGCGATCGATCGATTTCTCGCGGGCGACGGCGTCGGCGATCTGAAGCAATTCAAGTCGATTGGCGCTGACTGCCATGGCTAGTCTCCTTCGTCAGGCTCGATCTCGCCGCGCCGCGCACGTTCGGCAGCAAGGCGATGTTTCTTCGTATTGGTCGGGGCCGGCTTCTTTTGCGGCTTGGTGTTCTTGGTGGTCTTCGCACTGATCTCGGCGTGCGGCGCCTGCGGCGGCTCGATGCCGAGATCACGCCGCATCTGGCGCTCTTCGGCCTTGCCGCGGCGCATGGATTCCGCGATCAGCGCATCGGTAAGCACCAGCCGTGCCTCGCCGATATCTTCCATCGTCAGGAGCACGTCGGTTTCGTCGGCCGCCTTGGCGTCGTCGCGACGCAGATGCACGCGATCGCCCTCGACGGCACCAAGCGTGCCGCGGAACCGCTTCCGTCCGTCATGGGCGACGGCCATATCGATCTTCACCAAATATCCGGAATAGCGCTCGAAATCGGAACGGCGCACCAGCGGACGGTCGATCCCCGGCGAGGAGATTTCCAGCCGGTAGGCGCGATCGATGGGGTCGGCAACGTCAAGCACCGGCGACAGTGCCCGCGAGATCGCCTCGCAATCCTCGAGCTGCATCGAGCCGTCCGGCCGCTCGGCCATGATCTGCACGGTGCAGCCGGCCTCGCCAGAGATACGAATCCGCACCAGGCGGTAACCCATGCCCTCGAGCACTGGACCCGCGACCGCAGACACCCGCGCCGCCGCGCCCGGCTCGACCACGAGCCTCGGCTCGGCCAGCAACTCGGCATCGTTGGAACCAGTGTTCGGTTCGGTCATATCAGGGGTCAAGGCGCTCGATGGTCTCGATGGTTAAGGCTTGGTTAAAACGCCAAAGCCCGCTTCGGAACTTTCCCGACAGTCCGTCGGGCCGCACCTTCCGCCAAGCCGCGTTCAGGTAATAAAAAAGAGCGGGTCCTTTCGGGCCCACTCTCACTACGCGGATCGTATGAGAAGATGAATTGGCGCTGATATAGCCCTTTCCGCCTGCCCGGACAAGGCCCATCGCAGCCGGATGCGGGCTTTTTGCGACCCGGCAGGCCCCCCAAGAGCAACGCTTCTTTCATGAAACGGGCCTAAATTTCCCAGTTGTGGGGCGGCTTGAGCCTATGGCGCGCCCACGGCGTGCCAGATTCCGAGTTGCGTTTCATGACCGTTGCCACGTCGCTCATTCCCGGACTGGACGATATCGTCAAACGCGGCGATCCCCGGCGTCGTGGCGAGATCGCGAGCGCCATTGCCGCGCTGTTCTTTCAGGACGCATCAAAACTCCGTCCTGAGCTCGTCGATCTCTTCGACAATCTCCTGATCGATCTGGTCCCGCATGCGGAGCTTGCCTCGCGCGTCGATCTTGCCGAGCGCTTCTCGTTGCTGGCCAATGCACCGCCTCATCTGGTCGGTCAGCTAGCGCGTGAAAACGAAATCCTGGTGGCGGGCCCGGTGCTGCGCCACTCGCCCGTGCTCGACGAAGCCGCACTCGTCGAGATCGCCCGGCTGAAGGGCCAGGGCCATCTGCTGGCGATGACGGAACGGTCGACCCTGTCGACTGAGGTCACCGACGTGCTGGTCGAGCGCGGCGATCGCGACGTGGTGCGTCGTGCCGCCGGCAATGCCGGCGCGGTCTTCTCAGCCAGTGGCTATTCGGAGCTGATCAAGCGCGCGAGCCAGGATGGCGTGCTGACGCTCAAGATCGGCCAGCGCGCAGATCTCTCCGGCGAGCATCTCAAAGAACTGCTGGACGGCACGCTCGATGTCATTCGCCGTCGCCTCTCCAGCGTGGTCAATCCGACGCGCCAGGTCGAGATCAAGCGCGCCATGGCTTCGATCGAGGAAGCCGCGCTGCCGCCCGGCCCGCGGCGCGATTTCTCCGCCGCGCAACGCACGGTGCTTGGCCTGCATCGCGGCGGCCATCTCGGCGAAAGCGCGCTGCTTGGTTTTGCCAAGGCGCACAAATACGAGGAATCGGTCGCCACGCTCTCGGCGATGGCCGGCGTCAGGCTTTCGGTGCTCGATCGCCTGGTCGCGGGCGACCGCTACGATCCGATCCTGATCCTCGGCCGTGTCCTGAATCTCGGCTGGCCCACGGTGCGCGCGCTGATCGTGATGTGGTACGGGCCGCATCGCATGCCGGCCGATGCCGATCTCGAGCAAGCGCGAGCGAATTTCACCCGTTTGATGCCGGCAACCGCCGAGCGCGTCGTGAATTTCTGGCGCAACCGGCGAACGATCTAGCTTCGGCGAAATCGCAAATACGCCGCTTTGCGTCCCTCGCGCGCGGCTTTTCGTCCATAGCGTGTCATGGTGTAGCCGGCCCAGGGTTGACGAAAATCATCGGCGCGTTCCGCGAGCCATTGAAGATCCGACGCGCGCGCAAGATGCGACAGCGTCCAGGCGCAGTAATCGTCGATATCGCAGACGAAACGGAATTCGCCGCCCGGCTTCAGCACGCGCGCCATCGCGACGATCGTGCGGTCCTGAACGAAGCGCCGCTTCCAGTGCCGCCGCTTCGGCCAGGGATCGGGGTGGATCAGATCGATCCGCGACAGCGAGGCGTCCGGCAGCCAGGCCAGCAGTTCGGCGGCATCGCCGGCAAACAGGCGGATATTGGCGATGTTGGCGGCTTCGATCTGCGCGAGGATCTTTGCCATGCCGTTGACATAGGGCTCGCAGCCGATGAAGCCGGTCGTCGCGAAGTTCTGCGCTTCCGCGGCGAGATGCTCGCCGCCGCCGAAGCCGATCTCGAGCCGCAAATCTTCGGCTGCGGAATCGAAGATCTCGGCGGCGCTCGCCGGCCTCTCCGTCGTGATGTCGAGCGACAGATGCGGCAGCAGGTGATCGACCAGCTCGGCCTGGTGCTGCCTGAGCTTGTGGCCCTTGCGCCGTCCGAAGAAGGCGCGCTCGCCCTCCGCGCGCCCGGGATCTGATTTGCGTTCGCTCATCGCAGCGTCTGGTACAGGCGATAGAGCAGCCGCGCGCGCGGCTCGAGCGAGGAAACGTAGATCTGCTCATAATGGGTGTGCGCGCCTTTGCCGTCGACGCCGAGCCCGTCGAGCGTGCCGGTATACGGCGCGGTGAAATTGCCGTCCGAGCCGCCGCCGGTGTGGGTGTCGATCAGCTCGAAGCCGATTTCCGCGGCGATGGTCTTGGCGTGCTCATAGAGCGAGGCGCCCGCATTGCCCTTCTCGTAAGGCGGACGATTGAGTTCGCCGGTGACGGTGACGGTCACGCCGTCGGTCTTCGATGTCAGTCCGAGGATCCTGGCGACGAACTCTTCGGCATCGTTGAAGCTCGGCACGCGCAAATCGACTTCGGCGTAAGCCTCCTCCGGCGTGACGTTGGGCCGCGTGCCGCCGCGTACCACGCCGACATTGACGGTGACGCCGCGCTTCAGATCGTTCAGCCCTTCCAGCGTCTGGATGACGTTGGCGAGCTCGCGCACGGCACTGCGGCCGTCTTCGGGCCGCGAGCCGGCATGCGCGGGCACACCCTTGATGTAAATCTTGAAGCGCCCGACGCCCTTGCGTCCGGTGACGATCTTGCCGCCGTCGCGCGCCGGTTCCGTCACCAGCACGTATTTGGCCTTGCGCCCTTCGGCCTCGATGAGCGCGCGCGAGGTCGGGCTGCCGATCTCCTCGTCGGAGGTGAACATGTGGGTGATGCCGAGCGGCGGACGATCGGGCGCAGCGCAAAGCTCGCGAAAGGCGTGATAGGCGATGTAGGCACCGCCCTTCATGTCGTAGATGCCGGGACCGAACGCGCTGTCGCCTTCGACCTTGAAAGGCAGGCGTTCGATGAAGCCCATGGGATGAACGGTATCGAGATGGCTGAGGATCAGGATACCGGGCCGGTCCTGGCCCCAGCTCGAACGCACCACGAGATGATCGCCGCAGCCATCGACGCCGGCGACGCGTTCGAGCGTGACGGGCAGATCGCGATAATGGTCGGCAACCATCGAGGTCAGCTTGTTGACCTGCTCGGGCACTTCCGTCGGCGTCTCGATCTCCACCCAGCGGTGGATACCAGCGAGAATAGTTTGGGAATCGAACGAATTGGAGTTCGCCATGAGCGTATCTGTGCCTTCGAATCGTATCATCTCAGCGGAGGCGCGCTGAAGAGCGCCCGCAAATGACGACATAGGCCAGATTTGGCGCAGTCTCAAATCGGAATGAGTTGGCGCGTCAGCGCTTGTCCGGGCCTTCGTGGGCGGCGATCTGCTCGACGAGATCGACGATCGAACGGCGCAGCTTCGAATCGGTGATTCGGGTGAACGCCTTGGTCAGCGCGAGCCCTTCGGAGGTCGCGAGGAAGTCGGAGACGTAAGAGGGCGATGCACCTTCCGCGAAGCCGTCGGGGCCGGCGACGCCGCTCGGTCCGCCCTCGAACAGGAACGACACCGGCACCTGCAGAATCTCGGCGATCTGCTGGATTCGGCTTGCGCCGACGCGGTTCGTGCCCTTCTCGTACTTCTGAACCTGCTGGAAAGTCAGGCCCAAAGCTTCACCGAGCTTTTCCTGACTCATGCCCAACATGATGCGGCGCATGCGCACGCGACTGCCGACATATTTGTCAACAGGGTTGGGCGCTTTCGACATTTCCTCAGCCCTCCAAACACCACCGTCGGCGCAATGAAAGTATTGCCTCAGGTGACAGCGACGTCAAAACTTCACCCTGATTGGGGAAACATTGCGGAGAAATTTAGCAATGCACCGCTGTCTTGTGCAGCCGATGCAGAATGGGGAGCCCGCGTGCAGTCTGTCAACCGTGGGGCTGCGGTTGTCAAAGGTTTCCGGCCGCCTCGCCGGAAACCGCTAGCGAGGCGCGATCAGGGGTGCCGTTTGGCAACACGCCGTCGCACCGCCAAAATCACAGCCAGCGCGACGAGCATGGCTGCGGGGATGTCACCGACTCTCGCATAGATCGTGGGCGGGATTGCGGTGGGCAGGCTTGCATCCAAAATGCCTTCGATTCCGAGGCCGAGGCTGGCCACGATGCGTCCCACCGGATCGACCACGGCCGAGATGCCGGTGTTGGCGGAGCGGACCAGCGGCAGTCCGAGTTCGATGGCGCGCATCCGCGCCTGCTCCAGATGCTGGTACGGCCCGGTCGAGATGCCGAACCAGCCGTCATTGGTGAGGTTCACCATCCAGCCCGGGCGCTCGTCACGCGTTCCGATCTCGCCGGGGAAGATCGCCTCGTAGCAGATCGACGGCAGCGCGGGCGGTGCCCCCGGTATTGGCAGCACGTGCCGCACCGTGCCAGGAATGAAGCCGCCGCGCATCCGCGTCAGTTGTTCGATGCCGAGCTTCTCCATCAAATCCTGGTAGGGAAGAAATTCGCCGAACGGAACCAGGTGCAGCTTGTCGTAGACCGCAAGCACGCTGCCGTCGTGGTCGATCACGTAGATCGAATTATAGGCCCGCGTGATCGGCGTGCCCGGCGGCAGATCGGGGGCGCGGACCGATCCGGTGATCAGCACCGTGCCCTTGGGCAGCAATTCGGCGATTTGCGCCATCGCGTCGGCTTCGCGGGTCAGGAAGAACGGAAAGGCGGATTCCGGCCAGATCAAGATCGTGGCGGCGCTCACGCCGGTCGATTGCGGTCCGGAGGCGCGGTCCGACAATGCGAGATATTTCTTCATCACCTCCGCCTTGGCGGAGTAGTTGAATTTCAGGTCCTGCTGCAGGTTCGGCTGCATCAGGCGCAATTTGGCACCCGCAACCATCGTGGTCGGATGCAGCGCCATGCGGGTGGCGCCGAAGATGCCCATCCCGACCAGCAGCGCAACGGCGCCGGCCGGCACGCGCCAGGCCAGGCTGCGGTCGCGCGTGCGGTCGATCAGCACTGCGGGGCTCGCGAAGATCGCAACCGTCAGGAACGTCATGCCCCACTGGCCGATCAGCGAGGCGGTCTGCGCCAGCGCCAGCGGCTCCGACAGCGCATAACCGAAGGCATTCCAGGGAAAGCCGGTCAGCACATGCCCGCGCAACCATTCGCCGATGGTGAGGCTCGCGGCGAGTGCGAGAATGCGGGTGGCATCCTTGGTCCAGAGCAGGCGGGCCAGCGCGAAGCCGATCGCGGTGAAAATGGAGAGATAGGCCGGCAGGCCCAGCACGGCGAACGGCGTCAGCCAGGCGAACACATCCGCATCGACGAAGAAGGCGATGCCGATCCAGTACAGGCCGGGGACGAAATAGCCGAGCCCGAACCAGTAGCCGGTCAGCGCCGCGGCGGGGACGCCGCCATATCGTCCGGCCCCGGCGCCATCGATCAGCCAGACCATCACGGGGAAGGTGATGAACAGCACCGGCCAGGCATTGAACGGGGCCAGCGCCAGCACCGACAGCGCACCGCACGCCATCGCAAGCAGCGCGCGTTTCCATCCCCAGGTCAGGATGATGGCAAGCGCAATTTGCCGGAGTCTCTGGAACGCGCTCACTGCGGGCCGGTCCCGTCGGCAGGTGGCGGGGTCGGCGTGTCGCCGGCCGGCGGCTGACCGCTCTCGGGCGGAGCCTCGCGGCGGCGGCTTTCGCGCTGGGTGCGCGGCGCGGGGCGCTCCTTCCGCGTCGAGATGCGCAGCCGCTTGACGCGGCGCGGATCGGCATCGAGCACCTCGACCTCGTAGTGGCCGGGGCCCGAGATCACCTCGCCGCGCACCGGCAGGCGCCCGACGAAACTGACGAGATAGCCGCCCAGCGTCTCGACCTCCTCGCCGGCCTCGCCGGTGACGAAGTCCTCGCCGATCACGGTGCGCACGTCGTCGAGGCTGGCGCGGGCATCGGCGATGAAGGCGTTGTCGGGCAGCCGCACGATCGACGGCGGCTCGTCGCTGTCGTGCTCGTCGTCGATTTCGCCGACGATCTGCTCGACGATGTCCTCGAGCGAGACCAGCCCGTCGCTGCCGCCATATTCGTCGACGACCAGCGCCAGGTGAATGCGCGTGGCCTGCATCTGCGCGAGCAAATCGATCGCCCGCATCGACGGCGGCACATAAAGCAGCTTGCGGATGATGCGCGCGTCCTGCAGCGGCAGCGCGAGATCGACGGTGCGCAAATCGAGCCCGGCCGGTAGCGGCTTCTTGCGCTTGGTCTTGGTGGCCTCCGACACGCGCGCACGCGCGGTCATGAAGGCGAGCAGGTCGCGGATGTGGACGATGCCGACGGGATCGTCGAGCGTCTCGTTGTAGACCACGAGGCGCGAATGGCCGGCGCTCTCGAAGCGGTCCATCAACTCGCCGAGCGGGATGTCGCGCTTCACCGCGATGATGTCGGCACGATGCACCATGACGTCGGCGATGCGGCGCTCGTGCAGGCCGAGGATGTTGCGCAGCATGGTGCGCTCGACCGCGGAGAAGCCGGTGTCGTCGGGCGTCGTCGCATTGAGTACGACCTGGAGATCGTCGCGCACCGATCCGGCCTTCCAGCCGAACAGCGTGCGGATCGCACGCAGCAGCCAGCCATCCGCCGTCGGACGCAGCACTTCGCCGGGCGCGACCACGGCCGGTAGATTGGCCGTGTTGCGCGGATTGTCGTGAATAGGCTCTGAATCCGGCATCTCAGTGCGTCCCCGCGCGATCTGCATAGGGATCGGGGATGCCGAGGTGAGCCAGGATCTCGGTCTCGAGCGCTTCCATCTCTTCCGCGTCGTCGTCGTTCTCGTGATCGTAGCCGATCAGATGCAGGAAACCATGCACGGCGAGATGACTCAAATGATGATCGAACGGCTTGTGTTCCTCGTCCGCCTCGCGCCGCATGGTCTCGTAGGCGATCGCGATGTCGCCCAGCATGCGCGGCGCATCGCCCGGCTTCCATTCGCCCTCCGGCTGGAGCGCGGGAAACGACAGCACGTTGGTCGGCTTGTCGATGCCGCGCCAGTTGCCGTTGAGCGTGCGGATGCCGGAATCATCGGTCAGCATCACAGCCACTTCCGCCTCCGCGACGTCTTCATCGACGGATTCGGCGGCGGCCGCAACGGCGCGCTGGATCACGGCTTCGGCGTCAGGCTCGCTTTGCCAGCAATCGGCGACGACGAGGACCTCGGTCATGGGAAGGTTGGGATGTGACATTGTCTTTTTCGGAACGAAAAGGCGCTGGATCCGCGCCCGTGTGGTCCCGCTGTTCTTTCGTCAGGATTTGTTGCCGGCGGGGGGCCGCTGCGGCTGCCCTTCGTAGGCGGAGACGATTCGCGCCACGAGCTCGTGGCGGATCACGTCCTCGGCTTTGAAATGAACTTGCGCAATGCCTTCGACACCGCTGAGAAGCCGAGTCGCTTCGGCAAGACCCGAGGTCTGGCCGTTCGGCAAATCGATCTGCGAGGGATCGCCGGTCACGATCATGCGGCTGTTCTCGCCGAGACGGGTCAGGAACATCTTCATCTGCATCGATGTCGTGTTCTGCGCCTCGTCGAGGATGATCGCGGCGTTGGTCAGCGTGCGGCCGCGCATGAAGGCGAGCGGCGCGATCTCGATCTCGCCGGTTTGCAGCGCGCGCTCGACGATGCGTGCGTCCATGAGGTCGTAGAGCGCGTCGTAGATCGGGCGCAGATACGGATCGACCTTCTCGCGGAGGTCGCCGGGCAGGAAGCCGAGCCGCTCGCCGGCTTCGACCGCCGGACGCGACAGGATGATCTTGTCGACCTCCTTACGCTCGAACAATTGCGCGGCATGCGCGACCGCGAGCCAGGTCTTGCCGGTGCCGGCGGGGCCGACGCCGAACACCAGCTCGTGGCGCTTCAGCGCGCGGATGTAGGAGTCCTGCGCGGCCGTGCGCGCGCGCACCGGGCGCTTGCGCAAGTTAATGCTGTCGAAGGCCGACTTCGCCGATTTGGCGTCGAACTCGAACAGCGACCCTTGCGCGATCACCGCGCGGATCGCGCCTTCGACCTCGCCCTGGTCGACATCCTGCCCCTTCACGGCATGCGCGTAGAGCGTCTCCAGCACGCGGCGTGCCGCGTCGCAGCCGTCGCGCGAGCCGCCGATGGTGATGTGATTGCCCTTGGAGTCCACGACGACGCCGAGCCGCCGCTCGATCTGCGCCAGGTTCTGGCCGTAGGGGCCGACCAGCGCGGACGCGGCGCGGTTGTCGTCGAAGTCGATGACGACCTGGGTCTCGGGCGGAACTTGCATGTCGCGGTCAAACTTGCGGCTGGGAGCGAGGGAAGGCGAATCCGATGCGCTTTTTGGCAAGGGTTCAGGCTCCAGTGGCGATGGTTGATAAAGCGGGCTCACGCGCCATGGCGAGCTCGCCGAGGAAACTGTAACGTTCCAGGCTGTCGATCCGTACCGGCAGGATCTGTCCGATGATGTCTGGCGAGGCCATCACATGGGCAGGCTGAAGGAAGGCGGTGCGGCCGACGATCTGGCCGTCCCTGCGCGCCGGACGTTCGAACAGCACATCGACCGTTGAGCCAATCGCAGCCTTGTTGAAGGCCGATTGCTGGCTGTCGATCAATTCCTGGAGCCGCTCCAATCGCTGGTCCATCTCGGCGGGGGACACCGTCTCCTGTAGATCCGCAGCCGGCGTTCCCGGCCGGGCGGAGTATTTGAACGAATATGCCGCAGCGTAGCCGATTTGCGTGACAAGCGCGAGTGTGGCGAGAAAATCTTGCTCGCTCTCGCCGGGGAAGCCAACAATAAAATCTGATGAAAAAGCAATGTCTTGGCGCGCCGACCGGAAACGGTCGATGACACGCCGATAATCATCGGCGGTATGTTTCCGGTTCATGGCGGCCAGGATTCGGTCCGAACCCGACTGCACCGGAAGGTGCACGAACGGCATCAGCGAGTCGAGATCGCGATGGGCTGCAATCAAGCTGTCATCGACGTCACGGGGATGGCTGGTCGAGTAGCGCAGCCGTGCGACGCCCGGAATCTTGGCCAGGCGCTCCAGCAATTGGCCGAGCCCCCAGCTTTTTCCGTCCGGTCCGGCGCCGTGATAGGCGTTGACGTTCTGCCCAATCAGCGTGAGCTCGCGCACGCCGTTGTCGGCGAGGCGCTTCACGTCGTCGATGATCTTTGCCACCGGACGCGAGACTTCGGCGCCGCGGGTGTAGGGCACGACGCAGAAGGTGCAGAACTTGTCGCAGCCTTCCTGCACCGTGACGAAAGCGGAAATGCCGCGGGCGCGGATCGCATCGGGCTTGGGCTGGGCGAGGAAGCCGAATTTGTCCGCAGCCGGAAATTCGGTCTCGATCGCGCGGCCTTCATGGCCGGCGCGCTTCAACAGCTCCGGCAGGTGATGATAGCTCTGCGGACCGACAACGACGTCGACCGTGGGCGCGCGGCGCACGATCTCCTCGCCTTCGGCCTGCGCGACGCAGCCTGCTACCGCAATCTGCATGGCGCGGCCCTCGCGCGCGGCTTCGTCCTTGGCGACGCGCAGGCGGCCGAGCTCGGAATAGACCTTTTCAGAAGCCTTCTCGCGGATGTGGCAGGTGTTGAGGATGACGAGGTCGGCATCCTCGGCGTTGGCCGTCTCCACGAATCCTTCCGGGGCCAGAGTGTCCACCATGCGCTGGGCATCGTAGACGTTCATCTGGCAGCCATATGATTTGATGTGCAGCTTGCGCGGCGGCTTCATGGAACCCGGAATTGAGGTGGAGGACGGCCCTCAGATATAGGCTGAGGGGCCGAAAATCCAGCGATTGGGAGCCATACGGTCATTCCGGGGCGCTCGCAGCGCGAGCGAACCGGGAATCCAGAGGTTTGGGCATGAGATTCCGGGTTCAAGCGCGCGCGCGTGCCCCGGAATGACAAAAAGGGACGGATTCAGCCCGTCAGGGCGTCCGCAGCAACCCGCCGGACCAATTCAGGTAATTGATGCATGTCCGCGAAGGTCAGGTCGGCACCGGCCTGGCGCAGGGTCTCGGCATGGCCGGCCCGGCAATGGCTGCCACCGTAAAAGCCGAACACTTTCATCCCCGCCGCCCGCGCGCCGGCGATGCCGGCAAGGCTGTCCTCGATCACGACACAGCGCTCGGGCGGGACACCCATTTCCTTCGCAGCAAACAGGAACAGGTCCGGTGCGGGCTTGCCGTTTTTCACCTGCGAGGACGAGAAAATGTTCGGCGCGAGACGTTCATAGAGCCCCGTGCTTCCGAGACTCACTCGCATGCGCGGATGCGAACCGCTCGAGGCAACGCAGACAAATTGCGTCACGACGTCGAGCACGTCGTGAATGCCGCGGATCGCTTCGAGGTCGGCTTCGAATGCGCGAAACAGCTCGTCCTGCAGATCGCCGTGATAGGCCTCAGGCAGCTTGCGGCCGAGTTCGGTTTCGATCTCGAGATTGGCCTGTTTTGTCGAGCGGCCGAGAAAGCGCTCGGACACCTGCTCCGATGTGATCGGATAGCCGTGCCGGGTCAGCACGTCCGCATGCGCGCGACAGGAGATCACCTCGCTGTCCACGAGCACGCCGTCGCAATCGAAGATGATGAGATCGATTGGCACGAGATTTAAGACTGGCACGAGATTTAAGACGTCGGCTTGTCGTCGTCGAGCGGAACGCAATAGAGCTCGAGCCGATGATCGACCAGCTTGTAGCCGAGTTGGCGGGCGATCTCCGCCTGGAGCTTCTCGATCTCTTCGGAGGTGAACTCGATCACCTTGCCGTCGCGCAGATTGATGAGGTGGTCGTGATGGCTGTCGCGCATCGTCTCGTAGCGCGCGCGGCCCTCGCGGAAATCGTGGCGCTCGATGATGCCGGCATCCTCGAACAGTTTGACGGTGCGATAGACGGTCGAGATCGAGATCTTGTCGTCGACGGCGACACAGCGCCGGTACAATTCCTCGACATCGGGATGATCGACGGCTTCCGCAAGCACGCGGGCGATGACGCGGCGTTGCTCGGTCATGCGCATACCGGTGGCGGCGCAGCGCGCCTCGATGCCGGATGCCTTGGATGCGGGAGAGGGTTTAAGTCCAGTCATGTGATGTCTGCCTGACGGGGCGCTTTCTGCCATCAATATTACGACAAGTCACGTCGCATCAGAAGTGCGTTCAATTGTTCCCCGTTGGCCTGCTTATAGTAGCGTTCGCGGCGCCCGACCACCACGAATCCGCCTCTATCATAGAGCCGTCGTGCCGGCTGATTGGTCTCCTCGACCTCCAGAAATATCGTGCGCACGCCTCGCCCTGCGAGGTGACCGAGATGGGTCATCAGCAGCGTGCGGGAGAGACCGCGGCCGCGATGGGAATGGTCGACCGCGACCGAGAGGATTTCGGCTTCGTCCGCGCCGATCCGCGACACGGCAAAGCCGATGGTCTTGCGACCGAGCCGCAAGCGGTGGGCGAGCGTGTTGCGCTCGCTGAGCATGGTCTCGAACTCGCTCTCGCCCCAGCCGTGCGCGAAAGAGGCGCCGTGGAGCTGCGCCAGCCGCACCGCGTCGCGCGCGGATGCTGGTTCGACGGCGGCGGTGCCGCCGCGCCACCATTCCGAAAACCATCTCATGATGACGTTGCGGCTTGAGCTGCGAACAGCGGATGGGCCGCCGGCTTTGCATCGGGCGCCTTCAGATAGAACGGCCGCGCCGGATTGGTGTCGGGATTTGCCGCGGCGCCGAGCCAGGCGACCCAGCTGATGTCGGGCGCGGGCGGCGTGTCGACCGAAACAGGTTGCGGCGCATCCTTCGGCCAGCGCTCGGCGAGAATTTTCGCGGCATTGCCGACCAGATGCGGTGCGCCGAATTGCGAGGCCGCGATCGCCTCGTCGATGGGAGCGACGGCCGGCCGTACCAGCAAACTGCCGTCGCCAGCGACGATCTGAAAATAGACGTGATCGTGCCGCGCATCGATCGCCGAGATCACCGGTGCCGGTCCGCTCTGGCCGACAATGGCGGCGGCATAGGCCGACAAGGTCGTCAGTCCGACGGCCGGTCGCTTGGCCGCGAGCGCTAGGCCGCGGGCCGCCGAAATGCCGACGCGCAAACCGGTGAAACTGCCGGGGCCGACCGTGACCGCGATGCGGTCGAGCGCCGTGAAAGCGAGATCGGCCGACTGCATCACGCGCGCGATCATCGGCATCAGCGCCTCGGCATGGCCGCGCTTCATGAGCTGTTGCTCCTGCGCCAGGAGCTCACCGGCGTCGGTGTCGAGAACGGCAGCCGCGCACGCTTCCAGCGCGGTATCGATGGCAAGGATCAGCATCGAATCAGCTTAGTCGGTTCCGCGGCGGTCGAACCAGCCCAAGTTTGATTTCTCGACAGGCGCACGATCGCCCCCGTAATTCTACGTGCACGGGAACTGGCAAGGGTTTTCGTGCCCCATTTTGGAAGCGGATGCATGGATGTGCAACCTCAGAGATAGCTAAGTGTTTGAAATATAGTCATTTTAAGTCGGCGTTAATTAGTCAAATGCCACTTTCCGTGCATAGCGGAAAAGCGAGTCAACGACGACTCGGACGACCATTAGGCGGCAAGCCACGATCGTTCCGGGCATTTGGAAAGGTTTCATTAATGTCTTTTTGGCGAAGCGGTTCTTCGGCGCGGGAGGCTTTGGCTCAGGTCGCGGCACTCGGCAAGTCGCAAGCGGTCATCGAATTCAATCTCGACGGCACCATCCTCACGGCGAACCAGAATTTCCTGGACGCGATGGACTACCGGCTCGACGAAATCGCCGGCAAGCACCACAGCATGTTCGTCGTGCCGGAAGAGCGCAGCAGTACGGCCTATCGCGAGTTCTGGGCCCGGCTCGGTCGCGGCGAATATCAGTCCGCGGAGTACAAGCGGCTCGGCAAGGGCGGCCGCGAGATCTGGATCCAGGCATCCTACAATCCGATCATCGACGAGGCCGGCAAGCCGGTGAAGGTCGTCAAGTTCGCGACCGACATCACCGCGCGCAAGATTCGCAGCCTCGAGGATGCCGGAAAGATTTCCGCGATCGGCCGCGCCCAGGCGGTGATCGAGTTCAATCTCGACGGCACCATCATCACGGCCAATGAAAATTTCCTGGCCACGCTGGGCTACCGGCTCGACGAAATCCAGGGCCAGCACCACAGACTGTTCGTCGGGCCCGGTGAGCGCGACAGCGCCGCCTATCGCGAGTTCTGGGCGAAGCTTGGCCGCGGCGAATTCCAGTCCGGCGAGTACAAGCGCTTCGGCAAGGGCGCCAAGGAGGTCTGGATCCTCGCCTCCTACAATCCGATCCTCGACGACGCCGGCAAGCCGTTCAAGGTGGTGAAGTTTGCCACCGACATCAGCGCTCAGAAGCTGTCGAACGCGAATTTCGCCGGCCAGATCGAAGCGATCGGCAAGTCGCAGGCCGTGATCGAGTTCGACATGGACGGCAAGATCCTGACCGCGAACGAAAACTTCCTCGGTGCGCTCGGCTATGTGCTGTCCGAGATCGTCGGCCGGCATCACAGCATGTTCGTGGAGGCCGAGCAGCGCGACAGCGACGCCTATCGCGGCTTCTGGGCCAGGCTGAACGCCGGCGAATTCCAGACCGGCGAATATCAGCGCGTCGGCAAGGGCGGCCGCGAAGTGTGGATCCAGGCGTCCTACAATCCGATCCGCGATCTCAACGGCAAGCCGTTCAAGGTGGTGAAATACGCTTCCGACACCACGGCGCAGGTGATCGCGCGCAAGCGCGGCGAGAAGGTGCGCAGCATGATGGAATCGGTCGCTGCCGGCGCCGAGGAACTGAACGCCTCGGTGCGTGAGATTGCGCAGGCGATGACACGTTCGCGCGAGACCGCATCGACCGCGGTCGATCGGGTCGAGGCGGCGGATCAGCAGGCGCAGCGGCTGACGCAGGCGGCGGAATCGATGAGCACGATCGTGCAGCTGATCGGCAACATCACCGGCCAGATCAATCTGCTGGCGCTCAATGCCACCATCGAATCCGCGCGCGCGGGCGAGGCCGGTCGTGGCTTCGCGGTGGTGGCATCCGAGGTGAAGAACCTTGCCAACCAGGCCAAGCAGGCGGCTGACCGGATCGAGCAGGAGATCGGCAATCTGAACGGCATCTCGGGCGACGTCGTCTCCGCGCTGAACGCGATCAAGAGCGCGATCCAGGGCGTCAGCGAATACGTCTCGTCAACGGCTGCCGCCGTCGAGGAGCAGAGCACGGTCACCCAGGAGATGTCGGCGAGCATGCGCAAGGCGGCCGAGGAAGCCGCGAGTATCGGGCAGGCGGCGTAGGAAGATCTCGCAGGGTGGGTTAGCCGAAGGCGTAACCCACCTCTTTGCTTTCCGCGCGGATAGAAAGTTGGTGGGTTACGCTTCGCTAACCCACCGTACGATGCCTCGCTCACATCGGCCGGACTTCGACCACGTCAGGCACAAAGTGCTTCAGCAGATTCTGAATGCCGTGCTGGAGCGTCGCGGTCGATGACGGGCAACCGGCGCAGGAGCCCTTCATGTTGAGATAGACAATCCCGTCCTTGAAGCCGCGGAAGGTGATGTCGCCGCCGTCATTGGCGACCGCCGGACGCACGCGCGTCTCGATCAGATCCTTGATCATGTCGACAGTCTCGGCATCGGACTCGTCGAAGAACTCGTCCTCGTCGTCGAGGTCGGCATCGTTTGCAGCTGCGCCGTCGGCGAGCAACGGCGCGCCGGACATGTAGTGCTCCATGATGGCGCCGAGAATCGCCGGCTTGAGCTGCTGCCATTCACCGTCCGCCTTGGTCACGGTGATGAAATCCGATCCATAAAACACGCCCGTAACGCCGGGCACCTCGAACAGCTTTTCCGCGAGCGGCGAGCGCGTTGCGGATTCGCGGCTCGCAAATTCCATCGGGCTGCCGTCGACGACGACGCGGCCGGGAATGAATTTCAGCGTGGCGGGATTGGGGGTGGCTTCGGTTTGAATGAACATGGTTTTCTCCAGACGTCGCCGGTTCAAGGCCGGCGCGTGCTCCATCCAGTAGCAGATGGCGACGGGGAACGCACGGTCAAGGGGCGAAGCAAGCTTCGCCTAGAGATTTCAGCGGGTTAGCCGTCCACTCTCCCCGGAAGGAGTGGGCGAGACAGCGATCAACGCCGGCGGATGAAGCCGACGATGTCCTTGGAGAGGTTCATGGTCTCCTCGCCGATGGCACGGGCCCGATCGGCACCATCGTTCAGGATGGTGTCGATATGGCTGGGGTCGGCGACCAGGCGCTTCATCTCGCCGGCGATCGGCGCGAGCTTTGTCACGCACAGCTCCGCCAGCGCGTTCTTGAAGCTGGAGAACTGGCCGCCGCCAAACTCGCTGAGTACGCTGGCCTTGGAACGGCCGGAGAGGGCTGCGAAAATGCCGACGAGATTGTCGGCCTCGGGGCGCGCCTCCAGGCCCTTCTCTTCGCTCGGCAAAGGCTCCGGATCGGTCTTCGCCTTACGGATCTTCTGCGCGATGGTGTCGGCGTCATCGGTCAGATTGATGCGCGAATTGTCCGACGCATCGGATTTCGACATCTTCTTGGTGCCGTCGCGCAAGCTCATCACGCGCGTCGCCGGGCCCGTTATCAGGGGTTCTGGCAACGGGAAGAACAGGCCGTCGTTCGCGCCGTGGCTACGAATGGAATCGCCGAAGTCGTTGTTGAACTTCTGCGCGATGTCGCGCGAGAGCTCGAGATGCTGCTTCTGGTCCTCGCCGACCGGAACGTGGGTGGCGCGGTAAAGCAGAATGTCGGCGGCCATCAGCACGGGATAGTCGAACAGCCCGACCGAGGCGTTCTCGCGGTCCTTGCCGGCCTTCTCCTTGAACTGGGTCATGCGGCCGAGCCAGCCCATGCGCGCGACGCAGTTGAAGATCCAGGCGAGCTCGGCATGGCCGGAGACCTGGCTCTGGTTGAACACGATGTGCTTCTTGGGATCGATGCCGCTCGCGATGAACGCCGCGGTCACCTCGCGGGTGTTGCGTGCGAGTTCGGCCGGGCCGCCCCAGACGTCCACGCCCTGCGTGATCGCGTGCATGTCGACGACGCAATAGATGCAGTTGTGGGTTTCCTGCATCTTCACGAAGTTGACGATGGCGCCGAGGTAGTTGCCGAGGTGCAGATTGCCGGTCGGCTGGACGCCCGAAAAAACCCGTTCAACGAATGGCATGGCGAGTGTTCCCAAAGGTATTCGGGCCGTCGTTTCCAACAGCGGCGCTGCCCCGTCAAGGGTAATTCGATCGACCCGCGCGGGCCGAGGTCGGTCAGGCGGGCCGCTTCAGGGCGTTAACCGCCTCGCGCCAGGACGCCGCGCCGAGGATTTGCAGGAGCAGGCCATAGACGGCGATTCCGGCGCCGATCTGCAAGCCCAGCACAAGGACGCGGATGAGGCCGTGGGCCTCGACCGGCACCAGCCCCGTCGTCAGCCAGAGCAGGGCGCCCATGGCGGCGGCCGCAAGCACGATCCGCGGCAGCCGCTTTCGCGCGGCAGCATCAGACGAGAAGCCGAATTCGCTGGTGCCGTTCCGAAGCAAGGAGACAGCGCTGCTCCAGGCGCCGGCGGCGATGCTCGCGGCGATCCCGCTTGCGCCGAAGAAATGGCCGAGCACGACGGCGAGGGCCACAGCGACCACAATGCCTTTGGCGGTTGCGAGCAGCGGCGTCATCGTGTCGCTGCGGGCAAAGAAGGCCGGCGACAGCGCCTTGATCAGCACATGCGCCGGCAGGCCCAGCGCCAGCCACATCAGTGCGCGTGCGGTCGCCGCGCTGTCCTCCGCGCCGAACGCCCCGTGCTCGAACAACAGCCGCACGATCGGATCGGCCAGTACGGCCAGGCCGAGCGTGGCGGGTAGCGCGAGCCCGGTCGCGAGCTCCAGCGCGCGCGATTCCGCATGGGCCACCGCGTCGCGGTTGCCGCTGCCGACGGCGCGCGTCAGCTCCGGCACCAGCACCGTGCCCATGGCGACGCCGACAATGCCGAGCGGCAGCTCGATCAGGCGGTTGGCAAAATAGAGCCAGGACACGGCCGACGGCGTCGCGGATGCGATGATCGCGCCGGCCACCATCAGCCATTGCGGGCCGGAGCTTGCGATCATGCCGGGGATCGCCTTGGCAAAGAAGCCGCGCATCTCCTTGTCGAAACTTGCGCGCAACGGTGTCGCGAGACGCGCACTCCGCTGCGACAGCAGCATCAGGAGTTGCAGCAGGCCGGCAATGCCGACGGTCGCCGCCAGCATCCACGCGGCGAGGGACGCATCGGCGTGCCACAGCAGCAGCGCGGCGATTGCCGCGATCAGCGCGATGTTGAACAGCAGCGGCGAGAACGCCGTAAGCGCAAATCGCCCTTGCGCGTTCAGCAGCCCCATCAGCACCGTGACCGGGCCGGCAAAGGCGAGATAAGGCAGCATCAACCGCGCGTTCTGGACGGCGAGATCGAGCGTGTTGCTGCCGACGAAGCCCGGCGCGATGATCATGATGATCAGCGGCATCAGCAGCGCGATGCCGATCGAGATCACGATCAGGGCCGCGCTGACCGTGCCGAGCACGCGCCCCGCAAAGGCAGACGCGGCCTCTTCGCCATCGCGGTCACGGACGCGCAGCCAGGCCGGGATCAGGGCCGCATTCAAGGCTCCTTCGCTGAGCAGGCGCCGCACCACGTTGACGAGCTGGAAGGCGGCCAGAAACGCATCCGCCACGGCGCCGGTGCCGAGCAGCGCCGCGATCAGGGAATCGCGCGCAAAGCCCAGCAACCGCGAGGCCAGTGTTCCCGTCGAAACGGTCAGGAAGGAGCGGATCATCGGACGTTAATACCATAGCGTTTTCGAGCGAAGTGGTCCCGGTTCGCGTGAAGAAATCGCGTCAAAAGAAGACTCACGTTGCTTGCCCGTGGAGGCCCGGTCGTGATAGGCCGCGAGCCAGATTTCAGGCCGACAGGAAGCGGATTTCTCCGGCAATCGCAATCCGGCAAACAGGATCAAGGTGAATGGCTGACGTGAAATATGACGTTCTCGGCATCGGCAACGCGCTGTTCGACGTGCTGGTCCGGACTGATGAAGCCTTTTTGGCCAAGCACGGCATGACCAAGGGCAGCATGTCCCTGATCGACGAGGCGCGGGCCGCCGCGATCTATGCTGACATGGGCCCGGCGACGGAAGTCTCGGGCGGCTCGGCCGCCAACACCATCGTCGGCATCGGCAGCCTTGGCGCGCGTGCCGCTTATGTCGGCAAGGTCAAGGACGACCAGATCGGCATGCTGTACGTCCACGATATCCGCGCCGCCGGCGTCGCCTTCAACACGCCCGCTGCGAAGGATGGCCCGGCCACCGGCTGCTCCTACATCCTGGTGACCGGCGACGGCGAGCGCACCATGAACACCTATCTCGGCGCCGCGCAGGATCTGTCGCCCGCCGACATCGATCCGGCCGAGATTGCGGCTGCCAAGATCGTCTATCTCGAAGGCTATCTCTGGGATCCGCCGGGCGCCAAGGAAGCCTTCCTCAAGGCCTCCAAGATTGCTCACGAGGCTGGCCGCAAAGTGGCGCTGACACTGTCGGACTCCTTCTGCGTCGGCCGCTACCGCGACGAATTCCTGGGGCTGATGCGCAACGGCACTGCCGACATCGTGTTCGCCAACGAGTCCGAGCTGCGTTCGCTCTACGAGACCTCCGACTTCGACACCGCTCTCAAGCAGCTGCGCAACGACGTCAAGCTCGGCGTCGTCACCCGCAGCGAGAAGGGTTGCGTGGTGGTGACCCCGACGGACGCCGTCTCCGCGCCGGCCTCGCCGATCAAGCAGCTGGTCGACACCACCGGCGCGGGCGATCTGTTCGCGGCCGGCTTCCTGTACGGCCTCTCGCGCGATCTGTCGCACAAGCAGTGCGGCGAGCTCGGTGCGCTTGCGGCCGCCGAAGTGATCCAGCACATCGGCGCGCGCCCGCAGGTGTCGCTGAAGGAGCTGGCCCAGCAGCGCGGGCTGACGGTTTAAGGCTCGCCTCTTTCAACCGTCATTGCGAGCGAAGCGAAGCAATCCAGACTGCCTCAGCGGAGACACACTGGATTGCTTCGCTGCGCGCTGCGCTCGCAATGACGGCCGCCGGGGTTAGCAACCTAGGCCGTCTTCGCCGCCTTCAACCCCAGCCGCTGCTCGACCGCCTCGCGCATCACGAATTTCTGGATCTTTCCGGTCACGGTCATCGGAAATTCGTCGACGAACTCGACGTAGCGCGGGATCTTGTTGTGGGCGATCTGGCCATCGCAGAAGGCGCGGACCTCCTCTGCGGTCAGCGTCTCGCCTGACCTGACGCGGATCCAGGCGCACAGCTCCTCGCCATAGCGGGTGTCGGCCACGCCGAAAATCTGCACGTCCTGGATCTTCGGGTGCCGGTACAGAAATTCCTCGATCTCGCGCGGATAGAGGTTTTCGCCGCCGCGGATCACCAGGTCCTTGATGCGGCCGACGATGTTGCAATAACCCTCGTCGTCGATGGTGGCGAGATCGCCGGTGTGCATCCAGCCGTTGGCATCGAGCACGTCGCCGGTCTTTTCCTTCTCCTCCCAATAGCCCAGCATGACGCTGTAGCCGCGGGTGCAGAGCTCGCCGCGTTCGCCGCGCTTGACGATCCTGCCTTCGAGATCGACGATTTTCACCTCGACATGCGGATGAATCCGCCCGACGGTGGAGACGCGCCGCTCGAGCGGGTCGTCTGTTGCGCTCTGGAAACTGACTGGACTGGTCTCGGTCATGCCATAGGCGATGGTGACCTCGCGCATGTTCATCTCGGTGTTGACGCGCTTCATCACCTCGATCGGGCAGGGCGCGCCGGCCATGATGCCGGTGCGCAGCGATGTCAGATTGAACGTCGCGAACTCGGGATGATCGAGCTCGGCGATGAACATGGTTGGCACGCCATACAGCGCGGTGCATTTCTCCTGCTCGATCGCGCGCAACGTCGCGAGCGGATCAAAGCCCTCGCCAGGATAGACCATGGTCGTGCCGAGCGTGACGGACGCGAGGTTGCCCATCACCATGCCGAAGCAGTGGTAGAGCGGCACGGGAATGCAGATGCGATCCTGTTCGGTCAGGCGCATCGCGCGTCCCGTGAAATAGCCGTTGTTGAGGATGTTGTGATGCGTCAGCGTCACGCCCTTGGGCGATCCCGTGGTGCCGCTGGTGAACTGGATGTTGACGGGATCGTCGAACTGAAGCGCTGCGCCGAGCGCGGCAAGCTGCTCGCGATACGCCGGCCCACCCATGCGCGCGACCTCCTCGAAAGGGATCGTCCCGGGCACAGAAGGTCCGCCGATCTGGATCACCATCCGCAGCGACGGCAGCCGTGCCGCCTGCAACTGTCCAGGCTTTGCGCTCGCCAGCTCCGGCAGCAGCGTGTTGAGCATCTCCATGTATTGGCTGGTCTTGAACGCCGTCGCGGTGACGATCGCCGCGCAGCCGACTTTCTTCAGCGCGAATTCCAACTCGCTGAGCCGATAGGCCGGATTGATCGTGACCAGGATCAGGCCGGCCTTGGCGGCGGCGAACTGCGTCAGCGTCCATTCCGGCCGGTTTAGTGACCAGATACCAATCCGCTCACCGCGCTCCAGGCCGAGCGCGAGAAAGCCCGCAGCGAGCGCGTCGACGCGTTCCGAAAATTCCCTCCAGGTCCACCGCACGCCGTGGCTGGACGAGACCAGCGCCTCGCGATGACCCCAGCGCCGCACGGCGTGGTCGAGACTGCGGCCGATGGTGTCGCCGAGCAGCGGCGTGTCCGAGATGCCGCAAACGTAGCTGTCGGCTTTGCCTGCAAGAGCGTCCGCCAAATTCGTCTCCTCAAAATTGCTGCCTCGTGCCCGAAGCCGATGGCGTTCGGGCACGAGGTTATCCGTTGCAGCGAAGGCGCGCGACGTCGCGCGCCTCATACTAAGGGGTTAGGCCGCCTTCTTCCCGCTGCCAGCATCGAGCCCGGCGTAGACGCCGCGCTCGAATCCCGCGAACGCCTGCAGGCATTTCGCGTCGGCAAACGGCAGCAGCTGCATCAGGATCACGCCGGTGACGTCGCGTGCCGGGTCGATCCAGTAGTAGGTGTTGGCGAGGCCCGCCCAGGCGAGGCTGCCGGCGCTACGGCCTTCCGCGGTCTTGGCCGTGTTGATCATGAAGCTGAGGCCCCACTTCTTCACCTGATCCGGGTAGAGATCGACGTCGTTGGTGTAGATCGGCGCCGCTGTGGCGAGCTTGGTCATGTTGATATCGCCCATCTGGTTCTGTCCCATCATGGCGATCGTCTCGGCCTTCAGCACCTGGTTGCCGTTGCCGCGGCCCTTGTTCAGGATCATCTGGGTGAACTTGAGGTAATCGCCCGCGGTCGAATAGAGGCCGCCGCCACCCATGTGGAATTCCGGATTCTGCTCGAGCTCGAACGGGATCGCGGCGAGCTGGCCGTCCTCGCCGCGAGCATGCATGCCGACCAAGCGCTTGCGCATGTCGTCGGTGATCTTGAAGCCGGTGTCGGACATGCCGAGTGGCGCGAAGAGATTGTCGCGCAGATAAGCATCGAGACGCTTGCCGCTGACGGCCTCCACGGCCTTACCGACGAAATCGATATTGGTGCCGTATTCCCAGCGTGTGCCGGGATCGGACATGATCGGCGTCTTCAGCGCGGCGTTCTGGCAGGTGGTGATCGCGGGGATGCCGGTCTTCTCGAGATGGATCGCGAGATCGCCGTTCCACATGTTGTAGGCGAAGCCCGCGGTGTGGGTCATCAGCTGGCGCAGCGTGATCGCGCTCTTCGCCGGCCGTAGCTTTGGCTCGCCCTTGGCGTCAAAGCCTTCCAGCACTTGCGGCTTGGCGAGATCGGGCAGCAGCGATCCGATCGGCGCATCGAGCGAGAGCTTGCCTTGCTCGACCAGCTGCATCGCGCCGGCACTCGTCACCGCCTTCGTCATCGAGGCGATCCAGAACACGCTGTCGGCGGTCATCGCATCCGGCTTGGACAGATCGCGCTTGCCGAAGGCGCCCTGATACAGCACGTCGTTACCGCTGGCGGCGATCGCAACAACGCCGGGAATCTCCTTGGCGTCGCTCATCTTGCTCAGAATCCCGTCGATCTCAGCTTTGCTTTGCATACGCGTTTCCTCCGGTTTGATTATTGTTGGAAGCGACCGATTGTCCTCCCGCATCCGCGGCTCGGCAAGCGTGGCCATATGCGCCCTGCGGTCGCGATGTCGTGACTTGACGGTCCCGGCCCAGCGCGGGACGACTGATTTGCAACACATCTTCACAATCTGCGGTGGATGGCCGCACTTCGTCGTGACCATGGATGGGCTCAGCGATATGTTTCGAGCGTTTGAAGCACTTGAAACATTTTGTGCGTTGCGGCGTTCAGCATCTGGCCCAATTGGCGGCTGACGTTAAGACTTGAAGCAAATTTGGCGGCCGCTCAACCGGCCGCGAGGGGACATAAGATGATTTCGACCTGGAGCGAATGGAAGCGCTATCCCCGTCCCGGACGGGGCGAGAATCTCGAAGCGCCGATCTCGCCAGGCATTTACGAGGTCCGCATCGCCGGCACCGGCGCGCTCTATTCTTTCGGCGCGGTCGACAATCTGGCGCAGTCGCTGGCGCTATTGCCGGTCGGCTCGAAATCCTGGTTCGGTCGCCGCGACGCCTCCGACGCGCCCGCTCTCGAATACCGGACCTGTGCCACCTCCTCGAAGGCCGACGCCAAGGCCGCCGCCGAGCGCATGATCGGCCGGCGCGAGACCTATATGAGCGGCGCGGCGTAACCCCGCCGATCTCAGCTTAACTCCCAGCAGATGTGCGTTGCGGGACGGTGCATTGCGCACCGTCTGTCCCTATATTCCGGGCCGATCGACCGCCTACAGGGAGTCCCGCCATGACGCCGACCGCCGCCGCACGCGCCCAGCACGCCACCGCCACCCTGCGTGACCGGTTGAAGGACGCCTCGCTCCTGAAGGAGGCCTGCTATATCGATGGCGCCTGGGTCGGCACACCGGTCTTTGCCGTCAACAATCCCGCCACCGGCGTCGAGATCGCAAAAGTCCCGCAGCTTGGCGCGGACGATACCACCAGGGCGGTTGAAGCCGCCCAGCGCGCCTTCCCGGCCTGGGCCAAGCACACCGCCAAACAGCGCTCCAACATCCTGCGCAAATGGTTCGAGCTCATCACCGCCAACCGCGAGGACCTCGCGCTGATCCTCACCACCGAGCAGGGCAAGCCGCTGTCGGAAGCGCTGGGCGAGGTCGATATCGGTGCCGCCTATATCGAGTTCTTCGCCGAGGAAGCCCGCCGCGTCTATGGCGAGACCATCCCAACGCAGCGGCCCGATGCGCGGCTGCTCGCGATCAAGCAGCCGATCGGCGTCTGCGGTGCCATCACGCCGTGGAATTTCCCGAACTCCATGATCACGCGAAAGGTGTCGCCGGCGCTGGCCGCGGGCTGCACCGTGGTGCTGAAGCCCGCCAACGAGACGCCGCTGTCGGCCCTGGCGCTGGCCGTGCTCGCCGAGAAGGCCGGCATCCCCAAGGGGGTGCTCAACATCATCACCGGTGACGCGCCGCCGATCGGCAAGGTGCTGTGCGAGCATCCGGCGGTGCGCTTCGTCGGTTTCACCGGCTCGACCGCGGTCGGCAAGATTCTCTATCAGCAGGCTTCCGTCGGCGTGAAGCGGCTCGGGCTCGAACTCGGCGGCAACGCGCCGTTCGTGGTGTTCGACGATGCCGACATCGACGCGGCGGTCGAAGGCGCGATCGTCTCGAAATACCGCAACATGGGCCAGACCTGCGTCTGCGCCAACCGGATCTACGCCCAGGACAAGATCTACGACGAGTTCGTCAAGAAGCTGTCGGCGAAGGTCGCGGCCATGAAGATCGGAGACGGCACCGAAGCCGGCGTCACGCAGGGCCCGCTGATCAACATGAAAGCGATCGACAAGGTCGAGCGTCACATTGCCGATGCCGTCAAGCGCGGCGCCAGGATCGTGACCGGCGGCAAGCGCAGCGAGCTCGGCCGTTCCTTCTTCGAGCCGACCGTGCTCGCCGACGTCAAGGCGGACTCGCTGGTCGCGCAGGAAGAGACGTTTGGCCCGCTCGCGCCGGTGATCCGTTTCAAGGATGAAGCCGACGTGATTGCGATGTGCAACGCCTCGCCGTTTGGTCTGGCGTCCTACTTCTATTCGCGCGACCTCGGCCGCGTCTGGCGCGTCGCCGAAGCGCTGGAATCCGGCATGGTCGGCGTCAACACTGGCCTCATCACCACGGAAGTTGCGCCCTTCGGCGGCGTCAAGGAAAGCGGCCTGGGGCGCGAAGGCTCGCGTCACGGCATGGAAGAATATGTCGAGATCAAATACGTGATGATGGCGGGAGTGTAGGCGGCGCTCTCTCTAGGGGAAACCGGCCGATCGTTCAGCTTGAGCATGTCCGATCAAAGCGCCCCGGCCGCCATACGGACGGGGCGCCGGCGCACTGCCGGCAATTTCACGGTTCCGGCCCCGCCCCCCGAGCGGAAACCTCAGCTTGGGCCTTGATGTTGGACCGCCCTTAAGGTCTTGTGACCCAAGTAAATTTCCCAGTGTCCCGGCATATTGGCTGGATTGGTACGACATGTTCATTGCCAAGCGCCTCATCGTGCCGATCTCGCTGGTTTTGCTTGTAGTGGGCCTGATGGCGCTGCTCGCGGTTGTTGGCATGACCGTCTGGCTCGGTGACCGGACTAACGAGCATTTTGAGCAAGTCGTCCGGCTGCGAGATGTGCGCGTTGCGGCTGTCGAGCTTCGCAGCGCGGTGCAATCAGCCGAAGCAAGTCAGCGCGGGCTGCTTCTCACCGGCAACGAGATTTATCTCTCTCCCTACGCCACTGCGAAGACGTCGGCCAATAGGCAACTCGATAGCCTGAAACGGAATCTCGGCGACGATCCGCAGTTTGGTGCGGTGCTGCAGCGGCTCGGGGTCCTCGTCGTCGACAAATTCGCCGAGATGGACAAGACCATCGAGCTGAAAAACGATCGCAAGGACAGCGAGGCGCTTGCCATCACGAACACCAACCGCGGCAAGGCGCTGATGGATGAAGTGAACCTCTTCGTCTCAGGCATCGTTCGCGCTATGGACAACCGTCTCACGTCCGGTGTCGCCCAGCAGAAGACCAATGCAACGAACCTGCGATTTGCGTCGATTGTCGCTGCATTTCTGATTGTGCTGGTTGTCGGTGCCGTGACCGCGACGTTGCTGCGTTACACCAGGGAGTTGACCCAGGCTCGCGACGAGGTCGCGTCGCTCAATGTGTCGCTGGAGGACCGGGTCAAACGGCGTACGGAAGCCCTCGCGCGGGCAAACGAAGAGATGCAGCGTTTCACGCATTTGGTGTCGCACGATATTCGCGCGCCGCTCATCAGCATCGTCGGCTTCTCCGAAGAGCTCTCGGACAGCGCGAAGGAATTGGCGCAACTTCTCGAAAAATCGGGGACGGCGGTGACCGTCCCAAATCTGCAGCAGGTGCAAAGAATCACGAACGAAGAGATGCCTGAAGCTATAAGCTATATTCGCAAGTCGACGTCAAAAATGGAGATGCTCCTCAATGCCGTGCTGCTGCTGTCGCGGGACGGGCGGCGCGAGCCAAGACCAGAGGCCATCGATCTCGAGCATATGGTCCTTGCGAACACATCCGCGATTCAGCATCAGATTTTGGACGCGGACGGAAGGATCGATACGCAGCTCGATATCCCCACGATTGTAACGGATCGGCTTTCGCTGGAGCAGGTGCTCGGCAATCTCCTCGACAATGCGGTCAAGTATCGCGCAAAGGAGCGCCCGCTGCGGCTCAAGGTCAGCAGCAAGATGCTTCCGGACGACCAGGTCGCGATCGAGGTCGCCGACAACGGGCGAGGCGTCGCACAGCAGGATCTGGGCCGGATTTTCGAGCTGTTTCGCCGGGTTGGAAAGTTGGACCAGACCGGAGACGGCGTCGGGCTCGCTTATGCAAGGGCTGTCGTGAGAAACCTCGGTGGCGATATTACTGCGACCTCGGAACTGGATAAGGGCACGACGTTTCGGATAGTTTTGCCGCGTGAACTGGCCCGTCACCCCGCGACAGACAGCGTGCCCGCATGAATTATTACAGACGGAATTGGCTCGCGACCCTTATCGCATGCTCGGCCATCACAGGTAGCGCGGGCGTGCGGGCTGAGGAAGGACCAGCCGGGATCACTGTCCCTCGCGTCTTCGGCCCGTTCGATCGGAACGCAGCCAAGTGCAGTCCTCCTCCGTCACTCAGCAAGGCTCTCGCCTTCGCCCAGGACAACGAGCGCGAGTTCGTCAAAGGGATTGTCAGGGGCGTTGCCATGGCCGCGAAGGATCGTGGCCTGAGCTTTTCCGTCTCGATTGCAAACAACGATGCGGACAAGATGGTCGAACAGGTCGAAGGCTTCCGTTCGGCGCGAACGGGCGGATTGGTCGTCGCGCCCGTCGATCCCGCGTCGCTGGCGCCGGCCTTGCGGCGGATGATCTGGCAAGGCGCCTATGTCGGCGCCGTGGTGCCGCCGCCCGCGACGTCTCTGCTGAATGCGCCACAATACCTGACCGGCAAGACACTTGGCGACGCGGCGGCGAATTACATCCGGACCAAGCTCGGCGGTCAGGCCAATGTCGTGCTTTTGACCCACGACAGCCTGCAGTTTCTCGCCCCTCGCTTTGCGGCGATGCGCGACGCGCTAAAGGACATTCCCGGTGTCGAAATCGTCGCAGACATTTCCCCGCCGACGGTGAACAAGGAGGGCGGGTACAAGATGATGCAGACGATCTTGTTGGCGCATCCTGACGTCGACGTCGTGCTGGGAGCTGACACGGTCGTTCTCGGCGCCCTACAGGCTGTCAGAGAGGCGGGAAAGGCGCGGCCGGATCAGTTCTTCGGCGGAATCGACGGCGAGGTCGAAGCTGTCAGTGAAATCAAGAAGGGTGGCCCTTACAAGATCAGCGTCAGTCTCGCGTCTTCGGTGTTTGGCTACGCCATGGGCCAGCATGCGGCGGACTGGCTCGACGGCAAGAGCATTCCCCAAGCCATGGATATTCTTCCAAGCGCACTGACTTCAGGCAATATCGCCAGTTATGAAGCCGATCTGGAAAACCCCGCGGCGGTGTTCAACGATCCCGCACGTCGCGATGCCTATCTGAAAATGTACGGAAACATATGCTACGACTCGCGCGACCAATATGTGAGCTTTCCGTGGTCTTCTGAAAGAAAGTAGCCCGGATGGAGCGAAGCGAAATCCGGGTTCTTCATGCCGCGTAAAAGACTCCCGGATTGCGCTTCGATCCATCCGGGCTACGCATCACCGTCGCAACACCGCAATCGTCCGATTCGCAAACGTCAGCCGCTCCGCCATCACCGACACGAAATAGGTCAGCAGCTTGTGGCTCAGCGCGGGGTCTTCTTCCCGGATTGCGTCGAACTGGTGCGTGTTCAGCACGTAGAGCACGCTGTCGACCTCGGCCTGGATCGTGGCGCTACGCGGGGTCTGTGACACCAGGCCCATCTCGCCGATCGTGGTGTAGCGCCCCAGGCTGCGCACGCGCGTGGTGCGGTTGTCCTCGGCCGGGATCATGATGCCGACGCGACCGTCGAGAATGAAGTGCATGGAATCGGCGGGGTCGCCGGCCTGCACGATGATTTCGCCGGATTCGACCTCGAGGCGGTGGCAGCGGCGGATAAGCTCGTCGGCGTCGTCCTCACTGCTGAGAATGCCGGTGAACCAGTCGCGCAGGCTGGCCTCTTCCTGCGCCAGGCCCTGGTGCTGCGAGATCAGCTCGTTCTCGCACCATTCCAGCGCACGATCGAGCTCGGGGATGATGGTAACGGTGTCACCGACGAAATCGCTGGAGCGCAGCACCTTCTCGGCTGCGGCCGACAGATGCACCAGGATCAGCTCGACGCCGAGATCGGCTGCGCTGCGCTTGATCTGGGCGAAACTGTAGGCGGCCGAGGAATCAATGCCGGTGACGAGCTTGAAGTCGAACAGCAGATAGCGGCACCCCGGGCGCTCATGGAGCAATTGCTTGACGTGCTGGTAGAGCCGGTTGGCGGAGCCGAAGAATAGATAGCTCTGCAGGTTGAGGCCCTGGATCTTGCCGCCATGGGCCAGCAGCACCTCCTGGTCGTCGCGCGAGCGGTCGAGCGAGGAGCGGTATTCGGAGCCGTCAAAACTGTACTTGATCGATTCGACCCGCGCCGCGCTGAAGGCAAAGGTCGCGCAGCCGATGATGACGCCGATCAGGATGCCCGGCACGAAACCCCAGGCCACGATGATGACGATGATGGCCACCAGCGACAGATATTCGAGCTTCGAAAGCCGCTTGCGCGACTCGATGATCCATTTGTGCAGCTGGTCGGCGCCGAGATAGAGCAGCAATCCGCCGAGCACGAACTTTGGAATGAAGCCGAGCAGCTCGGGCGCGATCGCCAGCATCAGCAGTGACAGCGCCGAGGCGGTGAGGCCGGACAGCCGTCCGCGACCGCCGCTGGAGAAATTGAGGACGGAGCGGCTGATCGAGCTGCAGCCGGTATAGCCGCCGAGCACGCCGCTGAGAATGTTGGCCGCGCCGGTGACGTTCAGCTCGCGCTCCAGATTAGCCTCGCGATGAATGGCGACCTCGATGCCGGTGGTGTTGAACAGCGTGCTCGACGCGGTGACGAAGACGACGGCGACGAGATTGCCGAGCAGGTCCGGCACGGCAAACCAGGGATAGCGGGCGAGATCATCGGTGTGCCAGGGCAGCATGAACGCCGCTGGCGGCGGAGGCTGAAACGTCCAGCCCATGCTACGTGCCTGGTCGAGCGAGACACCCGAGATCCAGAACGCCAGATGTGCCGTGATCACGCCGCCGACCAGGATGATCGGCAGACCGAATGGATTCCGCGAGCGGTGCCAGGTCAGATACAGTACCAGCGCCATGGCGCAGGCGGCGCCGAGCTCCAGCAGCGTGGTGCCGTTGGCGAAGCGCGGCAGTGTCGCGAGCTGCACCGGGGTATTGGTGATGACCCGGATCGCGCCGAGGGCGATGAGAAGTCCGGTAGCGCCGAGGAAGCCGCCGACCACGGGATAGGGCACGTAACGGATGGCGCGGCCCAGCCGCGTCAGGCCCAGTCCGCACAATACGACGCCAGTGAGCGCGGTCGACAGGCCGAGCGTGATCAGGACCGGCGAGAGCAGCGGTGCCGACAGATTGGTCGATTCGATGTGCTCGACCAGCGAGGCCGCCAGAATTCCTGTGACGGCCGCGGTCGAGCTGTCGGGGGCGGCAATCGCAAAGGGAAGCGAGCTGCCGAGCCCGATCACGGCGGCAAGGATCGCCGAGCTAACGAAAGTCGCCGTGATGCCATAGGAGAGATAGGGCGAGAGTGGGCCGGCAAAGATCAGCAGCGCATAGGACAGCCCGAACGTGACAGTGAGCACGCTCGCGGCAGTTCCGCCCAAGATATCATTCAGCGCACGCTTGACGGACGGGTTGATCCCCACGACCGGACCAAAGCCAATTGCCGGATCTGTCACGTCCTGAAACTCGCTCATGAAAATACCCGTCCGGAGAGGTAGACGAGTGTGAGCCTAGCGCAACAGAATTCTTGCAAATATGAAGTATCCGACAGTTCCGCGGCGCTCCGCGTGTGAACGGTCGATCATATGGTTGAGAGAAAAACCGAAATTCTTGCCGTATGCGCGGTGTCGGGAGGGGCGTGCCAGTCCCCTCCACGTCATTGCGAGCGAAGCGAAGCAATCCAGAGTCTTTGCACAGCGGCAGTCTGGATTGCTTCGTCGCAAGAGCTCCTCGCAATGACGGGGCGAGAGGAGATGACGAAGCCTAAATCTTCAGCTCCGTCCCCGTCACGCGTCGATACGCTTCCAGATACCGCTTGCTGGTCGCATCCACGACGCTCGCGGGCAACGGCGGTGGCGGGGCGTCGCCGTTCCAGCGGCCGGCGCGGCGCTCGACGTCGAGATAGTCGCGTAAGGGCTGCTTGTCGAAGCTCGCCTGCGGCTGGCCTGGCTTGTAGGCATCGACGGCCCAGAAGCGCGACGAATCCGGCGTCATGACTTCGTCGATCAGGATGATGCGGCCGTCCTTGTCGCGGCCGAACTCGAACTTGGTGTCGGCGATGATGATGCCCTGCTCGCGCGCCAGCTCCTCGCCGAGCGTGTAGATCGCACGGGTCATGCTCTCGAGCGTGTAGGCGACCTCGTCGCCGACGACTTCGCGCATCGTGGCGATGGTAATGTTCTCGTCATGGCCGGTCTCGGCCTTGGTCGCGGGGCTGAATATCGAGGGCTCGAGCTTCTCGCTCTCGACCAGGCCGGCCTTCAGTTTTTCGCCGGCAAGCGTGCCGGAGCCGGCATATTCCTTCCAGGCCGAGCCGGAGAGATAGCCGCGGATCACGCATTCGATCGGGAATACGGTGGTGCGGCGGCACAGCATGGCGCGGCCGAGAATCTCGGAGCGGTGGGTTTTAAGCGCCGGCACGGCTGCGATGATCTCGTCGGTATCGGCGCTGATCATGTGATGCGGCACCACGCCTTCGAGCTTGTTGAACCAGAACGCGCTCACTTGCGTCAGCACCGCGCCCTTCATCGGGATGGTCTCGCCCATCACGACGTCGAAGGCGCTGATGCGGTCGGTGGTCAGCAGCAGCAGGCGGTCGTCGTCGACGGCGTAGATATCGCGCACCTTGCCACGCCCGATCTTGGTCAAAGGCAGGTCGCTGGAGAGCATCGTGGTCATCGGCAGGGCTTTCGGAAGGCTTTAAGATAGGGTGTCCGGCCGCGCCTGATGGCACGGCCGGACACCGGATTAGCCTATTCCGGCAGTGGAATGAACTCATGTTCCTGCGGAACCGCGGCGAAGCGGCCGGTTTTCCAGTCCTGCTTGGCCTGCTCGATCCGCTCCTTGCTGGAGGAGACGAAATTCCACCAGATGTGGCGCGGGCCCTCCAATGCATCGCCGCCGAGAAACATCATCCGCGTCGCTTTCAGCGCCTTCACGGCGATGCGGTCGCCGGGGCGGAAAATCAGCAGCCGCGGCCCTTCGTAGCGCTCATTCGCGATCTCGACCTCGCCGTCGACGACGTAGATCGCGCGCTCCTCGTGGTCAGGATCGAGCGGCACGGTCGCACCGGCGACCGCCATGACCTCGGTGTAGAACCAGGGCGACACCATCGACACAGGGGAGGTGATGCCGAAGGCTGAGCCCGCAATCACCTTGGCGGTGAAGTCGCGCTCGGAAATCATCGGCAGATCGCCGGCCCCATAATGCTGGAACGACGGCGCGATCTCTTCCGACCCGGCCGGAAGCGCGATCCAGCTTTGCAGGCCCAGCATCTTCTGACCAGATGCGCGTTGCACATCGGGCGTGCGCTCGGAATGCGCGATACCGCGGCCGGCCGTCATCAGATTCATCGCGCCGGGCTGGATCTCCTGGATGTTGCCCTCGCTGTCGCGATGCATGATCGCGCCGTCGAAGAGATAGGTGACGGTGGCAAGCCCGATATGCGGATGCGGCCGCACGTCCATGCCCTTGCCGGAGACGAACTGCACCGGGCCGAAGTGATCGAAGAAGATAAAGGGCCCGACCATCTGCCGCTTGCCATGCGGCAACGCGCGCCGCACCGCGAATCCGTCGCCGAGATCGCGGGTGCGCGGCACGATGACGAGATCGAGCGCGTCGCAGGACATGGGATCGCCGAGCACGGGATCGTTGGAGGGTTGCCAGCTCATGGTGGACTCCTGTTTCTTGCTGGTATGATCGTAGCAGAACAATGATGGGAACGGGAGGAGACCGATGATTCCGCTGCTCAAGCCGGGCGCCAGGCTGTTGCAGGTGTCCGGCCCCAGAATCGAGACGGAACACCTGATCCTGAGGCCATGGCGCGCGAGCGACATTGCGCCCAACGCGGTGATGCTGTCCGATCCCGGCACCGCCCGTTTCATCGCACCGGACGGCAAGCCGATCACGACCGAGATCGGGGGCTGGCGCAACGCGGCCGTGATCTCCGGGCACTGGGCGCTCTACGGTTTCGGCATGTTCGCGGTCGAGGAAAAATCGAGCGGCAGTTATGTCGGACGTGTGGGTCCGTGGTCGCCGCCGGGCTGGCCCGGTTTCGAGGTCGGCTGGGGCATCGCCAAGGAATTCCGCGGCAAAGGCTATGCGGTGGAAGCCGCCAGCGCGTCAATCGAGTGGGCGTTCGACAGCTTCGAGATCGAGGAGATCATGCACTGTATCGAAAGCACGAATATGCCGTCGCAGGGCGTGGCTCGCAGTCTGGGGGCCCGGAAGGATCGCGAGATCGATCTGTTCGGCAAGCCCGCCGACGCCTGGATCACGTCGCGCGCCTCGTGGACCCGGCGAATTGAATCGATGTCTGATCTGACTTAGGTTCGCGGCACGCGGCTGTGCAATCGGACCGACTGGATGCTGTTGACCCATCTCGAGCTCGCCTTTCGCGCCGCCAGCGTCGCGCTGCTGCTGATGCTGGCGGCGTCATTAGTCTCGGATTTCCGCAAAGTGCTGGCTGCCCGCCTCGGCGCGGCCTTCGCGCTCAGCTCGGCCGCCCATGCGATGAGCTATTCGTTGGATGTCACGTCGCGGATCCCGCTCCTGCATGCACCGCTGATCGCGTTGTCGACCGGTAGCATCGTGGTGTTCTGGCTGTTCACGCGCTCCCTGTTCGACGACGAGTTTCAGCTCCGCTGGTGGCACGGATGGGTCTGGGCGCTGGTGACGGCCTTCAGCTTCGCAGGCTGCGTCTGGATCGCACCCAGCGGCCATGTGCGGTTCTCGGTGACGGTGGTCAATCTGATCGTGCTCGGTTTCATCGCGCTTGCGGTCGGGCAGATGATCGCCTCCTGGCCGGCCGACCTGGTCGAGCGCCGCCGCAGCGCTCGCGTCTTCATCGTCTGCGCAACCGCGCTTTATGGCGGGCTGAACGCGGTGCTCCAGATCACCGTCGCCGGGCACCACGTCGGCGATGTCGCCGAAACCATCAATGCCGGCGCGCTCACCTGCACCGTCGCGGCGATCGTCTATGCCATGATGCGGGTTGACGGGGCGGATCTGTTTCCGGCCGCGGCGGAGCCCGCACCGCCGATTGTTTTCAGTCAGCCTGCGGCCGATGACGCCGCCGATCAAAAGCTCATCGACGCCCTGATGCGGCTGATGGCGGACGAGCGGATCTACCGCCAGGAAAACATCACCATCGGTGTGCTGGCGGGTCGGTTGAAAATTCCGGAATACCGGCTGCGCCGGCTGATCAACCAGCGGCTCGGCTATCGCAACTTCAATGTGTTCCTGAACAACCACCGGATCGAGGAAGCCAAGGCCGCGCTGGCCGATCCCACCCAGGCCGAGGTTCCTGTCATCACCATCGCGATGGATGCCGGCTTCCAGTCCCTCGGCCCGTTCAACCGCGCCTTCAAGGCGGTGACCGGGGTAACGCCGACGGAGTACCGGCGGCTCAGAGCGGAAGCGGCCTAGATTTTAGCCCTTTGAAATCGCACAATAATTCTGGAATCGGCTAGCCGCGATCAATTTCGACGAGGTCGCTTTTCAAATCCGGCGAGCGCGTATCGCCTGCATCCGGCCTGCTCTCCCGCACTCGCCCCGTAGCCGGAGAAAGCCCGTGACCCGTCGCCGTAAGATCTTCCTCCTCACCACCGCCATCGCCTGCGCCGGCCTCGCTCTCGGCGCGGCGCGGGCGCGTGACGTGCCCAAGATTGCCACCGGCTTCATCGCCGATACGCTCTGCTCGGAGACGTTCGTCTCCGGCCTGGATCCCCAGCGCAACTTCGCCGAGACCACCGACGCGATGCCGGGCGTGGGTCTGTTGACCTGGGCGATGGATTTTCAGGTCGATCGCGCGCGCAAGGATGTCACGGTGACGCTGTTCGGCATCGGCCGCAGTCATGCCGTCTATCGCGAGGGGCTCGGCTGCACGCTTGAGCACGGCCGGGGGATCGCCGACGTCGCGTTGCCGCCTGACGACAAGCAGCCCGCGTTGCTCCCTGAGATCGCCGGACCGGGACTCGTGCCGCCGCAAAACGAGGAACTGTCGGCCGCGCTTGATCGCGCCTTCACCGAGCCCGCGCAGCCGCCCTATCGGCGCACCCGCGCGATCGTCGTCATGAAGGCCGGCCGCGTCATTGCCGAGCGCTATGCGGATGGCGTCGGGCCGGAGACGCAGTTGCTCGGCTTCTCCATGACGAAGTCGGTGATGTCGGCGCTGACAGGCATCCTCGTACGTCAGGGCAAGTTGAAGCTCGACGGGCCCGCGCCAATTGCCGCCTGGCAAAATCCGGATGATCCGCGGCACGCCATCACCGTCGATCAGTTGCTGCGTCACACCGCAGGCATTGCGCTCGGAAGCTCACTGGAGGCCTGGATCGGCTCCGCGCTCGAGCCCGTCAACACCATGAAATTCGTGGAAGACGACATGGCCGCCTATGCCGCAAGCATGCCGCTTGCGACCGCACCGGGCAAGGTGTGGAATTATCACGACGGTAACTTCCTCATGCTCGCGCACCTGATCCGCAACGCCGCCGGCGGCAAGCCCGAAGATGCGCTTGCCTTTGCACGCCGCGAATTGTTCGCACCGCTCGGCATGAATCACGTCACGCTCCAGCTCGACGGTGCCGGCACGATCGAGGGCTCCAGCGAAATGCTCGCATCCGCGCGCGACTGGGCGCGCTTCGGCCAGCTCTATCTCGACGACGGCGTCGCCGGCGGCAAGCGCATCCTTCCCGAGGGCTGGGTGAACTATTCCGCGACGGCCACGCCGAACGCCTGGGTTGGGATCGGCGCCGGCTTCTGGACCAACCAGGGCGACAGCTTTGGTGCGAAGTTTCGAATCAAGCACGGCTGGCCGCGCGATGCCTTCTTTGCCAAGGGCACGATCGGGCAGTACACGATCGTGATCCCGTCGGAGCGGCTGGTGATCGTACGCCTCGGCCGCTCGCCGAACGCGCCGCCGCAAGCCGATGGCGTGTTCGATCTGGTGCGCGACGTCGTGGCGACAACGCGCGAGAAGGGGAAGCTCGCTGGGGCGAACTAGTTTCAACCTCTCCCCGCTTGCGGGGAGAGGTCGGATCGCGTCAGCGATCCGGGTGAGGGGGTACAGGTCTCACGATCATCTCATCCGGGGAGAAAGGCCCCTCACCCCAACCCTCTCCCCGTAAGAACGGGGCGAGGGAGAAGAGCCCTACTGCCGTCCCAGCTCCGTCGCCTTCGCCACGCGGTCGAACCGCTCCAGCGTCATGATGGCATCGGCGAATTTGTCGGCGCGCGCGTTCAGCACCGGCCGTGCCAGCGTCAGGAACTTCTGCTGCATCGCCTGCGCGTCGGGGAAAGACGTCGGCTCGCCCGAGGGATCTGCATAGAGCCGCTCGTGCACGCCGTCATCGGTGGTGATGCTGACGCGGGCACCGAACGGATGAGTGCGGCCGACTTCCAGCCGGTCGTCCTGCACCACGTCGAACTTGTCGGCCAACGCGTCGATCGCAGCATCTCCGAGACGATTGTAATCGTCCCAGCCGAACGAGCCCTGGTCGAGCGCGAGCGCGCCGGTGAAGAACATCGAGAACTGGCCGCCGACGATCGAGGTCGGATGCCGCTTGGTCGCGGCATCGCCGGTCAGCGTGATGCCGTTGCGGTGCAGCCCGATCTCGACGCGCTTGACCTGGTCGGGCGTCAGATTGTGTTCGCGTCGCATCGCGATCAGCGCGTCGATCGCGGCATGGGTGTAGCGGCAGCTTGGATACGGTTTGACGCCGATCTTCATGGTCTCATAGGTCTTGCCGAGCCCGGCGACCGCCTTGTCGGGATGCGCGTCATCGGTGTAGCCGGCGAGCAGGCCGTGCTTGCCTTCGACCGATTCCGTCGCGCCGACGAAATCGTTGCGCGCCAGCGTCGCGGCGATCACGCCGTTCATTGCGGCAGCGCCGACCTGGTAGCGTTTGTTCCAGGCGCCGTTCATCAGAAATTGCAACGAGCCCGCAGCCTGGCTGCCGGCAACACCGAAGGCGGCGATGATCTGCGTCTCGGAGAGGCCGTACAGCTTGCCGGCCGCCGCGGCCGCGCCATAGGTGCCGGCCGTCGCTGTCGGATGGAAGCCGCGCGCATAATGCGAGGTCGGGTCGAGCGCGTTGCCGAGCCGGCAGCAGACCTCATAGCCCGCGACGATCGCCGTCAGCACGTCGCGTCCGGAGGCGCCAACCATCTCGCCCACGGCAAACGCAGCCGGAACCACCGGCGCGCTCGGATGCAGCGAGGAATCCGCATGCGTGTCGTCGAAATCGAGGGAGTGGCCGAGCGCCCCGTTGAGCAGGGCTGCCACCGCCGGTGTCCAGGTCTTGGCATCGCCGAACACGGTGGAATATCCCTTGGTGTCGAGCGCGAGCGCTTCCAGCATCTTCAGGATCGACGGGGTCGATTCCGCCTCGGACCTGGCCCGGATGGCACTGCCCAGGAAATCCAGCGTCAGCACCTTGGCGCGATCCAGCACCTCCGCCGGAATATCCTGATATTTCAGGTTGGCGACATAGGCGGCAAGCGTTGCGGTTTCGTGAGCCATCGTGTTTCCTCGTTTTGGCCGGCAAATTAGGCGGGCTGATTTTGCCTTTCAAGCGGCCTTGGGGCCGCGGGCATCAGCTATGCTTTTGGCTGGCTTCGAGGATTGGACCGGGACATTCGATGATGGCACTCGCAGCACAGCTGTTTGACCGGGTCTGGTCGCGAAAGACGCAATTGGGGCTGGCGATCCGGGTCACGGTGGCGGCCACCGCGGCCTATGCGCTTGCCACCGCTCTGCACCTGTTGTTGCCGCTCTGGGCCGTCCTCACCTCCATCATCGTGACCCAGATGAGCGTCGGGCGCTCGCTGAAAGCGACGCGCGACTACATGCTCGGCACGATCGGCGGCGCGATCTATGGTGGCGCGATCGCAATCCTGATCCCTTATTCCGGCGAACTAGGTCTGTTGGGTTTGCTGGTGCTGGCCGTGGCGCCGCTTGCCTTTGTCGCGTCGATCTATCCGAACCTGAGCTCTGCAACGGTGACGGCCGTGATCGTGCTCGTGCTTCCGAGCATGCATCATGCCGATCCGATGGCGTCGGCAATCGACCGCGTCAGCGAAGTCTCGGTCGGCGCCATCACCGGGCTCTTGGTCTCGTTCCTGGTGCTGCCGTCGCGCGCGGTCCGGCAAATCCGCGCCAGCGCGGCAAAACTGCTCGAGCTGATCGCGGAGGCTTTTACGGAGCTGCTCGCGGGCCTCACCCGCGGCCGCGACAACGATGCGCTGCACCGGATCCAGGACGGCATCGGCACTGCCATGGTGGGCATGAATGCGATCGGAGCGGAGGCCGAGCGCGAGCGTTCGGCGCGGCTGTCGGGCGGCCCCGACACCGGACCGCTGCTGCGCACGATTCTGCGGCTGCGCCACGACGTCGTGATGATCGGCCGCGCCACCGTGGTGCCGCTGCCGGTCGAGGTGCAGGTCAGGCTCGCCGGCCCGCTGACGGAAGTCAGCGCTGCGATCCTGCGCTTCCTCAAATCCGCGGCTGAAGCCTTGCGCGAGGGCGGCGGCGCGCCGCCGATCCATCCCGTGCATGTCGCGCTTCAGCACTATTCCGAGGCGGTCGCGGCCGTGCGCCAGGATGGCGTGCTCCGCGGCCATCCCGGCGACACCGCGGAGCGCTTCTTCGCGCTGGGCTTCTCGCTGGAGCAGATGCACCAGAATCTCTGCGATCTCGACCGCGTCGTCGGCGAATGGTCGGAGGTCGCGGCCGACGGGCCGGTGAAGGTCGCGGAGTGAACTATTTTTTCGTCAGGCCCTTGCTTTGCAGGCGCCAGACGAGGAGATCGATGCGGTCCTGGCCGAAGAACGGCTCGTTCTCGAACGCGAAAGTCGGCACGCCCCAATGGCCGGACGCGGCGTGGTCCTTCTCGTTCTCGGTAATCACCTGCTCATACCGATCCGGATCGGCGCTTATGGCGGCATCCATCGCGGCGAGATCGAAGCCGGCCTTCTCGGCGGCGCGCGCGAGATGATCGCCCTCGTTCCAGCCCTTAACCGAGCCGTCCCAGAGCACGCGCGCGATCGCGTCAGTGAATGCGAGCGAACGGCCGTCGAGCTGCGCCATGGCAGCCAGGCGCGTCAGGCGATGGATGTAGGGTTGCTCGGCCGCGATCTCGAGCGTCGTCATGTCCTGCACGATCGGGTCGGGCCGCGGAAACCGGAACGGAATGCCCTCGTGCTCGGCGACGCGACGGCTATCCAGCACGATGTAGCGCGCGAATTGCGGACTGGCCTTCTTGAAGAAGCCGGGTACGCGGACCGCGATCGGATAGACCGGCCGCAAATTCACCGCGAGATCGTATTCTTCGACCAGCTTCAGCGTCTTCGGCAGCGCCAGATAGCTGTAAGGACTGCGAAAGGAAAAGAACAGGTCGACGGACAGCGTCATCGTGCCGGCTCCAAGATGCTCCCCATCATGCTGCGGGCTACGAGCTTGTGGAACGGCGTGATGAGCGTGAGGTAGGTCCGGCCGAGGAAGTTGTTCGTTTTCACCAGAGTGGTCACGGTGACGTGGCGAAGCGTCGCTTCGCCGGCGACATCGACCACGATACGGAAATCGAGATGATGATCGTCGAAGCCGGCGACCAGCCGCTCCGGCGTCTCGCTCACCACCGGAAACAGGCCGATCAGGCCGCCGGGCGCGTAGGCGCCTTCGCCCGATTTTTTCAAGCCGAACGGTGTCACCAGAATGTTGCGCACGCGCGTCAGCGCATCGATCCAGCGTGGTCCGTGCAGCACCATTCTTGTGCAGGCCTCGCGAGCGCTCAATTGCGTCGCGCCGACCTCTGCACGAAAGGCGTCGATGAACTGCGCGCCTGATAGCACCGTGTCGGCGTCGACATTGGGGGCAACTTCGCGAACTGTTCCCGTCATCCCGCGATCTTGCGCGTCAGCATCCGGAATCGCAAGATCAATAGGCCGGCATAAACGAATGATCCGATCGACAGTCCGATCCAGACGCCGACCGCGCCGAGGCCGGCGTGGAACGCCAGCGCCCAGGCAATGGGGAAGCCGACGCACCAATAGCCGATCGCCGCGAACACCAGTGTCATCCTTGTGTCATTGATGCCGCGCAGCGCACCGCCCATGATGGTCTGCAGCGCATCGGGGATGAAGAAGGTTACGCCGACCAGCAAAAGTGTTGCGGTCAGATCGACGGTCGGCGCGCTGGCCTCGCCGCTTCCGAAGAACAGCCGCCCCAGCTCATAGCGGCCGAGGATGATGCCGACCGTCAGGCCTGCGACGAACCCGACCCCGAGCACCGCTGCGACGAGGCCCGCGCGTCGGACGCCGGCCGGCTCGTTGCGGCCAAACGCATGACCGACCCGCACCGTCGCGGCCATGCCGATGCCGAGCGGGACCATGAACAAGACGGCCGTGATCTGGAGGGCGATCTGGTGCGCGGCCAGCGCGGTGGTCGAGATCAATCCCATCAAGAGCGATGCCGAACAGAACAGGCCGAATTCCAGCAGGAGAGAGAATGAGATCGGCGCGCCGATCACGATCAGCTGATGCATCAAAGGCCAGTCGATCCGCCAGAGATGCGCGAGCACATGATAGTCGGCGAACGGCTTGCGCCACGCCGTGATGGCGAGCGCAGCGATGAAGGTGCCGAGATTGACCAGTGTCGTCGCCAGTCCCGCGCCGAACAGGCCGAGCTCCGGCAGGCCGAACAGGCCATGGATCAGGCAGTACACCAGCACGAAATTCGCCGGGATCGCTGCGAGCGTGATCCACAGCGGCGCCTGCGGCCGGTTCACCGCGCTCATCATGCTGCGCAGCGCGATGAAGCCGAGCGCCGGCGCGATGCCCCAGGCGAGGCCGTTTAGATAGCGCTGTGCGAGGCTCGCCGAATGCGGCGCCTGTCCAAGCGCAACCAGGATGTGCTCGCCATAGAGCGGCGACGCCATCATCGGCAGTGAGATCAGCAGCGCGACCCAGAGGCCGACGCGCAAGGAATGCCGGATGCGCCTGATGTCACCGGCGCCGAACGCCTGCGCGGCCAGCGGCGAGACCGCGGCCATCAATCCAAGCCCGAAGGTGAAGCTGACGAAATAGACGGTGTGCGCAAGTGCCGCAGCGGCAACCGAATCTTCGCCGAGCCTCCCGATCAGCATGAGATCGCTGGTGATCATCGCGATCTGCCCGAGCTGCGTCAGCATCATCGGCACGGCCAGCCGCAACGTCTCGACGAACTCCTGCGCGAGATGGCTTTGCACGCCGGCCTGCGGCTGCTGCTGTGGTTCGACGGTGTCGAGCATGGCGGCGTCAATAGCACGGCCGCGCGACGAAAACATGGCCCCGTTTTCCCTCCCACAAGGGGAGAAGGGAAGAATGAAGCCTCAGCCCTTCCGTTCCGGCACGCGCCGGATCTTGGCACCCAGCGCATTCAGCCGTTCGTCGATGCGCTCGTAGCCACGCTCGATCTGGTCGGCGTTGTTGATGGTGGAGGTGCCCTCGGCGCAGACGGCGGCGAGCAGCATCGCCATGCCGGCGCGGATATCGGGCGAGCTCAGCGTCGCGCCGTGCAGCCGGCTAGGTCCTGCGATGATGGCGCGATGCGGGTCGCACAGCACGATGCGCGCGCCCATCCCGATCAGCTTGTCGACGAAGAACATCCGCGACTCGAACATCTTCTCGAACATCAGGATCACGCCTTCGCACTGCGTGGCGGTGACGATCGCGATCGACATCAGGTCGGCCGGGAAGGCCGGCCAGGGCTGGTCCTCCAGCTTCGGCACGTGGCCGCCAAAGTCGTCCTGGATCTTCAGCGTCTGGTTCGAGGGCACGATGAGATCGTCGCCCTCGACGCGGCAGACGATGCCGAGCCGCTCAAAGCCCATGCGGATCGAGCGCAGATGCTCGACGCCGGCGCGTACGATGCGCAGCGGCGAGCGCGTCACGGCGGCGAGACCGATCAGCGAACCGACCTCGATATGGTCCGGTTGAATCCGGTAGGTCGCTCCCCCCAGTGTCGCCGGACCATGCACGATCATGGTGTTGGTGCCGATGCCCTCGATCTTCGCACCAAGCGCGACCAGGAAATTGGCGAGGTCCTGCACATGCGGCTCGGAGGCCGCATTGCGCAAATAGGTGACGCCGTCAGCCGCGACGGCGGCAACCAGCGCATTCTCGGTCGCGGTGACGCTCGGCTCGTCCAGGAACACGTCGGCGCCGGTGAGCTTTGGCGCGCGGAATTCCAGCCGGTCGGTCGCGGTGACCTTGGCGCCAAGCTGCTCCAGCGCGAGCACATGGGTGTCGAGCCGGCGCCGGCCGATGACGTCGCCGCCGGGCGGCGGCAGCATCACCTCGCCGCAGCGCGCCAGCAGGGGGCCTGCGAGCAGGATCGAGGCGCGGATGCGAACGCAGAGCTCGGGATCGAGATCGGCGGCGCGGATGCTCTTGGCGTGGATGTGAAGCGTATTGCGGGCGGTCCATTCGGCCGCCGCGCCAACCGAGCGGATCAGTTCGACCAATGTCTCGGTGTCGCGGATGCGCGGCACGTTCTCCAGCGTCACCGGATGCTCGGTGAGCAGTGCGGCCGCGATGATCGGTAGCGCCGAATTCTTGTTGCCGGCCGGCTCGATCGAGCCCGAGAGCCGATGACCGCCCTCGACGATATATTGGATGGGCGCCACTAGGTTCTCTCCGTCCTGTTGCGGTGGGGCGGGCTGCTTTGGAGGCGGAAACTATAGGGAATTGAGCGCGGTAGCAATTCGAGCTTGATGGTCGCTACGAAGGCGGTGCGCTCCCTCTCCCGCTTGCGGGGGAGGGCCGGGGAGGGGGTGCATCCGCGGTGGGTTTGTCGAAATCTGCGGAGAATGATCCCAGCGAGGAGAGAGCCCCCACCCGGCGCTGCGCGCCGACCTCCCCCCGCAAGCGGGAGAGGTTGCAGCGAGCGTGAGGTTGGCAGCTTTAGCGTAGAGGCATTCGAAGATCAGATATCGATCGTCGCGCTGAGCGAATGTTCCTGGATGAAGTCGCGGCGCGGTTCGACCACGTCGCCCATCAGTTTGGTGAAGATGTCGTCGGCCTCGTCGACCTCCTTGACCTTCACCTGCAACAGCGAGCGCGCATTGATGTCCAGCGTCGTTTCCCAGAGCTGCTCCGGGTTCATCTCGCCCAGACCTTTGTAGCGCTGCAGCGAGACGCCCTTGCGGCCGGCGTCGGTGACGGCTTCGAACAGATCCACCGGTCCGTAGACCATGTGCTCGGTGTCCTTGCGGCGCAGCTTGCCGGGGCGGGCATAAACGTCCTGAAGCTTCACCGTGTACTCGTCGAGCTTGCGGGCCTCGACCGAGCCCAGGAAGGCGTCGTCGATGACGGCAGCTTCCTTGACGCCGCGCACCGTGCGCTCGAACTGGAAGCCCTGGCCTTCGACGTATTGGCCGACCCAGCCGCGCTCGACCTCGTCGGCGAGCGTGTCGAGGCGGGCGGCGATGTATTGCGCGGCCGCGGCGGCTTTCTCCGGGTCGCCGTAGATCGCCTTGTTGAGCACGCCGGTGATGGCGGCTTGCTCGATCACCTTGCGATTGTAGCGAGTGTGCAGGCTGCGCAGGATGCCGCGGACGGCGCGGGCGTCGTCGACCAGCGAACGCAGGTCGCGGCCGGTCCGATCTCCGCCGGTGCCGGGAATGTAGACGCAGTCGTCGAGCCCGGTGTCGATCAGATAATCCTCCAGCGCCCTCTCGTCCTTGAGGTACTGCTCGGACTTGCCGCGGTTGACCTTATACAGCGGCGGCTGGGCGATATAGAGATAGCCGCCGTCGATGATCTGCCGCATCTGGCGGTAGAAGAAGGTCAGCAGCAGCGTGCGGATATGGGCGCCGTCGACGTCGGCGTCCGTCATCACGATGATCTTGTGGTAGCGGAGCTTCTCGATCGAGAACTCGTCGCCGATGCTGGTGCCGAGCGCGGTGATCAGCGTGCCGATCTGCTCGCTGCCCAGCATTTTGTCCGGGCGGACCCGTTCCACGTTGAGGATCTTGCCGCGCAGCGGCAGCACCGCCTGGAATTCGCGGTTGCGGCCCTGCTTGGCGCTGCCGCCTGCCGAGTCACCCTCGACGATGAAGAGTTCTGATTTCGCCGGATCCTTTTCCTGGCAGTCGGCGAGCTTGCCGGGCAGCGAGGACACCGAGAGCGGGCTCTTGCGCGTCAGCTCGCGTGCTTTTCGCGCAGCTTCGCGCGCGGCGGCAGCCTGGATCACCTTGCCGACGATCATCTTGGCTTCGCCGGGGTGCTCCTCGAACCAGGCCTGGAGCGCCTCGTTGAGCACGTTCTCGACCACGGGGCGCACTTCCGAGGACACCAGCTTGTCCTTGGTCTGCGACGAAAACTTCGGATCGGGCACTTTCACTGACAGCACTGCGGTGAGACCTTCGCGGCAGTCGTCGCCGGTCAGCGCGATCTTTTCCTTCTTCGCATTGGCCTCGGCATAGCCGTTGACCTGGCGCGTCAGCGCGCCGCGGAAACCGGCGAGATGAGTGCCGCCGTCGCGTTGCGGGATGTTGTTGGTGAAGCACAGCACGTTCTCATGGTAGCTGTCGTTCCACCACAATGCGGCCTCGACACCGATGCCGTTCAGCTCCGCGCGCACCATGATCGGCGCCGGCACGAGCGCCTTCTTGTTGCGGTCGAGATATTTGACGAATTCCTCGACGCCGCCGGAATAGTGCATCTCCTCGCGCTTTTCGACTGCGTGACGCATGTCGGAGAGGGCGATGTTGACGCCGGAATTGAGGAAGGCGAGCTCGCGCAAGCGGTGCTCGAGCGTCGCGAAATCATATTCGATGTTCTTGAAGGTCTCGGTCGAGGCCTGGAACGTCACCTCGGTGCCGCGCCTGCCGGGCGCATCGCCGACGACCACCAGCGGCGCCACCGCGTCGCCATGGGCGAACTCGATGTAGTGCTCCTTGTTGTCGCGCCAGATGCGCAAGCCGAGCTTGCTCGACAGCGCGTTGACGACGGAGACGCCGACGCCGTGCAGACCGCCGGAGACCTTGTAGGAGTTCTGGTCGAACTTTCCGCCGGCGTGCAGCTGGGTCATGATGACCTCTGCCGCGGAGATGCCTTCGCCCTTGTGGATGTCGACAGGAATGCCACGGCCGTCGTCGCGCACCGTGACGGAATTGTCGGCGTTGAGCACGACGTCGACGCGCGAGGCGTGTCCCGCCAGCGCTTCGTCGATCGCGTTGTCGACGACCTCGTACACCATGTGGTGCAGGCCCGAGCCGTCATCGGTGTCGCCGATATACATGCCGGGACGCTTGCGGACGGCATCGAGACCCTTGAGCACGCGGATCGATTCCGCCCCGTAATCGCTTGGATTTGAGGGCTCGTTTTCGGCAGGCGTCTGCCGAGCAGGTTCTGTCATGAGAGGCCTTCGAGATGTCGCCCGAATCAGCCGCGCAAAAGGCGCTGATTTGCAGGCTATTTGTGCCATGAAAGAGAGATTGCGCCTAGCGCAAAGTATCTCCCGGCAACCCTTTGACTAAATAGGGTTTTTGGGCCGGTTTTCAAGGCGTCCGAGGGCCGATTTCGAGGCTTGCGAAAAGCCCGATTCGAGGGGTTGTTTTGGCTCCCGAAAGGCGTGGATTTTGCGGGGACGGGAGGGTGGTTCCAAGGGTGGTTCCGAGGCGTCTTGTAGTTGCTGCGGAATGAGCGGGCCGCGGGCTCGCCGCCACCTCTCCCGCTTGCTTGCGGGAGAGGTCGGCGTGAAGCGCCGGGTGAGGGTTCTCTCCTCTTGTGGGGGTTCTCGATTGCGGCAACACCCCCACCCCAGCCCTTCCCCGCAAGCAAGCGGGAGAGGGAGCGCACTGGCTTCGTGGCGCCTCAATACATCTGCACAGGCAGCACTTCGCCCGTTGGCCCCACCATCAAGCCCCAGGCGTCGCCCGCAGCGATGTCGATGGTGTCGTTGCGGGCCGGGCGGCCTGGCATTTTCAGCGAGTATTGGTACTTGCCCGGCGGCAGATCGAGCATCGGCGCCTTCGGCGATTGAGGGCCACCGGCGCCGGCCGCGACCTTGACGGTCTGCTTGTTGATCGTGAGCTGCGCGTCCTGGGCGCCCATATTGCCGAACAATAGCTTGGCCTGGCCGGGCTTGGGCATGATGTCCGCCTTGGTCGCGGCATCCGGATTCTTTTGCACCAGATTGACCGACGTCTCGCCATTGGCGCGGCCGAGCTTCAACACGGCCGGTCCCTGCGGGGAAGCGAAGGCGAGCTGGACGCGATCGGCGCTAATCACCGCGCCGTCCGGCTTCTCCTGCCAGCCGAGCTTTGTCAGCTCGCCACGATAGAATGCGAGCACGTCGCTGAGCCCGGCGGGCACGCTGGCTTCGAGCTCGCGGCGGAACGGCGCCTCGATGCCGGGCAGTTTTGCCGTGCCAAGCGAGGTCGAACTGTGCTGCTTCGGGACGGGCAACGCAGACTCCGGATCCGCTTCCAGCGGACCGAACGCATTGGCCTGCGTGTCAGCCGGATTGCTGCTCGTCGTCTTGTTGCTGGACGCAGGCTTGGCGGCGGCCATCACGAGGCCCGAGCCGTCGGCGCTGACATTCACCTTCGGCCCCATCTGCATCACAGTCATCGAGATCGACTTGCCGCCCTTGGCGAACTCCATCACGGCCATGTTCGGCTGGTTGATCACCGAAGGCTGCTCCTTCCAGCCCGCCTGCTTCAGCGAGGCCCGGTAGAACGCGGCAAGCGCCTTCACGCTGGAGGTGGCGTTGAATTCGAGCCGACCGTCGTCGCCGTTGAAGGTCACCTCCTGCGCGTTCTCAGGCAACGGCACTGGCGTCTTGCTGTCGGCGAGTGCATTCAGCGGCGCATCGGAAAGCGCGGCGGCCTGCACCTTGCGGCGGGCTTCGTCGGCGGCGATGACCTGTTTCGCCATCGCTTCGGCGTCCTGCATGAACTTGTCGTCGGCGTCTTTCTTCGCCTTGGCGCGGGCGGCGAGCACGCTCTCCTTCACCTGCGCGGTCAAATGGACCATGGTGAAATCGTATTTGCGGCCAAGGTGCAGTACGCCGTTCTCTTCAGGCGAGGAGAATTTCAGCGCAACTTCGTCGCCGGGGACGAGGGGCGCATTTCCCTCCTCGGTCCAGCCGCGCGTCGTAAATTCGCGATGATAGAACGCGAGCACTGCGGCCAGATCAGCCAGGGCTGCGACCGTCAACTCGCGCCGGTTCGATCGAGCGTCGCCTCGGCCACCGGCTGACTTGTATGGCTTCGGTGCCGGCAGGCCGGACATGTCTTCTGCCTCGAGGTTGGTCGGCAGCGCGAACGGCGCGATCCTGATGTCGACATTGGTCCGTCCGTCGTCCCGGCGGGTCAGTGTCAGCATCACCGGCTTCTGCTTGTAAAATCCCGTCGAGTCGCCATCAGGATGATCGTAGTACGCGCGAACGCCGTTCGGCACGGTCTCGGTCAGGTCGGCGTTCGGCCAGCTTGTGGCGGTCGCGGGTGTGAGTTTGCGCCACCCGATCGCGGCCATGTCCCTGGTATAGAAATCTCGCGTGGCCTCGAGCGCAGCCGGCGCGATACAGCCGAGATAGGGCCGCGTCTCGTCGAACACGAGATCGATCGCGCCCTCGGGGAAGGGCACATTCGAATAGATGCGGTTCGGGCTGTAGGAGACCGCGGATTGATCGGGCCGGCCGAGGCCCTGTGTGAAAGAGACGGACAGTCCCTGTCGTCCCTTCTTGAAGGCGAGGTTGGTGTTGGTCTCGTCGAGCGGGCGGACATAGGGGACCCAGCCGTCGGCGCTGAGCATCTTCTTCACTGCTGCTGCAGTGACCGCGACCACGGTCGGCACGCCGTACTGCACCCGATGCGGATCGGGGCGCGAATTGTTCTCGAAGGCGCCTTGCAGCTTCGGTAGTGTTTGCACGTCGACGATGCCCTCGTCCGTCGATGCCGCGAGCGCAGGGCTCGCCATCAGCAGAAGGCCGCAGGCAAGCAACAGCCCACGTGCCGGGACTTGCGTCCCGCGCTTGATCATCGACATCGGCAACGCTCCTGGATTTCGCGCGGGTCCTCCTCGCGCGATGACAGGCTGCAACCTCGTCGGCGCGGCCTCAGACAGCTAGTCGCGGTGGGAGCCGGGCAGGTTCAAAAGGCTCAATAGAGCAGGAGCGGCCACCACCGCGGCGTCGGGCCTCTCGTGCCAGCGGCGTTTCCGAGCTCCGTGCCTGCGAGGAAGGCGAGGCCGCACACAAACGCTCGCCATCGTGCCGGAACGTTCGCTCCGAGCCTTACCGTCCGCATGGTCACTCCTCAGGACATCGCGCGCTGTGAGATCGCCGCGATTGCAACGGCTGCGACACCGTCGGCGCGGCCTCAGGGAGCTAGTCGCGACGGGAAGTGGCCGGGTTCAACGACCGCCGCTATCGCCGGGCGGAAACGCGTCCGCTCTCGACGTCAAAGACTTCGCCACCAGCGCCGATCTCGGCAAACGCGGCCGGGTCCGCGCCGGTCAGCCAGACCTGCGCGCCGAGCTTGCGCAGCTCGTCGAACAGCGCGGCGCGGCGGTTCGGATCGAGATGCGCGACGACCTCGTCGAGCAGCAACAGCGGCACGATACCGGTCATCTCGGCGACCAGCGTCGCATGCGCCAGCACGAGGCCAATCAGCAGCGCCTTCTGCTCGCCGGTCGAGCCATCGCGCGCGGGCATGCTTTTCGGCGCATAGATCACCTGGAGATCGGTCAGATGCGGGCCGTCGGTGGTGCGGCCGGCGATCGCGTCGCGCGGGCGGTTGTCGCGCAGGATCTGGCGGTAGCGGTCCTCGACCGACGTCGCGGTCTCGGTCAGCAGTGCGTTCTCCATCCAGCCGTCGAGCGCGATCTGCGCCGACGGAAACGCGGATTGTTGCGCGCGAACGTTGAGCATACCGGTGAGCCGCGCCGCGGTCTGGCCGCGCGTTGCGGCGACCGCAACCGCGAGCTCGGCGGTCTCGCGCTCGATCGCATCACACCAATGGTCGTCGTAATTGCGCGTCTCGAGCAGGCGGTTGCGCGACCGCAGCGAACGTTCGAGCGCGTTGATGCGGCTGGAATGCTCGCTGTCGATTGCGAGCACCAGGCGGTCGAAGAAGCGCCGCCGATCGGACCCAGCGCCCATGAACAGCCCGTCCATCGCCGGCGTCAGCCACACCATGCGGATATGGTCGCCGAAGGCGGCTGCCGAATTGACCGGCTCGCGGTCGATGCGGCAGCGCCGGCTGACCGGGCTGTCTGCGCGCGGCGGTTCGAGGCCGGTGCCGAGCGTGGCAAGCCCCAGCGCGCCCTCGACCTGCGCGGACACGGCCCAGGAGCCGTCGCCCTGGTTGTCGGCGACGTCCTCCAGCGTGGCGCGCCGCAAGCCCCGTCCCGGCGACAGGAACGAGATCGCCTCGATGCAATTGGTCTTGCCCGCCCCGTTGGGCCCGACCAGCGCCACCATGTCAGCCGCCGTCTCGAGCCCCGCCGCCCGATAATTGCGAAAATGCGTCAGCGTCAGGCGATGAATGCGGGAGGGGGTCATGCTGTCTTTGTCACAGGCGCGCATCGGCAGCGCCGTCTATGACGGATGTAGTCAATGCGTGGCGACGTCGGTAGCCCTCACACCCGCATCGGCATCAGCACATACAGCGCGCTCTTGTCGTCCTTGTCCTGCACCAGGGTCGGCGAGCCGGGGTCGGCGAGCTTCAGCGTGGCGACGTCGCCTTCGATCTGGGCGGCGATGTCGAGCAGATAGCGGGAGTTGAAGCCGATATCGAGCGCGTCGGAGGCGTACTCGACCTCGATCTCTTCGGTGGCGCTGCCGGAATCCGGATTGGTCACCGAGAGCACCAGCTTGCCCGGCGACAGCGACAGCTTCACCGCGCGGCCGCGCTCGCTGGAGATGGTCGAGACGCGATCGACCGCGTTCTCGAAGTCCTTCTTGTCGACCACGAGCTCCTTGTCGTTGCCTTGCGGAATGACGCGGCCGTAATCGGGGAAAGTGCCGTCGATCAGTTTCGAGGTCAGCACCACATTCCCGATGGTGAAGCGGATTTTTGCCTGCGACAGCTCGATCGTGACCTCGGCCTCGCTGTCCTCGATCAGGCGCTGCACCTCGCCGACGGTTTTCCGCGGCACGATCACGCCGGGCATGCCCTCGGCGCCCTTGGGCTGGACCAAATCGAGCTGGGCGAGGCGGTGGCCGTCGGTGGCAACGCCGCGCAGGGTCGCGGCTTTCGCCGTGCCGGCGGCATGCAGATAGATGCCGTTGAGATAATAGCGCGTCTCTTCGGTCGAGATCGCGAACTGGGTGCGGTCGATCAGCCGCTTGACGTCCTTGGCGGCGAGATTGAACGAGTGCGACAAATCGCCGGCGGCGAGATCCGGGAAGTCGTTCTCCGGCAGGGTCTGCAGCGTGAAGCGGGAGCGGCCGGCGCGGATCGCCAGCACGGCGCGGTCGCCGTCGGCTTCCAGCACGATCTGCGAGCCGTCCGGCAGCTTGCGCACGATATCGTAGAACATGTGCGCCGGCACGGTGGTTGAGCCGGCGGTCGCGGTTTCCGCCGGCAGCGTCTCGGTCACCTCGAGGTCGAGGTCGGTCGCCTTCAGCGACAATTTCGCGTTCTCGGCGCGGACCAGCACGTTGCCCAGGATCGGAATCGTGTTGCGGCGCTCGACCACGCGATGGACATGGCCCAGCGATTTCAGGAGTTGCGCGCGTTCGACCGTAACCTTCATTGCACTACTCGCCCGATCCCCAAAGATGGAAAAAGCCGGGCGGAGGAAAGCGCGCCGCGGCACCGAAGACCCCGGAAAGCCGGATTGTCCAGCCGATATGACCAAAGCCGTCAGGGTCGCGCAAGGTGGCGCGTAAAACCATCCGTTTCAAGGGATTGCGGGCTGGTTCCCCACGATTTACAGGCAGAAATAATGGCACCGCCCGGGCAAACGAAGACCGCCGCCCGGGTATGGCCGGGACGGCGGGAGGTGGGGAGAGGGGACGCCTAGGCGTTTATTCCTGAAGCTGGCGCTTGAGCGACTCGACTTCCTCGGACAGCGCATTGTCCTTGGACACCAGGGCCTCGATCTTGCGCACGGCGTGCAGCACCGTGGTGTGGTCGCGACCACCGAAGCGGCGGCCGATCTCGGGGAGCGAGCGCAGGGTCAGCGTCTTGGCGAGGTACATCGCCACCTGGCGCGGCCGCACCACATTGGCGGTCCGGCGCGATGACAGGAGGTCGGAGCGGCTGACATTATATTGCCGTGCCACCACGCGCTGGATGTCCTCGATCTTGATCCGCTTCGGCTCCTGCGGCCGGATCAGGTCGCGCACCTCGTGCTCCGCCATCTCCAGCGTCACCGGACGGTTGTTGAGCTTCGAGTGCGCCAGCAGACGGTTGATCGCGCCTTCGAGATCCCTGCCATTGTGGGTGATGGCGCGGGCCAGATAGGTCAGCACCTCCTCGGGCACCTCGAACGTCGCATGGTGGGCGCGGGCGGCTGCGACGCGCGACTTGAGAATGCCATGGCGCAGCTCTTCGCCGAGCGAGGCCATCTCGACCACGAGGCCGCCGGCCAGCCGCGAGCGCACGCGGTCATCGAGGCTTTCGAGATCGGACGGCGGACGGTCGGCCGCGATCACGACCTGACGACCGGCGTCGATCAGCGCGTTCAGCGTGTGACAGAACTCGGCCTGCGTCGACTTGCCCTGCAGGAACTGGAGATCGTCGATGACGAGCACGTCGATGCCGCGCAGCGCTTCCTTGAAGGCGAGCGCCGTCTGCGTCTTCAGCGCGGCGACGAAGCCGTACATGAATTTCTCCGCGGTGAGATAAAGCACCTTGCGCTCGTTGCCGGAATTGCCGGCCCAGGTCACCGCCTGCAGCAGATGCGTCTTGCCCAGGCCAACGCCGGCATGGATGTAGAGCGGGTTGAACATCACGGCATCGCCGCGGCGACCTTCGGCGACCTGACGCGCGGCGGCGTGCGCCAGCGTGTTGGAGCGGCCGACGACGAAGCTTGCAAAGGTCAGGCGCGGATCGAGCGGCGAGCCGCCGAGCGCATCATGATTGGCGGAAACCGGCGCGGTCGCGGTCGAACGCAGCTCGGCCGCCGGCGCACGGCGCGTCTCGACCGGCGCGGGCGCTTCCTTCGACTGCAGCACGGGGCGCACCGCGGAGCGGACGGTGAGATCGATGCGATGCACTTCCGGCATCTCGGCCTGCCAGCACGACAGCACGCGCTCGGCATAATGGGCCTGGATCCAGCTCTTCAGGAAGCGGGTCGGCACCGAGAGACGCACGCTCTCCTCCTGCACGCCTTCGAGATCCATACGCGCAAACCAGCTCGTGTAGACGTCTTCGCCGACGTTCGAGCGCAGCCGGCTCTTCACGCGTGACCAGCGATCCTGTTCCGATGTCGTCATCATTTGAGAACTTTTCTTGAGAGATAAGGTTGCGTTGTGAGCGCCACGCAAAGTTCCTGCCAGCAGGGTTTCTGCAATGACGCGACCTCGAGCGAGTCCATCGTCGGGCACAGCTTGGCCGTTCGGCGCGAACGCCGCGGTCAGATCAGCGATGTCAGAGATGGAGTGTTCGCGAGGTCAGCGCGTACTCGGCGCCCCGTCACAGGCGGGGGGCTGGTAGTGCGACGGATCCAGAACGGCATCGTTGGAAATGGAAACTTGTTTCAATACCGCGTTGAGTCCGTAAGACATGATACCTCCCCGTCCTGCCGTGATTGCTCACGGCAAGGTCCTGCGTGTCCTAGAAGACAACTGCGACCAAGGTCGCCGATGTCCCGCCCGTCTGCACTGTTCGTCCGCTCGGCTACGCCATCATGCGTGTCGAGGTAGCTTCATGACGTCCCTCATTTGCGCTTGGCACGAGCGAGATTGAGAAAATCCCGCTTGGAGACATTTAGACAAAGAGCTACCGTTCCCACATTGCTGTGGGTTTTGATCCGACAATCACTTGTTGAAGCGTCGCCTACGTGCACACCGCCGCCGATTTGCACGCTCGCCCCGTTTCCAAAACCGCGCTGGTCTCAAGATCGTGGGCGCCGCGAACGACTTAAGGAATACACCAAGCGGAAAGACTCGCAATGAAATTGATTCACACTTGAGGCGTTTAAAATCTTGACCAGCGTTAACGCCGCGCGGGAGTTGTTCACAGGCTTGAGACCAAGTTTCTGGATTCGTGCACAGATTCGAAAATGCGGCGCGTCATGTGACAACGACTCCCCTACCGCCAAAAATTTTTTACAAAAGCGTCACGCACGCGCCGTGCGCGCGAATTTTCCAAATGCTTGGCGCCGCTATGTCGATAAGTGATTAGCGAGACACCGTTTTTTGAGTCTTGTTTCACAGGGTAACCCCGGAGCGAAATATGTTCCGGTGAAACTACGGTGTGCAGAACTCGCGTGTGCGAGAATGCAAACTGAGCCCGCCCCGCAGGGGTTTTTCGCACCGCGGTGAAAGTTTCCACTGTTGCAAAAACAGCGGCAGAAAACCGACAGGTAAAATTACGGGCGCAGCATAGCGAAGACGACGAGACTCTTCCAACGCAAGATTGGTCGCCCAACGACCGCAAGCGTGAATTGTGACAGGCAACAAAAAGCCCGGCGCGAAGCCGGGCTGATTGACGTGTGCGATGTTCACTTGACCCGATCGGATGAGACGATCGGCTCGCGTCGGCGAACTTGTTTCGCGAACTTACTGGGCGGCGAGCTTGGCGATCTGCGCGGTGAGGCGCGAGACTTTGCGGCTGGCGTTGTTCTTGTGAATGATGTTGCGCTGGGCGGCGCGCATCAGCGCGGGCTCGGCGTTGGCCAGCGCCTTGACGGCGGCGGCGCGATCGCCGGTCGCGATGGCTTCCTCGACGTTACGCACGGCACCGCGCATCTGGGTGCGGCGCGACTTGTTGACGGCGGTGCGGCGGGCGATCTTGCGCGTCGCTTTCTTGGCGGAGGTGGTGTTGGCCATGGTCTCAATGTCCTTTGCGGGTACCGGTCGCGTCTTGGTCGGGTAGCGCCGGCAGCTTGACCGCGGAATCGACGCTCGGATTTAAGGTGTTCGGTTGCTGGGCCGTTCCCGGAACATGAGCGATAAGCCTTGCGGCCATCTCTGAGGCTCAAAAGAGCCTGCAACTGCTCAAAGAACAGCGGCGGCAGGATTGCGCCCGCCGCCAGTTGGCGCCCTTATAGAGGGGGTCTTTGGCACCGTCAACGCTTTAGGGCTGGAAAAGCAGGCCCAAGGGCGTGCCAAGGGGGCCGTAACGCCCTGATGAGGTTGAATTTCTGCCGTCTCCCGGCTATTGGCTGACGGCGTTTATTGGGGTCCTCCGATCGGATGGCCTGAGAGGGTGGGGCATGATCCGCGGCTTTTTCCGACTGATTGGGCTGTTGCTGCTGGCCGGCGGGTTCTTCTTCATGGTCTATGACGGCGCCCGCTGGGTGGCCGACCAGACCCTGCGCTTCACCCGGTTCGGCCAATTCTGGAACGATATCAACCAGGCCAGCCAGTCGGCCTTCCGGACCTGGGTCGAGGCCAAGGCGCCCTGGCTCTGGACCTCGGTGATCCGCCTGGTGCTGGACCAGCCGGTTTTCGCCGTCCTCGGCCTCCTCGGCATTTTGCTGATGATCCTGTTCCGCCCGCGCAAGCCGCTGATCGGCTATTCCCGGGATTGATCTTTCAATTCCCGCCGGGATTGATCTTTCAATTCCCGCCGGGATTGAGCCGCGAACGAGGGGCGGCGTAACAAGACTGCCGCTTCCCGCGTAAAGACCTATATTCCCACTCGATCGCGAGCACGCCGCCTGAGCATCTGGCTCGGGCGCGCGACAGCTCGTTTTTTCGGAGATCCGATCATGCTGTTCATGCGCAAGACCACCGCACTGCCGAGCGCAGCTGACGCGCTGCCCGGTCGTGCGCAACCGATTCCGACTGCGAGCACCCATTTCGTCAACGGCGCCAAGCTCGCACCGCCTTATCCCGCAGGCCTCGAGCAGGCCGTGTTCGGGCTCGGCTGCTTCTGGGGCGCCGAGCGCAAATTCTGGGAGCTCGGCGACGGCATCCATGCGACCGCTGTCGGCTATGCCGGCGGTCACACGCCGAACCCGACCTATGAAGAGACCTGTTCAGGACGCACCGGCCACACCGAAGTGGTGCTGGTCGTATTCGATCCGAAGAAAATCTCTTACGAGAAGCTCCTGAAGACGTTCTGGGAGAACCACAACCCGACGCAGGGCATGCGCCAGGGCAACGATGCCGGCACGCAGTATCGAAGCGCGATCTACACGACCTCCGACGCACAGAAGAAAGCGGCCGACGAGTCGAAGGCGCTCTATCAGAAGGCGCTCAGCGCGAAGCGTCTCGGTGCCATCACCACCGAGATCGCGCCGGCCGGCGCATTCTATTTCGCCGAGGACTATCATCAGCAATATCTGGCAAAGAATCCCGCCGGCTATTGCGGCTTGGGTGGCACCGGCGTGTCGTGTCCGATCGGTGTGGGCGTGAGCACGTAAGCTTGCGGCAGACTCGGTGCACCTCTCCCGCTTGCTTGCGGGAGAGGTCGCATTGCATCGGAGATGCAATGCGGGTGAGGGTTCTCTCCTCTTGGGGAGTGTCCCGTTATGGAGACACCCTCTCCCCACCCCTCTCCCGCAAGCAAGCGGGAGAGGGAGCGCATCTGCATCCGCGGCACGCATCGTCGCGCCCAAGCCCCCCTCAACCCTTTGTTAACCATAACCGGTGCATCACTGAAGCTGTCTCGTTCCGAGGGATGGCTCCGGTGCCGGTTGCACGCGCGTTTCGATGGTCGATCCTGGCAGCGTCCGCCGCGCTGGTCCTTGGCGGCTGCATGCAGACCACCGGGCCCGTCGTATACGGGCAACCCCGTCCCGATCTCGACACCATGGCCTATGGCCAGCCCTACAGCGCTCCGCAGCCGGTCGTCGTTGCCAACAACGGTGGCGGCGCCATTGCCGCGCTCAGCAATTCCTTTTCATCGGGGCCTGCGCCGATGCCGGTCGCCTATGCCGCGCCGATGATGGCCGCACCCGTGCGCTACGACGCCTCCTATCACCTCGATGCCGGCGACAAGCTGCGCGTCGTGGTCTACGGCCAGGAAGGTCTCACCAACAGCTACGCCATCGATGCCGGCGGCTCCATCACCATGCCGCTGATCGGCGCGGTGCCGGCGCGCGGCCGCACCACCGCAGGGCTCGCCGGCGAAATCGCCGCGCGTCTGCGCAACGGCTATATCCGCGAGCCGTCTGTCGCCGTGGAGATCGAGTCCTACCGCCCGTTCTTCATCCTCGGCGAAGTCGCAGCCCCCGGCCAATATCCTTACGTGCCGAACATGACCGTCGAAAGCGCAGTCGCGATCGCCGGCGGCTTCTCGCCGCGCGCCAAGCGCGACGTGGTGACCGTCACCCACACGGAAGGCGGCGGCTCCATGCGTGCCGTCGTGCCGCTCGGCACGCCCGTCAGCCCCGGCGACACCGTGTTCGTCGGCGAGCGCTGGTTCTAGGTTTCAGCCCAACTCTATCCTTTCGTCATTCCGGGGCGCGCGCAGCGCGAGCCCGGAATGACGAAGGAGAGAGTCGTGCGTCCTATTTCAAATGCTTCGCGAAAAACGCCAGGCTGCGCGGCCAGGCGATCTCGGAGCTGGCCTTGTCGTAGCTCGGCCGCTCGTCGCAATGGAAGCCGTGCTGCGCGCCGGGATAGATGAAGACCTCGACATCGGGCCGCTTCGCCTTGACGGTCTCGACATCGGTCAGCGGAATGCCGGCATCCTTCTCGCCGAAATGCAGCTGCGTCGGCACCTTCGGCTTCTCGTCGGCAAAGCGCACGACGGCGCCGCCGTAATAGCCGATCGCCGCCTTCAGGCCCGTCAACCGCGTCGCCGCGACAAAGGCGATGCTGCCGCCGAGGCAGAAGCCGATGATGCCGACCGGGCCGACGCTCTTCACCGCATCGATCGCGGCCTGGGTGTCGCGCAGCATCGCGTCCCAATCCGGATTGGCGACGAATTTTCGCGCTTCCGCGATTTCATCGGGCGTGTAGCCCGACTGGAAGCCCGGCGCGGAGCGGTCGAAGATCGACGGCGCGATCGCGACATAGCCTTCGCCTGCGAGGCGGTCGCAGACCGAGCGGATGTGATGATTGACGCCAAAAATCTCCTGGATCACCACCACCGCGCCCTTCGGCGCGCCTGAGGGGTCGGCGCGATAGGCCCCAAGCTGGAAATTGTCCGACGCCGTCAGTTTGATGTCTTGTCCCACGTGGGTTGTCCTTCTTGCTTGTCGATCTGAAAGTCGCTTTCGCTCCTCATCCTGAGGAGCGCGCCCTTGCGCGCGTCTCGAAGGATGAAAGGCCAAGATGCGAGAGCCCGGCCTTCATCCTTCGAGACGCTTGCTTCGCAAGCTCCTCAGGATGAGGGGAAGCAGTGGCTGCCTACTCCCACATCCAGTTCTCGCCGTAATCTTCCTTCCATCCTGCCAGCCGCCCATGACGGAATTGCAGGAACAGGCGGTGGCGGTAAGGGATCAGCCCACTGCCGCCGATGTCGCGAAGCGCAAGATAGATCTCGTTGCCGGGGCGCCCTTTGACATATTGCAAGGGCTGTCCGAGCACGTGCGCGGTCTGCTCCGCATCCATCCCGAACGCCAAAGGCGTGGTGTTCGACAAGGTGTCGACGAAGGGACGGCGCAGCGGCACCGTGCCGAACGGCTCGGCCTGCACCGACGCTGCCATTGAGAGAAGCGCTGCGCTCGCAGCCAGGATTGCCCGCTTCATTGCCGTGATCCTCATCTCGCCGCCTATTCCGGCAAGTTCTTCAGGAAAGGCAGCACGGCGTCAACAAAAGCCTTGGGCTGGTCGATGTTGACGGCGTGTCCGGCCGCGGGGATCACGATTTTTTGTGCGTCGGGGATTTTTGCCGCCATGTAGTCGGACGCCGCCAGGAACGGTGTGTCGTCGGCACCGACCACGATCAGGCTGGGCACCTTGATGTCGGGCAGCAGCTCCATCACTTTGGCGTCGCGCTGGGTCAGCATGCCGCGCGCGGCCAGCGCCAGTCCGCTGGCGTTGCGATGGCTGGCGGTGGCGCGCTCGCGCGTGGTTGCTTTCAGCACGTCGAGGCCTTCACGATCGAACTTGTCGGCGGTGGCGAGCGCACGCGCATTCCAGGCCTCGCGCGCATCGTCTTTCTTGAAGCCCGGACCGGTGTCGATGATCAGCAACGCGCGGGTGACTTGCGGATGGGCGCGATAGAACGCCAGCGACATGTAGCCGCCGAGCGAGAGCCCGCCGATGATGGCGCGCCTGGCGCCGACCGCATCGAGGATCGCCGCCATGTCGCCGACCGTCAGCGCTTCGCTGTAGGCCTTGGGATCATCGGGATAATCGGACTGGCCGTGGCCGCGCATGTCCCACAGGATCAGCTTGTGGTCGCGTGCGAGCGCATCGATCTGGCCGTGCCACATCGCAGAGGTCGACGAATAGCCGTGGGTCAGCAGCAGCGGCGGCCCGTCGCCATGCACTTCATAATAGATCCCGACGCCGTCCCGATCGATCCTCGGCATTGTTTCCGCCCTTGTTGTTGCTCGTCTTCATTCCAACCAAGACACTGGTGCACCCCTCGCCCCTTGCGGGAGAGGGTGGCTCGTCGCGCAGCGACGAGACGGGTGAGGGGTATCTCTCCTCACGAATGATCTTGCGAGTGGAGAGATACCCCTCATCCGGCGCCGTAGCCGAAGCGGAGCTTCGGCGTCTCTTTTAGAACGGCCGCCGAAGGCGGCCTATGCCACCTTCTCCCGCAAAGGGAGAAGGGACGTCCGCGCAAGTGGCTGCACCTTAGCCCGCCGAGTTACCTCGAAGAAACTACCTCGCCGCATTGACATGCCTGCCCAACATTCTGCTTGTTGTGTCCAGTCGCTAGCGCCCGCGCCGTTGTCGCAACGCACAACAATCAGTTTCGATCGATTCCAAATTGCATTTGCCTCCGCGCGCGAACCCGATCATTCTTGCGTGCAAGGCGGCCGCCGACCCGGTGGGCGTCCGCTACACAAGTTGCCGCCGTAAGCGGCTTCATGCACCGGCAGGGGAAGACGCCTATGCCAACGCTCACCATCAACGGGCGGAGTATGTCCGTGGATGCGGCAAACGACACGCCGCTCCTTTGGGCCATCCGCGAACAATTGCAGATGACCGGCACGAAATTCGGCTGCGGTGCCGGCCTGTGCGGTGCCTGCACCGTGCACGTCAACGGCGAAGCCGTGCGCTCGTGCCAGACCATGGTCGGCGATGTCGCCGGCAAGAAGATCACCACCATCGAAGGCCTCTCCGCCAAGGGTGATCATCCCCTGCAGAAGGCGTGGATTGCCGAGCAGGTGCCGCAATGCGGCTACTGCCAATCCGGGCAGATCATGCAGGCGGCTTCGCTGCTGGCGAAGAATTCCAATCCGACCAAGGAAGAGGTCGTGGCCCATATGGACGGCAATCTCTGCCGTTGCATGACCTATTCGCGGATCCAGAAGGCAATCATGCGCGCCGCCACCGAGATGCGCACCGCATCCGCCGCCGGCAACGACCGGAGGCCCACATGAATCAGCACGTGAAAAAAATCACACCCGAGACGACAGATCTCAGCCGCCGCTCCTTCCTGGTCGGCACCGCCGCCACCGGCCTCGTGCTCGGCTATGCCGGCGTGCCCGGTGTCAGCGAAGCGCTGGCTGCGGCTCCCGCCAATTTCGAGCCGAGCGTCTGGTACGCGATCTCGCCCGATGGCCTCGTCACCGTGACCTGCGGCAAGGCCGACATGGGCCAGCACATCGCCTCCACCATGGCGCAGATCGTCTGCGAGGAACTGGGCGCGAAGTGGAGCGACATGCGGGTCAACCTCGCCTCCAACGATCCGAAGTTCAACGACCCCGTGCTGGGGGCGCAGATCACCGGCGGCAGCTGGTCGACCATGATGAACTTCGACGCGATGAGCCGGGCGGGTGCAGCCGGGCGCATGGCGTTGACGGAAGGTGCTGCCGCGTCCATGGGCGTGCCGGCAGGCGAGCTCGCCGTGCGCGATTCCATGATCGTGCATGCGAAGTCGAAAAAGCAGATGTCGTTCGCCGATGTCGTGAAGAGCGGCAAGGCGACAAAGACCTTCACGCCCGACGATTTGAAAGCGATCAAGCTGAAGACGCCGGATCAGTATTCCATGATCGGCGTGTCGGTGCCGCAGATCGACATCCCCTCCAAGACCAACGGCACGGCCAAATACGGCATCGACGTGATGATTCCGGGCATGGCCTATGGCGCGGTGGTGACGCCGCCGGTGCGCTATGGCGCCACGGTGAAATCGGTCGACGACAGCGATGCGAAGAAGGTGCCGGGCTTCATCAAGGCCGTTATCCTCGACGACAAGACCCAGACCACGACCGGCTGGGTGGTTGCGGTCGCCAACACCTTTGCCAACGCCAAGAAGGCGGCAGCGGCGTTGAAGGTCAGCTATGACGGCGGGCCGAATGCGAAGGCGTCGAGCGAGTCGCTGCTCGCTGAGGCCAAGCGGCTTCAGAAGCTGGACGATTCCGGCCAGTTCTTCGTCAAGGACGGCGATCCCTCGGCTGCGTTCGGAACAGCGGCAAAAGTGCTGGAGGCGGAATACACCACCAGCATCAACATCCACGCGCCGATGGAGCCGATGAACGCCACCGCGGAGTTCAAGGGCGACATCCTGCACATCTATTCCGGCAACCAGTTCGCGACGCGTTCCGGCGCGATTGCGGCCGGTGCAGCCGGGATCGATCCGAAATTCGTCGTGATGCACCAGATGTGGCTCGGCGGCGGTTTCGGCCGCAGGCTCGATGCCGACATGATGGTGCCGGCGGTGCAGGCGGCCAAGGCCATCGGCAAGCCGGTGAAGGTGATCTACACGCGCGAAAACGACATGACGATGGATTTCTCGCGTCCGCTCACCTACCAGAAAGTGAAAGCCGGCGTGGACGGGGACGGCAAGCTTGTCGCGCTCAGCCACGACGTGGTCTCGGCCTGGCCGACCCAGCGCTGGGGTATCCCGGACTTCCTGTCGCCCTCGGTCGACAAGAAGGGTCCGCTCGACGCCTTCACGGTCAACGGGTCGGACTTCTTCTACACCGTGCCCAACCATACTGTGCGGGCGATCAAGAACGAGATGGCGCACAACGCCACCCCGTCCGGTCAGCTCCGTTCGGTGGCACCGGGCTGGACCTTCTGGGCGGTCGAAAGCATGATCGACGAGATCGCGGTCGCGGCCGGCAAGGACCCGGCGCAATACCGCATCTCGCTGCTCGATGGCGCCGGCAAGAACGAAGGCGGCGCGCAGCGGCTGCGCAACACGTTGCTCGCCGCCATGGGCCTCGCCGGCTACGGCACCAAGAAACTCCCGAAGGGAGAAGGCATGGGCGTGGCCTGCGTGTCGTCGCAGGAACGTGCGACCGCAAGCTGGACCGCTTGCGTCGCGCACGTTGCCGTCGCGCCATCAGGCGAAGTGACCGTGAAGAAGCTCACGGTCGCAACCGATGTCGGCACGCAGGTGCATCCCGACAACATCCGTGCCCAGGTCGAGGGCGCGGCGCTGTGGGGCCTGTCGCTGGCGATGTACGAAAAGGCGACGCTGAAGGACGGTGGCATCGAACAGACCAATTTCGATGGCTACACGCCCTTGCGGATGAGCCAGATGCCCGAGGTCGCAGTCGCCGTGATCGCCAATGGCGAAAAGGCCACCGGTGTCGGCGAGCCCGCGGTGACGGTGGTGGCGCCTGCCATCGGCAACGCCATCTTCAACGCCTCCGGCGCCCGCGTCCGGGCGCTGCCGATCACGGCGGAAGCCGTGAAGGGGGCGATGAAGGCGTAAGGCCGGGCTGCAATTGCTGAACAAGATGATCCGCCGGAGGGCCACCTCCGGCGGATTTTTGTTATGCGATACATTGCCTCTACGTATTCGCTGTCATGCCCCGCGAAGGGGCATCCAGTACGCCGCGGCTTTTCGGTTCTAGCCGCGCCGTCACGGCGTACTGGATCGCCCGGTCAAGCCGGGCGATGACACAGAGAAGAGGCTACGGCACCAGCGAATAGCTCGTACTGCGGCCACCGGCGGCGTCCTTTCGAAGGATGCCCTTGTCGATCAGGTCTTCGATGTCGCGGGCAGCGGTCGCTTGCGAGACTTTGACAAACCGAGCCCATTTCGAAGAGGCGAGCTTGCCTTCGAAACCGTCGAGCAGGCGGTTCAACATCAACCGCTGGCGATCATTGAGGGAACGTGCGCGATGGCGCTCCCAGAATCGTGCCTTGAGCTGAACGTTTCCGATGATGGCCTCGGCGCCGTCGAAAGCGCGATCGAGACAGTCGAGGAACCATTGCAGCCAATTGGTGTTGTCGAGCGTTCCTCGCTGGGTGCTTTCGAGGATGTCGTAATAGGCGTTGCGCTCTTTGCGGATCTGGGACGACATGCTGTAGAAGCGCTGCGCGCTCTGTTCCGAACGCGCGAGGACGAGATCGGTTATCACGCGCGCAATGCGGCCATTGCCATCCTCGAACGGATGAATGGTCACAAACCAGAGATGCGCAATCGCGGCCTTGATGACAGGATCAGAATCCCGGTCGGCGTTGAACCAGTCGAGGAACGCGCTCATTTCATTCTCGAGCCGCTTGGCAGCGGGTGCTTCGAAATGAACGTGCTCGTGGCCGACTGGCCCGGAGACGACCTGCATTGCGCCCGACTGCTCGGTGCGCCACCCGCCAACGACGATTTTCAACATGCCGCTCCGACCTGTCGGGAACAGGGCGGCGTGCCAGCCGAACAAGCGCTCGGCGGTGATGGGTTGATCGAACTTCTGGGTGGCGTCGAGCGTCATGTCGACGACGCCCTCGACGTTTCGTTCGACAGGCGTGAGCGCGCCAATATCGATGCCGAGCCGGCGGGCTATCGACGACCGGACCTGATCGCGATCGAGGATCTCACCTTCGATCTCGCTCGATTTGACGACGTCTTCCGTGAGTGTCTGGAGCGAGGCTTCTGCCTTCAAGGTGAAGCCGAGACTTTCCATCCGGCCAAGCAGGCGGCCCTGCTTGTGACGGACCTCTGCCAGCCGCGCCGCGAGCCGGTCTGCGCTCCACTGAAACGCCGGCCATTCAGCTCTGTCGTGGATATAGACCATATTCTCTGCATCCCATGACGAGAAAATGGGGGCCATTATCGTCATGGTCAAGCTATTCTCGGCATTTCCCGATGAGAATGGCTTCGCGGTCTACGGTGCATGGGGTTGTTTTCGCCGTTTTGCCGGAACCGCCGCCGGACCGCAAATCCGTAAAATTGCGTGCAATTCCCGCACGTTCCGTTGAGCACGCCTCTTAAGGGCCGGAGAACCTGATCCGGCTTAGGCTGACGCCAAATACAGTCCCGTGCTTTTGGGGAAGCCATGAACGCGCCAGCCAAATCCGCCGCCAAACGCCGGCTTCTGCTCGCCTCCGACCGGAGCGATGCGAGCACCGAACTCGCCAGCATCTTGAAGGCGGTCGGCGATGTCTCGACGGTGACGACGCAGGAAATCCCTGAGCAGCCATCGCGCGAACTCTCCGGCCTTGTGGTCGACATCAATCTGCGCTCGCCCGAGAGCGTGCAGCGGGTGCGCAACAAGCTGCGCGGCGAAGGCTATCGTTCGATGCCGCGCTTGTTCGTGCTGGCGGATGCCCTGCACCACGGCACCATGCAGGCCTGGGCGCTGGGCGCCACCGACACCATCTCGCGGCCGCTGCAGCCCGAGGCGATCCTGCAGCGCATCCGCGCCGCGTTCCCCGATACGACGACCTATGACGCGACCGATCGCGGCAAGACGCTCAACCGCGGCGTCGAGGCGGCGCATGCGGTGCTGAGGAAGATGTTCGAGAAGCTGCCGCTCGGCGTGCCCCTGACGTTCGACGACGTCATCGCCGCCGAGAGCAAGATTTTGAAGGCGATCAAGCATTCCTCGCTGCGCGAATGGCTCACCACCGTCGGCTGCCATCATGTCGGCAGCTATCGCCACTGCCTGTTCGTCACCGGCTTTGCGGTGTCCTTCGCGCAGCATCTCGGCATGCGCGAGGACGACCAGCGCCGGCTGACCCGTGCCGCGCTGCTGCACGATGTCGGCAAGGCCTTCGTTCCGTCCGCATTGCTCGACAAGCCCGGCAAGCTCACCGACGAGGAGATGGCCGAGGTCCGCCAGCATCCACGCCGCGGCTATGACGCGCTCGCCGCGCAAGGCGGCTTCCCGCCGGAGATGCTCGATGTCGTCCTGCATCACCACGAATTCCTCGACGGCAGCGGCTATCCGAACAATCTGTCGTCGAACCAGATCAGCGATATCGTGCGGCTGACGACCATCGTCGACATCTACGCCGCCCTGGTGGAGAAGCGCGCCTACCGCATGCCCTTCACCCACTCGCGCGCCTTCACGATGATGGAAGGCATGGGCGGCAAACTCGACCAGCAGCTGCTGCAGGCGTTCCGGCCGGTGGCGCTCGGGTCGTTCTGATTTTTGACTACTCCACCATCTTCCTTAACTCCGCCTTCGCCACCTTCTCCAGCGTCGAGCGCGGCATGTCGTCGACGAGCCTGATCTCGCGCGGCACCTTGAAGTCGGCGAGTCCCTTGCGGCAGGCCGCCATCACGCTGTCCTGAAGATCCGGCGCCGCGCCTGCGACGCCGCCATGCGGGATGATGAAGACCACCGGCACCTCGTCCAGCATCGGATGCTTCTTCGCCACCACTGCGGCCTCGCGCACGCCGGGGACAATTGCGATCACCTGCTCGATCTCGGACGCCGCGACGTTCTCGCCGCCGACCTTCAGCATGTCCTTGGCGCGGTCGCCGAACCTGAGGTAGCCGTTCTCCAGTCGCGTGATGCGGTCGCCGGTGAGAAAAAAGCCGTGCTCGTCAAAGCTCTCGCGCGTCGCTTTCTCGTTATGCAGATATTCGGCGAACAGCGACAGGCCCGGGATGCCCTTGATCGAGAGATTGCCGGTGTCGCCGACCGCGGTCGGCCGTCCGTCATCGTCGGTGATGCGGATCTGATATTCCGGCGCGGCGCGGCCGATCGACATCGGGATGTTGGGCTGGTCGACCTCGCCGATAATGCCGTGGGTAATGGTCTCGGTCATGCCCCACCAGCCGATCATCTTGACGCCGAACGCGGCAAACGCCGGCGGCTCGTTGATCGCGGTGCCCCACAGGCGGAATTTGTGATCTCGCGGGATGTCCTGTTCGAGCAGCGCCTTCATGCAGAACGGAATCGTCGAGGTCCAGGTCGAGCCATGCTCGCGCGCGACGCCCCAGAACCGGCTCGCGGAGAAGCGCGGCTGGATCACGCAGGTTGCGCCGACCCACAGCGTCGCCAGCATGGAATAGGCCAGCGCATTGGTGTGGAACAGCGGCAGATAAGTCTGGTGCACGTCGCTGGCGTGCAGATCCTCATGCGCAGCATTGATCTTGGCGCCCCACAGCGCGTTGGCGTGGGTCCAGAGCACCGCCTTCGGTCGCGACGTCGTCCCCGATGTGTACTGCACGCTGCATGGTGCGAGCGGATCGATCGCGCGCTTGGGGCGGTCGGCGCTGTCAGCGAACAGCTCCTCAAAACTATCACCACGCGAAACGGCTTGCGCGGGTGCTGCGCCCGCATCATGCGAGGTCACCGCCATCCAGCGAATGTTGCGGCAGTTCTGCGCAATGATCTCCGCGTAGGCCGGCTGCGTGATCGCGGCGACCGCGCCGCAATGATCCGCAAAATACTCGAGCTCCGCCGGCGCCGAGCGGGTGTTGGTGGTGACAGCGATGGCGCCGAGTTCGACGCAGGCAAACCAGGCCAGCAGCGCCTCGATGCAATTGTCGAGATGAATGAGCACGTATTCGCCGGGCTTGATGCCGCGCTTCGCCAGCCCCGCCGCGAGCGCGCCGACCCGCTGGTGAAACTCGCCATAGCTCCAGCGCCGCGCCGGCGCCTCGAACGGCGCCCAGATCAGGAACGGATGATCGCGGCGCATCTCGGCGCGCATCTTGAGCAGCCACGGCACGTCGAGCCCGTCGAACGGGCTCACGATACCGGCTGCGGTCTGTTGAAGTGACATGGATCCTCCCGTGCAGCCTGCATCTTGATGGCGGCTGCCTTTTGATGATTGCGTCTTCCTGCCATCGGATGGCGCGGGGCGCAATTGGGGGAGGAGCGGGGCGGTCAGCACGTCTTGGCGCGCTAATCCTCGTAAGACGAAATCTCGATCAGGCTGCCATCCGGATCCCGGCAATAGACCGAGCGCAACGTGCCGCGGGCGCCCTGCTTGGGAACCGGGCCTTCCTCGATCGCGACGCCATGTGCCTTCAAATGCGCCACCACCTCGTCGGGCGTCGCCGAGGTGAGGAAGCACAAATCCTCGCTGCCGGCGGTCTGATGATCGGCGGTGAACCACTCCACCTTGTCGGCGTCGCGCGGCCGGACGTTGATCTTCTGTTGACCAAATTGAAGCGAGGTCCGCGGCGCTTTGCCGCCGCCGGGGTCGAACACCTTGACTTCCATGCCGAGGATCTCGCGATACCAATCAGTGGTCATCGCGACGTCGGCGACGTTGATCACGAGGTGATCGAGGGCCCGAACCTTCACCGCCATGCCTTATCCTTTCGTCGCCATGTTCGTTGCGCACTTTCGGCGTGCGGTGCGCTTTGTTACAACGCCGCGGAAGCCACTTTCAAGAACAACACTGGGAGAACCCTTGAGATGATCACTCGCCGTTCCGCGCTCGGCCTGCTCGCCGCCACGCCTCTTGCAGCCAGCCCGCTGTCGAAAGCCTTCGCCTCCGACTATCCGTCCCGGCCGGTGAAGTTCGTGGTCGGCTATCCACCGGGCGGCGCCACCGACATCCTCGCGCGCCTGATCGGCCAGCGGCTGTCGGAGCGGCTCGGCCAGCAATTCGTGATAGAGAACAAGCCGGGCGCCGGCAACAATATCGGCACCGAATCCGTCGTGAACGCGGAGCCGGACGGCTACACCGTGCTGCTGGTCAATCCGGCGAACTACATCAACTCGACACTCTACGCCAATCTCAAGTTCAACTTCGTCCGCGACATCGCGCCGATCGCCGCGTTCCAGCGCGTGCCGAACGTGATGACGGTCAACAAGGACGTGCCGGCCAAAACCGTCGCCGAGTTCATCGACTATGTGAAGGCCAACCCCGGCAAGGTGAATATGGCCTCCTCCGGCAACGGCACCTCGGTGCATCTGTCCGGCGAAATGTTCATGGCGCTGACCGGCTGCAAGATGCAGCACGTGCCCTATCGCGGCGCGGCGCCCGCGATCACCGACATGCTCGGCGGCCAGGTGCAGGTGATCTTCGACAACATGCCGTCGATCATCCAGCACATCCGCTCCGGCTCGCTTCGCGCGCTCGGCGTCACCACGGCACAGCGCTCGCCGCAGTTGCCGGACGTTCCCGCGATCGGCGAGACCGTGAAGGGCTACGAGGCGAGCGCGCTGTTCGGCATGGGTGCGCCGAAGAACATGCCCAAGGACATGATCGCCAAGCTCAACAACGAGGTCAACACGCTCATGAAGGAGCCCGACATGACCAAGCGCCTCGTCGAACTCGGCGGCGATCCGCTGGTGCTGACGCCGGAGGCGTTCGGCCAGGAGATCGAGGCCGAGACCGCGAAGTGGAAGAAGGTCGTCGAGTTCGCCGGCCTCAAGGTCGAGTAGTAATCTCCTCAATGACCGGACAGGGAGCCCCGCCGGAAGGCGGGGCTTTTTTCTTGCGTGCTTCCCGCTTGACGGAATGGCGTTAGCGTCTATACTAAACCTGATGGTTAAGTATCAGGACGAGACGCTCGATCGTACCTTTGCGGCGCTGTCCGATCCGACGCGGCGTGCGCTGCTCGCGCGTCTCGGCGAAGAGGACAGTCTGTCGGTGAGTGAGCTGGCGGCGCCGTTTTCGATCTCGTTGCCGGCGATCATGAAGCATCTCGACGTGCTCTGGGATGCGGGCCTGATCGTGCGCGAGAAGACCGGACGCACGGTCTCCTGCCGGCTCACGGCGCAGCCGATGGAGCAGGCGATGAACTGGCTCAATCGCTACGCGCAATTCTGGTCCGAGAGTTTCGACCGCCTTGCAGCCTTTGTGGAGGACAAACCATGGTCAACGCAGCCGCCAACACCGCCGAACGCGCAACCGAAGGTCCAAGCCTCACGCTCACGCGCCGGCTCCGCGCGCGGCCGGAAAAGGTCTTCGCCGCCTGGACGCAAGCCGAGCAACTAGTGCAATGGTTCGGGCCGCCGAACATGAAGCCGGCGACGCTGAATGCCGAGCTCGATGTTCGCTCCGGCGGCCGCTACCGCATCTCCTTCACCCGCGAGGACGGCGAATATTTCGAGGCGGGCGGCCTCTATCGTGAGGTCGTGCCGAACGAGCGGCTGGTCTTCACCTGGGCCTGGCATTCGACGTCCGAGCGCGAATCGCTGGTAACGATCACGCTGAAGCCGGACAGCGCCGGCACGCTGATGATTTTTCATCACGCCCAGTTCTTCGATGAAACCGCGCGCGACAACCACCAGCGTGGCTGGAGCTCGTTCTTCGACAAGCTCGCCAGCTTCGTCGCCTGACCGCAAGGGGATCTCAAGGAGGACATCATGCAGCAACATCAGATCGTCTCGCGCGAGCAATGGGTCACCGCACGCAAAGCCCATTTGGCGCATGAGAAGACGTTGAGCCAGGCCCGCGAACGCCTTGCCGAGGAGCGCCGCGCATTGCCCTGGGTGAAGGTCGACAAGAGCTATGTGTTCGATGGAGCGAACGGCAAGGTCACGCTCGGCAATCTCTTCAAGGGTCGCCCGCAGCTTGTGGTTCAGCACGTGATGTTCGCGCCCGACTGGGAGGCCGCCTGCAAGAGCTGTTCGTTCTGGGCCGATGGTTTCGAGCGCCTGGTGCCGCATCTGGCGGCGCGCGACACCACCATGGTGGCGATTTCGCTGGCATCCGTCGAAAAGCTCGAGGCGTTCAAGCAGCGCATGGGCTGGAGCTTCGACTGGGTGTCTTCAGGCCTCAACGACTTCAACTATGACTACGAGGTCTCGTTCACGCGCGAGCAGATCGACCGGGGCGTGCCAAAATATAATTTCGGCACCACGCCGTTCTATGGGCCGGAGCTGCCCGGCATCAGCGTGTTCTTCCGCAACGAGGCCGGCGAGATCTTTCACACCTATTCCTGCTTCGCCCGCGGCCTCGATATGATGAACGCGGCCTATCAATATCTCGACCTCACCCCGCTCGGCCGTCACGAGGAGGGTCTGCCCTATCCGATGGACTGGGTGCGGCTCCGCGACCAATATGAGCCGCAGGCGAAGGGCGGGTGCTGCCACGGGTGAGGGGAAGGCTGCGCTTCGCGCTCGGTTGCCGCGAACTCACGCCATCACCGTCATCCTGAGGTGCTCGCCTCTTCGGCGAGCCTCGAAGGACGACGGCCCGGCCGCATCTCGGCCGTTCATCCTCCGAGGCTCTCCACGCAACGCTTTGCGCCGCGTGGTTCGCGCCTCAGGATGACGGGTTTAGCAATTTTGATGCCTGTTCTACTTCTTCGAGTCAGCCTGCTCCGTGCCGTTACACGAGATCAGCATCGTATAAGCGCGCGCATTGCCGGCGATGTCGGTGGTCTTGAGCTCGCCCTTCGGTTCGGCGGTCTGATAGGGCACCACCGAATTGTCGAGGAAGTCGCGCAGCGCGCCGGTCTTGATGGCGAAGTTGATGTTTTCCGGGATGCTGCCGGTCGCGGCGGCGATGCGCAGTACGGGAATCTTTGCGGTGACCACCCCCACGATCTGACCGCTGGTGTCGAACAGCGGGCCGCCGCTGTTGCCGGGCTGCACGGGCGCGCTGATTTGCAGGAAGCGCGTGTCGTTGCGCATGCCGCTGAGCGAGCTCACGATACCGGTCGTCACGGTGAAGTCCGACGTGAGCAAGCCATGGTAGGGAAAGCCGATCGCGACGACGGAATCGCCGGAGCGAAACGGGCGGTCACGAATCCTGGCAAACTCCTTGAATGTCGCGGTCGACGGCGCCTGCAAGAGAGCGAGATCGTTGTTCGCGTCGCTGGAGACCACACGCAACACCATCGAGGCCTCGCCGGTGAGATTACCCTTGAGGTCGCTGCAACCGTCGATCACATGGTTGTTCGTGACGATGTGCCCGTTGGCGCTGACCACGAAGCCGGTGCCAAAGCCGGCGTTGCTCTTGGCATCTCTGCCGGGCTTGCTTGCAGGGGGCGCGCCTTGCTTGTCCGCCGTGGTTGCCGGTTTCGCCGCGCCTTTGGTGAAGTCGCTGGCCTTGCTGAGCCCGTCGGCTTTCACGCGGGTCACGCAATTGGCCAGGGCCGCGATCACCGGCCCGGTTGAGGTCAGGTCGAAGTTCAGGACGGCGCGGCCGGCCGTCGCCACCATCAGGCTCGCCTTCTGAAACGCGCGCACGACATTGAGCGGCATGATGGCCGTGAGCATGTTGGACTGGTACGCCGTGGCGTACAGCCTCGCTTGCTCCTGCCCGTCAAATGTCACGTCGATCGCGGCATTCTCGCCCTTGTTGAAATGGTAGCTGGGACTCGCAAAAGCCAACGACCATGTGCCGGCGGCATTTTGGCTGACGACGAGGATGACGCCGCTCGCATACGGCGTTGTTGCGGCACAATGCGAGAAGGCGCCCGTTTCATCGTTGCTGAAGGCACCGCCGATCCAGTTACCGACATTGACGGAGCCGAACGGCCCGGCCGCATGCGCCAGTCCGGCAAGGCTCAGTTGCAACAGAGCCGCAACGACAAACGACTTTAACCACATAGCGTCCCCCCGGAATGCCTCGGCCGCATCTTAACTGCGCGGGGAGGTGTCGCGCAACCGGCAGTTGTCCGATTGGATCGCGTCCCTTGCGGACGGCTTCAGTCTTGCCTTTACTTTGTCGTGCGGTATACTTTGCATTACAAAGTGACCCGGCAAATGCCGGTCCGTGAACTGGGTGGAGCGGAGTTTTGGCGTTGCCGATGCGCGATCTCGACAAGGCGCTGGCCGACATCGTGGCGATCCGCAGCCAGATTGCGGCCGGTACGGCATTCCGCGGCTACGGTCCGGCAACGATGGCTGCGACCGGCGTGGTCGCGCTCGTCACCGCGATCCTGCAATTCTGGCTGCTCGGCGATCCCACCGGCGAGCCGCTCGGCTTCTTCTTCGGCTGGTTCGTCGCCGCTGCACTGTCCGGCCTGATGATCTGGATCGAGATGCGGGCCCGTTCGCATCGTCATCATTCGGGCCTTGCCGACGCCATGATCCACCAGGCGGTCGAGCAGTTCCTGCCCGCGGGCGTCGCCGGAATCCTGCTCGCGGTGGTGATGTGGAAATTCGCCGCCGAGACGCTGTGGCTCCTGCCGGGGCTGTGGCAGATCCTGGTCTCGCTCGGCATTTTCGCCTCCGTCCGCTCGCTGCCGCGCAGCGTGGCGTTCGCCGGGGCCTGGTACTTCATCTCGGGTTTTGCAGTCGTGGTGCTGGCGAGCCGGACTCACATGTTGTCACCATGGACCATGGGACTGCCTTTCGTGATCGGCCAGTCGGTGATGGCGGCCATTCTGTATGTCGCGTCCGGAGAGAATGATGTCGAAGACTGACAGCGCGCCCTTCTCCTATGAAGGGCTCGACCGTGTAATCCACGAGAAGGCGAGGCTCGGGCTGCTGACCTCGCTGATGGCGCACCGGAAGGGGCTTGCCTTCGCCGATCTCAAGCTGCTCTGCGGCCTCACCGACGGCAATCTCAGCCGGCACCTCGCCGTGCTCCAGGAGGCCGGCCTCGTCGAGGTGACCAAGGGCTATGAGGGCAATCGCCCGCACACCACCTGCCGTCTGACCAAAACCGGCCGCCGCCGCTTCCTCGACTATCTCGCCGTGCTCGAGCGTCTCGTGCGCGACGCCGCCAAGGCCGCCGGCCGCGAGGCGCCATCGCTCGGTCGCCTCGGCATTCTCCCGACCTGATCGTCCCCTTTTTTGACCGGAGACTTTGCGATGCAAAGTGACGTCACGTCCCCCAACGAGAAGCTTCATGTCGGCATCATCATGGACGGCAACGGACGATGGGCCACGCGGCGCGGCCTGTCGCGCGCGCGCGGCCACGAGGCCGGCGTCGAGAGCATCCGACGCATCGTCGAGGCCGCGCCCAAGCAGGGCATCGGCACGCTGACGCTCTATGCGTTTTCGACCGACAATTGGCGCCGGCCGAAGGCGGAGGTCGCAGCACTGATGACGCTGCTGCGTTTCTATCTCGCCAATGAGGTGCAGAGCCTGGTGAAGAATGGCGTGCGGCTCAACGTGATCGGCCGTCGCGACCGCTTGCCGGACGGCATCGCCACCGCCATCGCGCGTGCGGAGGCGGCCACTGCCCACGGCACCACGCTGCATTTGCGCATCGCGGTCGACTATTCCGCGCGCGACGCCATCCTCAACGCCGCGGCCAAGGCCGCGGCACTGACCAGCCTCACCCGCGAGGCGTTCTCGCAGCTCGTCACCGGCGAGGCCGGCTTGCGCGACGTCGACCTCATCATCCGCACGTCCGGCGAAAAGCGGCTCTCGGACTTCCTGCTTTGGGAAGGCGCTTATGCCGAGTTGCATTTCACCGAGCGGATGTGGCCGGAATTCGATGCGAGCGATCTCGCTACGGCGCTCGCCTCCTTCCACGGCCGCGAACGACGCTTCGGCGGCCTTCAGGCGATCATGCCTGAGGAGGTGCCCTCACTTTCTCGGGTGTGATGCCCGGCACGCAGACGCGTGCTGTTCGTTTTCGACCGCGTGATTGGCGGAAACGTCCAAGCAGCGCGTGTGCGGTCTCGGCTAGGTGTGCAGTTCGCGCAACCTGCCGAGAGTGCCGTGCATGTCACAGATCCTTCCGGATGCCGTGGTGGAGACTGCGGAATTGACCGAGGTGGAAGGCGCAGTCTGCATCAGGGCCGCCGGCGCATCCGATGTCGAGCGCCTCTCGATCTACTTCACCGATCTTTCCGCGACGTCCCGTAACAAGCGTTTCATGGGAGCGCGTGCCGATGTCGCTGTGCTCGCGGCCGAATGCGTCGCCAAGGCCAACCGTCCTGATCAATTCACCCTGCTTGCGGAGCTCAGGCTGGATGAAGGGCAAGGCACGATCATCGGGGAAACGCGATACGCCTATAACGCGGTCGCCCGACACGGCGATTTCGCGATCTCGGTTGCCGATGTCTTTCAGCGCAAGGGCGTCGGCATGCAGATGATGACAGCGATGGAGCGACGCGCGAGCGATCTCGGTCACGAGACGATCGCGGCCGAAACCGCGCGAACCAATGCCGAAATGCGTGGTCTTGCGAAGAAGGCGGGGTTTGCGGATACCGGCCTCGGAGACTGGCAATCCGTGCACTTCGCAAAACGCCTGCCGTAATAGCCGGACGCCCGTTGATTTGCCGCATGGCATGGATCGTGCTCTAGTATCGCCAGGGTATCCCCAGCGATGGGAGCTTTCGGCGATGCGCGCAGTTCTGGATTATTGCACAGGCGGGACGGAGCGGCAGGTTGCGGTCGGCACGCATCTGGTGACCGAAGGCGGCGCCTCCGGCCATCTCTATGTGCTGATGAGCGGCAAGCTCGAAGTGCTCAAGGGTGAGATGGTGGTCGCCACCATTGCCGAACCCGGTGCGGTGCTGGGCGAGATGTCCGTGTTGCTGGGGCTGCCGCACACGGCGACGGTGCGGGCCTGCTCCGACGCGGTCGTCTACGAATTCGAGGATGCTGCCTCGCTGTTCAAGCGGGAGCCGGAGGTCGCGCTGCTGATCGCGCGCATGCTGGCGCAGCGGCTCAATGCCGCCAACACCTATCTCGCCGATCTCAAGCGGCAATATGCCGGTCACGGCACGCACCTCGCAATGGTCGGCGAGGTGCTGCAGAGCATGATCAACCTGCCGCCGCTCGAGGTCTCGCCAGGCTCGGATCGGCAATCCGACCCAAGGATGTAAGCCAGTCCGGCGGCTCCTCGATGTAAGAAGCCGGTCGCTTCAGCGGCGCGTCGAGATCGATCCACTGCGCTTCGCCCGCCGCCAGCCAGAACGCCTTGTTCTCATCCAGGTCCAGCACGATGTGCGTCGGCGGTCGTCCGGGCTGCAGGCCGGCATTGAACACCCAGGTCTGGCCCAGCCGGTCGAACCACGAGCCATCCGTGACAAAGGGAGATTGATGCACATGGCCCGAGATCACCATCGACGGCTGATACTGCATGATCCACTGCACCAGCTCGACATCGCCGAAGAACCGCTTGCCGCCCCAGCTCGTCGGTGAATTGGCCGGCGGTGCGTGATGCGCCCAGATCCATCGTTGCGGACGGTCGAGCGAGGCATCGCGCAGCTGGTCGGCGATGCGCTGCCTGACCAGCGGCCCGTCCCACCACGGGCACACCGTGAACAGCGTATCGCCGATGGTGAGATTGTCGCCGTCGCAGGCGATGCCGAGCTCACGCACCTCCGAGATCCAGCGCGAGATCTTCTCGCCCTCCGGATTGCGCTCGTCGAGGTCGTGATTGCCGGAGCAGAGAATGACCCTGGTCTGCGCCGCGACCAGCGCGAGGTACTTCTTCACCACCACGATCTGGGCGCGGAAATCCACCATCGATCCGATGTCCAGCGCATCGCCGGCGAAGATCACAAGGTCGAATTGCGGCGCCGCGCTCACCAGCCAGTCGAGCTGCGGCAACGAGTAGTGCAGGTCGGCCACGACCAGGCAGCGCATTGCGAATCCGTCGGAGCGAGTATGAAAATGTAAGGGAATTTCAAATTGTTATGAAGCAAGAAGCGGACCAGCGCGGCCGTCTCGTTCGGCCAATCCGGCAAGACGGAAGCATGCTGCGATGCGCGCGAGCGCGCAAGTGCCGATGCGTCGCAGGGCTGGACCGGATCGTCGAATTCTGGTGTCGTGGCGCGCCTTCAACGCGGGTGATCGCATGACCTCCTTCAAGACCATTCGTGCCCGTGCCGAGAAGCGCAAGGGCGGGCCCAAGGCGCTCGACCAACTGATGCCTGACAAGCCCGACCTGAAGGGTCTCGCAAAACTCGGCGACGACCGCATCCTTGCGGAGATGAGCAGGCGGGTGTTTTGCGCGGGCTTCGCCTGGAGCGTGATCGATGCGAAGTGGGACGGCTTTGAAGACGCCTTCCTGCGTTTCCAGCCGGCCAAGCTCAGCTTCCAGCCAGAAGATTATTGGGAAGCCCTGCTGCGCGATGCGCGGATCGTGCGCAACGGCGCCAAGATCATGTCGGTGCGCGACAACGCCGCCTTCGTGCAGGAGATCGCGAAAGAGCACGGCAGCTTCGGCAAGTTTCTGGCGAAATGGCCGCCGTCCAACGAGATCGGCCTGCTCGATCTCCTGACCAAGCGCGGCTCCAGGCTCGGCGGCAACACCGGCCAGATGCTGCTGCGCTTCGTCGGCTGGGACGGTTTCGTCACCTCGAAGGACGTCGTCGCCTGCCTGCGCGATGCCGGGCTCGACATCGCCGAAGAGGTCAAGTCGAAGGGCGATCTCGCCAAGGTGCAGGCGCAGTTCAACGTCTGGGCGGAGGAGACGGGGCTGCCCTACACCTATCTGTCACGCATCTGCGCGCTCTCGGTCGGCGAAAACCGGAGCGAGCATTAGCGCCCATCGATCAGATCGTGGACATCGTGTGGCAATCTCGCGCCGTCCGCGCGGCGTCTGCAACACGCGATCACGAAATTCATGCCGCAGGAACATTCGTGCGCAGCACCCGTTCGGGAGTTTGAGCCAGGCGACACTGGGGCAGGGAACACGCGCTCCGGCCAAACCCTGGTTCAAGCCATGAAACCGACATGACAGAACGGAGCAGCTCATGAAGCTCACATCCGAACAGGTGAAGCAGACCGTCAACCAGCTCGGCGCCCAGGTGCTGCCCGACGAGCATCCCGCCATGCCGCAGCTCAACAGCATGTTCGGGGAACACACTTTCTTCGTCGACGAGATGGGCTTGAAGGTTCTCGAGCCGACGCCGTCGCCGAGTGCGGAACGTCAGACCGGTGAAGTCGTCAGCCTTGCCGACTGGAGCGATGCGGATCTGACGCGCCTGATGGCGCACGAGCCCGAACCGACCGGGGTGATCGTGGTGTTCGAGCATCTCAGGCACTGAGGCCGCGAGGACGAGGGCCGCGTACGGCCCCCGGCCGGATCTGATCTCAGATCCGGTCGTTGAGAAGGACGCCGGACAGCGAGGGATCGGAGGCATTGGACGTGCCGTCCGATCCCGTCCCGCTGTAGGTCGAATCCGCCAGCGAGGCTTTCAGCGACTCCAGGAATTTCTCGAGCAGGTCCGTGGTCGACGTGGCGGTCGACGAACTGTTCGTGCCGGTGGTCGACGACGTCGTGTCGTCCGAGTCCGTCGTGCTGGACGAGGTCGAACCCGTGAGCGAGCTTTGCAGCGTCTGCAGGAATTGCTGAAGCAGGTCGACGACCGAACTGGCAGTTGACGAGCTGTCGGTGCCGCCGGCCGGAGGCGGTCCGCCCGACGGCGGCGGTCCGCCCGGTCCGTGAGAGAACGCCGACTTGAAAACACCCTGCAGTTCGGTGGCCTGCTGGTCGGTGAGCTTGCCGGACGACACTTCCTGCTGGATCAGATCATCGATCTTCGACTTGATGCCGTCAGGTCCGCTGCCGCTGGATTGATCGCTTGTCCCGTCCGATTGCAGCGAGGAGTCGATATCGTTGAGCGCGGAGGATAGCGCCGACTGATCGGACGCACTGATCGTGCCGGAACTGACTTGCGATTGCAGCTCGTCTTGCAGTCGCTGCGACGGTGATGCGTGCTGGTGGTGATGAGTGGAGAGCGCCGAAATCGAGGTCATGGTTGCTTTCCGTGCTTTTGGTGGACTCGGGCTGATTTTGCCGAAGTCACATCCAGTCCTGGGTTCGCAGTCCTGAGTTCACAGTCCTGATTTCACCTTGGGCGGTTGGATTTTGCCCGGTCGGGCGGTGGTAGGCACGGGAGCTGGCGCGGAGCCGTTGGCGCGGGCGGCGCTGGTTGCCGAATATTGCCATTGAACAGTCAGAAATATTCAGAAACAAAATAGATGAGCTTGATGCGATAATCTTTCCTGTCCCGTTCCTCAAGACGATCTCAATCGGACCACTGAATCGCATGTCGACCCTGGAAGCCGCATTGCGAGGAGGAGCGGTCGTCATTCTTCTTTTCCGCGTGGCGATTGCCGCGCGCGATGCACGGCGTAATCCCGTCAGCCGCTATTCCGCGCTGCTGAATTTGAGCATCGCAGCCTATGTCATCGAATCGGCATCCAGCTTCGGTGCGCTGGCGCTGCCTTTGCGCATTCCGGTCCATCTCGTCAGCGGCGCCATGCCGGCCGCATTCTGGATTGCGGTGAGCGCGATCTTCGTCGATGAATTTCGCCTGCGCTGGTACCATTTGCTCGGCGGGCTCGCCTTGATGGGGCTTGCATGGATCGACATGTCGAGGCATCCGATCTCCGTCGATGTGGCGCGCACCGCTTTGTCCGTGTCGCTTCTGCTGCTTGGCCTGTGGTATGTGCTGTCGGGGCGTGCGGCCGATTTGGTGGAGAAGCGGCGACGGCTGCGCGTCTGGTATGCCGTCGTCACCGTGCTCTATGCCCTGTTCATCATCGCCTCGGACTGGCTCTGGCCCGGTGGCTTGTCGGCGTCATCGCTCAGCCTCGCCAACGCAGCCGTCTTGATGGCGGTGATCTTCCTGTTCGCTGTGCAGGGCACGCTGGCCTCGACCGAACCATCGCTGGTGCCCGCGCCTGCACTGGCAGGCCAGCCGGCCGCGATTTCGCGTGATCCGCCGGCAGCAGTGCCAGCAGCCGAACCCGATGAGGCGCAACTGACGGCATTGCGCCGCCTGCTCGATCGCGACAAGGTCTTTCGCGAGCCGGACCTGAGCATCGCGACATTGTCACGGAAGCTCGAGGTTCCGGAATACCGGTTGCGCCATCTGATCAACCGGCAGCTCGGCCATCGCAATTTCAGCGCCTTCGTCAACGGCTATCGTCTGGCCGAGGTCGAGGCCGCGCTGAGCGATCCCACGCAAACCGCAGTGCCGATCCTGACCATAGCGCTCGACGCCGGCTTCGGCTCGATTGGGCCCTTCAATCGCGCCTTCAAGGCGCATACCGGCCTGACGCCGTCCGAGTATCGGCGGGCGCGTGCTGGCGGTGTTGCAGGGCCGAAACCTAGCCGTTTCCTGATTTGACTGGCCTTTTGCAGGAATCGGCCAGTCCTCATCCGGGAATCGGCGCGCCGCCGCGCTGCCCCCGTGCAACCCATTGCCTGCAGGCGATGAGCCTGCGGATTCGAGGTTGCCATGAAGCCATTGATTTCCGTTCTGCAATTCTCCCTTCCCGCCGTGATCGTGATCGCGACTCTGGAGGGTATCGTCCTGGCCCTGCTGATGCGCCGCGACTACAATTGGCGCGCCTATTGGGCCTCGCTGGCCGATGCGCTCGGCCGGCAATATCTCGTCTACACGCTGCTGCCGCTCAGCATCGCGCAGCCGCTGGTCGATCTGGCCTGGAAACACCGGCTGTTCACCGTCCCGCTCGACAGCACTCTCTCCGTGCTCGTGCTCGTGATCGCCCAGGATTTCAGCTATTACTGGTTCCACCGCGCCAGCCACCGCGTTCGCTGGTTCTGGGCGACGCACGCGATCCACCATTCCTCGAACGAGTTCAACCTCGCGGCGTCCTACCGCTTCGGCTGGACCGGACGGCTGACCGGCGCCGCAATCTTCTACGTGCCGATGATCTGGCTCGGCTTCGCGCCGGGACCGGTGTTCATCGCGGCCGGCATCAATCTGCTCTACCAGTTCTGGCTGCACGCGGAGTGGATCCCGAAACTCGGCTGGCTGGAATATGTGCTCAACACGCCCTCGCATCATCGCGTGCACCATGCCTGCAACGCCGAGTATCTCGATCGCAACTACGGCGGCATCTTCATCGTGTTCGACCGGATGTTCGGCACCTTCGTCGCCGAACGCGACGACCTGCCGTGCAACTACGGCCTCGTGAAGCCGCTGCGCTCCAACAATCCGGTCGTCATCGCGTTTCACGAATGGGCAGCGCTCGGGCGCGATCTCTGGCGATCGCCGACCTGGCGGGGCCGGTTCGCCTGCCTGATCGGCCCGCCGGGGGATGGGCCGGCAACGTCGGTGGTCACGACGTCGACGGCACGCGATGCCGGTCGAAAGGTTGAGGTTGAGGTTGGATGAAATGGCGCACCCGACACGATTCGAACGTGTGACCTTTGCCTTCGGAGGGCAACGCTCTATCCAGCTGAGCTACGGGTGCAGCGAGGCCTCATGTAGCCGATTGGCGAGGGGTGGGCAACCGGTCCCTTGGATTGCGATGATGCCATCATGCCGGTGTTTTGCCCGACGCGTCAACGGATTTTCCGAAGCCCGGGGCTCGGATCGAGCGACGCACATTCCAGGTGGTCTATCGACGCGGGGGAAAATCCCCGATTTCACGCGTTCCAGCCGGGTTACCGTCGGATGGATTTTCGCTCATGCCAAGCCATTGATTTAACAGCCGCCGTCTACTGTGCATGGGGTTGTTTTCGCGGCCGTCGCGCTTCAGGCCGATCTGCGTGGGGCGAGGCCAGGAACCTGACCGTCAACCGGCCCATCGTCCCGGCCGTGGCCTGCGAATTCGGCCAGGATCCGTTCGGAGCAGACGACACGGTTGCGGCCGAGCCGTTTGGCGGCATAGAGCGCCTGGTCGGCGGCGCCCAGCAGCCGGTCGGGGGCGCCGTCGGCCTCGCCGGGGATGTGACTGGCGACGCCGACACTGAGGGTAACGTGGTTGCCGGCGCCATCGGCGCCATGGGCGATCCGCAACGCCATCACGGCACCGCGGATCTCCTCGGCGATGGCGCAGGCATCGTCGCAGCTCATGTCGGGCAGGATCAGCGCAAATTCCTCGCCGCCATACCGGCTGGCGAGGTCGAGCGGGCGTACCGCGTGGCGGCTGACGACGCGCGCGACCTCGCGCAGGCATTCGTCGCCGGACTGGTGGCCGTGCTCGTCGTTGAACAACTTGAAATGATCCACATCCACGAACAGCAGCGCCAACGGCTTCTGCGTCCGCTGCGCGCGCGCCCATTCGGTCATCAGCATCTGGTCGAAGGAGCGGCGGTTCGACAGCCCGGTCAGCCCGTCCTTGGTGGCGAGCTCCTTCAGTGCCATCTCGGCGCGCTTCTGGTCGGTGAGGTCGCGCAGCGTCTCCACCACGGCGATCAGATGGCCGGCCTCGTCATGGATCGGGCCCGCGTCGATCGCGAGATAAAGCTGGCTGCCTAACTTCGGCATCACGCACCAGTTCTCCGCGCTGAAGCCGAGCCCGTTATGGCCGCGTGCGGCATATTCGGAATAGAACTCCGGGAGCTGCTCGGGGCGGTCGAGCGCGACCAGATCGGCGAGGCAAGGACGCTTGGTCTCGTAGAAGGCCTGCCAGTGCTTGCTGGTACCGATCACCTCGGAGGCGGCAACGCCGGTCAGCCGTTCGCACGCCCTGTTCCAGATCACGACGCGGCGCTTCGGGTCGATCACGAAGGTCGGCACCACCAGATGCTGCATCAGCCGCACCGCATAGGAATCCGCCACATCGACGGCTTTGGCGGGAGATTTGATGAGCTTGGCCATCTCAGGCCACCGCTGCCACAGGCATGGCGTCGCCCGGGCCGAACAGCCCGCGCACCTCGGCCGCCGGCTTCGGCTTGCTGAACAGATAGCCCTGCATCTCCGTGCAGCCGAGCGCGCGCAGCATCTCGCGCTGGGCTTCGGTCTCGACGCCCTCGGCAACCGTCGTCATGTTGCTGGCGGCGGCGATGTTCACCACCGCCTGCACGATCACGGGTGATCCGCTGGCGTCGGCGATATCGGCGACGAAGCAGCGGTCGATCTTGATCTTGTCGAACGGGAAACGCTTCAGATAGCTCAGCGAGGAGTAGCCGGTGCCGAAATCGTCGAGCGCGATGCGCACGCCGATCGAGCGAAGCTGGTGCAGGATCGAGAGTGCCGCCTCGTCGTCGCGGATCAGCACAGCCTCGGTGATTTCGAGCTCGAGCCGCCGCGGCTCGAGCCCGGAGGCGGCGAGCGCGCCCGCGATCCGCAGCGCCAGCGTGTCGCATTTCAGCTGCACCGGCGAAACGTTGACGGCGACGCGCACATGGGCGGGCCAGGTCGCGGCCTCGTTGCAGGCCGTGCGCAGCACCCAGTCACCGAGCTCGTTGATCAGGCCGGTGTCTTCGGCGATCGGAATGAATTCAGCGGGCGAGACCATGCCGCGCTCGGGATGGCGCCAGCGCAGCAGCGCCTCGCAGCCGGAGACCTCGCCCGAATGCAGATTGACCAGCGGCTGGTAATGGATCTCGAATCCGCCGTCGATCAGCGCCTGGCGCAGATCCTGCTCCAGGGAGAGGCGGGCCTTGGCGCTCGCATCCATCTCCGGCACGAAGAAGCGGTAGGTGCGCCGCCCTTCCGCCTTGGCGCCGTACATTGCGAGGTCGGCGTTCTTGATGAGCTGGTCGAGATCGGCGCCGTCCTGCGGCGCCAGCGCGATGCCGATGCTGGCGTCGGTGGAGAGCTGGTGGCCGAGGCAGTGATAGGGGCGGCGGATCGCTTCATGGATCCGCGTCACGAAGGACAGCACGTCGGCGGACGATTCGATTTTGGTCTGGATCACGGCGAACTCGTCGCCGCCGAGCCGCGCGATCAGGTCGCCCGGCTTGAGGCAGGCGCGGATGCGGCCCGCGATCGCCTTCAGCAGCTCGTCGCCGACATGGTGGCCGAGCGAATCGTTGATGCCCTTGAACTCGTCGACGTCGATATAGAGCAGCGCGAATTGTTCGCCGCCGGCGACTTTCTCCAGCTCGCGCTCGATCTGCTCGCGGAACAGCGTGCGGTTCGGCAGGTCGGTCAGCGCGTCGTAGTGCGCCATATGGGCGATCTTGTCATGGGCGCGCCGCCGCTCGGTGACATCCTCGACGACATTGATGAGATAGCGCGGCTCGCCTGAGGAGTCGCGGATGCCGATCCGGGTCGAGGTGATGTAGCGCAGTCCCATGGTCTGGCTCGGCCAGGCATGTTCGTCCTTGAACAATCCCTCGGTCGTCTGCAACGCCTTGCTGTCGTCCTCGGTGACCTGCCGGGCGGTGTCGCCCGGGTAGATGTCCAAGGGTGTCTTGCCCACGACGGCTTCGCGCGACTGGCCGAATTGCTCCGCAGCAGTGCTGTTGATCAGCAGATATTGCCGTGTCAGGGCATCCTTCACCGTGATCTGCGACGGGATGTGATCGATAATCTCGCGGAGGAACGTGTAGTTGCGGTCACGCTCCTGTTCCAGATTGAGCCGCTCGGTGATCTCCTCGATCGTGGCGACCCATCCGCCCTGCGCGAGCGGCGTGTTGATGACCTGGAAGGCGCGGCCGTTCGGCAATTGATGTGTTTTCGTGGCGACCTTGCCTTCGGCGACGCCCCTCATGACGTCGGCGCAAAACGCTTCGACGTCACCGCTGAACGCGTTGCGTTCCTTGCGATGGTACATCGCCTGGTGGATGTGACAGCCGGGCTTGATGACATCGTCGGAAAGGCCGAACATGTCGGCATAGCGGCGGTTGCAGGTGACGATGTATCCGGCGGCGTCGTACAGAATCAGCCCTTGGGACATATTGTTGAGGGCGGTGTCGAGCCGCAGCCGCTCCGCCTCCAGCCGCTGTTGGGCCTCGCGGTTCTGCCGGTTGATCAAGCGGATGATCAGGAAGAGGATCAACGCGATCACGGCCGCCGCAAGCGTCGCGGTGGTGACCATGAAACCCGTCTGCTGCCGCCAGTCGGCAAGCGCGGCCGATGTGGTGTTGGTGGCCACGATGACCAGCGGGAAATGCGTGAGCGACGCAGCCGAACCCAGCTTCTCCTCGCCGTCCACCGGGCTCTTGACGCGCAGCGTGTGCTGGCCGCCGCGTGTCAGCACCTTTTGCATCAGCGGCGCGCTCTTGTAGCTGGCACCGATCATCGATTCGACATGCGGGTAGCGCGCCAGCATGACGCCCTCGCGGTCGAACAGCGAGATGGCGGCGCCGTCGGCCAGCGCGACCGAGGCGAAATAGCGCTGATAGCTGTCAGGATCGATCCGCCGGACCAGTGCGCCGACGAAAGTACCGTCCGGAAGGCTAAGCCGGCGCGCCACGATCGTGGTCCATTTGTTGATCAGGAAGCTGCGCACGGATTCCAGCAGCACCGGTTCCGACATCGGATTCGATTTGAAGGTCTGGAAGTAGGCGCGCGAAGACACGTTGATCTTGGGCAGCGGCTGGGCGCGCGACCAGGAGATCAGGTTGCCGTCGGCATCGTAGACCGCAATGTCGCCGAGATAGGAGACCGCGCTGATCTTGCCCCTCAGCATCCGGTGGGCCTCAGGCCCCGACATGCGCTCGCGGAACATTTGCGGCGAGGTGATCTCCGGCAGGTGCATCTGCCCGATCAATTCGGCGGCGACGACATCGGAATCTTCAAACTGCTGGTCGAAGTGCCGTGCGATCAGCTGCACGGTGTTTTCCAGCTCGCGCTCGCGGTTGGCCAGCGTCTTCTCGCGAAACTCGCCGACGGCCATCGCGGTCACGGCGAAGATGCCGGCGACCAGCAACGCGCCCGAGAGTGTCAGCCACAGCACGGGGCCGCGCCGCATGGCGGCGTCCCAGCCGCCTTTCGCGGCCGAGAACATCGCAGCTGCCATCTGTCGAAAAACCTGGCGCATCCCACTCCCCTGGAGGACCAGAAATACTACGGACAGATGGCGCAATGCTTAGGAAAGCCGGTTACTCATGACTTAAGCCGGTTGCGGATTTATACGGATATCCACCCACGCGGGAACCGCGGAGCATCACGCCACGGTTGTACGTTGCGCGCACGGCGCGCTGCGCTGCATCGTTAATCGAAGCTTAATGCGAGGCGCCCGCGCTCTTGTCGCCGCCGCCATTGCGCAGCCGTCCGACCACGCCGGTCGGGAAGAAATAGACGCTGGCGATGAAGAGCAGCCCGAGTCAGAGCAGCCAGCGGTCGGGTCGCTCAGGCTTTGCAAATTAAAGGTGAAGGCGCGACGCTCTACCGCCGATACCCGCTCGCCCGCGAATAGCCATGGCGGTTCTGCTGCGTCGGGCGGGCGGAGACGCTGCCGCGGGACTCGCTCGAGGCCGGCGTGGCGAGCTTCAGCTCTTCCAGGAAGATCGGGCGGGCGAAATAATAGCCCTGCGCATAGCGGATCCTGGTCGCGGCCTGGAGATAGGCGAGCTCCTCGTGGGATTCGAGGCCTTCGGCGATGACGGTCATACCGAGCGCTTCGCTCAAGGATTCGATCGCGCGCAGAATGCCCTGGCTGCGCGGGCGCTTATGGATGTCGGTGATGAAGGAGCGGTCGATCTTGATCTCGTCGGCGGTGATGTCGGCCAGCACCGACAGCGACGAATAGCCGGTGCCGAAATCGTCGATGGAGATGCGGACGCCCAGCCTGCGGAACATCGGCAGGATCTCGGTCTGGAAATGATTCTTGGCGACGAAGGCGTCTTCAGTCACCTCGATCATGAAGCGCTGCGGAAAGCCGGTGTCCTCCAGCGCCTGCGCGAAGTTGCGCATGAACTCGGGATTGCCGGCCTGCTTGGCGGCGACGTTGATGCTGATGGTCGCTTCGGCGCCAAATGTTTCGTTGATCAGGTCGATCGACTTGACGATCTCGGCCAGCACGAGATGGGTCAGCTCGTCGATCAGCCCGAGCTCGCTCGCGAGGTTGATGAACGAGCCCGGCGCCTGGATCACGCCCTCGTCGTCGCGCAGACGCACCAGCGCCTCGATGCCCATCACGGCCTGAGTACGGATGTCGACCTTGGACTGGAAAGCGCAGCAGAAGCGCTTGTCGAGGATGGCGAGCCGCAGCGATTGCTCGATCTTCATTCGCGCCAGGGCCTCGCGCTCCATGCCGGCATCGAAAAAGGCGGCGGATCCCTTGCCGTTGTTCTTGATGCGGTACATCGCGATGTCGGCGTTCTGGCGCAGCGTTTCGAAGCTGCGGCCATGGTCGGGATAGAGGCTGACGCCGACCGAGGTCGAGGCGAAGACTTCCGAATTGTCGATGAAGAACGGCGCGGTCAGCCGCTCCAGCGTCGATTGCATGAATTCGGCGACTTCCTCCTGGCTCCGGATAGGCGAGAGCAGCAGCAGGAATTCGTCGCCGGAGATGCGCGACAACATGTCGGAATCGCGCAGGTCGCGGCCGAGCCGCTTCGACAGCTCGACCAGCAGCGCGTCACCGACGGTGTGGCCGTAATAGTCGTTGATGTGCTTGAAATTGTCGACGTCGAGAAAGGCGAGCGCAAAGCGCTCGCCGCCGCCATCGCGCCCCAGCAGGCTGTTGGCGCGATGCTCGATCACGCGCCGCGAAGGCAGCCCGGTCAGCTCGTCGAAATAGGCCGAGCGAAACAGCTGGTCCTCGAAATTCTTCTGCTCGGTGATGTCGGCGGAGGCCGAGATCAAGAGCTCGCGGCCGGCGAGCTGGACCGGCCGGTGGGTGGTCAGCAGCACCTGGCGTGCGGCGCCGTCCTGGAGCGCCTCCTCGGAGGTGACCGGCTGTCCGGCCCTCAGCGCGCGCTCGCAGGCCTCGCGGCGCTGTGCGAGATCGGGCGACGGACGGCTCCCGTCGATGCCGAGCTGCGCGGCCGCGACATCGTTAACCAGGAGAAGCTTGCCTTGCGCGTCCTGCACGGTCAGGCCGGCAGGCAGCATTCTAACGATTTCCTTGAGGAATCCGAGTTCGGCTTCGCTCGCGCCGTTATATGCATTGTCGTTCATAGAATTCATGAATCTTGTTGTTTCAGCGCGCCTTTGCAATGCACGCGATCATGCGCAGTTCCCTCTTAGGTTTGGTTAAGGGGTCCGCAGAAATACGGGGGTGTTTTGAGAGAAACTTGTGGCGCTGCGAGGTGCGCCGCCGATCGTCATTAACAGAAGGTCAACAGCGCCTGCGAAAGCGCGAGCGTAGCGCGCGGTTGGCTCTCGCTTGAATCGATGCGAGCCGTTCGATGGGCTTGGGTTGAATCGATTAGCTGCTGGGTCGGTGCACCTCTCCCGCTTGCGGGAGAGGTCGGCGCGGAGCGCCGGGTGAGGGTTCTCTCCTCTTGGGGGTTCTCGATTGTGGAGATACCCTCTCCCCAACCCTCCCCCGCAAGCGGGGGAGGGAGCACACCTCCCACGTTGCGACATTTGAACCCGACCGCATCATGCTCTATTCGCTCTTGGGAATACGACACTGCATGATGCAATGCAGCCCGGTCTTCAGATACGAGACCTCGGTCTTGCCGTCGAAGGCGAACAGCGCCGACTTCAGCAGCTTGGTGCCGAAACCGGGCTCCGAGATATTGTCGACGCTCGGTCCCTCGGTTTCGTCCCACGTGACGGTCAGACGATCGTCGTTGACGGTCCATGACACCTGCAGCAATCCGCGCGGCGAGGAGAACGCGCCGTATTTGCCTGCGTTGGTGGCGAGTTCGTGAAACATCAGTGACAGCGTCACCGCAAGTTTCGGTGGCAGGAACAGCCGGTCGCCGTTGAGAGTGAAGCGGACGTGGCCGTAAGGGCCGAGCTCGGAGATCAGGAGGTCACGAATGTCGCAGCCGGCCTTGTCGATCCGCGAGATCAAATCGTCGGTCGCGGCCAGCGAGCGCAGCCGCGGGTCAACGCGGGCCCAGACCTGTGGCTCGTCGTGCAACACTTGGTGCAGCACGGCGTGCACGGTCGATAGTTTGTTCTTCAGCCGGTGCTGGAGCTCGTCGACCAGGACTTTGCGATAGTCTTCTTCCTCGATCAGGCGCTTGGAGATTCGGCGCTGCTCCGCCAGCATCGTGCGATAATGCTCGACGCCCCAGATGGTCAGCGCGGAGACGCCCCAATAAAGTGTCAGCAGGGCGAACCGCGCGCGATCGGCAAACGCATCGCCGAAATTGACGACGACGCCGAGCACCCCGCCGACCAGCGCCGTCACGACGCCGATCCGAAGGCCTCCGAAGGCGGCTGCAAAGAACACCGCCGGGAAGTACGGCGTGAAGTAGACGTCGGGCCGCACATGCGCGAGCCCCCAGCGCGCCAGGGTCGCGACCAATAGGCAGGCCACCGCGAACGCAATGCTCAGGCCGAGCGATGGCGGTGCCGCGCCCTGCCAGCCCTTGCGGAATTCCTCGATCAGCTTCCCCATACGCAGCCCGGTTGCGACCTACGTTCGAAAATCGAAAGACGGGCCATGATGTTACGCATCTCGCATGCGCAAGCAACGCTTGCCTTGTTTGGACCCGGCAGGAATAGTGCTTGTCGCGGTGTCGATTGTCGTCGTGACGTCATCGATCGGTGTCCGCCATTTGGCTTTCAAATCATTCGAAAACAGGGACATTCCATGGGCAGGCTCGACGGCAAGGTAGCTGTGATCACGGGTGCAACGAGCGGGATCGGATTGCGTACCGCTGAAGTCTTCGTTGCCGAAGGTGCCAAAATTGTGATCGCGGGCCGCCGTATACCGGAAGGCGAGGCGCTGGCGAAGCAGCTCGGCGCGTCCTGCGTTTTCCGCCAGACGGATGTGACCGTCGAAACGCAGATTCAGGCGCTGATCGCGCTTGCGGTGGAAAAATTCGGCCGGATCGACTGCCTGTTCAACAACGCCGGCGGCCCGGCGCAGACCGGCGGCATCGAAGGCCTCGAGGTCGAGCGCTTCGACGCGGCGATGGCGACCCTGGTGCGCAGCGTCATGCTCGGCATGAAGCACGCTGCGCCCTATATGAAGAAGCAGGGGTCGGGCAGCATCATCAACAATGGCAGCATCGCCGGCCGTCTCGCCGGCTTCTCCTCCTCGGTCGTCTACGGCGCGGCCAAGGCGGCGGTGATCCATCTCACCAAATGCGTGGCGATGGAGCTCGGCGAGTCCAACGTGCGCGTCAATTCGATCTCGCCCGGCGCGATCGCGACCGGCATCTTTGGCAAGGCGCTGGGGCTATCGACGGAAGCCGCCGAGAAGACGCCGGCGGTGATGCGCGATGTCTACAAGACCGCACAGCCGATTCCGCGCGCCGGCATCCCCGACGACATCGCCCACGCCGCAGTGTTTCTGGCGAGCGACGAATCCAGCTTCATCAACGGCCACGATCTCGTCATCGACGGCGCCATCACCGGCGGCCGCAACTGGAGCCAGCAGCAGCAGGGCTATGTCGCCCTGCGCAAGGCGTTCGATCAGGGCGCGTAAGAAGCTCCGGGCACGGTGCCGTAGCAACCATTAAAGCGGCGCCCGATTGCCTTGAGCATGACGCCGCGCTTGCGACCGTCAAGGCGTGGCCTGGCAGCAGCGGGTATGAGGCGAGACACGAGCGACGGCCAGCCTTGACCGCCGGC
>JAUEPE010000016.1 GCA_030403585.1 Frankia sp. RB7
CGAACTCGATCGCAACCATGCGCGCCCACTTGATCCGCGCACTCATCAAAACCTTGCCGCGATGTCCGTGCTGTGGCGCCAGCGCAGCATCAAATCGACGTCGATGCCCATGACGCAGTAAGATTAGGGCGGTCTACTGTGCATGGGGTTGTTTTCGAGCAAGTTGCCTACGCTGCCAGGAACCTGTGCACGACGTCGCCGAACTCCTGCGGCGCTTGCTCGAACATCCAGTGCCCGGCATTCGCAATCACCGCCGTCTGCGCGCCCGCGATGTGCTCGGCCAGCACGCGCCATATCACCGACAGGCTGCCGGTGGTGGCGCCGCCGCCGATCAGCAGCGTCGGCGTCCTGATCGCCTGCGCATCCGCAAGCGTGTAGGGCCTGCGCTGCTCGTTGATCTGGCCGAGAAAGGTGATGGCGTTGTCGCGCAGTTGCTGCTTGGCCGCCGCCGGCACCCGCCGCCACGAGCCGTCGCCCTCGATGCCTTCATAGAAGTTCTGGAGCGCGCCCTCGATGTCGCCGGCGCGGATCATTTCGACGGAGCGTATCGTCTTCGCGGCGAGCGGCGGATGCGCGGGCGTTCCTTCCGGCACCGGCAGGCTGGCATCGAGATCGCCGCCCGGCTCGGCCAGCACCAGCTTTCGCAACAGATCAGGCCGCGCCTGCGCGACCCGAAACGCGATGTGCCCGCCGCGCGAATGGCCCATCAGATCGACCGGGCCGAGCTTCACCTGCTCGATGAAGGCGATGGTGTCGGCGACGTGCTGCGCCATCTTGTAGTCGTCGCCGACGGCGTCCCAATGCTCGGGAAAGAAGTGCCGCAGGCTGACCGAGATCACCCGATGGTTCTTCGACAGCGGGCCGAGCACCGAATACCAGGTACGGAAATCCCCGAGCGTGCCGTGCACGCAGACCAGCGGATGGCCTTGGCCTACTTCGAGATAGGCCATGTCGTAACCGTTGACGCGGAATGTCTGCATGATCAGCTCGCCAGAAAGTCCAAAACAACTTCGGAGTATTTTTGCGGCGCCTGCTCGAACATCGGATGCGTCGCGTTCGGGATGATCGCCGTTTTGGCGTAGGGCACATGCGCGGCCAGCGCATGCAGCACCTTCGGCAGCAGGCCCTTGGTCCGCGCGCCCAGGATGAACAGGGTCGGCATCTGAATCGCCTCCGCATCCGCCTTCGAGAACGGCGGGCGGTTGTCACGGACCTGTCCGATCAGCGTAAAGGCGTTGTCGCGCAGATTCTGTTTCACCATCGCCGGCAACCGTGGCCAGGTGCCGGGTCCTTCCAGCGTGTCGACGAAGACGGCGAGGCCGCCATCGACATCGCCGGCCGCGATCCTCCCGGCCGAGGCCGTGAACCGCGCCAGCAGCGGCGAGGGGCCGCCGGCATAGTCGGGATCAAGGCTCGCATCGAGCTCGCCGCCGGGCTCCGCAAGAACCAGCCGTCGCAGCAGATCCGGCCGCTGCTGCGCCGCGCGGAAGCAGATGTGGCCGCCGCGGGAATGGCCCATCAGATCGACCGGGCCGAGGTCGAGCTTCTCGATGAAAGCGATGACGTCGCTAACATGCTGGGCAATGGAGTAGGTGTCGCCGACGCGTCCCATTGTGCCGGGAAGAAGTGCCGCAGGCTGACAACGATCATCCGGTGCCGCTGCGTCAGCGGCCCGAGCACGCAGCCCCAGACGCGGAAGTCGGAGAGCGAGCCGTGCACGCAGACCAGCGGCGGCCCGCCTCTGTCCTCGCCCACGTCGAGATAGGGCATATCGTATCCGTTGACGTGAAGGCTTTGCATTCTTGGCTCGCGGAAGGGTTTGCGGAACTCCTGTGCAAGATTCCCGGAAACCGGGTGGATCGCAACTATTTCCAAGCCTAGATTTAGGCCGGGATCACAATGGGGGCATGGGACAAGGACGCGAGCCCGGGAAACAAGCCATGACCGACCAGCACTTTGCCCTGTTCGACACCAGGATCGGCCTCTGCGCCATCGCCTGGGGCCCGCGTGGCATCAACGGCACGCAGCTGCCGATGGGCGGCGAGGAAAAGATCCGCACCCGCATCAGCCAGCGCCATTCCGACGCCAGCGAAGCCGAGCCGACCGCGGAGGTGCAGCAGGCGATCGACCGCATCGTCAAGCTGCTCGCGGGCGAGCCTGACGACCTCACCGACATCCCGCTCGATCTGGACGGCGTGCCCGACTTCAACCGCGGGGTCTACGAGATCGCCCGCGCGATCCCGCCCGGCAAGACCATCACCTATGGCGACATTGCCAAACGCCTCGGCGGCGTCCAGCTGTCGCGCGACGTCGGCCAGGCGCTCGGGCACAACCCGTGCCCGATCGTCGTGCCCTGTCACCGCGTGCTCGCTGCCGGCAACAAGCCCGGCGGCTTCTCGGCCAATGGCGGCGTGGTGACCAAGCTGAAGATGCTCGAGATCGAAGGCGCGCTGGTGAACCACACGCCGAGCTTGTTCGATTAGATCTTCGCCGCCGTCTTCGGCCAATATTTGTCACGCAGATGCCGCTTCACCAGCTTGCCGGTCGGCGTGCGCGGCAGCTCGGTTTCGAAGTCGATCGAGCGCGGGCACTTGATGGCGGAGAGACGCGTCTTGCAGTAGGCGATCAGGTCGGCCTCGAACTCCTTGCCTGCACGCTTCATGTCGTGCGGCTGCACCACCGCCTTCACCTCTTCGCCCATCTCTTCATTCGGGACGCCGAACACGGCGACGTCGGCGATCTCGGGGTGGGTGATGAGAACGTCCTCGGTCTCCTGCGGGTAGATGTTCACCCCGCCCGAGATGATCATGTAGGACTTGCGGTCGGTGAGGAACAGAAAACCGTCCTTGTCGAGATAGCCGACATCGCCGAGCGTCGACCATCCCTTGGCGTTGTAGGCCTTCTTCGTCTTCTCGGGATCGTTGTGATAGGTGAATGCCGGCGCATCGGCGAAGTAGACCGTGCCGATCTCGCCCGTCGGCTGCTCCTCGTCGTTCTCGTCCAGAATCTTGATCTTGCCGACCACCGCGCGGCCGACGCTGCCGCGATGCTCCAGCCATTGCTGCGAATTGCAGACTGTGACGCCGTTGCCTTCCGAGCCCGCGTAATACTCGATCAGGATCGGCCCCCACCATTCGATCATCTTTGCCTTGACGTCGACCGGGCAGGGCGCGGCGGCGTGGATCGCACCTTTCAGTGTCGAGACGTTGTACCTGGCGCGGACCTCGTCCGGCAGCTTCAGCATGCGCACGAACATGGTCGGCACCAGCTGCGATTGCGTGACCTTGTATTTTTCGACCAGCTTGAGGAAATCCTCGGCGTCGAAATGCTCCATGATGATCGATGTGCCGCCAAGCACGATCGCCATCATGTTGAAACGCAGCGGAGCCGCGTGATAGAGCGGCGCCGGCGAGAGATAGGTGCTTTCGGCATTCATGCCGCACATGTCGGCGCAGAGCACGCGCAGGAACGCATTCGGCACGTCGATCTTGTTGCCCTCAAAAGCCTTCTTGATGCCCTTCGGCCGGCCGGTCGTGCCCGATGAATACAGCATGTCGTAGCCGGCGAGCTCGTCGGCGACCGGCGTGGTCGGCTGCGCCGCCGCTTCCTCGTCATAGGAGCGGAAGCCGGGCAGGGGTTCGTCGACCATGTAGAAGATCGGCTCGCCCGGCGCACCCTTGACCAGGTCCTTGATCTGGTCGGCGCATTTCGGCGTGGTGATCACGACCTTGGCGCCGCAATCAGCGATGATGTAGTCGATCTCGTCCTGCTTCAGATAACGGCTGATCGCGGTGTAATAGAGCCCGCTCCGTTGTGCCGCCCAGCAGATCTCCATGAAGGCGAGACGATTCTCCATCAGCAGCGCGATGTGATCGCCGGCCTTCAGGCCGAGCGAGCGGAACAGGTTCGCGCCCTGGTTGGAGAGCTCGTCGAGCTCGCGATAGCTGATTGCCTTGCCGGTCCCGGCCATCTGATAGGCGATCTTGCTCGGCGTGGACTTCGCGTAGATGGACGGGTGCGTCATGGCGTTTCCTCAAAAAAAGAGGCGAGCCGTGAATGGCGATAGGGGCGGATGCCGCTCCCTGTCACCACTCAGCGCTCGCCATTTGTTCTTCGCTTTTCTTCTTACAGTCGTTCGACGATCGTCACGTTGGCCATGCCGCCGCCTTCGCACATGGTCTGCAGGCCATAGCGTTTGCCGCGCTGGTGCAGGGCGTGGACCAGCGTCGTCATCAGCTTGGTGCCGGAGCCGCCGAGGGGATGGCCGAGCGCGATCGCGCCACCGTTGACGTTGAGGCGCGCTGGATCGGCGCCGGTGGTCTTCAGCCAGCCAGTCGGCACCGAGGCAAAAGCCTCATTGACCTCGAACAGGTCGATGTCGTCGATCTTCATGCCGGCCTTCTCCAGCGCACGCTTGGTGGCGTGCAGCGGCGCATCGAGCATGATGACGGGATCGCCGCCGGTCATGGTCATGTGGTGGATGCGCGCCAGCGGAGTGAGCCCAAGCTGCTTGAGGCCGCGCTCGTTCACGACCATCACGCCAGAGGCGCCGTCGCAGATCTGGCTGGCGCTCGCCGCGGTCAGCTTGCCGTTCTCGGCGATCAGCTTGACGCCCTTGATGCCGTCGAGCGTGGCATCGAAGCGGATGCCTTCGTCGATGTGATGGGTGTCCCTGGAGCCGTCGGCGCGGGTGATCTCGAGCGGCACGATCTCTTTTTTGAAGTGACCGGCCTGGGTGGCCGCAATCGCGCGCTGATGGCTGTTGTAGGAGTATTCGTCGAGATCATTCTTCGAGAGGCCGTACTTCTCGGCCATCATCTCCGCGCCGGTGAACTGGCTGAACACGATGTTCGGATATTTGTGCTCGATGCCCGGGCTCTTGTAATTGCCAAAGCCGTTCTTGGCCGGAAGCTGCGACGACAGGCCCATCGGCACGCGCGTCATCGATTCCACGCCGGCCGCGATCACCACGTCCATCGCACCGGACATCACGGCTTGCGCTGCGAAATGCAGCGCCTGCTGCGAGGAGCCGCACTGGCGGTCAATCGAGGTGCCCGGCACGCTCTCCGGCAGCTTTGAGGCCATGATGGCGTTGCGCGCGACGTTGTTGGACTGCTCACCGACCTGCATCACGCAGCCCATGATCACGTCCTCGACCAGCGCAGGATCGACCTTGGTGCGATCGACCAGCTCGTCCAGCACCTTTGCGGCGAGATCGGCCGGATGCCAGCCGGCGAGGCGGCCCCCCTTGCGCCCGCCCGCGGTCCGCGCAGCGGCGACGATATAAGCCTCGGCCATTTCGGTCTCTCCCATGATTGTTCTGAATTGCGTTGTCGGGGGCGGATTTAATGGGCGAGATATCGTTTAGTCAATCGATCAATTAACTCTTGTGGGGAGGCGCTGCTTCGGCTTATCTGCGCCCCGCTTCAGACGGCGAGGACAAGGGATTTCCGTGACTACCAGCGTACCGAACAGGCTCCCGAGCGGAAAGAATTCCACGGCAGAGAAATTGCTCGTGGCCGCAAGCGAGCTGATGATCGAACGCTCGTCGATCGAGATATCGCTCTCCGATATCGCGCAGAAATCCGGCGCCAACGCCGCGCTGGTCAAATATCATTTCGGCAACAAGGACGGCCTGCTGCTGGCGCTGCTTGCGCGCGACGCCGCGACCGAAATGTCCAATTTGGAATACCTGCTGGCGCAGCCGATCACGCCGACAGCGAAGCTGAAGCTGCATATCGCCGGCATCATCCGCGCCTATCACCGGTTTCCCTACATGAACCGGCTGATTCACTATCTCTTGCACGAGAGCGTTGCCGGCTCCGCGGACGAAGTTTCAAAGTTCTTCGTCGCGCCGCTTCTCGACTTTCATCGCCGCCTGCTCACCGAGGGCGTCGGTCGCGGCGAGTTCCGCCAAACCGATCCGGTGCTGTTCTACACCAGCCTGATCGGCGCTTGCGATCATCTGTTCTTCGGCCGGCACGCGATGTCTCGCGCGACCGGCGTCGGTCCGGTCACCGATGACGTTTGCCGGCAATACATAAAACACATGGAAACGCTGATCTGCGGCGGCATCCTCACGCAAGCCGAGGAAGCTGCTGCGGCCGGATAATCCGGCCGAGAAGTACAAGTCTAGAGAAGAAACGCCCAAGGAAAAGGTAGAGGAAAGGTAGCCTGTCATGGAATTGAAAGACGTAGCCGTTCTCATCACCGGTGGTGGTTCGGGTCTTGGTGAAGCGACCGCGCGCGCCATGGCCGCCAAGGGCGCCAAGATCGGCGTGATCGACCAGAACAAGGACAACGCCGAGAAGGTCGCTGCCGAAGTGAAGGGCGTCGCGCTCCATGCGGACGTCACCAGCGAAGAGCAGATCAAGGCCGCGATCGCCAAGGCGGAAGCCGCGCATGGCGTTGCCCGCGTGCTGATGAATTGCGCCGGCATCGGCGGCTCGCAGCGCATCGTCGGCCGCGACGGCGTCTATCCGCTGGAGAAGTTCGCGCGCATCATCAACGTCAATCTGATCGGCACGTTCAACTGTCTGCGCTTGTTCGCCGAGCGCCTCGTCACGATCGAGCCGGTGGGCGAAGAGCGCGGCGTCATCATCAATACCGCCTCGGTTGCTGCTTACGAAGGCCAGATCGGCCAGATTGCTTATTCGGCCTCGAAGGGCGGCGTCGTTGGCCTCACGCTGCCGGCCGCGCGCGATCTGGCGAGCCAGAAAATCCGCGTCAATACCATCGCGCCCGGCCTGTTCTTTACGCCGCTGCTGATGGGGCTGAACGAAGAGGCCCGCAAGAGCTTAGGGGCCCAGGTGCCGCATCCCGCGCGTCTCGGCGATGCCAAGGAATACGGCGCGCTCGCCGTGCACATGGTCGAGAACCCGATGCTCAACGGCGAGACCATCCGTCTCGACGGCGCCATCCGCATGGCGCCGCGGTAGGAACTTCTTCCCTTCTACCCCTGTGGGAGAAGGTGGCGCGCTTTGGAGCGCAATTGCGCTCCTGAGCGCGCCGGATGAGGGGTTCTCTCCGCGGAGACAGAGCCCTCACCCAAGCGAGTATTGTGGCTCGCGATGTACAAGCCCTCACCCGCAAGGGGAGAGGGCGCAGCAATCGGCGCCGCGACCCGCGGCTGGCACGAGGCTCCCATGTCCCAACCGCTGCTGATCGAACATGACGAAGGTGTCGACCGGGTGACGCTCAATCGCCCTGAACACCTCAACGCGCTTGATCCTGCGCTGATCGACGCACTCAACGTCTATTTCCAGGGCCTGCAGCGCAACCGCGACACGCGCGTTGTCGTGCTCAAGGGGGCGGGCAAGAATTTTTGTGCGGGCCTCGACCTCAAGGCCGCGATGGCGCGCCGTGCCGGGCAGCAGGAGCCGCCTGGCGTCACGGAATCGCTGGACTCGCAGCGGCGCATTGCCGACATCGTGATGCTGATGCGGCGCTGCCCGCAACCGATCCTGTCGATGGTGCAGGGCGCGGCAGCCGGCGGCGGCTTTGCGCTGGCGCTGGCTTCCGACATCCGCATCGCGACGAAATCGGCGCGGATGAACTGCGCTTTCATCAAGCTTGGTCTTGGCGGTTGCGACATCGGCACCAGCTACTTTCTGCCGAGGCTCGTTGGTGTCTCCGTAGCCTCAGAGTTGATCCTCACCGGGCGCTTCATATGCGCCGAGCGCGCGCTTGCCGTCGGGCTCGTCTCCGAGGTCGTCGACGAGGACAAGTTGGATGCGGCTGCCGAGCCTTATGTCGATGCGATGATGACGGCCTCGCCCGTAGGGCTCCGTCTGTCAAAGGAATGCCTCAACATGAGCGTTGATGCCGGATCGCTGGAAGCTGTTATCGCGATGGAAGACCGCAACCAGGTCCTGTGCAGCCGCTCCGAGGAATTTTCGGAAGGCATCAGGGCCTTCCTTGAGAAGCGAAAGCCTGTCTATATCAAGCGCTGAACGACGAAGATCCGCAAAGGACGATAATTCCGGGAGACGCAAAATGAGTGGAAGCGCGGCGGCAGTGATGGCGAAGCCCGCCTTTCGCAAGGTGGAATGGCTCGCGCGCGACATCGATGTCGAGCGTCGCGCCGACGGCACGGTGGTGCTGAAGTCGCGCATTCCGCTGCAGGCTTACGAGAAGCATCTTCCGGCCTCGCTCGCGAAATGGGCGAAGCAGGCGCCGGAGCGTACCTGGCTCGCGCAGCGCGGCGGCCCCAATCGCGAATGGCGCAAGGTGTCGTACGGCGAAGCCAAGCGCAGCGTCGATGCGCTGACGCAGGCGCTGCTCAATCTCAGGCTTGACGGTCGCCCGGTTACGATCCTCTCCGGCAATTCGATCGAGCATGCGCTGATGACGCAGGCCGCGATGCAGGCGCGTTCGCCGGCGGCGCCGGTTTCCCCGGCCTACTCGCTGATGAGTCACGATCACGTCAAGCTGAAGTACCTGTTTGACCTGATCAAGCCGGCCGTGGTGATGGTGCAGGACGGCCCGACCTTCGAGAAGGCGCTGAAGGCGCTTGATCTCACCGGCGTCACTGTCGTTCACGTCGTGCGACCCTGCGAGGGCATCAAGAGCGTCAGCTTTGCCGAGTTCGCAGCCACGCCGGTGACGCCTGATGTCGACGCATCGATCGCGAAGATCACGCCCGCTACCGTCGGCAAGCTGCTGTTCACGTCAGGCTCGACCGGCATGCCCAAGGCCGTGATCAATACGCAAGAGATGATGTGCGCCAATGCAGCGATGATGATGCAGGTGCGGCCCCGCACGCCGGGCGGTCCGATCGCCACGGTGCTGGACTGGATGCCCTGGAATCACACCATGGGCGGCAATGCCGCATTCCATCCGGTGCTGGTGGATGGCGGCACGCTCTATATCGACGACGGCCGGCCGATGCCGGGGCAGTTGGAAGAGACCATCAAGAACCTGCGCGAGATCTCACCGACCTATTACGCCAATGTGCCGGCGGGCTACGCTGCGCTCGCTTCTGCCATGGAGAAGGACGATGCGCTGTGCCGCTCGTTCTTCAAGAACTTGTCGATCATGGCCTATGGCGGCGCTCGCCTGCCGGACGATCTCTACGACCGAATGCAGGCGTTGGCCGTGAAGACCACCGGCGAGCGCATCGTGTTCTACACCGGCTGGGGCTCGACCGAGACCGCGCCGACCTCGACCGGCACCTATTGGGACACCGAGCGCGTCGGCCTGATCGGCCTGCCATTCCCCGGTGTCGAACTGAAGATGGTGCCGTGCGGCTCGAAGTACGAATTGCGACTGCGTGGCATCAATGTCACGCCCGGCTATTTTGGTCAGCCTGATCTCACCAGAAAGATGTTCGACGAAGAAGGTTTTTACTGCATCGGCGATGCCGGTATTTTCGTCGACGATGCCGATCCGGTGAAGGGAATCATCTTTGCCGGCCGCGTGGTCGAGGACTTTAAGCTCACCACGGGCACCTTCGTGCATGTCGGCTCGCTCCGGACCGACGCAATCGCGGCTGCGACGCCCGTCGTGCATGATGCCTTGGTCGCGGGGCAGGACCTTCCGTTCATCGGGCTCCTTGCTTGGCCGAACCTGCACGCCTGCCGCCAACTCGTCGGCAATCCCGATCTGAGCTTTGAGGATGCGGTGAAGCATCCCGAGGTCATCGCCTGTTTCAAGCGCGGGCTCGAAGCCCACAACAGGGAATGCGAAGGCGCCAGCAGCCGGATCATCGCGCGCGCGATGCTGATGGCCGAGCCTCCGTCGATCGACGGCAATGAACTCACCGACAAGGGTTACATCAACCAGCGCGCGGGCCTGGAACGCCGCGCTGCGCTGGTCGATCGGCTTTATGCGGACAAGCCTGACCAGGACGTCATCGTTCTCAATTAATCGACATCATCAACACGGGTACGCGCCATGAACTTCGATTTCTCCGACGACCAGAAACAGCTCCGAGACCAGGCGCGCAAATTCCTCACCGAAAAGTGCTCGCCCAAGACGGTGCGCGTCGTGCTCGATGGCAAGGCGCCCTACGACAAGGAGCTGTGGAAGGGCCTCGCCGAGATGGGCTTCCTCGGCGTCGCGATCCCCGAAGAGTTCGGCGGTGCGGGCGCGGGTCATCTCGAGCTCTGCGTGATCGCGGAGGAGATGGGCCGGGCCAACGCGCCGGTGCCGTTCTCCTCGACCGTCTACCTCGCTGCCGAAGCGCTGCTGATCGCCGGCAGTGACGCCCAAAAGAAAAAATGGCTGCCGGCGATCGCCTCGGGTGAGGCGATCGGCACGCTGGCGCTGTTCGAGGGCAAGGGCAATCCGGCGCCGAAGAACATCAAGCTGACGGCCGCAAACGGCGTGCTCAACGGCGTCAAGAAGCCGGTGGCCGATGGTGCGATCTCCGACTTCGCGGTCGTTGCCGCGCGCACGGGGTCGAGCGGTCGCGACGGCGACATCTCGCTGTTCCTGGTTGACCTGAAGGCCGGTGGGGTCGAGGTGAAAAGCCTTACCAATCTTGATCCGACCCGAGGTCAGGCCGAGATCACCTTCAAAGACTGCAAGGCCGAGCCGCTCGGCGCCGCCGGCGAAGGCTGGAGCATTCTCACTCAGGTGCTCGACCGCGCCGCCGTGCTATGCGCCTTCGAGCAGGTCGGTGGCTCCGACCGCGCGCTGGAGATGGGCCGCGACTACGCGCTCGACCGCATCGCCTTCGGCCGCCAGATCGGCTCGTTCCAGGCGGTCAAGCACATGCTCGCCGACATGTATGTCTCGGCAACGCTGGCGCGCTCGAACAGTTATTACGGCGCCTGGGCGCTGTCGACCAACGCGGCCGATCTGCCGGAAGCCGCGGCGGCAGCGCGCATCAGCGCGACGCAGGCGTTCCAGCACTGCGCCAAGAACAACATCCAGGTTCACGGTGGCATGGGTTTTACTTGGGAATTCGACTGCCACATGTACTACCGCCGCGCCAACGCGATGGCGCTCGGGCTTGGCAGCCTGTCCTATTGGGAAGACCAGTTGATAGACCATATGCGCAAGAAGAACGCGGCGTAAGCATTGGTGATTTGTAGGATGGGTAGAGCGTAGCGAAACCCATCATGACGCAGGTGGTCTAACAGATGGGTTTCGCTTCGCTCTACCCATCCTACGACGCCGGCGAAGGATGAGAGATCATGAATTTCGACGATACCCCGCAGGAAGCCGAATTCCGCAGCCTGGCGCGCGCCTGGATCGGTGCCAACGCGCCCAAGCAATATGAGGAAGAGCTGCGCAAATCCTCGCTCGGCCGCACGCAGCTCAAGAATGCCAATATCCTGGAAGTCGCAAAGGCCTGGCAGAAGAAGAAGGCCGATGCCGGATGGGCCTGCCTGCACTGGCCGAAGGACTATGGCGGGCGCGGCGCCTCGCCGATCGAGCGTGTGATCTGGCAGCAGGAGGAGGGCGCGTTCGGCAAGCTCTCCGGCATGTTCATCATCGGCCACGGCATGTGCGGTCCCACCATGATGGCATTCGCGCGCGAGGAGCATAAGCGCAGCTATCTGCCGCCACTCGCCTCCGGCGAAAAGGTCTGGTGCCAGCTGTTCTCGGAGCCCGCTGGCGGCTCGGACGTTGCGGGTCTGCGCACGCGCGCCGAGAAGGATGGTGACGACTGGGTCATCAACGGCCAGAAGATCTGGACCTCGGGGGCGCACTATTCCGATTACGGCATCCTGCTCACCCGCACCGATCCGACCGTGCCCAAGCACAAGGGCCTCACCATGTTCTTCCTGGACATGAAGAGCCCGGGCGTCGAGGTGCGGCCGATCAAGCAGGCGAGCGGGGCCTCTGATTTCAACGAGGTCTATTTCAGCAATGTCCGCATCCCCGACCACCAGCGCCTCGGTGAGGTCGGTGACGGCTGGAACGTCTCGCTGACCACGCTGATGAACGAGCGCAGCGCGATCGGCGCGGGCGTCTCAACCGGCTTTCCGGAGCTGTTCGAATATTGCTCGAGCCTGATGCTCGACGATGGTCCGGCGATCGAGGATCGCGCGGTGCGCTCGAAACTGGCGAACTGGGCGGTGAAGGCGAGTGGCTTGCGCTACACCAGCATGCGCGCGATCTCGGCGCTGTCGAAGGGCGAGCGGCCGGGTCCGGAAAACTCCATCGGCAAGCTGGTCGCGGGCTCGATGATCCAGGACGTCGCGACCTACGCGCTGGACCTGCAAGGTGCGAGCGGCGTCGTCAGCGGCGAGGATGGTGAGCTTGCAGGCCGTTTCCAGGCGATGCTGCTGCGCGCACCGGGTACGCGCGTCGAAGGTGGCACCGACGAGATCATGCGCAACATCATCGCCGAGCGGGTCTTGGGGCTGCCCGGCGACATCCGTGTCGACAAGGACGTGCCGTTCAACAAGATTCCGACCAAGGGAAGATGAGTTCGTGTCCCAGACGCGGTGCGGTACGAAGTACCGCTCCGCAGAGCCGGGACCCAGAAGGCCGCAACTAGGCCCCGGCTCTGCAGCGCACCGCTTCGCGCTGCGCCGCGTCCGGGGCACGAGAGAGGAGATGCGACGATGAATTTCGACGACACCCCGCAGGAAGCCGCATTCCGCGAGACCGCGCGCAAATGGGTCGCCGCCAATGCGCCGAAGGAGTTCGAGCAGGAGCTGTCAAAGTCTTCACTCGGCCGCATCCGGCTCGCCAAGCACGACATGGTCGAGGTCGGCAAGGCCTGGCAGAAGAAGAAAGCGGAAGGCGGCTGGGCCTGCCTGCACTGGCCGAAGGAATATGGCGGCCGCGGCGCCACGCCGATCGAGCGCGTGATCTGGCAGCAGGAAGAGGGCGTCTACGGCAAGCTGACACAGCCGTTCCAGATCGGCGAGGGCATGTGCGGCCCGACCGTGATGGCCTGGGGTAGCGAAGATGCAAAACGCCGCTATTTGCCGAAGCTTGCCGCGGGCGAGGAGATCTGGTGCCAGCTGTTCTCCGAGCCGTCCGCCGGCTCCGACGTGGCGGGGCTGCGCACGCGCGCGGAGAAGAAGGGCGACGATTGGATCGTCAACGGCCAGAAGATCTGGACCTCCGGCGCGCATTATTCCGACTTCGGTCTCCTGATCGCGCGCACCGATCCGAATGTGCCCAAGCACAAGGGCCTCACCATGTTCTTCCTGGACATGAAGAGCCCGGGCGTCGAGGTGCGGCCGATCAAGCAGGCCAACGGCATGCAGGAGTTCAACGAGGTCTATTTCACCGATGTAGTGATATCAGACAGCCAGCGCCTCGGCGCCGTCGGCGAAGGCTGGAGCGTGTCGCTGACCACGCTGATGAACGAGCGCATGTCGATCGGCTCGCGGCTCGCGACCGGCGTGCCTGAACTGTTCGAGTTCTGCTCGAACCTGATGCTTGAGGACGGGCTCGCCATCGACGATCCCGCCGTGCGCTCAAAACTTGCGAGCTGGGCGGTGAAGTCGAGCGGGCTGAAATACACCAGCTACCGCGCCATATCGGCGTTGTCGAAGGGCGAGCGGCCGGGACCGGAAAACTCCATCGGCAAGCTGGTGTCGGGCATGATGCTGCAGGACATCGCAACTTATGCGATGGACCTCCAGGGCGCGGCCGGCGTGCTCACGGGCGCGGACGAGGAGACGGTGCACGGCCAGTTCCAGCAGATGCTGCTGTCCTCGCCCTCGATGCGCATCGCGGGCGGCACCGACGAAATCTTGCGCAACATCATCGCCGAACGGGTGCTGGGGCTGCCCGGCGACATCCGTGTCGACAAGGACGTGCCGTATAACAAGATCCCGACCAAGGGGCGGTGATCGTGGAATCGTAAGGTGGGTTAGCCCCGCGGATTGCGCGAAGCGCAAACCGCTCGGCGTAACCCACCACTGTCTATCTCAGCGGAAACAAAAGAGGTGGGTTACGCCTTCGGCTAACTAACTAACCCACCCTACGAAGAGAACCGATCCATGGACGCAAAAGTAAATCAAGCCGACCGCATCGGCGTGCTCGAAGAGCTCCTCAACGAACGCTACTCGGTTCGCGCGTTTCTCCCCAAGGAGGTCGACCGCGCGACCATCGAGCATGTGCTGACCACCGCGCAGCGCACGGCGTCCTGGTGCAACAGCCAGCCCTGGCAGGTCATCATCGCCAGCGGCGAGGCCAAGGAGCGCTTTCGCCAGCTGATCTACAAGGAGGCATCGGGCGGCCTCGGCGACGATTACGACTTCACGCCGCCGCGTGAATATGCCGGCGTCTATCTCGAACGCCGCCGCGAGAGCGGCTTCCAGCTCTACAACACGCTCGGCATCGCGCGCGGCGACAAGATGGCTTACGCAAAGCAGGCGCTGGAAAACTACAATTTCTTCGGCGCGCCGCATGTCGCGATCATTCACACCGACGAGCCGCTCGGCATCTACGGTGCGATCGATTGTGGTGCTTACGTCTCGAATTTCATGCTGGCGGCCCAGGCGCTCGGGCTCGGCACGATTCCGCAGGCCGCACTTGCGCGCCATTCCGGCCTGATCCGGCGCCACTTCAACTTGTCCAGCGATCGCCGTGTCGTCTGCGGCATCTCGTTCGGCTATGCCGACAATGCGCACAAGGTCAACAGCTACCGCACCTCGCGCGCAACCGTCGCCGACACGGTGACGTTCGTCGAGACATAACCGAGCGGAAATAAGCTGCCCACACGCGTGCAAAGACGGCCGCGCAAACGGCCGCCTCCACAGCTGTCGCCTTTAAGTCGATTGACGCGCTATCCGCCGCTGCCGCCGATCACGGCGCGTATGGTCTCGTCGGGCCCGAAGTCCTCGGCGCCGTCGACATAGAGCAGCGCGGCGAGCTTCGAGCGCGCGCGGTTGACGCGGCTCTTGATGGTGCCGACCGCGCAGCCGCAGATCGAGGCCGCATCCTCATAGGAGAAGCCGGAGGCACCAACCAGGATCAGCGCTTCACGCTGGTCCTGCGGAAGCTTCTCGAGTGCGACGCGGAATTCCTCGAACTCGAGATGGGCGTTCTGCGAGGGCTGCGTCTTCAGCGTCTTGGCATAGTTGCCCTCGGCATCCTCGACCTCGCGCCGCCGCTTGCGATAGTCGGAGCGGAATAGGTTGCGCAGGATCGTGAACAGCCACGCCGGCAGGTTGGAGCCGGGCTGGAACGAGTCGATGTTGGCAAGTGCGCGCAACAGCGTCTCTTGCACCAAATCGTCGGCGCGGTCCGCATTGCCGCTGAGCGAGATCGCGAACGCGCGCAGGCTCGGCACGGCCGCGAGGATGTCGTCACGCAGAGAGTTCGTGAGAGGCATTAATCCCTCCCATTGTTGTCGTTGGAGCCCCCAGCCCCATTCTCGTTCTGGGATTCACCTCCCGGCGCATCAAGCTTCTTGATGAGCTCCGCGAACCGGTCCGGAACCCCCTGCCGCACGACGTCGTCGTACATGGCGCGCAGTTGATGCCCGATCCGGGATTGGATCTCCGGAGTTAGGCCTCCCTTGCCGGGGGTCGTGCTTTTGCTGGCTTGAGACTTGAGATCTTTCATGACCTGTTCCACGTTTCCCCGAGTTAAGTGACTGCAAAATCGAGAAGTTTTCTCAACCGGGAGCCGTTCCCTGGATGAGTTCAATTCCAGGTCCGACAAAAAGTTCCGCCCCGGAGGGAACTTTTATTAATCTGAGGCGTCATCAGCCCCAGTAGGGGAACCCGGGCCTCCCCTCGCAGTTCCTCATTTTCAAGTTTGGCCCGAAATGAATGGAGTGGGGATGTCCCGTTCGCAGCTTGTTGCTGAGCACTTGCCGTTGTTGCGCCGGTATGCGCGCGCCCTGACGGGCAGCCAGGCCTCCGGTGACGCCTATGTCGCAGCCATGTTGGAGGCCATGCTGGGGGACCCGTCGGTGCTCGACGAGAGCCATGGGCCGCGCGCCGGCCTGTTCCGGCTGTTCACCCAGATCTGGAATTCGGTCTCGGTCAATGAGGATTCCGAGGTGGCGACGCTGCCGATGCCGCCGGAGCGGCGGCTGTCCAACATCACGCCGCTGCCGCGGCAGGCCTTCCTGCTGCTCTCGCTCGAAGGATTCTCGGAAGAGGAAGTCGGTTATGTCCTCGGCACCGACGTCGCCGAGACGCGACGGCTGGCCGATACCGCCGGCCGCGAGATGGCGGCCGAGATCGCGACCGACGTCCTGATCATCGAGGACGAGACCTTCATCGCCATGGATCTCGAGAGCCTGGTGAAGAATCTCGGCCACAATGTCGTCGGGGTCGCGCGCACCCACGCCGACGCGGTGGCGCTGGCCAAGAACAAGCGGCCGGGCCTGATCCTCGCCGACATCCAGCTCGCCGACGGCTCGTCCGGCCTGGATGCCGTCAACGAGCTGCTCCGCACCTTCGAAGTGCCGGTGGTGTTCATCACCGCCTATCCGGAGCGCTTCCTCACCGGCGAACGCCCCGAGCCTGCGTTCCTGATCTCAAAGCCGTTCCAGCCCGCCATGGTGTCGGCGGTGGCGAGCCAAGCGCTGTTCTTCCAGCGCAACTCGCGCAACCGCGCGCCCAAGGCGCCGGCGGCGTAAGGAACAGCGGTCCGCCATTTGGCGATGACGATTTGATCCGGCGTGCTGCGAGGCACGCCGGATTTTTCGTGCCCGCTTGACGGGCATTGAATCCGCCGCTCATACCTCGTGCATCTCGCCAATTGGAGACGTACCCATGGACCAGCAACTCCTCGATCGCCTCGCCATCCGCGACCTCGTCGAGAACTGGGCGGTCTGGCGTGACGCCGGTGATTGGGAGCGCTTTGCCACGGTCTGGCATGACGACGGCTGGATGTCGGCGACCTGGTTTCAGGGGCCGGCGCGGGATTTCATGCGCGTCAGCCAGGAGGGCTTTGCCAAGGGCGTGCGCATCCTGCATTTCCTCGGCGGCACCAGCGTCGACCTTGCCGGCCAGCGGGCCATTGCGCAAACCAAGATGACGATCTCGCAACGGGCCCCGGTGCACGACGTGCTCTGCGACGTCGTCTGCACCGGGCGCTTCTACGATTTCCTGGAAAAGCGGCATGACCAATCAGGTATTGGCAAATGGGGCATCGTCCGCCGCCAGCCGATCTACGAGAAGGACCGGATCGACCCGGTCGATCCTGCCGCAGCCCTCCGCCTCGACCAGCGGGCGCTCGCCGCACTGCCTGAAGGCTACCGCCACCTCGCCTACATGCAGGAGCTGATCGGCTACAAGGTCAAGCGCGACATGCCCGGCCTGATCGGTCCCGAGGTCGAAAAGCTCTATGGCGAGGGGCGGGACTGGCTGGCGGGAAAGGCGAAGTAGGCACTAGACAAAAGTAAGGCGCGACTGGCATCACCACAGTCGCGCCCTACGTCGCCGGCTTATGGGGCAGGGGGGAATAGCCGGCTGTTGAGACGACTCTCACGCCAGAAAGTCGTTCCAGCCGGTCGCAAATTTTTTGCGCCCCCGGCGACGATTTCCGCACACGGTTAAGTGATCTTAACGACTGCGAACTCCCGGCGCTTTACCTGCGTTGTTCCCTCAATCGCCATGGGGCGAGGGGTCGACAGTCATGTCACAGATTCGCAAAGCAATTTTGGGCGCCGTCGCCATAACGTTCGCGCTCGGCGCTGCCCAGCTGGCTTCCGGCCATGATCTCGCCGACCGTTGGCAGGCAGCGTCAGACAAGCCTGACCACAACGTCAATCGGTCCGGAAAGTCCGACCGGCTCGCTGAGCCGAAGTCGGCGGGGGTTCCCACCCGTACCGTCTCGATGCGGCTGAACGATCTGGCCGACACGTCCGTGCTGCTCCGGGTTCCCGCGGTCATCGAGACCGGCAACGCCAAGCCTACTCCCACGATGCTGAAGTCGGGCCGCAAGCCGACAATCGCCTGCGAGCCGATGGTCAGCTCCCTGACCGAGGTCGCAAAACTGCTGCAGCCAGGCCGCTGTGTGACCTGATCTGCCTCGTCCCTCATGCAAAACCGCCCTCCCGCCGCGAGGGCGGTTTTGCGCGTGCACTTGATCCCCTATCCCATCGCGTTATATCCCGGGTTTCTCCATTTCCGATTGACCGGGTAAACGCATGACGACGTCCGATACCGCCACGCATACGCAGCCTTTCCAGGCCGAGGTTTCCGAGCTGCTGCACCTGATGGTGCACTCCGTCTATTCGGAGACCGACATCTTCCTGCGCGAGCTGGTCTCCAATGCCTCGGATGCCTGCGACAAGTTGCGCTATGAGGCGATCGCCAATCCGGCCCTGATGGGCGAGGGCGACCCGCTCAAGATCCGGATTATCCCGAACAAGACGGCAGGAACGCTGACGGTCGCCGACAACGGTATCGGCATGGAGCGGCAGGAGCTGATCGACCATCTCGGCACCATCGCCCGCTCCGGCACCAAGGCCTTCGTGTCGAAGCTGAAGGAGGCCAAGGACGGCCTCGGCCTGATCGGCCAGTTCGGCGTCGGCTTCTATTCCGCCTTCATGGTGGCCGACAAGATCGCCGTCATCAGCCGCCGCGCCGGTGAGAGCGACGTCTGGACCTGGACGTCATCAGGCGGCTCCGGCTTCGAGATCGCACGCGCAAGCGACGAGGAGGCGGCGCATGTGGCGCGCGGCACCGAGATCGTCCTGCACCTGAAGGACGATGCGAAGAAATATCTCGAAGCTTACGAGATCGAGCGCATCATCAGTGCTTATTCCGACAACATTCTCTTCCCGATCGAACTGGTGCCGGAAGAAGGTGAGCCGCGCCAGATCAATTCGGCGAGCGCGCTGTGGCAACGCTCGAAGTCCGAGCTGTCGCCGGAGGACTACAAGAAGGCCTATCAGCAGATCGCGTCCGCCTTCGACGATCCCGCGATGACGCTGCATTACCGCGCCGAGGGCCGCTACTCCTACGCCGTGCTGCTGTTCGCGCCATCGACCAAGCCGTTCGATCTGTTCGAGCCGAACCGCAAGGGCCGCGTCAAGCTCTATGTCCGCCGTGTCTTCATCACTGACGACGCGGACCTGTTGCCCGGCTATCTCCGGTTTATCCGCGGCGTCGTCGACAGCGAGGATCTCCCGCTCAACATCTCGCGCGAGATGCTCCAGAACAACCCTCAGCTGGCGCAGATCCGCAAAGCCGTGGCGACCCGCGTCGTCAACGAGCTCGAAAGCCTCGCCGAGAAGGACGCCGAGAATTTTGCAAAGATCTGGGACGCCTTCGGCGCTGTGCTGAAAGAGGGCATCTACGAGGATTTCGAGCGCCGCGAAAAGCTGCTCGCATTGTCGCGTTTCACCACCACGACCGGTGAGAAACGTGCGCTCAAGGACGTCGTCGCCGATTTCAAACCGAATCAGACCGAGATCTATTATCTCGTCGGCGACAGCATCGAGCGGCTGAAATCCAGTCCGCGGCTGGAAGCCGCGACCGCGCGCGGCATCGAGGTGCTGCTGCTGTCCGATCCGGTCGATGCGTTCTGGACCTCGATGCCGACGGAGTTCGAGGGCAAGCCGCTGAAGTCGCTGAGCCAGGGTGATCTCAATCTCGACCTGATCCCGCGCGTCGACGAGACCGACGAGGTGAAGAAGGACGAGCCCGAGGCGGACGAGGCCGCCACCATCGCGGTGATCAAGGCGGCGCTCGGCGAGCGTGTCAGCGACGTCAAGGCCTCGACCCGCCTCACCAGCTCCGCCTCCTGCCTCGTCGCCGACAGCCAGGGTCCGAGCCGCGAGCTCGAGCGCATCCTGGCGCAGCAGAACCGCGGCATGCGCACCAAGCCGATCCTCGAGATCAATCTGCGCCACCCCATGGTCACGGCGATGACCAAGGCGCAGGCCGGCTCGAAGACGGTCGATGACCTCAGCCTGCTGCTGCTCGAACAGGCGCAGATTCTGGACGGCGAGCTGCCGGAGGATCCGGCGGCGTTTGCGGCGAGGCTGAACCGGCTGGTGCTGCAGGGGCTCGGCTAGCGCGAGCTCCGCTCACTCCGCCGCGTCCTTCTGCTCTTCGCCCTCGGCCTTCGCCTTCGGCTTCTTCTCCATCCAGCGTGACAGCGTGTTGGAGAAGCGGTCGAGGTAAAGGTAGACGACGGGGGTCGTGAATAACGTCAGCGCCTGGCTGACCACGAGACCACCGACCATGGCGTAGCCGAGCGGTTGGCGGATCTCGGCACCGGTGCCGGTGCCGAGCATCAGGGGGACGCCGCCGAGCAGCGCCGCCATCGTCGTCATCATGATTGGCCGGAAGCGCAGCAGTGCGGCCTGGCGGATCGATTGCTCCGGTGTCAGGTGCTGCTCGCGCTCGGCGGCGATGGCGAAGTCCACCATCATGATGCCGTTCTTCTTGACGATGCCGATCAGGAGAATGACCCCGATCAGGGCGATCAGGCTGAAATCGAAGCCGAAGATCATCAGGATCGCGATTGCACCGACGCCGGCCGACGGCAGCGTGGACAGGATGGTCAGCGGATGGATATAGCTCTCGTAGAGCACCCCCAGCACCAGATAGACCACGACGAGTGCGGCGAAGATCAGCATCGGCACGGTGCCGAGCGATTGCTGGAACGCCTGGGCGGTTCCCTGGAAGCTCATTGACAACGTCGGCGGCGCGCCCATCTCGCTGACCGCGCGCATCACGGCGGCGGTGGCCTGTCCCAGCGCCACGCCCTCGGCGAGGTTGAAGCTGATCGTCACCGCCGGAAACTGGCTCTGATGCGCGATCGCCAGCGGTCGCACCGGCTCGCTATTCCAGCTGCAGATGACCGAGAGCGGGACCTCGTCGCCGGTCAGCGGCGACTTGATGTAGAGCTTGTCGAGCGTGTCGAGCTTGCCTTGCAGCGCCGTCGTGATCTCGAGCACGACGTGATAGCTGTTGGTCTGCGTGAAATACTGCGCGACCTGGCGCTGGCCGAAGGCGTCGTAGAGCGTGTCGTCGATCAGTTGCGGCTGGATGCCGTAGCGTGCGGCGGTGTCGCGATTGATCGTGAGCTGCACCGTCGTGCCCTCGGTCTGCTGGTCGGTGGCGACGTCGCGAAGCTCCGGCAGGCCTCTCATCTCCGTCAGGATCTTCGGTGCCCACGCATTCAATTCGGCAAGATTGGCGTCCTGGAGCGTGAACTCGAACTGGGTGCGGGTGGCGCGGCCGCCGAGCCGCACGTCTTGCGACGCCTGCATGTAGAGGCGCGCGCCCTCGACCTTGGCGAGCCTCGGCCGTAGCCGCGCGATGATCTGTTGCGCATTGGCGTCGCGCTCCCCGAGCGGCTTCAGCGTGACATACATGCGCCCCGAATTCAGCGCCGTGCCACCCCCGCCGATGAACATCGCGATGGAATCGACGGCAGGGTCGGCCTGCACAATGGCATTGAGCTCCTCCTGTCGCCGCTTCATCTCGGTGAAAGAGATGTCCTGGGGCATCTCCGACACGGCGGTGAGGAAGCCGTTGTCCTGCTGCGGGAAGAAGCCTTTGGGGATCAGGATGAACAGCAGTGCCGACAGTGCGACGGTGGCGAAGAAAACGCAGAGCGTGATGAGGCTGTGCCGCAGCGCGAGGTCGAGTCCGCGTTCATAGGCGCCAAGCAGGCGCTCGAACAGCCGTTCGCTCCATTGGTAAAAGCGGCCGCCGCGGGCCTCCTGGTCGGAGCGCAGAAAACGTGAGGCCATCATTGGCGTCAGGGTCAGCGACACCACGAGCGAGACGAAGATGGCCATCGACAGCGTCACCGCAAATTCGCGGAACAGCCGGCCGATGATGCCGCCCATCAGCAGCAGCGGGATCAGAACGGCGACCAGCGAGATGCTGATGGAGACGATGGTGAAGCCGATCTCGGCCGCCCCCTTGTAGGCGGCGATGACCGTATTCTCGCCCTGCTCGACATAGCGCGTGATGTTTTCGAGCATCACGATGGCGTCGTCGACCACGAAGCCGACCGCGATGGTCAACGCCATCAGCGAGAGATTATCCAGCGAGTAGCCGAACACCCACATCAGCGAGCAGGCGCCGAGCAGGGCCAGCGGCACGGTGATGCTCGGGATGATCGTGGCCCAGAAGCTGCGCAGGAAGATGAAGATCACCATCACCACCAGCATGATGGTGATCATGAGCGTGATCTGCACGTCGTCGACCGCGGCGCGGATGGTGATGGTGCGGTCGCTGATGGTCTTGATGCTGATTGCAGGCGGGATCGCCGCCATCAGCCGTGGCAGCTTCTGCTTGATGCGGTCGACCGTCTCGATGACGTTGGCGCCAGGCTGCTTGAAGATGACGAGGAATACGCCGCGCTTGCCGTCGGCCCAGGCCGCGGTCTTCATGTCCTCCGGTCCCGACACCGCTTCGCCGATGTCGCGAATCCGTAAAGGCGCCCCGTTGCGATAGGCGACGATCACATCCTGCCACTGCGTAGCCTCGAGCAACTGGTCGTTGGCGTAGACGGTGTAGGCGCGCCGCGCGCCGTCGATGTTGCCCTTCGGGCTGTCCGTGGTCGCGATCGCGATCTGGCTCCGCACGTCCTCCAGCGACAGTCCCTTGGCGACCAGTTTGGCCGGATCGACCTGGATGCGCACCGAGGGCTTCTGCTGCCCGCCGACAAACACCTGGGCGACACCGGGAATCTGGCTGATCTGCTGCGCGAGCTGGGCGTCGGTACGGTCGCTGACGGTAGTCAGGGGCAGCGTGTCGGACGTTGCCGACAGGATCATGATCGGCGAGTCCGCCGGGTTGACCTTCCGATAGGTCGGCGGCGAGGGGAGGTTCTTCGGCAATTGGCCGCTCGCCGCGTTGATCGCGGCCTGCACGTCGTTGGCGGCGGCATCGATCAGGCGATTGAGATCGAACTGGATGGTGATCGATGCCGAGCCGAGCGAGCTCGTCGACGTCATCTGCGTGATGCCGGGGATTTGCGCGAGCTGGCGTTCGAGCGGCTGCGCCACAGATGAGGCCATGGTTTCGGGGCTGCCGCCCGGAAGCGACGCGGAAACCTGGATGGTCGGAAAGTCGACCTGCGGCAGTGGCGCAACCGGCAACAGAGGGTAGGCCACGAGGCCAACGAACAGGATGCCCGCCATCAGCAGCGAGGTGCCGATCGGATAGCGGATGAACGGAGACGAAAAGCTCTCTTGCATGCCCTTGGACCAAAGGTGGGCCAGCGCATCTTTTCCCCGCGCAATGCGGAGCCGCGCTCGAAAGCTCGAGCGCGAATGTGCGTTTCCTTCAGCCCGTATGTCTATTGCCCTGGAACCTCATCGGTCCTGAGCCGGCGTCGTGGTCGAAAGACTAGTCCGTTCGCCCGGGCCTGCGAACGGTTTCCTGCGCCGGTGGCGTGCGACCTTTGTCGAAGGATGGTTGTAACGAGATATGCGTTCAGTGCAGGTCGGATAAGGAGCGGCTTCGCGGTTTCGGATCGTTACGGCGCCGTGTCGGATCGTTTTCGGTGCGTGTCACAAGCGGGAGAGGTATGAGTAGGAACGATCGATTTTTTTGCGCTGCTGTGCCATATCGAAATGGCATAACGCCTGCCGTCACTACCGATTCGAGGAAATGTCCGATGCGCCTGCCTCTCCTGACCCTCACCGCCATTGCCACGCTGTTCGTGGCGGCAGATGCCAGCGCCCAGACCTATGATCCGCGCTACCCGGTGTGCATGCACAAATACACGGGTGGCGGCGGTGGCCTCGGTGGTGGTGGCGGCGGCGGTTATTTCGACTGCAGCTTTACTTCGCTGGAGCAGTGCCGCGCCACGGCATCGGGCCTCGCGGCCAGCTGCGACGTCAATCCCTACTACGCTTTCGATAAGCAGCAAGGCCAGCCGCGCAAGCGTCACAGGCAGGTGTACTGACGGACCGTCATTCGGTCGTCCGGGATGACGATCCGCTTGCTTGGCGTACGGAGACCGCGAGCTATTCTTTCTTGATCCCCGACAGCTCCACCACCTTGCGCCAGCGCTCGGTCTCGGCGGTGAGCATGCCGCCGAACTCGCCTGCATTGCCGTGCAGCGGGATCGCGCCGAGCTCGGCGATGCGGGTCTTGATCTCGGCGTCGGACAAAGCCCTCTCGACCTCGCGATTGAGCAGGTCGACGATCTCGCGCGGCGTGTCGTGGGGAGCGCCGACGCCGTAGAATGAAGACGTTTCATAGCCGGGAAGCGTGTCCGCGATTGGCGGCACATCAGGCAGGATCTCCGAGCGCTCGCGCGTCGTGATTCCGAGCGCGCGCAGCTTGCCGGCGCGCACCAGCTCGAAAGACGAGGTGACGTTGTCGAACATGCCCTGGATCTGGCCGCTCATCACGTCGGTCAGGCCCGGTGCGGAGCCGCGGTACGGCACATGCGTGAACTGGACGCCGGCCATCGACTTGAATAACTCGCCGGAGAGATGCAGCGACGTTCCGATGCCGGAGGAGGCGATCGACATCTTGCCGGGATTGGCCTTGGCGTAGGCGATGAAGTCGGCGACGCTCTTCACCGGCAAATCGTTGTTGACGACCAGCACCAGCGGGATGCGCGCAACGCCGGCAACCGGCGCGATGCCCTTGGCGAAGTCATAGGGCAGCGCCGGATCGAACGAGGCGTTGATCGCATTCGCAGTCGAGGTCAGCAGTAGCGTGTATCCGTCCGGCGCGGACGTGATCACCGCTTGCGTGCCGATATTGCTGCCGGCACCGGGCTTGTTCTCGACGATGAAGGTCTGGCCGAGCCGGTCGGACAGCCGCTGGCAGATCAGACGTGACAGCACGTCGGTGGCCCCACCCGGAGCATACGGCACCACCCATTTCACGCTGCGCGACGGATAAGACGGGTTGCCGATCGCGACGGCGCGCGGCGCGATGAGCGTGGCCGCGGCACAGGCGGCGGTCTGAAGGAAATGTCGCCTGGTGATCATCGTGGCCTCCAGTTCATCTCTTGCGGGCGAGGGGACGCGCACAGCACGCCCGGATGACTGGATTTGCTATCGCAAGAATCGCGCCAGGCCGCACGACGTTCCCGTCGGCTTGGTAAAGGATGATCGCAGTTAATCGAGACCTAACCGAGTTTTACCTTGTCTCTTAACACCTGGGCAGGGCGCGCGAGCTAAGCTTAAGGGAACAAGCAGATACCGTCCGAAAGAATGAACGGCATGACCACCGGCGTCATCGAGCAAACGAAAGCCGCGCGCGCACCTTCGGCTTCAAAGATCTGGCTGAGGGCGATCGAGCTGACTGCGCGGATCGGGACGCTGCCGGGTCGCCTCTTCGCCGACGTCGTTGACGATTGGGCACGTCGCCAGCCCGACCGCGTCGCGCTGGTCACGGACGAGGTGACGCTCGACTATGACGGCCTGTCGCGGCGCATCAACCGCTATGCGCGCTGGGCACTCTCGGTCGGCGTCGCCAAAGGGGATACTGTCGGGCTGATCATGCCGAACGGCATCGATTATGTCGCGGCCTGGCTCGGCGTCAGCCGCGTCGGTGGCGTAGTGGCGCTCATCAATACCAAGCTTGTCGGGCAATCTCTCGCGCATTGCGTCGATGTTGCAAAGCCCTCGCATATCATCGTCGCGCATGACCTCTCGGAGTCGCTGGAGAGCGCGACGCCGCATCTGAAGACCGACGCCAAGATATGGACCCACGGCGGTGCCCGCAGCGAGCGCGCGATCGATGTGGCGCTTGCCGCGCTCGATGACGGGGCGCTGTCGCCGGCGGAGCACGGCGACGTCACCATCGACGACCGCGCGCTGCTGATTTACACCTCCGGCACCACCGGCCTGCCGAAGGCCGCCAGCATCAGCCATCGCCGCATCCTCAATTGGGGTTTCTGGTTCGCCGGCCTCACCGGCGCGACGCCGCAGGATCGGCTCTATGATTGCCTGCCGTTGTTCCACTCGGTCGGCGGCATCGTCGCTCCCTGCAGCATGCTCGCCGCCGGCGGCTCGGTGGTGATCGCGGAGAAGTTCTCGGCCTCGAATTTCTGGCCCGACATCGTGCGGCACGACTGCACGCTGTTCCAATATATCGGCGAGCTCTGCCGCTATCTGCTCAAGGCGCCGCCGTCGGAATACGAAAACCGCCATCGTCTGCGGCTGGCCTGCGGCAACGGCCTGCGCGGTGATATCTGGGAGGATTTCCAGGGCCGTTTCGCCATTCCCCGCATTCTCGAATTCTATGCCGCGACCGAAGGCAATTTTTCGCTGTTCAACGTCGAGGGCCAGCCGGGCGCGATCGGCCGCATCCCACCGCTGCTTGCGCATCGCTTTCCCGCAGGCCTCGTCAAGCTCGATCCCGACAGCGGCGCGCCGCTGCGCAATGACGAGGGCTTTTGCATCGCCTGTGCCCGTGGCGAGGCCGGCGAGGCCATCGGTCGTATCGGCAAGGCGGACGAGGGCGGCGGCCGTTTCGAGGGCTATACCGACGCCGGCGAGACCGAGAAGAAGATTCTCCGCGACGTCTTCGCCAAGGGCGATGCCTGGTTCCGCACCGGCGATCTGATGCGGCTCGACGACAAGGGCTTCTTCCATTTCGTCGATCGCATCGGCGATACTTTTCGTTGGAAGGGCGAGAACGTCGCGACCTCCGAGGTCAACGACGCCGTGCGCGATTTCACCGGCGTGGTCGAGGCCACCACCTACGGCGTCAGCATTCCCGGCACTGATGGCCGCGCCGGCATGAGCGCGATCGTCGTGAACGAGGGATTTGATATCGAAGCGTTGCCCGCGCATCTCGCGCAGCGGCTGCCGGTCTATGCCCGCCCCGTCTTCATCCGCATCTCGCGCGAGCTCGATGCGACCGAGACGTTCAAGCAGAAGAAGGGGGAACTGGCGCGCGAGGGGTTTGATCCCAGCGCGATCGCAGAGCCGCTGTTCATGCTCGAACCGAAATCCGGCGCCTATGTCGCACTCGGTTTCGACGCGTATGCGCAGATCGCGGACGGCACGATCCGGCTCTAACATCCACAAAATCCTGAGATAGGTCCAATTTTATCCGAATTGTCCAAGAGGCCATTTACTTCTGTCCGGTAAACACACGGGCAAGGGGAGGCGGTCATCAAGAGCCGCCGCAAGAAATACGATCGATTAACTAAAAATGAGGCGAGCCAGCCATGTCGGTACGATCCAAGGTCATTGAAGCGATCCAGCAGATCGCCAAAGAGCAGCACGTCACGCTTCCCGTACTCTCGGACGATCTGTCCCTGCACGAGACGGGCTTTGACTCGCTCGCCTTCGCGATCCTGGTCGCGCGCCTCGAGGACGAGACCGGCGTCGATCCCTTCACCATTTCCGAGGACGCAGCGTTTCCGGCTACCGTGGGCGATTTCGTGCGGGCCTACGAAAATGTCCCCGCGTGAGATCTTTGCGCTCCGCGACCACCTCGGCGCGGAGCTGACCGGCCGAACGCTGTCGGATGCGCGCCATGTCGTGTCGCTGATCGATATTTTGTCGCAGACCGTCCTCGGCGGCCGCCTGCGCGAGCTGTCCGGCTGTGCGGTCCTGCTGAAATTGTCGGACCAGCTCCGGTCGGGCCTCGCCATGATCGAGCTCGACGGTATCGCCCGCCGCATGTTGCTGTGCCCGCCGGATCTTGATCCTGCGCATCTCGACGCGCTGATCGCCGATGCCGGGATCGATGCCGTCGTCACCGACGAGCCCGACCGCTGGGCCGCGACCGGCGTGTCGCTGGTCGTGACTGCACAATTGCCGCTTCAAGCCACAGCGCCCGCGCAGACCGAGCGCGCGACCGAATGGCTGATGCTGACGTCGGGCACATCAGGCGTACCGAAAATCGTCGGCCACACGCTGGAGGCACTCACCGGCGCGATCGTCGCCGAAGGTCCCGCCAAGGGCCTCGCGCCGGTCTGGGCCACGTTCTACGACATTCGCCGCTATGGCGGCCTGCAGATATTCCTTCGCGCCGTCCTCTCCGGCGGCTCGATGGTGCTGTCGGACCCGCACGAGGCGCTCGCCGATCACGTCGCGCGGCTGAACGCGCGTGGCGTCTCCCACATTTCCGGCACGCCCTCGCACTGGCGCAAGCTCCTGATGAGCGGCTCGGCCGCGCAGTTCGCGCCGGGCTATGTCCGGCTCTCCGGCGAGATCGCCGACCAGGCGGTGCTCGGCGGCCTCAAGGCGGCATTCCCCAATTCCTCCGTCGGGCATGCCTATGCCTCGACCGAGGCCGGCGTCGGCTTCGCCGTCAATGACGGGCTCGAAGGTTTTCCGGCGAACTATCTCGGCAACCGCAACGGCGTCGAGATGAAGGTCGTCGACGGCTCCCTGCGCATCCGCTCGACGAGGACGGCGCACGCCTATATCGGCCGCAACGCGGCTGCGCTCACCGACGGCGACGGTTTCGTCGACAGTGGCGATATCGTCGAACTGCGCGGCGACCGCTATTATTTCGTCGGCCGCCGCGGCGGCATCATCAATATCGGCGGGTTGAAAGTTCATCCTGAGGAGATCGAGGCGGCGATCAACCGTCATCCCGACGTGCGGATGTCGCGGGCGAAATCGCGGCGCAGCCCGATCACGGGCGGTATCGTCGTCGCCGACGTGATCCTTGCCGACGGCACCGACCAGGCACGCGCGAAGGAAATTCGCGACCAGATCCTGGATCAGTGCCGGGCGCAGCTGGCGTCCCACAAGGTGCCGGCGGTGATCCGCTTCGTCGAGGCACTCGACGTCACCCCGGCCGGCAAACTGGCGCGCACTGATGCATAATGTTCTCATCACCGGCGGCAGTCGCGGCATTGGCCTTTCGATCGGCAAGCGTCTGGTCAGCGCCGGCTACAACGTGATCGCGGCCGCGCGGCGCGAGAGCGATGAGCTCAAGGCCGCGATCGCCGCCTCCGAGGGCCGCCTGCATTTCCGCGCCTGCGACCTCGCCGTGATCGATGCGATCCCGGCTTTCGCAAAGCTCGTGCGCGATGAATTCGGCCCGATCTATGGCCTCGTCAACAATGCCGGCCTCGGCACCGAGGGCCTGCTCGCGACCATGCACAATTCCGAGATCGAGGCGCTGGTGCAGCTCAACGTGCTGTCGCCGATCGTCCTCACAAAATATGTCGCGCGCCAGATGATGGCGGATGGCGCCGGCCGCATCGTCAATATCTCTTCGATCATCGCGACGACAGGCTATAACGGCCTCTCGGTCTACGGTGCGACCAAGGCCGCCGCCACCGGCTTCACCCGCTCGCTGGCGCGCGAGGTCGGCAAGCTCGGCATCACCGTGAACGCGATCGCGCCCGGCTTCATCGATACCGAGTTGACGCACAATCTCTCCGACGAGAGCCGCAAACGCATCGCAGGCCGTAGCGCGCTACGCCGGCTGCCGGAGACCGACGACGTCGCGCGCATGGTGGAATATCTGCTCGGCGAGGGCGGCCGTAACGTGACCGGCACCGTGTTCACGATCGACGCCGGGAATACGGCCTGAGACGGAACTCTCCCGTCACAATCGGGTTGATCCGGCGCAATGACATCAAGCCGGATTTGGTCGTAAGATGCCTCGTACTCGATTGGGTTACGTCAATCGAACTGCCCTAAAGGACAAGGAGCAGTCCATGGCCTCCGAGAATTTGGCTTCTCAAAATATGGCCACGCCAAACATCACCGTTGCTACTCCGGGCCAAGCGCCCGTGGAGCCATCGCCCGCGAAACTGGACGATGCCCGCTGCCCGCCGATGTCGCATCAAAACTCCGGCAGCCACGGCCACGAAATGTATCCGCAGCAATTCGTGCGCCTGATCGGCTGTCATGACGCCGGTCTCGAAGCCTTGCGCAAGCGCGAGAGCGAAAAGCTGCACTAGCCCTTCGCCTCTTCCCAACGAGCGCGAAGCCGGCCCTGCGTCCCGTCGGCCATTGCATTTGATTGTGCTCGCCGGCGCGAGCAGGCATCTTGTTGTCGAGCCGGTTTCCGGCCAATGATGCCCTGCCTTTTCGGGGGAGCCGGCTGGCGAACCCAAATCGATCCCGCCACGTATCTCCTCTCACCTGCAACCCGACCGGCTTCTGCAATGAGCGCCGCTTCCTTTTACGGCAGCATCCCTGTCTTCCGTGGCTTTACCAGCCTGATGGAGCCAAAACTCTACTCGCCGCTGCCGGAGGACTGGAGCATCGGCGTCGCCGACATCGTCGATTCCACCAAGGCGATTGCGGCGCAGCGTTACAAGGCGGTCAACATGGCGGGGGCCGCCGTCATCGCGGCGGTGACGAATGCGCTGGAGGGCCGCGAATTTCCCTTCGTGTTCGGCGGCGACGGCGCGAGTTTTGCGGTTGCGCCGGCCGATCTCGATGCGGCGCGCGAAGCTTTGGCTGCGACGGCGACCTGGGTGCGGGAAGACCTCGATCTAAAAATGCGCGTCGCGCTTGTGCCGGTGAGCGCCATCCGTGCGAAAGGTCTCGACGTGCGCGTGGCGCGCTTCGGTCCGTCGGCCAATCTGTCCTATGCGATGTTCTCCGGCGGCGGGCTCGCTTGGGCCGACGCCGCGATGAAGCGCAGCGAGTTCGCCATCGCTGAGGCGCCCTCGGGCACGCAGCCCGATCTCTCCGGCCTGTCCTGCCGCTTCGAGGTGATACCGGCCTCGCGCGGGCTGATCCTGTCGGTGCTGGTGATGCCGGCAAGCGGCGCCGACCCGAAGGCCTTCCGCAATGTGATCGAGGACATCATCCATCTCGTCGAGCGCAGTCCGGATTCCGGCCGTCCCGTGCCAGCGCAGGGGCCGCCGCTGAAATGGCCGCCGCAGGGCCTGGACTACGAGGCGCGGGCGATCCGTGGCGGGTCGTTGTTCAAGCGCCGCGCCGGCCTGCTCGCCTATACGTTTTTCGCCTATGTCCTGATGCGCTTCGACATCAAGGTCGGCGGCTTTCTGCCAAAAGTCTACAAGCGCCAGGTGGTCGAGAATTCCGACTTCCGCAAATATGACGACGGTCTGCGCATGATCCTCGACTGCACGCCGGAGCTCGAGCGCGCCCTGAGCGATCGTCTCGCGGCGGCTGCGCGCGACGGCGTCGTGCGCTACGGGCTTTATCAGCAGGATGCCGCGATGATGACCTGCTTCACGCCCTCGGCGCTGCGCAGCGACCACGTGCACTTCATCGACGGCGCGCGCGGCGGCTACGCCTCGGCGGCGACGGCGCTCAAGGCGATGATGGCGGCCGCGACCTAGCGTCCCGCCCGCGTCCAGGTCTCGCCGCCGCAGAGCGCGCCGACGCAGCCTTCGACGCGCAGCGTCTCTGCTGATGTCACCGAGACGCTGCTCGCATAGGTGCTGCCGTCATCGGCATTGTAGATGTGGCCCGACCATTTGTTCGGCCCTGACGGCTGCATGCCGGAGAACAACGGCAGTCCGATCATCGGGCGCCTGGCGAGCGCGGGATTGGGATTCTTGCTGTCCGTGGCGGGCTGGCCGGTCGCGGTGTCGGTGGGCTCGCGCAGCCAGACGATAACGCCGCAGATGCCGCCGCCGCATTTGTTGATCTTCACGCGGGCATCGCCAGCCTGGGTGAGCCACGTCCCGCTCGCGTCAGCACTTTGCGCATGCACGGCCGTCGCGCCGGACAGCACAGCCAGGAGGACGGAGAGGATGGCGAATCTGCGGGACATGGAGGGGCCTCGGAATGGAGGCGTCTCCATAGCAGCAAATCAGAATCGTGCAACGCCCGGTGGAATCACATTCCTGCGCTCATTTGCCCCAGTGAATGTCTCACCACGGCAGGCCGCAGAGGTCGATGGCGCCGAGCGTCGGCGCACGGACGATGTCGAACACGTAGGGCGCCAGTTGCGTGAAGCGGACGCGGCCCTCCGGCTGCTCGCAATGGATGTCGCCGGTGAAGGCGCGCCATTTGCGGGCCTCGTAGAACGCGACATTGTGCGGCTCGCAGAACAGGATCGCGAAGCGAACCGCCTCGTTGGCGCGCATCGTATGCACCGCCGCGTCGATCGCCATGGTGGCATAGCCGCGGCCCCGGCGATCCTCGCGCGTGCAGACGCCGCCGATGCCGCCGACATGCGCCTTCTGTCCATTCCAGGTGATGGTGCGGAAATAGATGCCGACATGACAGACGAGGCCGTCCTCGGGCGTCTCGATCAGCACGCGGAGATCGGCATGGGCCCATTTGACCTGGCTCCAGGGCGGCTTCTCGGCTGCGTCGCGTCCCCAGACTGCGCTGAGCAGCGGCTGCGCGATCGGCCAAGAGGCGTCGCCGTTCAGAATGTCGATCTCGATGCTCATGGCTTTCGCAGCTCTGCTCCGTGACGCATTCGTTCTGCCATAAGCGCTTCAAAGGCAATGATATTTTTCGGGATCTGAAAGTTGTGCAAATGGGCCATGCCGTCGCAATCGCGCCTTTTCGCAAATTGGCGGTATTTAACGGCGCAGGAACCTTCTATAAGGGATGACCGTTAAAACGTTCCCCACCCAGTTGCGGACAAGAACCCATGACATTCACGCTGCCCCCACTCCCTTACGCCTATGACGCCCTCGGCCAGTTCATGTCGAAGGAGACGCTGGAATTCCACCACGACAAGCATCATCAGGCCTACGTCACCAACGGCAACAACGCGCTCAAGGGCACCGAATGGGAAGGCAAATCCCTTGAAGAGATCGTCAAGGGCTCGTTCGGCAAGAACCCTGCGGTGTTCAACAACGCCGGCCAGCACTACAACCACATCCACTTCTGGAGCTGGATGAAGCCCAATGGCGGCGGCACCAAGCTGCCGGGCAAGATCGAGAAGAAGATCAACGAGGACCTCGGCGGCTTCGAGAAGTTCAAGGCCGACTTCCAGGCGGCCGGCGTCGGCCAGTTCGGCTCCGGCTGGGCCTGGCTCCAGGTCAAGGACGGCAAGCTCGAAATCGCCAAGACCCCGAACGGCGAGAATCCGCTGGTGCACGGCGCGACCCCGATCCTCGGCGTCGACGTCTGGGAGCACTCCTACTACATCGACTATCGCAACCGCCGTCCCGACTATCTCAAGGCGTTCGTCGAGAACCTCGTGAACTGGGAATACGTCGAGTCCCTGTTCGACAAGGTCTGAGTTAGCCTCATCGGAATAACGAAAGGCGGTCGCATGTGCGGCCGCCTTTTTTGCTTTGCGGAATTCACAAGATTGAGCCAGTCCTGCGCGGCGCGCGCACGGGTCTGTCATCGTACCGTTTGCATCGCCTCGACGGCGCCCTTAATCAGGATCGGCATCACCCTCGAGCCGACCAAGCCCGTTGTCAGAGCCTTCCCTGAAAAGTCCTGCGCCTGCCGAGGATTCGGAGTCCGAGCCGCGGCCTGGGCGTGTGCGCAAGCCGATAGGCTGGTCGACCATCATGATCGCGGCGCTGGTGGCGGTGAGCGCTGCGCTGGTCTGGCGGCGTGACGGCACCAGCGGCGTTCTCGATATCCTGACCCACGATCTCTCGCTGTTCGGCGGCATCCTGCCGCGCGTGCTGGCGGGCTGCCTGCTCGGCGCCTTCATCTCCGAGATCCTGCCGCACGAAAAGGTCTCGCGCTCGCTCGGGCCGAAATCCGGCCTGAAGGGGCTTCTGATTGGCACCGCCTTCGGCGCTATCTTGCCGGGCGGTCCCTTCACCGCCTATCCGGTGGCGAGCGCGCTGCTCGCGGTAGGCGCCGATTTCGGCGCCACCATTGCCATGGTCGTGAGCTGGACCCTGATCGGCTATGGCCGCGCGGTGGCCTGGGAAATCCCGATCATGGGGACCGATTTCACGCTGTGGCGGATCGTGATCTCGCTGCCGCTGCCGGTGCTCGCCGGCGCGCTCGGTCGGTTCGTCTACGTCCGGCTCTATCCGACGCCAGCCGCGAAGGACGACGAGACTTGAGCGCGGCACTTCTCATTGACATCCTGTTGTGGGGCTCGGTGTACGGGGTCGGCCTGATCGCCTTCCGCCGGGGCCCTCAGGTGTTCAAGGCCTCGCTGCGCGAAGGCTCGATGGATTTCATCAACATCGTGCCCCGGATCGCACTCGGTGTGATCGGCTCCGGCTATATCGCTGCCATCATCCCGCAGGAGGTGATCTCCGGCTGGCTCGGGCCGGACAGCGGCTGGCTTGGGGTTGCGGCCGCCGTGATCGCCGGCGCCGCCACGCCCGGCGGCCCGGTGATCGGCTTTTCCATCGGCACGGTGGCGCTGAAGTCAGGCGGCGGGGTGCCTCAGGTGGTCGCCTATGTCGTCGCCTGGGCCCTTTTCGCCTTCCAGCGGGTGATTTTGTGGGAGATCCCGTTCATGCCGGCCCGTTTCGTCTGGTTCCGCTGCGCGGTTTCGGTGCCGTTCCCGTTCGTCGCCGCCGCCATCGCGATGATGATCGGCAAGCCCTGAGCGGCCGTGGACAGGGGTAATGTTATAATATAACGTCTAGGCATGGTTCCCGCCGCGTCCCACGCCCATCATCACGACCATGCCCATGGCGGCTCCCATGGCGGCTCCCATGGCGGCTCCCATGGCGGCTCCCATGGCAGCTCCCATGGCCATTCTCATGACCACGGGCATTCGCACGGGCACGACCACAGCCACGCCCATGTCCACGACGCGGCCTCTCCGCACCCGGCCCAGGACGCGCCCTGGTCGATCCTGCGCATGACCATGGCCGGCCGCGTCGCGGCGGCAGTTGCCGTCTGTGCCGTGCTCTGGGGCGCCGTCTGGCTCGCGATGAGGTGACCATGGCAGCCGTACACTTTCACAACGTCACGCTCGGCTATGACCGGCATCCGGCCGTGCACCATCTCAACGGCGAGATCGCGCCCGGCGCGCTGGTCGCCGTGATCGGCCCCAACGGCGCCGGCAAGTCGACGCTGCTGCGCGGCATCGTCGGCATTCTCCGGCCGCTCGACGGCAGCATCCATCTCGGCGGGCTCGATAGCCGCGACATCGCCTATCTGCCGCAGAGCGCGGACATCGACCGCAGCTTCCCGATTTCGGTGTTCGACTTTGTCGCGACCGGGCTGTGGCGCGCGACCGGCCTGTTCGGCGGTATCGGCAAGGCTGCACGCGAAAAAATCCTGCGCACGATCGCTTCCGTCGGTCTCAACGGTTTCGAGAACCGTACCATCGGCACACTCTCGGGCGGCCAGATGCAGCGCGTGCTGTTCGCGCGCGTGCTGCTCCAGGATGCGCGCCTGATCGTGCTCGACGAGCCCTTCAACGCCATTGACAGCAAGACCACGGCTGATCTGCTTGCGCTGGTGAAGCATTGGCATAGCGAAGGCCGCACCGTGCTCGCCGCGCTGCACGACATGGAGATGGTGCGCACCCACTTCGCCGAGACCTTGATCCTGGCGCGCGGCCCTGTGGCCTGGGGACCGACGGCAGAGGTGCTCACGCCGGAAAACCTGCTGGTCGCGATGCGGATGTGCGAAGCCTTCGACGACAGTGCGGCGGCCTGTGCGGCCGATGATGCCCGCTCGCGGGCGGCGTGATCCCAGATGGTCTATGACGCGCTGATCGGTCCGTTCACCGAATTCGAGTTCATGCGGCGGGCGCTGGCCGCGGTGATCGCGCTGTCGCTGGCGGGCGCGCCGATCGGCGTGTTCCTGATGCTGCGGCGGATGAGCCTCGTCGGCGATGCCATGGCGCATGCGATCCTGCCGGGCGCCGCCGTCGGCTTCCTGCTCTCCGGCCTCAATCTGTTCGCGATGACGGCCGGCGGCCTGATCGCCGGCTTTGCGGTCGCGATCCTCTCAGGCCTCGTCGCGCGCTCGACCGGGCTAAAGGAAGATGCTTCGCTTGCAACCTTCTATCTGGCCTCGCTGGCGCTCGGCGTGACCATCGTCTCGATCAAGGGCACCAATATCGACCTGCTGCACGTGCTGTTCGGCAACATCCTCGCGATGGACGACCAGACGCTGCTGGTGGTCGCCTTCAACGCCACGGTGACGTTGCTCGTGCTGGCGGTGATCTATCGTCCGCTGGTGATCGAGAGCGTCGATCCCTTGTTTCTACGCACGGTGAGCCGCGCCGGCGGGCCTGCGCATCTCGCCTTCCTCGCGCTGGTCGTCATCAACCTCGTCAACGGTTTTCAGGCGCTCGGCACGTTGCTGGCGGTGGGCCTGATGATCCTGCCGGCCGGTATTGCGCGGTTCTGGTCGCGCGATCTCACGGTGATGATCTGCATCGCGGTCGTCGCTGCCGCCGTCTCAGGCTATGCCGGCCTCGTGCTGTCGTTCCAGACTCGCGTGCCCTCAGGCCCTGCGATCATTCTGGTGGCGACGGTATTCTACATCGTCTCCGTGCTGTTCGGCCGCGTCGGCGGCATCGTCCGGCAGTTGTTTCCCGGCCGGCATCTGGAAGCGTGACGATGCGGCGCCTCCTGCTCTGCGTGCTTTTGTTGATCGCCTCGCCGCTGCAAGCCGCGGAGCCGCTCAACGTCGTCGCCAGCTTCTCGATCCTCGGGGATTTCGTCCGCATCATTGGCGGCGATCGCGTCAACGTGACCACGCTGGTCGGCCCCGACAGCGACGTCCATGTCTACACGCCGGCTCCATCCGATGCGAAGCGGATCGCGGATGCAAAACTCGTGATCGTCAATGGGCTCGGCCTCGAGGGCTGGTTGCCGCGTCTGGTACAATCCGCAGGCAGCACGGCGGCAATCGTGACCGCGAGCGCCGGGATTGCCCCGCTTAAGCTCGGCTCGGCCGCAGACCCCCATGCCTGGCAGTCCGTCCCCAATGCCAAGGTCTATGTGACTGATATCGCCAACGCACTGGCCGCGGCCGACCCCGACGATGCCGATCTCTTCCGTGCCCAGGCAAAAGCCTATCTGGAAAAGCTCGAAGCGCTCGACCGCGAGGTCCGCGACGCGGTGGCCAAAATCCCGCCGGAGCGGCGCAAGGTGATCTCCACCCATGACGCCTTCGGCTATTTCGCCGCCGAATACGGCGTCCAGTTCATCGCGCCCTTGGGCGTCTCCACCGAAACCGAGCCCAGCGCGCGGGACATCGCGGGGATCATTGGCCAGATCAAGGCCCAGAAGATCCCGGCGGTATTTCTGGAAAATATCAGCGACGACCGGCTGATCCGCCGGATCGCGGCCGAGACCGGCGCAAAGGTCGGCGGGACCCTGATTTCGGACGGTTTGACTGGCGAAAAGGGGCTTGCACCCACTTACATTGACATGGTCAGGCACAATATAAAGGCCCTGACCAGCGCGCTTGACCATTAGGGCAGGGGCCACCCCGCCTCGCGTCGCGCGGAAAAGCCCGACCCCGGAGTTGTTATGTCTGAAGCGTCCCAGAAAATTCCCGTGACTGTCCTGACCGGCTATCTCGGTGCAGGCAAAACCACGCTGCTCAACCGCATCCTCTCGGAAAATCACGGCAAGAAATACGCCGTCATCGTCAACGAATTCGGCGAGATCGGTATCGACAACGACCTCATCATCGGCGCCGACGAGGAAGTGTTCGAGATGAACAACGGCTGCATCTGCTGCACCGTGCGCGGCGACCTCGTCCGCATCATGGACGGCCTGATGAAGCGCAAGGGCAAGTTCGACGCCATCATCGTCGAGACCACCGGCCTTGCCGATCCGGCGCCGGTCGCCCAGACGTTCTTCGTCGACGAGGACGTGCAGAAGAACGCCCGGCTCGACGCGGTCGTCACGGTCGCCGACGCCAAATGGCTGTCCGACCGTCTGAAGGATGCGCCCGAAGCCAAGAACCAGATCGCCTTTGCCGATGTGATCGTGCTGAACAAGACCGATCTCGTGACCAAGGGAGAGCTCGCCGAGGTCGAGGCCCGTATTCGCGCCATCAACCCCTATGCGAAACTCCACCGCACCGAGCGCTGCTCGGTCGCTTTGGCTGACGTGCTCGATCGCGGCGCGTTCGACCTCGACCGCATCCTCGACATCGAGCCTGATTTCCTGGAGGTCGATGATCACGACCACGATCATCACCACCACGGCCATGACCATCATCATGATCACGGCCACGGCCTGAAGCACTATCACGACGAGGACATGCAGTCGTTGTCGCTCAAGACCGACAAGCCGCTCGATCCGAACGTGTTCATGCCCTGGCTGCAGAATTTGGTGCAGGTCGAGGGCGGCAAGATCCTGCGCTCCAAGGGCATCCTCGCCTTCCATGACGACGATGACCGCTATGTCTTCCAGGGCGTCCACATGATGCTGGAGGGCGATCACCAGCGGAAATGGAAGGACGGCGAGCCGCGCCAGAGCCGCCTCGTCTTCATCGGCCGCGAATTGCCCGAAGAGCTCATTCGCTCGGGCTTCGAGAGCTGCATCGTCTCGTGATGAAAGAGTTTACGCCGGCTCCGGATTCCGCCTCGATCGTTTCCGTCACCGACCGCGTCAAGCCGGTTGCGCTCGGCATGGGCGTGACCTCGGTGCATTTCCTTGGCCCCCGCGCGGCATTCGTCGGCAGTGAGGAGAACGTCGCGTTCGTCGATGCCAAGGGCGAGATCAGCAGCGTCGCCGTTCACAGCGGCGGTATTCTCTCAACCGCCTCCGACGGCAAGCGCCTCGTGATGGGCGGCGACGACGGCAAGGTCGTCGCGCTCGACGCCAAGGGCGAGGTGACGCTGCTCGCCACCGATCCGAAGCGGCGCTGGATCGATGCGGTGGCGCTGCATCCGGATGGTGCCTACGCCTGGTCGGCCGGCAAGACGGCGACCGTCAAAAGCGGCAAGGCCGAGGAGAAGTCGCTCGAGGTGCCCTCGACCGTCGGTGGGCTCGCTTTCGCGCCGAAGGGCCTGCGGCTCGCGATCGCGCATTACAACGGCGCGACGCTGTGGTTTCCCAACATGGAAGGATCGGCCGAATTCCTGCCCTGGGCCGGTTCGCATCTCGGCGTCACCTTCAGCCCGGACAACAAATTCCTGGTCACCACCATGCACGAGGCGGCGCTGCACGGCTGGCGGCTCGCCGACAACAGGCACATGCGCATGACCGGCTATCCCGGCCGCGTCCGCTCGATAGCCTGGACCGCAGGCGGCAAGGGGCTGGCGACCTCGGGCGCCGACACTGTCATCCTGTGGCCGTTCGCCAGCAAGGACGGTCCGATGGGCAAGGAGCCCGCGATGCTCGCGCCGCTGCAGGCGCGCGTCGCGGTGGTCGCCTGCCACCCCAAGAACGACATCTTCGCCGCCGGTTACAGCGACGGCACCGTGCTGATGGTGCGGATGGAGGACGGCGCGGAGATACTGGTCCGCCGCAACGGCACGCCGCCGGTGGCCGGGCTCGCCTGGAACGCCAAGGGCACGCTGCTCGCGTTCGCTGACGAAAATGGGGACGGCGGCCTGCTGGAGCTTTGATCTGTCATCGTTCCGGCCGTATAGGGAATCATGCGGTTCCTGACGACCTTCCAACTCGCTGATTTCGCCGACACGCTGGTCAGCCTGTTCACGGCCTTTGTGCTGGGCACGCTGATCGGTGCCGAGCGGCAATATCGGCAGCGTACCGCGGGCCTGCGCACCAACGTGCTGGTCGCGGTCGGCGCGGCTGCGTTCGTCGATCTCGCCATGCACCTGACCGGCGCGGACGGCGCGGTGCGGGTGATCTCGTATGTCGTCTCCGGCATCGGCTTCCTCGGCGCCGGCGTCATCATGAAGCAGGGCATGGACGTGCGCGGGCTCAACACCGCGGCGACGCTGTGGGCCTCGGCCGCGGTCGGCTCCTGCGCCGGGGCCGACATGGTCGCGCAGGCGGCCGCGCTGACCGTATTCGTCATCGCCGGCAACACCATGCTCCGCCCCCTGGTCAACGCCATCAACCGCATCCCGCTAAATGAGAAGACCTCGGAGGCGACCTACTATTTCAAGCTCGCGGTCGCGACCGACGCCCTCCCTGACATGCGCGACCGCGTCGTCGACAAGCTCGAGGCGGCGAAATATCAGGTGGCCGACATCGAAATCGTCGAGATCGGCGACGATATCCTGGAGATCGTCGCAAAGCTGGTTGCCACCGCGGTCGATCCGAACGAGCTCAACGCTGTGGCGACCGATCTCCAGCACCTGCCGGGCGTGCGCCACGCCACCTGGGAAGTCAGCACCACGGACTGAGCGTGCCGTTTTGCTACGCTGACACTCGGTTCCCGGCTTGCCGGGCATGGAACCGCAGTCGGAGAACTTCGTTGATCCCGTGGACAAAGGCGGTGATCGACATGCCCGGCCAAGATGACAAGCGCAGACTGAAGCTCGATCTGACAATTGCCTGCTCGCTGTTCGCAGCTGGCGTCGTGGTGTCGGTGATGTCGCTGGCGCAAATCCGCGCCGAAAGCCGGCTGGAGCTGGCGCAGGCGACGCAGCCACTGCAGGGCACCCCGTCGAACGATCAGGACAAGACGCCGGTCGAGGCAAAACCCGGCGGCGACCGGCCGACTACGCCGGCTCCCGAGCCGGCGCGCCCCGATCCGCAAACCCAGGGCGCGGCGACCAGGCCGGCCCTGCCGCCGGCCCCGGCCGAGAAGGTCGCGCCGCCGATCAAGGAGAAGTAGCCCCCAGCGGCAACGTATTGTGACGCACATTTTACGATCGATGCCGATTCTACGATCTCGCCTCGGCGCACGGCCCGCTCCATAATCTGTCGCGCCAACGACAGATGGGGCCCGCCATGAAGATCGAAGACGTCCGCCGCACCGCTTATTCGATGCCGCTCACCAATCCGTCATTCCCGCCGGGGCCATATCGCTTCTTCGACCGCGAATACTTCATCATCACCTACAGGACCGATCCCGAAGCCCTTGCGGCCGTGGTGCCCGAGCCGCTCGAGGTGACGGAGCCGGTGGTGAAATACGAATTCATCCGCATGCCCGACTCGACCGGCTTCGGTAACTACACCGAAACCGGTCAGGTGATCCCGGTCCGCTTCAAGGGCGAGGAGGGCGCCTACACTCACGCGATGTATCTGGACGACGAGGCTCCGATTGCCGGCGGCCGCGAACTCTGGGGATTTCCGAAGAAGCTTGCAAGACCGAAGATCGAGGTCGAAACCGACGTGCTGGTCGGCTCGCTGCATTACGGCTCGGTGCTCTGCGCTTCGGCAACGATGGGTTACAAGCACCGCAAGGTCGACCACGACACGGTGCTGAAGTCGATGGCGGCGCCAAACTTCATCCTGAAGATCATCCCGCATGTCGACGGCAGCGCGCGGATCTGCGAGCTGGTGCGTTTTCATCTCGATGACGTCGTGCTGAAGGAAGCATGGACCGGCCCTGCCGCACTCGGCCTGTTTCCCCACGCACTCTGTGACGTCGCTCGTCTGCCGGTGCGCGAGGTGGTCTCGGCGCTGCACTTCAAGGCGGACCTGACGCTCGGGCTCGGCAGCGTGGCGTTCGATTACATGGCCAAGTAACGAACGTCATTCCGGGGCGCGACGAAGTCGCGAGCTATGATGCGCAATTGCGCATCTGAGAATCCATTTATCCGCGTCGCCTGGAGCTTGATGGATTCCGGGCTCGCGACTTCGTCGCGCCCCGGAATGACGGGTGGAGAGAGTGCCCCTCACCGCACCAGCACATTCCGGAACTGCCAGGGATCGCTGGTGTCGATGTCTTCCGGAAACAGGCCCGGACGATCCGTCAGCGGCGTCCAGTCGGTATAAAAACCCTTCACCGGGCCGAGATAGGGCAGCTGGATTTCCAGCAGACGATCGAAATCCATCTCGTCGGCTTCGACGATGCCTTCCTTCGGGTTTTCCAGCGCCCACACCATGCCGCCGAGCACGGCGGAGGTCACCTGCAGGCCGGTAGCGTTCTGATAGGGCGCGAGCTTGCGAGTCTCCTCGATCGAGAGCTGCGAGCCGTACCAATAGGCATTGTTGTCGTGGCCGAACAACAGCACGCCGAGTTCGTCGATGCCGTCGACGATCTCGTTCTCGTCGAGGATATGGTGCTTCTCCTGCATCTTCGCGGCGCGGCCGAACATTTCATGCAGCGACAGCACGGCGTCGTCGGCCGGGTGGTAGGCATAGTGGCAGGTCGGCCGGTAGACCGCCTTGCCCGATGCGTCACGGACCGTGAAGTAATCGGAGATCGAGATCGACTCGTTGTGGGTGACGAGGAAGCCGTACTGCGCGCCGCGGGTCGGGCACCAGGTGCGCACGCGCGTGTTGGCGCCGGGCTGCATCAGATAGATGGCAGCGCCGCAGCCGGCTTCGTGGGTGTGCGCATTCTCGGGCATCCATTTTTCATGGGTGCCCCAGCCGAGTTCGGACGGCTGCACGCCTTCCGACAGGAAGCCTTCCACCGACCAGGTGTTGACGAAGACATCCGGCTCTTTCGGCTTCTTGGCGCGCTGGGTGTCGCGTTCGGCGATATGGATGCCCTTGATGCCGGCCTGCCGCATCAAGTCGGCCCATTCGGCCTTGGTCTTCGGCTTGGGAGCATTGAGCTTCAGGTCGGCGGCGACGTTGAGCAGCGCCTGCTTGACGAAAAAGGAGACCATGCCGGGATTGGCGCCACAGCAGGAGACGGCCGTCGTCGAGCCCGCCGGGCGCGCCTTCTTGGCTGCCAGCGTCACTTCGCGCAACGCATAGTTGGAGCGCGCTTCCGGGCCCTTCGAGGCATCGAAATAGAAGCCGAGCCAGGGCTCGTTGACGGTGTCGATGTAGAGCGCGCCGAGCTCGTTGCAGAGTTCCATGATGTCGGTCGAGCCGGTATCGACCGAGAGGTTGACGCAAAAGCCCTGGCCGCCGCCTTCGGTGAGCAGCGGGGTCAGCAATTCGCGATAATTGTCCCTGGTCACGGCCTTCTGGATGAAGCGCACATTCTGCTTCTCGCAATGCGCCTTGCGGCCCTCGTCCTTGGGATCGATCACGGTGACGCGCGACTTGTCGTAATCGAGATGCCGCTCGATCATCGGCAGCGTGCCTTTGCCGATGGAGCCGAAACCGACCATGACGATGGGACCGGTGATCTTCGCGTAGATCTGCGAGGGGTGGCTCATGGGATGGGTTCTCCGGAACGTGCTGACGGACAAAGGGTGAGGACAGGATCAGGCGCTGCGGCGCTTGGCGGTCGCTTCGATCTCGACCTTCATCTCGGGCTTGTACAGCGCTGAGACGACGAGGAGCGTCGCGGCCGGGCGGATCTCGCCGAGGACTTCGCCGCAGACCGCGAAGTGGGCGTCTGCGTCCTTGGCGTCGGTGAGGTAGTAGGTCACGCGGACGATGTCGGCCATCTCGAAACCGCCCTCCTTCAGGGCAGCCTCGATGGTCTTGAAGCAGTTGCGTGACTGGCTCGTGACATCGGCCGGCATGGTCATCGTCGTGTAGTCATAGCCGGTGGTTCCAGCGACGAAGGCAAACTCGCCGTCAATCACGGCGCGGCTGTAGCCGGCGGTCTTCTCGAAGGGGGAGCCGGTGGAAATCAGGCGACGGGACATCGGTTCGGCCTCGACTGAAGGGGGTGTTTTGCGGGTTAAAGGGCGTTTCCGGGGCTCGCGCAACCCCCAAGGGACAGGCGCGCGCGGGCATCGCCGCTGAACGCGGCTCGGGTCGTCGCCATCATGGCAATCCCTTAGGCCGCGTGCGCCTGGAGGGCACGAACTACCCTCCGTTTGGGCAAGGCCGCGCCGGTCGGGACGATCATCCCCTCGGCGCTATCCAGTGCGCCGTCGGTGAATTCGATCGCCAGCAGACGGTCGCGCTCGAACGGTCCGGGCAGCACCAGTGCGCCGGTCTTCTCGCCCGTGAAGCCGAAACGGGCATAGTAAGGCGCATCGCCGAGCAGGATCACGGCAGCATGCCCGCGCGCCCGGGCGGCGGCCAGCGCTTGTTGCATCAGCGCGGCGCCGATCCCGAGCTCGCGGCAGGCAGGGTCGACCGCCAGCGGTCCGAGGACCAGAGCGGGCCTGCCTCCGGCGCTGACGTGCCACAGCCGCACGGTTCCCACGAGTGTCCCCTCGTGCACAGCTGCCAGCGCAAGGCCGGCAGCGGGTGCACGTCCGTCGCGCAGGCGCTGGCAGGTGCGGTCATGGCGGTTCTCGCCAAAGGACGCATCGAGCAGCGCTTCACGCGTCGCGACGTCGGCAGCACGCTCCGCACGGATCGCGAACGGAGCGGCTTTCGAGGTGAGGGCGACTTGTGTCTTCCGAAAAGCAGTCATGGCGCGTCAGTCCCCGCTTGAACCGACGTGCGCGCAGCACGCCGGTCCAAGGCGTCGTCAGAATGGCAATGTCAGGAAGGGAGCCGGCGGACCGGCTCCCGGGTTCGTCAGGCCTCAGAACGAGAGGCAAATCAGATGTGGCAAATCAGATGTGGTACGTCTTCAGCGGCGGGATGCCGTTGAACGCCACCGCCGAGTAGGTCGACGTATAGGCCCCGGTGCCTTCGATCAGCAGCTTGTCGCCGATCTCGAGCGTCACCGGAAGCGGATACGGGCTCTTCTCGTACAGCACGTCGGCGCTGTCGCAGGTCGGGCCGGCGAGCACGCACGGGGTCATGTCCGCGCCGTCATGCGGGGTGCGGATGGCGTAGCGGATCGATTCGTCCATGGTCTCGGCGAGACCGCCGAACTTGCCGATGTCCAGGTAGACCCAGCGCACCTCGTCTTCGTCGCTCTTCTTCGAGATGAGCACGACCTCGGATTCGATGATGCCGGCGTTGCCCACCATGCCGCGACCGGGCTCAATGATGGTCTCCGGAATCTGGTTGCCGAAGTGCTTGCGCAGCGCGCGGAAGATCGAGCGGCCGTAGGTCACGACCGGCGGGACGTCCTTCAGGTACTTGGTCGGGAAGCCGCCGCCCATGTTGACCATGGTCAGGTTGATGCCGCGCTCGGCGCAGTCGCGGAACACCTGCGAGGCCATCGCCAGCGCACGGTCCCACGCCTTCACCTTGCGCTGCTGCGAACCGACATGGAAGGAGATGCCGCACGGCTCCAGGCCCAGACGCTTGGCGACGTCGAGCACCTCGACGGCCATTTCCGGGTCGCAGCCGAACTTGCGCGACAGCGGCCATTCGGCGCCGGCGCAGTCATACAGGATGCGGCAGAACACCTTCGCGCCGGGAGCGGCACGGGCGACCTTCTCGACTTCGGGGACGCAGTCCACCGCGAACAGCCGGATGCCGAGCGCGAAGGCGCGCGCGATGTCGCGCTCCTTCTTGATCGTGTTACCGAAGGAGATGCGGTCGGGCGTCGCACCCGCAGCCAGCGCCATTTCGATCTCGGCGACGGTCGCGGTGTCGAAGCAGGAGCCCATGGACGCCAGCAGCGCCAGCACTTCCGGCGCCGGGTTCGCCTTGACGGCATAGAACACGCGGCTGTCGGGCAGCGCCTTGGCAAAGGTCTGGTAATTGTCGCGCACGACCTCGAGGTCGACCACGAGGCACGGCTCAGTGTCCTGGCCCTCGCTGCGGCGGTTGCGCAGGAATTCCTGAATACGTTCGGTCATAGCACTCTCCCAAACGGCCCAGCGACGGGGATCCGTTCAAAAAATGACGTCGGATAAGAGCGCTCCGGCCAGATCACGCGATGGAGGCGTGACGAGCCAAAGACTCACATCAGACTGTGCTGCCGTGGATTGGTTGGGAATTTCCCGCCCGCACACCTGGCAATGAAGGACAAGCCTTTTCAGTAGCCCGCGCCGGCGTTGGACTGCCGGTAGAGACCAAAAAAGCCCGATCCGTCGTTGCTTTAAGTCGCGTCCCCCGTTGAGAGCGGGGTGCGCCGGTTCGCCTCCGGCTGCCAGTCACGGTTGCAAAAAGTGAAGTCACCTTCGACAAGGCATCTCTTTGAGAGAGATGCTGGACGCTCCGGGTTTGCTTTCGTCTTCCACCTTATGAAGGCTTCCGACTTCCGCACTTCCGAAGAGCCCCTCGGCTTCTTCACCCCTTGGCGGCTGTCCGGCCTCTTGTCCGGATACCTACCGACTGACACACGACCACAGGCACGTGCGAAATTGGGCAAGAGCGCACATAAGGGTTTTGACTCAGCTTCGCAAGAATTTTTTTAGGCTGAGGACAGAATTGCCTAACATCTGCTTGCGCAGTGTTGCGCGAGCGACGCGGAAGATGAACGCGCGTTAAGTTTTCTGTGTCGTGCGCGCGACTTTATCGCGCGTGAGGCGTCAGCCGCGCTTGAAGAACGGCTCGACGCGCTGAGCCGCGCGGATGAAGGCGGTCATGACGAGAACGCCGAGTGCGAACAGCACGGCCTGGAGGATGTGCGCGCCCTGGTCGCCGAGCCCGAACAGGATCGCGAGCGCCCAGCCGCCGGCAAACGCGGCGCCGAACACCTCGGCGCCGATCAGGATGGCAGCGCTGATGACGGTGATGACGCTCGGCCAGACGATCTGACGGGAAGACGAGGAGGGCGCGTTCATTGGCTTAGGGGTCCGTGGCTTCGAGGGCCGCAATCTCCTCGAAAAGACGGGCGGGAGCAAGGCCAAATGGCCCAAAAAAGCCCTATCGCATGCTATAGCTGGACCCAACAAATCGGCTCAAAAAACGGACTTGTGATGTCAGACCCCCGCCAAACTACGGACACCGAGACCAACCCGCTGCTGAAGGCGTGGGTGACGCCGTTTGCGACCCCGCCCTTCGACGAGATCACGCCGGAGCACTTCCTGCCCGCCTTCGAGCAGGCCTTTGTCGACCACTCCGCCGAGATCGCCGCGATCACCAACGATCCGGCCGCGGCCGACTTCGCCAACACCGTCACGGCGCTGGAGCGCTCCGGCAAGTTGCTCAACAAGGTCGCTTCCGTCTTCTACGATCTGGTCTCGGCGCATTCCAATCCGGCCATCCTGGAGATCGACAAGGAGGTTTCCTTGCGGATGGCGCGGCACTGGAATCCGATCATGATGAACGCCGTGCTGTTTGGCCGCATCGCCCAGTTGCACGAGAACCGCGCCAATCTCGGCCTCGACCCGGAGCAGCTCCGCCTGCTGGAGCGCACCTACACCCGCTTCCATCGCGCCGGCGCCGGCCTCTCCGACGAGGCCAAGACGCGTATGGCCGAGATCAACGAGCAACTGGCCCAGCTCGCCACTGGCTTCAGCCATCATCTGCTCGGCGACGAGCAGGACTGGTTCATGGAACTCGGTGAGGCCGACCGCCAGGGCCTGCCGGAGAGTTTTGTCGCCGCCGCCAAGGCTACGGCAGAAGATCGCGGCATGGAAGGCAAGGCCATCGTGACGCTGTCGCGTTCCTCGACCGAGCCGTTCCTGAAGAGCTCGGCCCGGCGCGATCTGCGAGAGAAGGTCTACAAGGCTTTTGCGGCGCGCGGCGACAACGGCAATGGCAACGACAACAACACGACTATCGGCGAGATACTGAAGCTGCGCGAGGAGAGCGCCAAGCTTTTGGGCTACCCGACCTTCGCCGCCTACCGACTCGAAGACTCCATGGCCAAGACGCCGGATGCCGTTCGCGGCCTGCTGGAGCGGGTCTGGAAGCCGGCCCGCGCCCGGGCGCTCGCCGACCGCGACGAGATGCAGGCGCTGATCACGGAGGAGGGCGGCAATTTCAAGCTCGCGCCCTGGGACTGGCGCTTCTACGCCGAAAGGCTACGCCTCCAGCGCGCCAATTTCGACGATGCCGCGATCAAGCCCTACCTGACGCTCGACCACATGATCGCGGCGGCCTTCGACTGCGCCACGCGACTGTTCGGCGTCACCTTCGCGGAGCGCAAGGACGTGCCGGTCTGGCACCCCGACGTCCGGGTCTGGGAGGTGAAGGGCCCCGACGGCAAGCACAAGGCGCTGTTCTACGGCGACTACTATGCCCGCCCCTCAAAACGTTCCGGCGCCTGGATGACTTCGCTGCGCGACCAGCAGAAGCTCGACGGCGAGATCGCGCCGCTCGTCATCAATGTCTGCAATTTCGCCAAGGGCACCGGAACCGAGCCCTCGCTGCTGTCGCCCGACGATGCCCGCACCCTGTTCCACGAGTTCGGCCACGGCCTGCACGGCATGCTCTCCAACGTGACCTATCCATCGCTGTCGGGCACCTCGGTGTTCACCGATTTCGTAGAGCTGCCGTCGCAGCTCTACGAGCACTGGCAGGAGCGGCCCGAGGTGCTGCAGCAGTTCGCCCGCCATTACCAGACCGGCGAGCCGCTGCCGGACGATCTGCTCAAGCGCTTCCTTGCCGCGCGAAAATTCAACCAGGGCTTTGCCACCGTCGAGTTCGTCTCCTCGGCGCTGGTCGATCTCGAATTCCACTCCCAGCCTGCCGCCGCAGCGCAGGATGTCCGCGCCTTCGAAAAGAAGGAACTGGAGAAGATCGGCATGCCCGAGGAAATCTCGATGCGGCACCGGCCCACGCAATTCGGCCACATCTTCTCCGGCGACCACTACGCGGCCGGCTATTACAGCTACATGTGGTCGGAGGTGATGGACGCCGACGCCTTCGGCGCCTTCGAGGAGGCCGGCAACATCTTCGATCCCGCGGTGGCCAAGCGCCTGCACGACGATATCTATTCGAGCGGCGGATCGGTCGATCCGGAAGCCGCCTACGAAGCCTTCCGCGGCCGCCCACCCGAGCCCGACGCGCTGCTCCGCCGCCGCGGCCTCCTCGACGACGCGAAGGCGGCCTGACCGGCATGCGCGCGCTGTTCGGATGGCTGCTTGCCGCCGGCCTGATGCTCGCATCAGGCGCGGCGAGCGCGCATCCGCATGTCTGGATCACCGCGACGAGCGAGCTGCTCTATGCCGAGGATGGCTCGATCACCGGCGTACGCCATGCGTGGACCTTCGACGACATGTTTTCGGCCTATGCGGTGCAGGGGCTCGAGGCTAAGAAGAAAGGGGCTTATACGCGCGAGGAGCTGGGGCCGCTGGCGCAGACCAATGTCGAATCGCTGAAGGAATATGCCTACTTCACCTTTGCGCGAGCCGACGGCAAGAAGGAGCGCTTCAGCGAGCCGGTGGACTATTATCTCGACTACAAGGATACGGTGCTGACCCTGCACTTCACCTTGCCGCTGAAGACGCCGCTGAAGCCGAAGCAACTGATGCTCGAAGTTTTCGACCGCTCCTTCTTCATCGACTTCCAGATGGCCAAGGACAATCCGGTCAAGCTGGTCGGCGCGCCCGCGGGCTGCCAGATGAAGCTCGAGCGTCCCAGCGACGGCACGGCGACTGCGCAGAAGCTCAACGAGCAGACGTTCATGGATGGCCCGAACGCCAATTTCGGCATGATGTTCGCCAACAAGATCACGGTGGATTGCCCTTGAAACTGCATCTCTCGCCTGTCGGGCGCGGGCTCCTCGTCTGCGCCGCCATTCTCCTCGTCGTCGGCGTGGCCGATGCCGCGCTTCACGAGGTCTTGGCACAAAATCCGTTCGGAGCGCCGAAGCCGGCGCAAGCGGCCGAGCCGGAGGCCAACGGCCTGATCGGCTGGCTGCTGGCCAAGCAGTCGGAATTCTATCGCCAGATGTCGTCGACCATCCGGGCCGCGAAGACCGACGGCTCAGCGGTGTGGACGCTGCTCTTCATCTCCTTTGCCTATGGCATCTTCCATGCCGCCGGCCCCGGCCACGGCAAGGCGGTGATCGCCTCCTATCTCGTCGCCAACCGCGAGACCGCGCGGCGCGGCATCGCGCTGTCGTTCGCTTCGGCGCTGATGCAGTCGGTGGTGGCGATCCTGATCGTCGGCATCTCGGCCTGGATCCTGAACGCGACCGCGAAAACCATGTGCAAGGCGGAGGGCGCGATCGAGATCGCGAGCTATGGCCTGATCGCGCTGTTCGGCCTGCGGCTGGTCTGGGTCAAGGGCCGAACGTTCATCCGCGCACTCCAGGCGACGCAGCCGGTACCGGCGATCGCGGGCGTCCCGCACGACCATCACGATCACAGCCATCACCATCATCATGATGCGCATGATCATCACGACCATGATCATGATCACAGCCACGATCACGCGCACGCCCATCAGCACCATGGGCATGACCACGTCCACGATGAGCATTGCGGCCATTCCCACGGCCCCACGCCGAGCGAGCTCGCCGGTCCCGGCGGCTGGCGGCGCGGGTTTGCCGCGATCCTGACAGTCGGCATCCGCCCCTGTTCGGGTGCGATCCTGGTGCTGGTGTTCGCGCTCGCCCAGGGCCTGTTCTGGGCCGGCATCGCCGCAACCTTCCTGATGGGGCTCGGCACCGCGATCACGGTGGCTACGATTGCGATCGTTGCCGTCTCCGCGAAGGACATCGCCGGCCGCCTGAGCGCAGGGCGCGACGGCGGCGGCGCGCTCTTCATGCGCGGCATCGAATTCGGCGCCGCCGCCCTCGTTCTGCTGTTCGGCGCGGGCCTGTTGCTCGGCTATGTCGCGGCTGAGCGGACGACGTGTTTTTGAGGCGGGGAGCCTTTTTAGCCCGGATGGAGCGCAGCGTAATCCGGGGTGGAGCTGTCCTGGATTGCGCTTCGCTCCATCCGCGCTACGGTCTCACGCGCTTACACCGGCAAGAACTTCTTCAACAACGGCATCAAGAAAATCCCGAGATTGAGCGCAAAGCCGATGCTCCAGAGGATGGAGCGCAAGGTCGGGCGGTTGCCGAGATAGGTCAGCACATAGGCGATCCGCACGATCAGGAACAGCACCGCGAGCTCGTCGATCAGGCGCTGCGGCGAGTCCCGGAATTCGGCGAGCAGCACGGCGAAGGCGAAGAACGGAAAGGTCTCGATGCCGTTCTGGTGCGCGCCGAGCGCGCGCTGCGCGATGGCGTCTTCATAGAATGCGGGATCGCGCGGCCGGGAATTGTCGAACTCGCGAAACCTGATCCATTTGATCGAGGCGATCGTTACGAGATAGAGCAGCAGCGCTCCGAGAACGCACCATTCCGCGAGTGTCATCTTCCCTCCCCCGCTTGGGGGCAACCCTAGCGAAACCGGCCTCATCTTGACAAGTTCGGAGCAACGCGCGACGCAACTGACCATGACGACCGTCGCCCCCAACGTTTCAGCGAAATCGGCCGTACCATCGGTCCAGCCACGGATCGGCGTGCTCCTGGTCAATCTCGGTACGCCCGACTCGGCGGATGCCAGGGGCGTGCGGGTCTATCTCAAGGAATTCCTCAGCGACGCCCGTGTCATCGAGGACCAGGGCCTGATCTGGAAAGTCGTGCTGAACGGCATCATCCTGCGCACCCGGCCGCGCGCCAAGGCGCGCGACTACCTGAAGATCTGGAATACGGAGAAGAACGAGTCGCCGCTGAAGACCATCACCAGGTCGCAGAGCGACAAGCTCGCAGCCGCGCTGTCCGACCGCTCTCATGTCGTCGTGGATTGGGCGATGCGTTACGGCAATCCCTCGATCCGGTCGCGCATCGAGGCGCTGATCGCGCAGGGCTGCGACCGCATCCTCACCGTGCCCCTCTATCCGCAATATTCCGCCTCGACGTCGGCGACCGTCTGCGACGAAGTGTTTCGCGTGCTCGCCCGCCTGCGCAACCAGCCGACGCTGCGGGTGACGCCGCCTTACTATGAAGACGAGGTCTATATCGAGGCGCTCGCTACCTCGATCGAGACGCATCTGGCGACCCTGCCGTTCGAGCCGGAGCTGATCGTCGCCTCTTTCCATGGCATGCCGAAATCCTATGTCGACAAGGGCGATCCCTACCAGAGCCACTGCGTCGCCACCACCGAGGCGCTGCGGCGGCGGCTCGGCATGGACGAGACGAAACTGCTGCTGACCTTCCAGTCCCGCTTCGGGTTCGATGAGTGGCTTCAGCCCTACACCGACAAGACCATGGAGCGTCTGGCGAAAGAAGGCGTGCGCCGCATCGCGGTGGTGACGCCGGGCTTTTCCGCCGACTGCCTGGAGACGCTGGAGGAGATCGCGCAGGAGAATGCCGAGATCTTCAAGCACAATGGTGGCGAGCAGTTTTCCGCGATCCCCTGCCTCAACGACAGCGATCCTGGCATGGACGTGATCCGCACGCTGGTGCTGCGCGAGCTTCAGGGCTGGATCTGAGGAGCGCTCCATGAACCGCCGCGAATGTCTGGCGCTTCTTGGGACGATCGCCGCGTTGGCGCCCTCCGCGCTGGCGCAGCAGCCGACGACCATGCGACGGCTCGGCGTGCTCACGGTCACTGAAGATGACGTGATCGGGCAGGCTCCCCTTGCCGAAGCACTCGCCGCCCATGGCTGGAAGGAAGCGGCCAACCTGCAAATCGACTGGCGCAGCGGCGACGGCGACAGGCCGCGGATCGCGAAGTTCGCGGAGGAGCTGGTCGCGCTCAAGCCCGATGTCTTGTTCGCGATCGGTACGCCCTCGGTCGAGGAACTGCAGAAGCGTACGGCGACGACGCCGATCGTCTTCGCCGTGATCACCGACCCTGTCAGCCAGGGCTTTGTCAAGAACCTCGCCCATCCCGGTGGCAATCTCACCGGCTTCACTGACTATGACGGCCCTCTCGCCGGCAAGTGGCTGGACCTGCTGACGCAGATCCAGCCAAGGGTCTCCCGCGTCTTTGTCGTCTACAATCCCGCGACCGCGCCTTTCGCCGGCCTCATGTTGCGCACGATCGAGCAGGCAGGACGCGCGCTTCATGTGGCAGTCGAGCCCGCGCCGGTCCACGACGCAGCCTCGCTTGCCGCGCTGGCCTCGCACGGAGATGGCGGCTTCCTGGTGCTGCCCGACTTCTTCACCATGGCCAATCGCACGCCTCTGCTCGCGGCCGTTGCGCAAGCGCGGGCGCCGGCGATGTTCTGGAGCCGCATCTTCGTCGACGAGGGTGGGCTGATGTCCTACAGCACCGACAGCGCCGAGCAGCTACACCGTGCCGCCAGCTACATCGACCGCATCCTCAGGGGCGCGCCGGCGGCCGACCTGCCGGTGCAGAATCCCACCAAATTCGAACTGGCGATCAACCTGAAGACAGCCAAGGCGATTGGCGTCACGCTTCCCCCAAGCATGCTCGCAACCGCGAACGATGTCATCGAGTAGCGGTGTAAATCGTTAACTTTTGCGGCTAGGTCTGCGTCTGGACGCTTTCAAGAGGCCCTTCGCAAATACATAATCGTGACCGTTCCCTCTCCGTGCGTCTTGTGCAGAATCGCGTGAATGCCGACGTTACTCGCGACCGCTGAACCGGTAGGGTCGTGATCCCGACCAATGACAGCGCGGGAAAGGGCTTTTTCCCGCCTTGGAGGAAATATGAGCGGCTTCGACATTTTCGCGATTGTTCTGGTATTGCTTGTCATCGTCACGCTGATTGCCGGCGTGAAAACGGTGCCGCAGGGCTATGACTGGACCATCGAGCGTTTCGGCAAATATACCCAGACGCTGAGCCCCGGGCTCAATCTGATCGTGCCCTATTTCGACCGCGTCGGGCGCAAGATCAACATGATGGAGCAGGTGATCAACATTCCCGAGCAGGAGGTCATCACCAAGGACAATGCCACCGTGACGGTGGATGGCGTCGCCTTCTTCCAGGTGTTCGATGCGGCGAAGGCGAGCTACGAGGTCTCCAACCTCGAGCAGGCGATCATCGTGCTGACCATGACCAACATCCGATCTGTGATGGGCTCGATGGATCTCGATCAGGTGCTCTCGCACCGTGACGAGATCAACGAACGCCTGTTGCGCGTGGTCGATGCCGCGGTGTCGCCGTGGGGCCTCAAGGTCAATCGCATCGAGATCAAGGATATCGTGCCGCCCGCCGACCTCGTCGAAGCGATGGGCCGGCAGATGAAGGCCGAGCGCGTCAAGCGCGCCGACATCCTTCAGGCCGAAGGCGCGCGTCAGTCCGAGATTCTGCGCGCCGAGGGTGCCAAGCAGGGTCAGATTCTGCAAGCCGAAGGCCGCCGTGAGGCCGCCTTCCGCGATGCCGAAGCGCGCGAGCGATCGGCGGAAGCCGAGGCGAAGGCCACGCAAATGGTCAGCGAGGCCATCGCCAAGGGCGACGTGGCGGCGTTGAATTACTTTATCGCCGACAAATACATCAAGGCGTTCGGCCAATTTGCGGATTCGCCGAACCAGAAGATCATCATGCTGCCGATCGAGGCCACGAGCTTGCTAGGTTCGCTCGCCGGCATCGGCGAGATTGCGAAGGCGACGTTCGGCGAAAGTGCTGTATCCGCGGCCGCCGCCGCTCGCCGCGGCGGCTCGGTGCCATCCTCCGCACCTACGCCGCCGGCCGTGCCGCCGCGGCAGGGATAGGATCTGCGCATGGCCTTCCGATAAGGTCATGCGCCAATTTTTGGAGGTCGTGTCATGACCGACATGTTCATATCGCTCGGCACCTGGAACTGGTTGATCTTCGGCTTCGTCCTGATGGCGCTGGAGGTCATCGCGCCGGGCGTGTTCCTGTTCTGGCTCGGGCTGGCCGCGTTGCTGGTCGGTCTGATCTCGTTCGCTGTCGTCATATCGTGGCAGATCCAGCTCGTGATGTTCGCGGTGTTCGCGGCCGCCGCCGTGCCGGTGTGGCGCCGGCTCGCCCGGCCGAAGCCGGATTCGAGCGCCAGCCCCTTCCTCAACAAGCGCAGCGAGGCGCTGCTGGGCCGCGAGTTCACGCTGGAGAAGCCGATCATCGACGGCAACGGCACCATGCGCATCGGCGACACGGTGTGGCGCGTGGCAGGCCCGGACACGCCGGCAGGCACGCGTGTGAAGGTGGTGCAGGTGGACGGCGCGAATTTGACGGTTGCAGCGGCGTAGTCCTCCGTCATTGCGAGCAATGACGAGTTTGTTGGGGCGGCGTCGGCAGACCTAGACGCCGCTCTTGCTATGCCACCTCTCCGCAAACCTGTGCAACGGCATGAATGTCTCGCACAGCTCTCGCCCGAGCGCCGTCAGGCCATAGCCGCCATCGCCCAGCTCGACGAACCCCGCCTCGCGTAACTCCGTCAGCCGGGCCTGTAGCACCGTCGGTGAAGCCTCATCACAGGCCGTGCGCAGTGCGCGGGAGGTGAGAGTTGCGTCGCGCAACTCCCACAGGATGCGAAGGGACCAGCGCTGGCCGAGCAGGTCGAGCAGCGTCATGATCGGTCGCCCGGTTCGCGAGCCACGCACGCGGCGTTTTTTGGAGTCGGCCTGCTTTGCCATCGAAGCCCTCTTGCGCATCGCTACAGAAAGTGTAGCGTGTTGCTACGATAAATGTAGCAATAGAAGCGTCCCGTGTCCCAGCCGATGCCGCGTATCGCTCCGCTCGTGCCGCCTTATCCCCCGGAGATCCAGGCGCAGTTCGACCGCATCATGCGCGGCGCGCCGCCGCTGGTGCTGTTCCGGGTGATGGCCGGCCACACCCGCGCCTGGGACAAGTTTCGCGCCGGCGGTTTGCTCGATCCCGGGCCGCTGTCGTTGCGCCAGCGCGAGATCGTCATCGATCGCACCTGTGCGCTGAACAAGTGTGAGTATGAATGGGGCGTGCATGTCGCGGTTTTTGCCGCGCCGGCAAAACTCACCGAGGATGAGGTCCGCACGACTGTTGCGGGCGACGCGAATTCACCCTGCTGGTCACCGGCCGAGCAGGCGCTGATCGCCGCGGTGGACGCGCTGCATCACCGCTCGACCTTCATCGACGCCGAGTTTGCCGCGCTATCGGCGCATTACGACGAGGCGCAGATTTTGGAGATCATGCTGCTGTGCGGCTTTTACCGCACGGTGTCGTATCTGGCGAATGGGCTCCGATTGCCGCTGGAGGAGAAGGCGGCGCGGTTTCCGGCGCAAGCCTAACCGCCGTCATTGCGAGGAGCGAAGCGACGAAGCAATCCAGAGTCTTTCCGCCGAGAACTCGCAATGACGGAGGAGAGAGCTGCGTGCCTTAAGCCACGCCAGCCCGCAGCAGATCGTGCAGATGCACGATGCCCACCACCTTGTCCGCCTCGGTCACGACCAGCGTCGTGATTTTTCGCGCGTTGAGCACCTCGATCATCTCGCTGGCGAGCATCGAGGGCGGCACGGTCTTCGGCTGTCTGGTCATGATGTCGTCGACCGATGCCGTCAGCAGGTCGGGCCGCATGTGGCGGCGCAAATCGCCGTCGGTGATGATGCCAACGGCCTCGTTGGCGGTGTTGACGATGCAGACGCAGCCGAGACCCTTGGCCGACATCTCCATCACCGCGTCCGACATCTTGGTGCCTTCAGGCTTTACCGGGATCTCCGCGCCGGTGCGCATGTAGTCGCGGACGAATTTCAGCATCGCGCCCAGTTTGCCGCCGGGATGGAAATGGGCGAATTCCAGCGCGGTGAAGCCGCGGCCTTCGAGCAGCGCAATGGCGATGGCATCGCCGATCGCGACCTGCATCATGGTCGAGGTGGTCGGCGCCAGATTGTGCGGGCAGGCCTCGCGCGCCTTCGGCAGCTCGATCACGATGTCAGCGGCGTGGCCCAGCGAGGACACCGCGTTCGAGGTCACCGCGATCATCGGGATCGCGAAGCGCGCCGAATAATTCACGAGGGTCTTCATCTCCGGCTGCTCGCCGGACCAGGACAGCGCCATGATGACGTCGTCGGTGGTGATCATGCCGAGGTCGCCATGGGCGGCTTCAGCGGTGTGAACGAAGAAGGCCGGCGTGCCGGTCGAGGCCAGGGTCGCTGCGATCTTGCGCGCCATGTGGCCGGACTTGCCGAGCCCGGTGACGATAACGCGGCCCTTGGCGTTGCGGATCAGGTCGACCGCCCTGGCGAACGCCTCGCCGAGCGGACCGCGCAGGGCGGCGGCGAGCGCGTTGATGCCGCCGCTCTCGGTCTCCAGCGTGCGGAGCGCGGATTCGACGCTTGTCGGGGTGGGGCCGGATGATTGGGTCATCAGCGGTTTCGAGCTCGGCATGTTCTGGTCCAGGGAGGTGGGGCGTCGGCCCGTTGCCGGCCTGCTTAGCACGCCCCGGCCCGTGAGGCGACGCGAGCCCCAAAACCCTCAACGGGTCATTAACCATAATTGTTTTAACTCCATTAACGATGGTTCCTGCGTGTTCGCGAAGGGCCATCGAAGAAGTGTCTGATTTCGTTGGAGTTATTTCATCGTGGGGTCGCCTCCAGGTAGGGGCCGGAGCAGTCGCGCGTACGTCTTTCGCGCCGCTTTGCCATGCCTGCTGCTGACCGCACTGGAATTGGGCCCGGCGGCCGCCCAGAGCCTGACGCCCGACCTGTTCAATCCCAACCGCGGCGGCTTCGTCGCGCCCGACATGCTGCCGACGCGCCGCACGGCCGGTGTGCCGCAGGCGCCCTCGGACGCGATCCCGATGCCGCCGGATCCCAACGACGATCCGCGCAAGAGAAGCGAGACACCCGCGCCGTCGCGTATCGGCCAGGTCCCGACCTATGGCCTGCCCGCAGCGAACGGCGCGAGCAGCTCCGGCTACGACTCGCTCAATCGCAAGCGCCAGCAGCCAAAGCTTTATCCCGGACAGCTGAAGCCAAAGAAGCCCGCAGGTCCGGGCTCGCCGGTGCCGCCCGCAACACCCGCAGCGGGCCTTGGCCCGCCACGCATTGCGCCGCCGCCGTCGGAGACCGCGAACAAGGCGCCGGTGCCGCCGGCGATGGCGGGCACCGTGCCCGGCCAGCCTTTGCGCCGCCGTCTCAAGGCCGATGATGATGCGTTCGGCGCGGTCGGCGATTACGCCGGCAGCTTCCTGATCAAAGGCGGCCTCGAGCTCTCCACCGGCTACGACACCAATCCTGCGCGCCTGCAGAAACCGATCGGCTCGCCGGTCTATGTGGTTGCGCCCGACCTGCTCGTGCAGTCCGACTGGGAGCGCCACGCGCTGGTCGCGGATTTGCGCGGCTCGTTCTCCGGCTACACCAACAACATGCCGGCGACGATCGACGGTCTTGCCTCGCCGTCGCCGGTCGAGATCAACCGCCCCGATTTCACCGGCCATGTCGACGGCCGCTTCGACGTCGATCGCGACCTGAAGCTGACTTCGCAGCTGCGCCTGAGGCTCGCGACCGACAATCCCGGCAGCCCGAACGTGCAGGCGGGTCTCCAGAAATATCCGATCTACGCCACCTATGGCGGCACCTTCGGCTTCGACCAGACGTTCAATCGCTTCCAGCTCGCGGCCGGCGCCACCATCGATCGCACCGCTTACACCGACTCCAAGCTCACCGACGGCTCGACCTTCAGCAATGACGACCGCGACTTCAACCAGTATGGCGGCGTCGGGCGTTTCTCCTACGAGCTGAAGCCGGGCCTCAAGCCGTTCGTCGAGATCGAGGGCGACAACCGCGTCCACGACCAGGCCGCCGACCGCAACGGCTATCTGCGTGATTCATCCGGCGGCTATGCCAAGGTCGGCTCGTCCTTTGAATTCTCGCGCATCCTCACCGGCGAGATCTCGGTCGGCTATTCCGCGCGCAATTATGTCGACCCGCGGTTGAGCCAGCTCGTGGGCTTCCTGACCTCGGGCTCGCTGATCTGGAACGCGAGCGGGCTGACGACGGTGAAATTCAACACCGACACGCAGATCGCGGAAACCACGATCCCCGGCTCCTCCGGCGTGCTGGTGCACACCTATGCCGCCGAAGTCGATCACGACTTCCGCCGCTGGCTCACCGCGGTCGGCAAGTTCACCTACGGCACCTACGACTACCAGGGCCAGAATCGCAACGACAAGACCTACTCGATCGAAGGCAATCTGATCTACAAGCTCAACCGCAACGTCTGGATCAAGAGCACGCTGCGGCATGACATCCTGGATTCGAACCAGCCGGGCTCTAGCTCGCAGGGCACGGTGGTGATGCTGGGGGTTAGGTTGCAGAATTAGACCGCTGCCCAATCATGGGCGTTGGCGTAGCCAAACCTCAGGTGTCGTCCTGGCGAACCAGGCTGTGTGAAAAGTCGATCGCGGCAAGACTCCACAGAATAAGACTCTATGCCGCATCGTTTATCAGCGTCTCGCGAGAAGACTCCTTTCTCTGAAGCGTCCGCGAAAGAATTTGATTCTAGCTCAAGATGACAGCGCCGACTTTTCACACAGCCTGTTTCGCCAGGACGACAATAGCTACCGCGGCAGATCCGTCTTCCCCATCAAAAACGTATCGATCGACCTTGCACACAGCCGCCCCTCACGGATGGCCCAGACCACCAGCGATTGCCCACGCCGCATGTCGCCCGCCGCAAACACGTTCGGGCGCGAGGTTTGATAGTCTAGCGTGTTGGCCTTGACGTTGCCGCGCGGGTCGAGGTCGACCGCGAGTTGCTTCAAGAGGCCTTCGTGCACGGGATGCACGAAACCCATGGCGAGCAGGATGAGGTCGGCGTCGAGTTCGAACTCGGTACCTTCGATCGGCTTGAACTTGTCGTCGACGCGCACGCAGTGCAGCTTCTTGACCTTGCCGTTCTCGGCGGTGAACTTCTGTGTCAGCACCGCGAATTCGCGGACCGCGCCTTCGGCCTGGCTCGACGACGTCCGCATCTTCAGCGGCCAGTTCGGCCAGGTCAGGCCCTTGTTCTCGTGCTCGGGCGGGGCGGGCATGATCTCGAGCTGGGTCACCGAGAGCGCGCCCTGGCGCATCGAGGTGCCGATGCAGTCGGAGCCGGTGTCGCCGCCGCCGATCACGACGACATGCTTGCCGCCGGCGAGGATCTCGGTCACGCCGCCCAGCGGCTCGCTGGAGACGCGGCGGTTCTGCTGCGGCAGGAAGTCCATCGCATAGTGGATGCCGTCGAACTCGCGGCCGGGGATCGGCAGGTCGCGCGGAGCTTCCGCGCCGCCGGTCAGCGCGATCGCGTCATATTCGTTGAGCAGCTCGCGCGGGTCGACATTGCCGTCAGCGCCGACATGGCTGTTGTAGTGGAACGTGACGCCTTCGCCTTCCATCTGTGTGATGCGGCGGTCGATGACGCCCTTCTCCATCTTGAAGTCGGGGATGCCGTAGCGCAGCAGGCCGCCGGCCTTGGCGTATTTCTCGAACAGATGCACGTCGTGACCGGCGCGCGCGAGCTGCTGCGCGCAGGCCATGCCGGCCGGGCCCGAGCCGACCACGGCGACCTTCTTGCCGGTTTTCACGGCGGCCATCTCAGGCTTGAGCCAGCCATTGTCCCAGGCGCGGTCGACGATCGCGCATTCGATGGTCTTGATAGTGACCGGGTTGTCGTCGATGTTGAGCGTGCAGGAGGCTTCGCACGGCGCGGGGCAGATGCGGCCGGTGAACTCCGGGAAATTGTTGGTCGAGTGCAGATTGCGCGAGGCTTCTTCCCAGTTGCCCTGATAGACGAGGTCGTTGAAATCAGGGATCTGGTTGTTGACGGGGCAGCCGGGCGTGCCCGGCGTGACCGAACCGGTGCCGTGGCAATAGGGAATGCCGCAGTTCATGCAGCGCGCAGCCTGGTCGCGCGTTTCCTTCTCGGTCAAGGGAACGACGAACTCGTTGTAATGCTTCACGCGCTCGGCGACCGGGGTGTACTTGCGGTCATGCCGTTCGATTTCGAGAAAACCCGTGATCTTGCCCATTAAACCCGAAGTCCCTGCCGCTTAAATCCGTTCTGTTTCTTCTCGCCGTCATTGCGAGGAGCGTGAGCTTCGAAGCAATCCAGTTTGTATCGAAGAAGAAAGTCTGGATTGTTACGCTACGCTCGCAATGACGGGGTGTGATGCTCTTTACGCCCCGATCGCGATTTTCGGCTCGGCGTCCGCGTTGGCAGCCATTTCGCGCAGCGCGCGCCGGTACTCGACCGGCATCACCTTGCGGAATTTGGGCAGCCAGTCCTTCCAATTGGCGAGGATGTCGGCGGCGCGCTTGGAGCCGGTCGCTTTCGCGTGGCGCGAGATCAGGACGTGCAGCCGCTCGACGTCGGAGGAGAGCAGGTTCTGGAACACGTCGACCCGCCCGTGCGCCTCGAGGTCACCGGTGTGGTGATAGGCGTCGGCGTTGATCATCTCTTCCGACAGCACCGGCTCGAGTTCGACCATCGCCATGTTGCACAGCTTGTCGAAGCCGCCGGTCTCGTCGAGCACATAGGCGATGCCGCCGGACATGCCGGCCGCGAAGTTGCGCCCGGTCTTGCCGAGCACGACCACGATGCCGCCGGTCATGTATTCGCAGCAATGATCGCCCGCGCCTTCGACGACGGCGACCGCGCCCGAGTTGCGCACGGCAAAGCGTTCGCCGGCGACGCCGCGGAAGTAACACTCACCGTCGGTCGCGCCGTACATCACGGTGTTGCCGACGATGATGCTTTCTTCCGGCACGATGGCGCTGTTGGCCGGCGGCTTGACGATGATCTTGCCGCCCGAGAGGCCCTTGCCGACATAGTCGTTGGCTTCGCCCTCGAGTTCGAACGTGACGCCATGCGCGAGCCAGGCGCCGAAAGCCTGGCCGGCGGTGCCCTTGAGGCTGACCTGGATGGTGTCGTTCGGCAGGCCGGCATTGCCGTAGATCTTGGCGATCGCGCCCGACAGCATGGCGCCGGCAGAACGGTTGGTGCTGTTGATCGCAGCCTCGATCTTCACCGGCGCGCCGCGGTCGAGCGAGGGCTGTGCCTTCTCGATCAGCGTGCGGTCGAGCACCGCCTCCAGATGATGGTTCTGGCGCTCGGAGTGGTAGATCTTCTGGCCCTTTTCTTCCTTCTGCTTGACGAACAGCTTCGAGAAGTCGAGGCCCTTGGCCTTCCAGTGCGCGACCAGCTTGGTCTGGTCGAGCAGCTGAACCTGGCCGATCATTTCGTTGAAGGTGCGGAAGCCGAGCGAGGCCATGATCTCGCGGACTTCCTCGGCGACGAAGAAGAAGTAGTTGATGACGTGCTCGGGCTGGCCGGTGAAGCGCTTGCGCAGGACGGGGTCCTGGGTGGCAACGCCGACCGGGCAGGTGTTGAGATGGCACTTGCGCATCATGATGCAGCCGGCGGCGATCAAGGGCGCGGTTGCGAAGCCGAACTCGTCGGCCCCTAGCAGCGCGCCGATCACGACGTCACGGCCGGTGCGGAACCCGCCGTCGACCTGGACCACGATGCGGCTGCGCAGCCGTTCGCGCACCAGCGTCTGGTGGGTCTCGGCGAGGCCGATTTCCCAGGGGCTGCCGGCATGCTTGATCGAGGTCAGCGGCGAAGCGCCGGTGCCGCCTTCGAAGCCCGCGATGGTGACATGGTCGGCGCGCGCCTTGGCGACGCCTGCGGCCACCGTACCGACGCCGATCTCGGAGACGAGCTTGACCGAGACGTCGCCCGCCGGGTTGACGTTCTTGAGGTCGTAGATCAGCTGCGCCAGATCTTCGATCGAGTAGATGTCGTGATGCGGCGGCGGCGAGATCAGGCCGACGCCCGGCGTCGAGTGCCGGACCTTTGCGATGGTCGCGTCGACCTTGTGGCCGGGCAGCTGGCCGCCTTCGCCGGGCTTGGCACCCTGCGCCATCTTGATCTGCATCATGTCGGAGTTGACGAGATACTCCGTGGTGACGCCGAAGCGGCCGGAGGCGACCTGCTTGATTGCCGAGCGCATGCTATCGCCGTTCGGCAGCGGCTTGAAGCGGTCGGCTTCCTCGCCGCCTTCGCCAGTGTTCGATTTGCCGCCGATCCGGTTCATGGCGATCGCCAATGTCGTGTGCGCCTCGCGCGAGATCGAGCCGAAGCTCATCGCACCCGTGGCGAAACGCTTGACGAGGTCCTTGGCCGGCTCGACCTGGTCGAGCGGAATGGGCTTGCGCTTGTCCTCGTCCGCATTCTTGATCCGGAACAGGCCGCGCAGCGTCAGCAGACGCTCCGACTGCTCGTTCAGGATTTTTGCGAAAGCGCGGTAGCGCTCCAGCGAATTGCCGCGGGCGGCGTGCTGAAGCAGCCCGACCGACTCCGCGGTCCATGCATGGTCCTCGCCGCGGCTGCGATAGGCGTATTCGCCGCCGACATCGAGCGCGGTCTTGTAGACCAGCGCCTCGCCGAACGCGTCGGCATGACGGCGCACGGCTTCTTCCGCGATCTCGGCAAGGCCGACACCCTCGACGCGGGTGTGCGTGCCGGCGAAGAACTTTCCGACGAAGTCCGCCTTGAGACCGACCGCGTCGAAGATCTGCGCGCCACAATAGGACTGGTAGGTCGAGATGCCCATCTTGGACATCACCTTGAGCAGGCCCTTGCCGATCGACTTGATGTAGCGCTTGACGATCTCGTAGTCGTCGAGCGAGCCGGGCAGGCGGTCCTTCATCGCGATGATGGTTTCGAACGCCAGGTAAGGATTGATCGCTTCGGCGCCGTAGCCTGCGAGGCAGGCGAAGTGATGCACTTCGCGCGGCTCGCCGGATTCGACGACGAGGCCGACCGAGGTGCGCAGGCCGGTGCGGATCAGATGGTGATGCACGGAAGCGCACGCCAGCAGTGACGGAATCGGCACGCGGTCCGAGCCGACCATGCGGTCGGACAGGATGATGATGTTGACGCCCTCGCGCACCGCAGCTTCGGCGCGCGCGCAGAGCTCGTCGAGCACCTGGTCCATGCCGGCAGCACCAAGACCGGCGTGGAAGGTGGTGTCCAGCGTGCGCGACTTGAAGTGCGACTCGGCGACATCCGAGATCGAGCGGATCTTTTCGAGATCGGCATCGGTCAGGATCGGCTGACGCGCTTCCAGGCGCTTGGTGGTGGCAAGACCCTGCAGGTCGAACAGGTTCGGCCGCGGTCCGATGATGGAGACCAGGCTCATCACCAACTCCTCGCGGATCGGATCGATCGGCGGGTTGGTGACCTGCGCGAAGTTCTGCTTGAAGTAGGTGAACAGCGGCTTGGCCTTGTCCGACAGCGCCGAGATCGGCGTGTCGTTGCCCATCGATCCGGCGGCTTCTTCACCGATGGAAGCCATCGGCGTCATCAGGATCGCGATGTCTTCCTGGCTGTAGCCGAACGCCTGCTGGCGATCGAGCAGCGACAGGTTGGAGCGCACGCCGGTGGTCGGAACCTTCGGCAGCTCCTCCAGCACGATCTGGGTCCGCTCCAGCCATTCCTTGTAGGGATGGCTCTTGGCGAGGTCAGCCTTGATCTCGTCGTCGGGGATCAGGCGACCCTGCTCGAGGTCGACCAGCAGCATCTTGCCGGGCTGAAGCCGCCACTTGGTGATGATCTGGTCCTCGGGGATCGTCAGCACGCCCATTTCGGACGCCATCACGATACGGTCGTCCTTGGTGACGAGATAGCGCGCCGGACGCAGGCCGTTGCGGTCGAGCGTGGCGCCGATCTTGCGGCCGTCGGTGAAGGCGATCGCGGCGGGGCCGTCCCACGGCTCCATCAGCGCTGCGTGATATTCATAGAAGGCGCGGCGGGTCTCATCCATCAAGGGATTGCCTGCCCACGCCTCCGGAATCATCATCATGACGGCGTGCGGCAGCGAGTAGCCGCCCTGCACCAGGAATTCGAGCGCGTTGTCGAAGCAGGCGGTGTCCGACTGGCCTTCGTAGGAGATCGGCCACAGCCGGTTGATGTCCTTGCCGTACAGCTCGGAACTCACCGAGGCCTGGCGCGCGGCCATCCAGTTGGTGTTGCCGCGCAGCGTGTTGATCTCGCCATTGTGCGCGATCATGCGGTAGGGATGCGCCAGCGACCACGCCGGGAAGGTGTTGGTCGAGAAGCGCTGGTGAACGAGCGCGAGCGCGCTCTCGAAGTCCTTCTCGTGCAGATCGGGATAGTACTTGCCGAGCTGGTCGGCAAGGAACATCCCCTTGTAGATCACGGTGCGGCAGGACATCGAGCAGGGGTAGTAGCCCGCAAGGCCGCGGTCGCGGCGCTGGTAGATTGCCTGCGAGATCGACTTGCGCAGGATGTAGAGCCGGCGCTCGAAATCGTCCTCGGTCTTGGCGGTGCCGTTGCGGCCGATGAACACCTGCATGCAGGCGGGCTCGGTCGGCTTCACGGTGACGCCGAGCGAGGAATTGTCGGTCGGCACATCGCGCCAGCCGAGCAGGGTCAGGCCCTCTTCCTTGATCTGGTCGGCGATGATGCTCTTGATGACGTTGCGCCAGGCGGTGTCGCGCGGCATGAACAGCGCGCCGATAGCGTATTCGCCGGGCGCGGGCAGCGCGAAGCCGAGCTCCTTGGCTTTGCGGCTGAAGAAGGCGTGCGGGATCTGCACCAGAATGCCGGCGCCGTCACCGGCGCGCGGGTCGGCGCCGACGGCGCCGCGATGCTCGAGATTGCAGAGGATGCTGAGCGCGTCCGAGACGATCTCGTGCGACTTGTTGCCCTTGATGTTGGCGATGAAGCCGACGCCGCAGGAATCTTTCTCCAGGCTCGGATCGTAGAGACCTACGGCCGGCGGGCGTGAATTGTGTTCCTGAATCGGATCGGTCGTTTTCGAGGCGACCGTCGCCGACAGCTCTTCTGCCACGATGTTTGCGCGCTCGAATTGCGACCCGTTCATTTTCCAATCCTCTCCATGCGGCAAGCTGCCTCACCGCTATCTTCGGCGCACCTTGGGCGTTCCACGGCACCCGCTTCTGGGTCACCGCTCGTCCGCTGCGAGCCGCATTTTCTTAAATTCAGGCCAGGAATTCAGACCAAGGCGTTCTTCGTCCCCGAGAACGGCTTTGCCTGTTGTCTCCTGGCGCTCGAAGGCACCGACTTTCGTTGCAATCCCTATGCCGGAACTGCAAGGAAAATTGAGACAGTCTTCCTGTCCTAACCATCACCTTGCCAAATTTTTGTCTATCACACAAGCGCGCGAAAGTCCCGATTCCCGATCTGTCAATCAATCGCTTTCCGAAAGTTGCGCGGCCCCGTTTTTGAAGCAAACACGCCGCGATCCGGCCCAAGCGGCGCCGGAATCCCCAATGAAGCTTCGGATCAGCCCTTCGAAAGGCGCGCCACGCCGCAAGAAGCGAAAGAGCGCGACCATCCGGGGGCCTGACAGGAGCGTGTCGACCATGAAGTTTTTCACAGGATGTGTGGCCGCGGCCACGCTTGCGCTGGCTGCAACCGCTGTTCAGGCGCAGGTTCCGGGGAGCGGCATTTCCGGCGGGGCCATGATCGCGGTGTCGGATTTCGAGGGGCCTTACGGTCCGCCGGACGCCGCACCACCACCGCCGCCGCGTTACGGCTACGGCTATGGTTATGAGGAACGGGGCCCGGCGCCGTCGTTGCTGCCGGCCACCGAGGTCTATGCGGTGCTGCGCGAAAACGGCTTCTCGCCGCTGGGCATCCCGCGTCTGCGTGGCGCCGTCTACACCATCGCGGTGATCGACCGCCGCGGCGACGACGGCCGGCTCGTGATCGACGCCCGCGACGGGCGGATCATCCGCTTCATGCCGGCCGCGGACGCCTATGGCATGGCGCCGGCCTATGAGGAGCCTTCGGTTGCACCTTACCGGCCGCAAAGCGCGTTGCCGCCGCCGACCATGGTCCGTGGCGGCCCGCCGCGCCCGCCGGCGCCGATCCCGCATGTCGCCAGCCGCACCGTTCCGCTGCCCAAGGCTGCTCCGCAGCGGGGCGAGACACCGATCGCAGCAGCGAAGCCGGCCGAGCAGACTGCACAGCAAGCCCAGGCACCGCAGCAGACGGCGGCGGTGCAGGCCAAGCCCGTCGAGGTCGCGCCACCGGCAACCGTCGGCCAGGCCAAGCCGTCAGCAACGATCTTGCCGACGCAAGACATGCCGGCCGCGCAGGGGCTGGATTAGGCCAGGGCAAACAAAAGCGCCCGAAGACCTCGGGCGCTTTCGCGTCGCAGCGACTCTGCCTCAGCTCCGCGGAAACCCAGCCGCGTCCAGGATCAAGTTCGCGACGTCCTTCGGATGTGACACCAGCGAGAGGTGGCCGGCGTCGAGCTCGATCGTAGTCGCGTTCATGCGCTTGGCGAGGAAGCGTTCGAAATCGGGGTTGATGGTGCCATCGTTCTTCGACACCGCGTACCAGCTCGGCTTCGAATGCCAGGCGGCTTCAGTGGTGCGGCCGGCGAAAATCGAGGCGGCCGTCGGCCACTGCACCGCGTAAAGCTCTTTCGCGCGTTCCGGCGCGACGCCGTTGGCGAAATATTTCAGAAAGGCATCTTCCGAAAGCTTTGTGGTGCCGTCGCGCTCGACGATGCCGGCGCGCGCCGGTCCCGCCGGAAACTGTTTCGACAGCGCGACAAAATCCTCATTGGCATCGGGGGCGCGCGCGGCGACGTAGACGAGGCCGATGACCTTCGGATCGGTGCCGACCTGGCTGATCACGGTGCCGCCCCAGGAATGTGCGACCAGCACGGTCGGCCCGTCCTGCTCGGCCAGCGCGCGCTTGGTCGCCTCGACCGACTCGGCGAGCGATCCCAGCGGATTCTGCACGGCGGTGACGTTGAGGCCTGCGGCCTGAAGGATCGGGATCACCTCCGACCAGCTCGAGCCGTCGGCCCAGGCGCCATGCACCAGCACGACGTTCTTCGCCTTCACGGACTGCGGGGTCTGCGCATGGGCAAGGCTGACGGGAGCCGCCAGCAGGCTCGCGGCGACGAAAAGGCTGCGCCAGAAAGTCATGATCGTTCTCCGTTTTATTTTTGGGGTCGATACCCAAAAGACGGAGCGCGAGGTGGCGGCGTTACATGTCCTCACCGCTCTGTGATGCGATGCGATGCGATGCAAAACGAAAAAAACGCCCCGGGGCACCGGGGCGTTTTCGCAACCTGGAAGTTGATGCGCTGCTTAGGCGGCGACCGAGTTCTCGATCACCTGCGCGCCTTGCGCACCGGTGTTGATCGCGATCTGGCGCGGCTTCTTGGCTTCGGGAATCTCGCGCACGAGGTCGACATGGAGCAGGCCGTTCTCGAGCGAAGCGTCCTTTACCTGCACGAAATCGGCAAGCTGGAAGGCCCGCTCGAAGGCACGCGCAGCGATGCCGCGGTACAGCACTTCGGCCTTCGAGTTCTCGTTGGCGACTTTCTCGCCCTTGATCGTCAGCGTGTTTTCCTTCGCGACGATCGAGAGCTCATCCTTGGCGAAGCCGGAGACCGCAACCGTGATGCGGTAGGCGTTCTCGCCGGTGCGCTCGATGTTGTAGGGGGGATAACCGGGGCTGCCGTCCGAGCTCGTCTGGTCGAGCAGGTTGAAGAGACGGTCGAAGCCGACGGTGGAACGATAGAACGGGGTCAGATCGTAGGTACGCATGGTCAAGTCCTCCATTGAGCGACTGTTCAGGTAACCCGCCCGCCAATCGGGCCGGGCTTTAGTCTGTGTGCAGCCTGATGTTCCGGGTCCGAAACACTGGTAGCGGCCTGCACCATGATGATATGGGTTCAAGGGAACGGCGTTCAAGAGGGCGGTTAATCGCGCCTTTTCGGCGCTCCCGCCCTTGATTTGCAGCCCTTGGCGCCCAAGCACGTCCAATCATGACGCTGGTTTCGATTCCGTCCAACCCCGTTCCCGAAGACGTCGTCAGCGGCACCATCAAGACGCCCGACGGTGTCGAACTGCGGTTCGCCCGCTGGGCGCCGCCGGCGAACCGCAAGGGCACCGTCTGCGTCTTCACCGGGCGCAGCGAGCAGATCGAGAAATATTTCGAGACCGTGCGTGATCTGCGCGACCGCGGCTTTGCGGTGGCGATGTTCGACTGGCGCGGGCAGGGACATTCCTCGCGCCGCCTGCGCGATCCGCGCAAGGGCTATGTGCGCAACTTCGCCGACTACGAGATCGACGTCGAGACCTTCGTGCAGCAGGTGGTGCTGCCGGATTGTCCGCCGCCGTTCTTCGCGCTGGCTCATTCCATGGGCGGCGCGGTGCTGCTGCGGCTGGCGCATGCGCAAAAGCGCTGGTTCGACCGGATGGTGCTGTCTGCGCCGATGATCGACCTGCCCGGTCGCGCCACCTCGTTTCCGGTGCGCGCATTGCTGAAGACGATGCGGATGCTGGGGCGGGGCGGCGGTTACGTTCCCGGTGGCAGCGACCACATCACCGGGCTGTCTCCCTTCATCAACAATCCCCTGACCAGCGATCCCGTGCGCTATGCACGCAACGTCGCGATCCTGGAGGAAGACCCGACCCTCGGGCTGGCGTCACCGACTGTCGCTTGGGCCGACACGGCATTCTCGGCGATGAGCACCTTCAGGGGCATGAACTATCCGTCCGAGATCCGCCAGCCGATCCTGATGCTGGCGGCCTCCAACGACACCGTGGTCTCGACCGCGGCGATCGAGGAATTCGCCTATCACTTGCGCGCCGGCTCCCATCTCGTGATTGCCGGCTCCAAGCACGAGATCCTGCAGGAGCAGGACCGCTACCGCTCCCAGTTCTGGGCCGCATTCGATGCGTTCGTGCCGGGCACGCCGCTGTTCAAGTGAGGGGGCTTCGTCGCTCCATTCTCCGTCATTGCGAGGAGCTCTTGCGACGAAGCAATCCAGGCTGCCTCGGCGGAGACAGTCTGGATTGCTTCGCTGTGCTCGCGATGACGGTGTGGTTGGATTCCGACCTCTCCCGCAGAGAGGCATACGCCAACTCACAACGTCTTCAGATACTCGATCAAATCGTAGCGCTCGTCATCGTCCTTGAACATGCGGCCGATCACGCCGTCGCGCTTGGGGTCACCGTCCTTGCGCTCGAAGGAATGGCCGAGCACGCTGTTGCCCCGGATACCCGCCGAGAACTCCGTTTCGCCCGTCTTGCAGCGCTCGCCGGGGACGACCGCAAAGCCGACGTCTTTCGGATCGTAGTCGCGGTGGCCCATGCAGAATTTCGTCGGGCGCTCGTTCTGCGGCTTCAGCAGCCAGAACAGCGATGGCACCGAACCGTTGTGCAAATAGGGCGCGGTGGCCCAGATGCCGTTCAGCGGGCGCGCCCGATAGCGCGGCTCAGCCGCGGGATTGAGGCAGTTCTTGCGCGCGAGGTTCCATATTTTCGCCCGCTCGGCGTCCGGGACCTTTTCGTCGTCCATCCATTTGCGGGCAACGAGGTCGACCACCGTCATGAGACCGAGCGCGTAAACCATTTCGGTCGGCGCACTCGCGGTCGGGATGTCGCATTGCCACCACTTCTGGAGGTCGGCCGTGTTCACCTTCAGAAAGCCGGGTACGTCGACGATCCTCTTGCTGAGCACGAGCGACTGTTCGATGTCCGTCTTGATCTCTCCCTGGGGGATCGTGACTGCGTTCAGGACCTTGCTGTCACCGCTTGGCTCCCAATGTCCCGACGACCAGAACGCCGGGGTATCAGTGGCCGGCAAATGACATCCGGAGCACATCTCGGCGTAGATCTTGCGGCCATTATCGACCTTGGTTGGATTGATTCTCCACGCGTCGCCGAGAATCTGCGACGGCCATTTCGGCGCGAGCAGGCCACCGAACTTCGGACCGGTGGACGGGTCGGCCGGCTTGAACGGGTCGGGACCTCTGAGCATCTCCTCGATCCAGCCGAGTGTGTCGATGTGAACGGAGGACCGCCAAAGCCTGTCCTCCGGATAAGCGTCGGACAGGTTGAGCAGCGCCGTCACTCCCAGGGCTTCGCCGGCGTTGCGGATCAGCGGCTGCTCGATCGAGGCGTCGTACTGGGCGAATTTGAACCACGGCACCGTCCAGATCGCGGGATAGCTGACAGGCGCGTCCTGGGCATGCAGGTTCTTCTCGAACCCCTTGATCCCACTGAGCGCGAGATCCTGCGAGAACACCTGGTTTCCGATACGGTTGAGGGCGTCGAGGCGGCCGTACCCTTCCTCGGTGTCCTCCTGCTGCTGCTTACCGTCCCAGGTTTTCTTGTGCTTGATCGTGTCGTCGTATTTCTTTTGCCAATCGATCAGGAAACTGCCGATCGCGCCGAGCTTCTGCTTGAGCACATCGCGGTCCGCCTTGCTGGCGTCGGGGCCGAGCACGCGATCGGCGAAGCGGTTGAAGCGGAACGGCACATAGAGGGTGTAGGCAATGGACAGGCCGGTGGTGAGCTCGAGCTTCTTCAGGTCCGTCATCGCCGGGCCGCCGTCGAAGCGGACGTCGATGCCCTGGTAGTGGATCTGGCCGGTATGGCAGGCCGCGCAGGTCAGCCCGATCTTGTCCTCTTCGCGGTGGCCCGTTGCGGGATCGACGACGCCGGTCATGCGCGCGAAGCCGACCGGCAGGCCATCGACATTCTCCGCCGGCGTCCATTTGGTCGACCAGTCCGGCACCTGCGTCGTCTCGTAGACATTGGCGTAGCCGTAGCGGCGCAGCGTCGTCGTGTCGGTCTGGATCGATTGCGGGCTCGGAATGAAGCCGAAGCGCTCGAGATAGGCGCTGTCCTTCAACATGCCCGGCTTCGAGAACAGGCGAAGGCGCGGCTGCTCCAGCGCCATGAACCAGTCATAGGGCACCGGGAAGGTCGCGGTGCCCTGGCTGGCGTGGTGGAACCAGTGCCGGTCCTTCAGCGACCAGTTTTGCTCGAGCCAATAGGCTGCTGTCGTCTCCGGGAGTATCGGCAGCGGCGGCGGAATGAGCTGCGCGAGAATTCCCTTTTGCGGCAGCACGGCGCGAACCTGATTGGGGAATTCTGCGACCGCGACCACGGCGGCAAGAACGACAGCGATGAGGGCCGCGACGATCCCGAGCGCCCAGCGAGCCCTGAGCGTGCAGGTCGACAAAATCGGCTGCGACACGATCCGCTGGTCGATGCGGGCAGGGAATTTGCGCTCGTTGAACAGCGTCCGCACGTCGGCGATGCTGAGGTAGCGATCCCCGCCTTCGCCCTTGCCCATGATCTTGAGCAGGATTGGCCATTCGAATTTCATCAGCAGCGGGTAGTACCAGCGCGCGGCGGCGCCGGCGCGCGTGAGGTTCGCGCGCATGAAGGTGTTGATTTCGGAGGCGTTGAGGCCGGGCTCGCTGCTGCCGGTCTCCGGATCGGTGTAGGCCCGGCCGAAGCCGGCAAGACGCGTGATCTCGTCCTCGTCGACCTTGCCATCGACACCGAGAATGCGCGAGCCGGCGCCGAGCTTGTCCAGCGGGCCGCCGCGCAACGCGTCAAGCTGCGCACCGGACCAGAGGCTCTTCAGGATGTGACCGACCCCGTTGGCGATCAGCGCCACCCCGCGGACCTGGATCCGGGCCGACACCTTCTTCGCTCCCTGTTCGCCGCTCGCGTTCGCGATGGTCTGTGACAGCGTGTTGAGCGGGACGGTCCCGCCGTCGACAAAACCCTCGCCGACGAGGCCGCGCAGGAACGGGCAGGGATTGTTCGGTGAAACCTGGATCGAGGGGTCGAGGGGCTTGTTGCGGGGGTTATCCATCGGTCCAAATCCTGTCGGTCACAAAGGCCTGAAACAAACGAATCGTGCAATGCGGACGCGCCGATCAAGCGCGGAAAGTCCTAATAAAAAGACAGCGGATGCCGCGCTCTTATACTACTTCAGCGTGTGGCGAAGTGTGGCTGAATTCGCTCTTGTGTCAATAAAGCCGGGCGTGAGATTGCAGCCCGCGCGTAGGCCTGCCCTCAGGATTTTGCTGTCAGGATTCGGCTGCGCGTCTGACGTCGCTCTGGACCAGAGTGAGCTTGCTGGCCGGGACGCCCGCCTTCAGGAGCCCGTCGCGGTAATGCGCGATGTCCTCGGGCCGCTTCCAGTGAAAATTCCGCAAATGGCGGTCGACATTCAGGGTGGGATAGTTGCCCATCAGCACACCGGTCGCCTCGACCGCCTCGCCGGTGCGGCCCAATTGCGCCAGCGCCGCAGCGCGAATCGCAAGCGCCTGCATGTGGTTCGGGTTGACGTAGAGCTGCTCGCGCGCCCACGACAGGGTCGCGTCATACTGGCCGACGAGATAGTGGCTGAAGGCGTTCAGCGCGGCCCATTGATAGCGCGGGTCGCTATTGTCGCGCTGGGCGGCCATCGAGAACAGCTCGATCGCCTGGCGGTGCTCGCCGATGACGAAATGGCAGATGCCGAGCACGCCGCGCGCGCCCATGTCGTAGGGGTTGAGCGCGACCGCGCGTTTAGCGGCGTCCATCGCCGCCTCGTCATGGCCTTCCAACGCGTGCGCCCAGGACAGGATCGAGAACGCAAAGGAGGATCGCGGGTCGAGCCGGACGCTGGTTTCGGCAAGCTGCATCGCTTCGGCCCACATCTCGCGCGTGCCCTTGACCCAGCCGAACTGGATGCTCTGGATCTGGATCGTGGCGAGATAAGCGTGCGCGATCGACAGTTTGGGCTCGAGCCTGATGGCTTCGCGGAACAGGTCGACCGCCGCGCTCAAATCCTCCTTGGTCTGCCGGTAGTAATGCGAAAGCCCCTTGAGGAAGCGGTCCCAGGCGGTGACGTCGGTCGAAAGCCGCGCGGGCGCGGAGGCCTCGGCCCGGACGATCTCGGTGGCGATGGCGGCGGACAGATTGGTGGTGATCTCGTCCTGCATCGCGAAGAGGTCGCCGATGTCGCGATCGTAGCGGCCGGTCCAGAGCTGCTCGCCGGTCTCTGGCGCGATCAGCTCGGCGGTGACGCGGATCTTGGCGCCGGCGCGCCGCACCGAGCCCTGGATCAGATAGGTGGCGTCGATCTCGCGCGCGATCACGCGGGTGCTGACGTTGTTGCCCTTGAAGGCGAAGGTCGAGTTGCGGCTCAGCACGCGGTAGAACGATTGCAGCGACAGCGCGTGGATCAGATCCTCGGTCAGGCCGTCGGAGAAATATTCATCCTGGGCGTCGCTGAGATTGGCAAACGGCAGCACGCCGACGATGGCGGTGCGGTATTGCTGCGAGAGTGCCGATCCCTCCTTCAGATCGGGCGCGAGTGCGGTCGCGCCGTCGGGCGTCCAGGTCCAGATCGCGACCGGATCCTTGATGTTCTTGAAACGATGATTGCCGCCGTCAACCAGCGACACGGTGAGATGCTTGCTCGCTTCCTTGTAAGCCTTGGCCGAGATCGCGAACCCGCCGGGGCTTGCCACCGATTCGAGGCGGACGGCGATATTGACGTCGTCACCGAACACCTCGTCCTCGTCGGCGATGACGTCACCCATATGAATGCCGAGCCGGAACTGCATGGTGCGTTCGGCGGGCAGATGGTGATTGCGCTCCGCCATCAGCATCTGCATCGCGATCGCGGCCTCGGCGGCGCCGACGATGGAGGGGAATTCCAGCAGGAAGCCGTCGCCGGTGTTTTTGACGACGCGGCCGCCGTGATTGAGGATGATCGGATGGATCGCGCTGCGATGGGCCTTGAAGGCGGCATGGGTGCCGGCCTCGTCAGTGCCCATCATCCGCGAATAGCCGGCGACATCGGCGCAGACGATGGCGGCCAGACGTCTTTCCATATCCTCGGAACTCCAAGGGAGAGGAGACAGCCACCGCGTGGCAGTCGACTCGAATCCCGCATTTCAAGAACCCTGCCTTTATAGAGCAGATGAAGCCGAGCGAAAGTGTGAACCGCATTGCAAATTCGACGCAAATCCTAAGCATTTCCGGCGGTGGACGGCGGGATGCGAACCGACTAAGGGCAATCCTTTGAGATCGCCCGGCCGGGCGGCGGGAGCTCTCATGCTGGGCATTCACGAAATCTGGCTCTTCGTCCTGTCGGGCGTGCTGCTCAACATCACGCCGGGGCCGGATTCGGTCTATGTGATCGGCCGCAGCATGCAGATGGGCTGGCGCGGCGGGGCGGCGGCGGCCTTCGGCATCAGTTGCGGCTGCTTTTTCCATGTCGCGGGCGCCGCGATCGGCCTTTCGGCGCTTCTGATGGCCTCATCCACCGCGTTCTCGATCCTGAAGCTGGTCGGCGCGGCCTATCTCGTCCTGACCGGGCTTCAGATGCTGTGGTCGCGGCCGGCGCTGATGGTGGTTAAAGATGAGGCCGAGCGGAACTCGCTGCGGCGGGTCTTCCTGCAGGGCGTCTTCACCAATGCGCTCAATCCCAAGGTCGCGCTGTTCTTCCTGGCCTTCCTGCCTCAATTCGTCGCAGCCGATGCGCCGCACAAGCCGCTCGCCTTCCTGACGCTCGGTCTGATCTTCATCTGCACGGGGACGCTGTGGTGCCTGGTGCTGGCGGCTTTTGCGGCGAAAGCCGCTCACCGGCTGCGGCAGTCCGAGGGCGTGATCGCCTGGGTCAACCGAGCCCTCGGTGGCCTCTTCATCTATCTCGGCATCCGCGTCGCCATGCTGGAGACGCGGTAGCTCATCCCAACGGATGAGTGGATCATGTCAGACGAATTCCTTCAGCAGCGCGCTGCCGGCCAGATAGACGCCAAGCAAAATCATCGCGACCAGGAACCAGCGGCGGAACGCTTCCGCAGGCATTTTCGCCCGCACCGATTGGCCCACGAACATGCCGGCAAACGCCGTGGCCATGGCGACAGTGCCCGGCACGGCATTGGCTGGCGTCAGCAATCCGCCGGCGGTGAGGTTGAACGCGAGCGCCAGCGTTGCGGTGGTGAAGAACACGCCGAGCGCCTGCACCAGTTCGTCCTTCTCCATGCCGATCGCCTGCATGAACGGCATCGAGGGGATCACCTGCACGCCGGTCGAGGCCGAGATCACGCCGGTGATGACGCCAACCACGCCGCCGACCCATTTCTCGTTCTGCGGCGCGACGTGGAACTTGAATGTGCTGAGGCCGATGATGGCGTAGATCACCAGGAGGATGCCGAGCACCACAGTGCCGTAGCGGGCATAGGGTCCGGTCAGCGCGCCGGCATTGAGCCAGCAGCCAATCACCGTGCCGATCATCAGCGGCCACAGCCGTCTCAGGATGTCGCGCAAATGGGGGCCGACAAACGTCTGCCAGATGTTGGTGACGATGGCGGGCACGATCACGATCGCGATCGCGCGGCTGGGCGCCATGTTCACCGCGAGCAGGCCCATGGACACCGTCGGCAGGCCGAGCCCGACGACGCCCTTGACGAATCCGGCGACCAGGAAGACGGCGGCGATGAGAATGAGAAGCGGGTCAATCATTGGGCCACATTGACCGAAGCCGCGCCCAGGCACAATCTGGAGGTTACGGAGACAGCCTTCGTATCCAGCGAAGGCTAGGCTCGGAGGAGGCAACGATGCGCTTCGATCTCGTCGATCTCCAGCTCTTCATCGCGGTCGCCGACCAGCGCAGCATCACCCGCGGTGCCGAGCGCTCGCATCTGGCGCTGGCCTCGGCCAGCGCGCGGATCAAGGGGCTCGAGGAGGCGCTCGGCGTCGCCCTGCTCAAGCGCGGGCGCCGCGGCATCGAGCTGACGGCAGCCGGTGAGAGCCTGCTCGATCATGCCCGCATCGTCATCCATAACATCGAGGCCTTGCAGGGCGATCTCGCCGCCTATGCCAGCGGCGTGCGTGCGAGCGTGTTGCTGCTTGCCAACACGTCGGGGCTGTCGGAGCACCTGCCGCGGGCGCTCGCGGCGTTCCTGCGCGAGCATCCCGACATCAATGTCGACGTCGAGGAGCGCGAGAGCGCCGACATCGCCACCGCGATTGTCAGCGGCGCTGCGGATATCGGCTTCGCGGCGGAGCACGCGCTGCCCGACACCGTCGAACGATTTCTGTTCAGTGAGGACCGGCTGATGCTGGTGGCCGCGCGCCGAAGCGACCTCGGCAGTCGTCGCCAGATCGACTTCCAGGAGGTGACCGAGCGCGATTTCGTCGGGCTCACGGCGTCGACTGCGTTGCAGGTTCACATCTCGCGACACGCCGCGAAACTCGGTGCCCGCCTTCGCGTTCGCGCTCGCCTGCGCGATTTCGACGCGATCTGCCAGATGGTCGCCGCCGATGTCGGGGTTGCCGTCGTTCCGGAAACCGCAGCAAGGCGCTGCGCGCGATCGATGCCGATCGTGGCAATCCGGATCCGTGACGGCTGGGCCAATCGAAGGTTGACCATCTGCGCCCGCAGCTTCAAATCGTTGCCGCGCCCGGCCAAGCAATTGGTGGATTATTTGCGCGCCGAAGTTCAGAGGTGAGGAGAGATGTTGAAGGTCTGGAAACGGCACGCCTCGCCAGAGCTGGAAAAGGCCACCCGAAGGTAGCCTTTTCTTTTCACTTCTTGAGGTCGGCGGCGAAGAACTTGGTCGCCTCGGCCTTGGCTTCCTGATCCACCTTGGCGTCATATCTGAGCGGCAGGTTGAACTTCTTGCCAAGCTCGGTCGCTTCGGGGTTGGTGAACGCGTGCACGGCGCCCGGATATTCGATGATCCGATAATCGGCCTTGGCGGCGTCGAAATCCTTCTTGAGCGCGTCGTATTGCTCGCGCTTCACGAAGGGGTCGTCGGCGCCGTTCAGGATCAGGATTTTCGCCTTGACGGTTCCCGGTGCCGGCGCGGGCGTATTGAGGCCAAGCGATGCGTGATAGCCGGCAACGGCGGCGAGGTCAGCGCCGGCGCGCGCCATGTTCAAGACCACCGCGCCGCCAAAGCAGTAGCCGACGGCGCCGATCTGCTGGGGATTGACCGACGCCTGTTTGGCAAGTTGCTCCCGCGCGGCCTTGAAGCGCGACTCCATGGCCGTGGGGTTCTTCATCACCGAACCCGAGAGCGCGCCGGCATCCTTCGGGTTGTCCGCGGTCTTGGCGTCGCCGTACATGTCGGCAATGAAGGCCGTGTAGCCCTGCTCCGCGAGCTTCCGTGCCTCGTTATGGATGTGAGTGGTGATGCCCCACCATTCGTGCACCATCACGATTCCGGGGCGCTTGGCCTGACTGGCGTCGTCGTACACGACGAAGCCCTTCATCGTGGTCTCGCCGTCCGTATAGGTGACCGGCTCCTCCTTGATCGCGGCGTTTGCGCTCGTGATCATTGCGATGGCGCAAAATGCGCCCAGTATCATCGTCCGCATGCTGACCTCCCGGGGGTTTGGCGCAATGACATTGGCATGCCAGACATTGCTGCGCCAACCGCGAAAGCGGTGGTGTGCGACACAGGGCCGTGATCCCTGACCGGTCGCGATCCCGCCGCCGCTACTTCGCCGTCTCGACGCCGGCGTCCTTGATCACCTTGGCCCACTTCTTGGTCTCATCCGCAATGAATGCGCGAAAATGCTCCGGCTCGTCGCCGATCAGCGCCGCGCCCTGCTGGGCGAGCTTGTCCTTCACTGCGGGATCCGCCATCGCCTTGGTCGCGAGATCATGCAACGCGGTGACGATCTCTTTCGGCGTGCCCTTCGGCGCGACCATGCCGTACCAGTTCTCGATGCGCAGATCGGGAAAGCCCGCTTCCTTCGTGGTCGGCACGTCGGGGGCGGTCGGGGCGCGCTCCACTGATCCGACCGCGATCGGCTTCAGGGCGCCGGCCTTGACCTGCGGCAGCAGCACCGGGAGGTCGAGGAACGTCATCTGCACCTGCTGGCCGAGCAGATCGTTCACCGCGGGCGCGGCGCCGCGGTAGGGCACGTGCACGATGTCGATCTTCGCGGCCAGCTTGAACAATTCGCCGGCGAGATGCGGCAGGCTGCCGGGGCCGGATGAGGCGAAGTTGAGTTTTCCGGGCTGCGCCTTGGCAAGCGCAATCAATTCGCCGATGTCCTTGGCAGGTACGTTGGTGGCCACGACCAGCATTTCCGGCACGGTCGCGACCAGCGTCACCGGGGTCAGGTCACTGAGCGTGTCGTAGGCGACCTTCTCCATGCTCGGGCTGATCGCGAGCGCGCCTGCGGAGGAGATGGCGATGGTGTAGCCATCGGGCGCGCTCTTGGCGACCGCGTCGGTGCCGAGCACGCCGCCCTGGCCGCCGCGATTGTCGATCAGCACCGGCTGGCCCGCCAGCTCCGACATGCGCTGGCCGATGACGCGGGCGATGATGTCGTTGGGGCCGCCGGCCGGGAACGGCACGATCAGCTTGATCGGTTTTGCCGGAAAATTCTGCGCCGCCACGGACGGCAGCAGCAGAAACAATCCCAGAAACAACCCCAGGAACGATTTAACGAGAAGCCTGCGTGAGATGGTCATGCAAGCCTCCCGCTCGCGCTTGTTACTGGTTGAGCAGTTTCAGCGCTTCTTCGTGCACCCTGGCGTCGCCGGCCGCGACGATGCGGCCGCCACCCTGGGCCGGCTTGCCTTCCCAGGTGGTGACGACGCCGCCGGCGCCGGTCACGATCGGGATCAGGGCTGCGATGTCGTAAGGCTTCAGCTCGGTCTCGACCACGAGATCGACATGGCCGGCCGCCAGCATGCAATAGGAATAGCAATCGCCGCCATAGCGCGACAGCCGCGTGCCCTGCTCGATCCGGCCGAAAATGGCGCGGTCGCGCTCGTTCATCAGCAGCGGGCTGGTGGTGTAGGTCGTCGCCTCCGATAGCGAGGCGCAGCGGCGGACCTGGAGCCGGCGCTCGCCGGAGGGGCCTTTATATGTGGCCGAGCCGTTGTCGCCGGAAAAACGCTCGCCGATGAAGGGCTGGTGCATCATGCCGTAGACCGGCGTGCCCTTGTGCAGCAGTGCGATCAGCGTGCCCCAGATCGGAAAGCCGCCGATGAAGGATTTTGTGCCGTCGATGGGGTCGAGCACCCAGACATAGTCGGCGTCCTCGCGCTCATTGCCGAATTCCTCGCCGACGATGCCGTGCTGGGGGAAGCTCGCCTTGATCAGCCGCCGCATCACCGCTTCGGCCGCGCGGTCGGCTTCCGTCACCGGATCGAAATCCTTGGTCTTGCTCTTGTCGTCGATCGATAGCGAGGTGCGGAAGAACGGCAGGATGGTCTCGCCAGAGGCGGTGGCAAGTCGTCCGATGAAGGCTGAGAAGTCGATCACCGTCACGGCGCATCCTCAAAACGAAAGTCGGGTGAAGCTTTCATCTGCCTAGCTCAAATCGCCTCTCGCGTGCAGCGCTGTCTCGATTTGCACCCTGGTATTTTGAATGCGGATAGCGCCTGCCCCGGGGCGAGCCATATGCTGGCCAAATATCGATCATTGAGTTGAAAACTTAGTTCCGAACATGCCTCGTTCGTATGCAAATGACTATCAACCCATTGAATTTCCTTATCAAAGAAACTGAATCTGGGTTTCTCTATGAGCAAATGAGCCATGTGTTTTTGCATGGGAAACGGCTCAAAAGCTCTTGCACTTTGTGCGGCGCGGCCGCATATTGTTGCGGTGCGGTAGCGCTCCTTGCGTTACCGCTGCCCTCCTTGGGCGTTTCCTCCCTAGACTTGGGCCGCTTCTTCATCAGAAGCGGCCCTTTTTTCTTTGGGCTCTGTTTTCAGTTTAGCGCGCGTGCGCTTGCGAAGCGAAAACGCATTCGCACTTCTCGCAGTGCGCACGATCATTCGAGCAAGATCGTTCTAGAAAAAGAGTCGCGTCTATTCCGCCGCGGCCTGGAACGGCCCGAGATCGCCGAACGGGATCGTGGTCGCCAGCACATCGGCGAGGACGCCGAAGTCGCTCGCCACCTGCGCAAAGCGCGGGCCGCGCTCGCGCCGGCGCTCGTCCATGTAGATCGCGCGATTGAGCTCGAGCTGCACCGCGTGCAGGCCGCTCGCCGGGTTGCCGTAATGCTCGGTGATGAAGCCGCCGGCATAGGGCTTGTTGCGGCCGATCGAATAGCCGAGCCCGGTCATGGTCTCCTCGACGCGGTCGGGCAGCAGCGGCGTACAACTCGTGCCGTAGCGGTCGCCGATCACGATGTCGGGCCGGCGCGGCTCGTCTCTGCTGACGCCGACCGACGGCATCGAATGGCAGTCGACCAGCACCACGGTGCCGAACATCTGGTGCACCTTGTTGATCAGCCGGCGCAGCGCGCGATGATAAGGCTTGTACAGCGTCTCGATCCGCGCCAGCGCGTCGTCGACCAGGATGCGGTCGCGATAGATCTCCTGGCCGTCGCCGACCACGCGCGGAATGGTGCCCAGCCCACCCGCGACCCGCATCGAGCGGGTGTTGGCAAAGCTCGGCAGCCGGCCGGTGAACATGCGGGGGTCGAGCTCATAGGGCTCGCGATTGACGTCGACATAGGAGCGGGGAAAGTTGACTCGCACGGTCGGAAAGCCGCGACCGCTCAGATGCCCGATCAGCTCGTCCATGAAGGAATCTTCGGACCGCCGCAGTTGCGGCAGGTCGATCCGCGAGGCCGCAAGGAATTCTTCCGGATAGGTCGAGCCGGAATGGGGCGAGTTGAAGATTACAGGCGCGCGCCACTCGGCGGGCTCCACGATCTCGAAGGCTGGCGACGTGTCGCCGTCAAACCGGGTCATCTTCTCAGGTTTCGTCCCTTCACGCCGCACGATCCGGCTAAAATCCAGCAAGCCCCAGATCGAGTGATTCGGCCGGTCGAGCGGCTCTTATGTGTCGTCATTGTCCGGAATCGCAACCATTCTGCCAAGCGAAAAGATGTGATCGGCCCTGGAACATGTCTTAACCGTGTGGGCAGGGAGGCTGGGACGCGTGGACGCGGCTCGATTGATTCAGAGCCCGTTCGGGTTCACAACACCCCGGCAGCGCGGCCTTCCCAGGGTAAAGATTTTCACCCCAAATTTACCCTCTGTCGGGCTTAGTGACCTCTGCAGCATATCCTCTGGGGATCGACATTCCTGCCATGCCAAAAATCCTGCTCGCCGAAGACGACAACGACATGCGCCGTTTCCTGGTCAAGGCGCTGGAAAACGCCGGTTTTCAGGTTTCGTCCCATGACAACGGCATGGCCGCCTATCAGCGGTTGCGCGAGGAGCCGTTCGAAATGCTCCTGACCGACATCGTGATGCCGGAGATGGACGGTATCGAGCTCGCCCGCCGGGCCTCGGAACTCGATCCCGACATCAAGATCATGTTCATCACCGGCTTCGCCGCGGTCGCCCTGAACTCGGATTCGGACGCTCCCAAGAACGCCAAGGTGCTGTCGAAACCCGTTCACCTGCGCGAATTGGTGAGCGAAGTGAACAAGATGCTGGCGGCCTAAATTGGCTCCCTTCCGTCCTTGCACCGGCTCCGCCGAGCCGTTATAGGGACCCCACCCGACGCAAGTGGACTATTAGGGCGCGTAGCTCAGCGGGAGAGCACTACCTTGACATGGTAGGGGTCACAGGTTCGATCCCTGTCGCGCCCACCATCCTTCGCTCGCGATAGCCGAGAGAAGGATGCCGCGCCGAAGCCCAAAGGGCGCAGGCGGGTTGCCGCCGCTTCGGCCAGGCAAGCCACGATCCCTTGAATTTGAAGTGCGTAGCCCGGATGGAGCGAAGCCCAATCCGGGGAAACTCACGTCGGTCGTGAAACCCGAATTTCGCTTTGCTCCATCCGGGTCGCGCTTCCTTTCGACTCACGTCAGCGGCAGCAAATGCTCCGGGATCGGCACTGGGGCTGCCGGCACCAGCGAGGCGACGGAGACGTGCGGCCAGGTCAGGCCGTTGAAATCCAGCATCACCTTCTGCGAGTACTGGATCTGCGTCGTCGCCACCCGGACGCGGCCGCCGGCAAAAGCCTTGTTGGGCACGAACGGAAGCGTCGCGACGAAACTCGGCACCAGCGGCACCGTGCCCTTCTGCAACGGCTGGAGGATGATCGGCGGCTCGCCCGACGCGATGCGCGGCACGTCGATGTCGTAAATCACCGTCTCGATCCAGAATACGGCATCCATCTGGAAGGCGTTGGCGTTGGCACCATTGCCGCCCGGCGGCGGCACCGGCACGCCCTGGAGGAACGCGATGTTCGCGGTACCGCCGGCGAAGTTCGGCGCCTGCGGATGCGGTCCCGGTGAAGCGACGGCCGGCAACGGACCGCCTGATAGTGGCGTGCCGGGCTTGGTCGAGGTCTCGATGATGATGGTCTGGCTGATGGTCTGATGCGCGATCTGATGGCGCAGCACCGTGTTCGGATCGGTGATCATGGCCTGCGTGAGCTTGCCGGAGGCGATCAGCGCGGTGAGATCCTGCGGCAGCCTGCGTGTGGTCTTGTTGGCCGCGGTCTGATTCTGGAACGTGAACTTGTTGGCCGGATTGCCGCCGAAGAACGGCGTGATGTCGATCGCCGCGATGGTCGGCTTGCCGGCGACGGCCGGCAGCGCGGTGCCTTGCGCGGTGACCGTCGTGCCATGCGGGATCGAGGCCATGCGCGCGACGGTGAACGGTTCGTGCGGATTGGTGCTGGACGGCACCGCGAGCCAGATGCCGGGCTCGAAATGAATGCCGACAGGCGTCCCCGTGGTCACGTCGTTGATGGTCTGCAGATAGGGCACGCCGTTCATGAAAGCATCCGCCTGCGGCCCTGAGCCGCGATTGGGAATCGAGCCGAGATTGTTCGAGAACGACATCGTCTCGTCGGTGAGGTTCAGCTCCAGCACGTTGTCGGGCGGGTCGGTGGTGTTGATCGGTCCCGGCATCTGGGTCGGCGTCGTCGCGCTGTCGGGCCGGAAGATCGTGTTGAACCCCTGTCCCGTGAATGTACCGGCGAAGGCCGACAGCGGCCCGAGCGTGGGTGGCAGAACGAGCGGCACCGCAGCAGGAGCGACGGCGGCATGCGCGGCAGCCCTGAACACGCTATCGACCTGGTGGATGGAGAAGTTTGCGGTCCTGTTGAAGGCGCTGGTAAGCGGCTTGGGTTCGTCCATGGGGCGTCCTTTCGATGGTTGCAAACGCGACTGTCGATGCCGGCGCATTCCCGGGCTGGCGTTCCGCTCTGTGTCAGGCCATGCCACGCGAACGCGCGAGATGGCTGTCGCATCGCCTGATACGGCGAGACGTCGGAGTCTTTCGAAGCCGATCGCGATCTCTAGGCTCGTCGTCCGTCGCGGGGATCGTTTGTGGCACCCTGCGCGAAAGGACGCTTTGTAAGGAGTGTTCAAAAATGAAATGATCGAAACATACGGGGTCGTGCGCCCCGTTCGCCTTGGTTACATCTCGATTATGATACAACCTAAGAGATGCTTCAAGTGTGTTCCATTTCACAAGCGAAAGAGTCGCAGTCACAAAAGCGATCGGCGTGAACGGCTCGAGGCCCGAGCCCGATCCACATCGCAGTCACGAAGACGAGCAGGATGCCCAAGAGCATATCGGTCATCGAACAGGCAAGAATCCAGGCGCAGGTCCTGGTGCCGCTGATCAAGGCGCTCCAGGCCGAGCTTGGCGAGGCGCGCGCGAAGCGGACGCAGACCATCATGCAGGGCGCGGATCATTGCGACTTCCGCTACCGGCGCGTTACGCACGAATCGAAGAAGGGAAAGTGAATGATGCGGACGATTTGTCTTTCCGTGGCGGCTTTAGCGCTGATGGCATCGAGCGCCAATGCGGCGATCATCGACTGGCAGGCCGAGCTGCAACGCTGCCGTGCGCTACGCGAGAGCGTGGCGCCACTGCTTCAGGCCGGCGAGGGGATCTCCGCGGTGGGGCGCTCCAATCGATCCGTCCGCCGCTGCATCTGGATCCAGCGCATCGCCGTGCGCAAGAAAATCCCCGGCGCGGAGACGTGGTAAGGCCGACGTGAGGCCCGCGTCGCAGCTTTACGCTCCGTCATTGCGAGCGCAGCAAAGCAATCGAGTATCTTTCCGCGGATGCATCTCTGGATTGCTTCGCTGCGCTCGCAATGACGAACTCAAGCAGCGAAATCCCGCCAAAACGCTGTTTGAAGCGGCAGCTGCTGGCGGATCATCGCCACACCATCGACGACCTTCAGCCCACGCGCAGCGCAGGCTTCCATGAACCCGGTGCGCCGGGCGGCGATGATGTCGAACACAGCGCAATCTTTCGGCAGCTTGGCCGGGTCCATCGGCAGCGCATCTGTCGCCTTCAGGCCGAGCGAAGTCGCATTCACGCAAAGACCGGCATCATCAAAGCGCGTATCGAGGTCGATGTCGAGATCGGGAAATTGTCCGCGCAGCTTTGCAGCGAGTGCCTCGACCGGGCCGGGGGCCTCGTTGAGAATGCGCAGGCGCCTCACACCACCTGCCGCGAGCGCGTGGCAGATCGCGCGACCGGCGCCGCCCGCGCCGATCACCACGGCGCGACGTGCGGGATCGAAAATGCCGGCCTCGCGCGCTGCGTTCAGGAAGCCGCCACCGTCGAAGGATTCGCCGACGAGCTTTCCGCCCGTCTTGATCCGGATCGTGTTGACCACGCCCTCGAACGCTGCAGCAGGTCCGACCTCGTCGCAAAGCTCGAACGCGGCCGGCTTGTGCGGCATGGTCAGGTTGAAGCCCGCGGTGCTCGGCGATTTCGCCAATGCACGGATCGTCTCCGTAAGATGCTCCGGCGCGACGTCCATCACCACCATGTGCCAGTCGAGGCCCTGCTCTTCGAAGTAGGACGTGTAGTAGCGCGGCGCGGCGACGTGTCCTGCCGGATGGGCGAAGATGAAGACGGTGCGCGAGGCGCCGGTCGGAAATTTTGTCATGTCAGCCTTTGACGGCGCCGGCCGTGAGCCCGGAGACGAGATAGCGGCGCACCGCGAGCGAGAAGACCAGCACCGGCGCCATCACCAGCGAGCCGCCGGCGGCGATCTTGCCCCATTCCCAGCCTTCGTAGTTCATGAAGTTGACGACGGCAACCGGCGCGGTGCGCGCATTGGTGCGGGTCAGGATCAGCGCGAAGAAGAAGTCGTTCCAGGCATAGAGGAAGCACAGGATCGCGGTCGCGGCGATGCCGGGCGTCACCATCGGCAGCACGATCTTGGTGAACACCGTGCGCGTCCGCGCGCCGTCGACCAGCGCCGCCTCTTCCAGCGAGACCGGGATGGTGTCGAAGAACGGCTGCATCATCCAGATCACCAGGGGCAGGTTGAAGCTGGTGTAGACCAGCACGAGGCCGGTGATGGTGTCGAGCAGGCCGATCCAGCGATAGAACAGGAAGAAGGGGATGGTGAACGCGATCGGCGGCGCCATACGCGTCACCAGGATCGCGAAGCTCAAGCCATGCTTGCCGCCGCCGGACCAGCGCGACAGTGCGTAGGCCGCCGGCACGCCGAACAGCAGCGCAAGCGCGGTCGACAGCGACGCGCTCAAAAGGCTGTTGACGAAGGAGGCCGAGAACGCGCTGTGCCAGAGCGAGACGTAATTCTCCAGCGTCGGCGTGAAGATCAGCGGCGGCGGGAATTGCAGGATCTGGTCGTTGGTCTTGAAGCTCATCTGCAACAGCCAGAGGAATGGCGAAAGCAAAATGAGCAGGGTGACCGTGATCGCGATCAGCCGGCCGGGGGTTGCCTTGCGGAGGGACGACTCGCTCATGCCAGCGCCTCTCGGCGCCGGCCCATCCAGACCAACCCTAGGCTGATGCCGCAGACCAGCAGCAGCATCACCACGGTGACCGCACTGGAATAGCCGATCTCGTTGGTGTCGAAGGCGAGGAGATAGGCATAGTAGTTCGTGACCTCGGTGAGCGTGCCGGGGCCGCCGCCGGTCAACAGGAAGATCAGCGGAAACGCCTTCACGCTGTCGATCAGGCGGAACATGCCTGATATGACGAGGATCGGCGTGATGAAGGGCAGCGTGACGTACCAGAAGATCTGCAGCTTGCTAGCGCCGTCGACGAGGGCGGCTTCCGAATATTCGTCGGGAATGGTCTGCAGCGCGGCGAGCACCATCAGGAAGGTGAAGGGTGTCCACTCCCAGGTGTCGGCGATGACGATCGAGGTCAGCGCGAAATCGACGCTGGAGGTCAGTGCCGGCAGCGTGATGTGCAGCGCTTGCGCCGCGTAATAAAGCGGGCTGATGTCGGGCGCGTAGATCAGCTTCCAGATCACGGCGACCACGATCGGCGGCAGCACCATCGGGATCAGGAAGAAGGTGCGGGCGAATTCGACGAAGCGCGACGGCACGTTCAGGAGCAGCGCCAGCCCCATGCCGAGCAGCACCTGGAACAGCACGCTCGCGATCGACAGCTTGGCCTGCACGGCCAGCGAGTTGACGAAGCGGGGATCGCCGGGCAACAGGCCATAGTTGCGGAACGGCTCGCTGAAATCGGTGGCCGAGCCCGGCGTCGTCAGCTGGAACGGCGTCAGGCTGGTCACGACGAGATAGATCGCCGGCAGCACGGCGATCGCGAACAGCACGATCAGGCTCGGTGTGAGCGCGAAGGCGATGAACCTGCGGCGCTCTCCGTCAATTCCACTCCCGCTCAAAGCTTTGTCCCGGCGCGGCGGAGTGCGGCAATCGCCTGGTCTTGCGCCGCGTTCATCGCGTCCTTGGCGGGCAACTGGCCGGTCGCGACCTGCTCGAACGCCTTGTTGAGGATGTCGCCGACGATCGGGAACTCCTTCGAGGTGCGATAGGCCATGTAGTTGTCGCCCTTGCCCGGCAGCTCCAGCACCTCGAGATAGAGCGCGCCGAGATCCTGGCCGTTCACAATGTTGAGCTTGCGATAGTCGTCGCTGGTGATGATCGAGCGGCGGCAGATCGAGGAATGACCGTGCTCCCTCACGAGCTTCATCGACATCTCCGGGCTGAGCGCCCATTTGATGAATTCCCACGCGGCCTTCTGGTTCTTGGCGTTCTTGGGAATACCGAGCCCCTGGCTGTTCGACGCCGGATAGTCGTGCACCGGACCGGCGGGCGAACGCACCACGCGCGAGGTGTCCTTCACCTTGCTCTCGTTGGAGAGCAGGATCGGCGTCACCCAGGCGCTGGAGTGGATGAAGATGTTGGAGCGGCCGGTCAGCATCGACTGCCGCGCCTGGTCCTCGGTGTAGGTCAGAACGCCCGTCGGCGCGCTCTTCAGCAGCTTCGCATAGAACTCGACGCCCTGGATCGCCTCCGGCGTATTCAGCGCCGGCATGACGTCGCCGGGCGGATTCTTGAAGATGTTGCCGCCAAAGCCCTGGATGTAGGGCGGCAGATTCCAGTTGTGGAGGAACCACGACACCATGCCGTTGACGCCGTCGGTGCCGTTGATCTCGGCGCAGACCTGCTGAAGCTCGGCGAAGGTCTTCGGGATCTTCAGCCCTTTCTTCTCCATCAGATCCATGCGCGACAGGCCCATCAGCATGGCGCCGCCTTCCCAGGAATAGCCGTAGGTGGCGCCCTTGGCGTCGCGATAGGGCACCTGCGCGCCGTCGACGAAATCCTTCGGATTCCAATCGGCCGGCGTCAGATTGGCGTCACCCGTGAACTCGTCGAGATTGGCGAGCAGCCCTGCCGCGATCCAGCGCGTCGCGAGCGTGAAGGTGACGTTGACGAAGTCATAGGCCGAGCCGCCCGAGGACAGCTCGAGATTGGCCTGCTGGTTGTAGACCGGCAGGGCCGAGAGCTGGAGGTCGACCTTCATGCCGGTCTTGTCCTCGAACTCGGGAATGTATTTCTGCAGCAGCGTGAAGAAGCGGTGCTGGAACGAGGCGCCGTGCAAGGTCACGCCGGCAAACGGCTTGGTCTGCGCGATCAACGGCGCGGGGAACGCCGCCAGCGCCGCGCCTGCGGCGCTTGCTTTCAGCAGTTTGCGGCGGGTGATCGAGCTCGCGCGCGATGTGGTCTTCATATTGTCCTCCCTCAATAGTATTTTTGTCGGCTTCAACGCGTCCGCTTGGTGCGGATGGTCTCGTTCTCGGCGTCTTTTTTCTTCTGACGCGACATCGCCGAGACGATGTTCTGTTCGGTGAGATCCATCAGCTTGTGCATGGCCTGGCGCGCGCCGTCGGCATTGCGCGCCCAGATCTCGTCGAGCACGGCGCGGTGATAGGGCAGGCTTTTCCGCGGCGCGCCCGGATTGGTGCTCGACAGATTGAACGACATCCGCAGCGCCGCCGCGACCGTTGCGCCGAAGGCGATCAGGAAATCGTTGCCAGTGGCGATGAGAATGCCGCGGTGGAATTGCAGATCGGGCTCGGCATAGGCGACGCGGTCCATGCCGGCCGCGTCCATGCCGCGATAGGCGCGTTCGATCCGCGCAAAATCCTCGTCGGTGCCGCGTGCCGCACAGATCGCGCAGGCCTCCGGCTCGACGATCCGGCGGACCTCCATGATCTGCTTGGCGAACTCCTGCGTCGGCAGCGCCGACAGCGTCCAGTTCAGCAGCTCCTCGTCGAGCATGTTCCAGTCGAACCGCGCGCGCACATGGGTGCCGGCCTTCTGCTTCGAGGCGATCAGTCCTTTGCCCTTGAGCAGCGACAGCGCCTCGCGGATCGAGGCGCGGCTGACATCGAAACGGGACGCCAGCTCGATCTCGCGCGGCAGGATCGTGCCCTCGCGCCAGACGCCGGTCAGGATCATCCGCGCCACGTCGCGCGCGATCGACTGAGGGCTGTCCTTGCTGGAAGATTTTGCCACGTTGATCCCGGTCTCGTGGAATAAAATGTCTGATTTATTGCGAGTGCGAAGAAGATATCTACGGAATTGGGCTCGAGATCGCAATTAATCAAATCCAGTTCGGTTTGACAAGAATTATTATGTCAGACATATTTTCTCTTCAGCCAATCCCGCGCAGGACAGATCAATCGTGACAAAGCCCCACATCATCCTGGTCATGACCGACCAGCAACGCTTCGACACGATCGCCGCGACGGGCCATCCCCATATGAAGACGCCGAATCTCGATCGTCTCGTGAGGGAAGGCGTCTATTTCGACAATTGCTTCATCAACGCGCCGAGCTGCGTGCCCTCGCGCGCGGCGCTGTTCTCCGGCTTGTATCCGCATGCATCGGGCGTGCTGAAGAACGGGCAGCACTGGCAGAAGACCTGGGTCAGCAATCTCGCTGACGCCGGCTATCATTGCGTCAATGTCGGCAAGATGCACACCATCCCCTATGACGCGAAGGCCGGCTTCCACGAGCGCTTCGTGGTCGAGAACAAGGATCGCTTCCTCGAGGGGCGCTGGTTCGCCGACGAACTCGACAAGGCCTTTGCCGCGCACAAGCTGACAAAACCGTCGCGCGCCGGCTATCGCAGCCTGCCGGACTATGGCGACCGCATGGGCGCCTTCACCTGGGAGATGCCGAAATCGCTGCACCCCGATGTCTTCGTCGCCGAGACCGCGATGTGGTGGCTGGAGACGCGCCCCAAGCCGGAGGCCCTGTTCATGCAGATCGGTCTGCCCGGACCGCATCCGCCGTATGACCCCTTGCCGGAATATCTCGAGCACTATCTCGCCCGCAACGACCTTCCTGTGCCGCAGCCGACCGAGGCGGAGATCGAGGGCCTGCCGGCGTATCTGAAAGAAAAGCGCCGCCACGACACCGAGGTCGACCACGACGCGGTGTCATGGAAGCTCAAGCCGACGCATGACGAGATGCGCCGTCTGCGCGCGCATTACTATGCCAACGTCACCATGATCGACGAGCAGGTCGGCCGCCTGCTGACGACGCTGGAGGACAAGGGCTATCTCGACAATTGCGTCGTGATCTTCATGTCGGACCATGGCGACAATCTCGGCGAGCACGGGCTGAGCCAGAAATGGTCGATGTACGAGCCGGTGACGCGCATCCCGCTGCTGTTCTGGTCGCCGAGCCTGTTCTCCGACAGCCGCCGCATCCGCGGAAAGTGTCAGCTGTTCGATCTTGCGCCCACCATTCTCGATCTCGCCGGCGCCGAGCATCCAAAGCCGTTCCAGGCCCGCAGCCTGCTGCCGGCGCTGAAGGGCGAGGAGTGGACCGGCCGCGACTTCGTGTTCTCCGAGCAGGCCGGCGACGTCGCCATGACCGGCGCAAGGCTTATCACCATGGTGCGCGATGATCGCTGGAAGGTCGTGTTCATCCACGGCGCCGAGGACGGGCAGCTGTTCGATCTCGCGAGCGACCCGCTCGAACAGCACAATCTCTGGGGCGTGCCCGAGCATGCCGGCGAGATCAGCCGCCTCAAGGACGCCTTCATCGACTGGCGCCAGAACAGCCTGCTCGAGACCATGGACCTGAACGCAGCGGCGCGGTAGGTGCGCTCCCTCGCCCCGTTCTTGCGGGGAGAGGGTTGGGGTGAGGGGCTGTCTCGGCGATCGCGGTGAGAGTTGGACCCGCGGAGAGTCCCCCTCACCCGGATTGCATCTTCGATGCAATCCGACCTCTCCCCGCAAGCGGGGCGAGGTAAAGAAGCGAGCTCCGCCCGGGATCACCCCACCAAATACTTCTTCACCGCCGCCTCATCCCATTCAATCCCATTCCCCGGCTCCTCGCCCGGCAGCGCAAATCCATCCTTGATCTTCAGCCGCGTTGAAAGCACCGCGTCGGCCCAGTCGACATATTCCAGCCAATGCGCTGATGGTGTCACGCAGAGCAGATGCGCGCTGACCTCCGAGAACAGATGCGTCGACATCTCGATGCCGGTGGCATGCGCCAGTGACGCTGCGCGCATCCAGCCGGTGACGCCGCCAATGCGCTGCACGTCGGGCATCACGTAGTCGCAGGCCTCGGCGGAGAGCGCGGCTTGCATCGAGAACGCGCTGTCGAAATTCTCTCCGATCTGGACCGGCGTGCGCAGCGCGTCCGCGATGCGGGCGCAGCCCTCATAGTCGTCGTGGCGGGTCGGCTCCTCGATCCAGGTCAGGCCTTCGTCGTCGAGCATCTCGCCGCGGCGGATCGCCTCGGTCACCGTCAGCGCCTGATTGTAGTCGCACATCAGCGTTACCTCATCGCCGACGGCCTTGCGCACCGCGCGCACCACGGCTAGATCGTCGCGCGCCTCGGGCCGGCCGACGCGGATCTTTGCGGCCTGAAAGCCCTCGGCCAGCAGCTTGTGGGCTTCCTCGACCGCGGCGCCCACCGGCATGATGCCGAGCCCCTTCGAATTGTAAGCCCTCACTGGCTTCGGCGCGCCGCCGAGCAGGCGGGCCAGCGCCAGGCCGCGCGCGCGGGCCAGCGCGTCCCACGCCGCCATGTCGATGCCGGATTGCGCCAGCCGTTGCAGCCCCGCAAGCCCCAGCAGCGTGAAACGCTGGGTCAGCTTGCGCTCGATCTCGAACGGCAGCAGCTCTTCGCCGGCGAGCAACTCTGACATTTCCGTGACCATCGCGGTGAGCGGCTTCAGGGCCGACGGCGTGATCGAGAACAGATAGGCATGCCCAACCGCGCCCTGGTCGGTCTCGCAGTCGATCAGCACCAGCGGCGCCTTCGCGACCGCGCCGGTCGAGGTCAGAAGCGGCAAATTCATCGGCACGATCACGGGGCGCGCATTGAAGCGCTTGATGCGGATGGTCTCGGTCATGGGATCTCCCGGCGGGGTGAATGCAGGTTCATGCCCGATCTTAAACATTCGTCATGAAACGAAAAGGCGTTTGCCGCGACCACCATGAAATGGGGTTGCGCAAGCTCGCGTTTATTGGCTCTGTGCACGCCGCAAGCCGTGCCGCAAATCCCAAAGATTTGCGACAAGAACGCACACAACGGAGCCACGCAGTGAAACAAGAGATCTCCGAAGAACAGCGCAAGCATGGCATCCTCATTGGAGCCGTGGTCGCCTTCCTTCTGCTTGCGCTGCCGCTTGCAGTGTGGCTGGACCTGACGGAGCTGAACAAGACCGCGCTTCGCCGGCAAACCGCCGATCTCAATTCCGTCATATCAAGCGTGCGCAGCTACTATGCGTCCAACGTAGTCGGGCGCGTGCTGGCGAACCCGAACGGCTCGACCAAGGTCGTTCATAATTACGAATCCATCCCCGGCGCGATCCCGATCCCGGCGACGCTGTCGCTGGAGCTCGGCCGTGTCATCGGCGCGCAGCAGGAGAACATCACCTACCGCTTCGTCTCGGACTTCCCGTTCCAGAACCGCGCGCCGCACCAGCTCGACAAATTCGAAAAGGATGCGTTGGCCGCGCTGCGCGCCGATCCCGAGCAGAAGATCTTGGATACCGAGACCTCGCTGTTCTCCGACAAGGTCCGCCTGGTCGCACCCGTCATCATGGGCCCGGCCTGCGTCAGCTGCCACAACAGCCATCCCGAGAGCCCGAAGAGGGACTGGAAGGTCGGCGACGTCAGAGGCATCCAGGAAGTCATCATCGCCCAGCCGATCGCCGCTAACATCTTCTCGTTCAAGTTTCTGCTCGCCTATTTCCTGATCGCCGCCGGCAGCGGCCTCTCGTTCCTGTCGCTGCAGCGCCGCCAGGCGAGCCGCATCAAGGGCATGAACAAGGAGCTCGAATCCGCCAACGACTTCCTCGCCTCGCTGTCGATGAAGATCTCGCGTTACATTCCACCGCAGGTCTACAAGAGCATCTTCTCCGGCCAGAAAGACGTCACCATCCACACAGAGCGCAAGAAGCTCACCATCTTCTTCTCCGACATCCAGAATTTCACCGCAACCGCGGAGCGGCTTCAGCCGGAGCTCCTGACCCAGCTCCTCAACGAATATTTCACCGAGATGTCGGCGATCGCCCACGAATTTGGCGGCACCATCGACAAATTCATCGGCGATGCCATGCTGATCTTCTTCGGCGATCCCGAGACGAGGGGCGATCGCGCCGACGCGCAGGCCTGTCTTCAGATGGCCTGGCGCATGCAGCACCGCCTCACCGAGCTCAACGCGAAATGGCGCGCCTCCGGCATCGAGCTGCCGTTCAAGGCCCGCATGGGTATCAATTCCGGTTATTGCAATGTCGGTAATTTCGGCAGCAGCGACCGCATGGACTACACCATCATCGGCGCGGAAGCGAACCTCGCCGCGCGCCTGCAATCAATCGCCGAGCCCGGCGGCATCGTGCTGAGCTACGAGAGTTTTGCGCTGGTCAGCGACATCGTCCGCGCCCACGCGCTGCCCGCGATCACCATGAAGGGCATCAGCCGCGAGGTCATTCCCTATTCTGTGGACGCGCTCAACGATGCGTCGGCGGAGAAGAGCGGAATCATCACCGAGCGTGCGCCGGGGCTGGAGCTCTATCTCGATCCGGCCGTGGTGAAGTCCGGAGATACGGCGAGGGTGCGCTCGCTGCTGGAAAGCGCACTGGCCTCGCTGAAGCCGGCGTGAATATGGTGGTTGAGTTTTGATTGAGCCCGGATGTTACCCGGAAGCAGGTGCGTCGCCTCTCCCGCTTGCGGGAGAGGTCGGCGCGAAGCGCCGGGTGAGGGTTCTGTCCTCTTGGGGGTTCTCGATTGCGGATGCACCCTCTCCCCAGCCCTCCCCCGCAAGCGGGGGAGGGAGCGCACCTCCTCCGGCGATGCAGTCGACTTGTTACAGCGCGAAAAGGTGCGCGTGACTCACCGCGCCGCGCCTTCCGTGAACGCCGTCTCGATCACCGCCCCGAACGGTTGCCAGGAACGGCCGTCGAACTGGACCAGCCGCGTCTGCTTGATCGGCAGATAGCTGTCGGGTGACGTATTCATCCTGATGCTGGGCAGGGCAACCGAGGGGTGATAATCCCGCAGCGAATCGGCCTGGCGCATGATGTTCTCGCGCGACAAATCGTCGCCGCATTGCTTCAGCACCTGCGTCAGCGCCTCAGCCGCGGCGTAGCCATAGAGCGCGGCACTGTTGTTCGTGCTTTCGACGTGGTGATATTTATCCATGAAGGCGAACCAGTCCTTCATGGCAGGATCATCTTTCCATGCGGGATCGCTCGGATCCTTCAGGAAAGCCGTCGAGATCACGCCGGCCGAATTCTGCAGGCCGGCAGGCGCCATCGCATTGGCGATCGAGGCGGAAGCATCGTTCACGATGACGACCGGGTGCCAGTTGAGTGCCGCAGCCAGCTTGATCACCTGGGCCGCCGTCGACGGCACGCCGAGAAAGACGAAAACATCGGCGCCCGTGCGCTTGAGGATCGAGACGTGCCCTTCGAGATGCTCATCCGAGATGTCGAAGGCGATGTCGACGAGGATAAGACGGTTCAGGCTGCCAAGACCTTCCTCGATGCCTTTGAGGAGCGCGCGTCCGAACTGGTCATTCTGCCACAGCACCACGATCTTGCGATGCGGATAATAGGCCTGGATGTAGTTGGCGTAGATGCGCCCCTCCGACCGGAACGCCGGCTGCCAGCCCATAGTCCAGGGAAACGCCTTGGCCTGGCTTAGCTCCTCGTCGCCGGAGGCGACGAACAGCTGCGGGACCTTCTTCTCGTTCAGATACCAGCGCGTGGCCAGATTGCCGGGCGTGCCGAACGATCCGAACATCAACTGCACATTGTCCTTTTCGATCAGGTTGCGGGTCAGCTCCAGCGCGGTTGCGGGATCGGAATTGTCGTCGCGGGTGATGAAGCGAACTTTGCGGCCGTTGATCCCGCCGCGATCGTTGATCATGTCGAAATAGGCGGCCTCCGCCTGGCCGATCGCGCCGAATTCCGACAGCGGTCCAGAATACGGCATGAGATTGCCGATGCGGATTTCCTTGTCGGGAGTGGGCTGGTCCGAACGCTGCTCCGACATAGCCCCCAGTGAGGCGAGAGCGGCGGTCAAAACAAACAGCAGTCTGCCGGTGACGCGCATGCTCGACACCTTGTCGTTGGCCCCTGATAGAGGTCGGCTCGATCCGCACCAGGGCGAGTTGATCTACGTCAAGCGTTTGGCAATCCTGTGGCTGGGTGGTTCGCCCGATGGAAGCGGCAGGCGTGCTGACACTCCGTTTGCGACCAGTAGCGTTGCACTAGCCCCGTCATCCTGAGGTGCGAGGCTCGCGATGCAGCGCATCGCGGGCAGAGCCTCGAAGGATAGACGGCAACCATTGCAGCCGAGCGGAGAGAGCTGGGCCGTCGCCCTTCGAGGGCCGCTGAAGAAGCGGCCACCTCAGGGTGACGGTGATAAACTGATCGTCGCAGCCCGGATTCGTAGCCCGCATGAACGGACGATATGCTACGGCAGCCCGCGCGCCTCCAGCTGATGCACCAACAGCAGCGTCGGCTCCGCGAGGCTGTCGCCCGAACCGTCCAGCCCAAACGCAGCCGCGATGCCGTCGCGGCTGCGCAGCAGCGTGGCGCGTGGGCAGTGGCCAGCGCCGCACAGCGTCTTCTTCAGGGTTTCGCCCTGCGCCACGATGTTTGCGGGATCATTCGCGGCCCAGGCCAGCACGATCGGCGCGTCGACATTGAGGATGCCGGGAAACACCGAGCGCTTGTCATATTGAGCGGCGTCAGTGCCGAGATAGGCCTTCTCGCTGTCGCTGGCGTTCTTGCCGGCGCGATAGATGCCGGACACCAGCACGACCGCCGCGACATCGGCGCGGTCGGTCTGGAGTTCGGGATGCGCCAGCAGGCTCGCGACATGGAAGGCGCCGGCGCCGTAGCCGACCGCGACGATCTCGCGAGCGTCGCCGTTGAACAGGTCGATATTGCCGTGGATCCAGGACAGCGCCGCCGCGACGTCGGTTGCGCCCATCGGCCAGGTTGCGGTGGGCGCCAGGCGGTAGTTCACGCGTACCCCGATCATGCCGTTGCGCGCGGCAAAGCACATCGCCTCGTCCTGGATGTCGCGGGACAGCTCCGGCGCGCCGCGGTCGCCGGTGAAGGTGTCGCCGGCCACGAACAGCAGCACCGGCCGCGGCGTGTCCGCCTTGGTAGCCTCGCTGGTCGCGACGTCGAGCACATTGGCCTCGCTGTCGCCATAGCGCAGGCCGCGCGAGAAGGTCACCTGCTCGCACAGCCGTGCGACGCCGCCGGCCGTCGTGTCGTTATCGGTGAGGCCGACCCGGACGAGATTGGACGGCGCGGTCAGCCGCACCGGCAATGGGCCATGCGCGGAGGCCGCTGTCACGGTCAGAACAAGCAAAAATGCGAGACAATTCTTCATCATGAGGGTGCCGGCCTTGAGCGCTTCATATTGGTGCGCCGGTTTGGCCTGTCTTTTCAATTCGCCTTATTACTTGATCTTGTCAGTTCATCTTGCGGCGATTTCACGGCATCCCTGGTTCGCCCCCGCCCGCCCGTTCAATCTGCCGGCTGGAACGTGCAGTCTGCCCCACTGCCGTCCTTCTGCCTGATGGCATTGGGGTCGATCGTGCAGCTCAGCTTGCTCAGGCTCTCGAAATTCGATCCCGCCGCGCCGTCGGGCGGAATGCCGGCCAGAGCCTCCGTCGCGAAGATCTCGTTGGCCGTGGAGCCGTTCACGTTCCTGACCTTCTTGCCGAAGGTGACCTCGCAGCTGCGCAAGGTGATGTCGACATTGCTGGTGCGGCAGACGATTCTATCAGCGGTCACCACGATCGGCTTTTTGTAGGGGATGTCGGCGTTGGCGGCGAACAGCATCGCCATCGCCTTCTTCTCGGCGCCCGACAGAATCGGCGACAGCGGCGCGATCACGCCCGCCAGCGCCAGCGCCGTGGAGCCCGAGATTTTCGAAGGCGTGGCACCGGATGCACCCGCGACATGGGAGGCGCCGATAGGAACAATTACAAGTGCAAGTGCGATGCAGGCCCAAATCTTGAATTGAGACCAAGTCGTGGATTCCATTCGCGTCACTCCCCCCGTCACTATGCCTCTCGGTAACCCTCAGGTGTCTGATAAGTGGCAATCAGAATCTGCTGAAGCCGTTCGTCGATCTCTTTGAGCGCCACTGGATCTCGCGCGATATCAACGTCCTCCCTTTTTATCTGAAGAGCGCGACTCTCCAGTTGAAGGTCAAAGAAATCCTTTCGCTCTATCTTTGAAAGGAGTTCAAGAGCTTCAGTCCAATTTCGCTGCTTAATTGCCTGACGAGACTGCAATTGCCAAGCATCATACTGGCGCCCTGCGGCCAACGCCAATTCGACCGTTTCCGGAAGAAGTTCCGAAACCCCGTACTCGATGGCAATCGCACACTCGAGGAGGGCTATGCTTACATTGACCGCAGCGATGATAAGAGCATCGATTAGATCCGCCCCTAACTGACCATCGTTCATCTTTTTCTCGATCAGCGCCCTCGCTCGTGCAAATAACGTTGTCAACTCGACGTTTGAGTCTCTCCTGATTCTTGCGGAGACAACTTCAGGAGTGCGGTAGTAGCCACCCTCTCCAAGCTCGATGAGTGAGTAATCGAGCAGATCCCAGACATTGTCGATGATTTGCTTGTGATCGGGCTGGCTCATCAATTCCGATAACAATGTAAGCGGCAATTTTGGAAACCATCCGAGTGCAGTGAGAATATTTTTTTGAAGGGGTTCGAGCAATCCGCTGGAAAAAATGGCCTCTAGTGTCTTGTCCTGGAAAGCGTATATGGGCTCCGGATTTAGGTTAATCGAGTCGAAACTCTTGCCGCTATTCGTAAGATAAGCGACATAGTGAGCTGTAGCCGGATGCCCCCGCACCTTCTTCGAGATGGCGTTGGCAGCTTCAATGTTGAAGTATCGACTGTCAGTCTTCTTGCTCAATATGTACTGAATGTTTTGCTCGGATAGTTCACCGATTTCGTATTGTCGAACATTTGGAAGATCCGCGAGAGCCTCGGCGGCCAATCTCCTTTCCGACACATAGATGATGCGGAGGTTTCGTACTTGGTTGGACTGGCGAAATAGTGAGTTCAACCAAGGTTTGAGATTTCTGGCGCGATCTCGAAGGCCCCACCTAGTACGAAGCACAACGACTTGATTTAGTTCTGCCCAGTGGCCGAGAGACTTCAAGATCGTCAAGGCCTGCTTGTCTGTTTCAAGAGTTTGGAATGCAGCTATTTGACGCTCTATTTCCTCCTTTGACATTGTTCCGTCCAAGTCCTCCTTAAGACGAAGGTGAATATCGACTGCATCGGCCATGTCGGGCAGATCAAAGAAAGGTCCAGCATGTCTCATTGCCGGAAAGGAGTCGCGTATGATTTCTCTAGCAAAAGTGGATCGACCCATGCCGGGAATGCCAGTCAGCAACAAATGCTGGATCGGAGCGCCGACCTGCGTAGGAGCGGACAATATATCTAGTTCGACCCGGCGGCTTAGGTCTTCGCGACCGACGAACACCTCCTTTACTTTCTCGGCGATCGATTGACGTTGAAGATATAGAATATTTCTCGCAATATCGTTCACTCGATATTGCGGTGTTGTTGTCATGTAGCGCTGCATCCAAGCAGGAAGAGTTTTGTAACTCTCTCCGTCAATGGGGCAAACCAAGATCTTGGCTTGTGTGTTTTCAATAACATTGAGTCTCGCCAAATTTTTCTCGAAGTTCACCCAGGTTTTTTGCGAGTGGGGCGAGTGAAACAGAACGAAAATGGATGAGTTGCGTACGCCGTGTTCCATCGCGTCCAATGTGGCCTCGCCCGGCTCGATTGAACGGATGTCGTAGAACGCGCTCGAAACGTCGAGCCTTGCGTAAATCTTTTCGACGAAAGCCTTGTCCTCGCTGGCATGGGAAAGGAATATCTGTCCGGTAACGGCTGCCATGATCCCTCGCGGTTGATGCTTGTCTGCTTGTCGGGTGAACTGGAGACGAATCAGTGGTCGCGTTGCCTTGGGGATCCTCACCAGTAGGGGATGTCGGCGTTGGCGGCGAACAGCATCGCCTTCTTCTCGGCACCCGAGAGGATCGGCGACAGCGGCGCGATCACGCCCGCCAGCGCCAGCGCGGTGGAACCCGAGACTTTCGAAGGCGTGGCACCCGACGCACCCGCGACATGGGAGGCGCCGGCCACGAGCATGGCACCGGCGAGGCAGGCCGATATCGTGAGTTTCATGGGCGTCTCTCCTCGAAGGTCACGGCTTCGCCGTCGCGAAAGCGCGTTGAGCCTATGACAGATGGCCCATCTGGGGGAAGGCTGCATTCACAGCTTCAAGGAGAGTCGCGTGCGGAGAAGTCGCCCGATGTCGGTCGCGGCCGAACCGACGGCGGCCGCGTCGGACGGACGCGGCCGGGTATTCATGTCTGGCACAGGCGGACGATCGCACGCCTGCGCAAGCGCGGATAGACTAGTTGGTCGGGCCGCCCTGAAGCGCGACGAGCAGCTTGCCGCCATCCGGCACGCCCCAGCCGGTGCAGGCATCCCATCCCGGCCCCGCCTTGAACTGTCCGCCGAGCAGACCGTCGGTGTCATTGTTGCCGACGGTGATGTCGCGCAGCACGCCGGCCGGACCGAATTTGGAATAGAGCAGGGCGTTGAAATTGCCGGACCGTGCGCCGTTGGCGGCGTTGATCCGGACGATCAGGCTGGCCCAGAGCGGTGCGGATGCGCTGGTGCCGCCGACGATGCCGAGCTTGCCGCCCGACATCGTCAGATAGCCCGTTGCCGGATCGGCGTTGGCCGCAACGTCCGGGATCGCGCGTCCGGCAAAGTGCCCGGGATTGATCGACTTCGGCACGATACCGTTCTGCCAGCTCGGAACCGGCGTGATGTCGCTGACGCCGCCGCCGGTGCCGCTTCCCGGTCCGTCGTTCCAGACCGTCTCGGTGATCTGCACCTGCTTCCTGGCGTTCGCTCGCGCGTGCAACGACGTTCCGCCCACCGCCAGCACGTAAGGGCTGGTTGCGGGGAAGTTCACGTGCGCTCGGCCGTCCTGCATCTGCGCTTCCGAGCCGTCGTCTCCGGTGGACACGCAGAACGTGATGCCGAGATGGGCGGCCGCGAGGAAGCTGTGGTTGCAGTGATCGATCGCCGCCGGTGACCAGATCACGCCGGCATTGTTGAAGGCCTGGTTCTCGTCCCAGCCCCAGCTGATCGAGACGACGGAGGGATCGTTGACGGAGTCGCTGACGACCTTGGCGAGGCAGTCGACCAGACCCTTCTCGTCGAAGGTCGAGAAATAGGTGGCAATCCTGGCGCCGCCGCCGAGCGCGCCGGCGACGTCGACGTCCAGCATCACTTCACCGGTCGAATCCGGATCGCCGGCCGGATCGGTCGAGACACCGTCGACCGCGATGACGGCAACCTCCGGCGCGGGAACGCCGATCTTGCTGAAATAGGCCGCGACGTCAGGAGTCTCCACGCCGCCGCCGAATTCGAGCAGGCCGATGCATTGCTTGCTGGCGTCGACCTGGGGGAATTTGTAGATGGCGCCGAGCTCGGTCGGAACGAACCAGTGCCGTACTGCGCTGGCAAAATCCGGCTTCGCGCTCTGTGCCGAATGGCGCGAGCGCCTGAGCACACGGTGGTTGTTCAACCCGAACACGCCGGTGATGGCATCGCCGACCTCGGTCGGGAGGTGCACCGGGCCGGTGCGGGCGTGGAAGTCGCCGAGATGCGGATGCGAATAGTCGAACAGCGTGACGCCGAAGGCGTCGCTGACGTCGTCGACGGTGCCTGCGATGCCGAGCCTTGCTGCGGCAGGCTCGTTGCGGGTGACGACGAGCTTGTGCGCCTTGGCAAAATCCTCGATCGACTTGAGGGCCTTGGCGTCGGAGCCGTATTTGCTCTCGAGCTGGTCGCGCGTCATGTATTTGCGCGCCTTGGGGAGCTTGTTGTCCAGGTCGGACAGATCAGGCAGATCGGCGGATCGCTTGACGCCGAGCGTCAGCTCGATCCAGCGCTGGCCGTTGGTTCGGCGCATCGCCTTCGAGCCTGTCGGCAGTTGATGGACAGAGTTGGGAAGTTCGACCATGTGGGGTGTTGCACTAGGGGACATAATATTTCCTCCTTGTACGGGGTTGGCGCGCTGGGAAAGCGGGAATTGCGAACGCGGGTTCTGTTCGTTCGAAAGGGTTCAGGTGTTCGAAAATGAGTAGTCGTGTGCCGGCAAGAAAATCGCCGGCACGTCAGTCAACCAAACCTAAAATAGTAAAATGCAGTGATGCATCCTAACAGCGGGATGCGCCGCGCGCGTCTCACAATCGCGTCAATTTATCGCAGGCGGGCGTCATCGGTGAGCCAGTCGACCTGACGTAGTTGGCGATCTCACGCAGTTTAATTGTCGCAACCGCCGCGCGTCCGCGATGCACGCCGGCTGATGTGTCTGAATGCTGGACTGGTGTCCGGCGTTTTGGCTGGCCTACTTCTTCCCGGCGGTCTTCTTCGTTGTCTTCTTGGCCGCCTTCTTCTTCTTCGCTGCCTTCTGGGCGATCAGATAGGCCTCGACCTTCCTGGAAGAATGGCCGGCGGCGGCGACGGCGGCCTTCAGCTTGGCCGGCGTGATCTTGAACTTCTTCGACCAGTAGCGGACTTCATAGGCTTCGCTGAGCGCGATCCGGCTCTTGTCGGCGGCGCGGTGCTTCTGCAGCTTGATGTAGTCCTCGACCTTCCTGGCGGAGTGGCCGACTTTCTTGACGGCGTATTTCAGCTTGGCCGGCGTCACCTTGAATTTCTTCGACCAATAGGCGACTTCGTATTTTTCGGTGAGCGCAATCAGCTTGCGGTCTGCCCCGCCCCGCTTGGTCTTGTCGTCGGCCATGCTTCTCTCCTGCCCTGAATCGGGTGGAGCCAGTCTAGCATGCAATCCGATTTTGCACGCAAGCGACAGGCCGCGCGGCGAATGCGCCAGGCGGCCGATTTGTCGCGTCAGGTCAAATGGTTGCGGAGCGCGACCCCGCCTCATCGCTGCAAGGTCGTTCTACTGTGCATGGGGTTGTTTTCGACTTTTTTGCCATTCGCGCGTCCGTGATGGAACCTAATGCCGGCTGGTGCGACTTATCCATGACACGGGGAAACACGTGCGAGGCAGTCATGGCACAGAAGCATACCGCCGATCCGGCTGAGATCATGCGGGCGACCGGTCATCCTGAATTGGAATACGCAGCGGGCTGGACCATCGCGGGTCTGATCACCATCGGCACCATCGTCGCCGCCTGGGTGTTTGCGATCTAGGCCGCAGGAAACTGAAGCTCGAAGGCCACGCCCTCCTCGGAGGGCTCGAGCCTGATCGAGCCGCCATGGCTCGCCATCACAGCGCGCGCGATCGCGAGCCCCATGCCGGTGCCGCCCTGATCGCGCCGGGTCGTGAAGAACGCGTCAAAGATCCTGTCGCGGTTCGGCGCCGAGATCGGCTCGCCGTCATTGCTCACTGTCAGAAGCAAGGTGGTCCGCTCGTCGACCGCCTCCAGCCTGATTGATGTTGCCTGGTGCCGCATCGCATTGTCGGCGAGATGCGACAGCACGATCAGCGCCTTCTCGCCGGACATGCCGATCGTCCGATCGAGGCTGCCGCTGGCCTCGATCGAGCTTGCCGGAAACCTGGTCCTGAGGTCGGCGATGACGGGTGCCAACTCCGTCCGCTCGTTTTGCGGCAGGCTTTCGGCCCGCGCCAGCTCCCGTAGCCGCTGCGCCATCGCCTCCAGCCGCTGGGTGTCCGACAGGATGTTGGCGATGAAGGTCCGTTGCTCGGCCGGCGTCAGCCCTTCGGGCTTGCCCTGAAACGAATCCTGCAACAGCTCGGCCGCGCCCTTGATCGAGGTGAGCGGCGATTTCAGCTCATGGGTGAGATGGGCCGAGAACGTCGCGATATAGTCGGAGCGTCGCGCCAGCTGCTCCGCCATGCCGAGAAAGCTGTGCGAGAGCTGCGCGAACTCTCGCGTGCCGTAGTGCCTGAGCGGCCGGAACGCTTCGCGATCGCCGCGGCCAATTCTAGCGGCGCGCGCGATCAGCTCCCGCATCGGCAGCGTGATGGTGCGCGAGAACACCAGCCCGATCGCGATCGTCCCAAGGATCACGGCGAGTCCCGCCAGCACGAACTTGGCGCGTTCCTGGTAGAGATGGTCGAAGATGTTGCTCGGCGTCCGCGTGGTGTAGATCACGCCTGCGACGCGGTTGTTGACGATGACGGGCATCGCCGAGAACACGTGCACGCCAAGCCCGCGGCTGAAGGAATAGATCGGCGGCGGCGGCTTGTCCGGCACACGATTGCGCAAGGTGGCGCGGTATTGGCCGCGCAACGCATCCGCGACTTCCTCGATATGGGCAAGCGACTGCCCGACCTCCTGCCGCCCGGCGATCACCACGCCCTGCGGATCGAGGATGCGAAAGCCGGCGAGCGTCACCTTCTGCGTCTCGCGGATGATCGGCGTCAGCTTGGCGCCGATCTCGACATAGGCAGGCTGCGCCGGCCGGGGCGGGGCCAGCGCATCCGGCCGCCGCCGCAACAGATCATTAGCGGTGAGATCGAGCGCGGGCCGGATCGGCGTGAACTGGTCGCCGGGATCGGGCAGCACGTTCGGCGGCACCTCGGGACCGAGCGTCAGGCCGCTGCCGAGCCGGGCTTCGACCTCCTGCGCATAGATCGTCGCGAGCACGCGGCTCTGCGCGATCAGCTCGGCCTGGGTCTGGCGGATCAGCTGGTTGTCGTAGAGGCGGAAGAAGAACAGGCCGACCAGCGGCAGCACGGCGACAGTCGTCAGCACCGCGAAGATCACGAGCCCGAGCGACGGCCGCCATTTGTCGGGCGCGGCGCTCATGCCTCTTTCTCGCAGCGGCCGAGCTTGAAGCCGACGCCATGGATGGTCTCGATCACGTTGTCGCAGGAAGCCGCGGCGAGCTTGGCGCGGATGTTGCGGATGTGGCTGTCGATGGTGCGGTCGGAAACCTGGATGTTGAGCTGATATGCCGCGCGCATCAGCTGCTCGCGGTTGAACACGGATGTCGGCCGGGTCAGGAACGCGCGCAAAATGCCGAACTCGATCGCAGTCAGTTTCAGCGGCGTGCCGGCGAAGGACGCCAAATGCTGCTCGGGATCGACCAGCAGGCCGCCTTGCGACAACGCGCCGGGGCCGGCCTTGGCCTCGCCGTTGCGGGGCGCCAGGCGGCGCAGGATGACGTTGACCCGCGCCACCAGCTCGCGCGGGCTGAACGGTTTTGTCACGTAATCGTCGCCGCCGATCTCGAGGCCGAGCACGCGATCGATCTCCTCGTCACGGGCCGAAAGGAACAGGATCGGCACGTCGGAATTCTTGCGGACCTCGCGGCAGACATCGAGACCGTCGAACTCCGGCATGCCGATGTCGAGCACGATCAGATCGGGCCTGTCGGCGGCAAAGCGGCTGAGCGCCTCCTTGCCGTCGCGGGCCTCGATCACGTCCATGCCGGCCTTCTTCAGGGCGACGCGGATGACCTCGCGGATATGGCCTTCGTCGTCGACGATGAGAATGCGATGCGCCAAAAGTCTCTCCGCTCACCCGGCCTGCTGATTGCCGGACTGACCTCTCGCCTCGGCATCGAGCCTGCGCTGCAATCGCCAGCTGCGAAAGCCCCAAGCCCGCCATGCCATGTCCAGGCGCTGAGTTTCTACAAGGCGGTCGTGGCATCCAATAAGAGTGCTGTCGGTGCGAATCTGCATCATCCTCTCGATGGCCGGTAAAGCCTGTGGTCCGAGCTGCGTGAGATAGCGAGTATCGATTGGCATGCCCTTGCCCGAGACTTCCCGGCTGTGCGCAATATTATAGTCGGCAATGAACGCGTCGAAGTTCACCAGTGAGCAACTATACACCACGATCGTTAACGCGATCAGGTTGGCGCCGACAAGCCACCGGTTGGATCTGTCGAGTGCGATGCGGGCCACGATCAGGATCAGCCCCAGCGCCACCAGCCCCATCCAGATGAAGGCCGCGATGCGCCAGTAGGTCAGCATGTAGATGTCCACGTAGAGATCGAGGCGGAGAATGGAGGAGGCAACCAGAAGAACGTTCTGCCCCACCCAGAGATAAACCAGCGGACGAATCACCGTCGACTTCTCAGCCGGCCCGCCCGGACGCATCGCGACCAGCACGAAAGCGGCGGCGAGCAGCGCTGTCGCGATCAGCGGATAGGCGCCGCGATGGGCGTAGGCGGCGTAAGTCATGTTGGCCGGCAACGCCACATGGCCCCAGAGATAGAGGCCGTCGAGAATCGATTGCGCCGCAAACAGCAAATTGAACAGGATCAGCGAACGCAGGATCGTCGACGGTCCCAGGAATTCGATCGGGACGAGGGGCGGAAGCGGCGGCGGCACGGGGACGTCGTTAACATGAGCGGCGACGACCTTCTCGCGCCGCCAGCGCACATGGATGAACGGCCAAACCAGCGCCAGCATCGCGGTCCAGAACAGCACGCGTGGGATGCTGACATAGTCGATGATGATTTTCGGATTGAGCAGGGACACCCACTGCTCGATGACGGGATTGGCCGCGGCGAACAGTGCGATGAAGATGGCGCTGAGAACCGCGGGTAACAGCCAGAGTGCGATGCCGCGGGTGAACGCCGACATGTTGAAGATCTGGAGGGCATCGGGGAAGAACCTGAATGGGCCAAGCAGGATGAAGTTGCGCAGTGCGCGGGCGCGCTCGACGAGCTCGATCGTCTCCGGATTGGTCGCGAGCAGCAGGGCCATGAGCAGCGCGGCGACAAGGATCAGGAACGACAGCGGGTTGAGGTCCTCGAGGGCCGGCACAAGGCCTGCGACGAGAATGGCAGCGCTGGTCAAAGCGCGACGCAGGTCCAGTGCGGCGTGATTGAACAGCACCGACACGACGGCGATTGCGATCGCAAAGAGTGAGAGCGACAGGCCAATCCGCTCGCCATAGAACAGCCAGTCCGCGAGCGCGGCCAGCGCCAGTGCGAGCCCGACCTTGGCCGGAATCGAGGAATGCCCGATTGGCTGGATGTCCGCGGCGATCGTCGAAGCCAGGCTCGTCATGTGCAGATGACCTTTTGTGATGGGTAGCGTCACGAAATCTGCACGACCCTTGTGCAGAAGCCGGGATCAACGTCTGCACGGTTTCAGGAGTCTTTTGCAGATTTCGTGCAGGCGCGCTCTTGCCTCTCGCGCATCGCAAATCGCTTTGATAGGTGCGAAGCATTCGCCACTCCTCGGACGTGACGCATCATGCAATACCTTCGTCGCATCGGCCTGATTCTGCTCTGGCTTGCCGCGCCTCTCCTCGCATTCGCGGCTGCGAACAAGAACGATCCTTATCTGGTCCCGATGCGCGGCGTTGGAAACATCGCGCTTGTGATCGCGAGCATCGCGATTGCCATCCTGTTGCTGCGCCGCGGGCGCTGGCGCAGCCTGGCCGGCAAGCTCCTCATCATGCTCTGGTGCCTGCCGCCGATGCTGATGGCGGTGGCGCATCTCAGCTTCGAGCTGCGCAAGCACGATGTGCTCAGCGCAAGCGTGACCGAGGCGCGTCGGCTCGGCCCCCACTTCATGGTTGGCTATTCCTCCTTCCCTGAAGTCGCGCGCCTCGCCGAGCAGGGACTGATCGGCGGCGTCTACGTCACCCGGCACAACATTCGCGGCCGAAGCATCGATGCGCTGCGTGCCGAGATCGCTGCGCTGCAGGACAAGCGGCGTGCAGCCGGCCTGCCGCCGCTGATCGTCGCCGCGGACCAGGAGGGCGGCATCGTCGGGCATCTTGCGCCGCCGCTGACCAAGGTGCCGGCGCTGGCGACGCTCGCCGGGCTTGCTCCCGATGACCAGCAGGCCAAAGCGGAGGCGTTCGGCCGTATCCACGGCGGCGAGTTCGCCGGTCTCGGCGTCAACCTCAATCTCGCGCCGGTGCTCGATCTCAAGCCGCCGCTTCGGCGCAATCGCCTCGATTTCCATACGCTGATCGGCCAGCGCGCGATTGCCACCGATCCCGTTGTCGTCAGCACGATCGCAAGTGCTTATGTGCGCGGGCTTGAAGAGTCAGGCGTAGGCGCGACACTGAAGCATTTTCCAGGCATCGGCCGCGTACGCACCGACACGCATCATTTCAGTGCCGACCTCAATACACCGGTCGGGGAGCTGGAAGCCACGGACTGGCTGCCGTTCCGCGAAGTGCTGTCGCATTCGCATAGCGCGCTCATGGTTGGCCACATCACGCTCACGGCCGTCGATCCCGACCATGCCGCCTCACATTCAAAGCGCGTCGTCGATGGGATCATCCGCGACAAATGGGGTTACCAGGGCCTGGTGATGACCGACGATCTCGTGATGGGCGCAATCTATCAGCACGACGTCTGCAAGGCTGTGGTCGAGGCGATCAACGCCAGCGTCGACCTGCTGCTCGTTGCCTATGACGGCGCGCAGTTCTACCGGATCTTTGGATGCGCGCTCGACGGATCGCGGCAGGGTAAGCTTGATGCGGCGATGCTGCGTGCGAGCGCCGCGCGATTGGAAAGAGGCTTTCCGATCGAGCAGGCGCGAGCAACCCCAGGCGCCGTCCGCGTCGTTGAGAAGAACTAGCCCTTTGCGAACTGACGGTAGTCGGGCTCGCGGTGGAACCAGAATTCGTAACCTGAGATAGCCTTCTGCATGGCGACGTCGTGGATCGGCTGGTTGAGCGGGATCACGGGAACCTCGCTCATGCAGAGTGCGACGAAATCCTTCACGGCTTTCTCGTACTCGGCGGCGTCCGTGGTGAAGCGTGCCCTGTCGATCAGGGCGTCCATCGCCTTGTTCTGGTAGGAGGAGATGTTGAAGATCGAATTGTTGCCGTGGAAATTCCAGTAGAAATAATACTCGGGGTAATCGAGCCAGCCGCTGAAGCGGTTGAGCGCGAGCGGCAGCTCCTTCTTGTTCAGCGTCGTGCGCCAGTTGGCGCCAGGAATCTTTTCGATCGACGCCTTGATGCCGATCTTGGCGAGACTTTCCTGGATCAGGATGGCGGTAGGCTCGCCGACGGTCGCAGTGCCGGTGTCGAGCGACAAAGTCGTCTCCAGGCCGGACTCGAACCCAGCCTCCTTCATCAACGTCTTGGCTTTGTCGAGATCGGTGACATAGGGAGACGGTTGTGGCCACACCGGCTTTGAGACATCCGCCGTCCCGCCATACATCGGAACCGCGCGCCCGAAGAACGCACTGCTCTGGATTTGCTCATAGGGCATCGCCCAGGCGATGGCTTGGCGAAGCTTGACGTTGTCGAACGGCGGCCTTGCCGTGTTCAGCGCGACGTACCAGAGCGCGTTGGGGATCGGAACGCCGGAAACCTTGACCTTGCCCTCCTTGATGATCTGCTCGAAATCGCGTGGCGCAAAACCGCTCGACAAATCCGCATCGCCCCGCTCCAGCATCGCACGCCGCGTGCCGGCGGAAGGGACGTCGCGCGCGATCACGCGCTTCACTTTCGGCAACGGCCCGCTCTTCCAGTCGTCGAACCGCGCCAGCACAGTCTCGCTGCCGGGCTTCCAGCTCTCGATTTTGTAGGCGCCACCGCCGGCTTCGTTGCTCTTCAGCCAGGCCAGCGCCCAGGGATCTTCCGCTGTCGCGTTCTTCCTGGCGAGATCGGAGTTGATGACGAAGGGCACGACGACCGCGACGTTGAACAGCAGCATCTTGTCTTTTCGCACATAGTTGATGCGGAAAGTGTGGTCGTCCACGACCACGAACTGTTCGGGCTTTTCCAGCGATCCCGCCGACATCTGGAAGGTCGGAAAGCCGCCGACCTTGACTGCGCGGTCGAACGACCATTTGACGTCCTTGGCCGTGACCGGCGCGCCGTCATGGAATTTCGCCTCCGTGCGCAGCTTGAAGGTGCAGGACATGCCGTCGGCGGCGACTTCCCAGCTCTCCGCGAGTTCGGGCGCAAGTTTCTCGCGGTCATACGACACCGTCCCGTCGGGCAGAGTCTTCGACGCATAGGTCAACAGCCGGTCGTAGCAATTCCAGGACAGGCCGTTCACGGTCTGGTTCGAACCGACGCCCTGCATGTCCAGCGAATTCGGCCCGAGCTCCTGCACCACCAGCAGCGTCTCCGTGCGCCCTTGCGCCGACGCGAAGTGCGGCGCGACGACCGTCATTCCGGCCATGCCCAGGCCGCCGAGCACCACGTTGCGGCGGCTCATGTCGAAAGGTGATGCGCTCATCGGTGCCTCTTTTGCGAGAAATCTGCGTCATAAAGAGGCAAGGCGCATGCCATCAGCAGCGCTTCATGGCGTCGCGTCCCGCGGGGGATTGCGTTCCTAGGGCGTAACCGCGCCCCGGCTGACGGCGCGCGGGGCGGTCAGATCTTTCCAGGTGGAATTGGCGACATGCACCGGTGAGAAGGCCGGCCGCTCGACATAATGTCCGTCGCCCGCCTCGGCACGCAGGTCGCCATCTTTCCACACGATGCGACCGCGCGAGAGCGTGGCGGCGGGCCCGCCGGTGCAGGCAAAGCCTTCGAACACATTGTAGTCGATCCGGCTCATCTGCCGCTTCGCGCTGATCGTCTTCGTCGCCTTGGGATCCCACACCACGATATCGGCATCCGAGCCGACGGCGACCGCGCCCTTGCCCGGATAGATGTTGAGGATGCGGGCGATATTCGCCGAAGTCACCGCGACGAACTCTTCCTTCGTCAGCCGCCCCGTGACGACGCCCGCGGTCCATAGCAACGCGAGGCGATCTTCCAGGCCGCCGGTGCCGTTCGGGATCTTCCTGAAGTCGTCGAGGCCAAATCGCTTCTGCTCGGTGGTGAAGGCACAATGGTCGGTCGCGACCACCTGGAGTGAGCCGGATTGCAGGCCTGCCCACAGACTATCCTGATGCGACTTGTTGCGGAACGGCGGCGACATCACGCGTTGCGCGGAATGATCCCAGTCCCTGTTCTGATATTCACGCTCGTCGAGCAGTAGATGCTGGATCAGCGGCTCGCCATAGACGCGTTTTCCCGCGGCCCGCGCCCGCGCGATCGCCTCATGCGCCTCGCGGCAGCTGGTGTGCACGATATAGACCGGCGTGCCGGTCATATCAGCGATCATGATGGCGCGGTTGGTGGCTTCGCCCTCGACCTCCGGCGGCCGTGAATAGGCGTGGCCCTCGGGGCCGGTGACGCCGCGCGCGATCAGCGCCTCCTGCATCAGGGCGACGACGTCGCCGTTCTCCGCATGAACGACGGGCATCGCGCCGAGATGGGCGCAGCGCGCGAACGAGTTGTAGAGCTCGTCGTCGTTCACCATCAACGCGCCCTTGTAGGCCATGAAATGCTTGAAGGTGTTGATGCCGTAGGTTTTGACCACGGTTTCCATCTCGTCATAGATCTGCTTCGACCACGACGTCACCGCCATGTGGAAGCCGTAGTCGGTCGCCGCCTTCTCGGATTTGTGGCGCCATTCCTGGTAGGCCGCGAGCATCGACTGGCCGGGATCGGGCAGGCAGAAATCCACCACCATGGTGGTGCCGCCGGTCAGCGCCGCCTTGGTGCCGGATTCGAAATCGTCGGCGGTGACCGTGCCCATGAACGGCATTTCGAGATGGGTGTGTGGATCGATGCCACCCGGAATGACATAGGCGCCGCCGGCATCGATGATCTCCGCTCCGGTCGGCGCCGCGATCGCTGCGCCGACCGCGACGATGGTGTCGTCCTTGATCAGCACGTCCGCGCGGCGCGAATGATCATGATTGACGACGGTGCCGCCGCGGATGAGGAGGGACATGGGAACTCCGGGAAGAGCAGGGAGGACGGGACGCGGCGAAAGCTAAGCGGGTCGGCTGCGATGCGACAGACGAAATTTTAGTCAGCCGCCGGCTTCGCTGCGTATTCTCGGCCGCTACGCCGCCTGCGCAACTAGCCCGTCGATCATCGCGCGTACGAGGCTCGCGATCTCCTTGCGCAGCGCCGGCAGGGGAACTGCCACCAGCCTTTGCTCAAGTCCCAGTGCCACCATACCATGCACGGCCGAGAACAGGCTGCGTGCGGTGATGCCGAGCTCCTCCGCATCTCGCTTCGGCAACAGCGCAGCGAGCGGCTGGTAGATGTGGCGAAACAACTGCAACTGGTCATCGACCGACCAGTCGGGCAGGGCCTTCTCGGTCTCCATGCGGTGCTCGAACAGGGCGCGCCAGAGCTGGAGATTCTCTGCGGCGAAATCGCAATAGGCAATTGCGATGCGGACCAGCGTCTCCTTTGGCGATGGATTGCCCGCGCGCACCGCCGCGCTGAGCGCCTCGTCGAGCCGGAGCAGCGTGCGCGAGCCGACGCGCAGGACCAGCTCGTCCACATCGGCAACGAGATTGTAGACCGCACCATTGGCGCAGCCGATCTCGCGGGCCAAATCACGGGTTTTCAGGCCGGCCAAGCCACGGGTCGCGATCATCCGCTCGGCTGACAGAATCAGGTCCGCCCGCTGTTTCTCCCGGCGTTCCAAGGCCTTAGTCATTCGTTAATCAAAATCTTGAGCGTCGCTCAAATATTTCTTGAACGATGTTCAAGATTGCTGCTACTAATCGTTTGTGAGCAACGCTCATAACAGGGAGCTGCAAATGTTCAAGACCGTAGTCACACTTTTCCGCGGCAGCGTGGCGGCCGCCGGCGAGGAGTTGGAGGACCGCACGGCCCTTCTGATCCTCGACCAGCAGATGCGCGATGCGGCCGGGGCCGTCGAGCGCAGCAAGCGGACGCTGGCGCTGGCGATCGCGCAGGATCAACAGGAGGGTCGCAAGCTTGAGGCGACCGTCGCTCGCATCGCCGATCTCGAGACCCGCGCAGTCGCAGCGCTCGATGGCAGCCGTGAGGATCTCGCCAAGGAGGCGGCCGAAGCCATCGCCGGCCTCGAGGCCGACCGCGATGCAGCTCTGACGGCGCGTGCATTGTTCGCGACCGAGATCGCCCGGCTGAAGCGGCACGTCGCAACTGCGCAGGCCCGCATCACCGAGCTCGATCGCGGCCGCCGTGTCGCCCGCGCCTCGGAAGCGGTGCGCTCGCTTCGCCGCTGCGGCATCGAAGCGGCTCGCCCTTACGAATCCACACTGCCGGAAGCGGAGAGCACCCTGAGGCGGCTGCGCGAACGGCAGCTCGAAGCCCAGGCCGCCGATGACGCGCTGGTCGAGCTCGATGCGGCCACCGGTCCGCTCGCGACCGCTGAGCGACTAGCCGAACAGGGCTTTGGTCCCCGGCTCAAGACAACCGCTGACGATGTGCTGGCGCGGTTGAAATCCAAGCGCATGCCCACTGCCTGATCTCAAACCCAATCATCAATCGAACCAACAGGAGACGACCATGAACCAGAACGGCCAACCCCACAGCAGCGCCTGGGTGACCTTCACTTACGCGTCTTTCGCAGCCTCCGCCTTCCTCGTCGCCATCGGCATCTTCTTCCTGCCGATCGATCTCTGGATGAAGGGATATCTCACGATGGGCATTGTGATGCTGATCCAGACCTGCATCACGCTGACCAAGACGGTGCGTGACAACCATGAGAGCAGCCGGCTCGTGAACCGCATCGAGGATGCCAAGGCCGAGCGCCTGCTGATGGAAGTCTCGAAAGCCGCTTGAGCGAGCGCGCACCAGAACGAGGCTATGTGCGAGGTGAGGCGGCGGATGCTGGAGCATTTGTCGCCTCACGACGGCTGATAGAGTGCTTGGCGCGATGATCGCCAAGCCTCATATCGCGCCTGCGAAATGCAACCGAGCCATGACGGATCGCGCGGGCGTGCGCTCTTGCGCGTCCGCGCAGGCCGGCGCACTCTGCCGAGGCGGCGCACAAAAAGAACGCCGCCAATAAAGATTGCCCGAGGAAGCATCCATGGCGGTGACGCGGATCGACTGCGACATCCACCCGGCGGTTGGTGGCACGCGCACGACGCTGCTTCCTTATCTCAGCGATCACTGGAAAGAGCAGGTGGTGAGCCGCGCCATCGATGGGCTCGACCTCACCTCCTATCCGCCCAGCATGCCGTTTTCCAGTCGCTCCGATTGGCGGCCGGCCGATGGTACGAAGCCAGGCTCTGATCTGGCGATGGTGCAGAAGGGCGCCTTCGACCAATTGGGCGCGAGCCACGCGATCCTCAATGTGCTCTACGGCGCTCAAGCCGTGTTCGATTGCTACATGGCGGCGGACTTCTGCAAGGCGATCAACGACTGGATCGCCGCCGAATGGCTCTCGCGTGACCCACGCCTGCGCGCCTCCATCGTGGTGCCGATGCAGGCGCCGGATCTCGCCATCGAAGAGATCGAGCGCCGCGCGAGCGACAATCGCTTCGTCTCCATTCTGGTGCTGGCGCAAGGCGAGACGCTGCTCGGCCGGCGGCATTTCTGGCCGGTCTATCAGCTCGCGGAGAAATACAGGCTGCCGCTCGCGATCCATGCCGGCACGCAATATCGGCAGGCACCGAGCTCGGCCGGCTGGCCGTCGCATCGCTACGAATATTACTTCGTCGAGGCACAGGCGTTTCAGGCGCAGATTCTGAGCCTGATCTACGAGGGCGTGTTCGGCAAATATCCCGATCTCAAGGTCGTGCTGATGGAGTCAGGCGTGAGCTGGCTGCCGGCCTTCATGTGGCGCGCCAACAAGACCTGGCGCGGCGTGCGCGTCGAGGTGCCCTGGGTCGAGCGCGAGCCGGCAGCAATCATCCGCGACAATTTTCGCGTCACCATGCAGCCGTTCGATGCACCGGGCGACGCCAAAAGCGTCGAGGAGATCATCGACCAGATCGGTTCCGACAAAATGTTCCTGTTCGCGTCCGATTATCCGCACTGGCAATTCGACGGTGACGATCCGATCCCGCCACATCTGCCAAAGGGCATCATCGACAAGATGTGTGTCGACAATCCGCTGGAGACGTTTCCGCGGCTGTCGATCAATTGAGTTTTGGAGGTTCGCATGAGTGAAGTCATAGACCGTCCGATGCGTGACGACGAGAAACCCGCCGCCTCACGGCTGCGTATCGTCGATTGCGACGTACACCCGAGCCTGCATTCGCTCGACGACCTCAACGAGTTCCTGCCGAAGTGCTGGCAGCAGCATTTGAAGGAATATGGCAGCCATCTGCGCACGCCCTATCTGTTCACGACGCCCTATCCGCGGTCCGCGCCGCTGATCGCGCGGCGCGACGCCTGGCCACCGACCGGTGGTCCGCCCGGCTCGGATCTCGCCTTCATGCAGAAGCAGCATCTCGATCCGCTCGATGTCGAGTTCGGGATCTTGCAGGTGCTCGATCTCTTCATCTTCTCGCAGCAGAGTCTCGAATTCGGCGCGGCGATCCAGCGCGCCATCAACGACTGGCAGCTGGCGTTCTGGTCGCATCGTGATCCCCGCCTGAAGGCCTCGATCCTGGTCGGGCAGGACGGCACGGATCTGGCGATCGCCGAGATCGAGCGCTGCGCCAAAATTGGCGAGTACATCCAGATCAACGTCTCGCCGCGCGCCAACGAGCCACTCGGCCGCCGCCGCTACTGGCCGATCTACGAGCGCGCGCAGGAACTCGACCTTCCGCTCGGCATTCATACGGGCGGCTATGGCGGTCACGCGCCGACCGGCGGCGGCTGGCCGTCCTATTATGTCGAAGAGCATCATTCGAACGCGCACACCATCGCGGCGCAGCTCGCAAGCCTCGTCATCGAGGGCGTGCTCGAGCGTTTTCCGAAACTGAAGATCGTCTTCATCGAGGGCGGATTCGGCTGGGTCCCGGCAGCGGTGTGGCGGATGGACCAGCACTTCGAGCGGTTCCGCAGCGAGGTGCCGCATCTCAAGCGAAAACCGTCGGAATATGTCCGTGAGCACTTCTGGTTCACGACGCAGCCGGTCGACGAGCCGGACGAGGCGCGGCATCTGCGCTCGCTGATCGAGTGGGTCGGCATCGACCGTCTCTTGTTCTCGTCGGACTATCCGCACTGGGATTTCGACGATCCGCGCTTCGCCTTCAAGACGCCGCTCACCGAGGCCGAGCGGACAAAGATTTTCAGCACCAATGCCCGTGCGGTCTACAAGTTCTGATCAACATGGCCCGTCACATCGTCGCGTCGACTTCAGAGATCCCGCCCGGCGGCAACAAGGTCGTCGACATCGCGGGCCGCGATATCGTCGTGTTCCATGTCAACGGGGAGTTCTTTGCGCTGTTGAACCGCTGCCCGCATGAAGGCGCGCCGTTGGAGAAGGCCGCTTGCGTGGCGCGGCTGACCTCGCCCGAGCCCGGCATCTATGAGCGCTCGCGAATCGGGGAGATGCTGCGATGCCCCTGGCACGGCTGGGAATTCGACATGCGCAACGGCCAATCCTGGTTCGATCCGAAACGGGTCAGGATCCGGTCCTATCCGGTCGCGGTGGAACGCGGCGACGAATTGCAGAAGGGCCCGTATGTCGCCGAGACGTTTCCGGTGCATGTCGAAGACAGCTATGTGATTGTCGAGGTGTGAGATCGCGCATTGCCGATTGAGATTCGACTGCAAGTGCGATATGGCTCTCGCGCTTTCAGAGGCGGAGACGAGTTTTGTCGAAACAATCCCTGCGTGAGGAGGCCGAGCGCCTGATCCGCGAATCGATGGAAAAGAAGGCCATCGTCGTCAAGCAGGGCTCGACCCGCATCGAGGCCGTCTGCGGCAAGTGCGGCGCGCCAAACCGGGTTCAGGCGGAAAAAGGCCAGAGCCGCGTCAAGTTCGCCTGCAAGAATTGCGGGCACCAGCAAGAGACGCTGTAGATCGAGCCCGGATGTTTTCGTTTGGCTCGCCGGGCTGGCCCCCCGCAAGTCTTCGGACATTTGACGCGTTTCGCGATCGACGATAACCTGCAACCTTTGGTCGTGTCGAGAGCGGGGGCTCGGATATGGCATCAAAGGCTAAGGCGCGTACCGGCCGCCGAGCGGCCACCAATCGCAAGGCAGCAAAGCGTGACGACAAAGCTGGATCGGCAGGTGCGGTAAAGCGCCCTGTCGTCGTGTCCGGTAGCGCGCGCCCACCCACCGCGGGGGCCAGGCGTCTGCGCGACGAGAATCCGCGCCGGCACGTCGAGATCACGCTGACGTTGCGTGGACCCAAATTGCCGGACGCCGACAAGCTCGGAGGTCGAGCGCTGTCGCGAGCCCAGTTCAAGGCGAGATACAGTGCCTCGAAGCGCGACGCCGACAAGTGTCCCAGGTTCTGCGCAAATTCGGACTCAAGGTCGAGGAAGTGTCGCTCGAGACGCGCAGCATGCGCGTGAGCGGGACCGTCGCGCAGATGGAGACGGCGTTTCTGCCTCGCCTCGGCGTCTATTGGAGCGAGGATCAGGGGCAGTTCCGCGATCGGGAGGACGACTACAAGATTCCCGCTTCGCTGAAGAAGATCGTCACTGCGTTGATCGGATTCGGCCAGCGGCGTGTCATGTGGCGGAGCAGGGCGAGGATCGGTGCCGGTTTGACGCCGCTCAGCCCGTATTCCCTGGAAGCGCTGTATCATTTTCCGCCCGGGGATGCCGCCGGCCAGAAGATCGCAATCGCCGAGTTCGGTGGCGGCTATTTTGCCGGGGACCTCGCGCTCCACTGCAAAAGATTCGGCCGCAAGAAGCCCAAGGTCGAGATCGTCTCGATCAACTGGCCGGTGCGCAACCGCAGGCAAATCGAACAATTGCCAAAGGACGATCGTCAGGACGCGCTCGACGATACCGGCGAAGTGATGATGGACGTCGAGGTGGCTGCAGGCCTGGCTCCCGGTGCCAAGCTGTCGGTCTATTTTGCGACTTTCGATCAGAAGGGCTGGGTCGATTTATTGAACCGCGTGATCAAGGACAGGCCGGTGACACTGTCGATAAGCTGGGGGTCTGCGGAGGATTCCACTGATTGGTCGCCGGCGGCACGTACGGCCATCAACGAGCGGCTCCAGGCGGCAGCCGCGCTGGGCATCACGATCTGCGGTGCCTCCGGCGACGATGGCGCCGGCGACGAGGAGACGGATGGCGCGGCTCACGTGGATTTTCCGAGCTCCAGCCCGTTCGTTCTCGCGGTCGGCGGCACCATGATTACGCGGCTCGGTGGCGAGGTCACGGAGCAAGTGTGGTGGGAGACGCCGGGGCGGCGCATGAAAGGCGGAGGAGGGGCAACAGGTGGAGGAGTGAGTGAAGTATTTCGTCGTCCTGCGTGGCAGCGCGGACTCGATATTGCGTCCGTGAACGGCTCCGGTCAGTGGGGTCGCATCGTGCCTGATATCGCGGCCCTTGCCGGCCCACCCGGCTACGCGATGATCTTCCGCGGCAAACCGGATTATGGCGGTGGGACCAGCGCGTCTGCACCGCTGCTGGCCGCGCTCATCGCACGCGTTAATGCGCTTCTGCCGCCGGAGAAGCGGCAGCGCTTCCTCGCGCCCTTGCTCTATCGCAAATCGCCGCTCGGCCGGCCGACAGGCGATCTTGTCTGCTACGACATCACCATCGGCCACAACGTATCCAGGCCAAAGCCGGGCGTCGGATATGAAGCGAGGCGTGGGTTCGACGCGGTGTCCGGCTGGGGCGTGCCGATCGGCACCGCGCTCCTGCTTGCGCTGAGCTGATCGCCTCGGCTAACTCCGATCGACGAACTTCTTGAACGCATCCGCGTAATCCGGATGCCAGCGCGAAAGCGGCGGGCGGTTCTCGACGATATCGCCGGCGGCCCAGAGCATGCGCTTCTCGTCGAGCGTGCGCGGCACGTCGTTGTCCGGGCAGAGGATGTAGAAATCGCCAGCTTCCAGCCCCGCCAGCATGAAATCGACGGTCTGCTCCGGCGTCCACGCCCCGGCCGGCTTTTCGGTGCGGCCGTTCGCGGTGAGCCCGGTGAAAACGAAGCCGGGAATCATCAAATGGGCGGTGACGTGGCAATCCCTGGTGTTGCGCAGCTCGTGCTGAAGCGCTTCCGTAAACGCCTTCACGCCGGCCTTGGAGACGTTGTAGGCGGGATCGCCGGGCGGGGTGGTGATGCCCTGCTTGGAGCCGGTGTTGATGATCAGGCCGGCCTTGCCGCGCGCGATCATGTTCGGCGCGAAGATGCGCGCGCCGTTGATGATGCCCCACATGTTGACGCCAATGATGCGCTGCCAATTGTCCGGCTCGCCGAACAATGTGCTGCCCGGCTGGATGCCGGCATTGTTCATCAGCAGGTCCGTGCCGCCGAAATGCGCGCCCACGGCGCGTTCCAGTTCCGTCACGCTCTCGGCTTTGCTGACGTCGGCGGCGAAGGTCATCACATGTGTGGCAGAGGTGACGGATGACAGTTTTGTTGCGGCCTCCGCCAGTCGGGCCTCATCGACGTCGGCGATGCACACCTTCATGCCGGCGCGCGCAAAGGCTGCTGCGGCGGCCAATCCGATGCCGGACGCGCCACCCGTGATCACGGCAACATTGCCTTTGGCGATGACAGAATGCGGCATGGCTATTCTCCGGGACTGGCTCTTGGTTGAGCTATAACATGGCGTTCGCGCGACCCTGCACAAGCCGGCATGGCAGGGCTTCGTTCCATGCCGGCTTTACGCCCTTCCGGCGCCGCTGTATTCTGTTTGACCTAACGATCCCGCCCAGATCGAACCCAATCAATCACCTACCCAGGGAGTGCAGCCATGGCTGTGTCGCAGGCTATTCCGATCACGCGCCATCCGTTCGCCAACGGGTCCTACAAGCAGATGTTGATCGACGGGAAGTGGGTGGATGCCGCGTCCGGCAAGCGCTTCGAGACCCATAACCCTGCCACTGGCGAACTGCTCGCAACCGTCGCCGAAGGCGACAAGGAAGACATCGATCGTGCGGTCGCGGCGGCCCGCCGCGCTTTCGAGGGATCCTGGAGCAAAGTAAAACCGTTCGAGCGGCAGAACCTGCTGCTCAAGCTCGCCGACCTCGTCGAGAAGAATTTCGACGAATTGTCGCAGCTCGACACACTCGACATGGGCGCACCGCTCAGCCGCACCCGCGCCTATCGCCTCCGCGCCGTCGGCATGCTGCGTTACTATGCCGGCCAGACCACCGCGATCCATGGCGAAACCATCGAGAACTCGCTGCCCGGCGAGATCTTCTCCTACACGCTGAAGGAGCCGGTCGGTGTCGTGGGCGCCATCATTCCCTGGAACGGCCCGCTCACCGCGACGCTCTGGAAGATCGGGCCCGCGATCGCGACCGGGTGCACCGTGGTGCTGAAGCCCGCCGAAGAGGCGCCGCTGACCTCGCTGCGCATCGCCGAGCTCGCGATGGAAGCCGGCATTCCGCCCGGCGTCGTCAATGTCGTGCCCGGTTATGGTGAGACCGCGGGCGCCGCGCTCGCTTCGCATCATGACGTCGACAAGGTCGCCTTCACCGGCTCGCACGTCACGGGGCAGTCGATCATCCGCGCTTCGGCCGGCAACCTCAAGCGCGTCTCGCTCGAGCTCGGCGGCAAGTCGCCGGACATCGTGTTCGCCGACGCCGACCTCGATGCCGCAGTTCCCGGGGCGGCGATGGCGGTGTTCGCCAATTCGGGCCAGATCTGCAGTGCCGGCACGCGCCTGTTTGTCGAGCAGTCGATCTACGAAGAGTTCGTCGGCCGTGTCGCCGAATTCGGCAAGAAGCTGCAGGTCGGCAACGGCCTCGATCCCAACACCCAGATCGGCCCGCTGGTCTCCGAGCAGCAGCTCGAACGCGTCACCAGCTATCTCGACATCGGCCAGAAGGAAGGCGCGCGAGCGCTCGCCGGCGGCGGCCGCGTCACCGAAGGTGCGCTGTCGAAGGGCTTCTTCGTCTCGCCGACGGTCTTTGCAGGCGTTCAGGACAACATGCGCATCGCGCAGGAGGAGATCTTTGGTCCCGTCATCTCCGCGATCGCGTTCAAGGATATGGACGAACTGGTCAAGCGCGCCAACAACACCACGTTCGGCCTCGGCTCGGGCCTGTGGACGCGCGACGTCACCAAGGCGCATGCGGTCGCGAAACGCTTGCGCGCCGGCTCGGTGTGGGTGAATTGCTATCAGGCGATGGATCCGGCCGTGCCCTTCGGCGGCTACAAGATGAGCGGCTATGGCCGCGAGTCCGGCAAGCAGCATGTCGAGGAATATCTCAACGTGAAGGCCGTCTGGATCAAGACGGCGTAATAGCTGTCCTCTCCCGCGTTCCGCGCGAGGGAATATCTGCTTTTAGTGGGGGCGGCGCCTTTTCCGGTGGCCGCCCCTCGCTATATGATCGGTATCCTTTCATCGACATCCGGGGTCCAAATGAAGTTCGAGGCGTTGTTTAGACCGTTGCAGGTCGGTCCGTACAAGCTCGCGCATCGCGTCGCGATGGCGCCGCTGACGCGCATGCGCGCCGAGCGCGAGAGCTTTTCGCCGCGGCCGCTCAACGCCGAATATTACGGCCAACGCGCGACGCCGGGCGGTTTGCTGATCGCTGAAGCTTCGCCCGTGCTCTCGCACGGCCGCGGCAATCCGGCGACCCCCGGCATCTATTCAGAGGCGCAGATCGCCGGTTGGCGCAAGGTGGTCGATGCCGTGCACGCCAAGGGCGGCATCATCTTCCTCCAGCTCTGGCATGTCGGCCGCGTCTCGCATTCGTCCTATCATGGCGGGCAGCTGCCGGTCTCGGCCTCGGCGATTCCGATCAAGGCCGAAGGCATGAAGGCCATGACCGCCGACGGCAAGATCGCCGACTACGAGACGCCGCGCGCGCTGGAGACCGACGAGGTCAAGGGCGTAGTCGAGGCATTCCGGCAGGGTGCGAAGAACGCGCTCGCCGCGGGCTTCGACGGCGTCGAGATCCACGGCGCCAACGGCTATTTGCTCGAGCAGTTCTTGCAGTCGCGCAGCAACCAGCGCACCGATCAATATGGCGGTTCGGTCGAGAATCGGACCCGCCTGCTGCTCGAAGTGACCCAGGCTGCGATTGATGTCTGGGGTGCAAACCGCGTCGGCGTGCGGCTGTCGCCTCACGGCATCGCCAATGATTCCGCCGAGCCCGACCCGATGCCGCTCTACACCCATGTCGTGAAGGCGCTCGACAAGCTCGGTCTTGCCTATCTGCATTTCATCGAGCCGCGCTCCAGCGGCGCCGGCCGCGCCGACGTCCATTGGGAGAATGTGCCGTCGGCCATGGTGCTGTTCCGTCCGCACTACAGCGGCGTGCTGATGACCGCCGGCGGGTTTACCGGCGAGACGGCGAATGCCGCGATCGTCGATGGCCACGCCGACATCATCGCCTTCGGCCGCATCTTCATCTCCAACCCCGATCTGCCGCGGCGCCTGGAGCACGACTACCCGATCACGCCGTACAACCGCGCCACGTTCTATGGCGGCGAGGAGAAGGGGTATACGGATTACCCGGTCTATGACGAGCTGACGCCGGCGTAGGATCTGCCGTCATTCCGGGGCGACGCGGAGCGTCGAGCCCGGAATCCATCCCGCCTCCATGTATGCCGCCCGATGGATCCGGGCTCGCGACTTCGTCGCGCTCCGGAATGACGATCGTGTATTGTCCCAATGACGATGGGGAGGCACAATGGCCAAAGCCGCAGTCGCCGCAGGAACCGCCACCGGTCAATGCCTCTGCGGCAAGGTCACCTTCGAGATCGACATCCCCGCGCGCTGGGCCTGGCACGATCACTCTGCCACCAGCCGTCGCGCTCACGGCGCGGCCTACGCCACCTATGTCGGCAGCTGGAAGAAGCGGTTTCGGATCACCTCCGGCAAGACCGCGCTGACCCGCTACGAGGACAAGGCGACCAAGACCGCGCGCAGCTTCTGCTCGCATTGCGGCACGCCGATCGCCTATGAGCGCCCGCGCGGCCCGCACATGGTCAACATCCCCCGCGCTCTGTTCAAGGAGCGCACCGGGCGCCAGCCGCTCTATCACATCGCGATCGAGGAGCTGCAGGAATGGACTTACACCGGCGAGCCGCTGGTGCCGCTGAAGGGCTTTCCCGGCGTGGTCTGGCAGCGCTCGAAAAAGAAGAAGCGCGCGGGTGGCGAGGATCCGTTCGAATTGGGGCGCGAGGAGATCTAGCGCGTCTCTCCCACGCAACGCAGCCATGACCGCGCTTCCTTGCGCGCGTCCCGCGACTTCGGCCATCATGCCGCCGCCCGCGGTAACGTCCGCGCAGGAGGAAACATGAAGAACAAGATCACCGGCCGCTCCGCCTTTCTCGCGCTGCTCAAGGACGAGGGCATCACGCATCTGTTCGGCAATCCCGGCACCACCGAGCTGCCGATCATGCATGCGCTGAAGGACCATCCAGATCTCACCTATGTGATGGCGATGCAGGAGAGCCTCGTGGTGGCGATCGCGGATGGCTACAGCCGCGCCTCCGGCAAGCTCGTTGCCTGCAACGTCCATGTCGCGCCCGGCCTCGGCAACGCCATGGGCTCGCTCTACAACGCCCAGTTCACGGGCACACCGATGATTTTGACCGCGGGCCAGCAGGAGCAGGGCCATGGCCTGATGGAGCCGGTGCTTTACGGTCCCTTGGTGCGCATGGCCGAGCCGCTGGTGAAATGGGCGGTGGAGGTGACGCGGCTGGAGGACCTGCCGCGTATCGTGCGCCGCGCCGCCAAGGTCGCGATGACGCCGCCGACCGGGCCGGTGTTCATCTCGCTGCCGGGCGACATCCTCAACAGCGAAGCCGGCATCGATCTCGGCCGCTCCACCCGCATCGATGCACGCGTAAGGCCATCCGATGAGGCGCTGAAGGCCTTTGCCGCGCGGCTGCTGAAGGCCGAACGACCCGTGATCGTCACCATGGACGAGGTGGTCAAGAGCGACGCGCTGAAGGAGGCGGCTGAACTCGCCGAACTGCTCGGCGCAGCCGCTTACCAATCCTCGACGCCCTATGGCTCGCACTTTCTGTCGGAGAGCCCGAGCTTCGCCGGTACGCTGGCTCGCGTGCAGAAGGTCGCGCGCGATACGCTCGCGCCTTACGATCTGCTGATCGCGCTCGGCGGGGATCCCCTGCGGATGTCGGTTTATAGCGAGGTCGATGCGCTGCCGGATGGGCTTGGCATCGTGCAGGTCGGTCTCGTCGATTGGGAGATCGCCAAGAACTACGGTGCCGAGATCGCACTGAAGGCGGATCTGAAGGAAACGCTGCGCGCGCTGATCCCGGTGCTCAAAGAGATTGGCGGTGCCGTGCTGGCAAGCCGCGCAAAACAGCGGCTCGCGGAGCTTGCGCCGAAGAACTGGACCGCGCGCCGCACCGCTTTGGTCGAGCAGATCGGCAAGAGCGCGGGACGTGCGCCGATCGATCCAGATTTTCTCGTGCTGCAAATGGTCGAGGCGATGCCCGACCATGCCATTCTTGTCGACGAAGGTCTCACCTCCAGTCGCCAGATCACGGCGCTACGCCCGCACCGCGACCGCTACGGCTATCACGGCCTTGCCTCTGGCGGCATCGGTTGGGGCCTGCCGGCCTCGGTCGGCGCCAGTATCGCCAATCCGGATCGGCCCGTCGTGTGTTTTTCCGGCGACGGCAGCGCGATGTATTCGATCCAGGCGCTGTGGACGGCGGCGCATCACAAGTTGCCGCTCAATGTCGTCATCGCCAACAATGGCGGCTACCGCATCATCAAGCAGCGCCTGCTCGCCTTCCATGGTGACGACAATTATGTCGGCATGGATTTTGTCGATCCGCCCGTGGATTTCGCAGGCGTGGCGAAGGCACTCGGCTGCGAGGCGATCAAGATCAGCGATCCCCGCGAATTGAAGGCGACGCTGTCGTCGGCGTTCGGGCGGCCGGGGACGAAGCTGATCGAGGTGATGGTGGACGGGAAGGTGTAGCCCTGCTGTCGTCCCGGCGAAGTGGTCGCAGCTACCCCTTCTTCCCCACCCGATACCCCGCCGCAGGATGCGGCGCCTCAAGCCGCGCGCGCCCATCGCCGAACAGCTTCTCCCGCAGCGTGCCCTTCGCGTATTCCGGTTTGTACCGGCCGCGCCTGGTCAGCTCCGGCACCAGCATGTCGGCGATGTCCTCAAAATCGCCGGGCGAGATCGCAAACGCAACGTTGAGGCCGTCGACGTCGGTCTTCTCGAACCAATCCTCGATCTTGTCAGCGACGCTTTCCGGCGTGCCCACAACGACCGGGCCGGCGCCGCCGATACCGACATGTTCGATGACGTCGCGCACGGTCCAGACGCGGTCTGGGTCGCCGCGGGTGACGTTGTCCAGCGCGCTGCGACCGGCGTCGTTCTGGACGTGACGGACCTGCTGGTCGAGCTCATAACCGGAGAAGTCGATGCCGGTCCATCCCGACATCAGGGCGAGCGCGCCCTCGGGGCTGATATGCGACCGGTAGTCGGCATATTTCGCCGCGGCTTCGGCTTCGGTGTTGCCGAGTATGATGGTCATCATGTTGAACATGAGTATCTCGGCCGGGTTGCGGCCGAGCGCGGCGGCCTCCTGGCGGATCGCGGAGACCCGCGGCGCAATGATCTTGGCCGACGGTCCCGACATGAACACGCATTCGGCATGCTTGGCGGCGAACTGCCGCCCGCGCGGCGAGGTGCCGGCCTGGTACAGCACGGGCGTACGCTGCGGCGACGGTTCGCTGAGATGGATGGTGTTGTTGATGCGGTAGTTCGCGCTCTCATGATTGACGCGATGAACTTTGCTGGGATCAGTGAAGATGCCGCGCTTGCGATCGCGCAGCACGGCGTCGTCCTCCCAGCTTCCCTCCCAGAGCTTGTAGACCACCTCCATATATTCGTCGGCGATGTCGTAGCGATCGTCGTGCCCGATCTGCTTGTCCTTGCCGGCCCCACGCGCAGCGCTGTCGAGATAGCCGGTGACGACGTTCCAACCGATCCGCCCCTCGGTCAGATGGTCGAGCGTCGACATCCGCCGCGCGAACGGGTAGGGCGGCTCGAACGACAAATTGCTGGTGACGCCGAAGCCCAAATTCTTGGTGACCGCGGCCATCGCCGAGAGCAGCAGCAGCGGCTCGTTCGACGGCGTCTGCGCCGCGTTGCGCAAGGCTGCGTCAGGGCTGTTGCCATAGACGTCGTAGACGCCGAGCACGTCGGCAAGGAACAGTCCGTCGAAACGGCCGCGTTCCAGCGTCTTGGCGAGATCAATCCAGTAGGGCAGACGGTTATATTCGGCGGTGCGGTCGCGCGGATGGGTCCACAGGCCCGGTGATTGATGCGCGACGCAATTCATCGCAAATGCGTTGAGCCTGATCTGCTTGGCCATGCTGGTCCCCCGGCGCCCTGTACTGAGCGCTCTTCGAATGATAGACGTGCGCCCCAACTTGGCGACGTTCTTGCATATAATCGGCCCTTGGCAAGGGCCAAAAATAGAAAGGCTTGCGACCTTGGCAAGGCCAAATTCAGCGGCACTCCCGCCCTTGGCAAGCCAATCTCAAGAGAGCAAGAACGAAAACGCAAGAACGACCCAAGAGCTGCCCAAGTCCCCGCCACTTTCGAGGCCCAGTGTAGCCCGCTACGCTCTCCCGCCTCGAAACCTTGAAAAAGCAGGTAATGACCAGAGCTGACGCCATCGCCCGCGCCCGGGACGACTTCAAATCCGGCGCGTTCCTCGCCGAACTCGACCGCCGCGTCGGCTTCAAGACCGAAAGCCAGAATCCGTCGCGTGGCCCCGAGCTGCGCGCCTATCTGGAACAGGAGATGGTGCCGGCTTTCGCCGCGCTCGATTTCACCAGCCGCCTGGTCGAATCCCCGAGCGGCAAGGCGCCGTTTCTGTTTGCCGAGCATCACGAGAGTGCGTCGCTGCCGACCGTGCTGATCTATGGCCATGGCGACGTCGTCGACGGCATGGAGGGCGAGTGGCGCGACGGCCGCGATCCCTGGCGCACGACGACAGCGGGCACGCGGCTCTATGGCCGCGGCACCGCCGACAACAAGGGCCAGCACAGCATCAACATGGCCGCGCTCCGCGCGGTGCGCGAAGCCCGCGGCGGCAAGCTCGGGTTCAATGCCAAATTCATCGTCGAGATGGGCGAGGAGATCGGCTCGCCTGATCTCGGCAAGGTCTGCGACCTCAACCGCGACGCGCTGAAGGCCGACCTGTTCATGGCCTCCGACGGGCCGCGTCTGTCCGCCGACCGGCCGACGCTGTTCCTCGGCTGTCGTGGCGGCATCCGCATCCATCTCGACGTGAATTTACGCGATGGCGGTCATCATTCCGGCAATTGGGGCGGCGTGCTCGCCAACCCCGCGACCATCCTCGTCAACGCGATTTCGACGCTGGTCGACAGCCACGGCCGGCTTCAGCTCGACGCTCTGAAGCCTCCGCGGCTCACCAACCAGATCCGCAGCTATCTTGCCGATGTGCAGGTGGTGCCGACTGAGGACGAGCCGGCGCTTGCGGAGAATTGGGGCGAGGACGGATTGTCCGCGGCCGAGCGGCTCTATGCCTGGAACACGCTGGAAGTGCTGGCGATGTCGTCGGGTAACATCGGGAAGCCGGCGAACGCCATTCCCGGCCACGCCAATGCCGTGCTGCAACTGCGTTTCGTGGTCGGCACCAAGGTCGACGGCCTGATCGACGCCGTCCGGGCGCATCTGGTCGCAAAGGGCTTTCCGATGGTCGAGGTGCGGGCGGCCCAGAGCTTTGCCGCCTCGCGCACCGATTTCGACAGCCCCTGGATCAAATGGGCGGCGGATTCAGTCCAGAACACCACCGGCAAGGCGCCGGCGGTGCTGCCGAACTTCGGCGGCTCGCTGCCGAACGACGTATTTTCCGAGATTCTGGGCCTGCCGACGATCTGGGTCCCACACTCCTATCCCGGCTGTTCCCAGCATGCGCCCAATGAGCACATCCTGCTGCCATTGACCGAAGAGGCCTTGACGGTGATGGCCGGGCTGTTCTGGGATCTCGGCGAATTACCCAAGCCACTCACTTGAGCCATTAACCTGAGCCGGCATCCCGCCGAAAGTCACATTCTAATCCGGGCCGAGATGTGCTTGCATCCGGCCGCATCATCCTGAAAGGGGAGAAAAAGTGAAACATTTCCGTCACATCGGCCTTGCGCTCGCCGCGACCTTTGTCGTCAGCCAGGCCGGCGCCGAGGAGCTGACCGGCACCCTGAAGAACATCAAGGACACCGGGGCGATCACGCTCGGCTTCCGCGATTCTTCGATCCCGTTCTCCTATCTCGACGACAACCAGAAGCCCGTCGGGTTCGCGATGGACATCTGCTACAAGATCGTCGACGCCGTGAAGAAGGAGCTCAAGCTCGACAAGCTGGAGGTGAAGCTCAATCCGGTGACTTCCGCGACCCGTATCCCGCTGATGGCCAACGGCACCATCGATCTCGAATGCGGCTCGACCACCAACAATGCCGACCGCCAGAAGCAGGTCGCCTTCACCAACACCCACTTCCTGACCGCCAGCCGCTACGTCTTCAAGAAGTCGAGCGGCCTGAAGTCGATCGACGACCTCAAGGGCAAGACGGTGGTCTCGACCGCCGGCACCACCAACATCAGGCAGCTCACCGAGGCCAACGTTGCGAAGAGCCTCGGCGCCAACATCATTCCGGCCAAGGACCACGCCGAAGCGTTCCTGATGGTCGAAACCGATCGCGCGGTTGCCTTCGTGATGGACGACATCCTGCTCGCGAGCCTCGTTGCCGGCTCGAAGTCGCCGGGCGACTACGTCATCTCCAAGGATGCGTTCTCCAAGCCTGAGCCCTACGGCATCATGCTGCGCAAGGACGACGCGCCGTTCAAGAAGGTGGTCGATGCGGCAACTGCTGCGCTCTACACCTCGGGCGAAGGCCAGAAGATCTACGACAAGTGGTTCACCCAGAAGATCCCGCCGAAGGGCCTGAACCTTAACTCGCCGATTTCGTCCGAGCTGAAGAACGAGTTCGCGAAGCCCTCGGACTCGCCGATCCCGGACGACTATAAGTAAGATCGACACTCGACCCCTTGCGGTCGGGATCATGTCCGGCCACTCTTGACACCAGAGTGGCCGGACATTTGCATGGACGCCCAATACTTCTCTGAGGGGCGCGTTCGCGCCGGGGGGCACGTGAACTACCACTGGAACTGGGGAATCTTTTTCGAGCCAAACCCGATGGGGACCGGCACCTATCTCGACATGCTGCTGTCGGGACTGGTGCTGACCCTGAAGACGGGCGTGCTCGCCTGGATCATCGCGCTGATCTTCGGCTCGCTCGTCGGCGTCATGCGGACGCTGCCGTCCAAGGCTGCCGGCTGGTTCGGCTTCTGCTGGGTCGAATTCTTCCGCAACATGCCGCTGCTGGTGCAGCTGTTCCTGTGGTTCTTCGTGCTGCCGGAGCTGCTGCCGAAGTCTGCCGGCCTGTGGCTGAAGCAATTGCCGAACGCGCCGTTCTGGACGGCGGCGATCGGAATCGGCTTCTTCATGTCGGCGCGCGTCGCGGTGCAATTGCAGGCCGGCATCGGCTCGCTGCCGCGCGGGCAGAAGATGGCCGCAACCGCGCTCGGACTGACCACGGTGCAGAGCTATCGCTACGTGCTGCTGCCGATGGCGTTCCGTATCATCCTGCCGCCGCTGACCTCCGAGTTCCTCAACACCATCAAGAATACCGCTGTTGCCATCACCATCGGTCTGCTCGAGCTGACCGGACAGGCGCGCTCGATGCAGGAATTCTCGTTCCAGGTGTTCGAGGCCTTCACCGCCGCGACCCTTCTCTATCTCCTCGTCAACGCCGTCGTCGTGACCGCGATGCGCTTCCTCGAGCGCTACGTCGCGATCCCCGGCTACATCACGGGGAAATAGCGCCATGTTCAGCAATTTCGATTTCGGTGTCATCATTCGCGCGCTGCCCTATCTGTTCTATGAGGGCTTGAGCTTCACGTTCATGCTGACGGCGCTCGCCGCGCTCGGCGGCCTGGTCTTCGGCACGGCGATCGCGCTGATGCGGCTGTCCGGCTACAAGACGCTGGGGCGCATCGCCGGCTTCTATGTCGACTTCATGCGCTCGCTGCCGTTGGTGCTGGTGATCTTCTGGTTCTACTTCCTGGTGCCCTATATCGGACAATGGGTGACCGGCGCCTCGCGACCGATCAGCGTCGGTGCGTTCGCCTCCTCGCTCATCACCTTCATCATGTTCGAGGCCGCGTACTTCTCCGAGATCATGCGCGCCGGCATTCAGTCGATCTCGCGCGGCCAGCCCGCGGCGGCCAATGCGCTCGGCCTGACCTATGCTCAGACCATGCGCTACGTCGTGCTGCCGCAGGCGTTCCGCAACATGCTGCCGGTGCTGATCACGCAGACCATCGTGCTGTTCCAGGACACTTCGCTGGTCTACGTGCTGTCGATCACCGATTTCCTCGGTGCGGCCAGCAAGGTCGCGCAGCGCGACGGCCGTCTGGTCGAGATGTATTTGTTTGCCGCCGTCGTCTACTTCACCATTTCCTGCATCGCGTCCTTTGGCGTCCGCCGTCTCCAGGCGCGCATCGCCATCATCCGCTAGAGCAAGTCGGTCATGATCGAAATCAGCCACGTCGATAAATGGTACAGCCCGACCTTCCAGGTGCTGACCGACTGCACCACCAGCGTCACCAAGGGCGAGGTCGTCGTCGTCTGCGGTCCCTCGGGATCGGGGAAATCGACGCTGATCAAATGCGTCAATGCGCTGGAGCCGTTCCAGAAAGGCGACATCAGCGTCGACGGCACCAAGGTCAACGACCCCAAAACCAATCTGCCGAAGCTGCGCTCGCGCGTCGGCATGGTGTTCCAGCACTTCGAGCTGTTCCCGCATCTGAAGATCATCGATAATCTCTGCCTCGCACAGCAGAAAGTGCTGGGACGGTCGTCCGACAAGGCCGTGGCGAAGGGCATGGCCCTGCTGGATCGCGTCGGCCTGAAGGAACAGGCGCAGAAGTTTCCCGCGCAGCTTTCCGGTGGGCAGCAACAGCGCGTGGCGATCGCGCGTGCACTCGCCATGGACCCGATCGTGATGCTGTTCGACGAGCCGACCTCGGCGCTCGATCCGGAAATGGTGAGCGAGGTGCTCGACGTCATGGTCGACCTTGCCCATGAGGGCATGACCATGATGGTCGTCACCCACGAAATGGGCTTTGCCCGCAAGGTCGCCAACCGCGTCATCTTCATGGACCGCGGCGAGATCGTCGAGGACGCCCCGAAGGAAGACTTCTTCGGCAAGCCCCGCAGTGATCGCGCGCAGAAGTTCTTGTCGAAGATTTTGTCGCATTAGTCGCCACTGTCATTCCGGGATGCGCCGAAGGCGCAGGCCCGGAATCCATAGCCCCGGCTGGTGGTTATGGATTCCGGGCTCGTCGCTACGCGCCGCCCGGGAATGACGAATAGAGGGGTGATCGTTAGCCTCATTTCGCGTATAAGCGCGCAAATTCTGCCCTTCTCGCCAGGAGACCTGCCTTGGATTCGACCGCCTACGTCAACGGCTCATTCGTCCCTCTCTCGGACGCGAAAATCTCGGTGCTCGACCGCGGCTTCCTGTTTGCCGACGGCATCTACGAGGTCTCGGCCGTGCTCGACGGCAAGCTGGTCGATAACGCCTCGCATCTGGCGCGGCTGGAGCGCTCGGTTGGCGAGATCAGCTTGAAGCTGCCGGAGACGGTCGAGCGCATCACCGAGATCCAGAAGGAGCTGATCTCCCGCAACAAGGTCGTGTCCGGCCTTGTCTATCTCCAGGTCACGCGCGGCGCCGACAAGGGCCGCGACTTCGCGTTCCCCAAGGGTGACGTCAAGTCGAGCCTGGTGATGTTCACCTCCGAAAAGGATATCATCAACGCAGCTTCCGCCAAGACCGGCATCAACGTGGTCACGGTGCCTGACATCCGCTGGGAGCGGCGCGACATCAAGAGCGTGGCGCTGCTGGCGCAGGTACTGGCGAAGCAGGCGGCTGCCGAAGCCGGTGCTGGCGAGGCCTGGATGCTCCAGGACGGTTACGTCACCGAAGGTGGCTCGTCGTCGGCGTTCATCCTCACCAAGGACGACGTCATCGTCACCCGCAAGAACTCCAATGCGATCCTGCCGGGCTGCACCCGCAAGGCCGTGCTCGCGCTCGCCGAAGAGCGCCAGCTCCGCGTCGAGGAGCGTTCCTTCACGGTAGAAGAGGCGCTCGCCGCGAAGGAGGCTTTTGCAACGTCGGCCTCGCTGTTCGTTCAGCCGGTGGTCGCAATCGACGGCAAGAAGGTGGGCGACGGCAAGCCCGGCCCGCTCGCCGCGCGGCTGCGCGAGATCTATGTGGAGTTCGCCAAGGCGACGGCGGTTTAGGCTACGCCCACCGCCGTCATCGCCCGCGAAGGCGGGCGATCCAGTACGCCGCGGCGGTTGTTATGAACCTCACTGTCTCTGGAATACTGGATGCCCCTTCGGTTCACGATGCAAGTGCAACACCTGCTAAGGTGTTGTTGCGATGGGACGATGTTATGGCCAGCTCAGCCTTGAAGAGCGCGTTGAGATATACCGCCTGCATGCAGGCGGTATATCTCAA
>JAUEPE010000075.1 GCA_030403585.1 Frankia sp. RB7
ATCGATCCGATCGATCGGCGGCCCAGTTCGGGCGGCCACCCGGGCTGGGCCATTCCTCACGGAACGAGGCCATACTACTCCGGCGCGCTAATACAAGGGTGGGCAAAGCGAAGCGTGCCCACCATCTGCGTGTCGCGAGTGAAATGGTGGGTACGGCGCTACGCGCCTTTGCCCACCCGAAAGCGGGCTTTCGTCATTGCGAGGAGCTCTTGCGACGAAGCAATCCAGAGATACCTCCGTGGAAAGATTCTCGATTGCTTCGCTTTGCTCGCAATGACGGCTGCGGCGGTGCTCAAACCGCCTTCACCCGCACCTTCAACCCATCCTTCGGCTTCGGGATCGGCCACATCTGCCAGTCCGGTTTGTAGCCGGGCTCCAGCGACACCTCGATGTTCTGCAGGAAGTGCCGGGCAAAGCATTTCGCCTGCATATAGGCGAAGTGCAGGCCGAGGCACATATGCGCGCCGCCGCCGAACGGCACCCAGGCGAAGCGGTGACGATTGCGCTGGGCTTCCTCGGTGAAGCGCAGGGGATCGAAGCGATCCGGCTCCGGCCAGATGTCTTTCATGTGATGCGTAAAGAGTGGATTGACGCCGACGGCCGTTCCGGCGGGGATCGTATAGCCCTTGAAGTTGAAATCGCGCATCGCGCGGCGCGGCATCGAGGGCACCGGCGGCTTGATCCGCAGCGCTTCCTTGAAGGCCATCTCCGTCAGCGGCATCTTTTCGAGATCGTCAAAACTGCTCGGCGCGCCCGGAGCGAGCCCGAGCGCGAGAATTTCCGCGCGCAGCCTGCTCTGCCAGTCCGGATTGGCGGCGAGCTCGCCGATGAAAGACGTCAGCGACGAGGTCAGCGTGTCGTGCGCCGCCATCATCAGGAAGCTCATGTGGTCGATGATGTCCTGGTCGGACAACAGCGCGCCATCGTCGTGGGTGGCGCGGCAGAGATGCGAGAACAGATCGTCGCCGCCGTGATTGCCGCGTCGCAGCGGAATCTGCTCGCGGAAGTAGGCGATGATGCGTTTGCGCCCCCTCACGCCGGCCGCCATCTGCGTGCCGGGCAGGGGACGGCGGATCGGGGCGACCGCAGCGGCGACCATGTCGACGAAGGCGCGGTTGATCTCGTCGACCTCGGGCCCGATGCCGGCGCCGAGAAAGGACGTGGCGGCCAGATCCAGCGTGAGCTGCTTCATCGCCGGATAAAGCTGGATCTCGCCTGGATTTGCCCTCCACTGCGCCACCCGTGCCGAAATGCCGCGGTCGAGATCGCTGAGATAGGACTTCATCGGTCCTGATTTGAACGCGACCGAGAGCGCCTTGCGATGCAGCCGGTGCTCGTCGAAATCCAGCAGCATCAATCCGCGCGGAAACAGCAGGCCCAGCACCTTGCTCCAGCCATGGGTCGACGAAAACAGCTTTTGCTGGTCGAACAGCACGAGCTCGTTCGCTTCAGGCCCGAGCAGCACGATGTTGGTCTCGCCGAAAATGTGGGTGCGATAGACGAGCCCGTATTTGGCCCCGTTCTTTTCGATGTGTCCCTTGGGGTCAGCGAGCACCTTGAAGGTCATGCCGACGATCGGCCAGCCTTCGTCGCCCGGGATATGCGTCAGCTGATTGCGCCTGGGCGCGGTGTACCCAAGCTCGGGCGAGGCCACATTCTGCATCGACATGACGAATGCTCCGGTTGGTTGACCGACAGGAATCGCGCGACCGCGGCAATCATACGGCCTGCGCCAGGCTGATCATCATCAGCATAACACAGGCCGGGATGTCTTGCTTGTGAACGTCGTTACAAGCGTAGCGTCGAAGCTTATCGCTTGGCCGCTTCCTTCTGCAGATCCGGCGCGTTGACAGCGGGAATCGCCACGCGGCCGGGGCCGGTCACCTTCAGCGCTTCGGCGGCCTTCTCGTTCTGCATGATCTTGGCCATCACGGCCTGGCCGGCGCGCTCGAAGATCGCGCGGTTCTCGATCACGAATTTTTGCGACTTGCGCAGGCCGTCGGTGTAGCCGTTGATCTCCGGCACGACATAGCGCGCCACCATGTCCCAGCTCCGGCGCGTGGCTTCCGGATTGGCCCAGTCGTGCACGAAGCCGATGACGGCGCCGACGCCGCCGGACACGTCCAGCACGTTCTTGATGGTTTTGACGAGATCGTCGGGCGTGCCGATGGTGGACGCCGCGCCCTCTACGAACGCGGTCTTGTCCACGGCCTCGTCGGGCGAGGAGAACGCCGTGAGGCCCGGCCGCTGCAGCGTGCCGACATTATATTCGTTGTGCCAGCGCATCAGCCCGGCGCCGGCTTCCTTGCGGGCCTGCTCACGGCTCTCGGCGATGTGGAAGCTCAGCAGCACGCGCCAGTCGGCGCGGCTGACCGTGGTGCCGTGCTTCTTGGCGGCATCCTCGGCGAACTGCCATTGCTGCTGCAGCGACATCAGGCCCTGCGTCGTCATCGAACCCAGCGAGATGATGCCGATGCCGTATTTGCCGGCGAGCGTCATGCCCGACGGCGAGATCTGCGACGCCACCACGAACGGCATTTCCTCCTGCAGCGGCAGGATCTGCAGCGCGGCGTCGTTCATGGTGAACCAGTCGCTCTTGGCGGTGACGCGCTCACCGTTGAACAGGCGGCGGATCACGCCGATCGCTTCGTCCTGGCGGTCGCGCTGGGTCATCGGGTCGATGCCCAGCGTGTGCGCGTCCGACGCCAGCGCGCCGGGGCCGGAGCCGAAGATGGCGCGGCCGCCGGTCATGTGGTCGAGCTGCACCATGCGCTGGGCCACGTTGAAGGGATGATGATAGGGCAGCGACACCACGCCGGTGCCGAGCTTGATCCGCTTGGTGCGCTCGCCGGCCGCGGCGAGAAACATTTCGGGCGAGGCGATCATCTCCCAGCCGGAGGAATGATGCTCGCCGCACCAGAATTCGTCATAGCCGAGGCTATCCAACTGCTCGACCAGGTCCAGATCGCGCCGGAACTGAAGCATCGGATGCTCCCCGATCGGGTGATGCGGGGCAAGAAAGGCTCCAAACTTCAGGCGCGCCATGGGGGTCTCTCCGGCTGGTTTTTTGTTTGTTAGGTAGGCGGAGGCTACGTGCGCATAGGCACGAACGCAATCGCGCGATGTCCCACGCGGCGGAATGCAGGCATGCGTTGAAGTGAGGCGAGATGCATCGTCTCCCTCTCCCCGTTCTTACGGGGAAAGGGCGGGGTGAGGGGTCTCTCTCCGCAGATGAGATCGTCGAGAGACCTGTACTCCCTCACCCGGAATTCAACTGCGTTTGAATTCCGACCTCTCCCCGCGAGCGGAGAGAGGTGAGCATCACCGCGTCATCCTGTTCCACGCATCCAGGCCCGCGATCTTGTACGCCTCGGCCAGCGTCGGATAGTTGAACGTATTCTGGATGAAATAGTCGATCGTGCCTTTGAGATTCAGCACGGCCTGGCCGATATGGATCAGCTCGGTGGCGCCTTCGCCCAGGATGTGCACGCCGAGCAGGCGGCGCGTCTTGGTCGAGAAGATCATTTTCATCATGCCGCTGTTCAGCCCCATGATGTGGCCGCGCGAGGTCTCGCGGAAACGCGCGATGCCGACCTCGTAGGGAATGCCGCGCGTGCGCACCTCTTCTTCCGTGAGGCCCGCGGTCGAGATCTCCGGCACCGAATAGATGCCGTAGGGAAAGAATTCCGGCGGCGCCATCGGCTCCATGCCGAGCGCGTGGCAGGCGGCGACGCGGCCCTGCTCCATCGAGGTCGAGGCGAGGCTCGGAAAGCCGATCACGTCGCCGGCCGCGTAGATGTGCGGCACGCTGGTCTGCAACGTCACGGGATCGACCGAGATGCGGCCGCGATGATCGACGACGATGCCGGCGGCTTCGAGATTGAGCCGGTTTGTGGCGCCGACGCGACCCGCCGCGAACAATAGCATCTCGGTGGTGACGTGGCGCCCGTCGGCGAGATGCGTGACGATGCTGCCCTGCGCGGTCTTTTCGATCGAGTTGACCTTGGCACCGAGCCGCAGCGCGACATTACGGTCGCGCAATTCGTGCATGAACTCGTCGATCAATTCCTTGTCGATGAAGTCGAGGAAGGTCGGCCGCGGTTCGATCAGGGTCACGGACACGTCGAGCGCACTGAAGATGGTGGCATATTCGACGCCGATCACGCCGGCACCGATCACGGTGAGGCTGCGCGGCAGCTTCGGCAGTTCGATGATCTCGTCGCTGTCGAACACGGTGGCGCCGTCGAACGGCACGTAGTCCGGCCGGAACGGGCGCGTGCCGCAGGCGATCAGGACGTTGGCGGCCGTCACCACCTTGGTCTCGCCGATCGGGCTCGTGATCTCGACCTGGTGCGGGGCGACGAAACGCGCTTCGCCATTGGCGGTCCGCACCAGGTTGCGGCTGAACTGATGCTCGAGCACCTCGACCTCATGGTCGAGCGTCTTCTGCAGCCGGGTCATCAGATCGCTTGCCGCGATGTCCTGCTTGACCCGGTAGGAGCGGCCGTAGAAGCCGCGCTCGCGCCAGCCGGAGAGATTGAGCACGGTCTCGCGCAGCGTTTTCGAGGGAATCGTGCCGGTGTGAACGGAGACGCCGCCGACCCGCCGGCCCTTCTCCACCACCAGCACGGCCTTGCCGAGCTTGGCACATTGCACCGCAGCCCGGCGCCCGGAAGGGCCCGAGCCGATCACCACCATGTCGTAGTCGTACATCGGATGCGCTTCCAAAGCCCTGCAAAATGAGCGGGAACCGACATGCAGCAATCGGGCCACAGCGTCGCGATTCCGACCATCGCAGCCGATCTGCACGCGACGCCGGCACAGATCGAATCCGTCATTGCGATCTATCTGATCGCCTATGCGACACCGGCGGTCGGCGACGCCGCATATGCTGTTCACGGACGCGTCACGCAGTCGCGCCTTCGGCCTCTACGATCTGCCGCTGCTGACGGATGCCGCTTTCCTGCGCGGGCTCGGTGCGGTCTTCTTTTTCTTCGTCGCCAATTTCTCGTTCTATCTGGTGATGACGCTGTTCATGCAGCGTGGTGTGAGGATCCCGTCACTCGACGCCGGCGCGCGTGCGGCAGGCTCGGCGTCGGGCATGTACGGCACCTTTGCGCAGATCGAAATGCGGCCGGAGTGGCCGCAATGGGCGCGGTGTTCTTCGCGATCGAATAGCTGCATCAGCGCGCGCAGGTTTTCTCGCCTCACTCGCGCTGTTTGCGGCGTTAATCATGATCTGCGCCGCATTCCTGACGTGGATGCGCCGCGCCACTGCACGAAGTTGAGGCAGTAGGGTTAGTGCGTGCGAATTCCCGTGTATTTGCGGTAATTGGCAGCACACACACTTTTTATTTTGCAGTGCAGCAACTATCTGATCTGGGTGACGTTGAAAGTCGCCCACCAGGAGCTGCCGGTGTCGTTAACCAGAAATATCGAACTCTTGAGACGTCTGCCAAGACTGGACGGGCTGCGCCTTCCTGACTTCGGCACGAGCGCCGATGCCTCCAGTCCACTGGAGGAAGTCACCGGCTTCGGCGACAATCCCGGCAATCTGCGCATGTTTGCGTTCGTACCGGCGCAGTTGCAGAAGCCGCGCGCGCTCGTCGTCGTGCTGCACGGCTGCGGCCAGACCGCCGCTGGCTACGACCTCGGCGCGGGCTGGTCGACGCTCGCGCGACATTATGGCTTTGCGCTGGTGATGCCCGAGCAGCAGCGCGTCAACAACGGCAACACCTGCTTCAACTGGTTCAATACGGAAGACATCGCGCGCGACAGTGGCGAGGCGCGTTCGATCCGCGAGATGGTCGCGCATATGGCCGGGACGCATCGCATCGATCCCAGGCGCGTCTTCATCACGGGTCTTTCCGCCGGCGGCGGCATGACCTCGGTGATGCTCGCGACCTATCCGGAAGTGTTTTCTGCCGGCGCGATCATCGCCGGCCTTCCCTACGGCATCGCGTCGAATCTGCGCGAGGCGCTGGACGGCATGTTTCATTCGCCGGCGCGGCCCGAGCGCGAACTCGGCGATTTCGTGCGGCGGGCGTCGAACCATCGCGGGCCCTGGCCGAAGGTGTCGGTGTGGCACGGCAGCGTCGATCGCACCGTCAATCCCGGCAATGCCAACGAGATCGTCAAGCAGTGGCTCGATCTGCACGATCTGCCGATGGCGCCTATGGCCGAGATCAATGTCGACGGCTATCCGCGCCAGGCCTGGTGGAACAGGGACGGCGAGACGCTGGTCGAATCCTATGCCATCACCGGCATGGCCCACGGCACGCCGCTGGGGCTCGCCGACAACGACCAGCGCTACGGCGTCGAAGGCGCGTTCCTGATCGAGGCCGGCATTTCCTCGTCCTATCACATCGCAAAGTTCTTCGGTCTCACCGGATGGATTCCGGACGCGCCGAAGAAGGCGGAGGCAAAGCCAGTGCCGGCGCGCTCGCCCGCCCCGCATCTCGCCCGCTCGATCCGCGCGGCGGTTGCCGAGGAATCGGCCGAGCCAAAGCGCGAGGAAACTCGCGGCCTCGATCTAGGCCAGATCATCACGCGCGCGCTCACCGCCGCGGGTTTGATGAAGTAGTTTTAAGCCGTCGCGTCGATCATCTCGATCGGCGTTGCCGTCACCTCGCCGCCAGCCGCGACCTTGCGCGTCATCTCCGCATAGGCCTTGAAGAAGTCGCGCGACTGCAGCGTCTTCTGCGCGTCCTCGTCAGCGACGCTGGCGAGATGGAAGTAGTGGCCGTCGTCGCGGTTCTTCAGGACGCGATAGCTGAGCCGCCCTTTCAGTTCCGGATCGTTATCGATCGCCTTGATGAAGCGGCCGATCTCCTGGTGCCAAGCCTTCGTCGAAGCCTCCGTCGTGCCGTTCTTGAATTCGTACCGGATCATGAAGTGCTTCATGTGACGCTCCCTGTTCGCCGTGCACCATCATCTGCGGCTTTTGCGCCCTCCTGCAAGTATGGACAAAATTGATAGTATGGACTTTTTCGGTGCTGCTCCTATCCTGATCTCGCACATGGAGGAGACGACATGGCAAAGGCTTCCCCAGCACGCAGCTGTCCCGTCGCGGCCTTTCAAAAGATGATCAGCGGCAAGTACAAGCTGCGCATCGTCTGGGATCTCAAGGACGGCCCGCGCCGCTATGGCGAAATCCGCAGCGGCCTGTTGCGCGGTACATCAGGCAGCGCGGAGATCACCCCGCGTGTGCTCAGCCGTGAACTCAAAGCCTTGACGGAAAACGGTCTGATCGATCGCAAGGATTTTGGCGAGGTGCCGCCGAAGGTCGAGTATCGCCTCACCCGCAAAGGCAAGAGTTTCGTGCCCGTTGTCGCCGCAATCCGTGAATGGGGCGAGCGCAATCTCAGTGAGGCGGCGCCGCTCGCGGACGCCGCCGAATAAAATCTACATCTCGCCGGTGATGAACGGATTGGTCATCCGCTCCTGCCCGATGCTCGAGCCGGCACCGTGGCCGCAGATGAAGCCGACATCGTCGCCGAGCGGCAAGAGTTTTGTCATGATCGAGTTGATCAGCGTCGCGTGACTGCCGCCGGGCAGATCGGTGCGCCCGACCGAGCCCGCGAACAAGACATCGCCGACATGGGCAAAGCGCAAATCCTTGTTGAAGAACACCACGCTGCCCGGCGAGTGGCCGGGGCAATGCAGGATGTCGAAGCTCAGGCCGCCGATCGACACGGTGTCGCCCTCGTCGAGCCAGCGGTCGGGCTCGAAATTGCGCACCTCAGTCATGCCGAAGCGCGTGCCGCTCTCCACGACGTTGTCGAGCAGATATTTGTCCGCGACATGCGGGCCCTCGATCGGCACCTTCAGCGCATCGCGCAATTCGGCGGCGCCGCCGACATGGTCGATATGGCCGTGGGTCAGCCAGATCTTCTCCACGGTCACGCCGGTCTGCTTGATCGCCTCGAGGATCTTCGGCACGTCCCCACCGGGATCGATCACCACGGCCTTCTTGCCGGGCTCGTCCCAGATGATGGTGCAGTTCTGCTCGAACAGCGTCACGGGGACAATGATCGCGCCGGCCTTGGATTGCGAGGATTCTTGAGTATCGTTTTGCTCGGTCATGGCGCCACACAATGCCGATTTTTGCTGCGCCGCCAAGCAAAATAGTCGTGCTCCCGCCGGGGAACAGTTGCACCCGCCGTCACATAGCCGTCCCAATTCGTCTGCTGGTTTGAACCGGGGCGTCGCTGCCGCGTTCTCTCGCGCGGGGTACAGATTTCCGGGTGGATTTTCCGACATGGCTCAGGGCGGCGAGAACTGGTGGCGCGACGGCATCTTCTATCAGATCTACCCGCGCTCGTTTCAGGATAGCAATGGTGACGGCGTCGGCGATCTCGCCGGCATCCTCCAGCGGCTGCCTTATGTGAAATCGCTTGGTGTCGACGCGATCTGGCTGTCGCCCATCTTCCCCTCGCCAATGGCCGATTTCGGCTACGACATCTCCGACTATACCGGCATCGATCCGCTGTTCGGCACTATGGCGGATTTCGATGCGCTGCTCGCGGCCGCGCATGACAACGGTCTGAAGCTGATCCTCGACCTCGTGCCGAACCACACCTCTGACCAGCATCCCTGGTTCGTCGAGAGCCGCGCCTCGCGCGATAATCCCAAGCGCGACTGGTACATCTGGCGCGATCCAGCCGCCGATGGCGGCGTGCCGAACAACTGGTCGTCCGAGTTCGGCGGCAGCGCATGGCAAGTCGACGCCGCGACCGGTCAATATTATTACCACGCTTTCCTCGCCCAGCAGCCGGACCTCAACTGGCGCAACCCCGAGGTCCGCGCCGCGATCTACGACGTGATGCGGTTCTGGCTGGAGAAGGGCATCGACGGCTTTCGCGTCGACGTGATCTGGCACCTGATCAAGGACGCCGGGTTTCGCGACAATCCGCCGAACCCGCATTATGTCGAGGGCCGGCCGCCGAACGAAAAAATCCTGACGCAATACTCCACGGACCAGCCGGAGGTGTTCGACGTCATCGCCGAGATGCGTCGCGTCATCGACGCCTATGATGCGCGCGTTCTGATCGGCGAGGTCTATCTGCCGCTGCATCGGCTGATCGCTTATTACGGCAACGATCTCACCGGCGCGCAGATGCCGTTCAATTTCGCGCTGCTCTCGACCTTCTGGAGCGCGCGATCGATCGAGAAGATCATCGACGATTACGAGAAAGCATTGCCGCGAGGGGCCTGGCCGAACTGGGTGCTCGGCAATCACGATCGCCCGCGCGTCGCCAGCCGCGTCGGGCCCGAGCAGGCCCGTGTCGCCGCCATGCTGCTGCTGACCCTGCGCGGCACGCCGACGCTCTATTACGGCGACGAGATCGGCATGCACCAGCTCGCGATCGCGCCAGAGGATGTCCGCGATCCCTTCGAGAAGAATGTCCCCGGCATCGGTGTCGGCCGCGACGGCTGCCGCACGCCGATGCAATGGGATTCGTCGAACTTTGCCGGTTTCTCGGAAGCGAGGCCGTGGCTGCCGCTGCCGGAGAATCACATCCACGAGAACGTCGTCAATCTCGATGCCGACACGCGCTCGATTCTCAGCCTGTACAAGCGGCTGATCGCGTTGCGCAGGACCTGCCCGCCATTGGTCGCTGGCGACTACCATCCGATCGCCGCACAAGGCGATCTGCTGGTCTATCGCCGCGAGGCCGAGGGCAGGGCGGTGATCGTGGTGCTCAATCTCGGGCCGGAGCCGATTGCGGTCACCACCAGCGCGATACGGTTTGGCAGTGAGATCCTGATATCGACGTTCCTGGATCGCGAGGGTGAGCGGCTGGAGGGTGTGCTGGATTTGCGCGGCAATGAGGGCGTGATCGTCGCGTCGCCTTCATAGTTGTCGCTTTCGCTGGGACGACCGTGGAGGCGATGGCCGACGCTCTCTCCCCGTCATTGCGAGGAGCCCTTGCGACGAAGCAATCCAGGCCGTCTCCGCGGGAAGACTCTGGATTGCTTCGCTGCGCTCGCAATGAAGATTGTGGAAACGGCGGAGCAAAACGCAACACGCGACATCATCCCGGACGCTTGTTGCCCACCGTAGTCGCGTCGACATCACTCCGCTTCAACAAATAATCCAGCCCGCCGACGCGGTACCAGCGATAGCCATACGGCTCCAGCACGATGCGGTGCTGGCCGCGCTTGTCGGCGTGGCTGTGGTCCTCCGCGAGCAGATTGATCAGGTGCTCGCCGGCATCGCCGGGCAGCCCGACCGAGAACGCGGTCTCGCGCGGCTTTTCATCGAGATTATGCACGAACAGCACGGAATTATTGCGCCAGTCATAGCGCATGATGAGCACAGCAGGATCGCGCGTCGCGATGACCGCAAAGTCACCCCAGCCGATCTCGGGAACCTCCTTGCGCATGCGGATGATACGCTCGGTCCAGTTCAGCATGGAGTTCGGATCGCGCCGCTGTTTGGCGACGTTGACGTGCTGATAGCCGTAAGGCCCCTTGTCGATGACGGGATTGGCCGGCTTATTATTCTTGGTGAAGCCGCCCTGCGGCTCGGTCGACCATTGCATCGGCGTCCGCGCGCAATTGCGCTCGGGCAGCGCCAGATCGTCGCCCATCGCGATCTCGTCGCCGTAGCGGATCACAGGCGTCCCCGGCAGCGTGCACATCAGGCTGTAGGCGAGCTCGATCCGCCTGCGATCACCGCCGAGCATCGGCGCAAGCCGGCGCCGAATGCCCCGGTCGTAGAGTTGCATGTCCTTGTCGGGACCGAACGCTTTGAACACGGCGTCGCGCTGTGGCTTGGTCAGCCGTCCCAGGTCGAGCTCGTCATGATTGCGCAGGAACAGGCCCCATTGCGCCGCGGCCGGTCGCGGCTTGGTCGCCTTCAGCGCCTTCGCCAGTGGGCGCGTGTCGCCGGACGCCAGCGCATAGAACAGATGCTGGTTGACGTGAAAATTGAACATCATGTGCATGCGGTCGGCGTCATCGCCGAAATATTCCATGTCCGTTTCCGGCAGCACATTGGCCTCGGCCAGGATGATGGCGTCGCCCTCGCGCCATTGCAGGAATTCGCGGAAAGTGCGCAGCATGTCGTATTGCTCGACCGGCGTCTTCACCTTTGCGCCCTTGGTGGCGATCACGAAGGGCACGGCGTCCATCCGGAAACCGGAGACGCCGAGCTGGATCCAGAAGCCCATGATCTTCAAAATCTCCGCCTGCACATGCGGGTTCGAGGTGTTGAGATCGGGCTGGAAATCGTAGAAGCGATGGAAGAACCAGGCGCCGGCTTCCTTGTCGCGCGTCCAGGTCGATTTCTGCACGCCGGGAAACACCATGCCCTTGTTGGCATTGGCCGGCTTCTTGTCCGACCAGACATACCAGTCGCGATAGGGCGAGTTCTTGTCGCGACGCGCCTCCTTGAACCAGTGATGCTGGTCGGAGGTGTGGTTGACGACGAGATCGATGATGATTCGGATGCCGCGCTGCTTGCAGCCATGGGTGAATTCGACGAAATCGCCGAGCGTGCCGTAGCGGGAATCGACGCTGTAATAATCGGCGATGTCGTAACCGTCATCGCGGCCCGGAGAAGTCTGGAACGGCATCAGCCAGATCGTGGTGATGCCGAGACCGTGCAGATAATCGAGCCGGCGCAAAAGGCCCTTGAAATCGCCGACGCCGTCGCCGTTGGCGTCCATATAGGTGCCGACGGACAGGCAATAGATGATGGCGTTCTTGTACCAGAGATCGTCGATCATGTGGGGACAGCCCTGTTCGGTCCGCCCGCGACCGTCGGCGGCTGCGTGATAAGTGCGAGGGGGAGGGGAGGTTCCGCCGCCCTCGGCGCGCCCCGGAATGACGGGCGGAATGGAATCGGCTAATCTCCCCCCATGGAAAATCCCGCCCGCATCGCCCTCGTGCCCCCACCGGACCGTCGCCAATCCGAGACGGCGCTCGCCATTGCGCGCGGCACGGCGCGGCTCTTACGCTCGCTCGGCTTTTCCTGCATCAGCGAATTGCCGCTGCCGTCGGGCCGGCGCGCTGATCTCGTGGCGCTGAACGAACGCGGCGAGATCTGGATCGTCGAGATCAAATCGTCGGTCGAGGATTTGCGCGCCGATCAGAAATGGCACGAATACCGCGCCCATTGCGACCGGCTGTTCTTCGCCTTCACGCAGAATCTGCCGTGCGAGATTTTCCCCGAAGGCACCGGCCTGATCATCGCGGACGCCTACGGCGCGCACATGCATTGCGAGGCGCCCGAGCACAAGATCGCAGCCGCCACGCGCAAGCAGATGACGGTGCGGTTTGGAATGGCGGCAGCGTTGCGGATCAACCGGCTGGTCGATCCGCAAGGGCATGCCGATTTTTGGGAGTAGCGGAAAGCGCTTCAACTGTCCCCCCGTCATCCTGAGGTGCGAACCATGCGGCGCGTAGCGTCGCGTGGAGAGCCTCGAAGGATGTACGGCCCGATGCAGCTGAGCCGTCGCCCTTCGAGGCTCGCCGAAGAGGCGAGCACCTCAGGGTGACGGGGAGAGAGTTGTGATTGCCGGTCTTACCTCGGCGCTCGCTTGGCCAGGATCCGCTGCAACGTGCGGCGGTGCATGTTCAGCCGCCGCGCCGTTTCCGAGACGTTGCGATTGCACATTTCGTAGATGCGCTGGATGTGTTCCCAACGCACGCGGTCGGCCGACATCGGGTTCGCCGGCAGCTCGGATTTGTCCGTGTTGGTCGAGAGCAGCGCTGCGACGACGTCGTCGGCATCCGCGGGCTTCGAGAGATAATCGATTGCGCCCATCTTCACCGCGGTGACGGCGGTGGCGATGTTGCCATAGCCGGTCAATACGATGGCGCGAGCTTCGGGGCGCTTCTTCTTCAGCGCGGAGACGACGTCGAGACCGTTGCCGTCACCGAGGCGAAGATCGACCACGGCGAAAGCCGGCGCGGACTTGCCGATCTGCGCGAGACCATCGGAGACCGTGTCACATGACGTCACCGCAAAGCCGCGTGTCTCCATGGCGCGCGACAGGCGCTCCAGGAACGGCTTGTCGTCCTCCACGATGAGAAGCGAGCGGTCGGTCTGTTCGTTCAGTTCGGCGATGGCGTTCAAGGTTTTGTCCTCTGTCTGCACATCTACATATGGCGTCGCAATCGGGCGGTGCCAAGGCCGCCAATAGTCGATCGGGCCTCATATGCGACGCAAGGTCGCGGCCTATCCTATTGTTTCTTCAAGGGTCTCGATAGTCTCAAAACGCTCCTTCGGCCACGCGATCTGCACCACTGCACCGTGTTCCGGGAAGATCCGATTGGTAAACGAGACCTTGGCGCCGGTGCGTTCGAGCAGCGTGCGGGCGATGAACACGCCGAGCCCGAGGCCGCCGCCGGCATCCTGGGTGGGCCGCCGCGACAGATAGGGCTCGCCGATGCGCTTCATGAGATCGGGCGGAATGCCGGGGCCGTCGTCGGAGATCACGATCTCGATTGTCTCATTGTTCCACCACGCGTTCACTTCCACCGTGGAGTTGGCGAAATCGACCGCGTTCTCGACGATGTTGCCGACGCCATAGAGGACTGCCGGATTGCGCGACCCGACCGGCTCGGCCGCGGCGGCGATCGCGATCCGCACCTTGATGTCGACGCCGAAATCGCGGTGCGGTGCCACCACCTCTTCGATCAGCTCCGACAGCTTCATGCGGTCGAACGGCGCGCCGGTGGAAGAGAGTTGGGTGATCTTGCTCAAAATGTCGCGGCAGCGTTGCGTCTGCTCGCGCAGCGTCTTCAAATCCGCTGCGAAGACCGGGTCCGTCACGGTCTTCTCCAGCTCGCGCGAAATCAGGAAGATGGTCGCAAGCGGCGTGCCGAGCTCGTGCGCGGCGGCCGCGGCCAGGCCGTCGAGCTGGGTCAGATGCTGCTCGCGCGTCAGCACCAGCTCAGTTGCGGCCAGCGCGTCGGCAAGCTTGCGCGCTTCCTCGGTCACCTGGAACGAGTAGAGGCTGGTGACGCCGATCGCGAGCACGATCGAAAGCCAGACGCCGAGCAGATAGATCGGCGGCAGCACCACGGGATCCTCGGAATCCCAGGGCAGCGGCAGATGAAAGAAGAACAGGATCGAGGCGCAAGCCACGGCCAGAAGGCCGATTGCGAACGTCAATCGGGCCGGCAGCGCGGTGGCCGAAATCAGGACAGGCGCGAGAAACAGGAACGAGAACGGGTTCTGCAGCCCGCCGGTGAAGAACAACAGCCCGGCCAGTTCCACGATGTTCAGCGCCAGCAGCCCGGCCGCGTGAAGCGGCTCGAGCCGCTGCATCGGGTTGGCCACGGTTTGCAGAGCCAGGTTGAGCGCCGCCGACAGGCCGATGATGCTGACGCAGGGGACAATGGCGACATCGAACTCCAGCCCCTGCGCCACGATGAAGATCGCGGCGAGCTGGCCCAGCACCGCGAGCCAGCGCAGCCGCAGGATGGTGTCCAGGCGGATGTGTCGTTGCGAAGGGCGGAAGTCGGAGGCGGCGGTCTCGGTCATTACAGGCCAATCTAGCGGTGCGCGTGTCCTATCACAAACACGCTGGCCCACTGATTCCAACGAGTTACAAGCCTCTGGAGTTACAAGCCTTTGGAGCTACAAGTCTTGCACTCCACCGCGCAATGGCGGAAGAACGCCCTTAGCATGACCGAGAACTCCAAGGCTTCAAGTCGGCCGACTGTCGCGGACAGCACTTTGTCCGCGGCCATCGAGGTCGATCGCCTCGTCAAGCTCTACAAGCAGACCCGCGCGGTGGACGGCATCTCCTTTACGCTTCCGCGCGGCAGCATCACCGGGCTTTTGGGCGGCAACGGTGCCGGCAAGACCACCACCATCGCGATGATCATGGGTCTGGTGCTGCCGACCTCCGGCCGTGTGCAGGTGCTCGGGCATCGGATGCCCGAGCAGAGCGCGGCCGTGCTTGGGCGGATGAATTTCGAAAGCCCCTATGTCGACATGCCGATGCGGCTGACGGTGCGGCAGAACCTCACCATTTTCGGCAAACTCTATGCGGTCAAAAACCTCGCAGACCGCATCGCAAAGCTGGCCGCCGAGCTCGATCTCAACGATTTTATCGACCGCGCCAACGGCAAGCTCTCGGCCGGGCAGAAGACCCGCGTCGCGTTGGCGAAGGCACTGATCAACCACCCCGAGCTGTTGTTGCTGGACGAGCCGACCGCCTCGCTCGATCCTGATACGGCCGACTGGGTGCGGGCGCATCTGGAGCGCTATCGCAAGGACAACAACGCCACCATCCTGCTGGCCTCGCACAACATGCTCGAGGTCGAGCGGCTCTGCGATCGCGTCATCATCATGAAGCGCGGCCGCGTCGAGGACGACGACACGCCCGACGCCATCATGGCCCGCTACAACCGCACCACGCTGGAGGAGGTGTTTCTGGATGTCGCGCGCGGGCGGACGAGTGGTGCCAGAGAGGACGTGTCGCGATGAGCGGGCTCACCCTCCACTGCGGCATCTCCGTCCAACGCATCGGCGCGATGATCCTGCGCTATTGGTATCTCCTGATGTCGTCCTGGCCGCGGCTGCTGGAGCTGTTGTACTGGCCGGCGCTGCAGATCATCACCTGGGGTTTCCTCCAGATGTACATCGCGCAGAACGCCAATTTCTTCGCACGCGCCGGCGGCACGCTGATCGGCGCCGTTATTCTTTGGGACATCCTGTTCCGCGGCCAGCTCGGCTTTTCCATCTCCTTCCTGGAGGAGATGTGGGCGCGCAACCTCGGCAATCTCATGATGAGCCCGCTGAAGCCGATCGAGTTTCTGCTCTCGCTGACGGTGATGAGCCTGATCCGGCTCGCGATCGGCGTCATCCCGATGACGCTGCTCGCGATTGCGTTCTTTCACTTCAATGTCTACGGCCTCGGCCTGCCGCTGATCGCCTTCTTCTGCAATCTGATCTTCACCAGCTGGTCGGTCGGCATCTTCGTCTCGGGCCTGGTGCTGCGGAACGGCCTTGGCGCCGAGAGCATCGTCTGGACATTGATGTTCGCGATCATGCCGCTCGCCTGCATCTATTATCCGGTCAGCGTGCTGCCCACCTGGCTGCAATACGTCGCCTGGTCGCTGCCGCCGACCTACGTGTTCGAAGGCATGCGCGCGCTGCTGATCGAGAACACCTTCCGGATCGATCTGATGCTGGATGCGTTAGCGATTAATGCGGTGCTTCTGGCTGCTTCTTTTTGGGCATTCCTTGCCCTTTTGCGCAGCGCCAGGAAGCACGGCTCGCTGCTCGCGGGCGGCGAATAACGTCACTTTCTCGTGGATTCAGGCTGATTTAACCGTCTCCGCTACGTAGATGTACGGAACCATGCATTGACGCAATATTACGCATTCGGCAGTATGCTGCGATGCGAAGAGGAATTTGATCATGCCGATTGGTGAGTTTGGCGGCGTACCGCTCCAGGCAAATGAAGGCAGCCCGGTCCTCACGACGCCGATGTACTGGATGTACGAGATGGCGCAGGCCTCTCTCAATCCGGCACGCGCCGTCACCGATGCGACCAAGCTGCTGTTTCAGAATCCGCTGAATCCCTGGGCGCGCACCGAGGTTGGCAAGTCGGTCGCTGCGGCCTGCGAATTGTTCGAGCGCACCACGCGCCGCTACGGCAAGCCGGAATGGGGCTTAGACGATACCGAGGTCAACGGCATCCGCGTCCCCGTCGAGGTCCGCTCGGTCTGGGAAAAGCCGTTCTGCAAGCTGCTCTATTTCGATCGCAAATTCACTCGTCCGCTGCGCAGCCCGCAGCCCCGCTTGCTGATCGTGGCGCCGATGTCCGGCCATTACGCGACGCTGCTGCGCGGCACGGTCGAGGCCTTCCTGCCGGCGCATGAAGTCTACATCACCGATTGGGCCGACGCCCGCATGGTGCCCCTGAGCGACGGCCGCTTCGATCTCGACGACTACATCGACTACGTCATCGAGATGCTGCATGTGTTGGGCGGCAACACCCATGTGCTGGCAGTGTGCCAGCCGTCCGTGCCTGTCGTCGCCGCCGTCTCGATCATGGAAGGGCGCCGCGATCCCTTCGTACCGACCTCGATGACGCTGATGGGCGGCCCGATCGACACCCGCCGCAATCCGACCGGCGTGAACCAGCTCGCGCAGGAGCGCGGCATCGATTGGTTCCGCAACACCGTCATCACCAAGGTGCCGTTCCCGCATCCGGGCATGATGCGCGACGTCTATCCGGGCTTCCTGCAGCTCAACGGGTTCATCAGCATGAACCTCGACCGGCACATGGACGCCCACAAGCGCCTGTTCGCCAATCTGGTGAAGGGCGACGGCGACCTCGTCGACAAGCATCGCGACTTCTATGACGAATATCTCGCGGTCATGGATCTCTCGGCCGAGTATTATCTGCAGACGGTCGATACCGTTTTCGTGAAGCATTCGCTGCCGAAGGGCGAGATGATGCATCGCGGAACTCGCGTCGACCCCTCCAAGGTCACGCGCGTTGCGTTGATGACGGTCGAAGGCGAGAACGACGACATCTCGGGTCTCGGTCAGACCGAAGCAACGCACGGATTGTGCAGCTCGATTCCTGATCATCGCCGCGTTCATTACGTTCAGAAGGGCGTTGGACATTACGGTGTGTTCAACGGATCGCGCTTCAAGTCGGAAATCGTGCCGCGCATCCATGATTTCATGGTCTCGGCTGCGACTCCGAACGCAACACAGGCGCTTGCGGCTGAATAAGCGCGCATTTCGGCTTTCCCGCCAAAAATTCAGGTCCTGCCGGAGGCTCCGGGAGGGCCTGGTTCCCACCAGATTCGAGGTATTTAGGTAGCTTTATAGGAGTGAGTCATCCCTCACCTCTTGGGGGTGCCACATGCGTCCAGCGGGGGCGAAAAAAGCGGGTTCCAACCCCAGTCTGTAGGGTCTCCCGGACGCCGGACCCCTGTATATTGGGCAAATGATTTGTTTTTGCGCCGAGCGCTTTCCCTGGCGGCGGTTATGGCAGAATCCGGGCGAACTCTTGCTCTCCGGACTGACAGACATGGCCACTCGCGCGCTCCTCTATCGTCGGCCCCACGAACCGAAGACGGTTTTGATCGCCCATGGGTCGCAATTCTTTGCGATTCGGCTGCGCAGGCACCGTCGAGCGCGCCGTTACACGCTGCGAATTCATCCGAGCGACCGCGAAGCGATCCTCACGATCCCGCCGCGCGGCACGCTCGCTGAAGCGAAAGACTTTGCGCAGCGTCACGGTGCGTGGATCGCGGCACGTCTTGGTCGTTTGCCGAAAGCTGCACCGTTCCAGCCTGGCACAGTGATACCGCTCCGCGGCGTCCCCCATCGCATCGTTCATCGCGCCAGCACGCGCGGCACGGTTTGGACCGAAATTCGCGACAGCGGTGAACGCATTGTCTGCGTCGCCGGTGGCCTCGAGCATGTCGATCGCCGCGTCAGCGACTTCCTCAAGCGCGAGGCGCGCAGCGATCTGCAGCGCTCGGCCGGGATCCATGCCGCCGAGCTCGGCGTCAAGGTGAAGCGGCTCTCGATCCGCGATCAGTCCAGTCGCTGGGGATCCTGCACCTCGGCCGGCTCGCTGTCGTTCTCCTGGCGTCTGATCCTCGCGCCGCCCTACGTGCTCGACTACCTCGCCGCCCATGAAGTGGCCCATCTCGTCGAGATGAACCACTCGGCGCGGTTCTGGCGCGTCTGCGGCAAGATCTGCCCGTCAATGGAGCGCGCCAAGAAGTGGCTCGACACCTACGGGAATGATCTGCACCGGTACGGGGTCGAGGATTAGGGCGCGCTGCTTGCCCAGCAAAAGCTGTCATCGCCCGCGAAAGCGGGCGATCGCGTTTTTGCACCGTCGCATCAAGGCTTTCGACCAATCCACCGCGCATCATACCGGACCACGCCGCCTACTGTGCATGGGGTTGTTTTCGCGCTTTTTGGTGTTGAGGGCGTTCCGACCTCCGGCCGAAGCTTATCGATTTCCGCCGAACAGCCTGTCCATCAGCCAGCCATCAAGCCCAGCGGCTGCTTCCGGCCGCGCATTGGCGCGCGTCGGTGGCGGTGAGCGATAGCCGCCATTGCCGGCCGGCGCCGATGCAGGGCCGGGCGCCGCCTGTGTCGGTGGCGACACCTGCGATGAGACCTGCACGAGGTTCGCCGGCCCCCAATTGCTTTGCAGGTTCGGCAAGGCCGCAACCGGCACGCCCTCGTGCGCGGCGCGCATGAAGCGGGTCCAGACTTCCACCGGCAGGCCGCCGCCGGTCGCCTTCCTGGTCGGCGAGTTGTCGTCATTGCCGAGCCAGACGCCGGTGACGAGGTTGGCCGTGTAGCCGATGAACCAGGCGTCGCGGTAATCCTGGCTGGTGCCGGTCTTGCCGGCCGCCTGCCAGCCGGGGATCTCGGCCTTCTTGGCGGTGCCGGAGATCAGCGTCTCCCGCATCATCGTGTTCATCATGCCGACATAGCGCGGCTCGATCACCTGGTTATGCTCGTCGGGCTGACGCATGTAGAGCAGCTTGCCGTCGAGCGTCTTGATCCGCGTCACCACATGCGGCACGGCGGCGAAGCCGCCATTGGCGAACGGCGCATAGGCCCCGACCATCTCGACCACAGAGACTTCCGAGGTGCCGAGCGCGATCGAGGCGTTGGGCTCGAGCTTCGAGGAGATGCCGAGCCGGTGCGCGGTGCGCACCACGTTCTTCGGCCCGACCTCGAGGCCGAGGCGGATGGCGACCGTGTTGAGCGACATCGCCAGCGCCTGCGTCAGCGTCACCGCGCCGAAATATTCATGGGTGTAGTTCTCGGGCTTCCAGCCCTTGACCTCGATCGGCGCGTCCTGGCGGATGGTGTCGGGCGTCAGGCCCTGCTCCATCGCCGTCAGATAGACGAACGGCTTGAACGAGGAGCCCGGCTGGCGTTTTGCAGTGACCGCGCGGTTGTACTGGCTGTCGGAATAGTTCCGGCCGCCGACCATGGCGCGCACCGCGCCGTCGGGCGTCATCGCCACCAGCGCGCCCTGGCTGACGTTGAACTTCACGCTCTTGGCCGCGAGCTCGTCGATCACGGCGGCTTCCGCCACGGCCTGGAGTCTTGGATCGATCGTGGTCTCGACCTTGATGCTGTCGTCGATCTGGCCGACCAGGTCGTCCAGCACCTCGCCGATCCAGTCGGCGACGTAGTTGACGGTGCCGGCGCCGACCGGCTTCACATTGTAGGAGGGATGGCCGATCGAAGCCTGGGCCTGCGCCTCGGTGATGAAGTTTGCATCCGCCATCGCCGCGAGCACGATTTTCGCGCGCGCTTCGGCGCCTTCGGGATTGCGGTTCGGCGCGAGGCGCGAAGGCGATTTGACCAGGCCGGCCAGCATCGCGGCTTCCGCGATCGTCACGTTCTTGGCCGGCTTGCCGAAATATCTTTGCGCGGCGGCTTCGACACCGTAGGCGCCGGAGCCGAAATAGACGCGGTTGAGATAGAGCGCCAGGATCTCGTTCTTGGAATGCTTGCGCTCGAGCCAGATCGCGAGCTCCGCCTCCTGCAGCTTGCGCGCCATGGTGCGTTCCTGGGTCAGGAACAGGTTTTTGGCGAGCTGCTGCGTCAGCGTCGAGCCGCCCTGCGACACGCCGCGATGAAGCACGTTGGTGACGAGCGCGCGCAAAATGCCGATGGGATCGATGCCGAAATGCGAATAGAAGCGGCGGTCTTCGATCGCGATGAAAGCCTTGGGCAGATAAGGCGGCAGGTCCTTCAGCGACACGTTGGCGCCGGTCATCTCGCCGCGTTGCGCCAGCAGGCTGCCATCCATGCCGACGATCTGGATCGTCGGCGGTCGCTTGGGGATTTCCAGCGACTGGATCGGCGGCAGATGGGCGCCGACCCAGATCACGACGCCGATCACGGCGATCACGCCCCACAGGCTCAGCACGGCGCCCCAATAGACGAGGCGGCCGAGGCCGGCGCTGAAGGATGATTTCGACCGGCGCTTGGCGCCGCTGCTTTTGGCCTGCGCCTTCCGCTCGCGCGGCGGCTCGTCGTCGGCGGGTTCGGCTTTGCGCTTGGTGGTGGATTTTTTCGGCTTGTCGTCGCCGCCGCCGGGAACGCGATCGGCCGCCGTCAGGCGCAGATCGGCGAGCGCCGCGGGCAAGCCGAACAACGGCTCCTTCCGCCCACCCTTTTTCTTTCCCGACCCCATACGCAAACGCCCGGTCACCCCGCCCCGCCGCACGCTAGCGGTCGGGGTTTAAGGCCCGGTTACCCCGTCCTTAACGTCTGATTAGGAGGTGCGGCATTCCCGGGCCGCAGTTCCGCTCATTCCTCGGCAGCGCTAGGATCGCGGCCATCAAGAAGAGGGAACCCCACGCATGGGCCATATCGATCCGACCAAGGAAATCTTCGCGCAATTCCGGGACAACGACCGCCCCGGCCCGATCCACATGCTCAACCTGGTGCGCTTGCGCAAAGAGGCGGCGTATCCCGACGGACGGAAAGCTTCTGGCGCAGAAGCCTATGCGGCCTATGGTCGCGAAAGCGGCCCGGTGTTCGAACGTCTCGGCGGCCGCATCGTCTGGCAGGGCAGGTTCGAGCTGATGCTGATCGGTCCCGAGGTGGAGCGCTGGGATCACTGCTTCATCGCCGAATACCCAAGCGTCGCCGCCTTCGTCGAGATGATCCGCGACCCCGTCTACCGCGAGGCGGTCAAGCACCGACAGGCCGGAGTCGAAGATTCCCGGCTGATTCGGTACGCGGTGCTGCCGGTGGGCAAGAATTTTGGGGAGATACCGACGTAGACGCTCCAAAAAAATCGGCGGCCTGCAGGCCGCCGATTGGATTTCAGAGCTCTTCGTCTAACCCGCCGGACCTGCGTCCTCCAGGATCGGGCCGAACAGCTCCCAGCGCTCGCCGTTGAACTTCATCATCTGAAGCTGCTTGTTGACGCGGTAGTCGGTCGGCGAGGTGTTGGCCTTGATGCCAGGCAGCGCGGTGTCGCTGACGACGTCCTTCAATGACGTCGCCTGCTTCATGACGTTCTCGCGCGTCAGGTCGTCGCCGCACTGCTTCAGCACATGGACCAGGAGCTGCGCCGTGCTGTAGCCGTAGGTGTTGAAGTTCGAATCCTTGTCGCCGTCCGGATAGTACTTGGCCATGAAGTCGAAATACCTCTTCAAGCCGGCGTCGTCCTTCCAGGTCGGATCGAGCGGTTCCTTGCCGTAGTTGACGCTGATCAGACCCTTGGCGGCATCAAGGCCTGCAGGCTTCAGCACCGCGCCGACCGACGTGGCGTTGATGTCGACGATCTGCACCGGATGCCAGCCCATCTCCGCGATCTTCTTGATCGCCTGCGCGGCCTGCTTCGGCGTCGTGGCGCTGAAGAACAGGTCTGCGCCGGCATCCTTGATCTTGAGGACTTGCGAGTCGACGGTGGGATCGGACACCTCGTAGGACGCTTCGGTCACGATCATCTTGGCGGCCTTGTCGCCGAGGCCGGCCTTGATGCCGTTCAGATAGTCCTTGCCGAGGTCGTCGTTCTGATAGAGCACGCCGATCTTGGCGTCCGGATACTCCTTCAGAATGTACTGGCCGTAGATGCGGCCTTCGACGAAGTAGTTGGGATTGAAGCCCATGGTCCACGGGAAGTTCTTCGGATCGGTGAACCGCGAGGCGCCGGTCGCCGCGAACAGCTGCGGCACCTTTTTGGAATTGAGATATTTCTGCACCGCCGCGTTCACGGGCGTGCCGATGATCTGGAAGGTCAGCAGCACCTCGTCGCTCTCGACGAGCTTGCGGATCTGCTCCACGGCTTTCGGCGGCGAATAGGCGTCGTCATACTGGATCAGATTGATCTTGCGACCATTGACGCCGCCCTGGTCGTTGATCATCTTGAAATAGGCGGCCTGGGTCTTGCCGATCGACGAATAGGCCGACGCCGGTCCCGAAAACGGCATGGTCTGTCCGACCTTGATCTCGGTGTCGGTGGCGCCCGGATCATATTTCTTCTGCGCATTGGCCGCAGAGACCGACAGCGCCAGGCTCAGCGCCGTTGCCGTGGCCAGATGCAAAATTCCATTCCTCATTCGCAATTTCCTCAGTTTGTTTATTTGCGGATGGTCTGCGGACGCACTGCGCGTCCGGCGCCATCGCTGAGGGCGAGTGTGGCGGAGTGGTTGCTGCGACGCAAGGTGGGCGTTCGTAGGGTAGGTTACGCCCAGTGACTGCGCTTTGCGCAGCCGCAAGGCTAATACTACTGAGTCATTCGGTCGCGCCCGCGGGGGTGGAGAATCAAATATTTGAAGAGATTCACAGATTGGCACGTGGAGGGCCAGATGGATCTCAATCAGGGTGAAGGCAGCGAGGCACGGTTTG
>JAUEPE010000017.1 GCA_030403585.1 Frankia sp. RB7
AAGAACTAAAGGAACGCATCATGCTCGGCATCAAGGACGTCAATCGATATCCCGTCATCCACACATGGTCCTACAAACTCGCCGAGCCTGCCTGATATGATTCGAACCAAGGAAACGCTGACCTAGTATTCGTTCACGATGCCGATGAACTTCCTAAACATGTCCCCGGTCTCGTCGTTCGCCAGCGATTCGGCGCGCGAGATCAATTCCACCTTATGCTTTCGCAGCGTTTGAACGGTGAGTCCTGCTCGACCTGGTTGCGGAACGCGCGGGATAACATGATCGCGTCGACCGTGCGGGTACCATCGGTTGCGCGTGCGATCATCTGCTCGAAGGCCGGCCGCTTCATGTTGGTGGCGGTTTCGCCTTCCTCGCGGAAGATACCAACAATGTTGTCGTCGTCGCGCTTGCAACGCGCGATCGCGCCGGGCAAGCCCATGCAGAATGCCTTCATCGAAAGCTTCAACGGCCGGCTGCCGGATGAGCTGTTGAATGAGACGTTGTTCACGTCACTGGCGCAAGCCCGCATCACGCAAAAGCGTCAGATGCTGGCCAAGATTCGTCGCCAATGCGTAGTATTACGCGACGAAATTCAATTGAGACCCGCAGTTTTCGGCGCTAACGCTCTAAGATAGCTATCCATCACCGATTGCGCCGACGATACTTTTCGCCGCGGACTAGGCGCCTCGGCCCTGCTTTGTCGTATGCTCCAAAAGGCCTGCACTGGATGTCACCTTCCCCTACCAACAAGATCGCGCTCTTCATCGACGGGGCCAATCTTTACGCAACGGCGAAAACTCTAGGCTTCGATATCGATTACAAGCGCCTTCTGAAGGAATTTCAGAGCCGCGGGACGCTGTTGCGATCTTTCTATTACACGGCGATCATCGAGGATCAGGAATATTCCTCGATCCGTCCCCTGATCGACTGGCTCGACTACAACGGCTACACAGTCGTCACCAAGGCGACCAAGGAGTTCGTCGACGCCTCTGGCCGCCGCAAGGTCAAGGGCAACATGGACATCGAGCTTGCGGTCGATGCCATGGAGCTGGCCGAGCACATCGACCAGATGGTGCTGTTCTCGGGTGATGGCGACTTCCGTTCGCTGGTCGAGGCCGTGCAGCGCCGGGGTGTGCGGGTCACGGTGATCTCCACCATCGCCAGCCAGCCGCCGATGATCGCCGATGAGCTACGCCGTCAGGCCGACGTCTTCACCGACCTCGTCGAGTTGCAGTCCAAGCTTGGCCGCGATCCGTCCGAGCGCCCTGCCCCGCGTGATCGCGCCGAGCAGGACGGACGCGGTCTACGGAAGTTCCTTCAAGAACCGAAGAGCAATGACCCTCACGATTGAACTGAAGCTCTTCTGTAGAAGTCGGACGAAGATCCGACCTACGCGTCCCTCAGTCGGCCAGCGCGGTGGCACTAACCCCGAAAGGGCCGACCGACGCTCTCGTAGACGAATCCAGCAGCGGCCATCTCTTCAGGCCGGTAGATATTTCGGAGGTCAATGACGATGGGCTGCGCCATGATTGCCTTCAAACGATCGAGGTCGAGACCGCGAAACTGCGCCCATTCAGTGACGATAACGAGCGCATCGGCGCCTTCAGCGCAAGAATATGCATCCTCGCTATAAATGATGTTCGGCAGCTCGCCCTTGGCCTGCTCCATGCCGACGGGATCGAACGCCTTCACCTTCGCGCCCATGTCGAGGAGGCCGGTTACCAGCGGAATCGACGGCGCGTCGCGCATGTCGTCGGTATCTGGCTTGAAGGTGAGGCCGAGCACGGCAATGGTCTTGCCGCGCAGGGAGCCCCCGAGCGCCTGGCTTACTTTCCGCGCCATCGCGCGCTTGCGGTTCTCGTTGACCGCAAGCACGGATTCGACGATGCGCAAGCTCACATCGTAGTCCTGCGCGATCTTGATTAGCGCCTTGGTGTCCTTCGGGAAGCAGGAGCCGCCGAAGCCCGGACCGGCATGCAGGAATTTTGTGCCGATGCGGTTGTCGAGGCCGATGCCGCGTGCGACCTCCTGCACGTTGGCACCGACCTTTTCGGAGAGATCGGCGATCTCATTGATGAAAGTGATCTTGGTCGCGAGAAACGCGTTCGCGGCGTATTTGATCATCTCGGCGGTACGGCGTTCTGTGAACATCAGCGGCGCCTGATTCAGCGACAGCGGGCGATAGATGTCGCCCATCACCTTGCGGCCACGCTCGTCGGACGTGCCGACGACGACGCGATCGGGGAACTTGAAGTCGCGAATCGCCGCGCCCTCGCGCAGGAATTCCGGATTGGAGGCGACGACGACGTCGGCCTTGGGATTGGCCTCGCGGATGATGCGCTCGACCTCGTCGCCGGTACCGACCGGCACGGTCGACTTCGTCACCACGACGGTGAAGCCGGACAGCGACTGCGCGATCTCTTTCGCCGCAGCGTAGACGTAGGAGAGATCGGCGTGGCCGTCGCCGCGACGCGAGGGTGTGCCGACCGCGATGAACACCGCGTCGGCATCGGCAACCGGCTTTGACAGGTCGGCGGTGAAGCTCAGTCGCTTGGCCACGACGTTGGTCGCGACCAGTTCGTCGAGGCCCGGCTCGTAGATCGGAATCTCGCCGCGATGAAGGCTAGCGATCTTCTTCTCGTCCTTGTCGACGCAGGTGACGTCGTGACCGAAATCTGCGAAGCAAGCTCCGGACACCAGTCCCACATAACCCGTGCCGATCATCGCGATGCGCATACAAAAACTCGCTAGGCTTTAAAACGTTGCTAGCTTTGTACCGCTCTCTAACTGCCTGTGCACGCGACATTCAGGCGAGCCGCACGGCTGTCAGAAATGTACCTTAACGGCCTGATCCTTGGAAATAACGGCCTGATCCTTGGAAATTAAAGGACGCGACCATGCCCTTGAAGCCGCTCGTCGAAGGCACTGAGCGAGTCCACGGGGTGTGAGGAGCCGACTGCGGCACTGAGCCAGTGCCCAACGGACAGCTTAATTCACCAAGCGGCCTCTGACCGCGATTTCGAAGTTGGAAACGCAGGATTCAAGGCTGCGCGCCGGACCGGCGTCGTTCAGGTCCTTAGCTATGTGACGAAGGCGTGCGTGGGAGCGCCCCTCAATTTCATCGAGGTCGGTCGCAATCTTCTCGAGCGCCTGCTGAAGGCGTCGCAGATGGGAGAGTTGCAAAGCTGCCTGGCCCACTATGGCTCCGCCATGCGCGTTTGCGGCGTGGAGTCGGGCCTGCGACGGTCCGCGGATGGCAGACCCCCAGCAGCGGCTCCGAGACAGCATCATGAGCCATCTCGATACGACGCCCCCGAATAAGCTTCCAGCACCGAACAAGGTTAATACCCGAAACTTAAATAATTTGTATTATTTGCGATTTTTCAGAGCAGCGTCAATAGCTCAATTTAATGTCAGGGCCATTATATATCGGTCAATGCCGCTGCGTATGCAGCCAAAACGGGCTACTCGCCGAGTTTGGCAATCTATCCAATATCGGTCGTTGCCGATTGCTGGAGCCAGGAGACGTCTGTGGCATCAAGCAGCCTTACGACTGCACCGAGCACCGGAGGGAGCCGTTAGCTGCCGCCAGCGACACGGTCACCACGCGATTCTTCCGAACCGCAAATTCGCAGAGTTTTCGACTTGTCTCGCCGTGCTTGATCTGAATGCTTGCAGTTCCGGTGGGCTGCCGGACCACCAGACTGCTCCGGGCACCGAGATCGAGCGTCGTCGAGTTCAAGATCAGAATGTCGCCGGTCGCCAGCGTGGCGAAGCTCTTCTTCACCTCCACAAAGCCGGTTTCTTCGTGCCAGTCACACCCGGTCAATCCCACTCCAACAACCAGCAAGACGGCTTGGGTCAGCCTCAGCCTCATGACTCCGGTGGTGTGAGGCTGCGGATGAAGAGCCTCAACCCTTCCGAAGCTCCTCTCACGTCGCCGGCGAGATTACGAACGACCCTGACCATCTCGTCGGCGTTTTCGACTTCCAGCACTTCGGCCGCATAGTCGCCCCGGGTCTGCACGGTCTTCAAGAGCTGGGTGAATTCGCTGCTTGCCTTTGCTAATTCATCCGTCGCCTTCACCATTTCGGCAACGTTCTGATCCCAGCGCTTCTGCAGTGCCTGCCGTTCTGACGGCGTAAACTTGGTATCGTTGCGCATCTGCTCCTGCTTGGAGCGAGCATATCCCAAGGCGAGGGCACCAAGCCTCGCAATCTGACCATTGTCCGCGACCAGACCCAGGGTCTGGGAGATCAGAGCTTGAAGCTCCTCGACCTGCTGCTTCGCGGCGTCAGGCTTGGACAGGGATTCTATCGTCTTCGCCTTCTCCTCGATCCTCGCGTTGACGCCTTCAAGGTTCTTGCGGACATCGCCAAGCTGGCTGCGAAAATCGTTGAGCGGGGTCGAAGGTGCAGCTTCGGAAGTGGAGGCCGATGTTCCGCTCTCGGCGGCGTGCGCCGGGCTTATCGCTGCCATGGCCGTGCACAGGAAAGCGCCGCAGATCGCTCCGCCCAAGGACAAAGTCCGCCGTCTGGGGGTGAACAAATCGGTCATCGCAAACCTCCAGGGCTATGAGAATGCCCGTCGATGGGGCCGACCAAGGCTAATCATGCGCGCCAATCGCGGTCCATTACCACCAAAAGTAAGGAAATACCCGATACTTCAGCCGCGGATTGCCATAGTAGCCGGGACCATCAAATGGACCGTAGAAATTGCCGTCTCCATAGACCCAGCGAGCAACCGGCTTGCGGACTGGCGGGCGGTAGCAGCGCCCACCCTCGTCGCAGATCACTTTGACTTGCTCGAGCGCCGAATTGGAATGGACCGTGGCGGTTTGGGCCAGAAGCGGGGCCGCGGACGCCCCTCCCACCAGCAACATCGAAAGACCGGCGATTGCTCCAGCCAGTTTCACCATTGTCTTGCCCCTCTGATCCGACCGATTCATGGTCGCCTGCGGCCAATAGTCTTAATGGCCTCTCATCCACAGGACAAGGCTGCCGAGGCCGGCTCAGGGCTGTCTGGCCGCTGCCACGCCCCCGCTGCGATGAATTTGCCACATCAACTATCCGAACGGCACCCGGACGGGGCTGCCCCCTTCACCCACGCAACTCCGCAGCTTGTCGGATTGTGATCGACCACCGCAGAAGAATCCAGGGAGACCTTTCGAAAGGTCTTGCTAACCAATTCCGTTTCCCATGCGACAAACGACATGGCTAGTTCGGATTTTCGCTCCCATAGGTTGGATGCTATGTAGATGAGGCTCGATCCACCTATCCAAATCTGAATATGGCCATCTCCTCACTTTTCTGCGGTCACCGTCGTGAACGGTCGTGCAGCTTTGCCGCACTGCTCGCGACGCTGACAATCGTCGTCGCCGCTCCGAGCCGCGCGCAGGACATCGGTCGCCTTTATGCGACCAAACCGCCGCCAGGATATGCGTACATAAGGGTTGTTACTGCGTCCGACAGCGACGTCCCTCGGGTTCAGATCAATTCGCAGGACCTGCAGATGAGTGAGGCAACAGGAACTAGCTCATACCGCGCTGTTCCAGGAGATCAGCCTCTGAACCTTTTGGTCGAGGGCTCTACAGTTTCGAAAGATCTCGTGCCGGGCGCCGAGGCGTATCTGACCCTGGTGATCTCAAAAACAAACTCGGCCTGGACCGTCCATGCCATCGACGAGGGCCAGAGCTCCAGCGACGGCTTGAAAGCCAAGCTGCGCTTCTTCAATCTCGCCCCTGGTTGTACGGCTACGCTGAAAATTACAGACGGCCCAACGATCTTTCAGCAAACCCCGTTTGCCTCCGTTCGGTCTCGCACCATCAACCCAGTAACCGCAAAGCTCGAAGGCTCCTGCGGCGAGACCAATGCCTCCCTCACACTCCCTCAACTGCGTGCCGGCGACTACTACAGCATATTGCTTCGCAAGGATTCCGAGCGACTTCGTCTCACCGGCCAATTGGATGAGACCGAACCCTATCGGGAGCGCTAGGCTGCTCATCGATGGTGTTCGTCAGCGATTCCTTCGTTTTTCTTTTTCTGCCTCTGTTTCTGCTCGTCTATGCGATAGTCCCTGCCCGATTCCGCAATGCCACAATCCTCCTGTTCAGCCTGATATTCTATGGGTGGTGGCGGCTCGATTTTCTCCCGCTCCTAATGGCCATCGCGTGCTGGTCTTGGGGAACGGGCCTCTGGATCGTCCGAAGCGCAGGCCGCGAACGTCGGATCGCACTACTCGCCGCTATCCTTGCGCCCATCGCTAGCCTGATCTGGTTCAAATACGTCAACCTTCTCGCTGAAAGCGCGCGGGCCATAGGTGCACCGATCGGACCTTGGACGGCGATTCCGTTGCCCATCGGGCTCTCATTCTTCGTGTTCGGCGCGATTTCCTACTCGGTGGACCTCTTCCGAAAGACGGTTGCGGCTGAACCAAGCCTCGTTAACTACGCCACCTATCAGACTATGTTTGGCCATCTCGTCGCAGGTCCCGTGGTGCGCTACCAGTCGGTCGCGGAACGACTGACATCACGCTCCTTCAACCTTTCGGAGTTCACCGAAGGATGGCGCCGTTTCATGCTCGGTTTTGCGCAGAAGGTTCTTCTCGGAGATACGCTCGCGCCGCTCGTCGATGCCGGCTATTCGCTACCGAATCCCAGCATGGCCGATGTCACCTTGACCGTGGCCGCCTACGCGCTGCACCTCTACTTCGATTTTGCTGGCTACAGCAGCATGGCCATCGGGCTCGGCCTGATGGTCGGCTTGAAGTTTCCGGAGAATTTCGACAATCCCTATCTAAGCAGATCGATCGCTGAGTTCTGGCGACGCTGGCACATCAGCTTGTCGAGCTGGCTCCGCGACTACCTGTACATTCCGCTTGGGGGAAACCGCGTTGGCAGGGTTCGCTCCTATTTCAACTTGCTGGTGACCATGGCCCTCGGCGGCCTCTGGCACGGCGCGAGCTGGACCTTTCTTGTCTGGGGCGTTTGGCATGGGCTGGGGTTGATCGCGGCGCGGCTCTGGAGCGCCGCCGGTGCACCCGCAATCCCGGTCCTCATCGCCCATCTCCTGACAATGGTTTTCGTCATGATCGGATGGCTGCTGTTTCGTGCCCAGGACTGGCAGGTAGCCCAAACGATGATGTCGGGGCTCCTTGGATTTAACGGGCTGTCCTTGTCGTCACCTATGATTGCGGCGGCCAGGCCAACCGAACTACTGACTCTTTGCCTAAGTCTCCTCGTGGTCTACGAGCCGGCGCTGCCCGACTACCCGTTGCGCCGTTATATCGCACGTCCACCATTCGAATTGGCGTTGCTGCTGTGGCTCTGCGCCTTGTGGACGATGCAAAGCCGCACCGTGATTCCCTTCCTGTATTTCCAGTTCTAGGGGCGCGTGATGATCAGGACTTTTCTCGTATTCGCAGTGATCTTCTCGGGCTTAGCCGCGGTGCTGACTAAAGGTCACGAAGCACTCGGCGAAGTGTTGAGAACGACGACCGAGAAAGATCTAACCGACGGTCGCTTCGCGCAGAAAATCGACAAAGCGATCTTTGCAGCAGTGCCGAGAAGCACCGCGCTGGACGGCCTCGTGACGGGGCTGGAGTATCGGGTACTGGGCGACGCCGGGCCACAGGTCCGCGCCGGGTGCGGTGATTGGCTATACACCATGGAAGAACTGCGAGCCGAACGCCACGATCACGACAACATGGCGCTCCGTGCAGAAATGCTGCAGCGGCTGGTCCGAGCAGTCAAGCGCTCGGGCGCGCGCCTCGTTATTGTCCCAGTACCCGACAAGGCAGACCAGGTCGAAGACAAGCTCTGTGGCATCAGGGCGACGCAATCACGGCTACGAGATCAATTCTGGAGCGAGCTCGCCCGTGTCGACGGCGCGCTTGTCGTTGACCTTCGCAATCACTGGCCGAAGCCAGGCTATTGGAAGACAGACACTCACTGGGATCAGACCGGCGCACGCTTTGCGGCCGAGCAGATCGCACAGGCTCTCGCTCGCACGCTCGATCCCGGTGGAGATGCAGTCAAACTTGTGGACGGGTCCATTCGACAGCGCACGGGCGACCTCGCGCGACTGTCCGGATTGACCGAAGCGCCACATTTGCTCGCGCCGGTGCCCGAGCAAGAGCGAGAGGTTAGGGTGGATATCTCGCGATCAGGCGGGCTGCTTGACGACACGCCCGAACCGCAGATCATTCTTGCCGGGTCTTCCTTCTCGTTAAACTCGGGATTCTTTGAATATCTCGAAACCTCTCTCGCCAGAGAGGTGGCGCAAGTCAGCCAGCCAGGCGGAGGCTTCGCCGGCGCGCTGATCGAGACCCTCGACAAGCAAGCCGGCAGCTTGGAGAAGGTCAAGGCTGTGATATGGGAGTGGCCGATGCGGTCTTTGGTCTCCTCGCCGAGCGAAGCCGAAAAAAACTTCATGCGCCAAATCAGGTGATCCAGTGAGGCCGAGCGTGATCCGATTGATGGTGGCCTCTGCAGCTGCGTTTTTTGTTCTCGCGCCATTCGCGGTGGCGCGCGATGCGGTCCTCGAGGGAAAATCCAATTGGCTCTTTGCCGGATGGGAGAGCCTCACAATAGCCCGCCCTGACGCCGAGCAATCGTCCATCAAGCTTATTTCGGATGCGGGACGCTTGCTGGCGCAGAAAAACGTCAAATTGCTCGTGGCAATAGTGCCGCTTAAGCCACGTTACTACGAAAGCCTGCTTCCCGACGGATCAGCAATGTCGGACGTCGTTCGGGGACGTTATGATCGAGAGCTAACCGCGCTCCGCGCTGCGGGGGTCAATGCGCCCGATATTCGCGATGCCTTCAAGACGGTCATGGCCGGTAAGAAGGAGGTTTTTTACCGCACCGATTTTCACTGGACGACTTTCGCTGCTGAAGCAACTGCGGACCTTATCGCCGGTGTGATTACCGCCCAGGGGCCGCTTCCCGGCAACGCCGGAACTGGAACTCAGCTCGGCGAATGGATGAACGACCGCCATCTTGGCGACCTGGCCGCCAATTTCCTTCCGCCGGAACGGAAGCGGGCCATTGGCCCGGAAGCCTACGTCATCCGGGCCGCCACCAAACCTGCGGCCGGGCTGCTAGACGCAGATCCCTCCTCAGTCGCTGTGGTCGGCAACAGCTTCGTGCAACCCTATTTCGGCTTTCCGCAGCGCCTGTCGAACAGGATCGACAGGCCGGTCGCCTTGAAGTGGAATCCTGGAGATGTCGGGCCTTGGGCCACGCTCGTGCAATTTCTCCAATCAGCGGAGTTCACGTCTTCGGTCAGATATCTCGTCTGGCAATTCAACGAGGCGCAAATTCAGAATGGTCCCGACGCCGTTGGCGAATGGTCTCAGTCAAGTATTTCGAGCCCCGTCGAGTGGCGAACCAAGGTTACCGGTGCTTTGAAAAATCGATGAGAAGCTTAATTTTCCCTGACGGGTAGTTTGCTGTCTGAATCTGCAGGGCAATTACCGCAGCAATTGCGCAACACGTCTCGGAAAAGCATGACTTTTGAAGATGTTGTTGCAGTCGGACATCAAATTCCGGTTCCGCCAGATCGCCCCCTCCGCTAATCTATACGACGTTATTTTTATCCGCCTGTGGGGGCCATGACCGTTTGGGGCGCAGAACGTCTGGGACGACGTAAGCTGCGGGCCGCCGTTGGCGGCCTTCTGCTTTCGCTTGTCTTGTTCTGCCCGGCCGGCGCCCAAACCGCGGATCCGGATCGTCCGCTCGAAGGCGAGGCCTACACCTCTGCCGAAAAGGCATATAAGGCGTTTGGACAGGGCAACTACCAGGCGGCCGCAAGCGAAGCTGCCGCATCGGTTGGCTTGCGGCCTGATATCCTCCGTTTGCGATTGCTGCTGATCGACTCGCTCGTTGCCGCAGGAAATCTCGCGTCGGCTGAGCAAGCGACCACGGCGGCGCTTGCAGTCTTTTCCGCGAACCAGGAACTGGAATCGCGACAAGCCAGCATTCGTCAGCGCCTTGCGCAGCAGCCGGCTGGCGAAGGCTACAAGGCGCTGGAACGAGGTGACCCCAAGGCCGCCATTCGCGCTGCCCGCAAGGCCGTAGAATACGGGCCTGAGGTAATGTCCTATCGCCTGCTCTTGCTCGCAGCCCAGCTCGCCGACAATAGTCTTGCGGGCGCCGTGGAAACTGCCTCGGAGGCGATCAAGCTCGATCCCGGCAATTACGTGCCGGTCGTCTGGCGGGCCTATATCTACCAAAAGCTCGGCAATCGGACCCTTGCCGTGGCAGATTTCAATGCGGCGCTTGGCCTTCCCGATCTCACCGACAGCGAGAAAAAGCAGATCCGATTGATTGCGGCCGACGCAGCGCTTGCGTCCGGCGACGTCCGCGCGGTTCAGAGCCTGCTTCAGCCCTATCCCAAAACGGACCCGCTGGCGGTCACGCGGATCGGCGACGCTGATGGAGTTGTTGAGGGCAAGGCGACGCTGAAGGGCGACGGCAAGCTCATGCCGATGCCCGTGCAAGATTGCCGCGATACGCCATATGGCTCAGTGTGCAGTCTGCAGGCGCCGCTCGTTCAAAGCGTTGCTACCCCCATAGATAAGAAGGCCGAGGGCATCGAAGCGGCAGGAAAGGCATATGAGGCCAGCCGCGCCAAAAACTACGGTCTTGCGATCGAGGAAGCCAAGAAAGCGGTCGCGGACACCCCCGAAATCGCCAGCACCCGACTGTTGCTGATCAATCTGCAGCTGACGGCCGGTCGGCCGGCTGAGGCCGAAGCCACAGCAAGCCGTGCGATCGCCGAAGGCGTGGCTAACGCAGAGATTTACGCCCAGCGTGGATTTGCGCGGGGACGCATCGGAAATGACAAAGGCGCGATGGCGGATTGGGAGACTGCACTTGCTCGAGGGCTGCCAGGTAAGCAAGTTCGAAATGTCCGTCTCGCACTGGTCGACACCGCGCTTAAGACCAAGCATCCGCAACGGGCGCTGCGCTCCATTCCGCGCACAGGCCTGGACTATGAATTCAGCATCCGACGCGCCTACGCCTATCAAGCGTTGGGCCGCAAGGAAGATGCCTTGCGCAACTTCAAAGCCGCGGAGCGCCTGTCGGTGACGAACGTTCAACGGGACGGCACCATCCAGGCCCAGATCAACACGCTCCTGGAGCTCGATCGGAAGCCCGAAGCAAGGGCGATCTTCGATGCAGCAATCGCTCGCGGCCAGCTCCGATCGATCAGGGACGCAGACGTTGCCTACATCGGCGTTGCAGTCGGCAACGATAAGGTGGCGCTGGAGCTATTCGATCGCGCAAAAGCCGATGCTGCACTCCCTCCCCGGGCGACCATCGATGCCGGATACACGGCGATGCGGCAATTTCAGAATCCTAAGGCTATTGCCTATCTAAAAGAAGGGATTGATGCAAAAGCGGACGGGCGGATCAATATCGATGATCAGAAACTGTTCGAGACCAGGCGGACAGTTGCCGATCTAACCCGCGAATGGGGGGTCAACAGCTCGATCTCCTACGGCAAGGTGGGATCAGCTCCCAATCCCTTCCTGACGATCAACTCGCCAGCAAGTACGTATACATCCCAATTCGGATCGGAAATTTACTACCGGCCCGAAGCGTTCGGAAATCGCAATGGCGCTCTGTTCGAGGTTTTCGGCCGGATGTTCGAGACCCTCTACGACGAGTCGGGTGGCCCCACCGGTCTGCGCACAACACAGGGCATGGCCGGCGCGCGGTGGAAACCGTTCTCTGATCACAATCTTGTCCTCGAGGTCGACAAGCTGTTCAGGCTCGGCGACGCGGCCCGCGACGATACGCTACTTAGAGCAGCCTATTCCTACACGGTCGGCACCGACTTGCGTGCAATCGATACCCACTGGCCGACCTGGTATATTTACACGGAGGTCGACCGTTTTTTTGAGAAGACACAGCTGGTCGGGCTGTTTGAGGGACGCTTTGGTCACAGCTTCCGGCTGGATCCGATCAGCAAAAACCTCGTGTTCTTCCCACACGCTGTTATAGCTGCCAGCTACGACGATTCATTCGCGGTCCGCGACGCCTATTCCGCCGGAGTTGGTGGCTCGATCCGCTATTGGTTTGGCGAGACAAAATATGTAGCGCCTCCCTCATATTGGGAGCTGACGTTGCAATACCGCTTCAGGCTTGCCGGCGACAAGCGCGCCGAGGGCATCTTCGCGCAGACGTCCATCAATTATTGAGCGGCCGCTGCCTGGAAGGCGTTAGCTCAATTGGCGGAGTCACTACTCGTCGGGGCGACGACCCGAATAAAGATCGAATGGCCCCCATGCATAACATGCAGCGCCGCATTCAACCCACTGTCACACGCCCTCAATAGCTTTTCCATGCCGCCGCAATTGAGGGAGCCTGAAAGTGAGAGTTATCGAAAAACTGGTTTTGTCGCTGTGCTTGTTGCCCGTGCTCGCCGCGCCAACCAAAGCCGACACCATCTTTGAAACGGGTACGTTTACCGGGACGGATCTGGGCGATTATAGTATCTACGACGGTCGGTATATTGGCGCGTCTTTCACGGTCACGCAGCAGACCATGATCAATTCGATAGGTGCTCAATTCGGCGCATATTCCTACGGCACCATTTTTGGTGCCATCGTGCCGCTCGCATCGTCCACGTCGCTTCCTGCCGGATCGCCAACGGACTTGGCAAGTATCGCACTCGGCCACACGATCTTGTCTATGCCGAGCCAAATCCAAGATGTCTCGGGTTCGCTGTCCTTGACGCTCGCTCCGGGCACGTATGGAATCGTTTTCGGATCGGGCTTGTTTGGCGCAACCGGCACAGCGGGCATCGGTCAAAACAACGACGATGTCGCGAGCGCTGACTTCTTTCAGTACCTGGCTGCCGCTTCGTCCGATTGGCTAGCCGCGGACGGCGAAGGCGTCCGCTTGTTCGTTGACGGTACGGTTTCGGCCGTTCCGGAGTCCTCGACCTGGGCCATGATGCTTTTGGGCTTTTTCGGAGTCGGCTTCCTCGCTTATCGCCGGCGCAACCAGGTCGCGCTCAGCGCACTCTGATTATTCTGCGCATCAACGCAACCGAAAGACCGCCTTGCGAGGGACCGCCTTCGGGCGGTCTTTTTTTGTCCGACGCTTGCTATGCGCCAAGGATCCAAACAATTCCCGTGGTCAGCGCCCAAAGCCAGGCCACCATACCAACCACAAGCGAGGTGACGTAAAGCGTACGCATCTTGCCAATTCCCTAGTGCCGACCAACACGCCAAGCATCTGCCTCGAGAACGCGTTGTCTCAAACGCAAGACTTCAAAATAGCGCTCCGCGATAGTCTCAATAGCCGGAGCCCTCTTCGGCGCCCGCTTGGCCTTCTTCAACTCACGGGGTTTGCGTTCCTTCTGAAATGCGTCCTTCATGAAACTCTCCAAGGTCTAACGAGAAGCAAAACGCATACCAAGGCCAGCAAACTAGGCGTAACGAATGCAAACGTCTGTCACAAAACGCACTATGCGGGTTCGATCAAACTCCCGTGACCCCGTTCACCAGGTAAAATTCAAACCACGATCAACCCAAAAGCGCCACTTCACGCGGCACTCCAGGCGCACGAATTCGAACGTGCGCGGCAAATTCCCTTTTTCGGTATTGGCAAGAAGCCTAACGCCGTGGCAGCTTTTGCGTCAAATCGTTTTCTGGTGAACTCGGTCACACACATCGCCGCATGAACGGCCGTTTATGAAGATGAACAGATTGGCGAACGCGATCGCAGACAGCGCACAACAAATGTTAGAGGAAGAGACCCCGACCGCTACAAAAGTCTAGCCTTGCGATGTGAACCACAAGCGACTGTCTTGCAAACGTCGTTGTTAGACTGCGGCGATTTGCCCAAGCATACGTCGCCCGACTGTCATCAAGGACATGGAACCCGCGTGCGACGTCTCCCCCACTCTAGAAAAGGGGAGTTATTCCTATGTTTCGTAAAGTAGCTGGACTGTCAGTCGCAGGATTTCTGGCCCATGCAATGCCCGCTTCAGCTGATGTTATCAGCAATCCAACGAACAACGACAGTCTTCTGTATCTTTCCGGGGCCTCAGTCGGTGGCCAGCAGACACAATTTGTCGGGCAGACTTTCACAGCTTCAATCACTGGGGTGCTTACCGATTTTCAGTTCACATTGAACAGCTCGACCATCCCTTCGCTGTATGGCGCGGTGTATGCGTGGGACGGCTCCAAGGCGACCGCGTTTCTTTGGCAGAGCCCGGTGGTTTCAGGTGCAGCCGGCCTTCTCGACTTCTCGCCCGTGGGTGCCAACGTTACGAAAGGCCAGACCTACGTCGCGTTCTTGAGCACATATGGAATCGCCAACGACAGCGGTTTGGCGACCGTGGCGGATTGCTTGCCGTTCGCCGGCTGCAATTCTAACTCCATCCCCAACCTTGGAACTATGGTGTTTGCAAATGTCCTCGCCGACGGACCCGTTTGGACATCCGTTAATTTCAGGGATGCCACCTTCTCGGCGACTATTACAAGCGCCGTCCCCGAGCCCTCGACCTGGGCAATGATCATCCTGGGCTTCGCCGGCGTCGGTTTCCTTGGCTATCGTCGTAAGCAGGTCGGTAGCGCCCTCAACGCGGCTTGAGCTCTTCCCAGCCACATAACACACAAGAGACCGCCCCTCGGGCGGTCTCCTTCTTACCCCGGGACGTTGAGAAACCGGCCGGACTCGACCAAATGCGATGGCCGCTGACGCGCTGCAATGCGAAAATATGACTGTCGGTTCACAGAACGGGCAACATGCCCGCTTAGGACTGCGATTTTAACACTGTTTTTTCTCCAACCATTGACCCACCTCCGGAATCGGCCTACGGAAAATTGCGACTTAAATAAAAATTAAACTAAAAAATACAAACGGGCAGATACAGGCATGAAGAAGACGATCTGGGCTGGCTTGGCCGCCACCACGCTCATCTGGAGCGCACCAAGCGAGGCGACGGTTGTGTACAACTATTCTACGACCGGTTGCTTCACTAGCACGAGCTGCACGCCGTCCTCTCCGACGGCCTCCACCGGCGGCGCGGTGCGGGGTGAAGGCGGGCTTAACTTCAAGGGGACGACGGCTACGAACCAGTCGGGACCGAGCCTTAACCTCGGCAGCATGTCGCTTCAGAATCTCCTGTTCGACGACCCCTCAGCCACCAAGTTTGACCTTAAAGTCTCCTTTACCTCGCCTGGCGCGGGCTCGAGCATTTTCAGCGCGGACCTAGTTGGTTTGATTTTCTTCGGCCTCGGCGTCGTCGAGATCGACTTTGGCAACGCCCAGACCATTAGTTATAATGGCGGCTCATTTAATTTGGCGATCGACGACATCTACCTGTACTCGCTTGACGCCAAGGATCCCATTACCGGGCATGTGTCGTCGAACCCGCCGCCAATCGCCGCTGCGGTGCCGGAACCGTCCACCTGGGCCCTGATGCTCTTGGGCTTCAGCGGTCTCAGCTTCATGACCTATCGTCGTAAGCGGGCCGCGTCAGCCATGCGGGCCTGAACGGACAGCCTCCCCCACCTCCTCGCTAAGCCGGACAAGCCAGCTCAAATCCGAACCCCAGCTCAGGCTTCAATCCCGAGTTGGGGTTTTTGTTTGAGCGTTTGAGCGCGCGCAACGGTACATGATGTCAATCCGCTTGCAAATTTGGACGCCGATCCCCCGGCTTAGGGGGTTAATATTGCAGGCCGGATGACACAGTGAGGGCGGCGCCGAAAGTCAGTAAGGCCGCCAACTGAGGCGGCCTCTGATCGCTAGTCTAGCCGTTGGTTGCCCCGCTCGAAGTCAGGCGTGCTGTTGGCGGTGGTGTTCGTCACAACCTTGAGCGCAGGCAAAGCCCGCCAACCTGAAGCGTTGGACTACTCCGTTCGTGCCGTGGTCCGCTCGCGCTTGGGTGCCACCTTGAGCTGCAAACCCATAGCAGTGAGCACAGCGAGTACAGTTTTAAAGTTCGGAAGTTGTGCGTGGGTTTGGAAGGCACGATAGATACTCTGCCGCTGTAAGCCGGTCTCCTTTGCCATTTCGGAGATATTGAAGTCGGCAAGTGCCTTGCCAATTGCTTGGCAAATCGTGTGAGGTTCAGCTGAAGCGAACGCCACATTTAGCTCGTTAGCGAGGTTCGAGGGGATGACTTTTCGGTAAGTTTTGGTCATTTGAATTGACCTGCCCCTGAAGTTTCACCCAATAGCGGTTAGAGTCTCGGCGGATGTTACGCCGTTTGGCGCGGTGTGAGCAACGTGCGATCGGCGGAGCTGGTCGGGGTTGCGCAGCCGTCGCACGTTGCGGTGAGGTAGGCGGCATAGGCCGCAGGGGTCAGATAGCCAAGCGAGGAATACGGGCGTTGGCCGTTGTAGTCGCCGACCCAATCCGCAATCTTGGCGCGGGCGTGATCGAGGCCGAAGAACAAGGTTTCGTTGAGAAGCTCGTCCCGCATCCGGCCGTTGAAGCTTTCACAGAAGCCGTTCTGCATCGGCTTGCCCGGCGCAATGAAGTGCCAGTCGATCTTGTTCTCCTCCGACCAGGCCAGCATGGCATTGCAGGTGAATTCGGTGCCGTTGTCGGAGACGATCATGCCCGGCTTGCCGCGCTGATTGATCAGCGCCGTCAGTTCGCGTGCCACCCGCCGCCCCGGGATCGAGGTGTCGGGGATGGCTGCCAGACATTCCCGGGTCACGTCATCGACGATATTCAGGACCCGGAAGCGACGGCCGCTGGCGAACTGGTCGTGGACAAAATCCAGCGACCACCGGGCGTTCGGCCGAGCCTCGACCAGTATCGGCGCTCGGGTGCCCACGGCGCGGCGGCGAGCCCGGCGCTTGCGCACGCTGAGGCCTTCCTCTCGATACAGACGGTAGATCCGGTTCCACCCGGACGGCTCGCCCTCCTGGCGAAGCAGCACGAACAGCCGGCGGTAGCCGAACCGCCGACGGGCATTGGCAAGCTCGCGCAAGTGGCCGCGTAGCTCGGTGTCCGGCGGTCGGCACGATCGGTAGCGAACCATCTTGCGGTCAGCGCCGACGATGCTGCAGGCCCGCCGCTCCGACAGACCCATGACGGCCTGCAGGTGCGCGACGGCTTCGCGCTTGGCGACGGGCCCTACCATTTTTTTGACAAAAGCTCGCGTAGTGCCGCAGCATCCAGCATCTGCTCGGCCAGCAGCTTCTTCAGCTTGGCGTTCTCGTCCTCGAGTTGCCTCAACCGCTTGGCCTCGGAGACGTCCATTCCGCCGAACTTCGTCTTCCAATTGTACAGCGTCGCTTCAGAGAACGCCATGCTTCCGCGCCAAATCGGCAGCCTTCGCACCTGCCTCATGCTCACGCAGCACGCCAATAATCTGCTCTTCCGTAAACCTGGCTCGCTTCATCTGTCCGTCCTTCAGAAGGCCGGACTCTAACTTCAACTGGAGGAAATCGGCAGGGGCAGGTCAGAATCTCTCAAAAAATAAAGGCCGGCTCTTAGAGCCGGCCTTCATCCTACAACTCAGAATTGCTCAGTACCTGGCGAGGCTCGGACCGCCAAAGATGTAGTTCACGCCAACACGAACTGTGTCGATGTGGCTATCCGACTCGACGTGCCGAAAGGCAGCTGCAAACCCGGGATAGTTGTAATCCCGAGAGACGTTGTCGAATTGCAGATGCTGGTATTCCACTTTGGCAGTCCAGTTCGGCGCAAACATCCATTCGACACCAGCTCCCGCAGCCCAACCGTTGTTAAAGCCGGAGGTCGATGCAACTGCTCCCGTCAGAGGTGACGGGCTCGGCCCACCAGGACAGATGCCGCCACCTGCGACGACGCAAGTAATGGTCCTGTCAGTGTTGGTTTCGCTCCAAGCCCAGCCACCAGTCCCGTAAAGGAGGACGTTGTTAATGACGTAGCCGAGGCGGCCGCGAACCGTCCCAAAGTCTTTGGTCTTGCCGAATGCTGATGCACAACCTGTCGCAGAACAATTAGCGCTCGTGCCCTTGATGTCGCTAACGGAGCCATCGGCCTCAACGCCGAACAACCAGTTCGGCGAAAACTGCCAGTTGTAGCCAATCTGGCCACCACCAAAGACACCATTCGAATTGCTCGTCGTGGTGTCGAGAAGAACGCCCGCGCCACTGAAGGAGTCGTTGTTAGAGTGGCCCCACCCATACCCAACATGGCCACCGATATAAAACCCGGTCCAATTATAAACCGGCGCAGCCATCGGCGGGGCCTTCGTATAAGGACGCGCCGCCATATCCGCGGCACTGGCCGGAGCCGACAACCCCAAAGCAAGAAGTCCGGCTGCGGCAAACAAAAGCTTGTTCATGTGTGTCTCCCCAGAAAAATGACTTTGACTAATCGGGCGGCGCCCACCTGTAATGACAGATCGTACTTTGTTCTCGCGTGGGTCGCTGTAGCGAGCCCGCAACACCTGTCGCTAAAGAGGGGCGGGAATTCTTGATGTTTGTTAAGGAGTTGAACGGAACCATAAGCCCGTTCAGGTGCACTGCTCTGTCGTCACGTGGAGCCGAGGAGACTATGGGCTGCCCGCACGAGGGCCGAGATTTCCCGTCGCCGAGCGATTGCTGCTGCTGTGTATCGCCCGTGCTTGAGCGCGTGCTGGTTACCCTTCGGTGCCCCCGGCGAAAGGGCCCTCCATGCATGTAGCAGCGCCCGTTAGGCATTGCCGGCGATTGGCACGGCTTCCCGCCCCCTGCTCTTGGTCCTGGCTCCGCACCGCGGTGTTTTGCCTGCCGACCGCCGCCAAGGTAGTCCGGCCGGCCCGGCTGGATTCACGAAATCAAATATGACGGCTAACGCCTGCGCGTGGAGCGCCAGGGCAAGAGTGTGCGGCTGTTCACCCGCAACGGTCACGACTGAACCACTGGACCAAGCGCTTCCCTGGATCGTCGAGGCCGCGCTGAAGAACCGCGAGCAGCAATTCACGATCCATGGCGAGGCCGTCGTGCTTGGCGTCGACGGCGTGTCCAACTTTAGCGCCCCACACTCGCGCAAGCACGATCACGAGGCCGCCATCGTCAGTCGGGAACGTGTGAGCCGGCAGATGCCGGCGTTCTGCGCCGGCGCGCATGCGTTGCTTGCGGAGGCCGGCAGCCGGGCTGCGGCCGAGGAGCTCGCGCCCGAACGCGGGCACAGCCGGATGGCGATCATGCTGGCGAAGCGGTTTTGCAGGTGAGAAATGAGGCCGTCAGATTCAAGTCACCGATGCAAATGGTACGACGACTCCGGTATCAACCGTTCGAGCTTTTCTGGAACGCAGGCCGCGAGATCCTAGCAAATGTTTTCCCCGCTCGAGCGTTTGCAGTCGCTGCGTCAGCCTATCTCTTTCAGACTGAAGTCTTTCGAACAGAGTCGCTTTGACAAGTTCATGCAGCTGCCAAAGCTCGTCAGCCGATAGTGTTTGAAGATCTGTTACACTCATCATTTCGCCCCCCAGCGATTTGATTCGAAACATTCCTCCACACAGGAGTATGAAAAAGGCCGCTTGAAGGCGGCCTTTTTCGTCTATTGAAAGTTTTGCTCAGACGAGCCGAAGCCCTTGGCCTTGCCGGCGGTAGGCAACAAAGCCGACGCCGAAGAAGCCGAGGATCATCATAGCCCAAGTTGACGGCTCGGGGACAGAACTCACAGTGGCGCCATCGAGGCTTGGAATGCCAAGGACGGCATCGGTGCGGGCTCGGTCAGCGTAGAAAATCTTGAGTGAGTAATCGGTCCCGCTGGTGAGCGTGCCGAGATCCACCACGGCGGTCGACGCGCCATGCACACCCGGAGTACCGCCGACGTACAGGCCGTTCAGATAGACCAATACATCGTCATCACCAGTCACGGTCAGCTTGGCATCGGCACCTGAACCGAGAACTAAGCCGCTGAGGATTGCGGTCTGGTAGGTTGTGATGTTGTTGCTGCCGGTGCCGCCTGGGCTATACACGCTGGTGTCAGAATAGGGCAGGCTGATTACGCTTGAGCTTTGGAAAGTGGTCCACCATTGAATCTGACCAAATGCATCAACGGCAACAACCGGGTTAAGGCCGCCTATCGAGATGGGCAGGCCGTTCGGTCCGAGCGAAGCCCCGAGTGCGATGTTGGGAAGAGTGGCTTGACCTGGAGAAGAGCAGCATGGGCCGAAGTCAGTGCCGGTGCCGGGATCGGCGTTTGGTACTGTGTAGTAGCTGATGTTCATTGTGCTGGCGCTCGCGGCGCCACTTACAAGACTGAACAAGGCAAGGGCAGCAAGAAACTTGCTTCTCATGATTTCAACTCCAAATAAAATTATTAACTTGCGTTAATATATTGCTGGAAATAAGGTTGCTAGTCAATGTCTTAAAATTATCATTTATTTCGCGTCCATTACCCGCGACATTGCCGGATGCGTCCGGTTCTTCACCTTGATCCAGTCCTTCGACCGGCCGGCGCTATAGCGCCGGTCGCGTCGTTTCGAGACCAGGCCCTCGAGGCCCATGCTGCAGGCCGCGCCAAACAGCTCGGGCCCGATCTCGGCCGCCTCGAACGGCGCGACGAACATGCCGTCCGGAAGACCGCGCAGCAGCCGCGCCAGATTGGTCTTGCGCATGGTCAGCAGCAGCGGGCGCAGATCCTCGCTTCGGCGGCCGCTCGACAAAGACGCAAACAATCTCGAGTGCACCGCGCCCGCCCGCAGGTGATCGGTGATCGCAACCGCGGGTGAGGCGGGATCCGAACGATAGGCTTCCCGAGGATTTAAAGACCTTACCTGCGTTCGTGCCACTGCTTTTGGATGCTTAAAACAAAAGGGCCGCCCTTTCGGCGGCCCTTCAGATCTGAAGTCATTGACGCGATTAAGCGGCTAGGACCGCGCCAGCCCGGCGGCGATAAGCCATGAAACCGAGGCCTGCGAAACCCAGCATCATCATCGCCCAGGTCGAAGGCTCAGGAACGGCAGAGATCGTGACGCCGCCAATGACGCCGCCATACGCACCAGAGTCATTGCTGGCGAATGACAGAGTCTCCGCCCCACCTAGGGTGCTAAATGCGATTGAATAGAATGTGTAATTTAGGGTGTGAGACGTACTAGGAACCGTGAAAGTGTAGGGATTGGCAATGTCGTTCGACGTCGTCGGCGTGAGCGACACGTTGACGCTTTTCTCGGTGGGAGAACCATCGGGATTGCCCGAGAGATAGAACCCCAAAACATAGTTCCCTTCGGCGAGATCGAAGGTTTGGGTGATGCCACCCTGGCCGTTGCCGTTAAGGTCGACGCTGTAGCCACCGGTGGCTGAGGGGCCATTCCAATAGTTGCCGATGAAATCGACGCTGTCGCCGGTAACGGTCCAAGCGCCCAAGCTCGATCCTCCAGCTACCGTCTGGAATGATCCCGAGCCAGGAGGTGCGTTGAAAAGCCCATCGGTGAACGGCGCTGCTGAGGCCGGCACACATGTTGCGGCCATCAATGCGCCAACAATAGCCACAGATTTTAAATTAAATCTCATCGCGCCCCTCAGATGTAAATTAAATTATTGACTACAAACTTACTCACTTTTTCTAACGCGTCAATGGAAAGCTGGCACCGTCACCTGGAAAGTACTTCGCCATCGTGGGCAGGCTCTCCACCTGGCCATCTTATCCTCGGCTTCCCGGGCTTGGGTTCATTACCTATCGCCGCAAACCGAGATAGTGCGTGAGCTGCGGAGCCAAAATCCAAGAACGCCTAGGAATCTCACCCGGTTTGACCACGCCGCACGATGCTTTCGAAAAGAAAGGTCGTCTCGCGGAGGCTTCGCAAGTGGCTCGTCGAGACGATTAAGCGGCGAGCCTGACTTCGGCCGGACGTCGGCGATACGATAGGATCCCAAGGCCGAAGAAGCCCGCGATCATCATGATCCAAGTAGAGGGCTCAGGGACTGCTGAGGTCAAGAACTGGACCTCGCTCAACATGATCCATGGCTCAAGCTTGGTATTCCATGCATTCTCCTGGAAGCCACTCAGCGGATCGTTGAAGGTGTTGGTGCTCGCATTCCAGTATGTATTCTCATAATCGTAGCCATCCTGTTCGAGGATACCTCGGAACAGTTGAAGCGTAAAAAGATCGCTCGAAGAGATCGCCTGGTTCAGGATGATCGTAATGACATCCGTGCTCGAGCCGTAAGGATTGCTGCCCGTGTAGGGAGAAATAGTTTCGGTGTACTGGGACGAGTCCAGGATTGTCGAACCGATCGTCACGGCCACGTTGCTGGGAGCTCCAACCAATCCCAGAGAGTTATTGGCAGCGACATAGAGGTTGATCTGGCTGACCAACGATCCGCTCGCCAGATGGAAGGCAATCGTCGGATCTTGATATTTCCAACCGACATACTGGCTGGGCTGCCCGTTGAGGGAGCCGTAGTAGGGTGACGCCGTCGTCGTCCAACCGTTGGAGATCTTCCCGTTCGAGCCGCTCACGAGAGAATAGTTGTCGGTGGCGATAACTCCATCCGTCAGCATCCCCTTGCCGCCAGTCAAAAGGTTGGTGGCGTTGGAATTGTTCGGAATAGAGCTGGATGATCCGTTCATGCTAGCCGCGGGATCGGGGGTCGACTGCCCCGTTTTGGTGTAGGTGAAGTCGAAGTAATTCTGGCCACCGGTCGGCGTCGTGTACTGGTCGGCGCCGTTTCCGTTGACCATGTCGTAGCTCGTCACCCCCACAACGCCAGCTAGCGCGGACGACGACGCCAGGCTCGCGGCCAGAAGCGCAGCGAAAGCAAACGAGCGAGACAGCATTCCAATTCTCCAGCAGTGTGCCCGACCGGGGCCCTTTAACCCGGTATTTAGCCTGTTCCGGGATCCATGTCGTTAATTTGGGGTGACTTGCGCAGCTTTTTTTTGAATAGCGCTGGTAACGTTAAGGTCAAAGCCCTCGGCGCGCCTCGTGGCCTTGGTTCTTCTGTCTGCGATTCTGGTTCAACGGGTTTGGCACGGGCTCGAACTCGTTGGTGAAGCCATCCGATGCAACGCCCTTGAACAGCAGAAACCCGCGGGGGGTCACGACGATGTCGCCCTCGCGAAGAAGCCCGTCGTTCTTGGCGATGTCGACAGCGATGTTTTGGGCCTCGTCCGGGTTCGGCTGCGGCCGCTTGAGGCGCGTCGTTTCCGCCGCGGCGCCCCCGTTCCAACCCAAGAGAATCATCGCAAGACCGACGATGAGGCACGACGGCGGCCTATTTGAATTCGCCATGGATGGCGCCTTGTCAGGATGCACGCGATCGAGAGGCGAAGAGGCTACGCAAAGCGCCCAAGGAGGTCGGGCATTGGACCCGGGCCAATTGCGTCGGCCGACCAGGACGACCCTGGTCCGCCAAGGCCGCGGCGGACACTGTCTTCGTTCATTCTACCAAGCCCCTGAGCTAGCGCCGGTTGCGTGCCCCGCCATTGAGCGATAGATCGCAAATCCGAGAGCGGCCGCCGCGACCCCGCAGGTGACGAGGAAGCTGCCGGAGGCCGGAAAACAATTGATGCAAGTGCCAATGATGTCCATTGCGAGCTCCTTGTTAATTGCGAGGCTGGGTGCCACTCACGCGTCGCCCCGGCCAGTATAGATCTGAAAACGAGAAAGGCCGCCAGACTGGCGGCCTTTCGTTATCAACTCATGTAGATCCGGATCAAGCCAGACGGAATGAAGCGCCGCCCGCCTTGCTGCTCTTGCGATAGCCCATGAAGCCGAGGCCCAGGAAGCCCAGGAACATCATCGCCCAAGTGGCGGGCTCAGGGACCGCGGTCACACTGAAGTTGGCAACCTCGAAAGCATTCGAACTGCCGGACCCGAACGTGGCAGAAGTAATGTACTCGCCGCCGCTCGCCTGGAACTGCACGTACTGAGCGAAATCCTGGTTGCCATTTACCGGGTTAATGAGAGCCTGCGAGGGGCTGTAGGTATAAGTATGCTCGTTGGTGGTAATGGTCAGCAAATTGTAGCTGTCTGGCGAGCCCCACAGGAAGCTGAGATAGCTCAGAGGATTGATGAAGCTAAGAACCGCATCGTTGTTGTTGCTGGGGCCCGCAGCTAGGAAATAACCGACCGTACCGGGTTCCGGCTCAGCAGCAAAGCCTGAGTGCGTGATGTTATAAACAGCGCCACCGGTCATCGTGGCGACCCCAGGAATGCCACTAGCGTCCGAAGCCAACGATACCGACGTGCCGCCGCCGGTCCCGAGGCTCTCAACGATCGCCGCATTTGCGATTGACGGAACCGAAGCCAGGAAAGCAAGCCCGAGCCCAGCTCCCAGAATAGAAATTTTGTTCAAAACGACCTCCTCATGGAATTGCACCACTGTAAGGAATTTTTAACTCCGACTAAAATGGGAGTCAATACTGACGCGCTATTTAAATGAATTAAATTTTTTAAAACTGAAACGTACGGAATGGCTCACCTGTCCCGGCCGATTTCCTCCAGTTGAAGTTACAGTCCGACCTTCTGAAGGACGGCCAATCAGCCTTGGCCCGGCAAGCCAAAAAGAAAGGCCGCCCCCGAGGGAACGGCCCGCATCTTTAAAACCTGAACCAATGGGTCAGGCAGCTAGGACTTCCGAGCGCCGACGATAAGCCAAGACGCCGACTCCCAGGAATCCGAGGATCATCATCGCCCAGGTCGACGGCTCGGGGACTGCGGACACCGAAACGTTGTCCAAGAGGTTGCCCACGTTCGGATTGCCCCCGGAGAGGTCCGTAAAGCTCAATTTGCCGCCGCTCGTCGTGAACCAGAACGAATAGGTGCTCAGCGGATCAGTCGGATCGAGCGTAATTGACTGCGACGAGCCACCCAGCGAAAACGCGATCGTCGTGGTATGGTCCGCCGGATCAACGTTGCCGGAACCGCCCTGGCTACCCGCGAGCTGGAAGCTCACTAGGTAGGAACCTGCGGCAAAGTCCATCTTGGTCGTCAGCTGCCCGGGTTGACCGGTGGACCCGTTAAGATCGACGTAATTGCCATTGCCGGACGGCAAGAACGCATAAGGCCCGCCATCGCCGATCACGTCAACCGACCCGGACGTCACCGTCCAGTTCGTGAACACAAACTGATTGAGCGACTGCGTCGTCGTGGTGTTGAAATTGTCTTCGAAAACTACGGTCGACGCCTGAGAAGCTTGCGACCAAGCGAGCGCAGAAACAACAACCAGACCGGGCAAAAGGCGCTTCACTGAGACGTCTCCTATTAATCTATTGGTAACAATCATTAGACAAGCGCGCGGAGCCTGTCAAAAAACATTATAAGCTCGACATAAATATATTTAATTTCCGTCGAGCGGCCTTAAGGATCGCCGCCCTAGACGTTCGACTGCCCTGCTCGATCGAGCAGCAGTCAGAAGACTCAGAGGGAAGCGGCAAGCAGCCGCCGGCGACCCTCAGCACGACGAGCAGTGCGGCTCAAGATCCCGACGCCCAGGAAGCCAAGGATCATCATCGCCCAGGTGGACGGCTCGGGTATGGCACTTACTGCCCTGAGTTCGAGAGTACCCAGCTCACCCGGTGAATAAAGGGGACCGTAGTCCGGAGAGGTGGTGGACGAAGGGGCATCCGGCAAAAAGGACGAGAATGCCGTACCCGCATCAGGGAAAGGAGCTACTGAAGGATCAAACAACGTGGGATCGTAGAAAAACAGATTCCCATAATTGTAATGCGACCCGTCATTAAAAGAAAACAGCATCCCGTAGAATGTGAAGCGACCGGTTACAGGATCGAAGATATTGTCAACGCCTGGAAAATAGGGAAGGCTATCGCCGTCCAGCGGGGATGCGGCCAAGCCGGTAATCGCGCCGCCATATGCGACGGAGTTCGTGGCGAGGACGTTTCCAGTGATGTCTTGCACCACGTGGGTGATGCCATCGTATTTGAACTGACCGGTTATCGTGTATGACTGACTGATGAACTTGAAATCTTCGGTGACGACAGCAGCATTTGCGGAGGCTATCGAGCAGATCCCGCCGATTAGGCCAACCGAAATCGTCTTTAAAATATTCACCGCGGATCCTCTTCCATTGAAGCAATGATTAAGATAACTGGCGCGCTACTCTTGACCACGCTTGCTCACGGCAAGCGCGAACCTAAGCACTAGGGCAAGATGCCCGTGCCCGCCTGACACAGCTTTGGGAAGCTGAACTAAACGCTTACTGATTCGCAGCAAATATACCTGAATTGAAAATTTTGCGCGCGTGGCAATTTTCTAAATCGGCGCCGCGTCAGACCGAAAGCGTAAAGATATGCAGGAGGCGTTCAATCGCGGTTGAAGGAGATTCAAATTACTCCTTAGCTTGTCACGACGCCGATCTGAACTTATCCATGCTCAAGCAAATGGTGGCAGCGAAACGGTTGGGACGGTCATCGACCAACTCGACCCGCGTCTTTGTCAACCCGGCCAGTGCCTTGGCTACTGGCGCCGCTTCGACACTGACCGGACCGGCCAGATCCGAGTTTCGCTCAACCACTTCGTCGGCGGCATTAAGCGCCGCCAGCAACACACGCGTGATCGAGTCGGGCATGGGATTCGACATGTTCTTCGGACCTCTCCGGCGCCGGCATGTTCACCTAGCACTGAGTTCCCTGAGTCTTGAAGCGACCGTCCCCTTGTTGCGCAATATTTCCAGCAGGCGTGACTTCTTTGCCGCAGCGAAAGGCCATCTCGGACGAAGGGCGGCGGGGCGCAAATGCTCATACCGATCAAGCTGGTCTTGATCAGCACCCTACTCTCAGCACGCAAGGCGCAAGGGATTGGCCCGGGGCGTCTCGCTAAGTTGGGATGAACGCGTCTGGAAACTCAAACCAACGCTTGATCATCAGCTGCGACGCGGACGCTTGATCCGAGGCGACTCTTGAGAGAGGCAGCTGGCTGGGCCAAGCAAACAACGATCGCGACGACGCCTCGCCGGCCGATGGCGACGTTTCTTGGCAAGCGAAGCGTGTCATTCGCAGGTCTTCGGCCGCAAACGGCTTGCCCCAGATTCTGCGCAGCTGGTGCGATAGAGCACAAAAAGAAAAGCCGCCATGCGGCGGCTTCTCGTCGAATGTTGCATGTCGACCAATGTCAGGTGAGTCGAAGCGACGAGCCTGCACGGCGGCGGTAGGAGACGAGGCCAACGCCGAGGAAGCCCAGCATCATCATGGCCCAAGTAGCCGGCTCAGGGACCGCTGTCACAACAGTCGAAGCAGAACCTGATGCATAGGTCGGCACAGGAGAACCAGCGATCGAGCCGCCATAGAAGAATGTCACGGTATAGGTTCCGGGTGTGTAGCTGAAGGTCACGGGCACAGTCAGAGAGCTTACCGGGCTGCCCACGCTTCCCGTGAAGGTGCCATTGTATGAATCCCCCGCAGTATCCGTAATCAGGTAGGAGCCGGACAAGAAAGCGAGGGTACCGAAATCAACGCTGAAGGTGACAGGGCTTCCGGGGCTGACAGAGCTGGGAGTGGCCGTCAGCACAACGCTCGCCTGCGCCGAGCTGAGGGAAACGAACAAACCAAGCACGGCAGCGAATACAAGCTTAAGGGACGGCATAGCGACCTCCAGATATTTAATGTAAATAGGGTGCTTGGGGAACCGATTCTTGTCAACCATAATTTTGCATTGCACACACGCTCGGGTGCGCCGCAAACTCTTTTCTGACAAACAGCATGAAGGTGAAAACTGTCATAGCGGCGTCAAAATCCCGTCAGTTTGACGTCAGAATGAGCACCCGCCGAGAATCGCCCAACAATAAGGCGGTTATGAAACTGAATAATCATTGATCATTTATTTAACTAGTGAAGCGAAAGGAATTAAATAATTCGATGCACCTAGGGCTTGAGCCAGCCTGTCCTATTCCGGCTTGTCACGATCCGTACGGACCCATTCGGAAGAGCCCCGCCGCGCAAGATGCCGCAATAGGCGGAACCGTTGCAGGATCTGCCGCAGGACCAAAGGAAGTTGCGACGCGGGCAGGATATCGCGGCCAAATTTGAACCACGCCAATGTCAGCGCCCCGCCTAACACGACGAGATTTAGGAGAGCCAACGTCACAGGAAGGAGTGACCCGGCTAGCCAAATGTAGGCCCCTCCGAGCAGCGCAATGCCGACTGCAATGACCACGAGAAGCGATAGCGGCGGCACAAGCAAATCGAGCGCAAGCACCAGAGCATCGAAATTGCGTTTCGCGATCGACGATACCAACAACCGCGGAACGTAGCTTGAAATCACAGCCAGGTGCCCCTCGATCCAACGCTGCCGTTGGCTTTCGGTACCCCGCTCCGTCGACGCAAACTCACTCGTTACACGGGCTGTTGGGAGGAAGTGGGCCGGCGCGCCGGCCAAGGCCAAGTCCAACCCTAATTTTAAATCTTCGACGATATGGCCGCTGGCAAGTGGCGCAGACTTAATTACATCCCAGGGAAACATCATCCCTGCGCCCATCAACTGCACCGGCGCGCCGAGACGATTGAGCCCCAGCGGCCTGATCCAGTTCTTCAAGCGCCAGGCGAACTCCGCGACACGCTGATTGACCTGAAATCCCTCGGCGCTCGTCATGAGATAAAGCGCCTGAACGGGCCCGCCCTTTCGAGCGCAATAATTGAGCGTCTTTGTCATGAAATCCTGTTCAAGCCGACAATCCGCATCCACGAAGAGAACAAATTCAGGTGGGTCCTCCTTCAAATGAGCGATCGCCCATGCCATCGCGTAGCCCTTGCCGCGCCGGTCAGGCTCATTGCGCGGAAGCACCTGCGCGCCATGGGCGGCTGAAACGGCAGCCGTATCATCGGAGCAATTGTCAGCCACCACGATCAGACGATCGCAATCCCTCAATTGGGGAACGACATCCTTCAGAGTGGGAATGATGCCGCCACTCTCATTGTGAGCCGGCACCACAACGGCGACCGGTCCAGCCACCGCGCATTCTGAATTGAAGTCATTGCGCGCACCCAACGCTGCAAGCACTTCAACGGCTAGCACGAGCGTGGGAATTAACGCCAAAGCATTTAAGGCTGCAAGAAAGATCATCATCCATTGATTTCCGCGGAGCCAGGGATACTCATTGGCACTAACAATCCTCAGATAATGAAAATTTGGTCTCCCGAATAGCCATTCGGCCTTCATCAGAAGCTACAAATTGGCCAGTCCAACGGTCAAACCCCCTTGCGCAATATGAAGACAGCTCAAGATCGCACCAATGAAAATTGCCTATCTGGTTAATCGATATCCGGCGGTCAGCCACAGCTTCATTCGCAGGGAGATTCTTGCGCTCGAGCGCCAAGGGCATGAAGTCTTGCGTATATCAATTCGCGGAGGAAACGAGGAAGCTCTCAGTTCAGAAGACCAGATTGAAGCCCAGCGCACGCATTTCGTCCTTCACAAAGGAGGCCTGTCGCTTCTTCTTGAATTCATTCGTGTGCTTATCGCACAACCAATTCACGTGATGAGAGCCCTGGCTTTGGTATGGAAGCTCGGTTGGCGGGCGGAGCGCCCGCTCGCCGTTCATGTCGTTTATCTGGTCGAGGCGTGCTCTATCTATCTTTTGCTGAAAGCAGAAAACGCGCAGCACCTTCACGCACATTTTGGAACCAACTCCGCCGAAGTTGCAATGCTGGCCCATACGTTGGGGGGACCATCGTGGAGCTTCACGGCGCACGGACCGGAGGAATTCGACAAGGCTGGTTTCATCGGCCTACCGGAAAAGATACGGCGTGCACGATTTGTCGTTGCCATCAGTTCCTTTGGGCGCAGCCAACTATTTCGCCAGGTTACCTACGACCAATGGGAAAAGATAAAAATCGTGAGGTGTGGGCTAGAGTCGGCATTTTACGATCATGGCACGATTGGCTCTCCGGCTCAGAGAACACGCCTCGTCTGCGTTGGCAGGCTTTGCGAGCAAAAGGGACAATTGTTGTTGCTGGAAGCTACAAAGCGGCTCGTTGACGCTGGCCTTGAGTTCGAGCTCATTCTCGCCGGCGATGGAGAAATGAGGGGAGAGCTTGAACGAACCATAGAGCGACTTCGATTGCAGTCGGTGGTGAAGATTACAGGATGGATCACAACCGACCAAGTGCGAGAGCAGATTCTCAAGTCGAAGGCGCTGATTTTGCCCAGTTTCGCCGAAGGACTCCCCGTCGTTCTTATGGAAGCGATGGCGTTGCGGCGTCCCGTGATCAGCACCTTCGTCGCGGGCATTCCTGAACTGGTGGAGCCGGGCAAGCACGGGTGGCTTGTACCCGCCGGCGACGTGGATCGTCTTGCAACCGCCATGCAGGCCTGCCTCGAATGCTCGGACGAGCAAATCGTGAGCATGGGAGAGAACGCGCGGTCGAAGGTGATCGAATTTCACAACATTGATCACGAAGCACGGCGTCTGGCCGAATTGTTTCAGGCTATCTAGATCAACAGATCAACAGTCCGATGAGACCTTCCAAAACATCATGGTCAGAGCGGATTTCCGAGCACCTCTAGAAACTCAACTGCGCTGCCAGATGCTTTGTCTGAAAATACGCCGACGACGAGTCGCCCCGTCTTCCAAGCCATAGTATCCAGGTTTGTCTTGCCTTTTGATACCATGGGCCCCCCTGCGTCGGCTTGATGCCCGTGGACGACATGGCGGCTGCCATACCCAGTGCCCGAGCCCTTGGGATAGCGCTTCCAGAGGAGCGTACGTTCGCTTTGCTGATTAAGCGGAAGTCGTGCATCCAATCCTGCATGCACAAATACTCGCTTTGAGTCGGCAAAGAACGCAGGAAGTTCCGCGATCCATTCTAGATGATCCAGCGGAACCACACTCCGAAGCTGCACGCCGGGATTAAATTCGCCATAAGAGGCTAACGTCTCGTTGCCCCCATTCTCAATCCACCACGCCGGTTCGACCAGATTGTTGCAGGCTTCCCACATCATTGCCTCATGATTTCCCTTCAAGGCAACGAGCTGAAGATTGGGAAACGACCACCGCATCAGGAATTCGATCACGTCACGACTTTTGGGCCCTCGGTCGACATAGTCGCCAAGGGTCACAACGCGCGCCGTCTCACTACCGATGTGCTCGCTGATCCGAGACATCGCTAGCTCAAGCAAATCGAGCCGCCCATGAAGGTCGGGAATGGCGTAAGTCAGACTCATGAGCGGGCCTCAGGAAAGCCGTATAGATCCGCGCCGCGGCCGGCTTTCTGGAAGGCTTCGCCCAAATACGGTCGGCGCTGGATCCACTTATACTTTAAGCCTTTCACCACCGAACTCTTGGACGAACGGTGCTCGAGGTCTCCTGCGAGCGCGTGTCACGCTGCGGCCAATTTGCCCCGGGATCTCATAACAAGGCTACGGATAAGCCCGAGAAAACCATCGAAAGCGAACAGCAGGAGCAGAGCCACGACAAACAGGCTGATTCCCGTCAGATCGTGAACGACGCCCTCGATGAGATCAGGGCCGCCATAGTAGGCCATCAGGACCAAAGCAAAGACGCGGAAGAAATTGGCGAGGATCGTGATGGGAATGATCGCCAAAAGGATCAGGAAGCTGCGCAGCTTCTCTTTCCATCGGAAAGCGTAGACGTAAAATACGCCGATGGCGGACAAGGCAAAGATCGAATTCATGCCGGAGCAAGCGTCTTTGACCAGGAGCTGGTAGGACCCGATCATGATCATGACGCCGTTCTGTGCGACCGGGAAGCCCGCAGCATATAGAACCCGCGTCACCGTATCGGAAATGAACACTTTCAACGGGACGGTCATCGCATCGACCAGCCAGTCAGGCATGGGCACCGCGAAGACCAGGAAACTAAGTGGAAAGGCCAAGGCTCGAAGCGTGGGCCAACCGGCGCAGATCAGGATCGATCCAACGATCACAGGCAGGATCGACCCCATTTCGACGGTCAGTAAGCCTTGCTGTAACCGCGAGAGGTATAGAAACACCAGGCCAATAGCCAGGATAGCCCATCCCATGATCGGTGCAGGCGCGACCTTAGCGCGCATCACCCGATCGCGCGATTGCCAGACCAACCAAAGCGTCGCGGCAATAATGAGAGGACCGTGCCCCTCCTGCTCCGTCTGCCATGGACCGTTGATCAGGCCCCGAATGGTCGGCGTGTAGGCGCCAAGTATGGCTACTCCCATCAATACAGGCCCGAGCAGGGATGTAGAGAGACCAGCCCCAAACGATTTGCGGATATGGATATCAGTCATCAATTCGAGCTCTGTGATTAAATATCAATTCCACCTGGTCGCAGAAACTATCATCACCCGCCCCCGCCAACAATCGACTATCTTTTGATCACCAGCGCGGCAAATACGATCCCCGCCAGGATCAAAACTCCGGCGAGAATATAATAACCAGCATTGCCGACCTGGTTAGCGACGGCAAACACGATGCCGGACAGCATGAGATAGACGAGTGTCCGGATCTCGCGGTCCGAGAATTGGAAGAAGGCGATCACCAAGCCAACAAAACTCGTGACGGTAACGACGTCAAATAAGGTGGCCATGTTCCATGCACCGGACAAAGGGGGAATGGGTTGGACGAGGAGCCCTGAGCCGGTTCATTGTGACTTGGTTTCACCCTGCTTCATGAGATCGGCGTAGTCGCCCTCGTATTTGGCCTCGAGTTTGGCCGAATAGGCCGCCAGGCCCAGTTCCGCCGCGAGAGCGTCAGCCCGCATCATCTGCCGTGCCAGATTGACCGCGGCATCTCCTTGGATTGGACGAGCTTCCTCGGCCCGGACCTTGAAGAACAGCCCGTTCTGTCCAACCCTGGTGAAGAAGATGTCGTCGTCCTTTCGTTTCTGAATTAGACTGACGAGCTCCTCAGGAAGGTCGCTGCTCGATAAGACGCCCGACTGACGACCATGCGGAATACCGCTTGTGGTCAGTTGTTGCAGTACATCGTCGAGCGACTTCGCATCCTTGTTTGCGTTCACAAACGTCTGCGTCGCGGGCGTTATCGGCATGATGATTTCATCAACGCTGTACAGCTTACGATCAGCGAACTTCCACGTGTTCTTCGCAATGTAGCGGTCGATGTCGGCTTTGGTGGGTGCCTTGGCGGACGCGGCGCGATTGAGCATCGCGTTGCCGAGCACCTGCTCCCGCACGCGCAACAAATCCAGCAGAACTCCCGGCTCGCGGTCCAATTTCGCGGTCATGGCCTGCTGTAGCAAATACTTGCGAACAACGATCTCACCGAGGACGCGCTTTAACGTCTCCGGATCTTTCTGCTTGTCCGGTGGGACGCCGGCCAACCTGAACTCGTTATCGAGTTCCTGCGTGGTAATGACCTCGCTGCCAACATGAGCAACCACCTGGCCCTTTGCCGCAGCCGCTTTATCACCGCTCTGCTGGCCGCACGACGCCAAGGCGAAACCGGACGCAGTCAGGAAGAGAGCCAGACTCCAAGTGCGCAAATTGCCAAGTCTTTTCACCCGACGCTCCGTTGTTGTATTCGGTAGATACACACGACAAGCCATACTGGACTTGCTCGACTGGAAATGTGAACTGCATCAGTAGTTCTCTATTGCTCAGCCGTCGAGATAGCCGGCCCCGCCAAGTTGAAAATCCGATATTTAGATTAATTCAGGAATCCATGGCTGAAAGCGCCGTCGTGACAATTTTGTGAGAAAATTCAGCGTCATTGCACCTTTATTTAATCCCCCCGGCCAGCTAAGAATTGTCGGAATAGGAGCCCTAATATGAAGTCCAGCCGGGTCGGAGTTGTTCTCGCGTCGATCGCGATTGCCGGGACCGCGATTGCCGCAGAGGTTTTTGCGCCACGGCAGCTGATGGCTCGAACCACGGCCTCCCAAAGCCTCGAAACCGTCATTCCTAAACAGTTTGGAGCTTGGAAGCTCGTCCCTGAGATCAGCCCGGTGAAGCCGGTCGATCCTGAAGCCTATGTCCAGCCACCGGATCCTCTCTCAGCGAAGGTTTACAGCCAGGAAGTGGCGCGAGGTTATACCGATGGCGCCGGGCATATCGTGATGCTGCTGGTCGCCTACGGCCCCGTGCAAAATTACAAGCTCAAGGCGCACCGACCCGAGATTTGCTACACAGCTAACGGGTTTCGCGTGTCCGACAAAACAAGTTCGAACTTGGATTATTCCGGTGGCGTACTGAAAACCACGAGATTGATTGCGGAGCGCGAGTCGCGTTTCGAACCGATCACCTATTGGATGAAGGTTGGCAACGACATCTCCAACGGCGTCGTCGATAATCAGATCAGCCGGTTAAAATATGGCCTGCGCGGCATCCTTCCCGATGGCGCCCTGTTCAGGGTTTCAACGATCGGTCTTCCCAAGGACGCTTCGTTCAAGCTGCAAGATCAATTCATCAAGGATTTGCTGGTGGCTCTGCCTCCCCAGGAAAAAGGCTTCTTTCTGGGAAACTCCTGATTGCCGCGGATGAAGATTCGCTGGGCAGTGAGGGGCGACGAAAGTAACCAGCGAGGATCCGGGAGCCGAAGCTTGTCGAGGGTTCTGATCGCCGTTCTAGCGGCAATAACTGTCCAAATGGTGGCGGTCGGACCGGCTACGGCGCAGACACCCGACGATACCCTGCTTCCTTTCGCAGTAAATATCCACCGGACGCCAACGCAGACATGGCCGGGCTACGGAATTTATCTCGGAAAGGGCAATTTCCTGACTGCGGCCCACGTGGCCGGGCGAACTTGGTTTACGCGACCAAAAGTCACGATTGCGGACCATGAGTATCCCACCCGTGTCGTCAAGGAAGGTCAGCTCGAGGCAACTGACCTAACTTTACTCGCAGTGGACGAAAGCCTCTTGCCAATGCGGTTGAGGCTGAGGCGCATGCGTCTCTGCGACGCGCCGCCGCGGCCGGGCCAGGAAGTCGTGACTGTGGTTCCCGAAGCGGTCGTTCGCTCCCGCATTATCGCGCCTGAGCGCATTCCCGCGGGAGCCCGGCGATACAGCACTGCCATCGTCGACGTCGCCAAGACCGGAAACTCGGGATCGGGAGTCTTCGACGCAAAGCAGAAATGTCTGCTGGGCATTATGAGTCGCAAGATCAGTCAGAAACGAACCAATCTGGTGACCCTAAAGGAAGAGACGTACGATATCGCGAAGTACTTCGTGCCTGCAACTGAGATCGCGACCTTCGTTCCACCAGGAACATTTGACGCGCAATAGGAGCCCGACTTGATCGTCGAACAAGCCCGGACGATCTCCTTAGTAATATCCGTAATAGGTGTCGATCTTTTCAGATACCTTATTGACGACGACTCTTACCACGGGGACGCGCTCGAGATGTTTCTGGCATTCTTTGATGTCCGCCGCCGATGAGCTTCCCACTCCGGTCACCAGCAGCACCGCGTCCATGCGGGGCAAGATCGAAATCACGTCATCTCCAAGCAGCATCGGCGGCAAATCGAAGATCACAGTATGAGAACGAAATTCCCGTTTGATCGCCTGAAGCAACGTCGTCATTGTCTGTGAGGCCATCCACTCGGACGACCCGGAAGTTGGTCCCGAGCCCGGCAACAGGAACAAGCTTTTCGGTCCGACCCCCGCCTTGATCACCGCCGATGAAATCGGGGTCTGCCCATCGAGCACACTAAGAACGCCGCCGCTCCGCGGCAAACCGAGATAATTTGCGACCATCGGCTTGCGCAAATCGAGGTCCACGACGAGCGCAGATCGTTCGGGAAGCCTCGCAATGCTCATGGCCAGATTGCATGCGGTCACCGTTTTGCCGCAGCCGGCCGTCGGCGAAGTGATAGCCAAGAACTGCCAGTTTTTCTTGTCCATTTCCTGGAGCACCTGGGTCCGCAGCATGTCGTAATAGCGGCCGCTTTCGCCACCCGCAAAAGCCACGATGCGATTGGCCTCGAGGTGTTCCGCATCTAGGCGGACTTCACGTACCGTCGCTAACTCGTGCCCCCCGGCGATCGGTTTCGATCCGCCGATGAACTCCTGTTGTGCGGGACTGTCGCCGGAACGCGCCAGCTCTACAGCCTGCTTGATCGAGTCCATAAGAACCTCTCGAGATTAACGGAACAGGCCTGCCCGCGCTTTGGCGACCATGAGATCGAGCGGCGGCATGAAGAAATAGGCGCCTGCAAGGAGGCCGACCAAAACAAGGACTGCCAACACGATCGCAGCGACCCTGCGCAGCTTCCGTCGCCGAAGTTCAGCCTTCGTGCCAATAAATGGAATCGGAACGAGAAGCCGGTTATCGACGATCGTGAATAAATCGCTGCTGCGCCGAATAGTCTTGTCTGTCAATTCAAGCAGAAAAGTCAGGCCCGCGCCGGCAGCAAATGCGAACGCGAACGTAAGAGCTAGCAACTTGGGGCGATGCGGCTTGATCGGGTCCTGTGGCGCGGTCGGCTGTTCGATCACCTCGAGTTTTTCAGACTGTTGGTCCTTTTCGAGGTTTTCTCCCAAGCGCGCGGCCATCAGCTTGGATTGAGCTGCCTCAAGGTTTTTCTGTAAACCATCCTGCTGCGCAACAAGCGCATCGAGGCTTGCCGCCGCCGAGGCGTCACTTCCGTTCGTCGCCGGCGCTTGAGCTGCACTTTCCATCGCCTGGATCTGGCGCTTCAGCGACTGGATCATTGGATGTTTGTCGGAATAGAGCGCGCTCTTCTGAACCAGCTCAGCCTTCAACTGAGCAAGCGTGCTTGTCGGCTGGTCCTGCCCCGATGCCGTCGCCGGTTTGCCCTGGGCAATTCGCAGCTGAGCGATTTTTGCATCGAGCGCCGCATTCTCGTTCTGCAGCCGCTGGACCTCGCGATACAAAAACCGCGATGTGTCAGTCGCGCGGGTGGTTCGATCGCGAAGGTCTTCATTGAGAATTCGTGTCATCAGCTCGTTGGCAACACGAGCCGCGACGGCAGGATCTCCGTACTCAAATCCGACCGAGAAGACAATCGTCGGATTTTCCAAAGCGGCCCTCGTCTGCCGCTTAAAATCCAGGATTGGATCGACCGGGGCGACCTTGGTAGACTTCTTCATCAAGTCGACCAGCTCGGTGACCGACATGAGCGCACGCTTCTCGGGGAAGAGCTGGAACTTGTCGGCGATCGCGATGAGGTTGTCGCGCGTCATAGTGCGCTGCTGAATGACCTGGATTCGCTCCTGCGCAGCGCTCGTCACAGTCGATCGGACGAGTTCGGTCGGGATCTGCTGGGACTGAACGAGGATCTTGCCTTCCGAAAGATAGGTTGGCGGCCAGATCAGGACCGCCGCGGTTCCCGCCGCCGCAATCAGAACAAACGGCACAACAAAAAATAGCCAGCGCCGTTTAATAATATCCAGATAGTACGAAGGCCGCAGCAAATGAGACCGGTCCTGCTCAAGCGGACCGTCAAAATTGTCTTCGAAATCAATCTTTTGCAGCATGCGTTTACTGGAACCCGGTTGGTGCGACCTGCAACGCGCGAAAAACGTGGATCGAAAGTTCACTCAGCCTACAATCGATCTTTCAACTGATTTTAGCATCGAAATTGCATAGAAGGTCATTAATTATTGCGTCGCGACAAGGTTTTGACTTGTCAGCCTTAATAATGATCGTGAGTCGTTTCTTTAGCCAATTTCGTTCAATACTTGGCAGTCCGGATAGCTGGCTTTCGGAGCGTTGAGCTATAAGGCGGCCAAGGCAGGCTAGAGAACGGCAGGATGTACGAGTCATTTTACCAGCTGCGCGAGAAGCCCTTCTCGATTCTGCCAGATCCGGATCTGATCTATTGGGGCAAGATGCACTCGATGGCATTCACGATGCTGGAGTTCGGCATCATGAACAATGCCGGCTTTACTGTCATTACCGGGGAGATCGGCTCGGGCAAAACGACGCTCGTGCGGCACCTGCTCAAGAAGCTCAGCCCATCACTTACGCTCGGGCTCATCTCCAGCTCGCCGCAAGGACGTGAGGAACTCCTGCAGTGGATATTGATGGCCTTAGGGCAATCGTTTGATGGAAGCTACCCTCATCTTTTCAAGAACTTGCAGGATTTTCTGCACGGGCAATACGCGACCGGTCGGCGCACGGTTCTGATCATCGATGAAGCGCAAAATCTCGAGCCGGAAGCTCTTGAGCACCTGCGGATGCTGTCCAACATCAATGCGGATAAATTCCAAGTCTTGCAGCTTATACTCGTGGGACAGCCGCAATTGCGGGATCTCCTCCTGCTCCCCAAGCTGCACCAATTCGCCCAGCGGATTTCGTCCGATTTCCATCTGCGGCCGCTGGATGCCAGGGAGGTCGCTAACTACATCACCTTCCGCCTGCAGGCTGTTGGCGCCCCTCGGCCCCTTTTCACCCAGGAAGCCTGCGCATTGATTGGAGCCGCCAGCGGTGGAATTCCCCGGATGATCAACGTCCTATGCGATACAGCCCTGGTTTACGGGTTCGCCAACGACCAGAAGGTCATTGGCGAGCAACTGGTCCGGGACGTTATTGCAGACAAGCAACAGTACAGCATTTTTCCTGTAAAGCAGCTCTCCCAGGTTCCTTAAGTCACTGAAACCCATTAGTTTCCGAGTGTTACCCCCGTTCGTCGGGGCGTCTTGGCCTGAGTCGTTCAGCAAAGATTAGGATTAACACTTTACTTCGCGCATCTGCGCCTTTCGCGAAGAGGAAACAAACATGCGGACGGTTTTGCTGGCAGTATTTATGGCTCTCTTCGCCACGTCTGCCTTCTCGCAGACGCTCAAGCCCGGCGATACCCTGTCGATCACCGTGTTGCAGGATCCAAAGCTGGATCGCTCGGTGGTGGTCGATCCCCTCGGAGAGATCGCCTTTCCGCTGGCTGGCCACATCCGCGCCCGCGGATTGAGCCCCCTGGCGCTCGAAAACATCCTCAAGGCGAAGCTGCGGCCGAACTACAAGGATGACGCCTTGGACGTCACAGTTGCATTGGCAAATGCGCCCAAAGATGTCCCTGAAGATGACTTGAAGCCCAAGATCTTCATCACAGGCGAAGTATCGAGACCCGGTCCTTACGTCATTCGGCAGCCTACGACCCTGATGCAGGCCATATCGCTCGCGGGCGGCCTCGGTCCCTACGCGGCGAAAAAGCGGATTCAGGTGCGTCGCCGCGCGCCCGGCGGCGATGAGACGATCTACGTGTTCAACTACAGGGCTTATGAGGCCGGCGCCGATCTCGAAGGCAACATCGCCTTACGAGCAGGCGACGTGATCATGGTCCCGGAGCGAGGGTTTTTCGACTGACAAGCAAACCTTAAGTGCACCCGGGGGCGGGACCAATTGTGAAAAGGATTGCGATTGCGGTCTCGATTTCGTTCGGGCTAGCACCGGCGACCGCTTTTGCATGGGATTGGTCGCTTAAAACGATAGAAAGCCAGACGGTCGAGCTCAACAGCAATCAGTTTTTGAGATCATCCCCTGCTGGTTCGGTTGGATCCTATTCCACGATAACTGGGATCGCAGAGGCTCTGACACCGACGTCCAAGCTCACGCTGAATGGAGATGGTTCGTATAGAAATTTTTGGGGACCAGGCGCTCTGGGAGTATCTGAGTCTATCTCTTACGGAGCGATGGCGCGCTACGATCGGTTCGAGAAGAACAAGTCCGATAAAGAGTACGTCGAAGTCGATTGGAGACAGCAGAGTACGTCATTGGCGCTATTGAACGAACTGGGGGTTGTCTTGCCGACCGGCGGCTTCATAGATCGGTTCACTACGACCGGCGGCATTGATCGTTCGTTCAATGCGAGCGACAGTGTCAACTTGTTCGCCACATCCACTCGCACATACTACGAGCCTTCCACCGGTGGGACCGCATTTACCGACACATTAGCACGGGGGGCGTGGCGGCACGGGCTTAGCTCCACGACCGGTGTCAGCCTATCATCTGAGGCTGAGCTTCTATCCTACGACAATGCATTCAGCACGCAGATAAGCATCTTCCGCAATCAGGTGGGTATCGACACCGCCCTATCATCGTTGCTGTCCTTTAAAGGCAATATCGGCGCAGCCTATCTAGTGACCGATGGCGGCGCATCCACATCCGCAATCGTCGGAGTGAATGCAAATACCCCAATCGGAAACACGGCCCTCGACTGGATCGGCGATGCCATTCTGACCTACAAGTTTATGAAGACAGCAACACTGTCGGTCACCGCCAGCCAATCGGTTGGCCCAAGCATTGTTGGCTCACTGTTCAAGCGGGACAGCCTTAGTGCCAGCGTAAACTATCTCATCAACAGCCGCGAGAACCTGAGCTTCTCGGCCAGCGGTAACCGGCAGATTTCCGGGACGACCACCGATTATGCTTCAGTTTCTGCGACCTATGGATACAATCCGATAAAGGAGGTATCGCTGCAGCTCACCTATCGCTACCAGCACCGCTTTGCCAGCACGGGGACGACAACCCTCGACCCGCTAACCGGCACGCCGACGGTATCCGGAACTGGTCCCGCCGACTCACACAGCGTGATGTTCGTCGCCACCCACAATTTCCTCGTGCTCCCGCACGGGAATTAGAGGCTCTTCTTCAAGGCGTCCTGGATGCTCTTCTTAAGCTCGGTGTCATCCGGTTCGAGCTTGGCAGCTGTCTCCAACTCCTCTTTGGATTTCTGCGCTTGTCCATCCGCAGCGTAAGCCAGACCAAGATGATAGTGGACCGCAGAGAGGTCTGCCGACTTCGCCGCAGCAGGCTCCAAGATGGCGATCGCCGACTTGATGTCTCCTTGCTTGAAACGCGCCCATCCCACCGTGTCCTGGAATTGCGGCACGTTGGATGCTTTTAACGTTTCAGCCAGCGCAGCAGCCCGATCCAGGCTCTCCTTGTCAGACCGCGTATCAAGGAGAAGGCTGGCAAGATTGTTGATCACGATCAGGGATTGCGCCCGCGGCTGGTCCTTCAGGATCGACTCGTACTGCGAGATAGCTGCCGCATTGTCGTTCTTCAGGATCTGGAGGCTTGCTGACGACATCCTCAGAGTCATGTTCTGAGGATTCTCCTTCAGACCGCTCTGCAAGACATCGCCGGCCGCATTGAGACTTTTGACGCGGATATAGTACTCCGATAAAGCGCTGTAGCCCGACGCATCCTTAGGCTTCTGCTTGATCGCTTCTTGGAAGCTAGCGATCGCATCCTGATCCTTCTTCTGCGCCAGCTGCGCCTGCCCCAGAATGACCAAGAGCTCCGCATTGTCGGGATAGCGCTTGCTCACCTCCTGCAGGAGCGTCACCGCATCGGCAGCTCGTTCCATACGAATATAGGCGGATGCCAACGCAACGGCTGGCTGAATTGCATCCGGGGCCGCCTTGCGGGCATCTTCAAGCGCGGCAATGCTCTCTCCAATGCGCTGCTGACCAGCAAAAGCTGCAGCCTTGATCTGGTCAGAAACGACACGACCGTCCTTGTTGGCCGCAATGGTTTTTGCAATCGCGAGTGCACCATCCCAGTTCTGACGGCTTAGCTTGACCTGGGCCAGCGAGGAAAGGGCTTGCAAGTTGCCCGGGTAGCGAGCGACGACTTCGCTCAGGACATCCTCGGCCCGCGCGGCATCGTTTCGGCGCTGAAGGAAGGCAACGTATCTCAGGGCGACCTCGATATTGGAGTTCGAGTTCTTCAGCGCATCCGCGTATTGGCGATCCGCAAGCTCGGGCTTCCCGCTCTGCTCGTAGGCGAGCGCAAGCGCGATCAGCAATTCGGGCGATTTCGGCTGGTCGGCCAACGCCTCGCGCAGATCTGCGATGGCGCTGTCCGTCTGTCCCTTGTCGAGGCTAAGAGCCGCGCGCAGGCGAAGCGCGCCTGAATTGCGGCGGTCCTTCGCGAGAATTTCTGAGATCAACGGCTCCGCCGCGGCCTTGTCACCTTTCGCGGTCAACATCTCGGCAAGCCTGACCTGTGCTTTCGTCTTCTGGTCGGCCTTGTCAGTCTCCGAAACCAGCTTCTGCAATTCGGAGATCGCGTCGCTCTGGCGATTCCCAATAAAATGGAGCTCCGCCAACGCGAACCTGTAGTCGAAGATATCACCACCGGCCTTGATCCGGGACTCGAGTTCGGCCCGTGCTGCATCCGCGCCCCTGAACGTGTTCAGGAAGCGAACCAGATCCAGCTCGAGCTTTGTATCCGTCGGACTGGAAGCGGCGCGTGCCCGCAACTCCTTCTCGGCATCATCAAATTTGCGCTCGGCCGTGAGAATCTGAATAAGCTGAAGACGATATGAAGCTTCTTGCGGATGATCGGCCATGAGCTGCCGCACCAGCTTCTCGGCTTCGGAAAGATCGCCCTTCCTGACAAGAATATCGACCCGCAAACGTGTCGCACGCAGGCGATCGGCCTCTTGAGCTTGTGGCGGAACCCCATCGAGCATCTTTATCGCGGCGCCGCTATCACCGTCGGCAAGCTTCTTGGAGGCAAGCAGGGTCACGGCATCGATATTGGTAGGGTCGATATCATAAGCGCGTTGCGCCTCGCGGATCGCACTGGCGGGGTCATTCGTTCTGACCAGCGCCAGAGCCCGCACCGCATGAAGCCCGGCATTCGGCTGATCCCCTTCATTGGCGGCGTCGAGAATCTTGATCGCCGGTTCGGCAGCTCCGCCGGCCACCATGATCCTGGCGAGCTTCACTCTCGCGTCGATGTCTTTCGGATCGAGCTCGACGATCCTTCGCAGGTCGAGAAACAACGAGTTCGCTTTCGTACGCTCATCGATCCCGGCCAGAGCCTTCCAAACTTCAACCTTGTCGCTCTTGTATTTGACGGCCTTGAGAAGCTCGAGCCTCGCGCCGAGGTCATCCTTCTTGGCGATCAGCGCCATGCCGCTTTCGTAGTACTCTTGGGAACGCTGCTCAGGTGAGCTACAACCAGCAAGGACAGCGGCCACCAAGGCCACCCCTAGGAGTTTCCAGATCGTCCGCTGCACAAAGCCAGATTCCAAACCAACGCCAATTTTCATTTTGGTATCCAAACTGTTGCTCGCAGGCGATCGCGCCGATTTGAGCTGCTGTCGCGCAGAATTAGCCATCGGCTAGTAGAAATTCAAACCTATTCAGCCGGAAAATTCGCCGCAGGCGCGGAGAAACGCCGGTAATGGTCAATGACAAATCGCGCTCCGCCAGCTGCTTTCTGGCTTCGATCAAGACGCCGAACAAACGGCCATCCGCATAGTCTACAGCACCAAGATCGACAATAACTCGCGTGCTATCCTCGATAGCCCGCTGAAGGTAGGGAAGAATAGCTTCCACTTCGTCGGCAGTGGCTGAACCTGAGAGTTCGAGTGTCACGCCACCGTCATGTTCAGCCCGGTGGATCGCGAATTGTGCTCGTCGACGCGTAAGCCTGGCAGCAATCGCGAGGGGCAGGACGCATTTGAAGAGAATCTGAAGCAGCGCCTTGCCGTCAGCCCAATAGCGGCGCCAGAGATAAGGCTCTTCCTTAACGCGCCAAAGCCACTCAAACCCAGTGCTTCGAAGGAGCGGCGGCGCCCGCTGAATCGTGCCCGCTTCGAAATTGATCGTCGCGCCGAATTGAGCGCGGATCGGAATCGTCAGTCGATGATGGTTAAGCAGAAGCCAAGCCTGTGCCTTTTCGGCGTTCAAGAAGACGGCAAGCAGGTCAGCTCCGCTTTCATTGATCCGAGTGATGATGTCCGGCGAACTCAGTTCTTCGACGGATCCGAAGCCAGGATTTAACACCCCGACGCATTCTAGCCCGCATCGTTCGGCGTTAAGCTTCTTACCGACTCGTTCAACGAGGTCTCCAGTCCCACCAAGCAAGAAGACACGCAGTCGGGTGCCTGTCCTCGCCTTCAACCGGCCGAAGAGATCGGAGCCCGCTACCCTTTCGCGGATAGGCACTCGCAAAAGCTTTGCGATCCAGATCAGGGGCATGCCGTCCACAAGACACAGATCGCTCAGCAGAATGCTCGAGCGAAAGGAATCGTTACTGTGACTCTTGATTAGAAAATTAACATTGGGCGTCGAAATCAGAAATGGCTCGCGCTTCGCGGCCGCCTCGTCCATCGTGGCTATGAGCGCTTTGAAGCCGATTGCGTCAACGGGCAGGCCAAGCAGACCGTATACCTTGCGTGAAACTTCGCCCTCGAAATTAATCGTTTTGGCAGCCATATGCTCACCTTCAACAGAAGGGGTGAGCGAGCTGAGGTGCGCGATCCCTGGGCTATTCAAGATCAAAATTCTCGCGAACTGGAACCCGTTCTCGAATTACGGTCAAAATGAGCCCTAATCGAATGCCCCCTAAATAGCATGCAAATATCGATACCGGGAAGCGTATTTAAATAAAGGTGATTAATACGTCTGAACGGCGCTCCATGCCCGACCGCAGTCGCTCGAGAAAACAAAGATAGAAGTTAGTACAGCAATGGAGCTGCCTGCCATTGCCGTCTAAACACCTCTGATCTTGACAGAGGTCTAGATGGACTTAGGTGAACCACCAGACGTGACGTCAGCCCTCTCATACGCAAATAGCCGTTCATCCTTCTGCAATTTAACTTAGTTCCATGTTTTCCTACGCGGAAATTCAAGAAAGCTAGCAATGTCCTTTAGAGCCAAATAGGATTAGCAGGGTTCCCGTTCCCTTCTTTAGCATGCGACCCCAATTTCGAATGAAATAAGCGAGCCGCCGTTGAAGCTTTTAGTTGTCATCGCCAATTATAAGGTCACGCATTTAACGGTTGATTGCCTTAGATCTCTGTCCGCAGAGATAAATCGGCTGCCAGCGACACATGTCGCCATTTGCGAGAATGGGTCAGGCGGCGACGCCGTCCAACAACTGCAGGAGGCAATTCGAGATAATGGTTGGGGAGGTTGGTGCTCGCTGACCGCGGTCAATCCCAACCTTGGTTTCACAGGCGGAAACAACGTCATACTTCAGCCTGCGCTTCAGTCCGCCGACCCGCCCGACTACATCCTGCTGCTCAACGCCGATACCATCGTCAGACCCAACGCCCTGAAAGTGCTCGTGGACTTCATGGACGGCGACCCGCACGTTGGCATCGCCGCAAGTCGCCTAGAAGATCCTGACGGCACGCCACAACGATCTGCGTTTCGCTTTCCCTCTCCAATCAGTGAGTTTGAGGGTAATCTCAAACTGGGGATAGTGAGCCGATTCCTTCAAAGGTGGGTCGTAGCCCCACCCGTCGTAGATCATCCTATCGAGACTGACTGGGCGGCAGGCGCGAGCATGATCGTGCGCACCGACGTACTTCGCACCATTGGCCTCCTAGACGAGGGGTATTATACATATTTTGAAGATGTCGACCTTTGCTTCAACGCACGCAAGGCCGGGTGGTCGATCTGGTACGTTCCAGAAAGCCGGGTGGTGCACCTGGTGGGGCAATCGACCGGCGTCACTGTCAAAGTCCCTAAGCGCCAGCCATCTTACTCCTTCGAAGCACGCAGACGCTATTTCCTGAAGAACCATGGTCCGCTCTACGCGGCAATGGCCGACGCGGGACTGATCCTGGGCATGTCTCTATGGAAGCTCCGTGTGGCGCTCACCGGGCGATCGGACAACATGGCTCCTTACCTCCTCAGCGATTCAATCCGGCACAGTGTGTTCTTCACGGGTTTCAAGCTTAAGAAAGTTCCTAATCCAGCGCTCGCGTCGGGTTTTGCCAGCGTTCAGGTCAACACTTTGCAATGAGGGCACCGAACCCTTGCCTTGCAACGGCCACCCAATCAAGAAGTGTCGCTGATTTAACCTATAGAATGGAAGGGCTGGGTCGGACGTTTGTTGGGTCGCAAGCAATGCTTCAAGGGAGCTCGGACTAGAGCGCGACATAGTTGAGACGGCAGACGAAGACACGGTGACCCGGCGTTAAATGTTCGAAAATATTAAAGCCGATTTCGAAGCCCACGGCCGTGACTGCGGTTCGCAAGGCTTTTGGGTCATGATCGTCTACCGCTTCGGACGCTGGCGCTACGGTGTGCGCCTAGCACCGCTCCGCAAGGCGCTTTCGTTGCTCTACAAGATTCTCTACAAGCTGACGCAGATCATCACCGGTGTTGAGCTTCCGTGCGAGGCAACCGTCGGTCGGAATTTTGTGATTGACCATTTTGGCGGCATCATCATCAGTGGGTATGCTCGCTTTGGCGACAATTGTCGGATACGCAATGGAGTGACGGTCGGTCTGCGCCGCGTCGAGGAGCCCATCGCCCCGGTCATTGGCAACAACGTCGACATCGGCGCCGGGGCAAAACTTCTTGGACCAATTACAGTTGGCGACAATGTGGTGATCGGCGCCAACGCAGTCGTGCTGCAGGACGTCCCCGCCAATTCGATCGCGGTCGGCGTGCCGGCGATCGTGAAGTCACGACAACCCGCCCCACCCGAGGCTGACCAACAGTGAACGAGGCAAGGATTTCACCGCCCTACGGCGTAGTTGCGATTGGACGCAATGAAGGTGAACGCTTGAAAGGCTGCCTACGCTCCACCAGCGGTGCAACCCGCGTTGTTTATGTCGATTCTGGATCTAACGACGGCTCGATCGCATGGGCCCGCAGCCAGGGCGCCGAGGTGGTCGTGCTCGATAGAAGCCGTGGCTTCACCGCGGCCCGCGCGCGCAATGCAGGATTTCGCCGGCTCATGGAGCTCGAACCTGACCTGCCATTTGTCCAGTTCGTTGACGGCGATTGCGAACTCAGGCAGGCTTGGCCACGGCAGGCACTACAATTCCTTGCAGAACAACTCGACAGCTGCGCCGTCTTCGGCCGCCGCCGCGAGCAATACCCCGAGCGCTCCATCTACAATCGAATTTGCGACGCCGAATGGAATGTGCCGCTCGGGAAGGTGCGCGCCTGTGGCGGCGACGTGATGATGCGGACGGCGGCCTTTCAATCCGTCGGGGGGTTTCGCGAGGACTTCATAGCCGGCGAGGAACCCGAGCTCTGCGTGCGGCTGCGCGCGGCCGGCTGGTCGGTCTGGAGGATCGATGCGGAAATGACCTTGCACGACGCGGCTATGACACAGTTCAATCAATGGTGGCGACGCAACATGCGCAGTGGCTATGCCTTCGCGATGGGCAATCAAGTGCATGGAGGCCCTCCTGAGCGGCTGTGGGCTTGGGAAAGTCGGCGAGCCTGTCTATGGGCAGTCGGGATTCCGATCGCGACTGTGGTTGGCTTCGTGGCTTTGGGTTTGCCGGGCCTGGCCGTGCTGCTGATCTACCCGCTACAGATACTGCGCCGGATACCGCGCCAGCCCGCTTCTTGGCCTGACCAGCTGGCATTCGCGTGGTTTGAGCTGCTGGGGCGATTTGCTGAGACGGCGGGATGGGTCAGATTTGTACTGGATCGCGTCTTCGGTCGAAGCCGCACAATCATCGAGTACAAGTGAGGAGTTCTGACTTTGGAACAGAACCATACACAATCGCAACCAATTCGAATATTTGCGGCATTTGGACCCGGCGACCACGTCCGCGCTCATGGTGAGGCCATGTCTCGTCGGATGGTGTCCACTACAAGCCTCACGACAAGCCTCACGTTCTCAGAGCTACTCTTCAACTACTGTAAGGTCACAGCAAATCCGATCCTAGCCATCTCCTCGTACCCTCGTGTCGACACCATTGAAGACGGTATCATCGTCGCCGAAAATCGGAGAAAGTCGCCTCTGGGCGCTGAGGTGTCTGGACTTGCGTTCCACTTTCTCCAATTTCGATGGGCTCTCTACTTAGCATATCGAGCTCGGCGCTTTCGTGCAAATGTCGCTTTCATCGACTCGGGTACTACTCATTATTTCGCATTGGCAATTTTTCGATTGATCGGCGTTCCGGTCGTCGTAAACCTCCACAACGTCCTCTGGCCGTCCGGCTTTCCGCCGACCTCGCTTTCAGGCCGCATCGTTCGAAAACTGAACGCACTGTTCTTCCGTCGGATCGCCTCCGGCGGAATTGGCGTATCGCCCGAATGTGAAAGGCAGGTCCTGAGCGAGGCGCAGGGGACTATCCCCTTCTTCCAATACCGATGTCAGTATAATCGTGACGGTTTTCGCAAGGCAGTCGGATATTGCGGCGGACCATTCCATGTCATGTTTGCCGGCCGGGTTGAGGCCAACAAAGGTGCGCTCGATCTGGTTGAGATATCATCTCTTTTGACGAACAACTGTCCGACACCCGTGGTCTTTCATGTCTGTGGCGACGGATCGGCGCTAGCCCCGTTACGCGATCTTATTCGCCAGAGACGACTAGAGGAGATAGTCCTCCTTCACGGTCATGTTGGACGAGAAGACTTGCTAGAAATCTATTCGTCCTGCCACGCGGCAATCGTTCCAACAAGAAGCACCTTCCCAGAAGGAATGCCTCAGGTCTGCGCGGAAGCGATCATTGCCGGGCTTCCTATCGTGGCAAGCAAAGTTACGAACGCTCTTGACCTGTTGGGGCCAGCAATTGCAGAGGCCGAAACAGACAACGCTGCGAGCTACGCAGAAAGGATCTGCCAGCTCGTAACCGAACCCGCATATTATCAATCGCTAAGGTCGGCAACGGAAGACCTTTCAGAGCAGTTCTTCGATAGAAAATTCGGCTATCCGACTGCAGTTGATCGAATGCTGTCGACGCTTTTTCCCAATTGCAGGCCACTCGATGATTGGAGCTACGTGTATGGAGATCAAATCGTCCCCATCAATCGAACTATCCAACAGATAGATGTTGCTTAAAAAGGGCGTCGGTGAACGCGATGAAGCAATTCCGAACCGTTGTGGTTACAGGCGCAGGCACTGGAATTGGCAGGGCCTTATGTGTTGGCTTCACATTTGACGACTATGTTGTAGTGGGACTGGGCCGCACCGCCGCCACGCTCGAAGAAACGAAAGAGGTCTGCAAGAATGAGCTGTTTTCCTATTTGGTGGCGGACGTCGCGGACAGCACGGCTGTAGCGGCAGCGCTAGCTCAAATCGCCGCAGAACTTGGCCCCATAGATGTGCTCGTCTGCAATGCAGCCGTTTATCCCCGTGTGTACTTTCTCGACCAGCCGGCCGATGAATGGACTCGTGCCGTGACTATAAACGTTTGCGGCGTTGCAAATTGCTGCCGCGCGGTCCTGCCGTCGATGTTGGAACGAAACGCCGGCCGAATCATAATTGTGGGCTCGTTCGCAGATATCAGTCCGTTGCCGGGCACAACGGCTTACAGTGCATCAAAAGGTGCCCTGCACCCGCTAGCCCGTGCGCTGAGTACCGAGATTGATCGACAACGATACCCCAATGTTCTGATCAACGAATTCAATCCCGGCGCAACGCAGACGGCAATGAGCGAAAGCGGCCATGAACCCGCCGCGGTCTATCCGTGGCTGAAGAACATCGTTGATTTACCATCTGGCGGCACGACGGGACGCATATTTCTATGCGACCGGGAGTTTCGGCCTGATGAGGGCAGGAAAGCGAAACTGAAACGCTACCTACTTCAGCGAATTGGTTGGCAATAGGGCGATCCGAGCCGGTCAGCCTGACGCAAATATTGAGTTTCACTTGGAGCAAACGCCTTTGCTGGACTGGAAACTATATAGCCCCGAAGATCCGGAAAGCAGGCTGTGGGACGTGGTTGTCGTTGGCGCTGGCATGGGCGGCTCTGTGCTCGGCTGGTCACTGGCTCGGCAAAATCTGAGTGTTCTCTTTCTCGAACGCGGCCTGCCGGTAAACCCATTTTCCGCGGCGCCCAGGCTCGGTTACTTGAACAAAAAGCTCACCGTGCTTCGCGGGGATCGATCCGTCGAGTTAGATCCCTATTTGGGCAATGGACCGGGCGGTTCGACCCTGATGTACGGGGCTGCGCTAGAGCGTTTTCGACGCGAAGATTTCAAGGAAACCGACTACGAAGGCCTGCAACCGGCGCCGATGCCCAGCGACTGGCCGATCGCTTACGATGACTTCATTCCGTATTACCAAGCTGCCGAGGAGCTATTTCGCGTCTGCGGCACTGCCGATCCAAGGGACCCTGACGACAATTCGCCAATGCGCCGTCCGCCGCCGCTTTCCGAACGGGACCAACACCTGTTCGACGCATTCGAGGCGGCCGGATTAGCGCCGTACCGGCTTCACGTCGGAATCGATTACAAGCCAGGCTGTGCCGAATGCCTTGGCATATTGTGTCCGAGAGACTGCAAATCGGATGCGATGAGCCGCGTGCTGAAGCCAGCGCTGGTCGACCATCACGCAAACCTGCTGTCTGGTTTTGAAGTCGAGAGCCTCGAGGAGACGGAAGGTCAAATCAAGGCCGTCGTCGGAAAGCTCGGAGCGCATCAACTCAGGATTCGTGGGCGCATCATCGTGCTCGCGGCGGGGGCCCTCCAGACACCGGTCATCCTCAGGAATTCGATCTCCGAGCGATATCCGAGGGGTATCGGTAACGATTTCGATCTCGTCGGGCGCGGACTGATGTTTCATATCAGCGAAATGTTTGCGCTTTGGCCGACGCGAAAATTGCCTTCAATCGGCTCGGCACGCGCGATCTCTTCGCGGGCGCTGAATGTCGTCGATGGCAGGAAGATTGGCGGGATCCAGTCGATGGTGGCTACTGTACATCCATTTCATGTTTCGACGGTCGCCAAGGAAGTAATTGAGCGCAAGCTGCCTTTCAAAATTCCGTTTCTTAGATTGCCGTTGACGGCCGCCGCGGTCTTGTCTGCCTCGTTCATTCGCCGAGCCGCGCTGTTCTCGACCCTTGTCGAGGATTTTCCCTATCACGACAACCGCGTCGTACCGGATCAGCAAGCGCCGAGCGGTTTCTCGATCGTCTACGTCAACAGCAAGGAACTGGACGCGCGTGCTTCAACGATGCGTAAACTCGTGAAGTCGCGTCTGGCACCGCACCGGGTGCTCTTCCTGCCGTTGGGCGACAATTTGAATTACGGACATCCCTCCGGCACGTGTCGCTTCGGCAAAGAGCCAGACAGGAGCGTCCTGTCGCCGGAAAACCAGGTCCACGGGGTGGCAAACCTCTACGTCGTCGATTCCTCGTTTTTTCCATCGAGCGCCGGCATCAATCCGAGTCTCACCATCGCGGCAAATGCCTTGCGGGTCGCGGATATCATTGCACAGCGGAACCATCATCCGCCGGCGGCCGCATGACATGGACCGTCTTGTCCGGGACGCGGCTCCGGATTCCAAAAGTTGAAAACAAACCCCATGCACAGTAGCCGGCGGCGGCTCGGCCGGCACTGCGCATTTTTACGAAATCATGTGATACGTCGGGCACATAGCCGCTTTCACACCGATCGTCATACCAATTATGCGATGAACCCGTCAAAGCGCCGACGCGGCGCTCAACTGCCCCGGAATCCGGAACCGCATCGGGCCATCAAGGTCGAGTCTTGTTTCATCGGGTCTCGTCATTGATCCCGCGAGCGACACATTGTTTCGCCCGATTTAACCTTGGGCTGCGGTCGGCTGACGGAGACATTGACGTTTGTGCTGCAATCGCACAAGACGTTTCCCATGGGCCAAAATCCTTAAACCGGCTTTTAGAATTTTCCGCTCGACCTCGTCGCGTCCGTAACCGAGGCCCTTATGAAACCGATATCCCCTGCGACCTTTCTGTTTTGCGTTGAATCGGGAGTTCTGGAAGGCCAGACGGTGTTGGCCATCGAGTCCTTGCGGCGCTTCGGCGGAAGCATGGCGGAGGCTCCTGTGCTGGTCGTGACGCCTCGTGCGGGCCCTTCCCTGGCTCGGCACACGCTGCGCGACCTGGACGAATGGGGCGTAATCTATGTGCGGCGGGACCTGCAGAACCAGCGCGACTGGTTCACCTACATGAACAAGGGGCTGGCCGCCCTGCTTGCTGACGAACTGGCGGAAACCGAGCAGGTGATCTGGCTGGACTCGGACGTGCTGGTGGTGTCGGCGCCCGAACAGCTTCTGCTGCAACCGAACGAAGACCTGGCCTGCGCGGCGATCAACAAGAATGTCGGCTCCTCCGGCCCGGCCGACCCCCATGAGCCGTACTGGCAGGCCATGGCGGACGCATATCACGTGCCGCTCGACAGTTTGCCCTGGGCCGTCGGCCAGAGAGATAATCAACGGGCTCGGCTCAGACTGCATTCTGGAGTCTATTCGTTCCGAAGAGGCGTCGGGATCGGCAGGCAGTTTGTCCGCGATCTGGAGACCATGCTGGATAGCAAGGTCGCCTTTACGCGACGTCTGCCGCAGCCGGGTGACGACGTGGCTCTCGCGTTCTCGGTGGTTCAGCTCAAGCTGAGCTGGCGCAACCTGTCGCATTTCTGCAATTATCAGATGACGCCTTCGTCGGCGACCTACAAGCGCGTTGAGGCGCCTGAGGCAAGGGTCCTGCACTATCACCACACCCTCAACTCGCAGGAAGGCGCGTCCTGGTTCATCCGGGAACTTGAGCACTTCAGGCCGGACGTCGCCGGATGGCTCAAACCCCGCCTGCCGCTCGACTCCCGGCCAGGAGGGTGGCGAAGCCTGCTGCAAAGACGGCTCCTGCGGTCGATCCGCACGTCGCATCAGCGGAAGCACGAGGCGCGATGTCGCTTCCTAGTCCATGAATAGGCAACACGACATCGCGGCTTCCGGCGGTCCCGAATCGCTGCGCCGGCGCGTGATCGGCGCCAGCGCCTGGAGCGTCGGGGGATTTGGCATCAGCCTGGTCATCCGCTTTGGCGGAAACCTTCTCGTGACGAGGCTGCTCGCGCCCGAAATGTTCGGCATCATAGCCGTCGCCACGGTCGTCATGTCGACTCTTACAGTGCTCAGCGATCTCGGCCTGAAACAGAGCGTCGTCCAGAACCGTCGCGGCGGCGAGTCTACCTTCCTCAATACGATCTGGACCATCCAGATCGTTCGGGGGGCCCAACTCATGCTCGCCGCGCTTGCCGTCGCGGGGCTCGTCGCCGGTACGCAGCACTATAAGTTGCTGCCAGCAAACAGCGTCTATGCCGACGATCGCGTTCCCTATGTCGTCACGATCGTGTCGGTCACGGCCATCATTTCCGGACTTGCGTCCACCCGAATCCTTGAGGCGAGCCGAAATCTACAGATCCGGAGGGCCGTTCTGATCGAGATTGCAGCCCAGGTGGTCGGACTCGCGCTCATGCTTGCGTGGATCGCGGTCGATCGTTCGATCTGGGCGCTGGTGGCTGGAGGTATTGCCTCGGCGACCGCAACGACCGGATTGAGTCACGCCATTCTGCGAGGACATCGTAACCGCCTTGAGTGGGACAAATCTGCCGCCCGAGAGGTGATCCGGTTCGGCAAATGGATCCTACTGGGCTCGATCATTGGAGCGTTGATCGCCAATTCGGACCGTCTCCTGCTGGCTGGAATGATCGATTCCCACCTCCTCGGCGTCTACGCAATTGCATTCAACATCTACATTTCGACAGAGCAGTTACTGATGAGAGTCGTGTCAGGAACTGGCTACCCGGCGATCAGCGAGGTCGTTCGAAATCGTCCCGCCAATTTGCAGACAGCATACTACAAGATGCACATGGTCGTCGCTTTGGTAGCCTACTCCAGCTTCGGCCTTCTGAGCGTACTGGGGCCTCGGCTGATAGCTTTTCTCTATGATGCGCGGTATTCGGACGCCGGCTGGATGCTGCAGATATTATCGGTCGGCTTGCTGCTCACCCCTTCCCAGCTCGCACTGCAGACATTCCTGGCCCTCAACAAGCCGAAGATAAATACAGCCATCAGCGCGCTACGCCTCCTGATTATTCTTGGCGCCATGCCGGCCGGCTTCGCCGCGCTGGGACTTCCCGGAGCGCTCATCGGATTTGTGTCTAGCAGCGCAATCTGCATACTGGTCATTGCATTCTTCAGCGCCCGAATGCACTTTTTCGATTGGCGTCGCGAACTGATCCCACTTCCTGCAATCGCGCTTGGCATGTTGGCGGGAAAACTCTCCTTGTTGGTCCTGGGGTAATATAGCGTTGTTCCGCCAGGCATTATGGCAAAGATATTCCGACCATGAACAATACCACAATCGTGACCTGCGTCGAAGCCGGCCCAATTGAAGCCCAGGTGTTGATGCTTGCAGAATCTCTGAGGGCGTTCGGAGGCTCATGCTCAGACCTTGACATTCTTGCCGTCAAACCACGACGAGGGCCAAAGATCGGCTCCAACACTCTCCGGGAATTCCGGCGACTTCACGTTGAATTCATCGACGAGAAGTTCAACGTCGAGCTCGATTGGTGGAATAACGCCAACAAGAGTTGCGTCATGTCTCAGCTCGAGACTCGCGTGTCCACTCCTAACATCACCTGGATGGACGGCGACATGGTGGTCCTTCAGTCGCTCGACGATCTCTCCCCAGCCGACGGCACCCAATTCATCGCCCGGGCCGGTGAAGGGTATTTGGGATCGGATGGCGCCGACAACAATGCTCCGTACTGGCGCAAACTGTGTGAGCTAATTGAAATCGACTTCGATCGTTTTCCCGAGATCAATTCGTTTCCGGAGGGACGGCGCATCCGGGCCTATTGGCAAACCGGAATCTATACTTACGCAACCGCAACGCGGCTCGGTGCCGCACACTACGACACTATCAGCAAGCTGCTTTCAAGCAACATCGGTTCCCGCGAGGCGGGAATATACCATCAGGATCAGGTTTCGATTTCGCTGGCGGTCCAGAAGCTGGGACTTCAGTATTCAGAGTACGACGCCCGACTGAATTTCAATATTAACACACTCGCCAAGGACAATGCCGACCTCATCCCAATGTCCGAGGTGAAGATCCTGCACTATCACAATGCGTTCTATCGCGAGGGACTGGACTGGGCAGAGAAATACCTCGCTCAGATCTCTCAGGATCGCCGTGAACTAATTGCCAAGTACATTCCACTGACAGCAAATGCGTCTTACGCTGCGCGGATATACAGGAAGTTTCTGAAGAGCCTCCGACAGAGGCATGTCGAGCAGCTCAAGAAACGCGTCGTGCTTTACTGATCCATGAACATCTTGATTATCCCTTCTTGTTGAGTCGATTTTTGCGTGAGGTCTGTTGATGGGCGCCACTAGGAAGGATACGAGACAAAAGCTGGGCTGGGTCGAATTTGGTCGGGGTTGCGCTGCATTAATTGTCTTCTTGACTCATGGCTTTTTTGTCGATTTTCCAAAAGAGCTTTCCTTCGTTTTTCTTTGGGGACGCTGGGGGGTCGACTTTTTCTTCGTCTTGAGCGGCTTCATCATCGCTCACGTGCATTGGCAAGACATTGGCCGTCCCGACCGGATGTCACATTTTTGCTGGCGAAGATTCATACGGATCTTTCCAACCTATTGGCTCGCACTCGCGTTGTTGCTCATCGTGCGCAACGGCCTTGGCAGCGCCGAATATCGCATCGCTCTTAGTACCGGCGACGTCCTCGGCAACATCTTGATGTGGCCGAGCATACCCGATCTGATGCTCTCGATGGCCTGGACTCTGCGGCACGAACTTCTCTTCTACGCCCTGTTTTCGCTGCTGATACTCAATGTAAGGGTCGGCACGATCGCCTTCGCTTGCTGGCTTGCCCTCCTCCTCTGGACGCTCGTCACCCAGACGCCTTGCGAGACGCTGACCGTTGCCGCCGAGCGATGTATGGCCGCAAATGCGGCACTTCCTCCGGATAATCCGATTTGGCGAATCATCACATTGAACGTGAACTTGTATTTTTTCATCGGGATTGGGCTCGCCCGTTGCTTGAAATCAGGAACTATTGGGCGCGTTGTAATTGCAACGCTAGTCGGGGCGGTCGGAGCCTTCGGCGTTGACCAGCTGACGGGGTCCCCTTACGCACTTGCTGCGTTCCAGGCATTTGCGATCTGCTTCTTTGTTTCGCTCGCAATATTCCTGTCCAACCGCGTTTCAGCTCCCGCCTTTGCCTACTGGTTCGGCACAATTTCGTATCCGCTCTACCTCGTCCATATGACAATGATGCTTGTCGCGCACGGCCTGATCAAGCGACTGCCTCTGGCGGTGCCGTGGCAAGTAACAACAGCGTTCGCGCTGGTCCTGTCCTTGCTGGCTTCCCACCTGATCGCGTTTCACTTCGAGAGCAGAATACGCAAGATCTCATCGAAGCTTCTGAAATGGAGAACCTGAAGCTGGATTGCAGTTGGATATCGCGAAACACGGCTATCCGGCACTCGGCTCTGAGCGCAGGCCGAAACCACGCATCCTTGACTTACTGGCCCAGCCGCAATTCGAGCATTTCGCAAGACTGCCGCGTCTGGCCGTGACCGATCACTAGCCTTGGAGATCCGTCATCGCGGTCGCTGACATATTCCCCCCTCTCATTGCCAGTGTAGAAGTGGAGACGATGGCCACAAGCCTAAGCTAATACTATCGAAGGGTGGAACTGCCGGGATAATGCGGGTTACTGTAAACGGATTTTCAAGAAGCTATTGACACAAATGTATTTTCCGGCTCTCGACGTCTTGCGATTCGTACTAGCTCTTTCCGTCGCCGCTTACCACGCCGGGATGCTGCCGTGGCATCGATTTGGCGATTTGCCGGTTCAAATCTTCTTTGCACTAAGCGGCTGGCTAATCGGCGGCATCCTTGTTCGTTCAAAGGTCTCCGACCTCCCACGCTTCTACTGGCATCGAGCGCTTCGGATCTGGCCTCCTTATTTCGCGGCGGTAGTAATTTTGCTCGCGCTCGGCCTTGCTAAGGACAACCTAACTGCGAAGTGGCTCGAGTTCGCCTTTTACAAGCTGACGCTGACATTCAATCTCTTCGGCGCCCCGCAGTGGCCGCAATATCGATTTGCCCCGATGCAGGGTCAAGGTGCCATGCTCTGGAGCATCGGGGCCGAGGAGCAATTCTATTTGATCGCTCCATTTCTGATCACGCTCCTGCCGTTCGGTCGCAGCCCGTTTTCTTGGGCCATCATTGCCTTGTTAGTGCTTGTCTCTCCAGCTTATCACAGCTTTGCAGCCGTCTCTGTTGGAGTGGTTGCCGCGGTTTCGATCCATAAGCTTGGTGATTGGCATCGAACGACGTTAGGACAAACCGGTCTCGTTCTATTACTCTTCGCGACTTCCCTCTCTTTCTTCACTCCAGCAGAACGGTTCTTTGATGCAATGTTCGGAATTCCGATCGTGCTTCTGTTGGCTCGTCCCGGCTCACCTTCCAAGATTCTCAGCTTGGCTGGAGGCGTCTCATTTCCCCTCTATCTCAATCATTGGCTTGGAATCTGGCTCGTTACAGCCGCCTGTCACAGACTTGGGCTTTCAATTGGCACGGCGGAAAGGACTGCGATGGTGATCACGGGCATTGCCATCGCGACGGCGCTATACTTCGTGATTGACATTCCGGCTAAGAAATACAGAGATATCTTGTTTACCGAACGGCGTGGCGCAGCGGCTGCGATTGCAGCAATCATCTTGGTTTCAACGGGGATTGTCGGCGGGCTCTTACTAGCGCGCTGAACTTTGTGCCTGGTCATAGAGTTTTTTGAGACCTCAGCCGCCGACGTCCACTTTGCCGGCGCCCCGCAGCCATTCGACGCAACCTCTTATTTGGTCTGTTGTCAGATATCTCAGGTCAAATAGTCTACTTGAATCTGGACTTATGACATATTGCACTCCGGTCGTTGTTTTCGCTGCCTATTCCGTGGATGGCTGAATCTATCTCAATATGACAGAAAGAAGCGAAACTCGGCATTTTGATCACCTAGACGGATGGCGTGGTATCTCCATTTTGCTCGTGATCGCCGGTCATTTTTACCTGCTTCCATTTTATACAGGGCGGCTTGGCGTCGAGTTTTTCTTCGTTCTCAGTGGCCGCTTGATGGCGGAAATCCTATTCGTCCGTGAGACGCCCATCGATGTCTTCTACTGGCGCCGCATCACACGCATATTTCCAGCCTTCTGGCTGTTTCTCGGCGGCATGAGCCTCGCCTATCAGTTTTTTCCATCGCTGGATATCGCGGCGAAGGACGTATTCACGTCCATCACATTCACGAAGAACTACGCACGTGTGGCCGCAACTTCACCGGGATTTGGTCATATCTGGTCGCTGTGTGTCGAGGAGCAGGCCTACGTGATCCTATCAGCTGTCGCGATAGCCAAGAGGCGCTTCAAACTCAACGCGATTCTATTGCTCTGGGTGCTGACGGCGACAGCCGCATTTAGCGGGGCTTTCCAGACCTGGGTGATGCACCGAGATTTCTATGGCGTTTACTGGCACACTGACGCGCGTCTGGCATCGATCACTTTGCCCGCCGCCCTGTACCTGCACTCAAGAAACTGGGGAGCGCAGTTGGACAGGATAAGCCGGCTAGTCCCAATACTTTCAGTCCTGATTGGTGCTGCGATCAGCATTCCAGATTCAATCCCCGATCCGATCAAATACACATTTGGAACGGGTCTTCTCGCATTTGGCCTAGTGACACTGCATTTCTCTTGGAAATCGGTGACCCAAGTCTTGAGCAATCCGGTCTTGCGATATTTTGGTCTATGGTCGTTTTCCCTCTATTTGTGGCAAGACCCTTTTTTCCAGCTACAGGAAAAATACCCTAAAGCGCTGCTGCTTGCGATAACGATGCTTATCTCGCTGCCGAGCTTCTATCTGGTCGAGCGCCCCGTGCGTCGTTATCTCAATAATCTCGGGCCGCAACCGGATCACGCAAAATCGCGGTCAGTTCAAAACGCTTCATCTGAGACAGAACAAGTTTCTGGGTAACCCCACGATCTACCCGTATATATGCGCCTTCACGGGGCTCGAATCGCGAGAGATGGCGAGCGCCCGCGCAACGCCCCCTAGCACGGAGGGCACTGCGCGGGGTCTCGTTACTTCTTGTTAAAGGCGATGATCGCCGACCATTGCGGCGGATTTGATTGCTGATAGACGTCTTCGAGAACTGACCAGGAGTTGCCCGAGGGCAAAGATCCCCCCAGTTGGAAGCACGACGGAAACTCGCCGCCCGCAGCCAAGAAGTTCGTGTAGTTTTTCGTCGTGTGGTCCTGCAAGGCCAGGACATTCTTTCCCGCTGCGCGCAGCGCGTTGACCTGCGCGTTGCTGGTGTAGTCCGCAGAATAGCCGCCTTCATAGCCGCACATCTTCTTAACACCTAGACTCGCCGCCCACTTCGCAACGTTGCCGTAATACATCGCGACGCTCGCCAGGTTCTCCCAGCTGGTCCCGTTTACGAGCCCCGCGACGTACGTCGCAGGCGCCGACTGATCCCCGGCAGCATAAGCGGCCGCAAGCGCGATCTCCTGAGCGCCTGCGGTCGAGCCGCCGAATAGGGCCGGCGCGATATATTGAGCGCAACAGACATGCGTGACCCAGTTCGCCGCCGGCGAGCCGCCCGCTACAACGAATTTGTCCGAGGTCAAGCGAGGGTTTTGGCTTTTCGGCACGGCCGTAAAGGCCACCGTCTGCACGCCGCAGACGATCTGATATCTTGAACGATTATCTGAATAGACCTTGCTGACGGCCTGTCCCATCACAGACATGACCTTGCCCATCCAATTGTGGAAATCCGGACCCCATCCGTAGGCTCTGGCCTTCGCCATGGCGTATTGAGTTTGGTTGAATCCATAGGCCGTGTTCCAGAGCTCATTGCATCCCTCAAAACGTGGGATCATCCACGTGGGGCCGTTGTCGCGAATATACGACGCGAGACTGGGGATAAAATCTGTCAATGGATCGGCGGCAAGCGCTGGCAGCACGAAATACGGGTGGGCGCCCATCTCGGCGCAGAGCTGAACACAGATCTCCGGGGGAACGCCGGCCGACAGAGCACCGTCTCCCGTTGCAGATCCACCGCCAAACAGGAGCCACGACCCCAATGTGGCGTCGTACACAGCCGTGGCCCACAATCCCGCCTGCGGACTGTTGCTCGTGCCCATTGTGTTGCCGTCTGGTCCCTTCAATGGAACCCTCGCCGTCGAATTCAAGCTGAGCGTCGGCTGACGATTTCCGAAACAGTCGCTGGATGCATTCCCGCTAAGCGCGATGATAGTGCCGCGCGGAGTCGTCGAGACCTGTATGGTATTGGCATCGATTATGTTGCTGACGTAGTAGTTCCCATTCGGGGTCAGCGGTGACGGCAGCGTGGTTCCGGCGAAGCCGACCGGGTCGTTCACACTCAGACCGTGAGCCTTCCAGGTAATCACTGAGCCAGCGCCGAACGTGACGCTCGTTTTGGGAAACGTCTTGCTGGCATTGAACTTGAAGATGATCGTCTGCTTGTCGGTGGGACCACCAGACCCAAGAGACACGGCAAAGTCGTCGCCGGAGTTGGTCGTGGAGCCGGCGCAAAGGCTCGCTCGAAATTCCTGACCGCCGTAGCTCACGTATCCGATCGGTTTGCGCGTCGCCCAGGTCGTCAGATTGCTTGTGTTGCCATACTGCCAATTCAAAAAGCGGTAGACGGCAATGTTCGCCTCGCGCAAGCGTGCCTTGAACTGCGTGCCGAACACCTTTCCAGCTTGAATGTCAGCTTCGTCGGAAACGTGGTATAATTTCATGTTAGTGATGCGCGGGCTTCCGATTGACTGGATTCCAACGCCAAGCTGCGTCGCGTTAGTCGAGAACACGTATCGACCGCTCCCGCCCGTGCTCGCCTTGCTGCCACTTACCGGAGTATTGGTACCGAGGATGTAGACGGTGCCATTGCCATCCCAGGTCAGGACATAATTGCCGGGACGCGCCGTCTGGGAGGGAATGAACGTCACAAGATACTGACCGCCATTGCGGATCACGGTCGGGTATCCGTTCGTATCAAGGTCGCGCGGATCGACCATGCCATTGCCTGAGGCGTAGTGCCAGGAGCCACCCGACTTCAGGAGATTGAGGAACGGGTACTCACCGGAACTTCCACCGGGAAAATTGAAATTGATCTGGGTTTTCCCGCCGTTGAACACTGCCGCGACGGTGCCGACCGTATTCGCCTTTGCCATAGACACCATTGGCGCCGGCGCTGCAAATGCGCGGTCGATCGAGATCGCTGAGGTCGCGGTCACGCCACCCAACAACTTCATGAGGTCGCGTCGGTTCATGTTCGAGAAGTGATCCATCGTCTAGCCCAAGGTTCGCGGTTGATTGGCCCGTGCCATCCGGTGAGCCTAGGAAATCCGAATTTAAACCAAGTTGACGCGCCCGCAGCGAGTTCCACTCGAATCTTATTGTCCGGTTTACCAACGGAATCCGAATTCATTCGGCCTTAACCAAGGAGTTGCGGGTCGGACGCGGCTCCAGCTGCCCCGCAGGGGGCCGCTGAGTTCGGCTCGTTGCCGATTGTCTCGATTGCACAGCGCGCAGCGCTTCCGCACGTCCCAGCAGTGCGCCGGCGAAGAGCCAGCTCGTCGGATTGATCGTGGCGTTTGGAAGCAGGTCAACGAGGCCAATAGCAACGATGAGCGCAAGCGTCGCCAGGAAGACCTGCTCGCGCAGCGAACTTGCGTAGCGCATGGCCCCCATCGTCCGAAACACGGTCAGGGCCAGCAGCCCGAACTCCGCAAGAAAACCGAAAATGCCAAAGCTACCCATGGTAATGACCCAGTGGCCGTCGGAAAGGGTGACATCCTTTCCGGTGTTGTCATAGACGCGGCTTCGGCCAAACCTTCCCCACCCGAACCAGGGGCGTTCGGAAGCGCGATCGAGAAGGGCCTTCTCCTGGTCGAATCGGGTTTTCAGTGAGGCCTCACGCTCCACGCTGACGACGCCCGCTGCTTCGAGGAGAAGCTCGGTGGGAAAGAGAGCGGCCGCCCGCAACATGGGATAGATGAGCGCTAGAGAGACGAGAACGGCGGCCAGCTTCACCTGGGAGCGCGGTTTCACGTACATGATGACGGGGGCCAAAGCCATGGCGTAGACAAACGCGCCTAGCGTTTTGCACAGCAGCAGCGTTACGCTGAGCCATCCGGTAACGACCGAGGATGCGGCCGGCACCACGCGCTCGCGGCAGCGCCACAGCGCGGTCGAGGCCAGGATCGCGATCATGGCAAAGAACGCAATGCGCAAGCCATGGCCGAGGAAGACGACGGGACGAAACCCACCGTCGCGCATCTGCTGTTCGAACGAATGAGGGAAATAGCCGTAGATCCAAGCGTGAAGCTGTGGGCTCAACCGAATCTCCAGCAGCATCGGCAACGTATAGATTAGCCCTGCCAATGTCAGCGCTCGAAGAATGACTCGATTGTCCTCGAAGCTTCCGAGATAGCGACGTCCCAGCACAAAGGGGAGCAGCACGATCATTTGAGCCACGGCGGCCGACAGCGCGTCGTAATGGCCCACGCCGGGAATGACGATGGACCCGTAGATACCGCCAACCTGCAATGGATCCGAATTGAACTCGGAGGTGATGAACGGGCCGACGAGCAGTGCCGCGAGTAGCGCCTCGGCGAGGCCGAAGCTTCCGCTCTGACCGGCTGGCCTGCGAGCGACGACGAGACACCCCACCACGGATATCAGCGCCGGAATCGAATTCTTGTCGAAGGCCGGCACGCCCGGGAACTTGATCTCGGTACCGACCGGCAACAGCAGATACCCGCCGAGAATGGTCCAGATCAGCGCCTGGTTGAGCGGCTTCGTCGCGAACAGATAGATCGCGACCAGCGGCCACAGCGCCAGGGCGGCATAGGCAAAATAGTTTGGCGTGATGATGGGCAAGGCGGCGACATTCTCCTGGACGGCTCCATTCTAGCCCAGCGCGACCGCTCACGATAGGCGAGAGAGGGCCTCCGGAACGCCGCCGGCGCTTCAGCGCGCGGCAACCTTAACGCGCCGGCGGACGACCCAGCAGAGCCAAATTGCAGCAACCAATCGGGCATCGCCGGGGCGACTGGATCGCAGGATTCGGCATGCTGTCTCTCGGGACCTCTCTCATGATAGAAGGGGACGTCCTTCCGGAGGGGCGCCCCGCCGTTTCTTGGTCCAATCAGGAGCGGCCAAATTCATTCAAGTCCCGTACGCGCGCAAAGGCGTAAAATAAACCATCGTGTCACGTTAACGGCTCTTAGCTCTCGCTAGAAAGCTGGGGCTAGTGTAGTCGAAAGTGTCCAATTTGACCAGTTGCAGCAAGGCGATATTGCCTAATCATTAAGCGGTGACATACGATGAAAGCAGTCTTGTTGGCCGGCGGCCTGGGAACTCGTTTCGCGGAAGAAACCGACGTCCGGCCCAAGCCGATGATCGAGATCGGCGGAAAGCCAATCTTGTGGCACATCATGAAGATCTACTCGAGCCACGGCATCAACGACTTCATCATCTGCCTCGGCTACAAGGGCTACGTCATCAAGGAGTACTTCGCGAATTATTTTCTGCACATGTCGGACGTGACGTTCGATATGGCTGCGAATGCCATGACGGTTCACGAGGCCAAGGCCGAACCCTGGCGGGTCACACTGGTCAATACCGGCGAGGACACCAAGACCGGCGGACGCCTGAAAAGGGTCCGGGACTTCGTCGGCGATGACGATTTCTGCTTCACCTACGGCGACGGCGTTTCGAACGTCGATATTACCAGACTTCTCGAATTCCACCGCAACGAGAAGCGCCTGGCCACCATGACCGCCACCCAACCGCCGGGCCGCTTCGGCGCCGTGGATCTCACCGGCACGCGCGTTAATCGCTTCATCGAGAAACCGCGCGGTGACGGCAACTGGATCAATGGCGGCTTCTTCGTGCTATCGCCCAAGGCCATCGAATATGTCGCGGACGACGCGACGGTCTGGGAAAGCGAGCCGCTGGAGGGGCTCGCGGCGGAAGATCAGCTTTCTGCCTATTTGCACGCCGGCTTCTGGCACCCGATGGATACGTTGCGGGACAAGCTGTATCTGGAAGACCTGTGGAATCGCGGCAACGCGCCGTGGAAGGTCTGGTGATGACCGGCGGTTTCTGGAGCAACAAGCGCGTTTTGCTCACCGGGCATACCGGCTTCAAAGGCGCATGGCTCTCGCTTTACCTGGAGTCGCTGGGCGCGAACGTCACAGGCCTCGCGCTGGCCCCCGAGCAAGATCCCAACCTGTTCAAAGCCGCATCGATCGAGAGCGGGACCCGCTCGATCATCGGCGACATTCGCGATCTTCCGACTGTCGAACGCGCCGTCGCGGATGCCCAACCGGAGATCGTCATCCACATGGCCGCACAGGCGTTGGTTCGCCGCGGCTATCGTGAGCCGGTCGAGACCTATGCGACGAACGTGCTGGGCACGGTACACGTGCTCGACGCGGTCCGCCGCTTGTCGAAGGCGCGAGCGTGCCTCGTCGTCACCAGCGACAAATGCTATGAGAACCGCGAATGGCTATGGCCCTATCGCGAGAGTGAGCGGATGGGAGGGCGCGATCCCTACTCGAACAGCAAAGGCTGCGCAGAGCTCGTCGTCAGCGCCTACCGCGCGTCCTATTTCGAGCAGGCCGGCGTCGGGCTGGCAAGCGCGCGTGCCGGCAACGTCATCGGCGGCGGCGACTGGTCCGAGGATCGGTTGGTTCCGGATTTGATCCGAAGCTTCATGGACCGCAAGTCCACGATGATCCGGCAGCCGGATGCAATCCGCCCCTGGCAGCACGTGCTCGAGGCCATTCATGGCTACCTTGCCCTGATCGAGCGACTTTGGAATGATCCGACGACGTTCGCGGAGAGTTGGAACTTCGGACCTGGCGACGCTGGTGCTGTTCCAGTGGGAATTATCGCAGATACACTCGCGGCAAAATGGGGCGATGGCGCCGAGTGGCGCCGCGACAAAGAGGTTGGCGTCCATGAGGCTCACCTGCTGAAGCTGGACTCAACAAAAGCACGAACCCAGTTGTCGTGGCGGCCCAAGCTCGAAATCGAGGAAGCGCTGGACTGGATTGTGAAATGGCATCGCGCTCACATGGTGCACGCCGATATGCGGGATTTCACGTTCCGCCAGATCAAACACTACCAAGCTCTTTGAACAGGCGATCGATGCATTTCAACTGCAATTTCTGTAAATCACCGCTGACAGAAACGTTTTGCGATCTCGGCACCTCGCCGGTCTCGAACTCGTTCATCATGCCGGAGAATGCCCAGGCGGCTGAGCCGTTTTATCCGCTCCACGTCTACGCATGCAGCCAGTGCTTTCTGGTCCAGCTGCCCGAGCACAAATCGGCCGGCGAAATCTTTACCGACGATTACGTCTACTTTTCCTCCATGTCCGACAGCTGGCTGGCGCACAGCAAGGCGTATTGCGAGAAAATGCGAGAGCGCCTCGCGCTGACGTCTACCAGCCTCGTCGTGGAGATCGCAAGCAACGACGGCTATCTGCTGCAATACTTCCGCGGCATGGGAATTCCGGTACTCGGCGTCGAGCCCTCCGGAAACGTGGCTGAGACCGCACGCAAGAAAGGCGTCGAGACGCTGGTGCGCTTTTTCGGCGTCGCTCTCGCCAACGAATTGAAACGATCCGGCAGACAGGCCGATCTAATGCTGGGCAACAATGTCTTGGCTCATGTACCCGACATCAACGATTTCGTTGCCGGGCTTTCCATCGCCCTGAAGCCCGAGGGTGTCATCACGATGGAGTTTCCGCATCTGTTGCGGCTTGTTGAAGGCGTACAGTTCGACACCATCTACCACGAGCACTACTCGTATTTGTCGTTGACGGCAGTGCAACGCATTTTCGCTGCCCACAACCTGGTCGTCTTCGACGTCGAGGAATTGCCAACACATGGCGGCTCATTGCGCATTTTTGCAGCGCACCAAGGCGCGATGCGCGCGACGGTTAATCCAAGTGTGCTTCAGCTTCTCGCGCGCGAGAAGGCCTCCGGACTTACCGACGTGAGCCGTTTTGCCAAATTTTCTGAAAGCGTGAAGGAAAGCAAGCGCAACTTGCTTGAGTTCCTCATCCAGGCCAAACGAAGCGGGAAAAGCATCGCCGCTTATGGCGCCGCCGCTAAAGGAAATACGCTTCTTAACTTCTGTGGCGTCCGCACCGACTTTATCGACTTCGTGGTAGATCGAGCGACTTCGAAGCAAGGCCGCCTTTTGCCGGGGACGCGAATTCCGGTGTTGGCACCGGAGGCTATCAACCAAGCTAAGCCCGACTATCTCCTAATCCTGCCCTGGAATATTCGTGACGAGATTATCTCCAGTATGTCGCATATTCGAGAATGGGGCGGAGCGTTCGTTATCCCCATCCCTACAGTCGAGATCATACCGTGAGGTTCATAGAAACCCCGGTCTCTGGCGCTTTCGTCGTAGAACCAGAGCCGGTGTACGACGAACGCGGTGCATTTGCTCGAATCTTCTGCGAGCAAGAGTTTAGCGCGCTTGGACTAAAGACAAATTTTCCGCAATGGAGCGTGTCGCGCAATACTCTCAAAAACACTTTGCGTGGCATGCATTATTCGATCGGGCAGCACGCGGAAACAAAGCTCGTGCGCGCGACCCGCGGCAAGGTCTACGATGTCCTCATTGATCTACGCAAGCATTCGCCAACTTATTGCCAATGGTTTGCGGTGACGCTGGATGCCCACATCGGACAAGCGATCTACATACCTGTCGGGGTCGCCCACGGCTTCCAAACGCTGACTGACGATAGCGAGGTCGCCTATCATATCCATCCTGCTTTCGTGGCCGAGGCCGGTCGCGGGGTCAGATGGAACGACCCAACATTCGACGTCACTTGGCCAGACGCAACAACGCGGATCATCTCACCGCGCGACGCGAACTATCCGGATTTTCAGCCATGACAGTAGTCTTGTTGACCGGCGCGCGTGGCTTCGTCGGGCGCCAAATTGCGGCTGGGCTTGCTGCGCTGGGCATGCAGACCCACGCGCTCTCGTCCACCGAAGCGGATTTGTCGATCCCGGTTCATGCTTGGCATCAAGGAGACTTGATGGACAAGTCATCCACGCGAGCGCTCTTGGAGACCATAAGGCCTACTCATCTCATACACGCCGCCTGGGACACGACGCATGGGGCATTCTGGACCTCGGACGCGAACTACGCCTGGGTCTGCGCAAGTTTGGGGCTGCTTGAGGCATTTCAGGCTGTGGGAGGACAGCGATTGATCGTGGTAGGCTCTTGCGCCGAATATGATTGGCGCTTCGGATTTTGCTCGGAAGACACCACGCCGTTAAATCCGGCCCTGCCTTACGGGCTTTGCAAGGCATCGCTATTCCGTCTCTGTGAAGCCTACGCCAAGAGTCATAATATATCGATGGCTTGGGCCCGCATATTTCTATTGTACGGCCCCCATGAGCGACCGCAGCGCTTGGTGCCGTCGATCGCGAACGCTCTTCTGGCAGGCCGCGCCGCCCCCTGTACTAGAGGCGACCAAATCCGTGACCTAATGCATGTGGAGGATGCGGGCAGTGCCATAGCCGCCCTTTCCGCCAGCGACGTTTCGGGTGGCGTCAATATTGGGAGCGGTCAACCCATCTCCCTGTCGAGCGTAGGACTTGAGATCGGAAAACAGCTTGGTCGGCTCGACTTGGTACAGTTTGGAGCTTTGTCGGCGCGCCCAGATGATCCCCCGGTTTTGATTCCCGATACGAGAAAGCTTTACAGAGAGCTTGGATTTAAGGCGCGTTTTGATCTTGCTAACGGAATTGCCAACTCTATTGAGTTCTGGAGGAACCAGCCGGCCTGACCTGAACCCCACCATTTCCTCTAAAAATGGGTAGAGTCCATTAGCTCGGAAGGGGATGGACCATGAAGCCGAGCCGATTGAAGGAAGAGAAGGCAAAGTATGGCGTTCTCGATGAGGCGATGCTCGACAAAGCCATACTCAGGGATAGGCTCAAATGTCACCGCGACTCTTCCCTTCGCTTGATGACACTTCAGGTCAATGCTTCTGCGACGTGCTCAATCCCGTCAACCACCATCAGACCAAATCGAAGGCCGGACAGCGCCGGCGCCCCTTGATCCACTCGGGATGGTCAACGAAGTTGGCGCAGCGGGATTGAACGGTTGAAAAACCGACAGGAAATGCATGTTCTCGATCTCACAGCCCTTCATTCGACGCCCCGTGGGTACCACACTGCTCTCGGTCGGGCTGCTGCTTCTCGGCATGGTCGCCTACCGGTTCCTGCCGGTGGCGTCCGTTCCGAACGTCGACTTCCCCGTTATCTTTGTTTACGCTTTTCGCCCGGGTGCAGATCCTTCGATTATGGCCAGCACCGTGGCTGCACCACTTGAGCGGCGGCTCGGCGAAATTGCCGGCGTCAACCAGATCACGTCGACCAGCACGCTCGGTTTGACCAGCGTGCTCCTGCAGTTCGATATCGGCCGGAGCCTCGATCGCGCCGCCAGGGATGTACAAGCCGCAATCAACGCCTCCCTGCCCGATCTGCCAGGCGACCTTCCCTCGCTGCCACGATTTGGAAAGGCCAATACCTCCGGCGCCCCGGTCTACGTCCTCGCTCTTACGTCCAGGACACTCTCGACGGCCGCTCTCTACGACGTCGCAGACACCGTCCTGTTGCAGCGGATAGCGCAGGTACCGGGCGTCGGCAACGTTACAGTCAGCGGAGCGGATCAGCCGGCGGTGCGAATTCAGCTCAACCCCGTCGCGCTATCGAACGCGGGAATTGCAACCGATGACGTCCGAACAGCGATCATTAACGCCAATCCGATAGGTCCTGTCGGCATCTTCAACGGCGAGCGACAAAGCGAGACGCTGGCGTTGAATAAACAGATGCGAACGGCGAAAGAGTTTCGCGACATCGTCATCAAGAGCTCCACCGGCAATTTTGTGCGGCTTTCCGACGTCGCCGACATCGAAGATTCCGTGAAGAACGTGCGTTCGGTCGCTTGGTTCGACAAGCAACCGGCAGTTCTGATCGAGATCAGAAAGCAAGGCGATGCCAACGTCATTGACGCGGTCGACGGGGTCAAGGCACTGATCCCCGAGTTGAAGCAGTGGATCCCCGCCGGCGTCGATGTCTCTACTTTGGTCGATCGCACCGGGACGATCCGCGCCAGCGTGAGGGACATGCAATGGACGCTACTGGCAACAGCGTTCCTTGTCATGATCGTCGTGTTCGTGTTCCTGCGCCGGCTCACGCCGACGATAGCGGCCGGCATTTCGGTGCCCCTGGCCCTGGCTGGGACATGCGCCGGCATGTGGGTCGCAGGCTTCTCGATCGACAATCTGTCTCTGATGGCGCTCGCGATCTCCGTTGGCTTCGTAGTCGATGACGCCATCGTCATGATCGAGAACATGTACCGCAACCTCGAGCGCGGTATGCAGCCATTTCAGGCAGCGCAGGAGGGCGCCCGGCAAATTGGCTTTACCGTGGTCTCCATCAGCCTGTCGCTAATAGCTGCCTTCACTCCGCTAATCTTCATGGACGGCGTGGTCGGCCGACTGCTGCGCGAATTCTCGCTGACGCTGACCTTCGCGATTCTGGTCTCGACCCTGGTATCGCTGACGGTCACGCCGATGATCTGCGCCCATTACATCCGGCACACCACTTCCGGTAGTGCAACATTATTCGACCGTTTCGTCGAAGGCTCGTTGTCGCGCATCGTTGCGTTCTACGCCCGCACCCTGGGTGCCGCGCTCGAATTCCCGTTGCTGACGCTTCTGGTGTTTTTCGCAACCATTGCGCTCACAGTTGCTCTCTATATCAAAGTCCCGAAAGGTTACTTCCCGACCGACGATTCCGGCTTCGTCATCGGTGCAACGCGCGCCTCTGCTGACACTTCGTTCCAATCGATGCTTGGCTTGCAGCAGCAGCTCGCCGACATTGTTCTCGCCGATCCGGCCGTGGCCGGTCTTGGCTCAGTTGTCGGGAGTGGCGGAGGCCCGGGAGGTCAAGGCGCCAACCGCGGCACCATGTTTATCAACTTGAGGCCGCCAGAGCAGCGCGGGTTTGTCTCAACTGAAACCGTGATCGACCGATTGCGCCGCGCTCTTTATCCGGTCGCCGGGATTCGCCTATTCATGTTTGCCGCCCAGGACGTCCGTGCCGGTGGACGGCAAAGCGACTCCAACTACCAATATACGATCTCGAGCACCGATCTTGGCTTGTTGCAACAATGGGCTCCCATCGTAGCCAAGCGCATGGAGACCGTCGAAGGAATCACGGATATCTCCAGCGATCGCGACCCAAACGGATTGCAGCTAGCGCTCTCGATCGACCGCCAAAAGGCCTCTATGCTCGGCGTCCGGGTCCAGGACATCGACAACGCGCTGAACAATGCGTTCTCGCAGCGTCAAATTTCGACTATCTACACCCAGCGCAACCAGTACATGATCGTGCTGGAGATAGACCCGAAATTTCAGGTCGACCCGTCCAACCTCGATCGCATCTACGTCCACGGCGCGAACAATACGCAGGTGCCGCTGTCGGCCGTGGTGTGCGCAACGCGGGGGCTTGCCGCGCTCGCAGTCCATCATTCGCAGTCGGTGCCTTCGACCACGGTGTCGTTCAACACCTTGCCGGGCGTGGAACTCCAGGCCGCTACGCAAAATATCCAGCACGCGGTCGACGAGTTGCACATGCCGGAGGGCATCCGCGGCAGTTTTGACGGCAATGCCGGCGATTTCGCCAAGACCAGCGGGCGTCAACCACTCTTGATCCTCGGCGCGCTGGTGGCGATGTATATCGTGCTCGGCGTGCTCTATGAGAGCCTTGCGCATCCGCTCACGATCATCTCCACGCTGCCCTCGGCCGGCCTCGGCGCGCTGCTCGCGCTCCAGATCACCAACACGCCACTGACGGTGATCGCGTTCGTCGGCATCATCCTCCTGATCGGCATCGTCAAGAAGAACGGCATCATGATGGTCGACTTCGCGCTCGATGCCGAGCGCCAGCGTGGCCTGTCATCAGCCGAAGCGATCTTCGAGGCCTGCCAGGCGCGCTTCCGCCCGATCCTGATGACGACCATGGCGGCGCTGTTTGCCGGCATTCCGCTGGTCGTCGCGACCGGACCGGGCACAGAGCTGCGGCGCCCGCTCGGCATCACCATCATCGGCGGGCTGTTCGTCTCGCAGATCCTGACGCTCTACACTACGCCGGTCATCTATCTCCTGATCGACCGGCTGCGGCGATCGCGAGCGCCAGAGACGAGCGCCGTACCTGCAGAATGATACCCGAATGCTCAGACGCGACGTTGAAGGAAATCTAACAAGTGGCAAACTTCTTCAGAATCACCGGAGCAGAAGGTCAAAGGCTGATGAAGACCCCGATTATTCAAATGTTGATTATTATATTGCTCGCTGGCGCATCCCCATCTTTTGCGCAAGACGCCATTTCTCCAGGGAAACGCTGGCTTGATCATCTAACTAACGATTTGCTTCCGTTCTGGACCTCGGAAGCGGCCCTAGGAAAGCCGGTAGGGACGTTTCCGTCGACAAGGTGTGATGATGGCTCGCTCTATTACGATAGAATGCCGTGCCCCGAAATTGGTCCTCTCCGATCTTTGAATGAGCGGTATACCGTGGCGCTCTCCCGCCAAGCGTTTGGATATGGGGTGGCATTTCACCTGACTGGAGAACGCAGGTACCTCGCTATGATGAAGGCGGGAATCGATTTCATTCGTGGGAACGCAATGGACCGATCAAATGGAGGTATGGCGACAACGCAATATATTTTGAAAGACTCGTGGGGACCCGCCCCCGGTCTTCGGACGCCCCAACAGCTGGCCTACGGGTTACTCGGTATGGCGTTCTATTATTACCTGACCGGTGACAACGATGTCTTGCAAGACGTTATCTCCGTAAAAGACTACATCTTCGAAAAGTACTCAATCAAAGGAGGAGCGCTACAATCGCAACTAGCTTTCCGAGCGGGCGCAACGCGAGAGGACAAACAGCTCGTCTCGCAACTCGATCAAATGAACACTTACCTCGTCTTGCTCACCCCTTTGCTTCCGGAACCTACTCGTGGCGATTGGAACGAAGTCCTTCTCCGGCTCTCTAAAGTCATGATGGACCAGTTTTACTCACCAAGTAGCAAGCTATTTTTCAGGGCCGCCAACAAACCATCCGATACCGACCTGGCTGTGACGCCCACAGATTTTGGGCATAACGCAAAGGCGCTTTGGATGATACGGTTCGCCGGGTTGCTCACTGGTCACAGCGAGCTGGTTCGATTTGCGGAAGACAATTCTCAATCCTTGTTGGAAAGAGCTTATCTCTCAGATTGCGGCTGCTGGGCGGGTGGAGTTCTCGCGAAAGGACGGCTAGATTTGGACAAGCCGTGGTGGGTGTACGCAGAGCTCGATCAGCTTGCCGGTACGTTAGCGCTTACAAACCCTCAATATGCGCGGTACCTTCCAGCGACGTACGATTATTGGTTCGCCCACTTCGTCGATCGTCAGTTTGGTGAGGTTTGGAATGGGGTCGAGGGGAAAACGCATAAGCCCCAACGGAACCTTCCGAAGCAGTGGGAGTGGAAAAACGCTTATCACTCGTTCGAACATGCTTTGGTGGGCTATATCGTTGGTCAGTCGCTCGCAGACCAACCAGTGACGCTCTACTACGCCCTATCCGGCAAAGAAGCCGCAAAATCGGCGCATCCGTATTACTTCTCAGGAAAGATAGAAAGAATTGACGAGGAAGCCGCCGGGGACGGGCAAATGCAAAAAATTACGTTCAGTAAAGTCCACTGAGACGCACAAAACAAGCAAGATTGCGCTCTGCGTGCAAACGTTCTTGAGAGCTTCTGCTATCTCCATTGCTTCGTCGTGGCGTTGTGGAACCCTTAACTCAGGACTGTCGTAGCGATCAATGCGCCGGGCGGGGAGCTTCGCGCTAGCTTGTCGTAGCGTGTTGCTATACTGGAGAAACACTCAGACGACTTGTAGCTGCTCAACGGCGCGCGACTACCGGACTAATCTTATTTTCCCGCTCGCTCGCCATCGCGTTCTCTACCGCGTCAGATCTTGTCCTCAGCATCGCCCACGAGTGATTTCGCGCAGCAGGTTTAGGCGGTGGAGAGAGGCTGAATTGATCAACCCCTCAAAGAAAGCGTGTTGCTGGCGCACCTGCACATAGACCTCCATGCTGATGGACTTTTGATCTAGCCCGTACGCCGAGAGGCGGCGGTCGATTTCAGCCGCAGCGGTCGTGTTGACCCGCCAGTCCAGAACATTATTTGCGATATGCCCTTTCGCGACGTCCTTTGCATGGTCGGCGATGCCGACGAGATCTATTTGGCTCAACGCGATTTCAACGGCTCTGTAACGAAAGGCCTCAAGAAGCTTATGACGCAACGATCGATAGCGTCGAATTTCCCAAGATAGCTCCGCCACGTCAAACGCCAGTAACCACTCGATCGCGGATCTCGGGGCGATGTCGCCGAGTACGATGCGCTGGAGTGCGTCGTATTGCTCGCGGCTTTCCCCGGGCAGCAACAAGGGTTCAGGTCTTAGGATCTCCAGCTCGGCTGGCAGGACGTGAGATGTCGGGCACGTCGTGATGTGGAAAGGACCATTCATCTGGACGGTGCCCCAAGCGACGCGACCTTTGGTCCGGGCGATCTGGGCGCCACGTCTGCGGTGGCATGGACCGGGCTGGTGACCCAGAGGTCCCTTGCAGCGGGCAACGGGTCCACCTGCATGTCCGCCCACCAGGCCCTTTCATTACCTTGCCGGTGCAGCGCCTGATGGTGAGACCGACATAAAGGGACGGTAAACTCATCGCTGACCTTGCGCCCGAGCGCGCGCGGCTGCGCGAACTTGAGATGATGCGCATCCACTGGGGTTCTCGCGATAAGCCAGAAGCATCTGCGCACGCTGCACCCGGCTGGCCGGCTCGGTTCGGGACCGCGAAACGGCCGTCAAACGCGCAACGTCTCCATCTGTCATGGCCACCTCAAGCGCTCGTCGCCATGTTCCCATGATCTCGCTCCTCGTTCAGCTCTTCTCAAACGAGGAATCCACCAACATAATTCCGGTTCCATCCCTGCTCTCTTCATCGACGCCGGTTTCATGGAATCGCTCGTCTAGGCAACAACAATTGCGGTCCCCTTCTTCGAATTGACTTCTCGCTCAAACATACTTGGTTTATAGTTTTTCTATATTTAACGGTTCTCTCGAGGCGCTCGAATGCGAAAGTCTCCCGAAGTGACACCGCCTTTCAACGGCTTCGAAAAGCCGGCGAAGCAGCGAATGATTGAGGCATCGCACAAAGTGTTTCTCGTTTACGGCATTCAGGCGATCGACAAGGTTGCGCGGCTGGCCGAATCGAACCTGGAAACATTCATGAGGTATTTCGGCTCGGGGGACCCCCTCATCGAGCGCTTCATCGACACGCAGATCGCCGAGGCGGAAAAAATCTGGCAGGAGATCGTAACCGATTATCCCGACCAGCCGGAGGCCCAGTTAAGACGATGGCTGTTTATGGCGAACGGCACGTTCGGAGGCGAATTCGACCACCTCGTGAGCCCTGAGGTGACGCTATCCCGAACCGCCGCCGAATTGCCATGGCATCCAAAGCATAGCCTGCTGATCAAGATCGAAAATTATTGGCAAACGGAGCGGCACCGAGTTCTAAAGCTTTGTCGCCACGCTCGCCTCCGCGCCCCCCAGGAGGCCTGCGACAAGCTGCTCCTTCTCGTCCATGGGGCGCGCGGCCAACGAAGCGCCTTTGGCAGCCTCAAGCCCATGCGTCTCCTGGGTGAGGCGGGCGAGGACATTCTTGCAGCACACAGCTGCACTAGCAAACCACTGCCAGACTGGGATCCGTTAGATGACGAGGCCTGACGAATCCGCTGTGGTCGTCTTCACCGCAGAGACGAAACAGAGCATCTTGAGCCAGGGTGCTTCGGGAGATTGGGTGGTCAATCCCAAGAGCCTTGAACGTTGCCAATACCTGGTCTGCTGCCGTCGCGCCGACTGGAAGAACAGGCCGGACGGAATCGCGCATCGAACCGGTTTCCTGGTTGGACGCATTGCGAAGCTGGAGAAGCTGGACAACACCGCCAACAGCCGCGGGCAATCCCGTTTCCGTATTGGAATTGCCGAATACGCGGACATCAGCCTCCCTGAGGTTTGGCGCAAAGAGCTCCGCAATCCGATCGCCTATCAGGACTTGAAAGAGCTTGGCATTGATCTGAAACGGCTGAAGTTTCAACCAATACCAGAGCATTTGGCTCCACCCCGCAAAGGCGCCCCAGGAAAAATGACGATAGCCGAAGCGAAGAAAGCGTTGGCGGCCACTTTCGGCGTGAGGGTCGAAGATATCGAGATCATCATCAAGGGATGATGGCCCCGGCGGTTAACCCAACGGCAAGATGAGGGGTTCTGCAGCCAGGACTTCCATCAAGTACTCTTTAAGTAGCGGATAATTTGTGGTATCTTTAGGCCTTCTTTTGGAGAGGCCTATGAACGAACTCAGCATCGAACACCTGCCGCTGGACACGCTGAAGCCAAACCCGACCAACGCCCGGCGGCATTCCCAGAAGCAGTTGCATCAGATCGCCGCATCCATCCGGGAGTTCGGTTTCAACAGCATCGTCGTCATCGATGAAGATGGCACCATTCTCGTAGGTCACGGGCGAGTCGCAGGTGCCCGCATCGCTGGGCTGACGACCCTCCCTGTGTTGCGGGTTGGACACTTAACCGCCGGCCAGAAGATCGCCTTCTCGCTCGCCGACAACAAAATCGCGTTGAACTCCGATTGGGAAATGGACCAGCTGCGGGTGCTGTGGCGCGAACTCATGGGCGCCGAGATCAATTTTGATGTGGAAATAACAGGGTTTGGAACGGCCGAGATTGATCTCCTCCTTGATGGCGGAGCGAACGACGATAAGCCGGATCGGAGCGATCCGATCCCTGCTGTCCATGCGCAGGCCGTCTCGCGACCGGGCGATCTCTGGGTTCTGGGGGAGCATCGCCTCCTTTGTCGAGACGCCTGCGATCCCTCATCGTTTGCTGAGGTGATGGAAGGCGACCAGGCACGCCTGGTTTTCACCGACCCGCCTTATAATGTCCCGATCGATGGGAACGTGAGTGGCCACGGAGCGGTCAAGCACCGCGAGTTCGAGATGGCCTCCGGCGAAATGAGCACCGCCGAATTCACCGGCTTCTTGCGAACCGTGTTCGGCAATATGGCGGAAGTCAGTCTGGACGGGGCTCTTTACTACATCTGTATGGACTGGCGCCACATGGGCGAAATGATTCAAGCCGCCGACGGCCCCTATTCCGAGCTGAAGAACCTCTGCGTCTGGAACAAGAACAATGGTGGCATGGGATCGTTCTATCGCTCCAAGCATGAGCTGGTGTTTGCCTATAAGGTTGGGACCGCCCCTCACCTCAACACAATCGAGCTCGGCAAGCATGGTCGTTACCGTACGAACGTCTGGGATTACGCCGGCGTCAACAGCTTCCGCTCAGGGCGCAATGCCGAACTCGAGATGCATCCAACCGTGAAGCCGACCGCGCTCGTCATTGACGCGATAAAGGACTGCTCGCGCCGTGGCGATATCGTCCTCGATCCGTTCTCAGGATCCGGGACGACGATCATGGCCGCACAAAAGTGCCGCAGGCGCGCACGTGCGATCGAGCTCGACCCGCTCTATGTCGATGTCGCGATCCGCCGCTGGCAATTATACACCCATACGCCTGCGACAATGGCGATCACCGGCGAAACGTTCGCGGATATCGAACAGCGACGTTCTGATCCGTTGCAGTGAATCTGCTGCGAGCAGTTTGCCCGCTTTGACGTATCGGCCCACTTCTTGATCGGCATCGCTTATTCGGCTATAAGGAACTGCCTCGCACGAGAGCCGGGTTGGGTCTCAGTAGAGACTTTGCGTGATGCACAAACCTGGCAGTTAATGCGTAAATGAAGGCGTGACGCCGGATAGGCCTGAATTCCAATCGGAGTTCGGCAATTTTCCGGAAGGCACGTCCTTCGGCCGTGCCCTCCTTGAAGACAGGAGTGTGACACATGCCCCGCAATTCACTTGGGCAGTTTGAGAAGGGTACAAGCGGCAATCCCACGGGACGGCCGCGCAAGCCGCGTTACGCCATCTCAGATGAAACGCGGTGAGAGCTGACTTCTTCGATGCAGCCGACATGCCCGTTCCCGTGATCGAAGGGAATAAGCGTAGGATGATCCCCGCTCGAGAGGCTATCGATAAGCAGCTGATGCTGAAGGCGGCTTCTGGAAATATCCAGGCGATGCGCGAATATTACAAGATGCGAGATCGACATACGCTCGAGTATGTCAATCACCAGCTCACGAGCTTGTGGTTGATCATGGAAGGTAAGGACCGAATTCGGGACTTTCCGGAAGATGTAACCGATGAATTCAAGCAGACGCTTCGCTTACTTGAAATGAGAATCGACAAGAATTTCCTTCCATAGAAACCATCCGATTTTCATGAAAGAACGAGACAGAGAGGAGGCCGCCAAAAGGCGGCCTCGATGTTTGGAGGAATAGCGGGATGGTCAGGCGGCGGTCGGCATGACCCCGTTTTGACGATGTCGGGCGAGCAAACCAATACCGAGTGCGCCCAGGATCATCATGGCCCAAGTGGAGGCCTCAGGGACCGCCGAAGATAAGACCTCGAACCGAGTGATGGCACCCTCGAAGGTAAAGTTTCCGAGCTGATCCAGCTGCGTAAGCGACGTGAATGCGCCTGCATAGCTGTACACCGCGCCCGTGCCATCGGTGCCGTTGAACGAAATCTGATCTAGCGGCGGTAGCGGCTGATACTGAGAAAGATCCAAAGGCAGGATTGATGTGGAATAAGACGCCCCATCTAGCAGGACCTGAATTGAGCCAGTGAGTGTCGGAGCAAATCCCGACCATTGTCCAAGCGGCCCACTCGGAGTGTCGTCATAAGAAACCTCGACGTAAAGAGGGCTTCCCGAAAAATTTGTTCCCGCAAGATCTATCGATATGGACCCTGCGTTGAAAAACGTTTCAAACACAGACGAGCTGGAAACTGCGCAGGTCGAACAATGCGTCGATGGATCAATCGATACGGTCCCACTAAATTTTTCACCGACCGCTAGAATCGGAAAGGCCGACGCCACAGTCGATGACGCCAGGCAACTAAAAATGACAAAAAGAATTCGGACAACTGAGATCATCACTCAACTCCAATTAGACTAATCTCCGGCATGTTGCTCGACCTGTCAACGGCATAGGGCCCTTCGACCCCCGCGGCGGAATGACGAGCACTACGAAGAGCAGATTTATGGCAACCCAAATTGCTAACAGGGTTACGATGACGCGAAGCATCAGATTGTGCCTCGCACCGACATGTCCGTCGGTGCAACAATGGGATTTGAAAAATTTAGCCCGAAGGACTTCAGTCTTTTGCGCGGGCGGCGTTCTTTTGCACCCCGTTCCGCAACGCGGATACGATCGTCTGTGCAAAAGGTTGGCACTGGAGAATTAGTGATTGTCGTTGTGTCGACCTTCGGGGCCTGGGTTTGTGCGGCACCTCCGAGAATGCCCTGAGCGCTCCCTTTGGTCGTAGAAGGCCACTCCTCCCCCAGATTCCAACTTTCCGAGCGGCACAAAAAAGACCGCCCGAAGGCGGTCTTTCTGCATGCTGATCGGGTTCGCTATTAGGCTGCGGTGAATGCAGACGACGCCTGGTTGCTGCGGCGACGATAGGCCAAGAAGCCAACGCCACAGAATCCGAGCAGCATCATTGCCCAAGTGGAGGGCTCAGGGATAGCGCCGACTTCACCGACGGTGAAGGCGTAATAGTTCTCGGCCACGGGGTTTGTCCACGAGATGGAGCTGATTAGCCCACTGAACAGCACGAGACCATTGCCCTCCTGTCCAAAAACCACGCTACCATTCGCCTGAAGAGGAACACCTCCCCACTGAGACGACCCTCCACCACCGGCTAAAGTAAAGGTCAGCGTAGAGTCAAAGTCGAACGAGGCGTTGATGCCGCCTTGTCCAAGGCTTACGATCGCTAACACCGGATTGAGAACAGCGGTGGAGAAAGTGATCGTGTCCGTGACGACCGGATTGCCTCCACCCTGAAGCTGAATGCTGCCATTACCAGGAGGGGCGTTGCTCACGGGACCACCCTGCCAAGTCGAGGCGGGCGACCAATTCGAAACGTAGCAATTCAAGCAATCGTTCTCTCCGGAATAAGTAACGGCTACGCTACCCATAGTGCCGGCAGCCGATCCACTCGTTGAGCTGATCGTACCCGAGGTCCAATTGGTCCAGACCACAGTGGCGGCATTCGCTGCACTCATGGACCCGAACAGAGTTAGAGCAGCTCCAAAAAGAAGCTTCTTCATTTCCAGACCCCTTTTAAATTATCATTCAAATGCAGCAATTAGAAATTAAGCATAATTTTAGCGCTTGAACAAGCAGTAATCTGTCGCAAGCCCATTCGTATTGAGTGGCTCTTCCAACTCGGGACCCTCCGGGTTAGAGTCTGTAGGAGCGGGCGGCATTACCCCTCGATCAAATATTCCGCGACTTCGAATGTGAAGAACAACCACCTGCCGCGGCAACGGCGATTGCGGCGACGTAAGTAAATTGCCGCGCTTTCTCGGGCATGGCTCACCTTTACCCGCAGCCAAGTTCGATGGCATTCAAACCCAGCAGTAAATCTTGATCTTGATATGTCCCTCCGTGCTGCCGCGTTGCGAGCGGCAAAGCAGAGGCCGCCCGTTTGGGCGGCCTCGTTAGGGTACGGGGTTTGAGGTCAGACTGCGGTGAACGCGGAAGCCTGTTCGCGCCGAAGATGGGCCACGAAACCGACGCCAACAAAGCCGAGCAACAGCATTGCCCAAGTGGACGGCCAAGGAACGGCCGTCGTGAAGCTCGTGAAGGCGTATTCGCCATCCGGCGCGGTACCGCCGCCCGGAAACGGTCTTTGGTCAACTCACCCGTTGGAGAGCTGTCCTTCGGCAAATCCGCGCCATCCGACCGGCTCAAAAAAAAGACCGCCCGAAGGCGGTCTTTCTGCATACTGATCGGGTTGGCTATCAGGCCGCGGTGAGCGCGGACGCCTGGTTGCGGCGGCGATAGGCCATAAAGCCGACGCCAGCGAAGCCGAGGATCATCATTGCCCATGTGGACGGCTCAGGGACCGGTGAAGTAAAGGCGAACTCAAACGCAGTCTCAGTAGTGCTGAAGGTGATGCTAGAATCGCCCGCAACGTTTAAACCAAAAAGATATCCGGCTGGATTGTCCTTCTGATTAACGTTGGGGAAATCGGCTAAGGTCATCGTAGAGCCGTCGCTTAGCGTAATCTTATTATCGCCATTCGGCGAACCCCAGACTACGTACAAAACGCCGTCTTTGATGCTGCTCGCCAAAGCGGGGTCACTCAGGCTAAAGGTGAGGGCGCCTGCATTGCCGATGTCAATCCAATTATGCTGGTCTGACAGTGACGAGCCAAAAGGATCCCAGCCGCAGTTGCTCAGACCGCAGCCACCAGTGGGCTGCCCCGTCCAATTTACTGCATTTGGATTAGAGATGACCGGCTGAGTGAGATTTGTGGTGATCCCGTCGGATTGGCCGTAGTTTGTAAAGGCAATCGTGGTCGCGTTGGCGCTAGCGGAGAACCCGACGATTGCGGCAAAGGCCGCAGCATATAAGCTGTATCTCATGGAAACCCCTCAAATAATAAAAACAACCTCGGCACGCTGCACTTTAAATAGCGATCTTAAAGAGCGCAAGATCGAATTAATGATTATTTAAGGTTCCATCGCGGTGGTTACCGGGGTTTTTAATGCCGCCGGCCAATGGCTGCGCGGCTAACTGAGCCTGCTCTAGCGCCGGCGGCCTATGAGGCTCACCCTGGGGTTCGCCTAGAATCGGCGGCCTGCGCGCGGGCGTTTAGGCATGCAACCTCATGTTAGCGGACTGCACCCCAAGACATGCAAACAAAAAGACCGCCCGAAGGCGGTCTTGCTGCTGCTCTTATAGGGCTGGCTATCAGGCCGCGGTCAGCGCGGACGTCTGGTTGCGGCGGCGGTAGGTCATGAAGCCGACACCGACAAAGCCGAGGATCATCATGGCCCAGGTGGAGGGCTCGGGAACCGCAGAGATGGAGAGGTCGCCGACGCGCAGGGCGAACGGGCCCTCTTGGTTGTTCAGGGCAAAATCCAAGGTGTAGGTGCCCGGTCCGACAGTGAAGTCGAAGCCCGTCAGAGACTGGAAGGCCGGATATCCGTAGCTGATCGTGGAGAGAAGCGTGCTGCCGCCAGCGCCCGTGAGCGACAGGGTGCCCGAATTGTCAACGCCCCAGAGACCGGTGATATGATAGCTGCCGTCAGTCACAGTGAAAGTGGTGGTGACGTCGATGTTGAAGTTGGTTTGCGACCCGCCACCGGCGGTGGTCGAAAGCCAGAGCGACTGGTTGGCCCCCACAGTGTCTGCGACATACGCGCCGTTGTAGTAGGTCACCAGCGGGGTGGTCCCACCCGCCTTGTAATTGGCATCCGCCTGCCCATCGGCCGCAGTAGCCAAACCCGCTCCGGTGTTGAACAGACCAACAACGGATGCGTGGGCGGCCGAGCAAGCCAACGTGGCTGAAATGACGCCGGCAAGAACGATAGACTTGATCATAATCGATATTCTCCTGATCTCGTACTGATGGACAATGGGTAATGAAGTGTCAATGGCCGCACCGCAACATTCATTCAAATTAACTCGTTTTCCGCCGTGCAAATCATTAAACGGTCTCGGAAGCTATCGTTGCGGCGCGGCAAGCCAACCAGTGTCGCTTTCAACCAAATTGGAACTCAGGGGTCGAACGTCGGCCAAAAAAGAAACCGCCCGAAGGCGGTCTCTACACCTGGCCAGTCAGGTTTTATCACGCAATGAGCGACCCAACCTTGCGTCGCCGATAAGCCATCGCGCCGACACCCGCAAAGCCGAGGACCATCATGGCCCAAGTTGACGGTTCGGGAACTGGCGTGATCGCAGAAGCGTCCACCACCTTCGTAACGACCCATGATGGACAGTCTGTGTCTGAAGCGCACACGCCGACGTCGAGGGTCAAAGAGGTAAACGCAGCGTTCGAAACGAAACCTATAAACTCAGCGGGGTCGCCGTAGGCCGGACCGGTCTCGGAAATTGTGGTTCCATCGGATAGCTTGAAATCCACATTGGTAGCATTGAAGAGAGTCGTGAAATAAACTCCGAACGCCGTTGTGGGCGCGAACGTGATTGTTAAGCTCGAGGCATTTCCTGGTGAATAAGGGTTCACGAGATAGTCGACTTGCGGATCCGACGGACCGTTCAGACCAGCCCTATTGATATTGACCGCGTTTTCCGGTGCCCCTGAAAACGAAATGGTGCCGATCGAAAACGGGTCGAGTTTGCCGACGTACCCCGGAGATACGCGTTGCTCGGGCGTCAGAATTCCCTGAAAATCGGTAACAGCGCCACCGGTAGTAGCGTTCACGAATGCTGTCTCGTTGGTATAAACGGTTGCAGCATGGCTTGGTGATGCGCTGCCCAAGACGCAGATCAAAGCGAGGAAGGCGAACGATTTAGCGGTCTGCATAATCGAAGTCCTTTTGCTTGAAAGTATTAGGGAGACCGCTAGAAGCGGCCCCCCGTGAAGGGCTGATCAACATCAGGCTGCGGTGAGCGCCGAGACTTTGTCACGGCGGCGATAGGCCATGAATCCCACGCCCGCGAAGCCAAGCACCATCATCGCCCACGTCGACGGCTCCGGGACGGCGCCGGGTAGCGTTACAACCGACTCATCGCTGAACGTCAGACCGCTGAAGACCGCATTGTCGAAATCGCCGTCGCCCATTCCAAACGCATTCTGGGTAATGACAAAACTGGTAAGCGTCTGCGCGGCAAAATCTGATGGGAGAACGAAGGTTCTCACATCGAGCCGCTGGCCAATGTGGTTGTCGTACCAATAGCCGGTCGTATTTGCGATACTATTGGTGAAAGCATTCTGGTTGTAGTCGCGGGTATCAACGCCTCCGATAGACTGGAAAGTTACGCTCACCCCATTGGTCGCGTTGACGGTGATGTCATACTCGTCAAAGTTCGGGGTGCCGTAATAGTTGTTGAGCAACGCGTAGAAGGACTGTTGACCCGTAAGGTTAAGGCCACCGAGATTGACGGTAAGCGTTGACGAACCCGACGGGGCGATCCAGCTGCCCGCAGCGTTCCCTAATGTGGCGATATTGAAAGGAAGCGTTGTCCCTTGATTGCCGGTCGAACTTCCGGTCGGAAATGTTGATGGATTGATCGCGACGTTCGCGTTGACATAACCCGACATGTCAACCTCAACATAACCAGCGAATGCGTCAGACGCCGAAAGGGTCCCTAGAAGGGCAATAGTCATTTTCGAAACGACTTTAAATTTCATAAGCCACCCGATTTAAAAATTAAGCTTAACGAAGCTTACGCTTCAAAATTTAATCATTCAAGGTCCTAAAAGGGCGATGACTGGTCCTAAGACCGGGCGCTAACCCCACACCTAATGAGCTGAAAAGCTCAATTCACTCGCGAATCCGTAGATGTCTTACTTTGATGGCGTGACTGGGCTCGAGCAGTGCGAACGGCGTTACGGTCTTTCACGCCGGCTACAATTTTCAGACGCCGAGCAGCAATTGAAGAATTGAAGGCGAGTAGGACCAACCTGAGGTCCATCGCCGCGCCTGGAATTATCTGTTCCGAATCTCTGCGGAATGCACGCGCAATGCGGTGGCGTCTCAAGCCCGACTGACAACGCATTCACACCGACCTTAACCGGCTCGCGAGAGTACGCGGGCGCACTGGTGGCAGTATTAGTAGCGCTAATCCTCAGCCGATTGGCTGTCTTACGAACCAGACAGGAGTCGCGCGATACGCGCCCTCCCTCGGCCAGTTCATCCCCTGATCCCGGCCTGCTCTGCTCCTGTTACAAGCCTGTCCGTGGGCCTGCTATATCCACATTGGCGACGAGCGGCGACGCGCACAGTCCTACGAAAGTGCAGAGACTTTCGCAGGATTGCGCGCCAGGCCCAGTAGAGGACGTCTCTCTAAAAGGGCTAACAGGCTCGCGCGCTCTCCGAATAAATGAACGCCTAAACTACATCGTCCGGCCGACCAATGACCTGCAGCTTCCATTTCATTTGCGGCTGGCTCTGCTTAACGCAGAACCGCCCGTCGATGACCGGAAGCTTGAGCACTGAGCTCGGCTGGTTGCGGCAGCAGCTTTGCGAGCTGTCGGGAAAGCCTGGCTGGTAGACATACAGGCGGGCGTAAAACGGCTCGACCGAGACCAGGACGTCGATGGTCTTGAGGGCGCGCGGCAGCTTGCCAGAGAGATCGAGCAACCGATCCCCCGGATTGCAGGCCAGGGCTATCAATGTGAGGGCCATGACCATGAAACGACCTTATGCGTGTGTGAGTCGCGGCAGCGGCTGAACGGCAACACCATCGGCCGCCCTACGTTGCATTGAGGTGATGTGGGACCGTGTGTCTACACAGTCTGGATCCGAAACGGAACTGCGACTGGGCACACAAGCTCGAAAAATCCGTCGCCGTTGATCAGGGCGTTCAACGTGCGCTTTAAATGTAACTCGCTGTAAAGGGCGGGCGGCGGGATAAAAACTAGACGTCCTATTTCCTATTTCCCAGCTCGGTAGTCGGTATCGCGATACTTAAAATCATATTGGAAAAAGTTGACTGCATATAGAAACTGAGCGAAAGTTAATAATTATCTTTTTCATCCTACAATTGCGGGAGTATTGAAAATGATACGGACTGGCAGCGCGCTGGGCGGCGCGCTAATTCTTCTCGCTGGGGCATCGTCTTTCGCGAATGCGAGCCCTGTGACTATCAATGGACCGTTCCAGTTTTTGGACAATAGATCTTCTAACGATGCGGGCATCACTGCTGGCGTGCTTATCCAGCTCGGCGCCAACAATGTAACCCCTTCCGGCGCGAGCGGAACAACAGGCGAGGCATCGCGGAATTCTCAGAATGGTCCCGTTGTTCGCCCGCTCAATCCCGAGAATTTTACGGTCAATCCCAACTTCTTTACGCGCGGAGTAAATGACGTCCCGGGTAATCGACAAGCTTGGACGTTGACCTTCACAAATGGCCAAGACAGCGCCACCGCGACCACGCCTGGCGTGCCGGCCAATTTGCAGCAGCTACCGTTCGCGAGCAATGTGCAGATTGGTGGTTCTGGACTAACCCCGACTCTTAGTTGGACAAATACGGCGGCGAACATCAATGCCGTGGCCGTTCGCATCCGAGATAACGGTGTAAACGCTCAAATATCGACAGGTGGCTTCAAGGCTGATCTTATCTCTGTCCAGTATTTTAATCCGCAGACGACGACATACACCGTACCGCAAGGCCTGTTAACGGCAGGTCATGAATACTCGTTGGAGATTGATCAACTGCAGACCAGAACCGCATTCAATCCGAATGCCTCCGCTGGCGCGACCTTCGTTAGCACGCTAAATCAGTCTCGGTCATTCTTTGATTTTTCAGCTTCGGCGAATGGATTTCAGCAATCGTCTGTTTTCCTTCCTACAGTAAGTGTTCAGGCTAACGGAAGCCCATCCTATAGTTTCGATATTTCGACTCACGCTGGACAGACGTATTATATCGATCCGCAGTTCGCGAGCGGCTACAATTTCCACATTGGATCTACGGGTCCCAACTTTGAATCGGTTTTATTGCCCGTCCTCAATGGTACTTCTTCATATACAATCATTTTACCTGACGGCTCTACTTTTGTGGTTCAGCCCGGCTCCGTGTTTGACTTCACTGATCTCGCCGCCTGGGTCAATGGCGTCGCAGGTTTTCGAGTGTTGGGCATTGACCCAAGCTCAGCAGTGAACCCTTTCGATCCTAACGCCTTTGTAACCGGCCTGACCTTCGTAGCCGACGGACAGTTCACGGGCACCATGGACCCCATCTATACGGCGGCAGTCCCCGAACCTTCTACTTGGGCAATGATGATTTGCGGGCTCTTTGGCACTGGCTTCTTTGCCTCTCGCCGGAAGTCGAAGCCAACCCTAATGGCGGCCTGATCCCGATCATCGGGGTAGAATTTAAAGCCGCCTCCCGGGCGGCTTTTTTCTTGCGTAGAGCTGGTTGCGTAGAGCTGGTATCGACAACTTCCGTTGTTGGCCATCGCTTCAGTTGAAGCAGCGCAGGTACATGTCGGTTCACAGTAAGCGTCGTTTCGCTACCACCTTCTCGCCGCACATGGGATAGGCGAGTTTCACCATCTCTTTGAAGGGGTCGGCTTGTGTTTATGCTCGTCGGCAATCGACAGCGAAAGTCTCGGCGCGAGCTTCTGCGAGCAACCCATAACGTCACCTTCAGTGGATTGGATTCCCGCACCGAAGAGCGAAAATTTCCGTTCGGCCTTTCCCGGGAAACCCCGCCATAAACTCCGGTTTATGAAGTCTTTTGAATCTCGCAGGCGCGGCGTCGGTTACGTTTTCCCCAGTTTTGCCCCGTTGATTCCCGCGTCTGCCATTCGAGCGGTCGCTGCGACCACGATCAGGCCGCTGGTCCGAACTGTGGCCAGCCGCCAGCAAATCAATAGCTCATCAGGCCTCGTCGTTTGATCGGAATGACAGCACCAGAAGCCTGCGCTCTTCGTTCTCCAGCTAGATCTCGTCTCGCGATCTTGTCGACTGCATCAGACAAAAAATCAGGATGATGATGGCCATACGTATTCAGCAGCACCTCCAGTGACATTCCGAGATAACCCGCTGCCTGCCAAGGATCCGCACCTCTTTGCATGAGCCAAGTCGCCGCGGTATGTCGCAGCGTTTGAGGTGAGATGCCCTGACCAAGCCCTGCAAGCCTTACGGCACTCTTGAAAGCCGTTTTGACCGAGCTAACCGCCTTTCCGTTGTATTCGACGAAGTGCTTCGCCTCCGGGTAAATCCGATGCCAACGTCGCAGGTGAGTAAGCAAGCGCAACGGTATTGGGACCGTGGGCTGCCGCTTGTTGGTTTCGACGCCGCCCTGTTTTAGACGGTAATAGCGCCCGCGCTCCAAGTCGACATAGGAACGACCGAATGCAGGAACGGGAGATGCGGCTGCAATGGCGCCCGCACGGGTCCCGCTGTAGATGCCAAGCAAAATGAACCGAGCAAGGTGGCGCAGCGGACGCTTACTTGTCGGGACTTTCACATCGTCGGTTGACCGGCGCGACCCCTTCTGCATTTCGCGATAGCGCCAGCAGGTCCAAATTAATCTGGCGGTATCGCTACGCGTCAACCACTTGTCTCGCGGTTGGCCCTTCTCAGGCAGCGAGACTTTAACGATCCCTCGATGATATCCTTCGGCCGCATGGTGACCAATCGCGGCGCGAAGATCTTCAAGGTCCCGGCGCGCGCCTCCCTTTTTACCGCGCGTATTGGCATACGAGCGACATGCCTCTCCATTAAGCTGGCCAAGCATTTTTGCTCCCCACCACACGTTCAATCGTTCAATTCGCTTCTTGAATTTACGAATATCCGAGATGGTATCCTCTGTCTCGCTATCCACTGTGAAACGCTCCCGAAGCTTGTCGAGCTGAGCATCCAAATAAACCGAGAGGAGGTCCGCGATTGCTATATCGTCGATGTGGCGGACTCGTCGCTTCAGGGAATGTTTAGAGATTATATGATCCCTCAGTTTTTCCTCCGCGGCCGCAATTTCATCTGCAGGGCAGCCTGTGCTGACATCCCGGCCATTGTCTCTGATGATCCAAGTTGCTTGGTGAGTGATCTTTCCAGCCTTGTCTCGACGAGCGGCCTTGAGCCGAAGCCTCGCTCCTTTGCTTCTTCGCGGCATAACTCTCGCATCCGTTCGATATGAGCTAGCGTCGTAAACTCCTTGCCGGCAATCCTTTCAACGACCAATCGGTCACAATCGCGCTCACGCCGCAAACCTGCGACCGTCATCCCACCTAAAGGAAACGCGATCTTCACTGCATCAGCAAGGCGAAGAGGGGTACAAGGTGTAATTTTCGATTGCGTTCGACTTGGCATCGACGCCCTTGGCACGAGTTATTAAAGAGAAAACTACGATGGCAATTTCTTAATGGGAGTAAAGCTGAGTCCTCCCTCTATCGCGAGATCGGCGATCTCCTCGCAAAATCGAGTAAGCTCTACAATCGGGCGGATCGATCGGGCGATCGCAACGGCCCATTTTTTTGTCTGACAATGGCCTTCGCGGCCTTCCACTCGTCGCCACCATCCGCCGTCACCTTCACCAATTCGCCATTCTCGCGAAACACGCCGACGACGTTTTCCTCAAATAGTCAAGGATGGAGTTCATGACGCCCCTCGTATCTTACCCAGCCCATTCGAGTGGAACTCTTCGATCCGATTCAACATGTCCGAAGGACTCGCACAGACTGGCGGCGCAGCAGCCTGGGTGCGGCGGAGAAAGCGAAATCGCACCTTGTGCACATCGATGGGGTCCCGTCAGCACGATCAAGTCGCCACGGTAGGCCGCGGCAAGAATCTCTTCGTCTGCTGATCGCGTGGACTCGGCAGAGTGTTTAGCATTGGCACCGCCGCGCCATGGGTGACGACCAAAAACTTGCGGCTCCTCAGCTTGCACATTGTTGTCGAGCTGTTCGCAGTTGCTGGTGATGGCGTAGCGGGTTCACCAGATAAAAAGATCGCCTATCGCGACCGATCGGATCTTCTTGAAATTGTTCGTTCGCTTATCAGCAACCATCATTGAACAGTTTCGGTCGCCACGAAGCATGCAATCGGTCCACAACGTCGCTCCTGCCCAGGTTCGCGCCCAAGGAAAATTGAGCGATTCTGAAGCACATGGATCTTTGTGGCTCGAGCGGCACCTATAGCGAAGGGGGTGCCCCGCCGTGTTCAAAGCCTCATCGTCGAGGGACTCCTATAGCGCGCGCTTTGGAGTTGAAAGAATTCGACTCTTGGACTTTGGAAGCCCTCATGCGCGGCCTGGAACGTCGATCCAACTTATGACCGCTGCGATGGCTGCCCTAAAGCGCCCCCAAAGAAAAATGGGCCTTGAGGGTTTGCATGCTGCTTGGTGTACCGAAGGCGGTTGGAGCCGAAGCCTCGCCAAAAGGTTCGATTTCCAACCACTCTCTGAAAGCCATAGGGACGCTCTTTTGGGGCCGACCGGAGCGTTCAGGAGCATTGGCCAGAAAGCGCCCCTCAGGGTCATAGCCGATCTCCGGAAGATGCCCCTGTCAAATAGTACAGGTGCGTCTAAGTCCGGGCTGACCTACTTCTGCGGAGCCAGCTTCATTACCCACAAGGGCTGTCGAATTGGACACGCAACCTTCGGCCAACTACGATCGCCTCCTAAGACACGCGCTCGAGCTAAAGCATCTTCGGTTCATGCGAGTCGCGCATAGCTGTGGCAGCTTCCGGAAAGCTGCCGAGCTACTCTCGGTTAAACATTCTGCGTTGAGCCGTACGGTGGCTCAACTCGAGGCTCAGGTTGGAGCGGCCTTATTCGAACGTTCGGCAACAGGCGTACGACCCACCCTCGCCGGCCTGCATTTTTTGAAACATGCAAACGCAATCCTGGAGCAACTTGACGCACTTCTCAAATCAACAAGCCGAATCGCACGTGGTCAATCTGACCAACTCCGCGTAGGCTTATGCGCGTCGGTTGCGGCCGGGCAGCTTGTAGAAATACTAGCTGATTTTCGGGGTCGGCGCACGCCTACTAATCTAGTCGCAATCGAGCGAGCTCCGATGGACCTGCATAAGTCCCTCTTTAATAGCGATTCAGACGTCATAATTGTTCCAGGAAAGCCCGACTCGGCAGGCGTCCACGCGCGCGCGCTTTGGCGTGAGCGCGTCTTCGTTTTACTCCCGACAGATCACGCGCTTGCTTCTCGCGACACTGTCCGTTGGACAGACCTTCGCGATCACACCATATTGCTCGTGACACCAAATCGAGCTGGCAATCTGGAGGCCATAATAGAATCCAAAATCTCGATACGTGGGATTACCCAAAATGTGCAGCGGCATGACGTAAGCCGCCATCTCTTTCAAGGGCTTACAAGTCTGGGATTCGGCGTAAGCTTCATCTTAGATTCCGACATTGCCAATGTCGGAAGCGACGTCGTTTATCGTGAGTTGCACGATGAGCAAGGTCAAATGAACGTGTGCTTCTATGCGCACTGGCTGCCTAATAACCGGAATTGCGCTTTGCGCTTATTTTTGACACTCCTAGCTGAGCGTCACCCGTCGCCTGCCGAGCGATAGACGCGCTTTGACCTCGCGAAGCCTCTGTCTGCGGCCATAAATCGCGCCAGCATAGGCGCGATCAGTTTGGTTGGTTCAACCGCGCGCCCAGTTTCGCTCCCCAAGGCTTCGGCGTACGCTACTAAATCCCGGTGCACCGGAGCAGGCAGTTCCGTCATAACCTTGACCGGCTTATCGTCCGACAACGTCGTGATCTTGAGCTTTGGCACCTGACACCTACCTCCCGTACAGTTCGAGAACCAGATCTCGATTAACGACGACACGCACCGGGAAGCCGGGCCGGATGGTCAACGTCGGCTGAATCCCGAGGCTACGACGGACGATCTGTTGGCCAGTCTGATTGAGGGAGTCCCCTGCACCGCGCCGCATCGCTTGGAGGATTGTGCTGTCATTGCTGTCGGTATTTGAGCCCGCGCCCACCTCAGTGCCGACAGCTAGTAAAGTCGAGAGAACCGCGGCCTTGAACAATTCGCCCCAGTGATTATCGACCTCGTCCTGGAGTCCCGAATAGCCCGCGGTGTCGGCGCCCTGTTGACGCTCCAACACTATCGAGCGGCCGTTCGGCATGATGAGGCGGGTCCAGACGAGCAACACGCGGGACTGGCCGAATGCAACCTGACTGTCGTAAACACCAATCAAGCGCGCTCCTTGCGGGATGAGTAGAAGGCGCCCGGTTGGCGAATCGAAGACATTTTCAGTCACCTGTGCGGTGATCTGGCCCGGAAGGTCCGATCGGATCCCGGTGATTAGGGCACCGGGAATGATAGTTCCGGCCTGAACGACGTAAGGCGATGCCGGCCTGCTGACGCGGTCGGGGCTAACTGTACGGCGATCTACGGACGCGTTGACGAACGCGAGCTTTCGGTCTTGCCCCATCTGTGAGGGTCCCTCTTCGCTATTGGAGGGCGAAATTGAGGAAACGCTCCGCTCGCTATTCTGGGACGCGGCAGCAGACAAACGCACATCTCTTGCATTTGCCGATGCGAACAAATGGCTGACGCGTGCCGCCTCCGTTTCTTGATCTCGTCGCTGCTGTTCTGCATCGAGAGCCGTAGCCCCAATCGTCGACGATTGCCCTTGGGCAGCCAGAATTGGCCGCCCAAGATCTCCAGGGAGAGGTGGTCCAAGCTGTGGGATACCTTGGCGTGCTAGCCCCACGTAATCCTTCGGCAGCGTCGCAAGGCCATCAGCAACATCGTGATGCTCGGTGGCGTAGAGTTCATCCGTCGGCTGATTTCGCGAGCGATTGCCTTGTAGCGACCACAAGACGGCTCCCCCGATGACGAGCAACGCAATCGTGCTCGCTCCTGCGAGAACCTTGCGCGATAACCGCGTTACGCGCGGATATTCAGCCCTTAGCTGGAAGCTCCTTGACGGGTCGTCCTGTGTCTGCCGCGGAGCCGCTTGCTCCGGATCGCCCTCATTCTGCGCATTCATGACGACGGCCTCCCGTCGGTCCTGACAATCCTGACCTTCTCCTGATGTTCACCCCCGAGCCGCAGTTCTGCGGCTGCAAATAGGCGATCCACGATCAGCACATTGCCGTACGCGCGATAGTTGACGAGCTCAGTCGTTCCGTCAGGGCCGATGACGAACAGCGGCGGCATCTCGCCTTGGACAATCCCTTGCGGGAATTCGACATAGACCTTGCGGCCATCGTCATACGCGCTAAGCGGCCGCCAGGGTGGGCTATCCCCTTCTATCGCGTAGCGGGCCACGCGCTGTGCTGGGTCGGGAAGAACCGGTGTCAAGGAAGCCGCGCGCGATTTCTCGCGCGCAGTCTCCGGGTAGTACCAGGCAACAGAGGGCATGTAGGGCCGTTCGCGGGAGCGGAGCTCGATTAAATAGGTGCGCCGGTCGGTATTAATAACCAGGTTAGTTTCGATCGCTGCCCGCGTCGGCTTCGCGAGGATGTGGACACGTCGGGTATCGCCGCTGCCACTTTCGGTATCGCCTACGACCCATCTCACCGTGTCTCCGGCCGCGATAGGCCCCGATCCCGTCAGTTGCTCTCCCTCTTCGAGCGCAATATCCGTGATCTGTCCGGGAGCGGCGTACACCTGGTAAAGCGCTCCCGGGCTATAGGCGTAGATCTGGGCCGCGTTGAAATATCCCCGCTTGCGCGGTTCGACGCGCGCCGCATTGTTTGCTGTTTCAACGCGGCTCACCGGTTCAGCATCTTCTTTGCCTCCCGACTTGCCACCAAGAGCTGGTTTCCAGAGCGGAGGAACGTGAAGCGGGTGCGGTTTGTCGTCGACCAGCGCCGGAGGTGCCAGCAATGCTGGTACTTCAGCGTCATAACTGATCTCCGGCGGGATATAGGTCGCGCAACCTCCAAGGCCCGACGAGCAAACCAGCAGAGCCGACAGGACCGCTCGCTTCGAGAGCGACGCTCTGACGCCGAGTGATTGATTGCAAGGGTTCGGATAAATGTTTGACGTCGACTTGATCACTGACCCAACTCCTTCGACCAGTTGATGGCGCGGACATAAACGCCAAGAGGATTCTTGCGCAGCCGTTCGGCGTCGCGCGGCGTCTCGATCACAACGGTAAGAATTGCGGTCCAGCGCTCGGTCGAACTCAGTGAGCCGTAGTCATAGGTGCGTTGGACCCAAGCGACCCGAAAGCTGTCTGGTGATGCACGGATGACACTGGAGACTTCGACCGAGATCTGCGCCTTGCCCAGCTTGGCGAAAGGATCGTTATTGCGCGCAAAGTCGTTAAGCGCGGCCGCGCCGCGGTCGGTCGTAAAGTCATAGGCGCGCAGCCAATTCTGGCGGAGCACGATGCCGTCGGCAGGCAGGCCCCTGACATCTTCGACAAAACGCGCCAAATGGTAGGCGATCTGAGCGTCGGTTGGTTGATAGTCGATGTTGGCCGGGGCGACCCTTTGCGCTTGGCCGAGCCGATCGACCTCGACCACCCAGGGCGTGATCGATCCCTGGCTCGATTGCCAGACGAGGCTCCCCGCAAGGCCGGTGGTTAGCGTGAGGCAGCCAAAGGCCATCAACCGCCAATTCTTGGCCTGGACACGCGCAGATCCAATGCGGTCGTCCCAGACCTGAGCAGCCCTCTGATAGGGTGTGACGGGTTCGGGCATTCGCCCGTAGTGAACGGTTGGTCGTTTGAACATGGAATATTGTCCCCTGAGATCAACAGTTTCGTCTTAGTGCTGTGAAGAGTTGGCTGAGGTGTCTGTGCCACAATTGGTGGATTGACGACGTATCAACGCTCTCCGTCGGAGAGGTCGACTGACGCGCCGGCACCGCCGGGATCGCCGGAGCGAAGGGCATGGGCGGCCGCAGACGCGCCATGCCGAATGGTCTCGGCCTGCTTCGCGCGCCGTGCCAAATCCGGTTGCCGATCCGCCGAAGTCGTTGCGGCCCGCTCACCTGCTTGCCCACCGCTTGCGAATGCGCTCGCCATCTTACGCAAGGGGTTCGTAGCTGCCGAAGCACCGGCCTCGGCGACGCCTGCAAGGCCACCGCTCCGATAGGCGGCAGAGGCCCCGCTCACGGCCGCACTTCCTCCGCGCGCAGCACCTGCGATCGCGCCCCCGGCGAGGCCGACACCGCCAGCGGCAAGGCCAGCGCCTGCCGCAACAGCCCCGCCAGCCGCAAGGCCCGTTCCAATCGCAGCGCCGGCACCAAGTTGCGGTCCGCCGGAGACCAGGCCGTTTGCGATTCCGGGACCGAAGATGCCAAGCCCCAGCAATGTGAGCGCTGCGAGAACGAGAGTCATCGCCTCTTCGATCGTCGGCTGCGCGCCGCCAAAGCCAGACGTGAACTGCGAGAACAAGGTCGAGCCGATACCGACGATGACGGCCAGGACGAGCACCTTGATCCCGGAAGACATCACGTTGCCCAGGACCCGCTCTGCGGCAAAAGCTGTCTTCCCAAACAGCCCAAAGGGAATCAGCACGAAGCCGGCCAGCGTCGTCAGCTTGAACTCAATCAGGGTGACGAACAGCTGGATCGCCAGAATGAAGAAGGCGAGGAGGACGACGGCCCATGCAAACAGCAGAACGATGATCTGGACGAAGTTTTCGAAGAAGCTGATGTAGCCCATCAGATTCGAGATCGAGTCGAGCAGCGGCCGGCCGGCATCCAGGCCGACCTGAGCAATGCGCCCCGGTCGTAGGAAGTCTGACGCCGAAAGGCCGGTCCCCGACGCTTTCAACCCAAGCCCGGCAAAGCTTTCGAAGACAATGCGTGCGAGGTTGTTCCAGTTACCGATAAGGTAGGCGAAGACGCCGACGAATAGTGTCTTCTTCACCAGGCGCGCAATGATGTCCTCGTCCGTTCCCCAGCTCCAGAACAGAGCGGCGAGCGTGATGTCAATCGCGGCAAGGGTTGTCGCGAGATATCCGACATCGCCACCCAACAGCCCGAAACCGTTATCGATATAGCGTGTAAACGTCTCCAGGAATTGATCGATAACACCAGTGCCTGTCATGGTTTGCTCGCCTCTGGAAGCGTGATTGAGGGATGACCTTGCAGGATGCGGCTCTGATCCTTTTGCGCGGATGCCGAGCTCCCGGCCAAGTTTCCGGGCTCGAAGCCGACAGGGCCATTTTTGTGGCCGAAGAAGCGGCGCCGATTGTCCGCCCAGATGCGCAGGCAATGTTGGTAACCCATCGTGTCGGTCGCCGTGACGCTGCGGCAGCTAGCAACGTCAGAACCATCCAAACTGCTCGTCTCTTCAGCCGTTGCCGGCGAGGAGGGGCCCTCCCCACCACGAAGCTGGATCGCATAGGCTGCGGCGAGCAACACTCCAACTGCCGCAACCGGCAAGAGAGCTCCAAAAGGTCTTGCATCACTCATTGGTGGAACATCCGCACGTCCTGGGGTTGATAGCCCTGACCCGGTGTCAAGAATCGTCGGAGCTGTTCACGTCCCTGGTCTTGAGCTGCGGCGCGCTGCGCCCCTTCGAGGCTCTGAGCCCTGCCCTGGGCCGCCACAGTGGCGGTGAGGTCAGCAAGTTGCTGTGCCTGGAGCGCGAGGATCTGATTGCCGGCCTGAGTTGCCTGCAGGGCGCCGCTGGCCCCCTGGCTCGACGTTACAAGCGCAGCGGTCTGGACGCGGTTGGTGTCGAGATTGCCGACAACACCGGCCTGAACCCGCAGCGCATCCTGCAGGCCAGCCACAGAATTTTGCCATCGCGATTGGGCGTTGGTGAACAGAGCCTGGCTGGACTGATTGCCAGACGCCGGTCCATAGCTTGTCGTGAACACTCGATCGATCTGCTGAACGTCGTATGCGATGCGTTGTGCCTGGGCCAGCAGCTGCTGGGTCCGCTGGATCGACAACTGCACCTGTTGCAACGACGAATACGGCAGGTTTGCCAGGTTCCTGGCCTGATTGATCAGCATCTGTGCCTCGTTCTGCAACGAGGTGATCTGATTGTTGACCTGCTCGAGCTCGCGCGCGGCAGTGAGGACACTCTGAAGGTAATTGTTGGGATCGAAGACAATCCACTGTGCCCGCGCAGGTGCCGCGAGACCGAGCGTGAGGGTAATCGTGCCGGCGGCCAGCAGAGAGCGAAGACGGCTCATAGTGGTTCCTCCAGATTGCCGAGATTGGGGATCAGGTCGATGGCCCAGGCGAGACCACGGTGCCGAAGCCAGGCTGGCACGAAGCCATCCCGGCCATGTTCGGCGAGCACTTGCTCGATGGCAGCTTGGTCTGTCTTGGAAGAGGCGGCCGCAAAGGCAAGCGCGACTTCACCAAGACCCAGTTCGAACATCCGGTTGCCTCGGCGAGACTGGCAGTAATAGTCCCGCTTCGGGGTTGCCCGGCTTAGAAGTTCGATCTGCCGGTCATTGAGGCCGAAACGTCGGTAGACTGTCGATATCTGCGGTTCAATGGCCCGTTCATTGGGGAGCAGCAAGCGTGTTGGACAGCTTTCGATGATGGCTGGCGCAATCGCCGAGCCGTCGATATCGGAAAGCGATTGGGTAGCGAAGATGACGGATGCATTCTTCTTTCGAAGCGTCTTCAGCCATTCGCGGAGCTGACCGGCAAAACCTTCGTCGTCGAGAGCAAGCCAGCCTTCATCGATAATAAGAAGGGTCGGCCGGCCGTCGAGACGGTCCCCGATGCGATGAAAGAGATAAGCCAGCACGGCCGGGGCCGCGCTCGTTCCAATCAACCCTTCGGTTTCAAACGCCTGGACCGAGGCCTCGCCAAGGCGCTCGAATTCCGCGTCGAGCAGGCGGCCGGACGGACCACCCAGGCAATAGGGTTGTAGGGCTCGTTTCAAGTTGTTCGATTGCAACAGCACCGACAGACCTGTCAGGGTGCGTTCCTGAGTTGGTGCCGATGCGAGGGAGCTCAGTGCCGACCAAAGGTGATCCTTGACCTCCGGCGTGATCTCAATCTTTTCCCTGGCCAGGATCGCGCCGATCCATTCGGTGGCCCATCCTCGCTCTGCGGGGTCATCGATCCAGGCCAGGGGTTGCAGAGCGACTGAGCTTTCGCTCTCCTCGGACAGCGCACCGCCAAGATCATGCCAATCGCCGCCCATGGCGAGCGCAGCCGCGCGGATTGAACCACCAAAATCGAACGCAAAGACTTGCGAATTCGGGTAGCGGCGGAACTGCAAGGCCATCAGCGCCAGCAGCACCGACTTTCCCGCTCCCGTCGGCCCCACCACGAGCGTATGGCCGACGTCGCCAACGTGGAGAGAAAGTCGGAATGGCGTTGATCCCTCGGTCCTGCCGAATAGCAAGGGTGGACCTTTGAAGTGCAGATCCCCCGCCTCGCCGGCCCAAACGGCCGACATCGGAATCAGATGCGCGAGGTTGAGGGTCGAGATCGGCGGCCGCCTCACATTGGCATAGACATGTCCCGGCAGGCTGCCGAGCCAGGCCTCGACGGCATTCACCGTCTCGATCATGCAGGTGAAATCCCGCCCCTGGATAACCTTCTCGACCAGCCGCAACTTCTCGTCAGCTCTCTCAGGATCACGATCCCAGACGGTGATGGTCGCCGTGACGAAGGCCTGTCCAATCTGATCGGAGCCCAGCTCCTGCAGCGCAGCGTCGGCATCCATCGCCTTGTTGTGGGCGTCTGTATCGAGCAGCGCCGACGCCTCGTTGGTCATCACCTCTTTAAGAATGGCGCCGATGGATTTTCTCTTGGCAAACCACTGGCGCCGGATTTTTGTCAGCAGCTTGGTAGCATCGGACTTGTCGAGCATGATCGCCCGGGTCGACCACCGATACGAAAACGCCAGGCGATTAAGCTCGTCCAGAATTCCAGGCGTTGTTGCGCCAGGAAAGCCGACAATCGTGAGGACCCGGACGTTGGCCGAACCCAACATCGGCTCCAGCCCGCAAGTCAGCGGCTGATCCGCCAACAGGGCATCGATGTACATGGGAATTTCGGGCACGCGAACGCGATGACGCTTGGTCGATACCGTCGAGTGAAGAAAAGTCAGCGTGTCCTGATCGTCGAGCCAGCCGCACTCGGGCATGAACCCTTCGACGAGCTGCAGCACGCGATTAGTTTGGTCGATAAACGCGCGTAAGACCTCACGCGCGTCACTCCCAATAGTACGGTCGCGCCCCTCGTAGAGCAGACGTTCAGCCTTGGCAGCTCCCTCCTCCGGGGGTAAGTACAAGAACGTCAGAAAGTAGCTGGACTCGTAGTGCGCACCAGTTTCTTCGAACTGTGCTCTCCGCTCAGCATCGACCAGCGCCGATGCCACATCCGGAAAAACATTGTAGGGGTAATCACCCGCGGAATGACGCTGAGCCTCGAAAAAGATAGCCCACCCTGAACCGAGCCGCCGCAAAGCGTTGTTCACACGACCTGCGATCGCGACAAGTTCGGCCGGCACAGCGCTATCGAGGTCCGGTCCTCGAAATTTCGCTGTTCGTTGAAATGAACCGTCCTTGTTCAGGATAATCCCTTCGTCGACCAGAGCGGCCCAGGGCAAGAAATCCGCAAGACGGACGTTGGAATGGCGATACTCGGCGAGGTTCATCATAACTGACGGCTCAGACGTTGAGATGACTGGGAATGCGCAGATGGCGGCGCACGACATCGACGAAGGCAGGATCGCGCCTGGCGGCCCAGACGGCAGCCATGTGACCGATGAACCAGAGAACCAGGCCCGCGATCCATAGCCGCAGTCCCAATCCAAGGGCTGCCGCAAGCGTGCCGTTAACGATCGCGACCGACCGCGGCGCGCCGCCCATCAGGATCGGCTCGGTCAATGCACGGTGAAGTGGCGCGACGAAGCCTGCGACCGATCCATCCATCAGATCACCACACCGCCGCCGAAGGAGAAGAACGACAGGAAAAAGCTCGATGCCGCAAAAGCGATCGACAGACCAAACACAATCTGGATTAATCTGCGGAATCCGCCCGACGAGTCGCCGAACGCGAGCGTTAGTCCGGTTACGATGATGATGATGACCGCGATGATCTTGGCGACCGGTCCCTCGACCGATTGCAGGATCTGATTGAGTGGCTGCTCCCACGGCATGTTTGAGCCGGCAGCCCATGCCGGTGCCGCCGTCATGAGGATCGCGCCCAAAGCGACCGGGGACGCGAGTTGATGAAAACGAAGTTGTAGACGCATGTCAGTCTCCTGCTGATGAAAGGCTGTAGTCGCCAGTGGCTCCAAGCCCTGTGACAAGGGCGAGCTCAGCGAGGCGACGATCGGCACCGCGTCCTGCGAGCACGGCGACAAGATTGATCGTTTCGGCTATCAGGGCGCGCGGAACCGCGATGACAGCTTCCTGGATGAGCTGCTCGAGCCGCCGTAGCGCCCCAATCGCCGTACCAGAATGGATGGTACCGATGCCGCCGGGGTGACCGGTGCCCCAGGCTTTGAGCAGGTCGAGTGCTTCGGCCCCACGGACTTCGCCGATCGGAATGCGATCAGGACGTAACCGAAGTGAGGATCGGACGAGGTCAGACAGCGTCGCCACACCGTCCATGGTCCTAAGCGCCACGAGATTGGGTGCTCGGCACTGCAGTTCGCGAGTGTCCTCGATCAGCACGACGCGATCCGAGGTCTTCGCCACTTCGGCCAAAAGAGCGTTCGTCAGTGTTGTCTTGCCGGTCGAAGTGCCGCCTGCGACGAGAATGTTTTTCCGAGAGGCGACTGCCCTCCTGAGGATACTAGCTTGCTCGGAGTTCATGATCCCAGCGGCAACGTAGTCGTCGAGCGTGAAGACAGCGACGGCCGGTTTGCGAATAGCGAATGCTGGAGCCGCGACGACCGGAGGCAACAGGCCTTCGAAGCGCTCACCCGTGCCTGGCAGTTCAGCCGAAACGCGAGGCGATCCGGCATGCACCTCGGAGCCAACATGATGCGCTACCAACCGAACAATACGCTCGCCATCCGCCGGAGATAGCGTTTCGCCAGTTTCAGTCAGGCCGCTTGATAGCCGATCAATCCACAATCGCCCGTCTGGATTGAGCATGACCTCGATGATTGCTTCATCTTCTAGGTAGCCGGCAATCGCTGCGCCTAGAGCACTGCGTAACATCCGCGCACTGCGCGAAGTTGCCTCCGTTTGACAAGAATGGACTACCACCAGCGCCCCCACCCTGTGAGGGCCGCCAAAGAGCGCCCTCAGATGCGGTCACTAAAAGAGCCACCGATCGAATTTGCGCAATAATCGCTTACCGCGATCGTAGGCTAGCGTAGAAAAAAGCAGATTCCCCGTTGCAAAACTCCCGGTGAGACGACTCGCGAGCCGTGATTCCGTTGATGAATACATCAGTTGGAGCAGCGCATGACGGGGCGACGGGAAGACGATCAGGGAACACAGATTCGGCGTCCCATGCGGTCCACGAGTATCTCGTAGCCTCGATGCTGCTCGCGGTCAGGAGGATCGTGGTGGCGACAGTTCGGGCAAAGCGGCTAGCGGCGCAAGCCTCCCAAAGAAGGCTCGCTCACCGATCCCGCAGGCGACATGGGTTGCGAGGCCGGGTCTTCGACCCGTCCATTGCCTACGGCGCGAACTACTTAATCGACAACAAAGCCGGCACCAACATCGATGCAGTGGGCACTCGGGCGAACCGAGCGACGGGGATTATTGTCACCCAGAACATGGGGGAGCGTGTTGAGCCACGCTTTGACCTGCGACCCCGGGGCTCGCGGGCAAGACGGCCCATGGGGTTGTCCGGCTGCTAAAATGGCTGGTCGATTGCACCGCACGTACTGGTGTGGGACAAGTCGGCGCGACCCGATGGCACCTTTAGCCGCGCCGACCTCGTCTTCGATCACGGGCGCAACATCTATGTTGGCCTGCCCAGATCGCACGGAACCGACCACCATAGGCAATGTCGATCAACGGCATATCGTTCACTACTGGGCCGGCAAAACGATTGCTCCCGCTGCTCACCAAACCAGAAGTGAACGAACGCGACCGTGCGCAATTGCCCGCGACCTTGACGAAGATGTGCGTGATCGTGTCGGTGCGTTTGGCCCATACGAAAGCCTTCCAGCAGTCCCGCCGCGTGCGCAAGAAGATCGAGATGCGATGGTGCAAGAAACGGATTCTCAGATCCGACCGGCTTCGGCTACGCGGCCTGAGCGGCGTCAGAGACGAATTATCGCTTACTGCAACCGCGCCTGAGGCGACCCGCCAAACTTCTCTACCGTGCCTCGACACCTCGGGCAGCAACTTGCCTAGCGTAGGCGCCAAAATGGACGGCGAAGCCGAAATAAGGGAGAGCGCAAACAAGGGGCCTCGTTAAAACTCACGACTAAGCTCTGCAACCAAAGCCAGACGAGTTTTTTTCAGCACAATCGCGGGCAAAGCAGACCAAGCGATCGACATGGCGTGCCCAATTGGACGCCGACCCATTCAAGAGCTCTGAGCGGCACCGGAACGCAGTACGAGCTGTGACCAATAATGATTTTTATGCCTCGACAGTCGCTCGGCTTCGCTACACGGGCTCCTGGCGAACGATTTCTTCCGGAATCTCTCGCAGAAAGCTCTGCCCTTTCTGCAGCCGGCGCCCGAGCGTCTCGACAAACCCTTCAAAGCGTTCGCGGCCCTTCAGCTGGGCCGACGCCTGCGCATCGATGGGTAATGGCGGCGTGATCGTCAACCAGAAGCGAACGAACAAAGCTAACGTCTCAGCCGTTAATCCGACGTCCCGCTCAAGCCGCTGCATCTGACGTGAAAGGCGATCGAGGCGGCGTGTAAATGCTGCCTCCCGCCGATCTGCCCCGTCCGGCGAGAGAAACGAAGCGACAGCGGCTTCGACGATCGCAGACCGGGAAAGCTTCTTGCGATCGGCAAGATCCGATATCTGCTTCAAAAGCTCCGGCGAGAAATAGACGTTCATCCGATCGCGCATTGGATTTTACAGCTCCATACCGTCTTTTGGATCCATGGTAACCTGACCAGCTATGCCACGCATTTGCCGGCGTAATAGACGCGACTGACGGAGTGCATCGTCGTCATCGTCAAGAACCGCCTCAAATTCCTCCGCCGGGGTCGGTTCGGTCACCTCCTTGGCGATCGCAACATGCTCGGGAAGTTCTGGTTCGCGACGGATCCCACTATTGGCCGTGTCCTCGGTTGTACCGTCGGCAAGCTCGGCCAGACCTTTCACCGCAGTCGCAATGTCGCGCTCGGACCAACCATCTATCTGCGATGACCGGCTGGAGGCGGTCGGATCGGGCGGTGGCAACACCCGTTCCTTGAATCGCCGATCTTCGTAATAGCGCACCTTCTTCGCTCGGACTGGCGATGTGCCCGCAACCATTACGATCTCGTCTCCCGGTGGAAGCTGCATCACCTCTCCGGGGGTCAGGAGCGGCCTCGCAGTCTCCTGCCGTGAGACCATGAGGTGCCCGAGCCAGGGGTTCAATCTGTGCCCGGCATAATTTCTCATGGCCCGCATCTCGGTCGCCGTGCCCAAGGCGTCGGACACGCGTTTGGCGGTGCGCTCGTCATTGGTCGCAAAGCTGACGCGGACGTGGCAATTGTCGAGAATAGCATTGTTGGGCCCATAGGCCTTCTCGATCTGATTGAGCGATTGCGCGATCAAGAAGCTCTTGATGCCGTAGCCCGCCATGAAGGCGAGCGCGGACTCGAAAAAGTCAAGACGGCCTAGCGCCGGGAACTCGTCCAGCATCATCAGGACTCGATGCCGCCGATCACTGACGTTCAAATCCTCGGTCAGGCGACGGCCAATCTGGTTCAGAACCAGACGGATCAACGGCTTGGTCCGCGAGATGTCTGAGGGCGGCACCACGAGGTAAAGCGAGGTCGGCCGAGATTCGGCAGTTAGATCGGCGATCCGCCAGTCGCAGCGGCGCGTTACCTCGGCCACGACCGGATCGCGGTAAAGACCCAGGAATGACATCGCGGTGGACAGGACACCAGAACGTTCATTCTCCGATTTATTTAGGAGCTCACGGGCGGTCGAGGCAACCACGGGATGGGCGCCTTTGTCGCCAAGATGCGACGTGGTCATCATCGCCTTCAACGTCGCCTCGATCGGCCACCTCGGGTCGGACAGGAAACCGGCCACGCCAGCCAACGTCTTGTCCGCCTCGGCATAAAGGACGTGAAGAATAGCTCCGACCAAAAGCGAATGACTGGTTTTCTCCCAGTGGTTCCGTTTATCGAGCGAGCCTTCAGGATCCACCAGAACGTCCGCGACGTTCTGGACATCGCGAACTTCCCACGGCCCGCGTCGAACCTCGAGGAGCGGATTGTAGGCGGCCGACTTCGGGTTGGTCGGATCGAACAGCAGAACTCGGCCATGCTGCGACCTGAAGCCGGCGGTCAATTGCCAGTTCTCGCCTTTGATGTCGTGCACGATGACCGAGCCGGGCCAGGTCAGCAGCGACGGGACGACCAGGCCAACACCCTTGCCAGACCGGGTAGGCGCGAAGCACAGCACGTGCTCGGGACCGTCATGGCGGAGGTAGTCGCGGTCGAGCTTACCAAGCACCACGCCATTTGGTTCCAAGAGGCCAGTCGCCCTCACCTCCCGCACATCTGCCCAGCGTGCTGAACCATAGGTCTCGACAATCTTGGCCTCACGTGCCCGCCAGACCGACATTGCGACCGCCACCGCGACTGAAGCCAGGCTCCCTAAGGCCGCGATAAAGGCTCCCTCGACAAAGACCTGGGGCGCGTAGGCATCGTAGACAAACCACCACCAAAAGAAGATCGGAGGGTAGTAGACTTTGAAGCCCAACAGCTCGAACCAGGGCCGTCCAAGCTCCGGCTGATAAGCCAACCTCGAAGCGGTCCACTCGGTGGCACCCCAGATGGCCAGAAGAACGATTAGGCCGACGACGATTATCTGCCCCCAGAGGATTTTGGTTCCGGACATCCTGAGCCCTCTCACGACTGATTTGGAGAATTAGCTACCTAAAGGCCCAGGTCGCGCTTGCGGCCAAAACCCCATTCGATGCCGCCGCTATCCTTCACGACCCCGGAGACGTGCTGGCCGAGACGGCTTTCGAGCTCGCGGGACCAGGGCACCAACTGAAAGCCGAGCCCATTGTCGATCATGGCGAACCGTCCCGAGGTCAGCGTCAGCCGCTGGCGATACGTGCCAGCCACGTGCTCTCCGGAAGTGGCCTTCACCTGAGGCAGGCGTGCGTCGGCGGAGATCCTTGCGCCCACCCCATCGAGTTCGCGCCTGCGCAGGCTGTCCAGGAGGTCACGCTGCAGGATGATGCGCTGGCCCTGCCGTCGCGCCAGACCTTCCTGAACCAGATGCTCAGCCCGGGCGTCCATGGCATCGCGGATCTCGCGGCCAAAGCCGCCCATGGCGAACGGCATCGGGTCGCGCTCGACTAAGCGGTGATCCAGCCATGTCGCGCCTTTCGCGGTGACCTGCGCGCAGAGATCGAAATCAGAACGGGTCGCGAGAACTATAGTCGGACTGGGATCGTCGGCCTGACCGAAGCGTCGCACCTCGACAATTCCGCCAATGGGCGGAGTATTTTCGAGGGCTTCGATCCCGCGAAGGCGGACGTGGTGGGCGCGTCCGTCCGTTCCGTCGATCACGGCGTAGGCCTCGCCGGTGAGCTCGTCATGCAATCCCCGATCGACTAGCCGCCCGACGATCTGGGTCGTTGGCTGTCCGCCTTCGATGACGAAGTCCGCAACACCTCGTGCTTCCCGGCGTTCTGTGAAGGCGCGGTGCATGGTCTTGATGATATCGCCGCGCATGCCGAGATCGCGCAGATTGCGTTCGGCCTCGAGCCCCACCATCCACTCCCCGGGCGCAGCGGGCGCGGCAAGGCCCATTTTCTCCAGATGCTGGAGGCGGCCAATCATCAAGCGCCGGATTTCGGGTTCGGAGCTGCCAGGAGTCTCAGGGCGAAGATCGACATAGCCGGTCTCGTCGGCCGCCAGCCGGATCGCCTGATCGAGGCGCGTCCACCGCTCCGCCGTCACTTCCTTCTCTAGGAAATTGCGGATTTCATGCTCGGGCTTTGGACCCAGTTCGATGGCAACCAATTCCTCGGCACGCGAGCGCAGGCCATGGCTGATGTAATCGCGGGAGATAACAAGATCGGCCCCCTCCTCATCGACTCCTCGGGCGAGGAGATGGACGTGAGGGTGGTCTGTGTTCCAGTGATCAACGGCCACCCAGTCGATCCGCGTACCGAGATCAATCTCCATCTGCCTGGCCAGGTCGCGGGTGAATGCCCTGAGGTCAGTCATTTCGCCGGCATCTTCGGGCGAGATGATGAACCGGAAATGGTGGCGGTCGTCCTGGCACCGCTCGGCAAAGGCCGCCCCATCCACGCGGTCGCTGCCAGCATCGAACATGCTGGCCGGCTCACCACTTCGGGTTACGCCGTCGCGTTTCAGGTACGAGAGATGAGCCGTCAGTGGCACTGACCGGAAGGATTTTCCTTTGTGGCGAACAATCCGCGCCTTCACGACGACATGCCGCGTCGGGCTGAACAACCGGCTACGGCTGAAGGCAAGCCTGCCACGGCCAAAGGTCGAGCGCCCATAGGCCGCTGATCGCCTGCCAGACGCAGCCTGACCGGAGATGTGTCCGGCCTGTTTGGCGGCACGTAATACCTGGTTGAGGAAGGTCTTCGGCTTGGCCACGCGGGTGCTGCGAATGCGCCCAGGCCGAATACGGAGATCGCTATCGCCCACCGTCATGTCCGGGCCTCAAATGATGCAAAAACATCTACAGTGCCGAAAATATCCTTGATTGCATTATGCAAAACGAAAGGCGCGGCACGCGCCCCGACCGACCGGCACGCCGGAACGCAAGCCATGCCAATGGCTTACGGTTCGACCGGCGAGCCCCTTTTATCTCGCCGTCCCCCCGTCGTGCGTAAGCGTCCGGTTCCTGCATAGCTTCCTCCTCGTGTGATGTCGTTCCATTTCGGGTTCTCTACTGCTGTGGAGATGCTCCGGTGGGACCGAAACACTTCCAGATCAAAGCGCGACGCGAGTGGTGGTCGCTGCACGTCGAAACGTGGCGTCGAAACGGTCTCGGGATCCGCAAATATTGCCGTCAGCAGCGCCTCACCGAGAACACGTTTCGGCGTTGGCTGAAGCAGCTTGCCGGCGAAGACACTGCACGTGAACTCGCGGAATATCAGATTCAATTGCGCCGCGATAAGCGCCGTGAAGAGCGAATAAAAGCGCTGCAAAAGCAGAAGTAGCGACGGTTTTCCGTCAGCACGGACATCCGCAACCACGCGACACAGGCGTTCTGGGCGATGCATGTGGAGGCGATGAATTGGAGCGGAATGGGCGTCCGTGTCTACGCGGCTGCAATGCAGCTGTCGCCGCATTAATCGCGCAAATGGCGTGACCGATTGGATACCGCCGAGGTCACTATCGACTGGCGCGCGCATCTTCACCCCTGCGCCCGCCCGGTCGTTAGCACTAGTGCTAGGAACTCAACTCCCGAAAGGAGCTCGACGGCAGCGGAAATCGGCGATCCGACGATGCCGACCGCCCTCATCCGACGCTTATTCAGTGACGAGTAGAAGCTCGCGATAGCGAGGGAAACCGAGCAGTCGGGCGCCAAGATATCTGCCATTGCGCGCAAGCACGGCATGGTCGCCGGGCTGCTGTTCCGCTGGCGTGTGCTATTTGGCATTGGGCAAAAGAAGCGCCCGAAACTCGCCCACGTCGTGCTCGCCGACAACGCAGCCGAGACGCGGGTTCTGCGCAACCTCGCACGTCCGCCCGCGGGAATGGTGGCCGTTGACCTGGCCGATGGAGGTCGCGTCTTTGCTCCAGTTGGTAGCGATCCGGATTCTGTGCGAACGCAGATCGAGAGCGGAGAGATTGCACCATGATGTTCGTTCCTGCGGGCCTGAAAGCGCACACGGCGCTGGGCTACACCGACATGAGAAAGTGTATGGACGGACCCTGCGCTTACCTGAACGACGTGCTCACGCGTATGGTCGAAGGACATCCCGTCAACCATCTCGACGAACTGCTGCCGCGAGCCTGGAAACCGGCGATTCATTTCAAGACCTGACCGACGTGCAAGCCCTGGACGCATACGTCGTGCTGTCATGCTTCGTGCTTCCCGGTACTCTCCACGTCTTCGCAGAGTCTTTCCAACAGCGCTCGACCGCTCGTAAGATTACATAGCGATTCATCCTCTCTCGCCCGCATCAAGCCTTGTCACAAATAACCCTGCCGGCTTTGGAGCGAACTCCGATGTAGTGTGTCGTCCTGTCACGGTCAAAGCTGAGTTCGAAGCACGCTCGGGCTGATGCCATTCGGTAGCGCCAATGCGGTTATAGGGTGCAGGGAAGAGCGGCGAAGTTGACCAAAAACGTGGACCATTGGGCGAAGTTGAAGCGGACGCAGCTTCCAACTCAAAAGCAATCTTGGTCACGTCGGCCTGCGTCTCGACGGGCAAAGGATCGCCGGCAAGATGTTGTTTGTACCGCGCAGGTCCGGCATTGTAGGCTGCGAATGCACCCGCAAAGCCATAGCGATCGTAGAGCTCTCTTAGATACGCCGCACCAGCCAAGATGTTGTCGTGCGGGTCATATGGGTCATCTCCAAGAGCATAGCGTAGGCGAAGTTCGGCCCAGGTCGCTGGCATGACCTGCATCAGCCCCATTGCACCCTTGTTCGACTTGGCGTGTGCGTCTAGAGCGCTCTCGACTCGCAGGATGGATTTGATCCACTGGGCCGGAATGGTGAACCTTTGCGCGGCTTCGTCTATGAAACGGCCAAACGGATCGCTCGTCTGGCTGCTCTTCCGATACGCAACCGTTCGCTCAACAGCGCCAGCAAAATGGCACTCAGCTGTTAGAACGAGCATCATTGAAACGACGGCGCAAACGCTCGCTCTCGACAACCTCAAGTATGTCACCGGGCTCGCGACTGTCCAGGATAAAGCTGCTTCGCTAGCGTTCGGCCGTCCTGGACCACTGTTCCGTGCGACGGCATTACAATCGTTGGTCGGGACGAAGTAATGGTGCCGCCACTGATCGAACAGAAGAATGAGAGATCGAATGAAGGGAAGGATCACGATCAGCCCTCCCAGGTCAACACTGGGAGCACGCGACCAATCACGGCCGATGCAGGCAGAACACCGAAGTAGCGGCCGTCCAGTGAGTCGCTCGACTGCCAATTCATGAGAAAGAGCTCGCCCTCGCCGACGACTCGACAACCCTGCCAGGTTGGCAGAGGTCGGCCGCGTCCATCGCGCTCTCGAGCTTCACCCATGACGATGGAGTCGACCGAGATCGTTACACCGCTCCTGCAAACCAACTGTCCGGGCACCGCTAGCACCCGCTTGAGCATGGGAATTCCGGCAGGCAGATAGCCGTTCAAATCAAGAAAGGTCGCAAGCGGCTCAGGTGGCTGCACCGCAACCAACTCTGTGACAGAAAACTGATCTGCCGATTGCAAATGATAGAGGCCGATTGGAACGCTCGGCGAGGCATTCCAGATGTAGAGGGGCCTTAGGTCCGCAACCATCGTTACGAAAAGTACAGCGACTCCTGCAAATGTCGTTGTCAGCGTCTTTAGGCGCTCTATCATCGCATAACCCTCTGCCGATGAAGCCACGCCTGATGACGCGTCTTCGTGTACGAGCGCGGCTTTTCATTGACGGAGAGACGATTATGAACGTGCTGCCAATAATCAGGGGCAACGTCCACTGGATCGATGCCGAGCCCCTCAATGGCATCGACCACCTTCAGCACCCGCTCGACCTTCTGCCAGCCCGTCAGCCGCAGCAAAATCTCAGCACCAGGTTTCACATAGGGTACGGTCGAACATCGCTGTCCCGATGCGGCCGCTTGCAAGACATCGGCACGTGAGATGACTGTCCCGAAATCGCTGGACGTCCAGCGGACGAAGGCAAAGATGCTCCCCGGTGCGAAGGACAGGATGCGCCGGTGGCTATCCACCTTCTGCTCCTCAACTATTCGGCCGAAGCGAATCCAATTCTCGATCCGCTTCTCGAGCCACAGCACCTCCACTTGCGTGAGTTCGCTCATGGAGTGGCGCTCCCGTTTTGGGCGCTAGTTTGTTGCTGCAAAACGGGCCGAAAACAGATTCTGGAGCGGTCTGTTGAAAGAAATCCGATGGATTTCCAGTTTGCAAAGTTAGAGCGACCGGAAAGCGGGGAGAAATGCGCTCTTAGATCCGAAACCGGACCCCGATGGCACGAGGATCCGCACCCCGCTAGCACGAGCGTGGCTGTCCCCGATAGCGAGCTTTGAGTCACAGATTGTCCTCCGAGCTTGGAAGTAGGCCGCGCATGCGAAGTCTTCCAGTCAGCACGTTGACAGTGATGGGTCTGGCGTTCCGCCGCTCGGCGCCGTCTGGATCGCGCGTGAGCGCTAGCTCGTAGCCAGGCGGCGTCTGCTGGCTGACCACTTCGCGCACGTCGTATGCAAAGTGTATGATCCGAGAGAGGCTGCCTGACTTGGCATGGAGATGCACAAGGTCAAAGCTCCAACCAACATGCTGATGACCGCCATGCTCGCGCATGAGACGATAAAGCCAGCGACCAACTTCGTCCGTGGGATCGAAATAGACGCGAGCAATCGTCAGTATGAGCGCATCATCGATGACGCCGGCATAGAACCAGTCTGGCAGGATCAGTTCGAGCCCGAGTGGACGGCCGTTTGCATCGGCTGTCTCCTTCCACTCGTTGATCCACGAGAAACGATGACGCCGCCGCTCTGTCGGCTGACGGATCGAGGTCATGACGGTCGTCGACTGCAGTCTGTCGAGACCAGCCTTCAGCCGATCATAATCTCGCGCACTTGTGCCGCGGCCAACGAACGTCAGGATCTCGTACGGCGTTGCAGCCATCAGGCGAGAGGTCTTCAAGCCGGCATCGCGAGCTTCGACAATCTGGGACGCGGCCCAGATCAATACGTCGGCATCCCAAATGGTGGCCATGCCGTGCTCGGGCACGGTTTCAACGCGGATGGAGATTGCCCCGGCACGAAAATCGATCGGCACAATCCGCTTCGTTTTTGCCAGCGAGAAGAACGGATATGCCATCAGATCCTGCGCGTCGCACGGCGCCAGATCGCCAGGCAATGCCCGAAAGAGTTCGAGCTGATCGCGCTCGGAACGGTGTTTGTGCTGCATGATCTTTGCTTCCTGCGTCAATCAGCGGCGTTCCTGCCCAGCATACGGGCGTAGGCCCGACTGCTTCTTGGCGGGCAACACGGTCCCCTTGCCGGGATCGGAGGTTGACGTTTTGGCGCCGCGATCGGCCCAGGCTTTCAGATCGTCCAATGCATAGACGACACGTCCGCCGATCTTCCGATAAGTCGGCCCGGTGCCGTACGTCCGATGCTTCTCAAGCGTACGACCGGAGAGGCCGAGATAACGCGCGGCCTCCGGTGTTCGCAGGAAGCGCGGTGGTAGACCTGCCATTGGATCGGGCATTTGAGAGCTCCAGGGTGACACTCGCTGCGCGCGGCGGTGCCGGCGTGTGTGCGGTCATCATGGAGAAGGGCGATCTCGGAGGGGGATGCCGGAAATTGAAGGGGCGATTTTCGATACCCTCGGAAAGTGGCGCTACGAATCTTTGCGCGCCGGTCGCAACAGTTTGCGATAGCCGCCTCGCACCAATGCGGCGCCGCTCTGCACAATACGGATGGTCCGATTGCGCAGATCGTGCGTTTTCCACGCGCGATCCGGGATACGCTTTTGGCCGAAAAGTGTTGCCGCGACGATGCGATAGGTGCCGCCAGCACCGTGAGCGTCCAACGCGCGAAGGGCCGCGCTCAAGCGCTCGCGCTTCTGTTTGGATAGTTCATGAAAGGCGGGGCCCGCCCGCCGCCCGTTCATGGCGCGCCACAGCCGTCGCGCCGCGTACGCTCGCGCGTCGAAATCTCTGTCGAACGGCAGCTCTGCCATGTAGTGGGCGCCGACACATGGCGGTTCTCTCGACCAGACACGGTGATCGACTGTGCCAACACGCAGCACCACGTGCCAACCATCCTCCGAGCGGCGCACCTGGCCGGCCGCAAGCTCAAGCGATCGCGGCGATATAGCCAATTGATCAAAAGGTGATGGCGCTACTATGACTGGAACGACTGATGGAAGCACCTCAGGCGCCCAATAGACCGTCTCTTCCCTGAATGACCGCAGAGGGTCATGGGCGAAAGCAGATGCCCCACTTCCTCCTGAATTCGTGCGTCACTTGACCATCTGGGCAATTGGCGATCATCGCACTGTAGTCGCGTTGATAATCCGTGTTACGACGCAGGCATTCCCAGGCGATATCGGTAATTTCTGCATGTTGAAGGCTTCGGTAGGACTCCGGCGAGCGCCAGTCGAACTCAGGCATGATCTCAATTCCATTGCACGCAGCTAACTAAGATTGCAGCGCAATAATTGTGATCTATCCAGTTGTGGGAAGTCTCTATTTAAGCACCATGTGGTGCTCCGAGTGCACCACGGTTCGACCGGAGAAAGCGATTTTTAGCTTGAGCTTGCGAGGACAAATTTCTTCTAATTTGCGCCGTTGCCACGCAAAAGACGCCCCTGTTCGGATACCCATTGAGCGCGAGACAGATGACTCCGGTAGGCGTTGAATGCCCGGTCCGGCTCGGTCGTCGGATCAATATGCAAGACTATTCGGGCCACCTCCCGCCAGTCTGCTCCTTCGCCGTTGGCCTGCAGCAGCCGAACGTACGTTATCGCGTGCTGCTCATCGTATGATGTCAGCATTGGCTCGGCGGGAGCCACATCAGCCACACTAGGATCAAGCGGCGGAGTCTGCATGATCTCTCGATTAGACGATTGTGTTGCGGTCCATAATGGTTGGCGCAAGTGCGCTTTGTTAAGTATATCGAGGTGCAATATACTGAGCAAGCGGCATGCTTTCCCGCATGGATTTGCGGGAGACATTCGCCACAAACTTGCGTCGTCTACGCAATGGTAAGGGATGGTCTCAAGACGAACTCGCGTTGGAAGCCAGGATAAGCCGCAGCTATTTGAGCCAGCTTGAGAAGGGCGTGTACCACGTCAGCATCAAAGTCATTGGTCGTCTCGCCGATAAGCTGGATGTCGAACCTGATGAATTCTTGAAGCGGGTCACCAAAAGAGCGCGCGCCAAGTAGGCTTGATTCGCGAACTCGCATGCCCGGTGAGCGCCGATCGCGGATATGCGTGCGTCCGCCGATCCCATAAGCTAGATCCGCGACGATGCGTAAGCTCCTCGCGAGAAAAGCCGGCATAGGCGTACCTAACTGCGCGGTTTATCCATCAGACTACCCACTCCATCAAACGCTTTGCCTTACCCTTAAGTCTTGAGTTCAAGACGCATGTCTTGATGACCTGGTCTTGTGCAAAGGCGAATCAAAGATGTTTTCTGGCTTGCGGCCTTCCTCGCACAAAACCATCTCGCGAATCGCCTCGTGTCGGGCTTCGAAAATCGTCGTAGGAAGGTCTCGCGATCCCCGTCGGTCCGGGTAAAGATCCGCTATCGTGCAACCTTGGTTCCCGCCACGAACGGCCATGGCGAAGAATTGTCAAAGTGCGTCAGTGTCGGCCGGCCCGTCGTGGGAAATTTAAGCATTTCCAAGGCTTCGGGAGGACTCCGGCAAGCGCCAGTCCAACTCCGGCACGATTTCATCTCCATTTCGCAATCAACTGAGATTACCACGCGATACATGTGACCTATTCGGTTGTGGGAAGTCTCTATTTCAGCACCATGTGTTGCTCCGGGTGCGCCACGGCTCAACCGGAGAAAGGAATCTTCATTCGATGGTTTGCGCGATAGATTTATTCTAATCTAACCGGTTATTGCGCAAGAGACGTCCCTGCTCTGTCATCCACTTGGCCCGTGCGAGATGGCTTTGGAATGCTTGGCGCGCGCGGTCCAGCTCTCGAATGGGATCGATGTGAAGAACGATACGAGCCACGTCTTCCCAGTTGGCCCCTTCGCCATCGGCCTGCAGAAGCCGAATGTAAGTCACAAGATGCTGTTCGTCGTACTCTGTCGGGGTTGCGGCAGTCGGCGCTACATCCGCTACGTCAGGATCCAGAGACGGTGTTTTCATGTATTTGTTCAGAACTGCTCAAAAGCTGCACCACGGTTTGCGAGCCAAACTAGCCAAATAAGAGGGTTATAGCCAGTGGTTTAATGGCCTACAAAATGGCTGCCTCTGCGCATGGACGCTCGTGCGCTCGTGGCCTGGAATGTTCGTCGGATCCGCGTCAATCGCGGTGTCCCTCAAGAGCAATTGGCATATGACGCGGGAATCGATCGTTCGTACATGAGTGGCATTGAACGGCAAGCTGAGAATCCCACTATCGATCTGCTTGACCGGCTCGCCAGGACCCTCGATGTTCAATTGTCGGAGCTCTTCCTCCTGCCTCCGCGGGGAGCAGCGATGCCAAAAGCATTGCCAAAGGGTCGAAAGCCTATCCGATCAACCACTAAAAAGAAGTAGCACCTCCGCAATTTTTTGACCGTTCAGAATGCCATGTGAGGCATTGCTTTCCTTTCTTCTTCCGCGAGCCGGGCCGCAGACCCGACGAGCCCCGGGCGCTGATTTGCGTCCGCGGCGCCGATCTATCTTGCCCGTCGGCGGCGATGTACATGCCTCTGGGAGGACGGCCGCGCAGCAATGCCTAACTTGCATGTCCTATCCGATTAGACCGCCTCCTCCATCAAACGCTTTGGCTTGCCTTCGAACTCAAGACACGCGTCCTGATGAGCCTTCTCGCGTGCAACTGCCGCGACGCCCTGTACGAAATCAAGGATGCTTGCTTTTGGCATTCCTCGCACAGGACCGTTTTGTTGACCTTCGTGGCGTCGGGCTTAGAAAACCCTCCCTTGCGCAGGAATTTTCTCCCGGTCTTCGTCAGTCCGAGCAACCATTTTTCCCGTGCGGCCTCGATATCCCGCACGGGAGGAAAATGCGTGAGTGCCGCCGGACAGCGCGGAGGTAGAAGCCGGCGATCCCTGCGTCTTGCCCCACCTGTTGAGTCGCCCCGGGGACTCTTACCCGGCGGCGCTTACGAAATCGGACATGAGGCTCACACCTCATCCGACTTCTGTGAAGGTTTGCGGATGCCGGCCCCATGACGGTGGCGCCGCGCACACGGGGGTCGGCGTCCGCAAACCTCCAAGGGAGGAAACCGCGGGAGTGGGCACGTAGGTGGGGCGGCGTGGGGCTATGGGGATTTGAGCGCCGCGGATGAGGTGTGTGATCGGAATCGAGGCGATCCAGCAATCTGGCCGACGGTAAAGCGGCTCATGCATGAGCGCTGGATCGGGTCGAACGCGGTGAATTCCCGGACGATTTGAGACGACGGCTGGATGTCCGAGCGAGCTCTGCCGTGGCCGGTCGAGAGGCAGCGTGCGCGAGGAGCTGTTTTGCGGGATTGTGACCCGGTCATGAGGTGTCGATTGGTGGAGCTGTTGGCCGATGCTGTGGCGTGGCACCGCGCTCGAAGACCTCGATAACGATCATGCGACCGCCGCAGCATGGACAAGTCGGCTTGGTTTGATCGGCGGCGATGGTGGCAGGCTCGGCCTGGGAGTGTGAAACGGTGAGCAACTGACGCGCTCGGGCGATGTTGTCGGCGCGCGTGCCGCTGGCCAACAGGCCGTAGTGACGGATGCGGTGGAAACCTTGCGGCAGGACGAACTCACCGCTTGAGAGTGTCATGAGCTTCTGGCGGTCGCGACCCTCGGCGCGATAGTCCTTCCACCGGAAGGTGACGCCGGAGCGGTCGCAGGCGATCAGCCGGCTGTTGGCGATGGCGACGCGGTGGGTGTAGCGCGACAGATAGGCCAGCACGGCCTGTGGCCCGCCGAACGGACGCTTTGAGTAAACGACCCATTCGGCGCGGCGCAGCGGTGCCAGATAGGCTGCGAACGCCTGCGTGTCGGCGAGAGCGGCATGATCGCCGAAGAACTTCAGGTGGCCGGCTTTGTCGGCCGCGATCAGCTTCTCCAGGAGCAACCGGCGGAACAGGCGCGAGAGCACGCGCACCGGCAGGAAGAAGCCGGGTCGGCAGGATATCCAGCTTTTGCCGTCGAGCGAGATGCCGCCGCCGGGCACGATCATGTGGACGTGCGGGTGATGGGTGAGCGCCGAGCCCCAGGTGTGGAGAACCGAGGTGATGCCGACGCGGGCGCCGAGGTGCTTGGGGTCGGCGGCGATCGTGGTGATGGTCTCGGCCGAGGCCTTGAACAGCAGGCCGTAGACGACGGCCTTGTTCTGGTAGGCGATGGCGGCGATGGCCGCGGGCAGCGTGAACACGACATGATAGTACGGCACCGGCAACAACTCGGCTTCCCGATCGGCGAGCCATTCCTTCGCTGCGGCACCTTGGCACTTCGGGCAGTGCCGGTTGCGGCAGGAGTTGTAGGCGATGGTCGTATAAGCGCAGTCCGTACAGCGTGCGACATGGCCGCCAAGGGCTGCCGTGCGGCAACGCTCGATCGCCGACATCACCCTCAACTGGTCGAGGCTGACATGGCCGGCATGGGCTTGACGCCAGGCCGGGCCATGGCTGCGGAAGATATCCGCAACCTCCAGCGCCGGGCGCGACACGCGAGCCGCGCGTCAGGCAGGCGGCTCGGCCTTGGGTTCGTTCGTCTTGGGAAGCAGCGGCGCGAGACGGTCCAACGGGCTCATGACGTCGCGGATCGTCTTGGCCGCAACCCGGGTGTAGAGCGCCGTGGTCTCGAGCTTGGCGTGGCCGAGCAGAACCTGGATCACCCGTATGTCGATGTTCTGTTCGAGCAAGTGGTGGCAAAGCTGTGGCGCAAGGTGTGCGGCGTCACCCGCTTCGTAATCTCCGCGATCTCCGCCGCAGCGTGGCACGCGCGCGTGAGCTGGCGCGTCGTCATCGGGTTGGCCGGGTTCTGGCCCGGAAACAGCCAACCCTGCGGCCGTGCGATGCGATACCACTCGCGCAGAAGATCGAGCAGCACCGGGGAAAGCATCGCATGGCGATCTTTGCGGCCCTTGCCTGCTCGACGCGCAACATCATGCGCTGGGAATCGACATCGGACACCTTCAGCGAGATCACCTCGGAAACGCGCAGCCCGGCGCCGTAGGCGACGCTCAGCGCCGCCTTATACTTGAGGCTCGGCGCAGCCTCGAGAAAGCGCGCAACCTCGTCGGGGCTCAAAACAACCGGCACCTTGCGCGGCTCATGCATGAACGCCAGCTGCTTGGCGAGGTCGGGACGATCAAGCGTCACATTGAACAAGAACGGCAGCGCCGAGACAGCGGCGTTGATCTTCGGCGTGCCCGCGCCACACCATGCCAGATGCAGCCGGAAGCCGCGCACATCCTCTGCTTTGGCCGCGTCGGGAGAGCGGCCAAGAAACGCGGCGAACTCCTTGACCCTTTGCACGTAGTCATGTTGGGTCTTCGGCGCGAACTTGCGGATCGACATGTCTTCGATCATGCGCCGGCGTAACGGGCTCACGGCCTGGTCGGTCATGGAGGTGCTCCTGTCTTGAGTGAGGTTTGTAGTTCCTCGATCTCAAGACAGGACGCTTCCGCACGCTACGCCCTCGATAGTCGCTAGATGCCCGCCCCAAGCGCCCTACCGCGCGAGCGGTTTAGTCCGCTGTCTTCCAACGGAAGGTCGACACGGTACAGGTCGTGGCCCCGGAGGTCGTGTATCTCGTGGAGCAAAGCCGCCCGGACGCGCGCCTCCAATAGCGCCGTAGCGGGCGGGCGGCTTCGCGGTGGTCACCGACAGTCATCCGGGAAGATCGGGTTGCGACGCGCCAACGCAACCGAGGAACCCTCCGGCACGGTAAGCATAGATAGGCGTACACGGCAGGCAGGTTCGTAATCTCTGGCAGTCTTGCTAACTACGACTATCGAAATTCGGCAAACCTCAATTGTTCGATTGGGGACCGATTTGTCTCGGACAGGTTGCGGCGCTTCCCTTCGCGTGCGGTCAGTTTTAATCTTGGCCTTGCCGTGGATAGTTAAGGTCAAGAATTGGGACGGCTCTATCGCTGACGTTGTGATGGTCGACCGGGCCGCGGCCCGCTCCGTCGTAGACGCCCATCGTAGCTCCAAGCGGGAAGCTTGGATCGTGGATACGGAAGGTCGCAGAGTAGATGACGCGCCCGAAGAACCCGCCGACTGAGGCGATTCAATTTACAAAAACGCCGCCCGCTTAAATGTCTCGCGAGCGGCGGGTTTCCAGCCCCGGGAGGGTGTGATGCAAAACCCCGGTGCGCTTATCGTGCTACGCCGCCATCGGAAACCATTTTCAGGCCCGATCGTATCGAATAGAGGACCCGCCGGACTCTAAAGGCTTGCAGATGACCGTTTACGAACTTGTGCGCGCACTCAAAGCGCTGCCCGATCAACAGGCGACGGTCGTGATCGGAGAAGGAGAACGTCCTGACGTTTGGCTAATCGTGTCGGGCCTAACACCTCGCCAAATCTCACGCGTAGACGACGACCATGCGGTACCGGGAGATAGTCCAGCCGTCGAGATAGTTTAGGTCGTCGCTTAGGCAGAACGGAGAATAAGGAGTCTCCCCGCGGTTAACATCCTTCGATGCTTGATCCCGACACATCCGTGCTTCTGGGATACGAATTGCGGGCCATGATGTGTATGTCCGCAATGTCACGCCACATACTCTTCGTCATACTGCCGCGACTTAGCTAATGCAGCGTGCAGCGCAAATGTGGGAAGCTGCCGGCTTTCTTGGCATGAGCGAGAAGACCCCTCGTGAGACTTACGGCCGTCGTCATCCCGACCCACTTGCGGGGCGCTGCAAACGCCATTGGAACGCACTCAGCACCGAGCAAGAACGTAGCGGTTGACTGTTTCGTTGGTTGACGAAAAGACGAAGCGGGAAACACTAGTTCACGCGCTTGGCCCGGCAGGACTCGAACCTGCAACCAGACCGTTATGAGCGGCCGTATTTCGAGCCGACCTTGCGGCGTTTCGCTCAAATTCGATCGCGCTTTTGACAGCTCACTCGGTCATTCTGGTGCGAAACTGGTGCGGCTGAGGCCCCACGTTCAAGCGAGCGAGCTCACTGCGACCTTCAATCATATGTGTGTGTGCCAACAGCCCCTTAAGAATATCCCGCAACGTCCGTTCAAAGTTGATATTCGCTCACGACCTGCACTTTTCCGTGAACACTTTGTTCCTGGTCATGCCGCATAGCCCTGACCAACAAACTGTCTCATGACGGCGCATAACCGTCGAATGCGCACATGCAGACAGTTTGATCAAACAGCCGCGAGACTAACGAATAAACAACATGCGAGGATTTTCAAGCATGCAAAGCGTACGAACGCTGGCCGAAATAAATCAATGTGCTCGCAGCCCCTGCCGCTCAAGTGTGATCGCAAGAAAGCTCCGTTCGTCGTCGATCAGCGCAGTATTGGTTTCAGCGACGACGTCCGGAGTAGCATCAACGTTATGCCTTGAACTATTCACCTGTGCGCTGATAATATTCGGATTCTACGGCTTCGAAATCTTCGCCCCGTCGCCATGAAAAATCTGCTTGGCACATTTGCTTCGATCGGATTTAAAATCCGACGCCACTTAGCGTTCTTTGCACCTGCAGCGCCCTTACCTTGAGGAATGAGGTCAATCCGAACATCTACTTGAAGCTACAAGCGCGTAGCCGGTATCCAGTGTAGTACCGGGGCTGGTCTTTTTCCGATTCGAACCCCCAGACCCCGATTTAAGTCGTCCAGGACGGGCCCGCCAGCATACCGCCCCAAGCCTGGCGCCCCCCTATCTTTGCGACCGGTGCGCGAATGCTACTCGAGAATCTTTCTGATCACTCATCACCTACATGTACGAAAGCATCCGTGACAAAGTGCTCGCCGATGCCACGTCCGGCGTCCGCTTCGCCGGCGAGCCGCAACGATTCGCGCGGAGGAGATCAGGCAAGCGATCGAGCGCCGCAGACTGATCTGTGGGCCGATCGAATGGCCCGCAGAAAATTGCGGCATTTGTTAACCAGATCACAGACGCCAGTTGAACTTGTCGGTCATTGTGCCGGTCGACCCGGAGCTGGAATGAAGCCGCCTCACAAGACGATCACCTTAGACCAGGCCAGGAAGATCAGAGAAATCGAGCAACGTCTCGCAGAGCTGGAAACGATGCAGCAATGCATCGCGCGCGAAATGCAGGATGACGTTGACCCGGAGCCGGACGCCCGCAAGAGCGCGAAGATTTCTCACTAACCCCCATTTCGATTTCATCCTGATTTTAGTGGCGTGATCCGTTGAGCGACGCGGATCAGCACAATGACACCGTCGGGCTTAACCGGCTGCAGTTAAGGTTGAGAAGTGAGGTTACCTTCAGTCCGCGATTGAAGTTGCTAAGGTTATGGACATTACTACCGATGTCGCAATTGGCGGCGCTTTCTACATCGGGAGAACGGGAATGATGACCAGCTTTTCGGCTGCTTGGGCGATTGCGCTCGCCTTCGTTGTTAGGCCTCACCCACGCGAGCAACGGTCGCATGACATCGAACATCGCGCCTTGCAGACCACGATCGATGATGAGGGGAGTGTAAGCCGAACGTCAACATTACGGCCATAATCAGTCGCGAGGTCAAGCCCGCCTTCTGCTGGGCGCACATGCGGCCAAAATTTTACGACCCCGCAGCGGCGGGCCCCGCGCCGATCGCAAACGAGGCACTGAAGCACTTTGCCGCATTCTATGCGATCTAGAGAGAAATCCGCGGCCGCAGTCCGGCCGAGCGCGTCTCGTGCGTCAGCAGAAACGCCGGGCGCCGGCCGATGCCTTCGAGGCTTGGTACGCGCCAAGCTGGCTCTCATCAGCCAAAGATCAAGCTCTCTGCCGCCATCTGCTACCTGCTACGCTCTCTCGCGCTGGCTGGGGCTGACGCCCTTCATCGGAGATGGCCGCATCGAACTTCGATCTCGATGATCCCGGCATTGCAATAGCGAGCCGGGGCATCTGGCTGGGCCTGCAGCGCAGCAATTTGTGCTCCCGGCTAGGCGTGGGCGCCGGCACCACGGAATCGACCACCGGCGGCACAAACGACACATCTTCCGCTTCGGAATGATCGCGCGCTGTTTCGCCGTTTCTCGCAATTGACGTCGCCAGCCAAAAAGCTAGGCGGCTACAATCCATGCCGTCGGGCCACCGAACAGATCAAGTCGCCGCCCGCCGCGATCTCCGCGACAATCCGCACCTTGCCGTCGTCGCTCCACTTCCGCCGATGTTGGGCTCCGGTGAAGACTTCAAGCCGCCGCACCGGCTTCGTGATAGCACTGTGTCCATTCTAAGCCTAACGGTCCAACCCGAACCCCAGACTCGCAGACCGCCCTTTCGGAAAGTGGCCCCTGAACGGCGCTTACGGCAGAGACGGACACACCGTCTTACCAAAACGCAAAAGCTGCGCGTCGACCACGAGTCTACAGAAACTCCCGAATGCGAATCATCTTAACGATCGCAGCTTGTAAACGCATTAACTCGCTCGTTGGCGTCGCAGCTATTGCGCGCATCTCATTTTCGAGAGCGCTAATGTTGCGGCAAGATGAACTCATTTGCGACCAGATTGGCCGAGAGAAAGTCCTTGGGATTCAGGCTATCAAAGTGGTGGGAGCGATAATCAAGAATGCTGCTCCCCGGCAATTCGCTTGTTGTCGCTATCGCATGCAAGAACAGCCAAGGCTCCGGGCCGGCATCGCCTGCGTTCAGGACAGGAAGCTTGTTGCTGACTCCAGCGTCACCGTGCCCCCAGTCATCCATTGATGCCAAGGCCGCCGTTGCGACGAAGTCTTTGAATACGAACTGGCTGTTGCCTCCGATCGAGGAGACTTCAGCTTGTGTGGTGGTCGCGGGCGGATCCATGATCAATGTGCCGCCGTGGCCGTCGGATGCAAAACTGAACACGCCCTTGAAATTCTGGAAGGTCAGACTGGCATTGTGCATGCCGTCACTCAGCGTGAGCTCACCACTCGAGGCAACGTAGCTTTCGTTGAAACCTGCAGAATCGTGATCGATCCCTTGGAGGTCGATAACGTCGGAGTGCATCACATCCGGCGCTGTACCTGTGAAGCCGATAATCTCTCCCGTAAAATTCGACGGCTGATCAAGAATCAACGAGCCTGAACCTGAGGAAAATTCAACCATTTGACTAGAAGCCTGGTTGAGCTCCAGCGTTTCGCCGGAGACAATTGCAGCTGAACGAGGTGCGATTTCGATATCGACGCCGCCCCCCTGGTCGGCCGCGGCGCTCATTAGCATGGACGAATAGTTTCCATCCAGAATCAAGGAGGCCGAGTGATGATCCGAGCTATCGGCGACTGACAGTTGCGTCGTATCATTTATTGCATTGTACAGAGCATGGATGGTCGTGTGGTTGGCATCGAAGCCCCTGAGCGTCACGATATCACCGGCGAGGCCAACGATCTGACCCTGGAAACTTGCAGGATGATCGAGTACAAGGACCCCCTTCCCACTTTCAAACACGACATTGTCGACGGTAGGGCCGTTCAACTCGAGCACGGCACCATCTGCTATGGATTGTACGGCGCCCGGAGGATCTACAATCTGACTAACCCCGCCATTCATCGTCACGGTAAAGGTCTCGCTGGCATAGTTACCGGACAGATGCAGATATCCAACGGGCGTTGAACCATTTTCTAGGGTCAGGATGCCAGCGTTCCAATATGCGGCAGTGACAGTTCCGGAGAAGTCGATCTGATCGGTTGCGTCGAGTAAGGAGATGACTGGGGAGAATGTTAGAGAGCTATCGAGGTCAGTGCCGGACAGCACCAATGTGCCCGAACCATGGAAACTGATTGTCGGCGCGATCGCGGCCACGGAATTAATTATCAGGCTCGCCCCGCTCCCGATGTCAATGTGGCCAGTGCCCCCAAGTGTACCGACCAGGTTCGAAATGCCGTTCGCGGAGATGAGCATCAGGCCATTGTCGACGATGCTGTCAGCGGTGATCGTTCCTGACAGTGTGGCCACTCCACCCGTGTCGATCGTGAAGCTGCCGGCTGCAGCACTACCAGCCGATCCGACCTCTAGCGACCCTCCGTTGGTTAGTAAGATTGTTCCTGTGTCCAGAAGGCCGCCGACCGAAACCGCGCTGCCGTCGAGCGTGATCGTTCCGTCGTTGATAAGCTGGGAGGGTCCTGTGATCCCCCCGTTCGCATTATCCAGCCAGATCGCGCCAAGCTCATTGTGGACCGTCGTTCCCGCAGTCGTGTTAGACGAAACTGCGCCGTTGAGCGTACCGAAATTGTCGATGAAGACGGTGCCGCCACCAGTTGCCTGAGCGTCGATTGCTGCGGTTGATCCTGTTACGGTGGCATAATTGGTGATGCTGACGTCACCACCGTCGAACGCGAAGCCGGCAATCCCGTATCGACCTCCGGCAACGACCGCACTGCTCTGGGCTTCGATGGTCACCCCACCGGTGCCATAATTCACACCGCGAATGCCGTCAGTTCCTGCTGCCGCAGCAATCGATGCATAGTCGTCGATCAGCACATTGCCAGCAACATTGCCATTTACCGCATCGACCGGATTTGTAAGTGAAACGCCGGGATCGTATCCCGCCAGAATGCCGGCTGACGGTTGGTTGACAACGCTGTTGCTCAGCGTTGGGATCGTTCCAGACGTGATCGTGCCGTAGGCGATCACCGTCACCTGACTGGATGACGGTACGGCGAAGCTACCGCCATTCGATGGAGCAAAATTCAGTGCCGAGATGCCCGAAGCGCCAGAGTTGATCACCGTGCCGGCGCTTGTCGTGACCAACAGGTCGCCCGGACCCCAATTCCGGGCGTCGATACCATCATCGTAACCTGGAGTTGGGGTCGTACCGCCGAGCGCAGTGATGGTCCCGGCCCCGTCGTTGACCGTCACGTTCCCGATGCCGTAAGTGAACGCCCTTATCCCGTCGCCGGCATCTGCCGTGATGCTACCGAAATTGTTGACGGTGACGTCGCCATTAACTCCGGCTAGGGGAACACTGGTCGGGATTGCGTTGCCACCCAGATAGCCCGCAATGATACCCGCCGGAGGCGCTCCCGTTCCGGTCAAGAGCGTGCCGGAATGGATCGATGAGTAGGACGTGACAACAATCGAACTGGAGGTAAAGGACAAAACATCACCGGCTGAAACTGCACTCGCCGCATTCGATGTCAAAGTGACTGTATTACCGGACAGTGCTGATACTGTCCCGACAATCTGGCGGGTCGTATCGTCATAAGCCGTCATGCCCGTCGCAATCCAGGACGGAGTTAGCGCGAAGTTGAGTGTCGAACTCGTTGTCGAAGTTGCGGCGCTGGCGGTTGCAATCTCCGGGAATGACAGCGCGTCACCACTACCAACAGCGTGCGCCGCGTTGGCTGTCAACGTCACCGACGTGCCAGTTGTCGACGCCACAGTTCCGATCCTAATCCCGGTCGTGACATCGTAGACCGTCATCCCGGCCACGATCCAGGAGGGGGTCGCGCCAAATGAAAGTGTGTTACTGGACGTCGCAGTTGCGGCGCTGGTGGTCACCAGTTCAGCAAATGAGAGGCTGTCACCGCTCGCGACGGCCGAAGCTGCATTCGCGAGCAGAGTGATCGTGGTTGCCGCGGTCGACGACACGACCCCGATGCTCTTTCCTGTCGTGATATCGAAGACCGAACTTCCGTTTGTGACCCACGACGGAGTAGAAACGAAGTTCAGCGTCCGACTCGTCGTTGACGTCGCACCGCTGGTCGCTGCGGTCGCGGTTGCTACAAAGATCGGGGATGCTTCGTTGACCGCGTCAATTCCGACACCGCCCGACCTTCCGGTGCCTGTGCTGTCATAGGTGTTGATGTTTGAGCCGGAGTTTGTGATGACAGAAATATTACCGGAAGTGTTGCTGTAGGCGTAGACCGCATAAACACCATTTGGCGGATTTGTCGACGCCGACGTCGCGCTAATCGTCACCCCCGATGCAATATTGATAGCAACATCTCCACTTTCTGCACCTAAAGCGGATGCCTGAATACCATATTCCGTTGCTTCCGATGTCGTCGTCGTCGTGGAATTGGCGCGGACCGTGCTGCCGTTCACGGTGACGTTGCCGCTATCGTTGACGGTAACATCGCCGTTGCCATAATTGTAAGCATTGAGGCCCCGCCCGCCGGCAACCGTGATGACGGCAGCGCTATTGACGACTACGCTGCCGTTGACGCCCGATGACGTCGCACCGTTGTGATAGAAGCCGGCACTGATTCCGGAAGGCGTGTTTGCACTGTTGTTTACAACATTGCCGACGTTGATGGTGCCGCTTGCGTTGACAGCAATATGCGCATCAGCCGACACGGGGACTACGGCCGCCGAGCTGCTCGCGTTGATTCCCGTACTGCCGGATTTGATCACATCTCCACTAGATGTCGACACTTCGATGTTGCCGGCACCGTAGTTGCTGACATTGATGCCTATGGGCGCACCACCCGAAGTCACAGGAGCAGAATTGAGAGCCGAAATCGTGGCGTTCGAGGCGATATTTATGGTGATATCACCGATACCGTAGTCGTAAGCGTTGATACCTATTCCAATGCCGGTGGTGATGCTGCTCGCGAAAACGACAACGTCTCCATAGATGTTGGGATTATAGGTCCCGGTTCCGAAGCCGGCGTTGATGCCGGCGGGGACGTTTCCGTTGGGCTGCAGCGCTGAGCCTGTCGTTATCGTTCCCAGCGATACGACGGCAATGGTCGCTGGCGCTAACGGACCTATGGTCGTCGCCTGATTGAACGCGAGAATGCCGGTGCTGCCGGAATTGATGGTCGACCCATTGCCGCCCACGACGGTGACGTTGCCGGTACCATAATTGTAGGCTTGAATGCCGTACTGGGGTGCAGAAATCGTCCCTTCGTTCGCCACCAAGATATTGCCTGTCCCGTAATCGAAGGCGTTTATGCCCATTCCATCGATGGCGTCGATTGTTCCGCTATTGTCGACACTAACACTGCCAAATACGTTGGCATTTGGTGTCGCGATCGCGCCCCCGAGGTAACCGACGCGGATGGCGGCAGTACCACCGCTTCCCGACAAGATATACCCGGCGGCAGAAACTAGTAGGGAGCTATGATCACCGCTTGGTATCGACGAGGCGTTGCTCTGAACCAGAATACCCACGCCGTTGGCGTCGATAACACTACCGGACAACATCGTTACATCCGCATCACCTATAGACGTCAGCGCATAAACTCCCAGAGAGACGAACGATAGTGTATCACCGCTCGCAACGGCATTTGCCGCGTTCCCGGATAGCGCCACCGTGGTGCCCGTGACTGCAGAGACTGTTCCGATGTTTTTGCCGGTCGTATTGTCGTAAACGCCCATGCCTGACACGACCCAGGATGGCGTGGACGCGAATGTCAGAGTATTGCTTGTTGTCGACGTCGCGCCGTTTGTGCTGGCCGTTGCCGGGAATGAGAGAAAGTCGCCGCTTGCGACGGCTCGGGCTGCATTTGCACTCAGCGTCACCGTGGTGCCGGTCGTTGACGCCACAGTTCCAATGTTTTGGCTAATCGTAACGTCGTAGACATTCATACCGGGAACGACCCACGACGGTGTCGACACAAAATTCAGCGTCGCACTAGTGGTCGCAGTCGCCGCATTGGCGGTTGCGGTCGCGCTGAGTGCATTAACCGCACCACCGTGACTCAGCAAAATCGACGTCGGAGCTGCCCCAGATGTCCGCGTCTGGATTCCGGCGACAGCGCCGCTGATGTAGCCGTAGTCGACAATCGTCGTTGAGCCGCTTACGGAATTGGTTGACAATCCAGTTCCGCCGGACGTGGAAATGCTGCCAGCGCTAATGATGTCTATGTTCGCGCCGGCCGTTGCGACAATCACGCCGGGGGAATTGCCGGACACCATCAGCGACGATGCCTGGTTTATCTCAATCAGCATCGAATCGGAGGTGTTGTTATCACTGCTGCCGATATTCAAGGCAGCGCCAGTATTTGATGAGATAGCAGCGCCCGACAGTTGATAGAATTGGCTCGACGCCGGTGCGAACGACTGGGCACCCAAGGCTCCAGTCAACAATGTTCCTGAATTTGGCACTAAGACAATCGCATTGCCCGAAAGCACGCTGAATGTATTCAGCGTCAATGCCCCCGAAACCGAGAAGGTTAGCGATGGGGCACTGTTTTGCGCCACTGTGAGGCTTGAACCGCTCAGGTTCGCGCCAGATATCGCCGTGCCCGACAGGAAGATGATGTCACCGGCTGCAAGTCCGGAAATTGAGCCGCCGAAAGTCGAAGGGCTGTCCAGCGTCAACAGACCACTATGGCCTCCGAAAGAAACCGTCTGCCCCGCCCCCACTGAACTCAGAAATTCAAGACTGGCAGGTTCATAGTCTGTTGAATCTCCGATCTTGAACGTGCCCGTACCGGAAACGGGCGCCCCGATAAATGCAGCACCAGCGTCGGCGATATTGACAATCCCGGAATTCGTAATTGCCAATGTTCCGCCAGTCGCTAGATAACTGGCGCCGAACATATTGATGGTTCCGGAATTGACGATCGAGCCCGAGAATCCGCTGTACCTCGTGAAACTCCAAGTTCCTCCGACCTGATTGTTGAACGTGGAGGTGGTTGCCGGGGTCGTCATGTTGACCGCACCGGTAATGCTTCCAGAATTATTGATGCTAACCGCACCTATGCTATCATAAATTGCCAATCCGAGGCCGGGCAGATTGGAAGTAATGGTGCCAGTGTTGGCAAGTGTTGCGATTTTCGTGCTGCCGTTGTTCAATTGAACGGTGGCATAGGGCGTGTACCAATTGCTGACCGAACCGGAATTGGTCACCGAGAGCTGATTGCCGACCGAATTGGCGACGTTGTTTCCAGTCTGCGCGTAGATGCCGTTTCCAAAGACGGAAGCAATCGCTCCGCTGTTGCTGACGGATACGTTGCCCCCACCCTGCGCATTGGCGGTCACGCCGTTGAACTTCGATGTGATTGCGGACGACGATTCGAGCGTTACGGTAACGTCACCGACACCCCAGTTGTAGATTGAGATGCCCGAACCCGCCGCGGCGCTTATTGTCGCAAAGCTGTCGATGGCGACGGATCCCGCAATCGTAGCATTGACAGTATTTGAGCCATTGTTGTTGTAGCCAGCTACAATTCCGGACCCGCCATTGTTGAACCCGGAATTGATGGTGCCAACGGCTGTGATGGAGATCTGACCGGTAGCCAGAACACTCGTCGCGGAAACATTCGAGGCAATTCCGTTGCCCGCGGAATTTACGACGTCTCCCGTCGACATAGTGATGGAGATGTTCGATCCGTTGTTGGAGCTCGCCTGAATGCCAGCAAGTCCGTACCGAGCGTTAGTAGCGACCGTTGCGCCGCCAAGAATATTGACATTAACACCGCCTGATCCGGTTCCCAGCGAATAAGCTCCAATGCCATACTGCGCACCCGCAACTGAGGTACCCGCTTCGTCGGTCAAGCTCACTGAGCCATTGCCCCAGTTGTAGGCATCGATGCCCCAGCCGGCCGCAGCGGCGATGTCTGCAAAATTGTCGACTGAGACGGTGCCGTTTATGGCATTGTTGATTGTGCCGTTCGCCCCGAAATAGCCCGCGTTGACGCCCGACGGTTGCGAGCCGGATGGATTAAGAACAGCTCCGGACTTGATCGTGCCATTTGCCATGACGGCAATGGCGCTGTGAGACGCACTTGCAATCAATGTCGCAAGATTCACGACGTTGATGCCACTTGAACCCGACACTATCGTATCAGTAGACGAGGTGGTTACCGACTCGTTAGTAGGACCGTAATTGCTTTCTCGGATGCCAAACTCACCTGGAGCGATGATCGTTGTGTTAGGTTCATCAATGACGGAAAGGTCGCCAATGCCGTAGTTGAAGGCGCGGATGCCGTCACCACCCGAAGCAGTGATGTTGGCATAATTGTAGATAGTTACGGATCCGAAGACATTTTGGTTGACGGTGTTATTGGCGCCTCCCTTGTAGCCGGCCAAAACGCCTGCGGGCTGGGTCCCGCTTCGGTTCAGAATCGCCCCTGAACTAATAGTACCGTAAGCCGTGACGGTGATTGCGCTGTCATCGGCCAGCGGAATTGCCGTCGCTTGATTAATCGCTAAGATACCGTCACTGTCAGACATAATAACGTCGCCGGTCGCCGTTGTGACCGAAACATTTCCAACGCCGCTTGAAACAGCCTGGATCGCCGACGCTTGCGCGTTGACGCTTACGCTGGCGCCTGTGGCAACAGACACGTTGCCGCTACCGTTCGTCAACGCGTCGATGCCGATGGTACCCCCACTGACATTCCCGTTTGCGAGGACCGTCACATCACTGGTGTCTAGCGAGTTCAGATCCTCGGCAAGGATGCCAAAGCCGGAATCACCGATGACTGTACTCGTGGTTGATACGGAAACGGCACCATAGCCGGTCTGGATGGCGCTAACTCCGCTTGCAGCGCCCGTAATTGCTCCGGTCAGCGCTACATTCATCCCAGCCAAACTCGCTGGCGTTCCGCCTGAACTCTGGAAATCGACTGCATCGCCGCTTATCGTTGTCACTGTTCCGGCACCAGTGATCGCCGCCTCGCCGGTCGCATTCGAAATTGCAGTAATCGTTCCGGTGAATCCGCTCGATGATCCTAGGATCATGTTGCCGCCAGACCCCGAAAAGTCGATCAACAGAGACGAGCCACCTCCAATGGAAAGCGATCCATTATTCTCAACTACTATACTGCCTAGCATTTCCACCAGCGATCCCACGATCGCTAGGACGCCTTCATCTAGCAGAGTAACTTCCGGATCATTCAATGTGACTGAATTGACCGTCACCGTGGTCGTCGAAAGGATTGTGGTTACGTAAGGCGCCGTGGCACCAATCGAACCGAAAACGACGTTCGATGCAGTAGTCGGAACTGAACCCGAACTCCAGTTAGCTGCGTTGTTCCATACTCCTCCTGCAGGATTGCCCCACCCATTTGGCGTAATTGTAAGGTTGAAGATAATCGGGGCGCTCGAGCCGGTATTGCCGGCCGCGTCGGTGTCCTTGGCCACGATGCTGTGGTTACCGTTGCCGGTCAGCGTGATGCTGGTGCTCCAGGCACCGTCCGTCCCAACCGTCGCCGTGCCGATTTGCGTACCGTTGTCGTATACCGTCACCGTCGCACCGAGCGCCGCCTCTGTCGAAGTAACAGTGCCGGAGATGTTGTGCGTCGCCTGACTGGTCGGGCCGCCGGACGAGTTGATAGCAACGGTTGGCGCTATCGTATCAATCGTAATTGCCTGGCTAGCGGTGGTGCCAATATTGCCCGCGGTGTCGACGATACGGGTCTGGTAAGTGAAGCTGGTGGCATGCGTTGCCGGGTCGACATAGCTCCAACTGGTCGACGTCGACTGCGTGACGTCGGCCCACGTGGTGCCGCCATCGCTGGAGACCTGGATCTTCTCGCCGGACGCCAGGGTGCCGTTGGTGCCCGACACCGTCAGCGACGTGTCATTGGTGATGAAGTCGGACGACGAACTGCCGCTGTCGGTCGCAATCGCCGTGATCG
>JAUEPE010000076.1 GCA_030403585.1 Frankia sp. RB7
AAACTCCGATCTTGCGTCCATCCGGGACACCTCGTGGAACGGCATCCGACAGCCTCCTTATTGAGCTGTCGAAAGTGTCCACGATGTCTCCGAACACCCGTCCACCATCTCCCCGGTCTGAACACCCGCAAGCGGGAGAGGGAGTCTGACCTTCGTGCCCACCCTACGCAGAGACCACAAGCCGCTCACCGCGGCGTCAGCGTGATGACCTCGGCCGTCGCAGCCTCGACTGCGGCGAGGCTATTCGGCGGTTGAGAAAGTCCCGGATTGCGCTTCCGCCTTCGCTCTTCGAGCTTCGGCGGACAAGCCGCTCCATCCGGGCTACGAGAGCGTGCCTACTCTTCCCCCTCGTCGCTTGCCAGCACGCCCTTCACCGCGCGGGCCCAGCCGGCGAGCTTTCGATCGCGCGTGGCCTGGCTCATGTTCGGCTTGAAGCGGTGCTCCAGCCGCCAATTGTCGGCGAATTTCGTCGGCTCGGGATAGACACCGGCCTGGAGGCCGGCGAGATAGGCCGCACCCAGCGCGGTGGTCTCCTGGATCACCGGGCGGTCGACCGGCGCATCGAGCAGATCGGCGAGGCGCTGCATGGTCCAGTCGGATGCGGTCATGCCGCCATCGACGCGGAGCACGACGCTCGCGGTTTCCGAGCTCGGCCAGTCCGCGCGCATCGCGGCCCAGAGATCGAAGGTCTGGTAGCAGACGCTTTCGAGCGCGGCATGCGCAAGCTCGGCAGGGCCGGTGTTGCGGGTGAGGCCGAACAGTGCGCCGCGCACGCGCGGATTCCAGTAGGGCGCGCCCATGCCGACGAAGGCCGGCACCAGATAGACGCTCTGCATGGAGTCGGATTGATCGGCAAGAGGTCCGGTTTCAGCGGCGTGCTTGATGATGCCGAGGCCGTCGCGCAGCCACTGCACCGCGCTGCCCGCAACGAAGATCGAGCCTTCGAGCGCGTAGGTGCGCTTGCCGTCGAGCTGATAGGCGATGGTGGTGAGCAGCTTGTTCTTCGACACGACAGGCGTGGTGCCGGTGTTGAGCAGGGCAAAACAACCTGTGCCGTAGGTCGACTTCATCATGCCCGGGCGGAAGCAGGCCTGGCCAATGGTCGCGGCCTGCTGGTCGCCGGCGATGCCGGAGATCGCGATCGCGCCGCCGAACAAATCCGGCGTGCTCTCGCCGAACTGCGCGGAGGAATCTTTCACCTCGGGCAGCATCGAGCGCGGCACGCCGATGATCTCCAGCAGTTCGTCGTCCCACTGGCCGGTGTGGATGTTGAACAGCAGCGTGCGCGAGGCATTGGTGGCGTCGGTGGCGTGCACCTTGCCGCCGGTGAGGCGCCACAGCAGATAGCAATCGACAGTGCCGAACATCAGCTCGCCGCGCGCGGCGCGTCCCCGTGCGCCAGGGACGTGGTCGAGGATCCAGGCGACCTTGGTGCCGGAAAAATAAGGATCGATGATCAGGCCGGTCTTCTGCGAGATCAACGGCTCGCGGCCATCTGCTTTCAATTTGGCGCAGATGCCGGCCGTGCGGCGGTCCTGCCAGACGATGGCGCGGTGCACGGCCTGGCCCGTGGTGCGGTCCCACACCACGGTGGTCTCGCGCTGGTTGGTGATGCCGATCGCGGCGATATCCTTCGCCGTAATGCCAGCCTGCTCGATCGCATCGCGGCAGACCATCACGGTCGAGGTCCAGATGTCCTCCGGCTCATGCTCGACCCAGCCCGAGGCCGGAAAATGCTGCGGAAACTCCTGCTGCGCACGGGCGGCAATCGAGATGTCGCCGCGAAACACGATCGCGCGCGAGGAGGTGGTGCCCTGGTCGATGGCGAGGACGAAAGACATGGAAGCTTACCCTGGTGGTTTCTTTGGCGTTTCCCGGTGACGGGTCATTGTGTCGCGCCAAAAGGAGCGGATTAGGGCAGGAAGGTCAAGACCGCCGCGTGTGGCACTGCTCGGCCTCGTGGTTCGAGACGCGCCGCAAGGCGGCGCTCCTCGCCATGTGAGTCTTGTCACCATGTGGGTCTTGGAGTTGGGGTTTTGGATCTCAAGATTTTGGCTCTCACCGCGAAACGAGACCTCATCCTGAGGAGCCCGCTTGGGCGGGCGTCTCGAAGGATGCGCCGCGAGCGGACCGCCAGCCGGTACTAGGACAGCGGTAGCGATGATGCTACATGCCCGACCGGGCATACGGGGCGGCATGACATTCACTTCCTATCAGTTCGGCATCTTTGTCGCGGTCGTGTTCGGCGCTTATTATTTGCCGCTCTTGCGCCGCTTCCAGGTTCAGCTGCTGGTGCTCGCGAGCCTGGTGTTTTATGGCTCCGGCCAGCCTGCGCTGCTGCCGCTGCTGCTCCTCGCCGTGCTCGGGACCTATCTCTGCCTGGTGCTGGCGTTCGACAACCGCGCGGTCTGGATGCCGGCCGGCATCGTCTTCAATCTCGCGCTGCTGGCGTTCTTCAAATACAAGCTGCTGTTCATCGATCCGGCCGCGGTTGACCCGACCGGCGTTGCGCCGATCGACTTCCTGTTGCGGCTGCCGCTGCCGATCGGCATCTCGTTCTTCGTCTTCCACAATATCAGCCTGCTGGTCGACCTGACGCGCGAGAAGCAGCCGCCTCGCTTGCGAGATGTGTTTCTCTACATCATCTTCTTCCCGCAGCTTGTCTCGGGGCCGATCACCCGCGCGGGCCAGTTCATGCCGCAGATCGCCCCCAAGCGGCTCACCGAGGTCGATGTCGTGGCGGCGGCCAAATGGATCCTGACCGGGTTCTTCTTCAAGCTCTACGTCGCGAACAATCTCAACGAGATGACGTCCTATATGGACTATCCGCTCTACGAGACGGTGGCGACGCCGGACCGCTGGCTGCTCGTGGTCCTGTACAGCTACCAGATCTATGCCGATTTCTTCGGCTATTCGGCGATCGCGCTCGGCCTCGCCCTGCTGTTCGGCTACCGCCTGCCCGTCAACTTCGACCTGCCCTACATCTCGGTCTCGTTCTCCGAGTTCTGGACCCGCTGGCACATCTCGCTATCGACCTGGCTCAGGACCTATCTCTACATTCCGCTCGGGGGAAATCGGAAGGGGCCGGTCCGAACCTGCCTCAATCTGATGATCGTGATGACGCTCGGCGGGCTCTGGCACGGCGCGAGCCTGAGCTACGCGCTGTGGGGCATGCTGCACGGCTTGCTGCTGGTCGTCGAGCGGCCGTTCCTGACACGTCTCGGCGAGGCCGGGCCTGTGGTGCGGGTCATCCGCATGGGCGTGGTGTTTTTCTGCGTGACGATGCTGTGGATTTTCTTCAAGCTGCCGAACTTCGATCACGCGCTCGGCTATCTCGCAGGCATGTTCTCGCCGACGGTCAATCCCAATCCGACAAAGCTGTATCGTAACATGGCGCTGCTCTATGCCCTGCCCGTCCTGATCCAGCACCTCGGCATCGGTGCGCTCTTCGCCGGCCAATTGCGGCGATGGGAGCCGTATCTCTATGGCGCGCTGGCAGCGATGGCCTGGCTCGAAGCCGGGCCGGAGGCCGCCTTCATCTATTTCCAGTTCTGACCATGCGGCCTTCATCCAGGTTTTCATGGCTGATCAAATGCGTGGGCGTCGCGGTGGCATTGCTGCTCGCCTGCGGCCTTGCCACCGCGCGCTTCGGCTCCGCGCTGCAGCAGCCGACCGTCACGACCCGCGACGGCACCATCATCACGCTCAACCGCTATGTCGGGGAGCCCGTGCCTGACCTCGTGCTGGTCGGCAGCTCGGTCGCCTGGCGTCTCAAAGAGGAATATTTCGCGCAGCCCCGCGTCCGCAATCTCGCGCTGGCCGGCGGCTCCCCGGTGACCAGCCTGGACATCGTCGCGAAGCAGAAAAGCCTGCCGAAGATCGTCCTGATCGAGACCAACGTTCTCACGCGCCTGCCCGACGACGCGCTGATCGCCAAATTTTCGGGCGGCGCGCGCACCGGGGCGCTGTTCCTGCGCCCGGTGCGAACGGCGGTTGCCGCCTACGAGACGTGGAATCACACGCCGCTGAGCGTTGCAGACGCACGCGCCGAGCGGGATCGCCTGCTCGGCGAGCCGCCGAGCCGGTTCGACAACAAGGTCTATCTCGACCGCGCCGTGCAGCAGATGAATGACGACGACCCCACCGTTCCGGCGCGGGTGAACGTGGCGCGCATCAGGGAGCGCATCGACGACATCGAACGGCGGGGGTCACGCGTCTTCCTGCACGAGATTCCCTTCGCGGCGGAGATCGAGGACTCGCGCATGGTCAGGATGAGCAAGGCGATCGTCCACGCGGCCTTCCCGGATCGCGCGCGCTGGCTGCCGATCAATCCGCCGCTGGGCGAATTGCGCTGGGCCGACGGCGTGCATCTCGACGAGCGATCAGCCCTGCTCGTCGTGCGCGCCATCGAAAGCGCCCTGGCCGAGCGCGGCCGGTAGCGGCGGTTACACCGAGGCCGTGGTCACGCCGCCGTCGATGACGATGGTCTGGCCGGTCATGAAGCTCGATGCGTCGGAGGCGAGATAGGCCACCGCGCCGGCGATCTCGTCGGGCTCGCCGATGCGGCGCAGCGGCGTGGTCGCGGTGCGGCGCTTGAGGTTGGCTTCGTCTTCCCACAGCGCGCGGGCAAAATCGGTTTTGACGAGGCCTGGCGCGATGCAATTGACGCGAACGCCTTTCGGGCCCCATTCGCCGGCGAGCGAGCGGCACAGCGCGAAGTCGGCGGCCTTGGAGATGCCGTAGGCGCCGATCACGGTGGAACCGCGCAGGCCCCCGATCGAGGAGATGATGACGACGGAGCCGCCTCCGCGCTCCGCCATCTGCGGGATCGCGAGCGCGGAGAGCCAGATGTTGCTCTTGACGTTCGAGCCCATGATCTTGTCGAAGGCCTCGTCGGTGATATCGAGCAGCGGGCCGTAATACGGGTTCACCGCGGCGTTGCAGACCAGGATGTCGATCTTGCCGTAATGTTTCGTGGCACCCGCGATCAGCGCCTCGACCTCGGTCTTGCGCGCGATGTTGCAGGGGATGACGGTGGCGTCACCGCCGGACGCATTGATGCCGTCGGCGACCTCCTTGCAGGCATCGGCCTTGCGCGAGGAGACCACGACCTTGGCGCCGAGCTTTGCCAGCAGCTCGGCGGAGGAGCGACCGATGCCGCGGCTGGAGCCGGTGACCACGGCGACCTTGCCGGTGAGATCGAACGGGGTGTTTTTCATTGTTGTTGCCTCGCGGATTCCATTTACTCCGTCATTGCGAGCGCAGCGAAGCAATCCAGAACCTTTCCGCAGAGAAAGTCTGGATTGCTTCGTCGCTACGCTCCTCGCAATGACGGTGGTGGCGACTAGACCAACCCACCCGCATCCGCGACGCGGCGCTGGTGGTAGTCAGTATCGCCGAAGCTGTTCTCGATCATGGTGAGGCGCTTGAAGTAGTGGCCGATCTTGGCCTCCATGGTCATGCCGATACCGCCGTGAAGCTGGATCGCCTGCTGGCCGACGAATTTCAGCGACTTGCCGATCTGCACCTTGGCGGCGGCGATGGCGTTGGAGCGCTCCTTGGCGTCCTCGAACTCACCCGCCATGGTCGCAAACATCGACATCGAACGGGCCTGCTCGGCCGCGACGAACATGTCGGAGGCGCGGTGCTGCAGCGACTGGAACGAGCCGATCGCGACGCCAAATTGTTTTCGCGTTTTGATGTACTCGACCGTGGTCTTGAGCGACTCGTCCATCAGGCCGACTGCTTCCGCACAGAGTGCGACGCGGGCTTCGTCCACCACGCGCTCGATCAGCGCGAGCGAGTCGTCGGGGTTACCGATCGCCGCGTCGGCACCAACTTCAACACCCGTGAAGGTGATGTCGGCGGCGTGCAGGCCGTCCTGCGTCGGGTACGATTTTTTGGTGATGCCCTTGGCGTTGGCCGGTACCAGGAACACGCCGATGCCGGTGGTATCGCGGCGGTTGCCCTTGGTGCGCGCGGTGACGATGAGGGTATCGGCGTTCTCGCCGTTGAGCACGACGAACTTTTCGCCGTCGATCACCCAGCCATCGCCCTTCTTCTTCGCCGTCGTGGCGACGTCGAAGAGATCGTAGCGCGAGTTCTTCTCGAGCTGGGCGAACGCCAGCGTCTTGCTGCCGTCGACGATGCCGGGCACATAAGCGGCCTTCTGCGCGTCGGTGCCGGCGTGACGCAGGAAGCCGCCGCCGATCACGACCGTCGCGAGATAAGGCTCGAGCACCAGCGCCTTGCCGAGCGCTTCCATCACGATCATGGTCTCGACACCGCCGCCGCCGAAGCCGCCATCGGCCTCGCTGAAAGGCAGGCCGAGCAGGCCCTGCTCGGCGAGCTTGCCCCAGACGGCTTTGCTCCAGCCGCCCTTCTCCTTCATGTATTTCTTGCGGCTCTCGAAATCGTAGGAATCGGTCAGCAGGCCGTCGATGCTGTCCTTCAGGAGCCGCTGCTCCTCGGTCAAATCAAAATCCATCTCTGTTTCCTCAAACTAACAAGTCTCTGCGTGGAGAGAGCCCCTCACCCCAGCCCTCTCCCCGCGAAGCGCGGGGCGAGGGAGAAGTAAAGACTCACAGCCCCAGCACTGCCTTGGCGATGATGTTGCGCTGGATCTCGTTGGAGCCGCCGTAGATCGAGACCTTGCGGTTGTTGAAGTAGCTCGGCGCGATCTGGGCGGTCCAGTCCATGGCTTCGTTCGAGCCGTCGTCGCCGTGCACATCGTAGGGCGCGGCGAACGGGCCGATCACTTCCATGAGCAGCTCGGTCGTGGTCTGCTGGATCTCGGAGCCCTTGATCTTCAGCACCGAGGAGGCCGGATTGGGCTTGCCCTTGCCGTGCTTGCCTTCGTCGGCGACAACGCGCAGCTGCGTCAGCTCGAGCGCCTTCAGCTCGATCTCGCAGGCGGCGAGCTTCTCGCGGAACGCTGCGTCCTGGATGATCGGCTTGCCGCCGGATTCGACCTTGCCGGCCAGATCGCGGATGCGGCGCAGCCGCTCCTTGGAGACGCCGACCCGGGCGATGCCGGTGCGCTCATTGCCGAGCAGGAACTTTGCGTAATCCCAGCCCTTGTTCTCCTCGCCGATCAGGTTCTCGACGGGCACCTCGACGTCGTCGAAGAAGACTTCGTTGACCTCGACGCCGCCGTCGATGGTCTGGATCGGGCGCACCGTGACGCCCTTCGACTTCATCGAGAACACGATGAAGGAAATGCCCATCTGCTTCTTGGCATTGTTGTCGGTCCGGCAGAGGCAGAAGATCATGTCGGCGTGCTGGGCCAGCGTGGTCCAGGTCTTCTGGCCGTTGATGATCCACTTGTCGCCCTTGCGCTCGGCTTTCGTCTTCAGCGAGGCGAGGTCGGAGCCGGAGCCGGGCTCAGAGAAGCCCTGGCACCACCAATCGTCGACATTGGCGATGCGCGGCAGATATTGCTTCTTCTGCTCTTCATTGCCGAAGGTGTAGATGACGGGGCCGACCATGCTGACGCCGAAGGCGAGCGGCTGCGGCGCCGGATAGGACTGCAGCTCCTCGTTGAAGATGTAGTGCTGCACGGAGGTCCACCCGGTGCCGCCATACTGCGTCGGCCAGTGGCTGGTGCCCCAGCCCTTCTTGTTGAGGATGCGCCACCACGTCACCATCTCGTCCTTCGAGAGGTGGCGGCCCTCGACCAGCTTGCGCCGCGTATCCGGCGGCACGTTACCGCGGAAGAATGAACGCACTTCCTCGCGAAACGCCTGCTCTTCCTTCGTGAATGCGAGATCCATCGGATCCTCCTGTGAATTACTGCAAAACCTCGAACAGACCGGCGGCGCCCATGCCGCCGCCGACGCACATGGTGACGACCGCGTACTTGGCCTTGCGGCGCCGGCCTTCGATCAGCGCGTGGCCGGTCAGGCGCGCGCCCGACATGCCGTAGGGATGGCCGACCGCGATCGCGCCGCCGTCCACGTTGATCTTCTCGGGGTCGATGCCGAGCTTGTCGCGGCAATACAGCACCTGCACCGCGAAAGCTTCGTTGAGCTCCCAGAGATCGATGTCGTCGACCTTCAAGCCATGACGCTTGAGCAGGCGCGGCACGGCGAAGACCGGGCCGATGCCCATCTCGTCCGGCTCGCAGCCCGCCGAGACGAAGCCGCGGAAGATGCCGAGCGGCTTGAGGCCGCGCCTGGACGCTTCCTTGTCGCTCATGATGACCGAGGCGCTGGCGCCATCCGAGAGCTGGCTGGCGTTGCCCGCGGTGACGGAGAAACCGTCGCCGCGAACGGCCTTGAGCCCGGCGAGGCCTTCAGCGGTGGTCTCGGGGCGCGGACCTTCGTCCTGCGACAGCGTCACCTCCTTGAAGGAGACGGCGCCGGTTGCCTTGTCGGTGATCGCCATCTGCGTGGTGATCGGTGCGAGCTCGTCCTTGAACTTGCCGCCCTGCTGGGCAGCGGCGGTGCGGCGCTGGCTCTCCAGCGAATATTCGTCCTGCTTCTCGCGCGAGATGCCGTAGCGCTTGGCGACGATCTCGGCGGTGTCGATCATGGGCATGTAGACCTCGCCCTTGATCTTGAGCAGCGCGGGATCTTGCACGTGAAAACCGTTCATCTTGTCGTTCTGCACGAGGCTGATCGACTCGCCGCCGCCGCCGACCGCGACCTCGACACCGTCAAAAATCACCGAACGCGCGGCGAGCGCAATCGCCTGCAGGCCCGAGGCGCACTGCCGGTCGATCGTGGTGCCGGCGACGGTAACGGGCAGACCGGCACGGAGCAGCGCCTTGCGCGCGATGTTGCCGCCGGTCGAACCCTGTTGGAGGGCTGCGCCCATCACGACGTCCTCGATCTCCTTCGGATCGACTTTTGCGCGCGCGACGGCCTCGCCGATGGCATGGCCGAGCAGCGTTGCGCCCTCGGTGGCGTTGAGCATGCCGCGATAGGCCTTGCCGATCGGCGTACGGGCGGTGGAAACGATGACGGCGTCGGTCAAGAGCGACCTCCTGGTTGCGTGGATTGTGATGGTTTCTGCTGCTGCCGCAATTCGTGGCGCGACAGCTTTCCGACCGGCGTGCGCGGCAGATCGTCGACGAACTCGACCTCGGCCGGCAATTCGTGCTTGCCGACCTTGCCGGCGAGCTGCGCGCGCAACTCGTCGAGCGAGAACGGTTTTGCATCCGGCTTCAGCTTGATGAAGGCTTTTGCGGCCTCGCCGCGATACTGGTCGGGGATGCCGAGCACGATCACCTCGTGCACGCCTGATACGGTGTAGATCGCCTGCTCGATCATCTGCGGATAGACGTTGAAGCCGCCGGAGATGATCATGTCCTTCTTGCGGTCGACCAGGAAGAAATAGCCGTCGGCGTCGACATAGCCGATGTCGCCGGTGAGGAAGCGGCCGTCGGAGAAGTACTCCGCGGAGTCCTTCTGCTTGTTCCAATAGCCCTTTGTGACGTTCGGGCCCTTGATGCGGATCTCGCCGACTTCGCCTGACGGCAGCACTTTTGTGGAATCTTCGAGCGAGACGACGTCGAGCTCGATGCCGGGCAGCATCAGGCCGATCGAGCCGGGCTTGTCGGGACCGACAGGCGGATGGCCGGTGCCGGGCGAGCAGGTCTCGGTCATGCCCCAACCGCTCTTGAGCTTCTTGCCGACCTTGCGCTCGAAGAAGCTCGCGACCTCGACCGGCAGCGGCGCACCGCCGGAGCCGATGGCGGCAAGCGAGGAGAAGTCGCGCTTGTCGAGATTGGGAAGTGCCGCGATCGCGATCCACATCGTCGGCACGCCCGGAAAATAGGTCGCGCGCTTGACCTCGATGTCGCGCATCACGGCTTCGACGTCGAAACGCTGATGCAGCGAGATCAGATTGCCGCGGCTGAGCGAGGACAACAGCACGACGGTCAGCGCATAGATATGGAAAAGCGGCAGCACGCAGATCACGCGCTCGACGACGTCGCCACGCGCCGCGCGCCCCGGCTTGCCCCAGACGTCGTAGATCGACACAGCGGAGGTGAGATTGCCATGCGTCAGCATGGCGCCCTTCGGCAGGCCGGTGGTGCCGCCGGTATATTGCAGCAGCGCGACGTCGTCGACTGCCACAGTGGGCCATTGCGCCGGCAGCGGCGCGCCATCGACGAAGGCCTTGAAAGTGACGATGCGGGGATCATCAGGGATCGCCGCCTGCGGCGTGCCGACCTTGCCCCAATCGTCGTCCTCGCAGACGACAAGGCGATCGATCAGCCCCTTCTCCAGAAATTTCAGCGCGGTCGGCAACAACGCCTGGAGGTTCGACGTGACCAGCAGGCGCGAGCCGGAATCCGAGACCTTGTGCGTCAGCGCGATCTCGCCGTCGAGCGGCGAGAGATGCGCGACGCGGCTGCCTGCCTTCAGCGCGCCGAAGAAATTGACGGGATGATCCGGCGTATTGCCGAGGAACAGCGCAACAGAGGTGTTCTTGCCGCAGCCGGCGCGCAGGAACGCCGCCGCCGCACGCTCGGCCATCGCGGCGAGCTCGGCATAGGCGATCGGACGATCGCGAAATTCCAGCGCGGCGCGCGGGCCGTAATTGGCCGCGGCCGTCGAGAGCAGGTCAGGCAGGGTGCCCTGGACGATGGTGTCGTCCCAATGCACGCCCTCGGGGTAAAACTGTTCGCCGGGATGGGTCATTGCTTCCTTCAACCACAGACCGTCATTCCGGGGCGATGCGAAGCATCGAACCCGGAATCTCGAGATTCCGGGTTCGCCCTGCGGGCGCCCCGGAATGACTGAAAATTGGAGCACAAGGCTCCATCACGCCGCCTTCGACGCCGCAGCGAGCGAGGCGAACGTCTTGCCTTCGGCCGCGAGTTTCTTCAGCAAGGGCGCGGGCTCGAGGCTCGGGTCGTTGGTCTCCTTGGCGTAGAAGGCGAGACGGTCGGCGATGTGCTTGAGGCCGACGGTGTCGGCCCAGAACATCGGGCCGCCGCGATAAATCGGCCAGCCATAGCCGTAGAGCCAGACCACGTCGATATCGGACGGGCGCGCCGCAATGCCCTCTTCGAGGATCTTCGCGCCCTCGTTGATCATCGGGTACATCATGCGTTCGAGGATCTCGTCGTCGCTGACGATGCGCTTCTTGCGGCCGAGGCGCAGCAGCGTCTCGTCGATCAGCTTCTCGACCTCGGGATCGGGCAGCGCCGAGCGGGAGCCCGCCTCGTACTTGTAGTAGCCCTTGCCGGTCTTCTGGCCGAAGCGACCGGCTTCGCACAGCGCGTCCGCGATCTCCGACTTGATGCCGCGGTCCTTGCGCGAGCGCCAGCCGATGTCGAGGCCGGCGAGATCGCCCATCGCGAACGGGCCCATCGGCATGCCGAATTTTGTCACCACAGCGTCGACCTGCTGCGGCAGTGCACCTTCGAACAGCAGCTTCTCGGATTGCTTGCCGCGCTGGGCCAGCATGCGGTTGCCGACAAAGCCGTCGCAGACGCCGACCACGGCCGGCACCTTTGCAATTTTGCGCGCGATCGTGACCGCGGTCACGAGGGCGTCCGGCGCGGTCTTGTCGGCGCGCACGATCTCGCACAGCTTCATGACGTTGGCCGGCGAGAAGAAATGCATGCCGAGCACGTCCTGCGGACGCTTGGTCGCCTTCGCGATCTCGTCGATGTTCAGGTACGACGTGTTGGAGGCCAGCACCGCACCCGGCTTGACGTACTGGTCGAGCTTGCCGAACACTTCCTGCTTCACCGCCATGGTCTCGAACACGGCTTCGATGACGAGGTCGGCGTCGCCGACATTCTCGATGCCGACGACACCGGTAATCAGCGCCATGCGTTTGGCCGGCGCGTCAGCCGGAATGCCGCCGCGCGCGGCGGTCGCCTCCCAGTTCTTCTGCATGATGCCGAGGCCACGCTTGAGCTGCTCCTCGCCGGTCTCGATCAGGGTGACGGGAACACCAGCGTTCGCAAACGACATCGCGATGCCACCGCCCATGGTGCCGGCGCCGAGAATGGCAACACGGTTAACGGGGCGCGACTTGGTGCCTTCAGGAACGCCGGTGATCTTGGCGGCCTCGCGCTCGGCGAAGAAGGCATAACGCTGCGCCTTGGACTGGTCGCTGGCGACGAGCTTGAGGAAGCCCTCGCGCTCCTTCTTCAGACCTTCGTCGAACGGCAGGTCGATCGCCGCACCGACGGCGTCGGCCGCCGCGAACGGCGCTTCCAGGCCGCGCGACTTCTTGGTCATGGCGGCAACGGCATTGGTGAAGATCGAACGGTCGGCCTTGGCCGCCGCGATCTTGGAATCGTCGTCGCGCAGGCGACGCAGCGGGCGCTTCTCGGCCAGCAGCTTGCGGACGAAGGCTTCGCCGCCGGAAGCCGGGCCTTCGACGATCTCCTCGATCAGGCCATTCTTCAGCGCTTCAGCGGCGCCGATGGGATCGCCGCCGACGATCATCTTGACGGCGAGCTCGGGGCCGACTGCGCGGGGCAGGCGCTGGGTGCCGCCGGCGCCGGGCAGCAGGCCGAGCTTCACCTCGGGCAGGCCGAGCTTTGCCTCTTTAACAGCCACGCGGAAATGACAGGCCAGCGCGACCTCGAGGCCGCCGCCGAGCGCGGTGCCGTGGATCGCGGCCACAATCGGCTTCGGCGAATTCTCCATCTCGGCCAGCACTTCGTTGAGGCCGGGCGGCTTCGGCGGCTTGCCGAATTCGGTGATGTCGGCGCCGGCAATGAAGGTGCGGCCGGCGCAGGTCAGCACGATGCCCTTGATCGCGGGATCGGCGATTGCGGCCTTGATGCACTCCAGAATACCGCCGCGGACTGCGGCACTCAGCGCATTGACCGGAAGGCTATTGACCGTGACGATCCCGACTTCGTCATGACGCTCAAGCTTGACCACTTCGCTCACGGTTTCCCTCCTTGGTGGGGATTTACTTTTGTTCGATTTCGCAGTGCGGAATTTAATTCCGCATCTTGACGGCAGGGTTATTTTGAAGCACGTGGCTTGTCAACGACTCCGCGCAAGAGCAGATCAGGGATGAAGCGTACAGGAAAGAAGACCGCGACCGATCGGAATTTCGTCGTCGCGCTTTCCCGCGGGCTTGATGTATTGCGAGCATTCCACCCCAGCGACGGACTTCTCGGCAATCAGGAGATTGCGTCCCGCACCAACCTGCCGAAGCCGACGGTTTCGCGGCTGACCTACACGCTGACGAAGCTCGGCTATCTGACACCGGTTCCCCGTTTCGAGAAGTACCAGCTGGCGCCCGCCGCGATGGCGCTCGGTTACGCGGCGCTCGCCAATCTCGGCGTTCGGCATTTGTCCGAGCCGTTTCGCGAGGAAATGATGCGCGCTACTGGCGGCGCCGTCGCAATCGGCGGCCGCGATCGCCATAGCATGATCTATTTCGGGCAAAGCCGTGGCAGCGAGACGGTCGGCGTTCAACTCGACGTCGGCTCCCGCGTGCCGATTGCAACCAGCGCGATGGGCCGCGCTTACTTCTGGGCGCTCGGCGACGAGGATCGCGCCGAAGTGACGCGCGTCCTGCGCGAACATTACGGCAGCCGCTGGCCCAAGATGCGCGACGGACTGGAACGCTCGGGCGAGACGGTCGCGAAATACGGTTTCGCGATGTCCGTCGGCGATTGGCACGACGACATCGGCGCCGCCGGCGTCGCGCTCAAGCTCAACGACGGAACCGGTCCCTACGCCTTCAATTGCGGTGCACCCGCATTCCGCTTCACGGAAGAGCGTTTGATCAACGACATTGGACCGCGACTGCTGGCGATGGTAAGGAACATCGAAGCGGCACTTGGGGGTCTGATGCCGCAATCCAAAAAAGAAGTCAGCAAAAAGCTGAAATCAGGAGGGAAAGTTGCGCGTGTGGCCGAGGGGTTCAGATAGCCATCGTCATCATCGGGAGCGGTTAGCATCGCCCCTTCGCCCACGGAATAGTGTGGGCGAGACGACATGACGCAGGCACAGCTCGCGCAGGGGACATCGCCCCTGCTCGCCGTTCGCGACGTCAGCGTCGTGTTCGGCGGCATCGTCGCGCTCAACGGCGTGTCCTTTGACATGCATAAGGGCCAGATCCTCGGATTGATCGGCCCCAACGGCGCCGGCAAGACCACGCTCTTCAACTGCCTCTCCCGTCTCTACCAGCCGTCCTCCGGCGACATCCTGATGGAAGGCGCGAGCATCCTGACGCGGCCGCCGCACCGGATCGCCGAGATCGGCATCGGCCGCACCTTCCAGAACGTGGCGCTGTTTCCGAACCTGTCAGTGATGGACAATGTCCGCGTCGGCACCCACGCCCGCACCTCCAGCGACATCATCAGCGACTCGCTGCGGTTGGCCTGGATTCGCCGCAGCGAAACCAGCGTGAACAAGAAGGTGCACGAGATCCTCGCCTATCTCGACCTCGAGGACGTCGCCCATACCGTCGTCTCCGGCCTGCCCTTCGGCACGCAGAAGCGCGTCGAATTGGCGCGGGCGCTCGCGGCCGACCCGAAGATCCTGCTGCTCGACGAACCCGCCGGCGGCCTCAACCACGAAGAGGTCCATGTGCTCGGCGACCTCATCCGCCGCATCCGCGACGAGCGCGGCATGACCGTGCTGCTGGTCGAGCACCACATGGGCCTCGTGATGTCGATCGCCGACCATGTCGTCGCGCTCAACTTCGGCAAGAAGCTCGCAGAAGGCACGCCCGCCCAGGTGCAGGTGAACCCCGACGTCATCACGGCCTATCTCGGGAGCAAGGACCAATGACGACGCTGCTCAACGTCAAGGACCTGCGCGCCTATTACGGCCAGGTCCAGGCGCTCCATGGCCTCTCCTTCTCGCTCAACGAAGGTTCGCTGACGACGCTCTTGGGCGCCAACGGCGCCGGCAAGACCACGACCTTGCGCGCGATCTGCAACATGGTGCGCTCCACCGGCGGCATCGAGTTCGACGGCAAGCCGCTGAACAACCGCTCGACCGAGAGCATCGTCCGGTTCGGCATCGCCCATGTGCCGCAGGGCCGCGGCACCTTCACCACCATGACGGTGGAGGAAAACCTCCAGTTAGGGGCCATCACCCGCAAGGACAATGCAGGCATCATCTCCGACATCGAGCGCATGTATGCGCATTTCCCGGTGCTGAAGCAGCGGCATACCCAACAGGCCGGCACGCTCTCCGGCGGCGAGCAGCAGATGCTCGCGGTGGCGCGTGCGCTGATGCTGCGGCCGCGGCTGATGCTGCTCGACGAGCCGTCCTTTGGCCTGGCGCCGCTGGTCGTGCGTGACCTGTTCGGCATCCTCGGCAAGATCAATCGCGAGGACAAGGTGTCGATCCTGGTGGTCGAGCAGAACGCCCAGCTCGCGCTCGAGCTCGCCGACCAGGCCTATGTGATCGAGACCGGCCGTATCGTGATGTCCGGCAATGCCAAGGACATCGCAAACAACGAAGAAATCCGCAAATCCTATCTGGGTTACTGAGGAGCCGGGACAATGGAACTGTTTACCAACCAGGTCCTGGCCGGGATTGCCACGGGCGCGATCTATGCCTGCATGGCGCTCGCGGTGGTCATGATCTACCAGGCGATCGACCATCTCAACTTCGCGCAAGGCGAGATGGCGATGTTCTCGACCTTCATCTCGTGGCAGCTGATGCAGTGGGGCGTGCCCTATTGGGGCGCGTTCATCATCGCGCTGGCGCTCTCCTTTGTCGGCGGCATCGCGATCGAGCGGATCCTGTTCAAGCCCCTGGCCAAGGCGCCGGTGCTGACCAACGTCGCCGGCTTCATCGCGCTCTACGCGATCATCAACTCCTCGGCCGGCCTGATCTGGGATTTCACCATCAAGCAATATCCGACCCCGTTCGGTTCCTCGCCGTTCCTCGGCAGCCAGCTGATCTCGACGCACCAGGCCGGCATGATCGGCGTCACCGTGCTGCTGCTGATCGGCCTCTATTTCTTCTTCCAGTACACCCGCATCGGTCTTGCCATGCGCGCGGCCGCCTCGGTGCCTGAATCGGCCCGCCTGGTCGGCATCAACACCTCCTGGATGATCGCGCTGGGCTGGGGCATGGCGACCGCGATCGGTGCCATCGCCGGCATGCTGATTGCCCCCGTCGTCTTCCTCGAGCCCAACATGATGGGCGGCGTGCTGATCTACGGCTTCGCCGCAGCCGTGCTCGGCGGACTGACGAGCCCGTTTGGCGCCGTGGTCGGCGGCTTCCTGGTCGGCATCTTCGAGAATCTCGCCGGCACCTACATCCCCGGCGTCGGTAACGAGCTGAAACTCCCGATCGCGCTCGCGCTGATCATCTCCGTCCTGGTCGTCAAACCCGCTGGTCTGTTCGGCCGGCACATCGTCAAGCGAGTTTGATCATGAGCGCAGCAGAAGAAGTCGTCGCCGAAGGCAACGAGGCGGTCGAAGCCGTTCCGAAGCGGGCCATGACGCTGGGCACGGGCACCTCGCTGGTGGTGCTGTTGCTTCTCATCGCCGTTCCGCTGTTCGCGAAGAACTTCGTGATCTTCCAGCTGACCCAGCTGCTGTATCTGGGCCTCGCCGTGCTGGCGCTGAACATCCTGACTGGCGGAAGCGGCCAGTTCTCGCTCGGCCAGAGCGCGTTCTACGGCATCGGCGCCTACGTCACCGCGGTGATGATGGAGCAGTTCAACATCCCCTACTTCCTCTGCCTGCCGGTCGCGGCCGTGGTCTGCTTCGGCGCGGGCTTCCTGTTCGGCCAGCCGGCGTTGCGGCTCTCCGGCGTGTACCTTGCGCTTGCGACCTTCGCGCTCGCCACGGCGATGCCGCAGTTGCTCAAGCTGAACTTCCTCGAGCACTGGACCGGCGGCGTGCAGGGCCTCGTCGTCACCAAGCCCGACGCGCCGTTCGGCCTGCCGATGGGCCAGGACATGTGGCTGTATTACTTCACGCTCGTCGTCGTGCTTGCGATCTATATCTTCTCGGTCAACCTGCTGCGCTCGCGCTCGGGCCGCGCCTTCATGGCAATCCGCGACAACGAGATCGCGGCCTCCGCCATGGGCGTCAACGTCGCGCTGTACAAGACGCTCGCCTTCGGCGTCTCCGCCGGCATCACCGGCGTCGCCGGCGGCCTGAGCGCGATCGCGGTGCAGTTCGTCGCGCCCGACAGCTTCACCATCACGCTCGCGATCCAGCTGTTCCTCGGCATGGTCGTCGGCGGCGTCGGCTGGCTGCCCGGCTCGATCGTCGGTGCCGCCTTCATCATCTTCGTGCCGAACATCGCGGAGGGCATCTCCAAGGGCCTCTCCGGTGCCGTGTTCGGCGTACTCCTGTTCCTCGTCATCTACCTCGTGCCGCATGGCGCAAGGCAAGTCGCGATCCTGGGCCAGCAACTCGTCGGCAAGCTCAGAAAAAACTGAACCCATTCAATTAAGGAAGGAGACCAAATTTGTTTTTCGGAAGAACACTGCGAACCACCGCACTCGTGACGGCGGTCGCGACCCTCACCTCCGGCGCAGCACTCGCCCAGAAGAAATACGACACCGGCGCGTCCGATACCGAGATCAAGATCGGCAACATCATGCCGTACAGCGGTCCGGCGTCGGCCTATGGCATCATCGGCAAGACCGAAGAAGCCTATTTCAAGATGATCAACGACAAGGGCGGCATCAACGGCCGCAAGATCGTTTTCGTCACCTATGACGACGGCTATTCGCCGCCCAAGGCAGTCGAGCAGGTCCGCAAGCTCGTCGAAAGCGACGAAGTGCTCGCCGTGTTCAACCCGCTCGGCACGCCCTCGAACACCGCGATCCAGAAATACCTCAACGCCAAGAAGATCCCGCAGCTGTTCGTCGCCACCGGCGCGACCAAGTGGAACGACCCGAAGAACTTCGCCTGGACCATCGGCTGGCAGCCTTCCTACCAGAGCGAAGCGCAGATCTACGCGAAGTGGCTGATGAAGGAGAAGCCCGACGCCAAGGTCGCGATCCTCTATCAGAACGACGATTTCGGCAAAGACTACCTCAAGGGCACCAAGGACGGACTTGGCGCCAAGGGCGCGTCCATGATCGTCATGGAGGAGAGCTATGAGGTCTCCGAACCGTCGATCGACGGCCATATCGTCAAGATCAAGGCCACCAATCCCGACGTGCTGCTGATCTATGCGACGCCGAAGTTCGCGGCCCAGACCATCAAGAAGACAGCCGAGCTGAACTGGAAGCCGCTGCAGATCCTTACCAACGTGTCGATCTCGGTCGGCAGCGTGATGAAGCCGGCCGGCTTCGAAGCCTCGCAGAACGTGCTGTCGGCGGCTTATGCCAAGGACTCGACGGACCCGCAGTGGAACACCGACCCCGGCATGAAAAAGTGGAACGAGTTCATCGACAAGTACATGCCGGGTGCCGACAAGACCGACACCGGCACGGTCTACGGCTATGGCGCAGCGTCGACCCTCGTCAAGACTCTGGAAATGTGCGGTGACGACCTCACCCGCGCCAACATCATGAAGCAGGCCGCTTCCCTAAAGGATTTTACACCGGACACCCTGCTGCCCGGCGTCAAGATCAACACCAGCGCCACCGACTTCGCCCCGATTTCGCAGTTGCAGATGCAACGCTTCAAGGGCGAGAAGTGGGAACTGTTCGGCGAGATCATCAGCGGCGACGTCGCCTCCGAGTGACGCGCTGACGCCATAGTCCAAGGTTGAAAAGCCCCCGCGAACCATCGCGGGGGCTTTTTGTTGACGTCGTGCATCAATTTTGTTCAATGCGACGCCGATCCAGTTGGGGTGGGAGAGAAATGGCTTTCGTTCGATTTCAGGTTGTGGTGCTTTCGGTCGCATTCGCATTGTGCACTGCGATGAGCAATCCCGCGCTGGCACAGAAGTCCTACGACAATGGCGCCTCCGATACCGAGATCAAGATCGGCAACATCATGCCCTATAGCGGCCCGGCCTCGGCTTACGCCGCAATCGGCAAGGCCGAGGAAGCCTATTTCAACAAGGTCAATGCCGAGGGCGGCGTCAACGGTCGCAAGATCAAGTTCATCTCGTATGACGATGCTTATTCGCCGCCGAAGACCGTGGAGCAGGCGCGCAAGCTGGTCGAGAGCGACAACGTGCTCTTGATCTTCGGCTCGCTCGGCACCTCCACCAACGGCGCCATCCGCAAGTACATGAACGAGAAGAAGGTGCCGCAATTGTTCGTGGCGAGCGGCGCCTCGAAGTGGAACGATCCGAAGAACTTCCCGTGGACGATGGGCTGGCAGCCGAGCTACGCCAGCGAAGCCAAGATCTACGCCAAGTACATCCTGAAGGAGAAACCGGACGGCAAGATCGGCGTGCTCTTCCAGAACGACGATTTCGGCAAGGACTATCTCAGAGGGTTGAAGGACGGCCTCGGCGCCAAGGCCTCGATGATCGCGATGGAGGAGCCTTACGACACATCCGAGCCTGCGATCGACGAGCACGTCGTGAAGCTGAAGGCCGCGGGCGCCGATGTCTTCATCAGCATCACCACGCCGAAATTCGCGGCGCAAGCGATCAAGAAGGCGGCCGAGATCAGCTGGCACCCGATGCACATCATCTCCAACGTCTCGGCGTCGGTCGGCGGCGTGATCGAGCCGGCGGGCTTCGAGATCTCGCAAGGCATATTGTCGGCGAGCTACGTCAAGGATGGCTCCGACCCGCAATGGAACGCCGACGACGGCATGAAGAGATTCTACAATTTCGTCGCGCAGTACAATCCGAAGGCCAACAAGCTCGATGCCGGCGTGGTGTTCGGCTATGCCGCAGCCCAGACCATGGTGAAGGTGCTGCAGATGTGCGGCGACAACCTCACCCGCGACAACATCATGAAGCAGGCGGCGTCCTTGAAGGATTTCGAGCCGGACACGCTGCTGCCCGGCATCAAGATCAACACCGCGCCCGACAATTTCGCGCCGATCGAGCAACTCCAGATGATGCGGTTCAAGGGCAAGACGTGGGAATTGTTCGGCGAAATCATCTCGAGTGACCTCGGTCACTGAGGCGATCAACTCGAAATAGCTGATAGCCTGGAGCGCAATTACAGGCAGTCCGCCTTCTCGCAGCCGCACATGACCAATCACGTTGGTCCTGACTACTAAAGGAGCAGCCCCTGCGACGCCATCGCAGGGGCTTTCTGTTGAAGCCATCAGGCAAATCGTATTGAATTGCGACTGCGTCCGCCAAAAACAATCAAGACAAAAAAAGGAACGCACACACACCAAGAAAACAGGGAGATAGGAATGCCCGCTGTCACCGGCAAGCTTGCGGCCGCGTCACTGGCGCTCGCGCTCATTGCAGTTGCGACCTCCACCGCATCGGCCCAGAAGAAATACGATACCGGCGCGACCGATACCGAGATCAAGGTCGGCAACATCATGCCCTACAGCGGACCGGCCTCCGCCTACGGCATCATCGGGCGGACCGAGGCCGCCTATTTCAAGAAGATCAACGAGGAAGGCGGCATCAACGGCCGCAAGATCAACTACATCAGCTATGACGACGCCTACTCGCCGCCGAAGACGGTCGAGCAGGCGCGCAAGCTGGTCGAGAGCGACGAGGTGCTGTTCATCTTCAACTCGCTCGGCACGCCGCCGAACTCGGCGATCCACAAATACATGAACTCGAAGAAGGTGCCGCAGCTGTTCGTCGCGACCGGCGCCACCAAGTGGAACGATCCGCAGAACTTCCCCTGGACCATGGGCTGGCAGCCCAACTACCAGAGCGAGACACAGATCTATGCGAAGTGGCTGCTCAAGAACAAGCCGGACGCCAAGATCGCCGTGCTCTATCAGAACGACGATTACGGCAAGGACTACGTCAAGGGCCTGAAGGACGGCCTCGGCGCCAAGGCGGCCTCGATGATCGTCGCGGAGGAGAGCTACGAGACCTCCGAACCGACCATCGACAACCATATCGTGAAGCTGAAATCGACCGGCGCCGACGTTTTCATGAACATCACGACGCCGAAATTCGCCGCGCAAGCGATCAAGAAGGTGGCGGAGATCGGCTGGAAGCCGCTGCACTTCCTCAACAACGTCTCGGCCTCCGTCGGCAGCGTGATGAAGCCGGCCGGCTTTGAAAACGGTCAGGATGTCATCTCTGCGGATTATCTGAAGGACGTGTCGGATCCCGAATGGGCCAATGACGCCGGCATGAAGGACTTCCTGGCGTTCATGGGCAAATATTTCCCCGAGGGCGACAAGCTCGATAAAGGCACCATCGTCGGCTATGCCGTGGCACAGACGCTGGTCCAGGTCCTGAAGCAGTGCGGCGATGATCTCACGCACGAGAACATCATGAAGCAGGCAGCGAGCCTGAAGGACTTCCGCACCGAGGCGCTGCTGCCGGGCGTGAAGATCAACACCTCGCCGACCGATTTCGCGCCGATCAGCCAGCTTCAGCTTGAGAAGTTCAAGGGCGAGAAGTGGGAGTTGTTCGGCGACGTGATCAGCGCCGATGTCGGCGGCTAGCCGTGTGAGCATCCGACGATAACAAGCCCCCTGCGAGATGATCGCAGGGGGCTTTTCGCTCGCCGGATTATGATCACGCGATTGCACAATCGAATGATGGTAAAGCCTGCTTACCCTTTCGCGCCCGATGCGCTAGGCAGGGGCATGGCGACGTTCTCGCCACAGCTCTAGGTCAGCGTTTCCTTGGTTCGAATCATATCAGGCAGGCTCGGCGAGTTTGTAGGACCATGTGTGGATGACGGGATATCGATTGACGTCCTTGATGCCGAGCATGATGCGTTCCTTTAGTTCTT
>JAUEPE010000077.1 GCA_030403585.1 Frankia sp. RB7
CGCAAAGCCGAAGCCGAGGATCGAACCGACATCCGCTTCGCGCGGATCGGTGATGACGTGATCCTCGACCGTGCGCGCGGCTTCGACCGCCTGCACGACCAGGAAGCGCTGCTTCAGCTCCTCAATGTCGAGCGTGTCGGGATCGAGCTGTTTCGGCTGCAGCGCGGACAGGCCCGGCCACAGGCTCTTCTGACCCTTGCCCTTCTCGGGATAGTCGTAGAAGCCCTTGCTGTTCTTGCGGCCGAGGCGGCCCTGTTTCTCGACCAATTCCACCATCAGTTTCTTCTGATCGGGATTGATGGCGTTCGGGCCGAGATCGGCTTCCGTGGCCTTCATGATCTTGAGGCCGAGGTCGAGCGCGACTTCGTCCGATAGCGAGAGCGGGCCGACCGGCATGCCGGCCATCTTGGCGCAGTTCTCGATCATCGCGGGCGGCACGCCTTCGAGGAACATCTCGTTGCCTTCCGCAACGTAGCGGCCGACGCAGCGGTTGGCGAAGAAGCCGCGGCTGTCGTTGACGACGATCGGCGTCTTGCCGATCTGCCGGACGTAATCGAGCGCGGTCGCGAGTGCGACATCGCCGGTGTTCTTGCCCTTGATGATCTCGACCAGCATCATCTTCTCGACCGGCGAGAAGAAGTGGATGCCGACGAACTTGCCCTGGTCCTTGAAGCCCTCGGCGAGCGAGGTGATCGGCAGCGTCGAGGTGTTCGACGCGAAGATCACGTCGGGCTTGAGATATTCCTGCGCCTTGGCAAAGGTCTCCGCTTTGACCTTGCGGTCCTCGAACACAGCCTCGATGACGAGGTCGACATCCCTGAGCGCAGCATAGTCCGCGGTCGGCGTGATGCGTGCAAGCAGCGCCTCGGCGTCAGCCGGCTTGGCGCGGCCCTTCTTGATCTGCTCCTCGATCACCTTCTGCGCATGCGCCTTGCCCTTGTCCGCGCTCTCCTGGTCGCGATCGATCAGGATGACGTCGAGGCCGGCACGGGCCGAGACGTAACCGACGCTCGCACCCATGAAGCCGGCGCCGATCACAGCGATCTTCTTCACCTTGGTTGCGGGCACGTCCTTCGGACGGCGCGCGCCCTTGTTGAGCTCCTGCATCGACAGGAACAGGCTGCGGATCATCGCAGCCGCTTCCTTCGAGCGCAGCACGGAGGTGAAGTAGCGCGACTCGACGCGAAGCGCGGCGTCGATCGGCAGCTGCAGGCCTTCATAGACGCAGCTCATGATCGCGCGCGCGGCCGGATAATTGTCGTAGGTCTCGCGGCGATAGATGGCGTTGCCGGCCGGGAACATCATCATGCCGGCCTTGGAGAACACCGGACCGCCGGGCAGCTTGAAACCCTTCTCGTCCCAGGGGGCGACCGCCTTGCCGCCGCCCTTGATCCAGTCCTTCGCCGCCTTGACGAGGTCGGCGGCCGGCACGATGGCGTGGATCAGATTGAGCTGCTTCGCCTTCTCGACCGTGACAGGGTCGCCCTTGAGCAAAATCGTCATCGCGTCCTGCGGCGGCACCAGGCGCGGCACGCGCTGCGTGCCGCCGGCGCCGGGGAACAGGCCGACCTTGACCTCGGGCAGGCCGAGGCGTGTCTTGGGATTCTCCGCGGCCACGCGATAGTGACAGCTCAGCGTGATCTCGAACCCGCCACCGAGCGCGAGGCCGTTGATCGCGGCCGCCCACGGCTTGCCCGACGTTTCGATCGAGCGCAGCACCTGCGAGAAGCGGCGGGCCTGATCGAACAGCATCTGGTTGGCCGGGGTCTCGCCCTGCTCCTTGAGCACCTTGGCATAGGCCTGGTTCATGCCTTCGAGCATCGACAGGTCGGCGCCGGCGCAGAATGCCTCCTTGGCGGAGGTGATGACGACGCCCTTCACCGCGGCGTCGGCCGTGGTGTCCTTGACGATCGCGTCGAGTTCGCCGGTCGAGGTCTCGTCGAGCACGTTCATCGAGCGGCCGGGGATATCCCAGGTGACGAGCGCGATGCCGTCGGAATCGGTCTCAACCTTGAAGTTCTTGTAAGCCATGTTGGTTGCTCCCTACCCTTAGATGCGCTCGATGATGGTCGCGGTGCCCATGCCGCCGCCGATGCACAGCGTCACCAGGGCGGTGGACTTGTTGGTGCGCTCGAGCTCGTCGAGCACGGTGCCCAAAATCATCGCGCCGGTGGCGCCGAGCGGATGGCCGAGCGCGATCGCGCCGCCATTCACGTTGATCTTGGCGTTGTCGATGTCGAAGGCCTGGATGTAGCGCAGCACCACGGAGGCAAAGGCCTCGTTGAGCTCGAACAGGTCGATGTCCGACTTCTTCATACCAGAGCGTTCGAACAGCTTCTTCGTCACGTCGACCGGACCGGTCAGCATCATCGCCGGCTCGGAGCCGATGTTGGCAAACGCGCGGATTTTTGCGCGCGGCTTGAGGCCATACTTGATGGCCGCCTCCTTGCTGCCGAGCAGCACGGCGCCGGCGCCGTCGACGATACCGGACGAGTTGCCGGCGTGATGCACGTAATTGACGCGCTCGATTTCAGGGTGCGACTGCACGGCCACGCCGTCAAAGCCACCCATCTGCGCCATCATCGTGAACGACGGCTGCAGTTGCGCCAGCGACTGCATCGTCGTCGAGGGACGCATGTGCTCGTCCTTGGCGAGGATGGTGAGGCCGTTGATGTCCTTCACCGGCACGACGGACTTGTTGAAGCGGCCCTCGTCCCAGGCCTTGCCCGCGCGCTGCTGGCTCTGGACGGCATAGGCATCGACGTCGTCGCGCGAGAAGCCGTACTTCGTGGCGATCAGGTCGGCCGAGACGCCTTGCGGCATGAAGTAAGCGGGGACCGCCATCGACGGATCCATCGGCCAGGCACCGCCGGAGGCGCCGATGCCGACGCGGCTCATCGATTCGGCGCCGCCGCCGATCACCAGCTCGTGCTGGCCGCTCATCACCTGCGCGGCCGCAAAGTTCACGGCATCGAGGCCGGAGGCACAGAAGCGGCTGATCTGCACGCCGGGGACGGCCTCGCCGAGGCCTGCCTTCAGCGCTGCGAAGCGCGCGATGTCGGAGCCGGCTTCGCCCACCGGATCGACCACGCCGAGCACGACGTCGTCGACGGAATCTTCCGGCAGGTTGTTGCGGTCCTTCAGCGCCTTCAGCGGCACGGTTGCAAGCGCCAGCGCGGTGACTTCGTGCAGCGCGCCGTCCGCCTTGCCGCGGCCACGGGGGGTGCGAACGTGATCGTAGATGAATGCCTCAGGCATGACGCCCTCCTGATCTGTTGTTCGAATCTTGATAGCGCGGACGCAGGCTCAGAACGCTTCCGCCGGCAGTTCCATGATGGTGGCGCAACCGGACTGGATGCGCGCGAGATTGGCCGCGGTCTCCGGCAGCATCCGCTCCATGAAGAAACGGCCGGTCACGAGCTTGGTCGAGAGATAGGGCGTCGCCCCGCTGGCGGCAATCTTGGCATTCGTCACCTTCGCCATCTTCGCCCACATGTAACCGAGGGCGACGAAGCCGAAAAGATGGAGATAATCGGTCGCCGCGGCGCCGGCATTGTCCGGCTTCGCCATCGCGTTCTGCATTAGCCAGGTGGTGGCCTGCTGGAGATGGCCGAGCGACGTCGAGAGCGGCGCGATGAACGGCTTCAGCGCCTCGTCGCCGCCGTTCTCCTTGGCAAAGGCCATGACCTCGCCGAAGAAGGCCATGATGGCGCGGCCGCCGTCGCGCGGCAGCTTGCGGCCGACGAGGTCGAGCGCCTGGATGCCGTTGGCGCCTTCATAGATCATGGCAATGCGCGCATCGCGGACGAATTGCTCCATGCCCTGTTCGGCGATGTAGCCGTGGCCGCCATACATCTGCTGCGCCTGCACCGCGTTGGCGAAACCGTAGTCGGTGAGGAAGCCCTTCAGCACGGGCGTCATCAGGCCCATGTGATCGTCGGCGGCCTGCCGGTCCTTCGGATCCTCGGAGCGATGGGCGACGTCGCTCTTCAGCGCGGTCCACATCACGAAGGCGCGCGCGGCTTCGTTGAAGGCGCGGATCGAGAGCAGCGTGCGGCGCACGTCCGGATGCACGATGATCGGATCGGCGGCCTTGTCCGGCGCCTTCACGCCAGTCAGCGAACGACCCTGGATGCGGTCGCGGGCATAGGCGACCGCGTTCTGATAAGCGACCTCGGACTGCGCGAGGCCCTGCACGGCGACGCCGAGGCGGGCCTCGTTCATCATCACGAACATGCCCTGCATGCCCTTGTTCTCTTCGCCGATCAGCCAGCCGGTGGCGCTGTCGTAGTTCATCACGCAGGTCGAATTGCCGTGGATGCCCATCTTGTGCTCGATCGAGCCGCAGACGACGCCGTTGCGGGCACCGACCGAACCATCGGCATTCACCAGGAATTTCGGCACCACGAACAGCGACACGCCCTTGATGCCGGCGGGTGCACCCTCGATGCGGGCGAGCACGAGGTGAATGATGTTGGGGGCGAGGTCATGCTCACCGGCCGAGATGAAGATCTTGGTGCCCGTGATCTTGAAGCTGCCGTCGGGCTGACGCACGGCCTTGGTGCGGAGCATGCCGAGATCGGTGCCGCATTGCGGCTCGGTCAGGTTCATGGTGCCGGTCCATTCGCCGGCGACCATCTTCGGCACGTAGGTCTGCTTCTGCTCCGGCGTGCCATGAACGATCAGCGCGGCGGTCGCGCCCATGGTGAGGCCGCCATACATCGAGAACGCCATGTTGGCGGAGATCTGGAATTCGTTGACCGCCTGCGAGAGCGTCACCGGCAGGCCCTGGCCGCCGAACTCGGTCGGTGCCGACAGACCGAGCCAGCCGCCTTCCGCAACCTGCCTGAAGGCGTCCTTGAAGCCCTTCGGCGTGGTGACGCTGCCGTCGTCGGCGCGCTTGCAGCCTTCGAGGTCGCCGACGCGATTGAGCGGCTGCAGCACCTCTTCGGCGAGCTTGGCAGCTTCGCCAAGGATCGCCTCGCGCACGTCGCTCGAGGCATCGGAGAAGCCGGCCAGATTGTCGTAGCGGTCGATCTGGAAGACGTCGTTGAGCAGGAAGTTCACGTCTTCGACGGGGGCTTTATAGATCGGCATGATGGTCTCCCGGCAAGCCTTGAAATGATGATGCTGAATTATGATTGAGCGGCGGCGATCTGCTCCGCCATCAGGCGATGCAGCATGTTGATGGCCTTGAGCGGACGCACCATCACCTTGAAATTCGTGATTCGTCCCTCGGCATCGAAGCTGATGATGTCGACGCCGTTGATCTCGATGCCGTCGATGACGTTCTTGAATTCGAGCACGGCTCCGTTGGCGCTTCGCCACTCGCCGACATAGGCGAAGCCGGGACCGCCGAGCACCTTTTCGGCGCTGGCGAGATATTTGAAAGTGATGTCGCGCCCACGCTGCGGCGAATGCACGACGGGGCTTTCGAACACGGCGTCAGGATGGAGCAGGTCCCAGAGCGCTTTCGCAGCTTCGCTGCGATCTTGGGACTTCATGAAGGCGTACCAGGAGTCGAGGCCGGTCATTGTCAGGTCCCTCCCTTGGATCAAAGGCCTTGAATCAAAGGTCTTGAATCAAGGATCTTGGCAAAAGCTCGAAAACAACCCCATGCACAGTAGCGAGGAGGTTGATTCCGCTGGGTTTTCCGGTCGGTTCTGCACCCCGACCTTGGTCACCTCATATGCACATTGACGCATATGCGTCGATACGCATAAAGTCAAGCTGGTTGGTTAATGTCACAGGGAGGCAGGTCACATGGCGCTGGGCGACGCGATCCTCGCATGCCTGACGGAACGTCCGATGACGGGCTACGAGCTTGCCAAGACATTCGATTCCTCGATCGGATTCTTCTGGAAGGCCGACCACCAGCAAATCTATCGCGAGCTCTCCAAGCTGCGCGACCGCGGCTACATTCAGGGCCGTGAGGTCGTCCAATCCGGCAAGCCCAATAAACTCATCTATACCCTCACTTCGGAAGGCCGAACAGCGTTGCGGCACTGGGCCGCGCGACCGAGCACCCCTCCTTCCATCAAGGATGACCTGCTGATCCGGTTGCATGCGCTGGACAGCATCGACATCGAGCCCATCCGCACCGATTTGATGGACCGCCTGGAGCATCACCGCGACCGGCACGAGAATTACGAGCGGATCCTGAAAAAGCGTTTTCCCGAAGGGACGGCCTCGGGCGTGCTCGACCTCGGCAATCTGCTGCTGCTCCGCCTCGGCGCGCGGCACGAGCAGATGGTGGCGGACTTCTGCGAGGAAGCGCTCGATGCGCTGTCGGCGATGAGCGGCAAGGGCACGGTGGTCCCGCTGGACGACGGCAAGCGCGAGAAGGGCTGAGCGGCATCGGTGGTCCTTTAACCTCTCCCGCTTGCTTGCGGGAGAGGTCGCGCCGAAGGCGCGGGTGAGGGCTTTCGCAAGCGGGGGAGGGAGCGCGCCGCCCATTTGGCGAAAGCCCAGGTTCCGCCGCCCAACTTTAAGACACCGTCAACCGGTTCCTTAACCCGTTATTTACCGTAACAGACAAAAGTCGGTTTTCGAGGCAGACGACCCGCGCCAAATCCGATTGTCTTAACAACCGGCACGCGTGGGGAGACTGGAGGCGCCGGGTGGGGCGCCGGAGTCGGAACCGGACAGAGTCATGAATTCGCGCGTATCGTGGAGTGTGGACGGCATCGATCCATCCGTCAGGGAGCGGGCCGAAGCTGCTGCGCATCGCGCCGGCATGTCACTCAACGATTGGCTGAACTCCACGCTCGGCGAGACTGCCCCGCCGAACTTTCGCGGGCCTTACGACCCACGCCAGGATCAACGTCAAGATCAACGTCAGGACCAGCGTCCCGATCCGCGCGCTCAGCAGATGCCGAGCCAGGGATCCGGTCCAGCACCAAGTCAGGAAAGCCGCGAAGTCGCCGACATCCATCAGCGGCTCGACGCGATCACCCAGCAGATCGAACGGATTTCAAAGCCCGCAGCGCCGCGCCAGGATGCTTCACGACAGGACGCTTCTCGACCGGACGTGTCGCGCGAGCAGGGCGTCGCCCGCCAGCTCAACGACGCGATCTCGCGGCTCGATGCCCGCCTGTCGCAGATCTCGCGGCCCCCCCAACCTCAAGCGCAGCAGCCTCAACCGCCGCGCTCCGCGCCGGTCGAGACGCGCCAGCACCAGGCCGATGCGGTCGAGCGTGCGGCAGCCCAAGTCTATCGCAGCTCGCCTCCCCTGAGCCCCGCGTCGTTCGACGTCGCGGTTGCCGAGATCACCGCACGGCAGAGCGAGCTCGACGGCTTTGCGCCGCGTCAGATGCCGCCGCGCGCCGCGCCGTCGATCGCGCCCTCGGCAGCGCCCCATACTCCACCGATGGCACCGCCTGCGCCTGCCTATGCTCCGCCGCCGCCACAGCAGCAGCCGGGGCCGGATTTCTCGTTGCTCGAACGTCATCTGCTCAAGATCACGAGCCAGATCGAATCGCTGCAGCGTCCCGACAATACCGAGCAGGCGATCAACGGTTTCCGTGCCGAGCTCGCCGAGATCCGCAACGCCATCACCGAGGCGATGCCGCGCCGCGCGATCGAATCGATCGAGAACGAGATCCGCTCGCTGCACCGTCGCATCGACGAGACCCGCTCCAACGGCACCGACGGCCAGGTACTCTCCGGCATCGAGCGCGCGCTCGCCGACATCAAGCAGGTGCTGCGCACGCTGACGCCGGCCGAGCAACTCACCGGCTATGACGAGGCGATCCGCAATCTCGGCGCCAAGCTCGATCTGATCCTGCGCGCCAATGACGACCCCTCGACCGTGCGCCAGCTCGAAGGCGCGATCTCGGCATTGCGCGGCATCGTCTCGAACGTCGCCTCCAATGAAGCGCTGGCACGGCTTTCCGAGGACGTGCAGCTGCTGTCGTCCAAGGTCGACCAGGTCAATCGCCCCTCGGACCGCGGCGACAGCTTTGCCGTGCTGGAGCAGCGCATCGCCGCGCTCACCGCTGCGCTGGAATCGCGCGAGCGGCCGGAGCCGGTCCTGAATACCGAGCACCTGGAAACCGCCATTCGCTCGTTGTCCGAGCGCTTTGACCGCATGCAGGTTGGCAACGACTCGGCATCGACGTTCACTCATCTCGAGCAGCGGGTCTCCTATCTTCTGGAGCGCGTCGAAGCTGCCTCGGATCAACGCGGTGGTAATCTCAGCCGCGTAGAAGATGGGTTGCACGACATTCTGCGGCACCTGGAGCGGCAGCAGGCGACTTATTCGGCCTTGGCCGAGAGCCGAAGCTCGGCGCCGGCTCCCGATTCCGGGATGGTCGACCTCGTCAAGCGCGAGCTGTCCGACATCCGCTACAGCCACGCCGAAACCAACCGCAGCACCCAGGATTCGCTGGAGGCCGTGCACAACACGCTCGGCCATGTCGTCGATCGTCTTTCGATGATCGAGGGCGATCTGCGCGCGGTGCGGACCGCGCCGCCGGCCCCCGCGCCGATGCCGATGGCTGCGCCCTTGCAGATGACCGTACCGGCTGAGCCGGCGCCGATGGCGCGCGAGCAGCAACAGCCACAGCAGCCGAAATACGATCCGAAGCCCGAGCTGCAAAATCCCGCCGCCGCGCAACATCCGCACTCCACCTTCGTCGCCGCGCCGCGCGAGTTCCATGCTGCCGCGCCTGCTGCACCCCCGTCCGTGCCGATGGCGCCGGTTCCGCCACGTGCGATCAGCGAGATCCTCGAACCGCATACGGCGCCCGCCCGCGCCGCGATCGCGCCCGAACTGCCGCCGGATCACCCGCTCGAGCCCGGCACGCGTCCGAACGGCCGTCCCGCCACGCCGTCCGAGCGCATTGCCGCGTCCGAAAGCGCGATCAGCGAAATCCCCGCCGCTCCGAAGGAGCCGGTGTCGTCGTCGAGCTTCATCGCGGCCGCGCGCCGTGCCGCGCAAGCTGCCGCCGCGCAACCGCCGGAGAAGCCCGCCCGCGGCGTCAAGGCCGCGATCGCGGCCCGCGTCAAGGACAAGGGCCAAGGCAAGGTTCAAGGCAAGGTTCAAGGCAAGGTTCAAGGTAACGTTCAAGGCAAGGTTCAGGGCCAGGAAGGCGGCTCGACCATCACTTCGAAGATCCGCTCGCTGCTGGTCGGCGCGAGCGTGGTCGTGATCGTACTCGGCACCTTCAAGATGGCGATGAACCTGCTCGAAGGCGGCAGCACGCAGCCGGCGCCGCAGGCGATGGAGAATACGAGCCAGCCCGCACCGCAGGCGCCGCCGCCAGTCGAGAACAAGCCCGCGCCCGAGCAGGTCACGCCGTCGATGACCTCGCCGACGCCGATCGGGAAGCAGTCCCTGAACAATGCCGCGCCGGCTGCAACGACCCCCGGTGGAACGGCCTCGGTCGAAATTCCGCCCGCTCCCGCCGTGGCGCCACCCGCGCCCTCCAACGACGTCACCGGTGCGCTGTCGGGCGCGAGCCGCGCACGGCTCGGCACGGTCCAGGTGCCGCCGAGCGAGAAGCTGCCTGACGGCATCGCTGGACCGAGCCTGCGCACCGCCGCGATGAAGGGCGATGCGAATGCGGCCTACGAGATCGGCGTGCGCTTTGCCGAGGGCAAGGGCGTCGCCGCGAATTACGACGAAGCGGCGAAGTGGTACGACCGCGCGGCGCAGGCCGGCGTGGTGCCCGCGACCTTCCGTCTCGGCACGCTCTACGAAAAGGGCCTGGGCGTGAAGAAAGACGCCGACATCGCCCGTCGCTACTACGCGCAGGCCGCCGAACGCGGCAACGCCAAGGCGATGCACAATCTTGCTGTGCTCGATGCCGACGGCGGCGGACGCGGTGCCAACTACAAGAGCGCGGCGCAGTGGTTTCGGAAAGCGGCCGACCGCGGCGTCGCCGACAGCCAGTTCAACCTCGGCATCCTCTATGCACGCGGCATCGGCGTCGAACAGAATCTCGCCGAGTCCTACAAATGGTTCACCCTCGCGGCTGCCCAGGGCGACACGGACGCGGCGACCAAGCGCGACGACGTCGCCAAGCGTCTCGACCCGCAATCGCTCGCCGCCGCCAAGCTCGCGATCCAGACCTTCAGTGCTGAGCCGCAGCCCGACGACGCCGTCAACGTCCAGGCGCCCGCCGGCGGCTGGGATGGCGGCTCGCAGGCGAGCACGAAGCCGGCGCCAAAGCCGGTTGCGACGAAGAAGTCGGCGTCGGCGGCTCATTAAGCCGCCTCCGCTCGTCATTGCGAGCGGAGCGAAGCAATCCAGAATGCCTCAGCGGAGATAGTCTGGATTGCTTCGTCGCTCCGCTCCTCGCAATGACGGTTACGGCGCCTCAACCACCGTCGGCACGCCGGGCTCCAGCAATCGCAACCTTGTCCCGAAACCGAGCACGTCAAACGTCTTGCGCAAATCCTCGCTGTTCTGGCGGAAATGCGCCCAGCCTTCGGTGTGCAGGGGCACGATCATCGCGTCGGGGAAGGCGCGCGCGGTCTCGATGGTGTCGTTGGTGTCCATGGTGAGATGGAATGGCCCGCGGGTTTGCGCGGCACCCGCGAACGGCAGCACCACGCCGCATTTGAAACGGCGCGCGACCTCGGCGACGCCGTCGAACCAGGTGGTGTCGCCGCTGATATAGACCGCGCTGGTGTCCTTGCGGCTCGACTGCACCACGAAGCCGATGACGTCGCCCGACAGCGACTCGATGCCGGCCGGGCCATGACGCGCAGGTGTGGCGGTGATGGTCAGCGTGTTGCCGTCGTCGTCCTTCAGATGCGTGGTCGCCCAGGGCGCAAGGCCCTCGACATGGCCACCGAGACGTTTTGCGCCCGCCTCGGTGGTCAGCGCTCGCGGCGCTTTGAGCAGATAGTCACGGCCGGACTTGTCGAGATTGTCCGAATGCTGGTCGTGGCTGAGCAGCACGGCATCGATCGGGCCGATCGCATCGGCCTTCACCGCGGGACCGATGGTTTTCTCCAGCTTCACATGCGGTAACTCGTAGGCACCGGGCGCATCGAAAGTGGGATCGGTGAGCAGGCGAAAGCCGTCGATCTCGATCAACGCAGTGGGGCCGCCGATCAGGGTGATGGAAACAGGCATGAAGGGAACTCCTCTTACACGACCGGCTTTGCGGGGCGCGTCACCAGGTAAATGCCGAGCGCCACCGGAATGATCCCCAGCAGGTCACGCGCTTCGACATGCTCGCCGAGCACGAGATACGCGAACAGCATGCCGAGCGGCGGCATCAGGAAATGATAGGCGCTGGCTGCGGTGGCGCCACACACTTTCAGGAGATGAAACCAGAGCCAGTAAGCCAGGATCGAGCCGCCGAGCACGAGGAAGACGAAGGCGCCGATCAGCCCTGGGGTGAGATCGATCGCATGAAAATCGGCAAAGGTGAGCGCGACCGGCGTCAGCACGATGCCGGCCGCGAGATTCTGCACGCCGTTGCCGATCCACAGGGACCCCTTGGGCGCGAGCAGCTTGAACAGGATGGTGCCGACGACGATGGAGGCAAGCGAGGCCAGCGTGAAGATGATGCCGTGCAGGCTGTCGGTGCCGACCGAGAGGCGATGCCAGACGATCAGGGTGACGCCGATGATTCCGAGCAGCAGGCCGCTCGCCTTGCGCCAGGTCATGCCCTCGCCGAGCAGCAACGCCGCGAGCGCGGCCGTGAACACCGGATTGGCTGAGACGATCAGGCCGCCAAGGCCGGCGGAAACCGACTGCAGGCCGGTGTAGCCGAGCCCGAGATAGAGCGCGTTGTTGGCGATGCCGAGCACGGCAAAGATCGCGGCATCGCGCCACGACAACGACCAGTCGCCGCGGACAGCCGTGGCGCCGAGAATCAATATGCCGGCGAGCGAGAAGCGCGCGGCGAGCAGGATCAGCGGCGGACAATGGGTGACGCCGATCTTGCCAGCGACGAAGGCATAGCTCCAGAGCAGGCAGAACACGCCGATCGCGAGCGGCAAGGTGTTGAAGCGGCTGCGGGGAGCGGGAAACGAGGTGGCGAGCGACATGAGGGCATTCTCCTGAGCCCTCGATCTAGGGACGCGGCTTGCTATTTGGAAATTAAATGATTAACTCGCAATCAGTGGATTTTCGAATGGAGGCGCCCATGCTCGATCTGGAGCTTTTGCGCAGCTTCGTCTCGGTGGTCGAAGCCGGCGGCTTTACCCGCGCGAGCGAGCGCGTCCATCGCACGCAGTCGACCGTCAGCCAGCAAATCAAGCGGCTGGAGGAGGATGTCGGCCAGGTGCTGCTGCACCGTGACGGCAAGGACGTGCGCCCGACCGAGGCCGGCGAACGGCTGCTGTCCTATGCGCGGCGGCTGCTCACGCTTGCCGAAGAGGCGCGCGACGTGATGCGCGACGAAGGCGAAGGCGCGATCCGGCTCGGCATCCCCGAGGATTTTGCGGCGTATCGGCTGGCAAAACTGCTCGGCGCGTTCTCACGCTCGCATCCGAACCTGCGGCTCGACGTGCGTGCCGACCAGAGCAAGAACCTCGCCCGCGATCTCGACCGCGGCGAGCTCGATCTTGCGCTGTTCAAGCGCGAGGCCGGCGCGAAGGGCGCGATCGCGGTGTGGCCGGAGGAAGTGCACTGGGTCACCAGCAAGAGCCATCCGGTCGACGTCAACGCGTCGTCGGTGCCGCTGATCGGCTTTCCGCTCGGCTGCCTCTACCGCGCCGGCGCGATCCACGCGCTGGAAAGCGCCGGGCGCGCCTGGCACATGTCGTATTCGTCATCGAGCCTCGCCGGCATCCAGGCCGCCGTCGCCGCCGGCATGGGCCTGAGCATTCTGTCGGAGATGTCGATCCAGGCCGACCATCGCGTGCTGACCGCCAAGGACGGCTTTGCGCCGATCAACCGCACCGAGGTGGCGCTGATGGCCGCGCCGAACGCAAGCTCCGCGACGCTGCGGCTGGCGGACCGGCTCGCGGAGTTTTGCGAGAACGTGCAGGCGAAGGCGGCTTGATGGGCTTGCCCGCCTCTTCCGCTTGCGAGAGAGGGAGCGACCAACGTCGTGGCCGCCATCGAGTCATCACGCCTCAATCTCCGCCGACTCCGCCTTCAACATCTTTTCCAGAGTTTCCAGCCGATCGGCCTCCCGCGGCGGCTTGTCCCAGCGCAGGCGGCTGATGCGGGGAAAGCGCATGGCAACGCCGGATTTGTGTCGCGGCGAGCGTTGCAGCCCTTCGAAAGCGACCTCCAGCACCAGCCCCTTGTCGCCCTCGTGTACGACATGGCGGACGGGGCCGAACTTTTCGGTGGTGTTGCGGCGGACGAAACGGTCGATCTGCAGCAGCTCCTCGTCGGTGAAGCCGAAATAGGCTTTGCCGACCGGCACCAGTTCGTCGCCATTCTCGGTCTCGGTCCAGACGCCAAAGGTATAGTCGGAATAATAGGACGAGCGCTTGCCGTGGCCGCGCTGTGCATACATCAGCACGGCGTCGATGATGTGCGGATCACGCTTCCACTTCCACCACTGTCCCTTCGGCCGTCCCGGCAGATAAGGCGCATCGCGTCGCTTCAGCATGACGCCCTCGACGGCGTCTGCATCCTCGCCCGCGCCGGCACTCGCGGGATCAGCGCGTGCGGCCGTGAGCGCGTCCCAACTCGCAAAGGGGACGGTGGGCGATAGATCGATGCGGGGATCGTCGAGTTTTACGACGAAGGTCTCGAGCCGTTCGCGCCGTTCCGCGAACGGCAGCTCGCGCAGATCGTTCTCGTCGTCGCCAAGCAGATCATAGGCGCGGAGATGGATCGGAAACTCCTTGATCAGTTTTGGCGAGACGGCTTTGCGGTTGAGTCGCTGCTGCAGGACGTTAAAACTCTGCACGCGGCCTTCACGCAGGATCAGCAGCTCGCCGTCGATCGCGCCGGGTAGCCGCAGCGACAGCACCAGATCCGGAAAACTGCCCGTGATGTCCTCGCCGGTGCGTGAATAGAGCCGCGCCGTGATGTGCCCGTGCTCGTCGCGGCCGGCGACCGCTTGCACGCGGATGCCGTCCCATTTCCATTCGGCGACGTAGTCCGCGGGATCGAGGTTTTGGAAATCGCTGTCCTCGATCGCATGCGCCAGCATCACGGGGCGGAACGGCGCAGGATCGCGATTGACCGGCTTTTCCGCGCGACCTTCCAGCCAGGCGAACAGGTCGAGATAGGGTGGCGCGAGACCGGGCCAGATCAGCTCGATCTCATGCGGGTCCTTGTCGCCAAGCGCGGCGGCCGCGGTCTTGGCCAACCGCGCGGAAATGCCGATACGCAACGCGCCGGTGACGAGTTTCAACAGCGCCCAGCGGCCGGTCTCGTCGAGCTCGTCGAGCCAGCGTTCGAGCTGTTTTGGCAGCTCGGTCTTGCCGAGCGTGCGCAGCGTGGTGACGACTTCGGTGAGGGTCGGGGGAGGCGGGTTGTTGTGGACGCCCTCCGCCTTCGGCCACATCAGCGCCACCGTCTCCGAGAGATCGCCGACATAATCGTAACTCAGCCCGAACAGCACTTCATCCGTGCGCGCCGCAATCAAATCGCGGATCAGTGCGGGCTTCGCATGCTTGAAGCTAAGTGCGCCCGTGAGCGCCGCCAGCGCATAGCCGCGGTCGGGATCGCCGACTTCGCGAAAATAGCCGGTGAGCAGCCGCAGCTTGTTATTGCGGCCGGGCTCGTAGGCGAGACGGTCCAGGAGTTCGGCGAAGCGATTCATGCCTCGGCCTCGCTCTCGACCGGCGTCTCGCTCTCCTCCTCCTCGCCATAGCCAACGAGATCGAGCGGCTTTGCCCGCAGGCCTTGCGTCTTGCACCAATGCACCAGCGCGTCTTCCTGGCCGTGTGTGACCCAGATCTCGCCGGCGCCGGTCGCAGTGATCGTCGCGGTGAGGCCGTCCCAATCGGCGTGATCGGAGATCACCAGTGGCAATTCGATGCCGCCCTGGCGCGCGCGGGCGCGCACGCGCATCCAACCCGAGGCGAAGGCGGTGACGGGGTCGGGGAAGCGCCGGGCCCAGATATCGGATGTCGCCGACGGCGGTGCGAGCGTGATGGTGCCGGAAAGCTGAGCCTTCTTCATGCCGGCCGCCGGCCGCAGCTCGCCGAGTTCGACGCCGCGGCTCCGGTAGTAGGACGTGATCTTCTCCATCGCACCGTGCAGATAGATCGGCGCGTCATAGCCGGCGAGGCGCAGCAGAGCCATCACGCGCTGCGCCTTGCCCAGCGAGTAGGCGCCGACGAGATGGGCGCGCTCGGGAAACAGCGCGACGGAGGCCAGCAGCTTCTTTACCTCGTCCGCGGCGTCGCCATGGCGAAACACCGGCAGGCCAAACGTCGCCTCGGTGATGAAGACGTCGCAGGGCACCAGCTCGAAGGGTACGCAAGTCGGGTCGGGCGCGTCCTTGTAGTCGCCGGAGGCGACGATGCAGGTGTCCTTGCAGGTCACCGCGATCTGCGCCGAGCCCAGCACATGGCCGGCCGGGTGAAATTTGACCTTGACGTCGCCGAGCCGGATCTCCTCGCCATAGCTGATCGCTTGCGTCGATCCGGCAAAATTCTCGCCATAGCGCAGCCGCATCATGTCCAGCGTTTCCTGCGTCGCCAGCACCGCGCCATGGCCGGCGCGGGCGTGGTCGGAATGGCCGTGGGTGATCACGGCGCGGTCCACGGAGCGGACCGGATCGATATGGAAGCCGCCGGGCTTGCAGCACAGGCCGTCAGCAGTTGGCAACAGGATGTCTTGCGGGCGCATGCCTGATATATAGGTCGCTTCACCGCATCTTCGAGTCACCACCCGCTTCGCTTCCTGGTTCCCAATGCCGCTCCGACTGTTTCACTCCTCCGGCGATCTCATGGCCGACCGCCGTTTCGAGTTCGCGCGCGACCTCCAGCTCAAGGGCGATCTGCCCGCCGCCGCCGATCTCATCGAGCAGGCGATCGAGCTGGCGCCGAATTTCACCTCGGCCTGGTTCACGCTCGGCGAAATCCGTCAGCAGCTCGGCGAGCGCGACAAGGCCATCGCAGCGTTCCGGAAAGCGCGCGATTGCGATCCCGGGGATCAGCACGGCGCCGGCTTGCATCTGATCCGGCTTGGCGACACAGAGATGGCGGAAATGCCCAAGGCTTACGTGCAGGCCCTGTTCGATCAATATGCGCCGCGCTTCGAGCACGTGCTGATCAACGATCTCGGCTATCGCGCGCCATCGCTGATCTTCAAGGCGGTGGTGGCCGCGCGCGTCGCCGCGAAGAAACCGGCCCTGTTCAAGCGCGCCATCGATCTCGGCTGCGGCACCGGGCTCGCGGCCGCCGCCTTCGCAAGACAGGTCGATCATTTCATCGGCATCGATCTGTCAGCCGGCATGATCAAGCAGGCGCGCGCGTCAGAACTCTATGCCGAGCTCGAAGTTGCGGACATGATCGAGGGCCTGCGCACGAAGAGTGATGCAAGCGCGAACCTCGTCGTCGCCGCGGATGCGTTCGTCTATCTCTCCGATCTTGCGCCGGTGCTGATGGAGGCGAATCGCGTGCTTGCGACTGGCGGTGTGCTCGCCTTCACGCTGGAGACGCATGACGGCGATGGCATCGTTCTCGGTGAAGGCCTGCGCTATGCCCATTCGGCGGAATATGTGCGCGGCGCGATTGCCAAGGCCGGACTGAAGCTGCTGACGATCGAGCCGGCGTCGCCGCGCATCGAGAACAACGAGCCGGTACGCGGCCTCGTCGTCGTTGCCGAGAAAACTTGAGTCTAGGCGCTAGTATCCTGCAATTTAAGCGTCATTGCGTCGCCCAGCGACGAACTTCCTACTTGCGAGCCGTGCGGCGAAGCCAGCACAATGCGCGCACCAGGGAGAGAAACAACAATGACCAAGAATCCATCGCGGCGCGACGTCAGTGCCGCCGCGCTCGCCACCATTGCCGCATCCGTCTTGCCGGCGCCCTATGTCTGGGCCGCGGAGAAGAAATACGATTCCGGCGCCAGCGACACCGAGATCAAGATCGGGCAGACCGTGCCGCATTCAGGTCCCGGCTCGCTCTACGGCGTGCTCGGGCGCATCGGCGAGGCGTATTTCCAGATGCTGAACGAGAAGGGCGGCATCAACGGGCGCAAGATCAAGTTTCTCACCATGGACGACGCCTACAGCGCGCCGAAATGCGTCGAGGCGACGCGGCGTCTCGTCGAGCAGGAGGAAGTGCTCGCACTCTACGGCTCGCTCGGTACCGCGCCGCAGACCGCCGTGCACAAATACCTGAACTCCAAGGGCGTGCCGCAGCTGCTGCTCAACACCGGCGCGTCGAAATGGAACAACCCGAAAGAGTTCAAATGGACGATGGCGGGCCTGCCGCTCTATCCGACCGAAGCGCGCATCCTGGCGCGGCACGTCGTCAGCGTGAAGCCGAACGCCAAGGTCGGCATCCTCTATCAGAACGATGATTTCGGCCGCGACTTCCTGGGCCCCTTCAAGAAGGTGCTGGCCGATGCCGGCGGCACCGCATCGGTGATCATGGAGCAGACCTACGATCTGACCGATCCCACGGTCGATTCCCAGCTCATCAATCTGTCGAAATCGGGCGCGGATGTTTTCTACAACATCACCACCGGCAAGGCGACGTCGCAGTCGATCCGCAAGGTCGCCGAGCTCGGCTGGAAGCCGCTGCAGCTGTTGTCGGCCGGCTCGACCGGCCGCTCCATCCTCAACGCCGCGGGCCTCGAGAACGCCGCCGGCATCGTCGCCATCCGCTACAACAAGGAGGTCGGCCTGCCGAAATGGGAGAAGGACCCGGACGTGATGGCGTTCGAGGAGCTGCGCAAGAAGTACACGCCGGCGATCGATCAAGACAACACCATCGCCTTCGCCGGCTACGGCCAGGCCGTCACCATGGGCGAGATCCTGCGCCGCTGCGGCGACGACCTCACCCGCGCCAATGTCTTGAAGCAGGCCTCCACGCTGAAAGGCTTCCACTCGCCGTATTTCCTCGACGGCGTCACCTACGACTACACGCCTGACGACTACACGCCGATGAAGACGCTGTTCATCTCGATCTTCAGCGGCAAGGATTGGGATATCTCCGACAAGCCGATGTCGGAGTAGAGGGCTCCCACCCCTCGACGAACCCGCCGGCACGGCTTACCTGTGATGCCGTGCCGCCCCGCATCCTCGAAATCCCGGCCGAGCCGGCCACGCTGCTGCCCGACCGCTTCCAGGCGTGGTTTTCGGCCCGCGGCTGGTCGCCGCGCGAACATCAGCTCGCGCTGCTGGAGAAGGCGCGCGAGGATCGTTCGGCTCTGCTGATCGCGCCGACCGGCGCCGGCAAGACGCTGGCGGGATTTTTGCCGACGCTGGTGGAACTGAGTGCCGCGCCGACCTCGGCCGCCAAATCCGTGATCTCGACAGGCCGTGCCGTGCAGCGCAGCGGCGGCCTGCACACGCTCTACATCTCGCCGCTGAAAGCGCTCGCCGTCGACATCGCGCGCAATCTGGAGCGGCCCGTCGCCGAGATGGGTTTGCCGATCAAGATCGAGACCCGCACCGGCGACACGCCGGTGTCGCGGCGCCAGCGCCAGCGGCGCTATCCGCCGGATATCCTGCTGACGACGCCGGAACAGCTCGCGCTGCTGCTCTCCTCCGATGACGCGCCGTTCCTGTTCTCCTCGCTCAAGCGCATCGTGCTAGATGAGCTGCACGCGCTGGTGACGTCCAAGCGCGGCGATCTCCTGTCGCTGGGCCTCGCACGGCTGTGGCGGCTGGCGCCGCAGATGCGCGCGATCGGCCTGTCGGCGACCGTCGCCGAGCCGGAATCGCTGGCCCGCTTTCTGGTGCCGCAACCGAAAGACCAAGCCTGCTCCGCCGACATCGTCATCGCCGGCGGCGCGGCGCCGCCGCAGGTCGAGATGCTCGACACACGCCAGCGCCTGCCCTGGGCTGGTCACAGCGCGCGTCATGCGCTTCCCGAGATCTACGAGCTGATCAAGGCGAACAAGACCACGCTGGTCTTCGTCAACACCCGTAGCCAGGCCGAGATGCTGTTCCAGAATCTCTGGAGCATGAACGACGACAATTTGGCAATCGCGCTGCATCACGGCTCGCTCGACGTCGCGCAACGCCGCAAGGTCGAGGACGCCATGTCGACCGGCAGATTGCGCGGCGTGGTCTGCACCTCCTCGCTCGATCTCGGCGTCGACTGGGGCGACGTCGACCTCGTCGTCAACATCGGCGCGCCCAAGGGATCCTCGCGCCTGATGCAGCGCATCGGCCGCGCCAACCATCGCCTCGACGAAGCCTCGCGCGCGGTGCTGGTGCCGGCCAATCGCTTCGAGGTGCTGGAATGCCGCGTCGCCATCGACGCCATCGCCGAGAACGCGCAGGACACGCCGCCCTTGCGCATCGGTGCGCTCGACGTGCTGGCGCAGCACGTGCTCGGCTGCGCCTGCGGCGAGCCGTTTTTCTCCGGGGAGCTTTACGACGAAGTCCGGACCACGGCGCCCTATGCCGATCTCACGCGGCAGGATTTCGACGACGTGGTCGATTTCGTCGCCAGCGGCGGCTACGCGCTGAAGACCTACGAGCGCTTCGCGCGCATCAAGCAGGACAAGCAGGGCCGCTGGCGCGTCGCCAATCCAAAAGTGCGGCAGAGCTACCGGATGAATGTCGGCACCATCGTCGAGGACGATATGCTGAAGGTGCGGCTGGTGCGCTCGCGCGGTGGCGGTCAAGGAAAAGCAGGCGGCTCGACCGGCGTGATCGCGCGCGGCGGACGATTGCTCGGCGAGATCGAGGAAGCCTTCATCGAGGGCCTGAGCCCGGGCGATACCTTCGTGTTCAGCGGCGAAGTCGTGCGCTACGAGACCCTGGCCGAGGACCAGGTCTATGTCTCGCGCGCGCATGACAAGGATCCCAAAGTGCCGTCCTATATGGGCGGCAAGTTTCCGCTCTCGACCTATCTCGCCGAGCGCGTCCGCCGGCTGCTCGACGACGGGCACGCGTGGAATGGCTTGCCGGATCAGGTGCGCGACTGGCTGTTGCTGCAAAAGGATGTCTCGCGCGTGCCCGCGGTGCGCGAGCTGCTGGTGGAAAGTTTTCCGCGCGCCAACAAGCATTACATCGTCTGCTATCCCTTCGAGGGACGGCTCGCGCACCAGACCCTCGGCATGCTGCTGACGCGGCGCCTGGAGCGCGCCCGCGCCCGGCCGCTCGGCTTCGTCGCCAACGAATATGCGGTCGCGATCTGGGGGCTCGGCGACATGTCCGTCATGATCCGCAACGGCAAGCTCGATCTCAACGCGCTGTTCGACCCCGATATGCTCGGCGACGACCTCGAGGCGTGGCTCGCCGAATCCGCATTGATGAAGCGCACCTTCCGCAATTGTGCGATCATCTCCGGCCTGATCGCGCGGCGTCATACCGGCGAGGAAAAGAGCCGCCGACAGGTGCTATTCTCGACCGACCTCGTCTACGACGTGCTGCGCAAGCACCAGGCCGATCACGTGCTGCTGCGTGCCGCGCGCGCCGACGCCGCCACCGGCCTGCTCGATCTGCGCCGCCTCGGCGGCATGCTCGAGCGCATCCAGGGCCGCATCACCCACCGGGAACTCGACCACGTCTCCCCGCTCGCCGTCCCCGTGATGCTGGAAATCGGCCGCGAGTCAGTTTATGGCGAAGCTGGTGACGAGCTGCTGGCGGAAGCTGCCGACGAGCTGGTCAAAGAGGCGATGGGATAGAAGCAGGTTTTGACGTGACGACTGGCGCGCTGGTTTCAGAGGATGTCGAGGACATGCGCGTTTCCAGGGTCACCATCAGCGATGTGACCTTCGCCGCGGATCTCTCCGGCGCGCTGTTCTGGGACGAGCAGCGCCTGCTCGTGGTCTCCGATCTGCATCTGGAAGAAGGGTCCAGCTTCGCTACGCGCGGCGTGCTGTTGCCGCCCTACGACACGCTGGCGACGCTGAGCCGGCTCGCTGCTGTCATCTCCCGCCATGATCCAAAAATCGTCATCGCGCTCGGCGACAGTTTTCACGATCGCGCCGCGCATGAGCGTCTGTCCGCGGATGATCGCGACGCCGTCGCAGCGGTTCAGTCCGGCCGTGACTGGATCTGGATATCAGGCAACCACGATCCCATGCTGCCGCGCGATCTCGGCGGCACCGTTGCCGATGAAGTCGCGATTGGCCCGATCACGTTCCGCCACGAGCCGACCGGCGCACATGGCGAGATTGCCGGCCATCTCCATCCCAAGGCCCGTGTCTCCGCGCGCGGCCGTTCGATGGAGCGGCGTTGCTTCGCCAGCGACGGCATGCGCGCGGTGATGCCGGCCTTCGGGGCCTATGCGGGTGGCCTCAGCATCCGCGACGCAGCGTTCGCAAAGATCTTTCCGAAGAACAGCTTTGTCGCGCATCTGCTCGGCGACCGCCGCGTCCACGCGATCGCGGCGTCGCGGTGTTATTGAAGGGCGCGCTCCATTTGGGCTGACTGCTCTTGCCACGCGCCCAACTGCGCTCCTCTCCCGCTTGCTTGCGGGGGAGGGCGGGGGGTGGGGGGTGGGGGGTGGGGGCGTTTCCGGGTCGGGATTGTCGCGGATTGCGGAGGATGTCCCTGCGTGTCGAGAGCCCTCACCCGCCGCGCTCTGCGAGCGCGTCGGCCTCTCCCGCAAGCTTGCGGGAGAGGTTGCAGCCAGCCAG
>JAUEPE010000078.1 GCA_030403585.1 Frankia sp. RB7
CGATGACGACCAGCGGCCGCGACACCCGCTCTTCGAGGTCGCCGAGCGCGGCGGCTGCGACGCGGCCGCCTTCGGCATTGTGCCCACCGTCGAGCCAGATCTCGCTGCCCTGCGGCCCCCAGGAGAGCAACTCGCCCGAGGTGAGACGCTGCATCCGTGCCGGCCATTCGGCTCCGACGATGCCGGCTTCGAAGGAAGCCTGATTGACCTTGAATGTCGGAATCGCGCGTAGCGTCGCGATCGCGAGGCCGGCATTGTCGAACTGATGGCGGCCGAACAAGCGCGGCGCGGCGAGATCCATCAGGCCGCGCTCGTCGGAATATACCAGACGGCCATGCTCGACATTGACGTGCCAGCTCTCGTTCGCGGCGAACAGCGGCGCGCGCATACGCTTGGCCTGCGCCTCGATCACGGCCATTGCCTCAGGCGTCTGCTCCGCGCACACCACGGGCACGCCGCGCTTGATGATCGCGGCCTTCTCGCCGGCGATCGATGTCAGCGTGTCCCCCAGGAAATCCATGTGATCCATGCTGACGGGCGTGATCACGCAAGCCGCGGGGGCGTCGACCACATTGGTCGAATCGAGCCGGCCGCCGAGGCCGACTTCGAGGAGCACCGCATCGGCGGGATTCCGTGCAAATAAAAGGAAGGCGGCGGCGGTCTTGAGCTCAAAGACAGTCGCGGGCTCGCCGGCATTGACGCGCTCGACTTCTTCCAACGCTGCGCGCAATTCGTCGTCGGAGACCAGCACGCCACCGCCGACGCGGCCGATGCGAAAACATTCGTTGATGCGGACGAGATAGGGCGAGGTGTAGGCGTGGACGCGCAGGCCGGCCGCCTCCAGCGTCGCGCGCAGATAGGCCACCGTCGAGCCCTTGCCGTTGGTGCCGGCGACATGGATCACCGGCGGCAGCTTGCGTTCGGGATGGCCGAGCCGCTCGAGCAGGCGGTGCATCCGCTCGAGCCCGAGATCGATACGCTTCTGGTGCAGGGCCGACAGCCGCCCGATCAATGTATCGAGCGGCGGCTTTGCGCTGTCAGAGGGTGCGTTCACGCGTGGGGCGCAGCCGGCGCCGTCTCAGCGGCCGATACGATCTGCGTCGGGCTGACGACCGGCTGCACGGATTTCGACGCGCCTTCCTGCGCCGGCGCCCTGGTCAGCAGGCGGCAGAGCCGCGCCAGGGTCGGGCGCAAATCATGGCGATGCACGACCATGTCGACCATGCCGTGATCTTTCAGATATTCGGCGCGCTGGAAACCCTCGGGCAGCTTTTCGCGGATGGTCTGCTCGATCACGCGCGCGCCGGCAAAGCCGATCAGCGCGCCGGGCTCGGCGATCTGCACATCGCCGAGCATCGCATAGGACGCAGTGACGCCGCCGGTGGTCGGGTTGGTCAGCACGACGATATAGGGTTGTTTTGCTTCGCGCAGCATCTGCACGCCGACCGTGGTGCGCGGCATCTGCATTAGCGACAGGATGCCTTCCTGCATGCGCGCGCCGCCACTTGCTGCGAACACGATGAAGGGTGATTTCTTCTCGACCGCGAGCTCGAGCCCGCGCACTAGGGCTTCACCCGCAGCCATGCCGAGCGAGCCACCCATGAAATCGAAATCCTGCACGGCGATGACGACGCCGGCGCCTTCGAGCTTGCCGTAGCCGACCTTGACCGCGTCGTTCAGATTGGTGCGCGCGCGCGCGTCCTTGATGCGGTCGACGTACTTCTTCTCGTCGCGAAACTTCAGCGGATCGGGCGTGACGTCGGGCACGGCGACGTCGAACCAGGTCTCGTTGTCGAAGATCGACTTCAACCGCGCCACCGCGCCCATGCGCATGTGGTAGTTCGAGCCGGGGATGACGAACTGGTTGGCCTCGACGTCCTTGTAGAACACGAGCTGTCCGGAATCCGGGCACTTGATCCACAGATTCTCCGGCGTCTCCCGCCGCAGCATGTTGCGAATCTTCGGCCGGACCACATTGGTAAGCCAGTTCATGGTTTGCTCCGATGTGCGAACCCGCTGGGGGATCGCCTGAAGGACTATATGGCGGCCGGACCTTTGCCCGGCAAGTCGCCGTGTCGCCCGCTCTGGCAGCGGAATTATGGCCTATTCGGCCGCTTGTTTCGCAGCCCTAACGCCTTGGGCCAGCGCCGCCGTCAGTTCGGCCACGGCGTTAACGGTTTTGGCGGTTGCGCGCCCCTCGGCATCGAGGCTGTTCTTGAGGGCATCTACCAGCGCGGTGCCGACCACCGAACCATCAGCCTTCTCGGCAATGGCGCGCGCCGCCTCCGGCGTGCGGATGCCAAAACCAACGCAGATCGGCAGCTTGGTATGCCGCTTGATGCGCGCGACAGCTTGACCTACGGCATTCGCGTCCGCCGCCGCTGCACCGGTGATGCCGGCGATAGAGACGTAATAGACAAAGCCCGATGTGTTCGCGAGCACCGCGGGCAGGCGCTTGTCGTCGGTGGTCGGGGTCGCGAGGCGAATGAAGTTCAGGCCCGCCTTCAGTGCGGGAATGCAGAGCTCGTCGTCTTCCTCCGGCGGCAAATCGACGATGATCAGGCCGTCAACGCCGGCCGTCTTGGCATCAGCCAAAAACTTGTCGACGCCGTAAATGTAGATCGGATTGTAATAGCCCATCAGCACCAGCGGCGTGAAATTGTCGTCCTTGCGGAAGCCGTGCACGAGATCGAGCGTCTTCTTCAAGGTCATCCCGTTCTTGAGCGCGCGCAGACCTGCCGCCTGAATCGAGGGACCATCCGCCATCGGATCGGTGAAGGGAATGCCGAGTTCGATGACGTCGGCGCCTGATTTCGAGAGCGCCTTGACGACCTCGAGCGACGTTGCCGGATCGGGATCGCCGGCCATCACATAGGTAACGAAGGCCGCGCGGCCCTGCTTCTTCAGCTCGGCGAAACGGGTGTCAATACGCGTGCTCACTTGGTCTTGCCCTTCAGGATGTCGCCGACCTGCGGGACGTCCTTGTCGCCGCGGCCGGAAAGATTGACGACCATCAGGTGGTCTTTCGGCCGCTTCGGCGCGAGCTCCATCACCTTGGCGATGGCGTGCGCGGGCTCGAGTGCGGGAATGATGCCTTCGAGCTTCGAGAGCAGCTGGAACGCGGCGAGCGCCTCGTCATCGGTCGCGGAGAGATAATTGACGCGGCCGATCTCGTGCAGCCAGGAATGCTCGGGGCCGATGCCGGGATAGTCGAGGCCGGCGGAGATCGAATGCGCGTCCTGGATCTGGCCGTCGGCATCCATCAGGAGATAAGTGCGGTTGCCGTGCAGCACGCCGGGACGACCGCCTGCGATCGAGGCGGCATGCAATTGCGTCAGCCCATGGCCCGCGGCTTCGACACCGAAGATCTCGACGGTGGAATCATCGAGGAACGGATGGAACAGGCCCATCGCGTTCGAGCCGCCGCCGATGCAGGCGACCAGCGAATCCGGCAGGCGTCCTTCGACCTCCTGCATCTGCACCTTGGTCTCGTTGCCGATGATCGACTGGAAGTCGCGCACCAGCGTCGGATAGGGATGCGGTCCTGCCACCGTGCCGATGCAATAGAATGTGTTGTGCACGTTGGTGACCCAGTCGCGCAGCGCCTCGTTCATGGCGTCCTTCAGAGTGCGCGTGCCCGACTGCACCGGGACCACCGTCGCGCCCAGCATCTCCATGCGGATCACGTTGGGCTGCTGCCGCTCGACGTCGACGGCGCCCATATAGACGATGCATTCGAGACCGAAGCGGGCGCACAGCGTTGCTGTGGCGACGCCGTGCTGGCCCGCGCCGGTCTCGGCGATGATGCGCTTCTTGCCCATGCGCCGCGCCAGCATGATCTGGCCGAGCACGTTGTTCACCTTGTGCGAACCGGTGTGGTTGAGCTCTTCGCGCTTCAGATAGATCTTCGCGCCGCCGAGATGCTCGGTGAGGCGCTCGGCGAAATAGAGCGGCGAGGGCCGGCCGACATAGTTCTTGAGATAGCCGTTCATCTCGGCCTGGAAGGCCGGATCGGCCTTGGCCGCGGTGTAGGCCTTCTCCAGATCGAGGATCAGCGGCATCAGGGTTTCGGCGACGAAGCGTCCGCCGAAGATGCCGAAATGACCGCGCTCGTCGGGGCCGCTGCGATAGGAGTTTGGTTTGGCGACGTTCATCGAATACTCAACTCTTGGCTGGCGCGCGCGGCGCGAATGAAGGCCTTGATCAGCTCGGGATCCTTGACGCCGGGGGCGCTCTCGACCCCCGAGGACACGTCGGCGCCGCCGGCGCGGGTGATGCGCAGCGCTTCGGCGACGTTCCCTGCATGCAGGCCACCTGAAACCATGTACGGCACTTTCAGCTCCAGGTTTTCGAGCAGATGCCAATCAAAGGGCGCGCCGAGCCCGCCCGGCCGCGTTGCATCCTTGGGCGGCCTCGCGTCGAACAGGATGCGGTCGGCCGCCGCCGCGTAGCCGGGCAGCACGGCGAGATCGGCTGTGGTCTCGACCGGCAGCGCCTTCATCACCGGGCGGCCGAACTTCTGCTTGATATCGCGCAGCCGCGCCACGCTCTCCTTGCCGTGAAGCTGAAAGACGTCGGGCGACAGCGCATCCATGATGTTGTCGAGCGTGGCATCGTCGGCATCGACCGTGAGCGCGACTTTGAGCGCGCGCCGCTTCACCTGCCGGCCGAGATCGCGCCCTGTCTCCAGCGAGACATGCCGGGGCGACGGCGGGAAGAACACGAACCCCACCATGTCGGCGCCCGCGTCGAGCGCCGTTTCGAGCGTCTCGCGCGTAGACAGGCCGCAGATTTTGACGAGCAGGGACATGGTCTCAAAGCGGCTGGCGGCCGCAAGCGGCGGCCGGGAAACGGGTTTTTCAGTCGGGCCGCTTCTACAACGTCGCGCGCTGCTTGTCTCGCCCGATGGCCCCGTAAAGGCCCACCCCGGAGGGCACCGGGAGGCGCTGGGGTTCGGGCTTTGCCGGGGCCGTCTGGGCCCTCAGATCAGCCAGCTCGCCCCGGGCGGTCCGGGCATCCGCCTCATGCCGGCGCGCGGCGCGCCGCCAGTGCCGCTGGCCGAACCAGACCGCACAGCCGCCGGCGATGACGCCCGCGGCCGCGACCAGGATCAGCAGCAGGAACAGCGGCAGCGTGACCGACAGGGCCGGATCGGCCGCCATGAAGGGATCGAATGAGACGGTGACGAAATGCCGGTTGGCCACCGCAAAGGTCACCAGGATCAGGGCCAGCGGAATCACGATCAGCGCGGTCAGGAACTTTCGCATCGCGAGCGCTCGTCTTGAATCAAGCTTGCTGCCGCACCATGCGGCCATTCAGTTAAGCCCGGACGACAGCGTTAGTCCGGGGCGCCCGGATCCGGATGATCGCGGTTCAGCCGCTCGCGCATTTCCTTGCCGGTCTTGAAGAACGGAACGCTCTTCTGATCGACGGGGACATGGGCGCCGGTGCGCGGATTACGCCCGGCGCGTGCAGGGCGATGCTTGACCGAGAAGGCACCGAAGCCGCGCAACTCGACGCGGTCACCGCGTGCGAGAGCCGCTACGATCTCTTCGAGAATCGCATTCACAATGTTCTCGACATCCCGCTGGTACAGATGCGGGTTGTGCTCGGCGATACGCTGAACAAGTTCGGATTTGATCATCGAGAGATAGGACCCGGGAGCGTGCGGATGACCATTTCCGTGAAAATACCGTGATCTGTCAAGACGCTAAATGAAGGTTGAGCGTCGTGAAAAAGCGTGACAAATGCCGAAAAAGCGGGCTGGGCAGCTACCCGCGAGACGGGAAAAAGGTCCGAGGCTCGCGTTGTTCCTGCTTATTCCTGATCAATTCGACGCAGCCGGCTGCCACAGGGCCAGCATTCCATCCATCCCGACGCGATCGACCGCCTGCACGACGCCGGTTTGCGCGATTTGGTGCGCAATCGAGCCTAAACCAAGCGCTTCCAGCGTGACGGCGGCCGCGGTCTTGAGGAACGGCAGGTCGCCAAAGCGCGGCTCGAGCTTGTAATCGCGCACGCTGAGACCCTTCTTGACGCCCTTCTGCTCCTCGAGCCAGGTCACGGCGGTTTTCTCGTCGCCGAGCTGATCGATCAGCTTGAGATCGATCGCCTGGCGTCCGGTGAAGACGCGGCCATCGACGACTTTTTCGAGCTGCGTGTCATCCATGCCACGGCGCTGCTTCACCAGATCCTTGAACCAGGCATAGGAATCCTTCACCAGCGCATCCAGCGCGGCCCGTGCCTCGGGGCTGGTCGGCTCAAAACCGTTGGGCGCGGCCTTCAGCGGCGTGGACTTCACTTCCTCGACCTTGACGCCGACGGTCTTCAAGAGCTCGCTGAAGTTCGGAAACTGGAACAGCACGCCGATCGAACCGACCAGCGAGCTCTGCTGGGCGATAATGTGGTCGCTCGCGATTGCCGTGATGTAGCCGCCGGACGCAGCGAGACCCTCGACCACGACGACCAGCGGCTTCTTCGCCTTCAGGCGCGTCAAGGAATCGTAGAGCTGCTCGGAGCCGGCGGTGGTGCCGCCCGGCGAGTTGACGTGAACGATGACGGCGGCAGCCTGCGAATTCTCCAGCCGCTCCAGCGCCCGCGTCCGCTCGGAATCGCTGCGGATCAAGCCGTCGATCTGAACGCGCGCAATTGAGCCTGCGGAGGCGAAGCTGCCCTGCGCGCCGGGTGTCGCGATCAGCGCAAAGCCCGCGATCGCAGCGATCGCGATCAGCGCGGCCACGACGCGCCAGAACGTGAGCTTGCGGCGGATCCTGCGGCGATCGACGATGATGTCCGAATCGAGCGACATCGCAATATCTCCAAATGAAGGGCTGCTGGCGTTGTGCCGTCACAACATGACCAATGGCCTGTCTGGATACATCAATTGCGGCGCAATTTGAAGAAAACAAGGCCCCACGTCGTTCGGACGGAGCCGTAACAAAAAAGCCCCGGCTCGCGCCGGGGCTTTGATGTCAGCAAAAGGAAGCGTTTCGCTTACTTGCTGTCGCGGTTCTTGAGCGCGGTGCCCAGGATGTCGCCGAGCGTCGCTCCCGAATCGGAGGAGCCGTACTGCGCAATGGCTTCCTTCTCTTCGGCGACTTCGAGCGCCTTGATCGACACCTGGACCTTGCGGGCCTTCTTGTCGAACTGGATCACGCGGGCATCGACCTTCTCGCCGACGGCAAAGCGTTCGGCGCGCTGGTCGTTGCGGTCACGCGCGAGCTCCGAGCGCTTGACGAAGGTGGTGAAGTCGGTACCGGCGATCTTCACCTCGATGCCGCTTTCCTTCACTTCGAGCACTTCGCAGGTCACGACCGCGCCCTTCTTGACATCGCCCGGCTCGGCGAATGGGTCGCCTTCGAGCTGCTTGATGCCGAGCGAGATGCGCTCCTTCTCGACGTCCACATCGAGCACCACGGCTTTCACCACGTCGCCCTTCTTGTAGTTGTCGATCACCTGCTCGCCCGGAAGCTTCCAGTCGAGATCGGAGAGATGGACCATGCCGTCGACGTCGCCCTCGAGACCCAGGAACAGACCGAACTCGGTCTTGTTCTTGACTTCGCCCTCGACGGTCGAACCGGTCGGGTGACCTTCGACGAAGACCTCCCAGGGGTTGCGCATGGTCTGCTTGAGACCGAGCGAGATGCGGCGCTTGACGGAATCGACTTCCAGCACCTGCACGTCGACTTCCTGCGAGGTCGACACGATCTTGCCGGGGTGCATGTTCTTCTTGGTCCACGACATCTCGGAGACGTGGATCAGGCCTTCGATGCCCGGCTCGAGCTCGACGAACGCACCGTAGTCGGTGATGTTGGTGACACGGCCGGTGAAGCGGGCACCCAGCGGGTACTTGGCTTCGATGCCCTGCCACGGATCGTCCAGCAGCTGCTTCATGCCCAGCGAGATGCGGTGCGTCTCGTGGTTGATCTTGATGATCTTGACCTTCACGGTCTGGCCGATCGAGAGCACCTCGGTCGGGTGGTTGACGCGGCGCCACGCGATGTCGGTGACGTGCAGCAGGCCGTCGATGCCGCCGAGGTCAACGAACGCACCGTAATCGGTGATGTTCTTGACCACGCCGTCGATGACCTGACCCTCTTCGAGGTTCTGCACCAGCTCCTGACGCTGCTCGGCGCGGGTCTCTTCGAGAACCGTGCGGCGGGAGACGACGATGTTGCCGCGGCGGCGGTCCATCTTGAGGATCTGGAACGGCTGCGCGTTGTTCATCAGCGGCGCAACGTCGCGGATCGGACGGATATCGACCTGCGAGCGCGGCAGGAAGGCAACGGCACCGTCGAGGTCGACGGTGAAGCCGCCCTTGACCTGGTTGAAGATGACGCCCGTGACCTTCTCGTTGTTCTGGAACGCCTTCTCCAGCTTGCCCCAGCTCTCTTCGCGGCGCGCCTTGTCGCGCGACAGCACGGCTTCGCCGAGGGCGTTCTCGATGCGATCGAGGAACACTTCCACCTCGTCGCCGACCTTGATCTCGCTCTCACGGCCGGGGCCGGAAAATTCGCGCAGGGCGACGCGGCCCTCGGTCTTCAGGCCGACGTCGATGACGGCCATGTCCTTTTCAATTGCAACCACCTTGCCCTTGACGACGGAGCTCTCCTGCAGATTGCCACCTGCGAAGGACTCGTCGAGCATCGCGGCGAAATCGTCGCGCGACGGGCTATAGGTATCAGCGGAAGTCGAAGCCATTTGTTCTCCAGTTGCGGATGTCTTGCCGGCCGTTGGGTTTTTGGGCGTATCGGACGCGCAGTGTCGGAAGGTCCACAAAACCTTCGAGCGACCGCTCGTTGCTCCGGTTTGCGACCGGAACAGCGGAAGCGGGCCGGCTGGGCCCGCACGTTCGATACGTGGAAATCTCTTGTCCGGAGCCTGGATCGCGTCGGCCCCGAAGCAGGGACCGAGAGTATCGACCTCAAAGAGCGGGAGCGGGCGCTTCCTCCAATGACGGCAGCGGCTTAACCCCGCGACCGGCCCGCTCGGACGGCCTCGATAATGTCGATGGCGGCCCGGACGCCGCCTTCTATATCCAGTTGGGAGTTATCAAGCAAGTAAGCATCCGCGGCCGGCTTGAGGGGCGCAATCGGCCTGTTCTTGTCCCGTTCGTCGCGCTGGATGATGTCGGCGAGCACCGCCGCCTCGTCCGCGGCCTCGCCCCGCGCCCTCGCCTCCACCGTGCGGCGGCGGGCGCGGACTTTTGGGTCGGCCACGACGAAAATCTTCACGTCGGCGTCGGGGCAGATCACGGTTCCAATGTCCCGGCCGTCCAGCACGGCGCCGGGCGGACCGGCCGCGAACTGCCGCTGAAAATTGAGCAGGACCTCGCGAACCCGGGGGATCGCCGAAACGATGGAGGCGCCCTCGCCGGCCGTCTGGGTCTTGAGGGCGGGATTGCCGAACTTTTCGGGATCGAGTTCCAGCGCGGCCTGCACCGCCGCCGCCTCGTCCCGGAGATCATGGCCGGACTGCATCAGCGCGTAGGCGACCGCCCGATAGATCACGCCGGTATCAAGGTGACGATAGCCGTAATGATGGGCGAGGCGCTTGCCGAGCGTGCCCTTGCCCGAGGCCGCGGGTCCATCGATGGCGATGATCATGAAAAATCGGCCCCGAGCGACCGCATCATCGGAATGAAGTCCGGGAAACTGGTGGCGATGAAGGCGGTGTCGTCGACTGTCACCGGCTGATCGGACGCGCAGCCCATCACCAGCGCGGACATCGCGATACGGTGGTCCATGTGCGTGGCGACCGTGCCGCCGCCGGGGACATGGCCGCGGCCCTCGACGATCAGATCGTCGCCGGAGACAGTGACCTTCACGCCGTTGACGCGAAGCATGTCCGCGGTGGCCTCGAGCCGGTCGGATTCCTTGACGCGCAACTCCTGCAGGCCGCGCATGATGGTCGTGCCTTCGGCGAACGAAGCCGCGACCGCCAGCACCAGATATTCGTCGATCATCGAGGGCGCGCGTTCCGGCGGCACCTCGACGCCACGTAGTTTTGACGCGCGCACGCGCAAGCGCGCCATCGGCTCGCCGGCGTCACCGCGCACTTCGCTTTCCTCGATGGAGGCGCCCATCTCACGCAGCGTGGTGAACAGGCCGGTGCGCAGCGGATTGGTCATCACGTCGGAAAGAACGACATCGGAGCCTTCGAAGATCAGCGCAGCGACGACCGGAAATGCCGCAGAGGACGGATCGGCGGGCACGATGACGGTCGCACCATGCAGTTCGGGCTGGCCGACCAGTGTGATGCGACGGCCGTGAGCGCCCTCGGCCACCGAGGTGATATCCGCGCCAAAATGCTTCAGCATCAGCTCGGTGTGGTCGCGGCTGGCCTCGTTCTCGATCACGGTCGTGATGCCCGGCGCAGACAGGCCCGCCAGCAGCACCGCCGACTTGATCTGGGCCGAGGCGACCGGGGTCTTGTAGGTGATCGGCAGCGGATCCCGCGCGCCCTGGACGGTCAGCGGCAGGCGGCCACCATCAGCGGCAGAAGCGACCTTGGCGCCCATTTTTTCGAGCGGATCCAGGATTCGGCGCATCGGGCGGCTGCGCAGCGAAGCATCGCCGTCGAACACCGCCGAGATCGGGCAGCCGGCGACGGCGCCCATGACCAGCCGGCAGCCGGTGCCGGAGTTACCGAAATCCAGCGCCGCCTTGGGCTGGGCAAAGCCTCCAACACCCGCGCCCTGCACCTTCCAGGCGAAATCACCGGTGCGCTCGACCTTGGCGCCGAGCGCCTGCATGGATTTGGCGGTGTTGAGGACGTCCTCGCCCTCGAGGAGACCCGTGATCCGGGTCTCGCCAAAGGCGAGCGCGCCGAGGATGAGGGCGCGGTGGGAAATCGACTTGTCCCCGGGCACCCGTACTTTTCCGGTCAGGGGACCGCTTGAGCGCGACTTCAGCGGCGTCAGCTGGTCAGAATGGGTCAAGATTGTGTCCTTGGATACGCCTCGGATGCTCGCGCGCACGTACCACATGGTCTCCCCGCCGTCACGGGCATGTCTTTCTCGCGTAATGCGCTATTGACAGCGAGCCGCCAACTAGCCAAGTGAAGCACCGCTTTTCAGACATTCCCAGGATTCCTCTGCCGTGGCCAAGTCCGAACTCGGAACCAAACGTATTTGCCCTACCACGGGCAAGAAGTTCTACGATCTCAACAAGACGCCGGTGATCTCGCCCTATACCGGTGAAGTCGTGCCGATCGCGCCGGTTGCGCCCGCGCGCGCGACCCGTGGTGCTGAGCCCCGCCACACGCCGGCCGCCGACACCACGCCTGAACCGGCGGAGGTGGAAGAGGTGTCCCTCGAGGAGGCCGACGCCGAAGAAAACACCGGCAAGGTCAAGGCCGTTGTCCCCGAATCCGAGGAGGATATCGAGGCCGACGAGACCATTGATGACGACGACGATGATGATTCGACCTTCATTGCCGACGACGAAGAGGGGGATGAGGACGTGACCGACATCATTGGTGACGTCGGAGGTGATGAAGAGACTTGAGATAATTCCAGAACTGTGGTTCTGGGTCTTTCCCGACGCGCTGCCCACGGCGCGTCGGTCGGTTAAGGGGCCATAGCTCAGCTGGGAGAGCGCTTGCATGGCATGCAAGAGGTCGGCGGTTCGATCCCGCCTGGCTCCACCACGCTTCGCCCTTTGGGCTACGCGTGGCGCAGCCACGAGGAGCCTGAAGGGCGAAGCGTGGTGTCCGGCGAAGCCCGCAGGGCGAAGACGGACCGGCGAGACGTCCACCTAACGACTGCCCAGACGCGAGACGTCAATGTGGTACGTCTATATCCTCCGCAGCATTGAATTCCCCGACCAGGAATACATCGGCGCCACGGAAGATTTGAAGCGACGGCTCCCTGAGCACAATGCTGGCAAATCCACTCACACAGCCAAATTCAAGCCGTGGAAGCTGATCTGGTACTGCGCTTTCCCTGACAAGCTGAAGGCCTTGGCATTCGAGAAACATCTCAAGTCACATTCCGGCCGCGCCTTCTCGAAGAAACGGCTCTACTAACCCCCTACTCCCCGATCACCGCATTCAACCGATCCCTTAGCGCGACGATCTCGTCTTTCATCGCGACCAGCTCCGGCACCGTGCAATCCGACGCGGCCAGGATCGACTGCGGGACGCTGCGCGCCTTGTCCTTCAGCGCGTGGCCCTGCGCCGTCAGCGCGATCAGGACCTGACGCTCGTCCTCGCTGGAGCGCGTGCGCTTGACGAGGTGCGCGGCCTCTAACCGCTTGAGCAGCGGCGTCAGGGTGCCCGAATCCAGAAACAGCTTTTCGCCGATATCCTTGAGCGGCACGTCGTCGCGCTCCCACAACACCAGCATCACCAGATATTGCGGATAGGTCAGGCCGAGCCGGTCGAGCAGCGGCTTGTAGACGCGGTTGAAGGCATGCGCGGCTGAATAGACGGCGAAGCAGATCTGGTTGTCGAGGCGTTGCGGATCCAGGGTCGATAATTTCCGGGCCATAGAGAATCTCACGAGATTGACCCGCATTGTGGGACCGGGCGGGCCGACATTCAATTGCGAACAATTAAATGTGAGGCATGCAAATTTCAATTGTGTACAATCTAATTGTTTGCGATACAGGGTTCACCCCAACCGAAAGACCCGAGGAGACGAAAATGTCCGTAAACGTCCTCTACAAGACCAGCGCAAAAGCCACCGGCGGCCGTGACGGCCATGCTGCGACCCTCGACGGTGCGCTCGACGTCAAGCTGACCACGCCGAAGGAGCTTGGCGGCGGCGGTGGCGCCGGCAACAATCCCGAACAGCTGTTTGCGGCCGGCTATGCCGCCTGCTTCATCGGCGCGATGAAGTTCGTATCTTCGCAGGGCGGCCCGAAGGTCCCTGCGGATGCCTCCGTGACCTCGACCGTCGGCATCGGCCCGCGCGCGGCCGGCGGCTTCGGCCTCGACATCGATCTGGCGGTGTCGCTGCCGGGTCTGTCCCGGGCGGACGCCGAGGCGCTGGTCGAGAAGGCACATCAGGTGTGCCCGTACTCCAACGCGACGCGCGGCAATGTCGACGTCCGCCTGACGGTCGTCTGATCTGACGGTGGATTGGCTGGCCCGAGATCCCCCTCGGGCCGGCCGCTTCTGCTTGATTTGCCACGCCGCGGGATTGCGCGGCGACGCATACGCCCCCACGCGACAAGCCATTGCTGGCTTGGACGAACCTCGCTAGGCCTGTGGTCAAATATCGATACAGGGGAAGCGAAGGCATGACTGAAGCCGCAACCGGCGCAATGAGCGGACTGCGCGTCATCGATCTCACGCGCGTGCTCGGCGGTCCCTACTGCACCCAGATCCTCGCCGACCATGGCGCCGACGTGATCAAGGTCGAGCCGCCCGCGGGCGACGAGGTGCGCGACTGGGGTCCTCCCTTCCATGAAGAAGACGCGGCTTATTTCGTCGGCATCAACCGCAACAAGCGCTCGATCGGCCTCGACCTCGCCTCCGAAGGCGGCCGTGTCGTGCTGCTCAAGATGCTGGAGACGGCTGACGTCCTGATCGAGAATTTCAAGCCGGGCACGCTGGAGAAATGGGGCATCGGCAACGATGTGCTCGGCAAGAAATATCCGCGCCTTGTGCATTGCCGGATCTGCGGCTTCGGCGCCGACGGCCCGCGCGGCGGCAATCCCGGCTATGACGCCATCATCCAGGCGATGACCGGCATGATCGCGGCGACCGGCTCGGCCGAGAGCGGGCCGATGCGGATCGGCGTGCCGCTGGTCGACATCGGCACCGGTCTTTACGCAGCGATCGGCATCCTGATGGCGCTGTCCGAGCGGCAGCGCTCGGGCAAAGGCCAGTTCCTGGAGACGACCCTGTACGAGACTGGCCTCGCCATCATGCATCCGCACACCGCGAATTATTTCATGCATGGCAAGCCGCCTGGGCTCACCGGCAACGAGCACCCGAACCTCGTTCCTTACGCGATCTTCCCGACCAAGACCGACAACATCTTCATCGGCGTCGGCAATGACGGCACCTTCCGCAAGCTCGCCAAGGAGATCGGCAAGCCCGAGCTAGGTACCGATCCGCGCTTTGCCCGCAACAAGGACCGCATCGCCAACCGCGACGCGCTGCGCGCCGAGCTTGCCGCGGTGTTCAGCCAGCACGAGGCCGAGCCGCTGTGCAATCGCCTGCTGGCCGCGGGCCTGCCCGCAGGTCCCGTGCAGAAGATCGACCAGGCACTGACCAACCCGCACACAATCGCGCGCGGCGATGTCATCGAGAAGGACTGGTACAAGGGCGTGGCCTCGCCGATCCGGCTCGATCGCAGCAAGCCGAGCCTGCGCCGCCTGCCGCCGAAGTTCAGCCAGCACTCCCAGGAGGTGCTGGGCGAGTTCGGCTACTCAAAGGCGGAGATCGACGCGATGGTCGAGAAGGGCGTGGTCTGCGGGCCCGAGCGCAAGCGCTAGGGGCCTCGCCTCCTCGCTCAAGCAAATGCCGCAGTGCGGCGCGGGCACGGATGTGCACCGCGAACGGAGGAGGCTGCCCGAGTGCGCCTTCGTCTATTTGACGACTTCCCTTTTGGCAGCGCTTGCTGCTTTCGTTTCGGCCGCTTACACAGTCATGTGAACGTCATATGGCGCTGCTAGCGCAAGCGATCATTTTTGACGACCCAAGGGAGGTTTACTTGATGGCTCTTCGACATTTTGGAGCGGCTGCTGCTGTTGCAATCGCGGTCGGCATTACGGCTTCGCCGGCACTGGCTGTGACTGAAATCCAGTGGTGGCACGCGATGACGGGCGCAAACAACGACGTCATCGTCAAGCTCGCCAACGACTTCAATGCGTCGCAGAGCGACTACAAGGTCGTCCCGACCTACAAGGGCAGCTATCCCGACACCATGAACGCCGGCATCGCCGCGTTCCGCGCCGGCAACGCCCCGCACATCATGCAGGTGTTCGAAGTCGGCACCGCGACCATGATGGCCGCGACCGGCGCCGTGAAGCCCGTCTACAAGCTGATGGCCGACGCCGGCGAGAAGTTCGATCCGAAGAACTATCTGTCCGCGATCACCGGCTACTATTCGACCTCGAAGGGCGAGATGCTGTCCTTCCCCTTCAATTCGTCGTCGACCGTGATGTGGGTCAACCTCGACGAGCTGAAGAAGGTCAACGCCGAGATCCCGAAGACCTGGCCCGAAGTGTTCGAGGTCGCCAAGAAGCTGCACGACAACGGTCATCCGACCTGCGGCTTCTCCAACTCCTGGGTCACCTGGGTCAATCTCGAGCAGCTCTCCGCCTGGCACAACGTGCCGCTCGCGAGCAAGGCCAACGGCCTCGACGGCTTCGACACCAAGCTCGAATTCAACGCGCCGCTGCAAGTGAAGCATCTCGAGAAGCTGGTCGAGCTGCAGAAAGACAAGACCTACGACTACGCCGGCCGCACCAACCAGGGCGAAGGCCGCTTCACCTCGGGTGAGTGCGCGATCTACCTGACCTCGTCGGCCTTCTTCGGCAACGTCAAGGCGCAGGCCAAGTTCAACTTCACCGCCGCGCCGATGCCGTATTATCCGGACGTCAAGGGCGCGCCGCAGAATTCGATCATCGGCGGTGCTTCGCTCTGGGTGATGGGCGGCAAGTCGGCCGACGAATACAAGGGTGTCGCCAAATTCCTGACCTTCCTCTCGGACACCGATCGTCAGGTCTACATCCACAAGGCCTCGGGCTATCTGCCCATCACCAAGGCCGCTTATGAAAAGGCCAAGGCCGAGGGCTTCTACAAGGATCAGCCCTATCTGGAGACCCCACTGCTCGAGCTGACCAACAAGGAGCCGACCGAGAATTCGCGCGGCCTGCGCCTTGGCAACATGGTTCAGCTGCGTGACGTCTGGGCGGAAGAAATCGAGCTGGCACTGGCCGGCAAGAAGACCGCCAAGCAGGCGCTGGATGCCTCCGTCGAGCGCGGCAACACGATGCTGCGTCAATTCGAAAAGACCGCCGTAAAATAAGGCGAAGGTGCCGGCGGACCGCACGATCAGCGGCCCGCCGGCACCGCCCCATTATGCAAAAGCAAGCCATTTTCCAATCAAAGCTGTTGCCCTATGCGCTGGTTGCCCCGCAACTCGCGATCGTTCTGATTTTCTTCTATTGGCCCGCCTTGCAGGCGGTCATCCAGTCCTTCCTGCTGCAGGACGCTTTCGGCCTCTCGACGAGCTTCATCTGGTTCGAGAATTACACCGAACTGCTCAGCGATCCCGCCTATTTCGAGACGATCGTCCGAACCTTCTTGTTCTCGTTTGCGATCGCGGCGTCATCGCTCTCCGTGGCGCTGCTGCTCGCGGTGATGGCGGACAAGCCGATGCGCGGCGGCGCGATCTACCGCACGCTGCTGATCTGGCCCTACGCGGTCGCGCCGCCCGTGGTCGGCGTGCTCTGGGTCTTCATGCTGCATCCCTCGCTCGGCGTGCTCTCGCGCTATCTGCGCGCCGCCGGCATCGAATGGAATCCGCTGCTCGACGGCAACCAGGCCGCAACGCTGGTCATCCTCGCTGCCGCCTGGAAGCAGATCTCCTATAATTTCCTGTTCTTCCTCGCAGGCCTCGCAGCCATTCCGAAGAGCGTACTCGAGGCCGCCGCGATCGACGGCGCGCGCCCGATGCGCCGGTTCTGGACCGTGACCTTCCCGCTGCTGTCGCCGACCATCTTCTTCCTGCTGGTCGTCAACATCGTCTACGCCTTCTTCGACACCTTCGGCATCATCGACACCATGACCCGCGGCGGTCCCGGCAAGTCAACGGAAACCCTGGTCTACAAGGTTTATAATGACGGCCTGATCGGCGGAAACCTCGGCAGCTCCGCGGCGCAATCGGTGATCCTGATGGTCATGGTCATCGTGCTGACCGGAATCCAGTTCCGCTTCGTCGAACGCAAGGTGACCTACTGATGGTCGAGCAAGAGGGCTTTCGACGCTACGTCGCCCACATCGTCCTCTGGATCGGGATCGCGATCGTCGCCTTCCCGGTCTACGTCGCCATCGTCGCCTCGACCCAGGACAACGCGCTGATCGCCAACGGCCAGATGTCGCTGTTGCCCGGCGGCCATTTCTTCGAGGTCTACTACCAGACCATCTTCGTCGGCACGAGCGGCTCGACCCGCGAGCCCGTGGCCAACATGATGCTGAACTCGCTGGTGATGGCGCTGTTGATCGCGGTCGGCAAGATCGCGATCTCGATCATCTCGGCCTATGGGATCGTGTATTTCCGTTTTCCCTTTCGGATGCCGATCTTCTGGATCATCTTCATCACGCTGATGCTGCCGGTCGAGGTCCGCATCTATCCGACCTACAAGATCGTCGCCGATCTGCACATGCTCGACAGCTATGCGGGCCTCGCGCTGCCGCTGATCGCATCCGCCACCGCGACGCTGCTGTTCCGCCAGTTCTTCATGACCGTGCCGGATGAATTGCTGGAGGCCTCGCGCATCGACGGCGCCGGTCCCTTTCGCTTCTTCTGGGATACGCTGCTGCCGCTGTCGCGCACCAACATGGCCGCGCTGTTCGTGATCCTCTTCATCCTCGGCTGGAATCAATATCTCTGGCCGCTGCTGATCACCACGCGCGACGACATGCAGACCATCCAGATCGGCATTCGCAAGATGATGACCACCAACGATGCGCTGACCGAATGGCCGATCGTGATGGCGACTGCCGTGCTGGCCATGCTGCCGCCGGTGTTCGTCGTCGTCGCCATGCAGAAACTGTTCGTGCGCGGCCTGGTCGAGACGGAGAAGTAGAGAGTCATGGCCAACGTCACCCTGCGCAACGTCCGCAAGACCTATCCCGGCGGCTTCGAGGCCATCAAGGGCGTCAACGTCGATGTGGGCGACGGCCAGTTCTGCGTGCTGGTTGGCCCCTCCGGCTGCGGCAAATCCACGCTGCTGCGCATGGTCGCGGGGCTGGAGACCGTCACCGGCGGCGAGATCGACATCGGCGGCCGCGTCGTCAACCAGGTCGAGCCCGCCGATCGCGACATCGCGATGGTGTTCCAGAACTACGCGCTCTATCCGCATATGAGCGTGTTCAACAACATGGCCTACGGCCTGCGCAATCGCGGCATGAAGGAAGCCGAGATCAAGACCCGCGTCGGGGAAGCCGCGCGCGTGCTCGAACTCACCTCGATGCTGGAGCGCAAGCCGCGCCAGCTTTCCGGCGGCCAGCGCCAGCGCGTCGCCATGGGCCGCGCCATCGTGCGCCAGCCAAAGGTGTTTCTGTTCGACGAGCCGCTATCCAACCTCGACGCCAAGCTGCGCATCGCGATGCGGGTCGAGATCCGCAAATTGCAGCGCCGGCTCAGCACCACGTCGATCTACGTCACCCACGACCAGCTCGAGGCGATGACGCTCGCCGACATCCTCGTCGTGATGAATGGCGGCCAGGTCGAGCAGATCGGCAATCCGCTGGCAGTCTACGAGAAGCCGGCGACGACCTTCGTCGCCTCCTTCATCGGCGCACCGCCGATGAATCTGATGTCGATTCGCGCCGACGAAATCAAGTCGCAGCTCGGCAGCGCGGGCGAGGCCGGCATCCTCGGCATCCGTCCGGAAGATTTTGTCATCACCGACCAGACGCCTTCCGGCGGCGTCGCATTGCCGCTGACGGTGGAAGCGATCGAGCGCGTCGGCGCCGAGACTTTTATCTACGGCTCGCGCGCCCAGGACGAGCAGCGCGTCGCCGCCACGCCGGGCGAGCTGCCGCCGGGCGAAGTCATCGTCCGCATCCCCGGCTCCGAGGCGCCGCCGATCGGCCAGAAGATTCGGGTCGCGGCGGTGCGGGCGAAGCTGCATTTGTTCAGCGGCGACGGGCGGACGCGGATCGAAGCCTGACGGGCTCCGAAAGGTCCGGCCGACAAAGACCGCGCAAACAACCCCATGCACAGTAGAAGGGGCTCTGTTTTCATTGGGATAAATCGCCCGCAATTTCATCACGGCCGGGCGACCGCGGAAACACTGAATCCGCAGCCCCATGCTAGGTGCTTGAACCCCCACGGGGATATGCCCATATTGCTGACCAAGGGGCGCCGCTTCCGGGCCCTGAAATGCCAAAGTCGCTTCGAGAGGACTTTGTAAACTATGTCTCGTGTTCCCACGCTTTCCAGCCCGTTCCTTCTGGGCTTCGACGAGATTGAGCGCGTGCTCGATCGCGTCGTCAAAGGCGCCGACGGTTATCCTCCCTACAATATCGAGAGGTGCGACCGGTCGGACGGCCAGCCCGAGCGCTTGCGAATCACGCTGGCGGTCGCCGGATTCACCCGCGACCAACTCGATGTAACCATTGAGGAAAACCAGCTCGTCATCCGCGGGCGGCAGCAGGACGACAAGACCCGGCAATACATCCATCGCGGCATCGCCGCGCGCCACTTCCAGCGCACTTTCGTGCTGGCGGAGGGGATGCATGTGCTGGGTGCGGATCTGAAGAACGGGTTGTTGTCGATCGATCTTGCCCGGCCTGAACCGGAGAGGATCGTTAAGACAATCGCTATCAATGAGCACGAATAATGGAACGAGTAGCGGACTCGACCGCTTAGTTTCTGTGAAGGAGTCGAGACCATGAGTGAAGGTCACGTTGCGTTCGAATACGAAGCCAAGTCCGATACCACGACCGTCTCGCCGGAGACGCTGGCAACCCTCGGCGAAGGCCATATCGCCTATGTGAAGCAGATCCGCTCCGAGGACGTGCCCGGCCTGTTCCCCGAAGCCCCGAAAATCGCGCCCGGCCTCAAGCTGTTCGCGCTCCACTCAGCCGACGGCACGCCGATCATGCTGACCGACAGCCGCGAAGCCGCGGTTGCGAATGCCTGGAGCAACGAGCTGCAGGCGGTGAGCGTGCACTGAGCGCACGCGCGCGTCGCACGAAGAGAGATTTGGCGGGCATGCCTTCGCACGAAGGCGTGCCCGTTTTGCTTTTCGTTGGTTCTGACAAGAAATATGACAAACGCCCGCGAGGCGGGCCGGTTCTCCGGGTATCCGTGCTCGCCCTGACGAGACGCGCGGATGACTCGCGCTATCCTAGGTGAGGACTTCAGACCGATTCGTTGCCATTGGAGCACCAATGACTGATCCGAACGCCGATCTAGATGACCTCGTTAACGAGCCGCGAGAAACCCTGGACGTGGAAGTGAAGGAATGGCTTGACCTGACGGACAATGATCATCGGGCCCTCATAGCAAAGGAGATCATAGCCCTCGCAAATCATGGCGGTGGCGTCTTGGTGGTTGGTTTCGAAGAGCAGAACGACGGGACTTTCAAGATCGCGGCTGGCCGACCAGCGAACCTAGATAGCTGGTCTCAGGACAATGTCCAATCGATCGTAGCCAAGTACATTGATCCCGGCGTTCAGTGCCGCGTGTTTCATCGGTCTCGCAACGGGGGAGACGACAAGTACCCTGTCATTGTTGTGCCCGGTGGCCATAGGGTGCCGATCCGCGCCAAAGCGGGCTCGCCAGACGGCAAGAAACTTGTAGCGCACCGCGTATATATCCGCCGTCCCGGTCCTGCTGGTGAGGAACCCAAGAGCGCCGAAGAATGGGATCGCTTTTTTGAGCGTTGCCTTCAGAACCGCCGATCCGACCTACTCGACGCGATGCGTTCGATTATGGCTGGTGTGATACCAAACACGGGTCCCGCAACGCCCAGTCGACTGGATCAACTGAAGGATTTTGAAGCAAAGGCGGTCGCCCGTTGGGAAGGGCGCCTGGCTTCGCTGCCGCCAGGGGTGCCCCCGACATTACCGGATGGGCACTACGACTTATCGATCGCCATCGACGGCGATTTTGATCACCAATCCCTTTCAGACCTATACGATACGATACGTCTCGCGATCCGGAACCATTCTGGCTGGCCCCCCTTTGTGAACCTCAGTCGTGAGCCTTTTAGACCGATCCCGGTAGATGGAGCTATCGAGTGTTGGGTCGGGCCAGACAAGGATGGATCCTACGACAAGCCGGCCCACCACGACTTCTGGCGCATTTCGTCCGATGGCTTGCTGTTCTTGCGACGAGGTTATCCAGAAGATGGAGGATGGAAGGGCGTCAAACCTGGCACATCACTCGATATCAGTACTCCGACTTGGCGATTAGGTGAGGCGATACTCCAAGCGCTCTACATTGCACGCGCGCTTAACGGAACAAGCGCAAATCTCATCTTGGTGGCCAAGTGGACCAAGCTCGCGGGCCGGGCGCTCGTCTCTCATGGCAATCCGCGGAGAATGATGTTTGACGGGCGCCGCACGAGCCAAGATCAGTATGAAGCCACCGTCACTGTCGGTGCGTCTTCGCTCCCTGATGCGCTTCCTGAAGTGGTCTATTCTGTACTTGCGCCGCTGTACGAACTTTTCGACTTCTTCAAGTTGCCAAAGCGGCTGGTAGAGGAGGAACTGAAGGAAATGTCGCGGAATACGTTCGCGATGTAGTCCGGCCAGGATATCGCCGCTGCGCCTTGACTGGATTCCACCCGCGTATTTTTTTGGCGCCTGGCAGGCCCTGCTAACCCGGATTTCTCACACGGCCAGTTGCTGTGCGACGAGGGATGGGAGGATTTTGCGAAGACGACGGTGAGCGGTGGCGCTGAAGGCGCGGCGGGCGATTTGGTTTTGGGTGTCTGCGTTGGGGGTTTG
>JAUEPE010000018.1 GCA_030403585.1 Frankia sp. RB7
ACAGCACGTTCAGCGTCTCAACGATACTCCACGCAAATGCCTGGACTTCAAGACGCCCGCCGAGGCATTCTCCGAACTTAGATCAATCGTTGCACTTCAAACGTGAATCCATCCCCCGCCTTCGCGGGGTATGACAATCATATGTAGCTATCAGCCCCGCACGGATGGCCGACCGATGCTCTCATAAGTGAAGCCGGCGGCGGCCATGTCTTCAGGGCTGAAGATATTGCGGAGGTCGACGACGACCGCTTGCGCCATGACGCTCTTCAGCCGGTCGAGATCGAGCCCGCGGAACTGCACCCATTCGGTGACAACGACGAGCGCATCGGCACCTTCCGCGCAGGAATAGGCGTCTTCGCAATAGGTGATGCTGGGCAGCTCGCTTTTGGCCTGCTGCATGCCGACGGGATCGAACGCCTTCACCTTCGCGCCCATGTCGAGGAGGCCGGTGACCAGCGGAATCGACGGCGCATCGCGCATGTCGTCGGTGTCGGGCTTGAAGGTGAGGCCGAGCACGGCGATGGTCTTGCCGCGCAGCGAGCCGCCGAGCGCCTGACTTACTTTCCGCGCCATCGCACGCTTGCGGTTCTCGTTGACCGCCAGCACGGATTCGACGATGCGCAAGCTCACATCGTAATCCTGCGCGATCTTAATCAGCGCCTTGGTGTCCTTCGGGAAGCAGGAGCCGCCGAAGCCGGGACCGGCATGCAGGAACTTGGTGCCGATGCGATTGTCCAGGCCAATGCCGCGCGCGACTTCCTGGACATTGGCGCCGACCTTTTCGGAGAGGTCCGCGATCTCGTTGATGAAGGTGATCTTGGTCGCGAGGAAGGCGTTCGCGGCGTATTTGATCATTTCGGCGGTGCGGCGCTCCGTGAACATCAAGGGCGCCTGGTTCAGCGACAGCGGGCGGTAGACGTCGCCCATCACCTTGCGGCCGCGCTCGTCGGAGGTGCCGACCACGACGCGGTCGGGAAACTTGAAATCGCGGATCGCCGCGCCCTCGCGCAGGAATTCGGGGTTCGAGGCGACGACGACGTCGGCCTTGGGATTGGCCTCGCGGATGATGCGCTCGACCTCGTCACCGGTGCCGACCGGCACGGTCGACTTCGTCACCACGACGGTGAAACCGGACAGCGACTGCGCGATCTCTTTCGCGGCAGCGTAGACGTAGGAGAGATCGGCGTGACCATCACCACGACGCGACGGGGTGCCGACCGCGATAAACACCGCATCGGCGTCCGCCACCGGTGCGGACAGATCGGTGGTGAAGCTCAGGCGTTTGGCCTTGACGTTGGTCGCAACCAGTTCGTCGAGACCCGGCTCATAGATCGGGATCTCGCCCCGATGCAGGCTAGCGATCTTCTTCTCGTCCTTGTCGACGCAGGTGACGTCGTGGCCGAAATCCGCAAAGCAGGCGCCGGACACCAGTCCCACATAGCCCGTGCCGATCATCGCGATGCGCATGAAAATCCCTGCTCTGGCTTGGTTAACGAAACCCCAATGCGGGGCGGTTTAGCACTTTCCTCGAGGGAGAGAACAGTCCGCACACAAAAACCGGCACGCAAATTGTACCGGTAAAGAAATCGTAAACCGCAAGGCCCCACACTGCCCCACGCCCGGACAGAGCCGGACGGAACTCGGTTCGAACAGGGACACCATGACACCATCCGGCACAATCGCCGCGAACGGGCGGCTTCAGGCCCCGGCCGCCGCGCGTGTCGATTGGGTCGACTATTCCAAGGGCATCTGCATCGTCATGGTCGTGATGATGCATTCGGTGCTGGGGGTCGAGCTCGCCGCCGGCGAGACTGGTTTCATGCATGTCCTGGTGGCCTTCGCAAAGCCGTTCCGGATGCCGGACTTCTTCCTGATTTCGGGCCTGTTCCTGCCACTGGTGATCAATCGGGACTGGCGAACCTATCTCGACCGCAAGGTGGTGCATTTCGCTTATTTTTATGTCGTCTGGGTGACAATCCAGTTCGGCTTCAAGGCGCCTGCTTTCGCAGCCGAAACCAGCTGGCGCGACGCAGGCCTGCTCTATCTCGAATCCTTCATCGAGCCGTTCGGGACGCTCTGGTTCATCTACCTGCTGCCGATCTTCTTCGTCGTCACAAAACTGACACGACGAATCCCTGCACCGGCGATCTGGCTCGTGGCGGCCGCGCTGGAGACGGCACGCATCGCAACCGGCTGGACTGCGATCGACGAGTTCTGTGCGCGCTTCGTCTATTTCTATTCGGGCTATCTGTTCGCGCCTTACGTGTTCGCCCTGTCGGACCGCGCGCGCAGCCATCCAGCACTCGCGCTCGCAGCGCTTGCGACATGGGCGCTGGTGAATGCCGGCCTCGTCGCGCTCGGCGCCAGCGAATGGAAGATCGTGTCGCTCGTGCTCGGCTTCGCCGGCGCTTGCGCCATCATCACGTTCGGCACGCTGCTGGCGCGCGCGCATTGGTGCAATTTCCTGCGCTTCTGCGGCGAGCATTCGATCGTGATCTATCTCGCCTTCTTCCTGCCGATGGCCGCGACGCGCACGTTACTCCTGCACACCGGCATCATCTCCGACATCGGCACGGTGTCGCTGATCGTCACCATCGTCGGCGTGCTGGGATCGCTGGCGATCTGGCGCGCCGCGCTGCGGCTGCACGCAGGCTTCCTGTTCGAGCGGCCAGAGACATTCTGGATCGCGCCGAAGAAGTCGGGCGTGCGGTTGCAGGCTGCGGAATAGGTCGATCAGGGCAACAAATAGAGAGCCCCGGTGGTGCGCCCGGCCTCGAGGTCGGCCTGCGCCCGCGCTGCATCACGCAAGCTGTAGGCATGGACAGTCGACCGCAAGATACCATCCGTCAGCGCCGCGATCACGCGCTCGGCCGCATACCGGTATTCAGCGGCATCGTTGACGTAGGCCATGACACTTGGCCGCGCCAACATCAGGCTGCGACGTGGCCCGAGGTCGTTGACATCGATTGGCGGGATCGGACCGCCGGACTGGCCGATGCTGGCCACCACGCCGAACGGCCTCACGCAGCCCAGCGTCCTTTGCAAGGTTGTTCCTCCAATTCCGTCATAGGCAACGTCGACCCCAGCCCCACCGGTGATATCCGCAACTGCAGACGCGAAATCGGCATCCCGCCCGACGATGACGTGACGCGCACCGGCGTCTCGGGCGATTTCGACTTTCGTCTGCGATCCCACCGTCCCGATCACCACGGCACCACGTGCACTGGCCCAGCGGGTCAGCAATTGACCGAGCCCGCCCGCTGCGCTGTGGACGAGAACCGTTGTGCCGCGACCGACAGGAAATACACGATCGAGCAGCATGTGCGCCGTGATCCCCTTGACGAACGTTGCGGCCACCGCTTCGTCGGCGACAGCGTCGGGCAGCTTAATACAACGCCAAGCCGGCAGATTGCGTTCGGATGCGTAGGCGCCGACCGGCGCTCCCGCGTAAGCGACGCGGGCGCCGACCTTGAGACCCGTTACATCCTCGCCGAGCGCCGCGACAACTCCGACCGCCTCGACACCGGGAATGGCTTCGGGTGGAAGCGCGTAGAGGCCCATACGCTGATAGATGTCGATGAAGTTGACGCCGATCGCGGTCTGCCGGAGCTGGACCTCGCCGCGCCCCGGCGGTGCCAGATCGACCGTTGCCGGTTCGAGCTGCTCCACGCTTCCCGGCGCCTTCAACCTGATGATCTCGGCCATGACCCGTCCCTCTCGCTGCCAAAGAAGGGACTATGGGATCATTCCAAATTCTGCGAAACTGCTCATAAATGAAACTATCTTGTGAGATTTTGAACAATGATCGACTGGTCCGATCTGCATCATTTTCTGGCGCTGGCGCGCGAGGGAAGCCTGTCGGCGGCGGCAAGGAGTCTCGGCGTCGACCATGTGACGGTGGCCCGCCGCGTTGCCGCGCTGGAAACATCCATTTCGCTCAAGCTCGTCGATCGCCGGCCACGCAGTTACGTTCTCACCGAAGACGGCAAGCGGATTGCGGCGATAGGCGCGCAGATGGAAGAGACCGCGTTCGCGGTGGAGCGCGCGGCACGGGCAGCGAAGCCGGAACTCGACGGAGAGATCTCGATCAGCGCGCCGCCCTCGCTCGCCAATATCCTGATTGCTCCAAAGCTGATGCAGTTGCGCCGGCGCTATCCGGGCATCCTCATCAAGCTGATCGGCGAGAAGCGAACGGCTTCGCTCAGCCGCCGTGAGGCCGATCTGGCGCTTCGCCTCTCCCGCCCGACACAGCCCGGGCTGATAGCCCGCAAGATCGGCCATTTCGAGTTCGGCCTTTACGGCGCGCCATCCTACCTGAAGGAGACGCCACCCTATGCGTTTGCTTTCATCGCTTACGATGCCAGCATGGATGATACTCCGCAGCAGCAATGGCTGACGGAGATCGCGGGCACCCGCCAGATCGTGCTGCGGACCAATGATCTCGAAAATCAGGCCGCTGCGGCCCGGGCCGGCGTTGGGCTTGCGGCACTGCCGCGGTTTCTTGGCGACCCCGATCGACGACTCGAGCGTTGCAGCACCGACCGCAAGCCTGTCAGTCGCGAAGTCTGGCTCATCGTCCATAACGACTTGCGTCGAGCGCCGGCGGTGCGCGCAGTCGCAGGCTTCCTCGAAAGCTGCCTGCGATAACTGCGCCGCAAAGCGTGATGCTGCCAGGATTTGCCTGTGCGCGCCTGCAAAATCAGGCTGGTGGAGGCTGTCTTTTGCCGCAAAAATTCATACATTGCGGCCATGCCCAAGACATCCCCGAAGACCGACGCCAAAGCCGACACGAAATCCGCTGCTGCGACAGCTGCTGCCAAACCGGTCGCGGCGAAGGCGGCCGGCAAGGGTGACCACATCTTCCTGGTCGACGGTTCCGGCTACATTTTCCGCGCCTATCACGCGCTGCCGCCGCTGAACCGCAAGTCCGACGGGCTCCAGGTCAATGCCGTACTTGGCTTCTGCAATATGCTGTGGAAGCTGCTGCGTGATATGCCCGCGGACAACCGGCCAACGCATCTGGCGATCGTGTTCGACAAGTCGGAAGTCACGTTCCGCAACAAGATCTACCCCGAGTACAAGGCGCATCGGCCGCCGGCGCCGGACGATCTGATCCCGCAATTCGCGCTGATCCGCGAGGCCGTGCGCGCCTTCGACCTGCCCTGCCTGGAACAGGGCGGCTTCGAGGCCGACGATCTCATCGCGACCTATGCGCGGCAGGCATCCGATCGCGGCGCCCACACGACCATCGTGTCCTCCGACAAGGATCTGATGCAGCTCGTGAACGACAAGATCATGATGTACGACACCATGAAGGATCGCCGCATCGGCATTCCCGAGGTGATCGAGAAGTTCGGCGTGCCGCCGGAGAAGGTGGTCGAGGTGCAGGCACTGGCCGGCGATTCCACCGACAACGTGCCTGGTGTCCCCGGCATCGGCATCAAGACCGCGGCGCAACTGATCGTCGAATATGGCGACCTCGAGCAGCTTTTGTTCCGCGCCACCGAGATCAAGCAACCGAAGCGGCGCGAGGCGCTGATCGAGAATGCCGAGAAGGCGCGGATTTCGCGCAAACTAGTTCTGCTCGATGACAAGGTCGAGCTCGACGTGCCACTCGACGACCTCGCGGTCCACGAGCCGGACGCGCGAAAACTGGTCGCGTTCCTGAAGGCGATGGAGTTTTCCACGCTGACGCGCCGCGTCGCCGACTATTCCCAGATCGATCCCGCCAATGTCGATGCTGACGCGAGCAACAGCAGCGGTGCGAGAGGCGGCGACGGCGCGAAGGCAAAATCGTCCGAGACATCAGGCGATCTCTTCGCAGCTCCTGCGGCCACCGCAAAGGGTGGTGACAAGGGCGACAAATCGGCCAGCCTCAAGGGCGCGCCGATTTCACTCGCTGCCGCGCGCGAGGAGGCGCTGCGCAAGCTGCCGGTCGACCGGGCCAAATACCAGACGATCAAGACGATCACTGAGCTCAACGGCTTCATCGCGCGCATCCATGATGCCGGTCATGTCGCGATCGATATCAAGGCCAACTCCATCGATCCGATGCAGGCCGATCTCTGCGGCGTCGCGCTGGCGCTGGCACCGAACGAGGCCTGCTATGTGCCGTTGGCGCACAAGCAGTCCGGCGGTGACGGCGGCCTGTTCGACGCGGGCCTCGCCGCCGACCAGGTCAAGCACACCGAGGCGATCGAAGCGCTGCGGCCGGTGCTGGAATCAGCGGGCGTCCTCAAGATCGGCTTCGACGTCAAATTCACCGCCGTCATGCTGGCGCAGCACGGCATCACCTTGCGCAACACAGACGATGCAAAACTGATCTCCTACGTGCTCGACGCCGGCCGTGGCTCGAATGAGTTGGACTCGCTGTCCGAACGCTGGTTCGGCCACGCCATGCTGAAGGAGAGCGAGCTGCTCGGCAGCGGCAAGGGCAGGATCACGTTCGACCAGGTGCCGATCGAGAAGGCCGCGCCGTTGTCGGCCGAAGGCGCCGACATGGCGCTGCGCGTCTGGCGCGTGCTGAAGCCGCGCCTCGTCGCCGAGCACATGACCGCCGTGTACGAGACGCTGGAGCGGCCGCTGGTGTCGGTGCTCGCGCGCATGGAGCGGCGCGGCATCTCGATCGACCGTCAGGTGCTGTCGCGCCTCTCTGGCGACTTCGCCCAGACCGCGGCGCGGGTCGAAGCCGAGATCCAGGAGATCGCGGGCGAGCCGGTCAATGTCGGCAGTCCCAAGCAGATCGGCGACATCCTGTTCGGCAAGATGGGGCTGAGCGGCGGCACCAAGACAAAAACCGGCGCGTGGTCGACCACCGCACAGGTGCTGGATGATCTTGCCGAGCAAGGCCATGATCTCCCGAAGAAGATTCTGGAGTGGCGCCAGGTCTCCAAGCTGAAATCGACCTATACCGACGCGCTGCCGACCTACGTCAATCCGCAGACCCATCGCGTGCATACGACCTACGCGCTGGCCGCGACCACGACAGGCCGGCTGTCGTCGAACGAGCCGAACTTGCAGAACATCCCGGTCCGGACCGAGGACGGCAGAAAAATCCGCCGCGCCTTCATCGCGACGCCCGGGCACAAGCTGGTCTCCGCCGACTATTCGCAGATCGAGCTGCGGCTGCTGGCTGAGATCGCCGACATTCCCGTGCTGAAGCAGGCGTTCAAGGACGGCCTCGACATTCACGCGATGACCGCATCGGAGATGTTCGGCGTGCCGATCAAGGGCATGCCGAGCGAGATCCGCCGCCGTGCCAAGGCGATCAATTTCGGCATCATCTACGGCATCTCGGCGTTCGGCCTCGCCAACCAGCTCGGCATCGCCCGAGAAGAAGCGTCGGCCTACATCAAGAAGTACTTTGAGCGCTTCCCCGGCATCCGCGCCTATATGGACGAGACGCGCGACTTCTGTCGGAACCACGGCTACGTCACCACGCTGTTCGGCCGCAAGTGCCACTACCCTGATATCAAGGCCTCCAACGCCTCGGTGCGTGCGTTCAACGAACGCGCCGCGATCAACGCGCGGCTTCAGGGCACCGCCGCCGACATCATTCGCCGCGCCATGACGCGGGTCGAAGACGCACTGGCCGAGAAGAAGCTCTCGGCGCAGATGCTGCTCCAGGTGCATGACGAATTGATCTTCGAGGTGCCGGACGCGGAAGTCGAGAAGACGCTTCCCGTCGTGCAGCACGTCATGCAGGACGCGCCGTTCCCGGCCGTGCTGCTGTCGGTGCCGCTGCATGTGGATGCGCGTGCGGCCACGAATTGGGACGAGGCGCACTGAAACCTCTTCGCCGCTTGCGCCACTACGCGATGTCGTCCCGGCCTTCGCCGGGACGGCGCTCGAGTGAGACGCAGTTGAATTGTCCTCCGAGCAATTGCGTCATGGCCCTACCGCGCCACGCATATTAGAACGCGTGCATCTCCCGCACCGGTTCGCTCATGCCCCACACCTCCGCCCTGCTCGGCTTCGCCCTCGTCTGCCTCGGTCTCGTGCTCACGCCCGGGCCGAACATGATCTATCTGATCTCGCGCTCGATCACGCAGGGGCCGGCGGCCGGCATCGTCTCGCTCGGCGGCGTCGCGCTCGGTTTCGTGTTCTACATGCTGTGCGCGGCGTTCGGCATCACCGCGCTGCTGCTCGCCATTCCCTTCGCCTATGACGCGCTGCGCTTTGCCGGTGCCGGCTATATGCTGTGGCTCGCCTGGCAGGCCGTAAAGCCGGGTGGACGTTCGCCATTCCAGGTGAAGAAGCTCGCAATCGACAGCCCGCGCAAATTATTTGCGATGGGCCTCGTCACCAATTTGCTCAATCCGAAGATCGCGATGCTGTACCTGGCGCTGCTGCCGCAGTTCATCGATCCTGCGGCCGGCAGCGTGCTGACGCAGTCGGTGGTGCTGGGCGCGATCCAGATCGCGCTCAGCGTCAGCGTCAATGCGATGATCGCGCTCGGAGCCGGATCGATCGCGCTGTTCCTGGCGAGCCGGCCAAGCTGGATGCTGGTGCAGCGTTGGCTGATGGGCACGGTGCTCGCCGGGCTTGCGGTCAGGATGGCGGTCGAGGCGCGGAAGGTGTGAGGCGCTCTTCCTTAACCTCTCCCCGCTTGCGGGGAGAGGTCGGATCGCCTTTGCGATCCGGGTGAGGGGGTACAGGTCTCACTACCATCTCATGCGCGGAGAGAGGCCCATCACCCCACCCCTCTCCCCGTAAGAACGGGGCGAGGGAGAAGAGGAAACCTCAATCCAGCTTCGCCTCCATCCCCCGCTTCACCGCCGGGCGGGCCATCAGCGCGTCGTACCAGCGCTTGACGTTGGGGAATCCGGCGAGATCAACCTTGTGGCGAGGGTGGCGCCAGGCCCAGCCCAAAATGGCGAAATCGGCGACCGAGAGATCGCCGGCGACGAAGTCGTGGCCGTCGAGGCGGCGGTCCAGCACGCCGTAGAGCCGGTGGGTCTCGGCCATGTAGCGCTTCAGGCCGTAGGCGCGGTCGTGCTCGTTCTCGAGCGCGATGAAATGGTGCACCTGGCCCGGCATCGGCCCGAAACCGCCCATCTGCCACATCAGCCATTCGTAGACGGGGATGCGCCCCGAGAGCGATTTCGGCAGGAATTTACCGGTCTTTTCGCCGAGATAGAGCAGGATCGCGCCGGACTCGAAGATGCTGACCGGCTTGCCGTCCGGCCCCTCGGGGTCGAGGATCGCGGGGATCTTGTTGTTCGGGGAGAGTTTGAGGAACTCCGGCGCCATCTGCTCGCCTTTGCTGATGTTCACCGGGATTACCTTGTAAGGCAGCCCCATTTCCTCCAGCGCGACCGAGATTTTGCGGCCGTTCGGCGTGTTCCAGGTGTGAAGTTCGATGGTCATTTGCCTGTTTCCTTGCCCAGTTTCTCGCCCAGTTTCTTGCCCGAGATCTCGGGCATCCACCTACTCCAGAAAGTTGCACCCCCACAACCGACGGACCGGGATGGCCGATCCCTGTTGACGGGGGACGCCCCCTCTGGAATGTGACTGCCGTCGCGGATAAATTCCGTCACCTTCAAGAACGCCCCCGAGGGACCGCCGTGTCGAAATCAGCCTCCCGCGCCCGCCTGTTCGAAATCATCCGCCGGCGCTCCTTCGGCCGCGGCGAGGTGACGCTCGCGTCGGGCCGCAAGAGCGATTTCTATTTCAACCTCAAGCCGACCATGCTGGACCCGGAGGGCGCGACGCTGCTGGCCGAGCTGACCTATGAGACGCTGAAGGACGACAATCTCGATTTCATCGGCGGGCTCGAGATGGGCGCGGTGCCGCTGGCCGGTGCGCTGGCGCAGATCTCCTGGATCAAGGGCCATCCGATCGCGGCATTCTTCGTGCGCAAGAAGCCGAAGGAGCATGGCGCCAAGCTCGCGATCGAAGGTTTGCCGAAGGGCGAGACACTGGATGGCAAGCGCGTCGTGATCGTCGAGGACGTGACCACGACAGGCGGCTCGGCGATGCAGGCCGTGGAATCCGTGCGCGAGACCGGCGCCGAAGTGGTGCTGGTGCTGACCATGGTCGACCGCGAGGAGGGCGCCGACGATACCTTTGGTGCGGCCGGCCTGCCGTTCCGCTCGCTCTACAAGGCGTCGGAATTCTTGAAGGCTTGATGGCGCGAGGCGCCCCTTCAACCGCTCATTTACCATCCCGCTTTATGGTGAATCATGTGCTGAGACCCGAGGGGTCCCGGCCGGTTCGGTAGCGTCGGGTGGAGTAAGCGTTGCGTACAGAGTTGTCCCATGCGCGCCAGCGGCGTCGCGCGATGCTTGTGGCCGCCACCCTGGCAGCACCGCTGCTTGCAGCCCCGGCCCCGGTTTCGGCCGAAGGCCTGTTCGACTTCTTCTTCGGCGGAGCCCAGCAACGTCCGCAGCGGGACGTGCCACAGGCGAACTCCTTCGTCGATCCCTTCGCCAGTCAGCAGAACCCGGCCGCTCAGCCGCAATATGTGCCGCCAACCCGCTCGGCCGCGGCCGGTGGCTCCGGCCCGGCGTTCTGCGTGCGCAGCTGTGACGGCAAATATTTTCCGCTGATGCGCGGCCTCGCCTCGCCGGCACAGATGTGTCAGTCCTTCTGTCCTGCCAGCACGACAAAAGTTTTTTTCGGCTCCTCGATCGACGGCGCCTATTCCCAGACCGGCGAGCGCTACGCCGACAGCGAGAACGCATTCGCTTACCGCAAGGCGCTGCGCGCGGACTGCACCTGCAACGGCCGCGAGCCAGCCGGGCTCGCTCCGGTCGATTTGACGCTGGATAGTTCGCTGAAGGCCGGCGACGTCATCGCCACCACCGACGGCCTGGTCGCCTATACCGGCGTCCGCCTCGGCATGGATCAGACCGCAGAGTTCACCCCGGTCGCTTCCTATCCCGGCCTCACCGCGCAGGTCCGCGCCCGGCTCGGCGAGATGAAGGTGGCTCCGGTGCGGGCGGAGACGGTGGCGGCAGACGCTCCGGCAGCCGAGATCGTGCGCGAGACGCTGCCGGATGTCACGGTGCCGAAGGCGTCGGCGAAATCGGCGAAGCGGGCGGGACTGGATTAGGGCCCAGCTCTGAATTGCCTCTGCGGTGGCACTCTGGATTGCTTCGTCGCTGCGCTCCTCGCAATGACGAAGGAGACGGCGTCACCGCCCAATAATCACGCCGATCACATTCGGCGCCGCCAGATATTTCTCCTCGATCGCCGCGCGCGCGGCAGCACGGTTTTCAGCCGTCAGCAGGCCTCGCTTCTCGGCCAAGATCATCCAGCAAAAGCCCCACCAGTCGGTCAGCATGCCCGTCTCGCTGACGAGGTCGTAGCCCTGCTCGGCCGCGAAGATGCGCGCATGCGCTTCGTCCAGCGTGTCGAGGAAATGATGATCCTCGGCTGCGAACAGATCGTCGCTGATGTCGTCGATGGCGTAGCCCCAGATCGACTGGCACACCGCGTTGAACTCGCGATCGAACTGGTCGTCGTCGACCGCATAACGCCGCGCCGCCTGATGCAGCCGCGACAGCGACCGCGCAAAATCGGCGATCCGGGTGATGGCAAATTGATCGAAGGCAATGGTGGACATGTAGTCCTCGCGACGGCTGTCAGACCCTAGATATTGTGTCGGCGATGCGCCGAATCACAATGATATATCAAAGACTTGCTAAAGTGTTCTTAATTTGTTCCAGGTAACAGCGATACAACATCGAGACTCTTCCCTCTTGGTAGAAGGGTTTGTTGGAGGACCTACACGTGAGACTGCAGGATGCAATCCGAATGGCACTGGAGCTCGACCGCCCGACAGGTGTCGTCACATTCGATCAGCTCAACGACTTGTTGCCATCAACCACCATGGCTCCCGAAGACATCGAAGCGGTCATGCAGGCGCTCAGCAATGAAGGAATAAATATCGTCGAAAGCGATCCGCCATAAGTTTCGCCAGGACGACGATGGGGTGGCAGTCTCGCTTCGCCGCAACTGCTCAATTCGCCGCCGACATCAACTTGTCCCCGCACGCGCTCGCATAAAACTTGCCGCCGCATTGGCGTTTGATGGCGGCACAGCGCGCGGCTGGCGATGCATTCTGCGGGACGGTAAAGCCGCAGCTGAGGCCATCGGCGCTGCGCTTGCCGGCAGCGAAGGCGGCGCTCGAACTGGCGATGCAGATGACGAGAAGCGCTGCGGCGGCGATTTCGATCAGCAGTCTCATGGGGCGTCTCCTCCACAGTGATGGCTGAATCTGCGCGCAATCTAGCACGAAATCGGCGTTCCTCCGTACGCATCCGGATTCCCAAACCGGCCCGTTCCTTGCATAATTTTGCGCCAGCGCAGTGCACGGCCGCGCCAGGGATGGTTCCGGTGCAGGGGCAAGACGCTTAAGGTTACAAGACGCGTAGGGTTCAGTGGTGTTCTCGCGACCAGGAAGTGACGGCCTTGCAAGATCAATCGTTCCAGCCAAATTTCCCCACCCCCGGTCAGCCCATCGACGAACTCGCCTTGTCGGAGATCAAGGGCGCGATCCTGGCGAAGCTGCGCCTTGCCATCGGCAAGGACGCGGGCATGGCGACCAAGCACGACTGGTACCAGGCCGCCGCACTGGCATTGCGCGACCGTATCGTGCATCGCTGGCTCACGGCCGAGAAGCGCAGCTACGACGCAGGCCGCAAGCGCGTCTATTATCTCTCGCTCGAATTCCTGATCGGCCGCCTCTTCACCGACGCGCTCAACAACATGGGGCTCTTGAAGATCTTCGAGGTCGCGCTCGGCGATCTCGGGGTGTCGCTGCCTGAGCTGCGCAAATGCGAGCCGGATGCGGCGCTCGGCAATGGCGGCCTCGGCCGTCTCGCCGCCTGCTTCATGGAGAGCATGGCGACGCTGTCGATCCCCGCGATCGGCTACGGCATCCGCTACGATTACGGTCTGTTCCGCCAGATCATCAATCAGGGCTGGCAGCAGGAATATCCGGACGAATGGCTCGGCTTCGGCAACCCCTGGGAGTTGCAGCGACCGGAGGTGATCTACGACATCAATTTCGGTGGCGGCGTCGAGCATGTCGACGACAAGGGCCGCGACCGCGCGATCTGGCATCCGGCCGAGACCGTGCAGGCACTCGCCTATGACACGCCGATCGTCGGCTGGCGCGGCCAGCACGTCAACGCGCTGCGCCTGTGGTCCGCGCGCTCGCCCGATCCATTGAAGCTCGACGCGTTCAACAAGGGCGACTATGTCAGCGCCAGCTCCGAGCAGTCGCGCGCGGAGGCGATCTGCAAATTCCTCTACCCGAACGATGAGAGCCCTGCGGGGCGCGAGCTGCGCCTGCGGCAGGAATATTTCTTCGTTTCGGCCTCGCTCCAGGATCTCATCAAGCGGCACCTCGCCTCTGACGGCCAGCTCCGCAGCCTGTCGTCCAAGGTCGCGGTGCAGCTTAACGACACCCATCCGAGCCTCGCCGTCACCGAGCTGATGCGTATTCTGATCGACCTGCACAATTTCCGCTGGGACGAGGCGTGGAAGATCACGGTCGCAACGCTGTCCTACACCAACCACACGCTGTTGCCGGAAGCGCTGGAGACCTGGCCGGTCGAGCTGTTCGAGCGCCTGCTGCCGCGCCATCTCGAGATCATCTACCGCATCAACGTGCAGCACCTCGCGCTGGCCGAAGCGCGCGCGCCGGGCGACATCGATTTCCGCGCCTCGGTCTCGCTGATCGACGAGAAGAGCGGCCGCCGCGTGCGCATGGGCCAGCTTGCCTTCGTCGGCTCGCACCGCATCAACGGCGTTTCGGCGATGCATTCGGACCTGATGCGCGAGACCGTGTTCCACGATCTCAACCATCTCTATCCCGGCCGCATCACCAACAAGACCAACGGGATCACCTTCCGCCGCTGGCTGATGCTGGCGAACCCGAAGCTCACCGACCTGTTGCGCGAGACCTGCGGCGAAGCCGTGCTCGACGACCCGACGCAGCTCTCTCTACTCGAGGCGCGCGCCAGCGACGTCGAATTCCAGCGCAAATTCCGCGCCGTCAAACTTCACAACAAGACGGCGCTGGCGCGCCTGATCGGCGAGCGTCTCGGCATCAAGATCGATCCGACCGCGCTGTTCGACGTGCAGATCAAGCGCATCCACGAATACAAGCGCCAACTCCTCAACGTCATCGAGACGGTCGCGCTGTATCAGTCGATCAAGGACGATCCCAACGGCAATTGGGTGCCGCGGGTGAAAATCTTCGCCGGCAAGGCCGCGGCAAGCTATCGCTATGCCAAGCTGATCATCAAGCTGATCAACGATGTCGCGGAGGTCGTCAACAACGATCCCGCGATCGGCGGCAAGCTGAAGGTCGTCTTCCTGCCCGACTACAATGTCAGCCTCGCCGAAGTGATCATTCCCGCGGCCGACCTCTCCGAGCAGATCTCGACCGCCGGCATGGAGGCCTCCGGCACCGGCAACATGAAGCTATCGCTGAACGGCGCCCTCACCATCGGCACGCTCGACGGCGCCAATATCGAGATCCGCGACCAGGTCGGCCTGGAAAACATCGCGATCTTCGGCATGGAGGCCGGCGACGTAATGATCCGGCGCAAACAGGGACTGGATGCTTCCGACGTGATTCGCAAATCGCCGAAGCTTCAGCGCGCCATCAACGCGATCGGCGCCGGCGAATTCTCGCCGGGCGATCCCGGCCGCTTCGAATCCATCGCGCACGCGCTGCGCTATCTCGACCACTACATGGTCAGCGCCGATTTCGATTCCTATTACGAGGCGCAGCGTGCGGTCGATGCACGCTGGCAGGTCGCGCCGGCCTGGACCCGCGCCTCCATCCTCAACGTCGCGCGCATGGCGTGGTTCTCCTCCGATCGCACCATCCGCGAATATGCCGAGGAAATCTGGAACGTGCCGGTCAATCCGGTCACACCGCCATTCCAGACGGCGGAGGATTTGCGCGACGCGGCGAGCTGATTTTTTCGCAGCGTGAAATCGGCTACGTCCGAGGTAATTGCACAAGCCGGTGGCGGACGTGATATGACGTCCATCATTGAACGCCGGACATGACAATGCACGCCAAGCTCCCGCATCCCTTCGACGACGCCACCCGCATCACAGCCGGGGACTCGAGCTGGCAGGGCCACACCAGCGACGACTATTGGGCCTTCGTCGGACCGTTCGGCGGCGCCACCGCCGCGACCATTCTGCGCGCGCTGATCGAGCATCCGCAACGCGCCGGCGACCCGCTGGCGCTGACCGTCAACTACTGCGCGCCGATCGCCAAGGGCCCGTTCGATCTCGACATCCGGCTGGTGAAGGCCAATCGCTCCAGCCAGCACTGGAGCGTCGAACTGTCGCAGGGCGGCCGCGAGGTGGCGACGCTCGCCACCGCCGTATTCGCGGAGCGCCGGCCGTCCTGGGAGCACAGGGTGGCGCAATATCCGGATACAAAGCCGTTCGAAGCGACGCTGCCGTTCCCGAAGATTTCGGCGTCCTGGGCCAACCAATACGACTTCCGCTTCGTCGAGGGTGAGATGCGGCTGGGGCCGCCGCAACCAGAGCTCGCCAGCACTTACTCAAAGCTCTGGATCAGCGATCGCGAGCCGCGCAAGCTCGACATGCCGTCCCTGATGTCGATGTCGGACGCCTTCTTCGGTCGCATCTTCCACGCAAGGCGCGAGCTGGTGCCGTTCGGCACGGTGTCACTGACGACGTATTTCCACACCGACAGCGAAGAGCTCGCGGCCGAAAACATCACGCGCGTGCTCGCGACGGCCGACTCGAAGATCATGCACAAGAGCTACGCCGACCAGAACGCCGAGTTGTGGTCGCCGAACGGACGGCTGCTCGCGACGACGACGCAGATCGCGTATTTCAAGGCGTGACTGTCGTCCCGGACAAGCGCAGCGAAGCGGAGCGCAGCTCCGGGACCCAACCACAGGAAGTGATTTGGCGACGATTCTTAGTGATCCCTTCTTCGCCGGTACTTGCACTAAACTCCCTCGATAGATCGCGCCGTATGGGTCCCGGCCTTCGCCGGGACGACACCGAGTGTGTGGTTCGCGCTTGGGCCCACAAACAAGAAGGGCGGCCTCACGGCCGCCCTTTTGCAATCAAGACAGAGCGACCTCACTCCGCCGCGAGCTTAACGTCCGGCGCAGCCGCACGCACTTCCGCATCCACCTGGGCTTCGAACTTGGCAAAGTTTTTCTGGAACATGCCGACCAGCGCGCGCGCGGTCTTGTCGAACTCGTCCTTGTCCTTCCAGGTGTTGACCGGATTGAGGATCTCGCTCGGCACACCCGGCAGCGCGGTGGGGACCGCGAAGCCGAAATATTTGTCGGTGCGGAATTCGACGTTGCGAAGCGAGCCGTCGAGGGCTGCGGTCAGCAGCGCGCGCGTCACCTTGATCGGCATGCGCGAACCCGTGCCGTACTTGCCGCCGGTCCAGCCGGTGTTGACCAGCCAGCAATCGACATTGTGCTGGGCGATCAGGTCACGCAGCATGTTGCCGTAGACGGACGGATCGAGCGGCAGGAAGGGCGAACCGAAGCAGGTCGAGAATTCCGGCTGCGGCTCGTTGCCGAGACCACGCTCGGTGCCGGCGACCTTGGCGGTGTAGCCGGAGAGGAAGTGATACATCGCCTGCGCCGGCGACAGTTTTGCGATCGGCGGCAGCACGCCGAAGGCGTCGGCGGCGAGCATCACCACGTTCTTCGGCTGCGGTGCGCGGCCGGTGCGCGAGGCGTTCGGGATGAAGTCGAGCGGATAGGCCGAGCGCGTGTTCTCGGTCTTGGAGCCGTCGTCGAAATCGACGATGCGGGTGTCCTCGTCGAGCACGCAGTTCTCGAGCACCGCGCCGAAGCGGGTCGACGCCGCGTAGATCTCGGGCTCGGCTTCCTGCGAGAGCTTGATGCACTTGGCGTAGCAGCCGCCCTCGAAATTGAAGATGCCGTTCGGGCCCCAGCCGTGCTCGTCGTCACCGATCAGCGTGCGGTTGGGATCGGCCGACAGCGTGGTCTTGCCGGTGCCTGACAGGCCGAAGAAGATCGCGGAATCGCCATTCGCGCCGACGTTCGCCGAGCAATGCATCGGCATCACGCCACGCTCGGGCAGATAGTAATTCAGCGTGGTGAAGACCGACTTCTTCATCTCACCGGCGTAGTAGGAGCCGGCGATCAGGACGATCTTGCGGGCGAAGTCGATCGCGACGACGTTCTCCGACTTGCAGCCATGGCGCTTCGGATCGGCGCGGAAGCTCGGCATGTCGATGATGGTGAGCTCCGGCGTGAAGCTCGACAGCTCGACCGCCTCGGGGCGGATCAGCAGCGTGCGAATGAACAGCGAGTGCCAGGCGAGCTCGGTGAAGACGCGCGTCTTGATCCTGTAGGCCGGATCGGCGCCGCCATAGAGGTCCTGCGCGAACAGGCTCTTGCCTTCGGCGTGCTTGAGGAAATCCTGATAGAGCGTCTCGAACTGCTCGGCAGTGATCGACTGGTTGCCGGCCCACCACATCTTCTTGTCGGTGGTGGCGTCACGCACCGTGAACTTGTCCTTCGGGCTGCGGCCCGTGAACTCGCCGGTATCGGCGCAGAGCGAACCGTCGGCGGACAGCACCGCCTCGCCTGCGGAGAGTGAGTGTTGATAGAGTTGCGGTGCGCCCAGGTTCCAGTGAACCTGCTTGAGATTCTTTAAGCCGAATTTGTCGGCGCCGAAGGCACCGTTGCGCACGCCCGTCTCTTGCACGAAAAATCCTCCTAGAACCCGCGACACTCAGCGCGATCATGCGTGGCGCCGTCGCGGCCACCGTTAATAATAGGCCGTCCAGCCTCGGTTGGACGACCTAATATCGGTGAACGCTGACGTTGCCAAGCTGATCCCTTGGGATTTGGTTTATTCAAGGACTGAGCCAAAAGTCGCGCATGCCTGCTCTGAGCAGACGCGTCAAAAAATCACTGATGGTCGCGCAACCAAACACTCAGTTCAGCGTTCCATTCGATTGTTGCGACGCACAATACAAGGGGTTGTTCTATCGTACCGCACCTTCGCCAATGAGTGCGAACGGTCCCCACATCGCGGGATAAGCATTGCGGGGGGACGAGGTGTCGTCCAGGTAGGTTAACATCGCGCGCCTCAATGCTTCGGCTCGACCGATTCTTGGTTCGTTTTTGAGCAGATCGAAAGTCGAAGTGGTCAAGCGGGTAGCAGCCTCCGAATCCACGGCCCAATGCGAAACCAGCAGCGCGCGTGCGCCGGCATAGAAGAAGGCGCGCGCCAGTCCCGACAGGGCCTCGGCGCCCGGCTTGTCGCCCGCGATCGTGTTGCAGGCCGACAGCACGACCCAATCTGCATTGAGCTTGAGCTGGGCAACTTCGCTCGCCGTGAGCAGGCCATCGTCGAGCTCCGAGGGCTGGTCGGGAATCGAGAGCGCAAGCGACGGCTCGCCCACACCCTTGATATCGCCGGCGACGAGGCCATGGGTCGCAAAGTAGATGATGCTGTATTGAGCGAGCGGTGCACGCTTGAGCGTCGCTTCGCTGGCATCGCGGCCGAGATGAATGTCGGCATCAGTCGCGCCGACATCTTTCGCCACGGCGTTCAGCTCGTCCGCCGTATCGGGCAGTTGCGGCAGCGCTTGCGCAAGCCGCGCGCGATCGACGCCCGCGCCGCGCCAGAAATCGGTATAGGCAATCGTCGCGATGCCGCGCGCGGTGACCTTGCCGCCTGCTGTGCGCCGGTCGGACGGACCGGCCTCGGCGGGATTGAACACGGGATCGCCAAAGCCGGTCATCGGCTTGACGCCTTGATCCTTGCGCGCAAAGGCGCGCAGCGATTTCAGGCTGACCACCGATGGCAATACCGAGACGGCCTGACGCCGCAGCAGCCAGGCGGCGCTGCGATAGCCTTCGAGGGTCTCCGGTATCGCTGCTTGCGGTGTCTCCGTGACGAGTAAGTGAAACGGCAGCGCAGTGAGCGCGCCCGACGGCACTGTGAGCAGGCTGCGCTTGTCCCTGGTCAGCGCCTCGACCGGGCCGAGCAGCGTGACATAGAGTTCATTGGCGAGCGCGAGGTCGAACAGACCTGATTTGCCGGAGCCGCCGCGCGCCTTGCCGACATCGAGACCCCTGCGGAAAGACGTGACCTTCTGCGCCAGCGCGTCGGCGCCAAGCGGAATCTCGCTCCAGTCGGCGCTCTCGCGCGTGATGGCAATGACATAGCTGCGGTTGTCGATGACGGAATAGAGCACCATCGCCTCATCGGCCGATAGCAGCGGCTGGACGTCCTTGACCGTCAACGGCAGCGGGTTGGAGAGCGAGGCATAGTCGGGGAATTCAATGGCAAGCGCCTTCTGCAAGCCGGTGCGCTCGCTTGCGATGGCTGCGATCCGCGCGCGGCTGCGCTGCTCGGAGGGAACGTCGCGCTGCGCCGACGGCTTCGACACGGCCGCGATGATCGCTTTGTCCAACGCTTCGGATTCGGCTCCGAGATCCTGGTCCTTGCGCACCAGCTCGGCGAGACGATCGCTGCCGGCGGCGAGCCGCACCGCGAGCTTGTTCACGGCCGATGCGGCGGAGGATTGCGTGCCGCGCTGGATCGCGGCGAGCGCCTCGTCCAGCGCCTTGTCCTGCGGCAGCAGCGATTGCTGGCGCGCCACAAACAGAATCGGCAGCACCACGCGCAGCTGCGCGCGATCGTTCGCAAGCGTTTTTTCCGCGAGCGGCAACGCGTCCGCAGTTCGCCCGGAAACAAAGAGGAAATAAGCGAGATTGCTGGTGGATGTCGCAACATCAGGATGATCCGGCCCAAGCGCACGCTCGCGGATGGCGAGCGCGCGGCGATACAGCGGCTCGGCATCGGCATAGCGCTGCTGGTGCTCGTAGAGGCCGGCGAGATTGTTGAGGGACCGCGCGACGTCGGGATGATCGGGCCCCAGCGCTTTTTCCCGGATCGCGAGCGAACGCTTGATCGGCGCTTCGGCATCAGCGTCGCGGCCGAGATCGCGATCGACCTGGCCGATGTTGTTCAAGACCGTGGCGACCGCAGGATGCTCGGGCCCGGCGGCCTTCTGGTAGATCGCGAGCGCGCGCTGAAACAGCGGCTCGGCTTCGGCCTGGCGCTGCTGCCTGACATAGAGCGTGGCCAGATTGTTGAAGGCCTGGCCGACATCGGGATGCTCGCGTGACAGGCTCTTCTCCCGGACGGCCAGCGCGCGCTTGAACAGCGGCTCGGCCTCGGCAAAGCGGCTCTGCCGCTGATACAGCGCGGCGAGATTGGTCAGTTCGGCCGCGACCAGTGCGTTGTCGAGACCGAGCGCCTTCTCCATCAATGCGATCGAACGCTTGTAGAGCGGCTCGGCGAGATCGTCCCGGCCCTGACCGGCATAGACCTGACCAAGATTGTTCAATGCAGCGGCAAGTTCGCGGCCGTTGTCGCTCTTCTCCAGGCTCGCGACCATGCCTTGCGCCAACGGAAGCGCTTCCGAATATCTGCCGGCCCTGGTGAGCTCGTTGATCCTGGCGCTCTCCGTCGCGAGATTGCCCTTCTGGGCAAGGCCGGGCGTGGCCAGCGATGCAGTGATCGCGAGCGCCAAAACTGCGACCAGCGTCAAACGACGACGTGTCATGAACCCTCTCGCTGCGCGCCTTGAGACCATTACGGTCTTGGGTCGCAGCGATGGGCAGCAGCGTTCAAATTGTTGCGTTCAGCCTGCCTTCGCGCGCGCCTCGCCAACGAGGCGAACCAGCATCTCGCGCAGTGCCGTGCCGTTGGTGACCCGCTCCGGAAAATCCAGCCGCAGCGCGATCTGGCCGTCCTGCATGTCGATGCCTTCGGGGTCGCAGCCGGTGCAGCGCCAGTCGCCTGCGGCCGCGCCGAGTAGCTTTGTTGCGTAAAGTCCCATGGCGTCGCGGTGGTCGGCATTCATGTGCTCGACCGCGCCTTCCTCCGCCGCCAGCAGGTCCTCGGCACCGGCGAGATCCGTGAGAAACTGCTCAGGCTTGAGATCGACGATTCGGCCGAAGCCCGCGACCAGATGGGTTCCGGTGGGCTGGATCCGAAAGAACGAAAAATCCTTAAATGAAACAAAGGCTTCCGCCGAAGGATGGGCATTGAGATACCGCCGCTGGAGCAGATCCCTCTCGTCGCCGGCCTCTTCCGCCCGGCCGGACAGCATGATCCGGGCGCCTTCCAGCGGATCGCCGGCGGCGCGCTCGTCCAGCATCAGAGAGACCCGGCTGTCTGCGAGAATGTTCTTGGTATGAACCGCCAATCGGGAGATCAGCAGGATCGGGGAACCGTCCGGATGGCTGGCCAGATTGACCAGGGAACAATAGGGATCGCCGCTGCCCGACATAAGGGTCGCGAGCGCCCCCTGCCGGGATCGCCTGAGCAGCGATTTGGCGAGCTTTTCGGGTGCGAGATCGGAGGTCGGTTGCATGGGCTTTCTCGACTCAGGTGGTTGCAAGGCAGGCCTTTTTTCGGGTAAACCGGGGCCCGGTTATGGGTCGATATGCGGCGAATCCGCCGTGTTTCGTGGAACTTGGTCACACTTCAGCCCAGCTTGCATTGCTCGGTGACAAGGTTCGAATGCCAATTCGGCACCCATGTATGCGGCGCATCACTGGATTGCTCGCCGTTTAAGCCACGACCCAAACGGAAAGCAGAAAGCAGAGGCTCATGCCCACAATCGCTTTGGTCGACGACGACCGCAACATTCTCACATCCGTCTCGATCGCGCTGGAAGCCGAAGGCTATCGCATCATGACCTACACCGACGGCGCTTCCGCGCTTGACGGTTTCCGCACCACCCAGCCCGATCTCGCCATCCTCGACATCAAGATGCCGCGCATGGACGGCATGGAGACGCTGCGCCGACTCAGGCAAAAGTCCGACCTGCCGGTGATCTTCCTGACCTCCAAGGACGAGGAGATCGACGAACTGTTCGGCCTCAAGATGGGCGCCGACGATTTCATCCGCAAACCATTCTCGCAGCGCCTGCTGGTCGAACGCGTCAAGGCGGTGCTGCGCCGCTCGGCGCCGAAAGATCCGACCGTCGCGCCGAAGGAGAACGACGCCAAGGCACTCGACCGCGGCCTGCTGCGCATGGACCCGGAACGGCATACCTGCACCTGGAAGAACGAGCCGGTGACGCTGACGGTCACCGAATTCCTGATCCTCCAGGCACTGGCGACACGGCCCGGCGTGGTCAAGAGCCGCAACGCGCTGATGGACGCCGCCTATGACGACCAGGTCTATGTCGACGACCGCACCATCGACAGCCACATCAAGCGGCTGCGCAAGAAGTTCAAGGTGACGGACAACGATTTCGAGATGATCGAGACGCTCTATGGCGTCGGCTACCGCTTCAAGGAAGCCTGAGGCGCCCGCGCCTTTACAACAGATGAGGGCTGCGCCGGTTCTGATTCCATCAGAACCGGGCATGCTCTGAAGCGCGATGTGATCGCGCTTCAGGTTATTGTTTGAGCATGATCTTTTCGGAAAACCGCTGCACACTTTTCCGGATCATGCTCTAGGATGCGGGGACCGTCGCACGAGCTGTCCTAACGCGGGCGTAAGCATTGCTTGACCGAACGCAGCCTGATCCGAGTTCGAACGCCGAGGACGTTACCGCCCACGGCGCCTCGGAGCATGACGACAAGCCGGTCGCGCGCGGCTGGGGACCGCTGAACTGGCTCAAGCGCGCCGGGCAATTCTTCTTCGCGCTGTCCTTCTCGAGCCTGACCCGCCGCATCGTCTCGCTCAACCTCGCGGGCCTTGTCGCCCTGGTCGCGAGCATCCTGTATCTGTCGCAGTTCCGCGCCGGCCTGATCGACGCGCGCGCGCAGAGCCTGCTGGTGCAGGCCGAAATCATCGCCGGCGCCATTGGCGCCTCGGCGACGGTGCAGACCAATGCGATCACCGTCGATCCCGAGCGGCTGCTCGACCTGAAACTGGGTGAGAGCTATGGCGGGCCCGACGATTCGCTGGATTTTCCGATCAATCCCGAGCGCGTGGCGCCGGTGTTGCGCACGCTGATCTCGCCTACCAAGACCCGCGCGCGGATATTCGATCCCAACGGTTCGGTGTTGCTCGACAGCCGTGACCTCGACGTTCTCAGGGCCTTCCCGCTACCGCCACCGTCCGAGAAACCCGGGCTGGTCGAGCGCGCCATGGTCGCGACCCGCACCTGGCTGAACCGCGGTGACCTGCCGCTCTACCGCGAACTCGGGCGCGAGAACGGCAACGGCTATGTGGAAGTCGCCGATGCGCTTCAGGGCCAGAAGCGCTCGATGGTTCGAGTCAATGCACGCGGCGAGGTGATTGTCTCGGTTGCGGTCCCCGTGCAGCGTGCGCGCGCCATCCATGGTGCGCTGATGCTGTCGACCCAGGGCGACGAAATCGATCAAATGGTCACGGCCGAGCGCCTGGCGATCCTGAAGGTCGGCGGCGTCGCCGCCGCGGTCATGATCATGCTGTCGCTGCTGCTCGCGAGCACGATTGCAGGTCCTGTTCGCCGGCTCGCCGACAGCGCCGAGCTGGTCCGCCGCCGCATCAAGACCCGCGTCGAGATTCCCGACTTCACCCGCCGCCGCGACGAGATCGGCCATCTCTCCGGCGCGCTGCGCGATATGACCGGCGCGCTCTACAAGCGGATCGAGGCGATCGAGATGTTCGCCGCCGACGTCGCCCACGAGTTGAAGAACCCGCTGACCTCGCTGCGCTCCGCGGTCGAGACGATGCCGCTGGCGCGCAACGAGACCAGCCGTGCCCGCCTGCTCGAAGTGATCGAGCACGACGTCAAGCGGCTCGACCGCCTGATCTCGGACATCTCGGATGCAAGCCGGCTCGATGCCGAATTGCAGCGGCAGGATGCTGTCCCGGTCGATCTCAAGCGGCTCCTGGGCACGCTGGTTGCCGTCGCCAATGAGACAAAACTCGGCCACGACGTCGCCGTCGAAGCGCGCTTCGAGGGCCGCGGCCCGACGGACTCGCTTGCGGTCACCGGCCATGATTCGCGGCTCGGGCAGGTGGTCTCCAACCTGCTCTCCAACGCGCAGTCATTCTCCGAGCCCGGAGCCAAGGTGCGCCTGACCTGCCGCCGTGTCCGCGGCGAGATCGAGATCGTGGTCGACGACGACGGCCCGGGCATCCGTGACGACGCGCTGGAGCGCATCTTCGAGCGCTTCTACACCGACCGGCCGCACCAGGGTTTTGGGCAGAATTCCGGCCTCGGCCTGTCGATCTCCAAGCAGATCGTCGATGCCCATGGCGGGCGCATCTGGGCGGAGAATCGCGCCGGCCCTGCCGACGAGGATGGTGCGCCGACAGTTGCCGGCGCGCACTTCGTGGTGAGGCTGCCGGCGCTATGAGCCAAGGCGGTTTGAACGAACGCGGGCCGAGCGTTCACGCCTCCGCGGTCAAGGTCGGCCCCCTGGCGGTGCTGATCCGCGGGCCCTCGGGCGCCGGCAAATCGCGCCTTGCCTTCGATTTGATCATGGCGGGGCGCTCAGGCGTGGTCGACGACGCCGTCCTGGTCGGCGACGACCGTGTCCATCTGGCGACAGTCGGCCATGAAATTGCGGTCCGGCCCGCCCCCCTGCTGGCCGGCCTGATCGAGATCCGGGGACTGGGAATCCGCGGCTGCGACTTCGTGGAGCATGCGACGGTCGGCCTCGTGGTCGATCTGGAAGCCGACGACGCCGAACGGCTGCCGCCGGCGGAATCGCTGAAAACCACCATTTTGGGTGTCGAAATACCGCGAATCCCGGTCGGGCGCGGCCATTCGCCCCTCCCCTTGGTTGTCGCAGCCTTGACCACTACCAAGAGTTAACCTCCGGCTCACCCTTGAGGCGATTGTTTGAAGGGAAATGGTAACCATATGAACCCCACACTCGCGACCGAATAGACCGGCGCAGCTCCCCTTATCCATCCGTCTAGATTCAGGGAGATACGCAACATCCCCCCTTGCGCGGGGGCTCTGGATGGTCAAAGTGGCGCGTTCGTGCGGTGCACCAAAAGCGCCCGCGGGAGTTTTCCGATGATTGGTCTAGTACTTGTGACCCACGGGCGCCTTGCCGACGAATTCAAGGCAGCGCTTGAACACGTCATGGGCCCACAAAAGCAAATTGAAGCGATTACGATCGGTGCCGAAGACGATTCCGATCTGTGCCGAAGCGACATCATCGAGGCGGTTAACCGCGTCGATTCCGGCGACGGCGTTGCGATCCTCACCGACATGTTCGGCGGCACCCCGTCGAACCTTGCGATTTCCTGCATGAGCCGGCCGAAGGTCGAAGTGCTCGCGGGCATCAACCTGCCCATGCTGGTGAAGCTCGCCAAGGTGCGCGAGGAGCGGCCGCTGCCCGACGCCATCGCGATGGCCCAGGAAGCCGGCCGCAAATACGTCACCATCGCCAGTCGGGTGCTCGCCGGCAAATGAGCGACGACGCGCCACAAGCGGGGACAGGCGTGCCCGCGGGCGCGATCTCCAAAGAGCTCCTGATCATCAACAAGCGCGGCCTGCATGCGCGCGCCTCGGCGAAATTCGTCCAGGCGGTCGAGCGCTTCAACGCGCAGGTGTGGGTGACGCGCGGCGGCGAGACCGTCGGCGGCACCTCGATCATGGGTCTGATGATGCTCGCGGCAGGACCGGGCACGACGATCACGGTCGCCGCCGCCGGCGACGATGCCGAAGCCGCGCTCGTGGCGATTGCCGAACTCGTTGAAAGCAAATTCAACGAGGAAGGGGTTTAGGCCCCTCGATCACTTCGCCGGCGGGGCGATGTAGACGTTCCAACTCATCGACGGGCCGGCCTTGCCGTGGGTGAAGCGGCGCGTCGTCATCACCATGCGCTCGGCGTTCGGCGCTATCTCGGACACCCATTTTTCGAATGCAGGCAGGCGACCATCGGTCGGATCGAACACGCCGATAAAACCGTATTTCTTGACGTCATCCAGTGACGTCAGCCCGGAGGACCAGGCCTCGTTCGGGATGAACGCAACCGGATGGTCGGGGCTGTAGAACACCATCGGCTGGATTGATTCCATCGTGCCGGCGACGATCGCCCAGCGCGAGGCGAAGCGCGAATGCCAGGCCTGCGTCAGCTCGCGCGCAAGCTCCGAGCGCGCACCATAGGTCGCCGTGTTGTCCGAATTCGCCGCCATCTCGCGTGCCGCGATCCAGGGCGAGGCAACCAGCGTCGCGACGCTGAGCACCAGCCAGATCACGACGATATTGAACAGCGTCGCGCTCTGCACCCGTAGCGCCGGAATCGCGACCAGCGCAAGCGGCACCAGGAAGAACAGCGAGATGCCCCAATCGGTCTTCATGTAGATGGAGAACACGAGCGCGCCGAGCGGCGGCCCGGCCGCGACGATGATCTGGATGATCCAGATGTTCAGCGCCTGGGAAACATTGACGCCCGGATTGACACCGCGCGCCCAGGCCCGCGTGACGATGCGCAGCGGCGCGCGCACGAGCAGTGTCAGCCAAGGCGGCACCAGCGCCATCGCGAGTGCCGCGAGCGCCACGGGAAGAGCCAGCAGCGCGACATTGTGCAGGACATAACCGAACACGAGCTGATGCACGAGGCCGGCATCCTCGATGCTGTAGGTATCGCCGGCATAGGTCAGCGGCACGAAATGGGCATCCGCAAGCCAGACGATGTGCGGGATCATCGCCACGGCCATCGTCACGATCGCGACCCAGGGCGCCGGCGACAGCAGGAATTTCAGCCGTTCGGGATGGATCAGTGCGGCGAGCCCGATGGCGCCGATCATGGTCAGCACCCAATATTTGGTCATCAGCGCCAGCGCGCCGGCGAGCCCGAGCCAGATTCCGGACTGCCAACTCCGCTTCTCGAACGCGTTGAGATAAGCCAGCACGACGAGCGGCAGAGTGACGAGCTGAAGCAGATCGGGGTTGTACTTGAAACCCTTGAAGTTGAAGATCGGATAGAGCGCGACCATCACCACGACCAGGAACGCGCGGCGCGGATCGACCACGCGCAACGCGACCAGCCAGCAGATCACCATGCCGACGCTGACCGTCGCCATCGCCAGCGCATAGGTCGCCCAGTCCGTTGCCGGAAGAACCCAGAACCAGAGCCCGGCGATCCAGCCCGACAGCGGCGGATGCTTGCCGTAGCCCCACAGGAACTTCTGGCCCCAGCCCCAGGCTTCTGCGACGTCCATGTGAACGTCCTGCGCTGCCTTGAGATTGATCAGGATGAAGGTCCAGATCACCGCATGCAGGATGGCGAGCTGGATCACCAGCCCAAGCCGGGCCGCGGGGTCGGTCGCGTAGGCAACCAGCCAGGCCCGGAAGCGGTTGAAGCTCACCCGGGTTTTTACGCGCGCGCGGGCGGAGGGGATCGAGGTCGTTGACATCGCCGTTGCGTAGCGCGTTTTGGGCTCCCGTGGAATCAGCTTGACGTGAAGAAAGACCCTGAAATTACAGCAATATGGTTGCCGCACGGGGATGTGAGTGGTATCCCGCGCCCATGACGACCGTCCCCATTTCCAACATCCGCAATTTCTCCATCGTCGCCCATATCGACCATGGCAAATCGACGCTGGCCGACCGCCTGATCCAGACGACCGGCGGCCTCACCGACCGCGAAATGGCGGGCAAGGAGCAGGTGCTCGATTCCATGGACATCGAGCGCGAGCGCGGCATCACCATCAAGGCGCAGACGGTCCGCCTCGCCTACCACGCCAAGGACGGCAAGGATTACATCTTCAACCTGATGGACACGCCCGGCCATGTCGACTTCGCCTACGAAGTCTCGCGGTCGCTGGCGGCCTGCGAAGGTTCCCTGCTGGTGGTCGATGCCAGCCAGGGCGTCGAAGCGCAGACGCTCGCCAACGTCTACCAGGCGCTCGACAACAATCACGAGATCGTTCCGGTCCTGAACAAGGTCGACCTTCCGGCCGCGGAGCCGGAGAAGGTCAAGCAGCAGATCGAGGACGTCATCGGCATCGACGCTTCCAACGCGGTGATGATCTCGGCCAAGACCGGGCTCGGCATTCCCGACGTGCTGGAAGCCATCGTCACCCGCCTGCCGCCGCCGAAGGGCGATCGCGACGCGACCTTGAAGGCCCTGCTGGTCGACAGCTGGTACGACGTCTATCTCGGCGTCGTCGTTCTGATCCGCGTCGTCGACGGCGTCATGAAGAAGGGCAGCCGCGTCCGCATGATGGGCACGGGTGCGGCCTATGACGTCGAGCGCGTCGGCTTCTTCACGCCGAAGATGACACAGGTCGACGAGCTCGGCCCCGGCGAGATCGGCTTCATCACCGCCGCGATCAAGGAAGTCGCCGACACCCGCGTCGGCGACACCATCACCGACGACCGGAAGCCGGTGACCGAGATGCTGCCGGGCTTCAAGCCGGCGATCCCCGTGGTGTTCTGCGGCCTGTTCCCGGTCGATGCCGACGATTTCGAGACGCTGCGCGCCGCGATGGGCAAGCTGCGCCTCAACGACGCCAGCTTCTCCTTCGAGATGGAGACCTCGGCCGCGCTCGGCTTCGGCTTCCGCTGCGGCTTCCTCGGGCTGCTGCATCTGGAGATCATCCAGGAGCGGCTGTCGCGCGAGTTCGACCTCAACCTGATCGCGACCGCGCCGAGCGTCATCTACAAGATGAAGCTGAACGACGGCAGCGAGATCGAGATCCACAATCCGATCGACATGCCCGACGTGGTCAAGATCGCGGAGATCCAGGAGCCCTGGATCGAGGCGACGATCCTCACGCCGGACGACTATCTCGGCAGCGTGCTGAAACTGTGCCAGGACCGGCGCGGTTCGCAGAAGGAGCTGACCTATGTCGGCTCCCGCGCGATGGTGAAATACGATCTGCCGCTCAACGAAGTGGTGTTCGATTTCTACGACCGACTGAAATCGGTCTCCAAGGGCTACGCCTCGTTCGACTATCATCTGACCGACTACAAGCCGGCCGATCTCGTCAAGATGCAGATCCTCGTCAACAACGAACCGGTCGATGCGCTCTCGATGCTGGTGCATCGCACCCGCGCCGAGGGACGCGGCCGCGCCATGGTCGAGAAGATGAAGGACCTGATCCCGCCGCACATGTTCCAGATCCCGATCCAGGCGGCGATCGGCGGCAAGGTGATCGCGCGCGAGACCGTGCGCGCGCTGCGCAAGGACGTCACCGCAAAATGCTACGGCGGCGACATCACGCGCAAACGAAAACTTCTGGAGAAACAGAAGGAAGGCAAGAAAAAGATGCGGCAGTTCGGCAAGGTCGACATCCCGCAGGAAGCTTTCATTGCCGCGCTGAAGGTCGATAGCTGAGGCTGATCAAAATCCGGCCCGGGGTTTTCGGGGCCGGACACCGCAAATCTCGAAAACAACCCCATGCACAGTAGCCGCCCCCTTGTCGGCATTGCGGTATTTCGATTTTTACGAAAATCGTTTGACTCGTCGGGCAAAACAGGCACAAGATGCAACCATCGCGGCGTCTGTGACCCTGAGAACCTTGGCGGCCGTCAGCTACGGACGACTGGATCAGCGTCACCTTCCATATTGCGGCAAGGCGGTTTATATAACCAGACGATCTACGGCGCCTCTACCGGAAACCGTCATGGCCGACATCACGGTACATCTCGACGACGAGCTTTATGACAAGGCTTCGCGAGTTGCGCGACTGGACAATGTGAGCGTGAAAGAGCTCGTCGAGGACGTCATGCGCCGTCATCTGGACTATGTCGAGGTGGTGCAAGATTTTTCCAAAATGCCGCCGCTCTCGCTCGAGAACTACGAGCTTCATCGCGACGCAGACGAAACCGATGAAGACTACGCATTCAGGCGCTCACTTTTTCAGTGAGACCTGAATGGGCCCGCCCTTCCGCCGCGGCGACATGGTCTGGTGTTACTTTCCTTTTGCTGAGGCCCCCGACACGCCCGCACGGACACGACATGCGGCGATCATAATCGGCGCCTTTTCTGCCATCGATGCCTCAAGGACGTTGGGGCACCAGGTGCCGGCGTATGGGGCGCCGGTCGCAGTTTACGCCTCGTCTCAAGAAGTTCGGCAACAATCTGCCGATCGGCATCATCCAGGTTCCATTGGACCGAGCGCGCCAGAACAAGAACAACTCCACGTTCTTCATTGACACACGCGTCCGGGCATATCGATCCACAAGGACGACTTTCCCGACCTGGACGCGCCTGATCATGGCCTGATCACGTCCATAGATCCGGGACTGTTCAGACGCATCATGGAGGAGTTTACACGCGTCAACGAACGGGCAAGAGAGACCAAATCGTGGCTGTGGGACCACTTCGGCCGCGCTGAAGATGGATAGCTGATCTCTCTCGCAATCTTGCGAAATCCATCGCCCAGACCGACGGGCGCAGAATCTGGTAGTCTCTTCGTTATCCCGATCCGATTGTGAGGATGAAGTTTGACGGGTTTCGCTTCGCTCTTCTCATCCAACCAGTTGGCACAATGTCATCGCGGCAGCGGCGCGGTCGGCAGGCGATGACGGCCCATCAAACCATCCCCGTCACGGTTGCGCTCATCGCCCGAATCCCAGCAGAGGGCGTCGCTGACTTCAGGGCTTATGAGGATGCGGTGCTGCCGCTCCTACCCGAGTTCAACGGACGTCTGGAGCGGCGGCTTCGGAACTCCGACGGCACGATCGAAATGCACATCGTCAGCTTCGCGTCGGAAGCGGACCTTCAAAACTATCGGAATGATCCTCGGCGAACGGCGCAAGCTTGGCTGCTGGATAAATCAGCGGCGAAATTGGAATTGCTTCCGGTGGCGAACGTCTAAAAGCGGAGGGTTTTGGTTGAGTCGATGCATGCCTAGGACGCCGTCCACCTCTCCCGCTTGAGGGCAGGGCGATCGCTTATGGCATTTTGCACGACCTGAGCGCGCACCTCGTCCTTCGAGACGACCGCGGAGCCTGTCATCGGGCCGCGCTTTGCGCGGACCCGGTGGCGGTCTCCTCAGGATGAGGCTAAGGCGCAGCGGTGCTCGTCAAAACTGCGGCCGCACACTCGGTCCTCATCCTGAGGGCCCGCCAACGGCGGGCGTCTCGAAGGATGGCCACAGGAAATCGCTCCCATATACGATCGCCTGCGCTTGCGGGGGGAGGTCGGCGCGAAGCGACGGGTGGGGGCCCTCTTCACATCGGGAGTGTCCATTGCGGAAGCACCCCCACCCCAGCCCTCCCCCGCAAGCGGGAGAGGGAGCATACCTACTTCGCGGCCTACACTCCGACCAAACCCCGCCCCGCTTTGACCTCCAACGCGACCGCCCTCACCCGATCGCGAAATCTGCCGCTACCTCCGCGTGGATGGCCGTCGTGTCGAACGTCTCGACCGACGTATCGGCGGCGCCCACCAGCATCGTGATCTCGGTGCAGCCGAGGATGATGCATTCCGCACCGCGGGCGACGAGCGCGGCCATCACGTCCTGATAGCGGCGGCGCGAGGGCTCGGCGACGATCCCAAGACACAGCTCGTCGTAGATGATGCGGTTCACATCAGCGCGCGCCTCAGTGGGAGGAACCAGGACATCGAGATCATGCGCGCGCAGACGATCGATGTAGAAATCTTCCTCCATGGTGAACTTCGTGCCGAGCAGCCCGACCCGCCGATATCCCTTGGCCCGGATGCGTTGCGCCGTTGCGTCGCCGATGTGAATGAAGGGAATGGTCAGCTTCGAAATGATATCAGGCGCGAGCTTGTGCATCGTGTTCGTGCACAGCACGATCGCACCGGCGCCTGCTCTCTCGAGCCGCTCGGCCACCTCGGCAAGGCTCGTCGCCGCCTCGGCCCAGCGGCCGGCGTATTGCATCTCCTTGATCTCCTGGAAGTCGTAGGAGTACAGCAACAGCGGCGCCGAATGCAGCTTGCCCATGCGATCACGGACGCGCTCGTTGATGAGCTTGTAGTAGAGCGCGGTGCTCTCCCAGCTCATGCCGCCGATCAGGCCGATGGTTCGCATCCCGGTGCCTTTCGAAATCTGATTCACCCAGATCGTAGACGAAGAGATCGCAGCTCGCCATCACGATGCGCGACGAATGGTTGGATGCCGGCTGGATTTAGCCGGAGGCTTCGCGACCGCGGCATCACGCCTTCGCTACGAGGGGAATAACAAGTCTTCGATGCCAATCTGAATGTCAGAACCGCGCGTCGCGCGCGGAGGCTATTCGGAGGCATTCATGATCACCTCGAAGCTGTTGGTGGCGCTCGCTCTCGTCTCGACAATCGGCGCCGTGTCGGCGCAATCCTTCCATCCGTCGGCGACCGGAAGGGAAACGACCACCAGACCGTGGACGGCCCCTATCGGCCACCGCCAGCCGCACGCCGCCGACGTTCCTGCAACGACCCTGGGACCGCTGGATTTCATCGACCAGGAAGATACCAACGTCGATCGCAAGATCAGCGGCATCTGTCGGGGCTGCTGATTGGAGCGCTTCGGCAAGGTTTTCGCCAGCTGAAGCGCCTATTCTCGTAAAAGTTGCTTCCATGGAACTTTATCCTTCCGCGCGAGTTGTGGTTCATGAAAGCGGGGCGAAATGTACATCCTGACAGAGAAGATCGATCTACCCCGACGCCTCCAGATATTTGACGATCATGTCGCCGAGGATGCCGCGCAAGAGAAGCGGGAGAACGACGATCGCTGGCGGAACAAGATCCTGGATGCCATGGCTGCGATCGTACGTAGTGCCCGCAAGTGAGAGCAAGTCGCTCAAGTCGACGGCCCGTTTCACTGGCTCGAGCGACTTTGAGTGGATGTGGCGGCCGTGAGACGTGCTTCGGCACGCTTGTCGGAACGCTTGCCAGCCCCCGTGCGCCGAATTAGCTCGCTATCCATTCGCAAAGAGCGCACCAGTGGTTGCGGTGATGAAGCCCATCGGTCGAGCGATCATTCTCAACTTTGATCAATCCATTTAACGTCGCTGGCGGCCAATCTGCCCGCCGGGCGGCGAGCGAGGCTATCCGTGTCAACAGATTCAACTCCTGTGCCGAACGTCCTGGTCGTTGAAGACGAGATGATTTTACGGATGCGCGCAGTCGACATCGTTGAAGATGCGGGGTTCAATCCAGTCGAAGCCGTCAATGCCGATCAGGCAATTGCAATTCTCGAGGCCCGATCAGACATTTCCCTGCTGTTCACCGATATTCAAATGCCGGGCAGCATCGATGGCTTGAAACTCGCCCACGCGGTCCATGACCGTTGGCCCTCCATCAAGATCATTCTGGTATCCGGTCAGGTGAGACCCTCGGACAAGGAAACACCGACGGACAGTCGTTTCTTTGGCAAGCCGCTGGGTGTCGAACAAATGATTACCGAATTGCAGGACATGGTGGGCGCGGGCGCATTGAGGATCGTTCCTGACACGACCATATTGCCGGCGGACGTGACGCCCGCGAGCAGTGGATCGAATGCCGGATCGCCGCGCTCGGCGCAGGAAGTCGTATTGTCGGCAGAGAACAGCAGCCTGCGCCTGTTGCTGGAGCAGGCCGGCATTGATGCCGAGGCGTTGCTGGTTCAAGCCGGGATCGACGCCAAAGAGCGTGAGGCCGCCGACAAGTTGCAGAGGCTTATCCTTGGTGAACTGCATCATCGTATCAAGAATACTCTTGCCACCGTGAGCGCCATCGCTTCCCAGAGCTTTCGTGCGGCGCCGAGTGTTGAGGCCGGGCAAAAGGCGATGGAGGGGCGACTTGGCGCATTGGGCCGAGCCCACGATGTTCTCATGCAGGTCCGCTGGGCAAGCACAAGCCTTACCCATACCTTGAGCAGCGCCACCGAACCCTATGACAGTCAAGGGAGCAGGCGCTTCCACTTCAACGGGCCGGATCTCAGGATTACCTCAGGCGCGGTCATCGCGCTCGCGATGACTTTCAATGAACTTTGTACGAACACGACAAAATTCGGGGCACTTTCTGTTCCTGCAGGACGCGTCGAAGTCGCATGGACGATCGATGACCCTACCCAGCGGCTTCACCTTTCCTGGACTGAAAGTGGCGGGCCGCCGGTTCAGCCGCCGACACGGTTGAGTTTCGGTACCCGCATGATGAGGTCTCTCGGGCAACAATTGAACGGTCAGGTGCAGCTCGCCTACGAACCCGGTGGTTTTATCTACAGGTTGGATGTGCCGCTGAGCGCAGTTGCGGCCGCCGCGTGAAAATTGTCATCTTCCGTTCGTGACCCCAAGGCGACATCGTCACTAACGCTCGCAGACGTTCGGCTTTTGATTATTGGCAGGCCTCGTTGCTCGATCCAATTTTAGCATTCGGTTGGATCCTTGGTTGACGCATCTGGAGCATCATTCGACGCGATCACGGCGAGCAGAGCCGATCCGAGGACGAGAACATGCCAGACTGGCTTCTTGTACCGATCTGTCTGGTCGCCCTGCTGGGGTTCATTGGCTATGGCTTTTACCAGGGAACGAAGGTTGCGCCGGATCGCAACAATACGAACTTTGGACCCGGCCAGAATGACAGCTGGCCGGGCGGCTCCGACGGTCATTCCGGAAGCTAGGGGCCTGATGGGATAAGATTCCATGCGAGAGGAAAACACGCCGACCGCCCTCATATCTTCGTATGAGACGCAGTACAGGCATTACTCGCCGATCGGGACATGCCCGACGCTCGCGACGTCCGGATGATTCAGACCGGTCCCGTCTTGCCGCGGATGGCCATCGACCGCTTCATGACTTCTCGGGCATCGGCGTAGCGTCCCTGATCCTTGTAGAGACCGGCCAGGTTGTCCAGGACATCGGCGAGATCCGGATGGTTCGGACCGAGCGTCTTCTCCATGGTGGCCACCGACTGCTTGAACAGCCGTTCGGCATCGGCGTTGCGTCCCTGACGCGCGTAGAGCGCGGCCAGATTGTTCAACGCCTGCGCGACGTCGGGATGATCGGGTCCGTACGCCTTCGTGGTCACCGCCATAGCTCGCTTGAGCAGCCGCTCAGCATCGGCATAGCGGTGGCGGTTGATGTAGGCGTCGGCAAGGTTGCTCATCAGCACCGTGGCTTCGGGATCATCGGGGCCGTTGGCCTTCTCGAGCACGGCGAGCCCGCGTTTGAACAGCGGTACGGCTTGGTCGTAGCGACCCTGACCGCTGTAGACGGCAGCGAGGTTGCTCAACGGCAGCACGATCGACGGATCGTCGAGACCGACCGTTTTCTCGTCAATGGCGATGGACCGCTTGAGAAGCGGCTCTGCGTCCGCGTAACGCCCTTCCGCGCGGTAGAGGTCGCCCAGATTGTTCAGCACCATCGCGACCTCAGGATGATTCGCACCGAGCGTCCTCTCCCTGATGGCAAGCGCGCGCTTGTACAGCAGCTCGGCCACCGGGTATTGACCGAGATTGTAGTGGATCGTGCCCAGATCGTTCAGCGGCATCGCGACGTTGTCGTCGTCGGGGCCGAACTCCTTCTCGCGCAAGGCCAGAGCCTTCTGGGCCAGTGGCAGCGCTTCGGTGTACTTGCCGGCCCGATAAAGCTCTTTCATCTGCAGGGTGAGCGTGCCCGCCTCATCCTCTGCCGCATGGGACGGCGCCCCGAGCGACAAGCCCAGCGCGAGCGCGGCAACCGCAATACGGATCGATGCCTTCAGGGCCTTCATCGCGCGTTCCTTCGTCGCGGTTGTCTGGGACTTACGCTTTTGGTGCGTCTGGAGGCCGGGCAGGTTCAATGCGGGCGCGGGCGGGGGCCAACGGCTGCGGCCGGATGCAACACAGTCCGGCCATGTTAATCCTTTAGGTCAACGCCACATTTTTGGAGCGGCAGCGATGCGCCGGCTGTCTTGGTTTTGCCTCGCCTTGTTCTTTTGCTTCGCGACGTCCGCGCAAGCGGCGGGCATTCAGCTTCTGGACGCCGACCCGACCTTGGCAGGCGCCATCTGGTACCCCTGCGCGGCGGAGCCGCAGCAGGTCGCCCTCGGCAGGCTGACGATGAATTTCATCGACGCCTTGCAGGGCGTGAAGGACTGTCCCGTCTCCGGGAGCAAGCTGCCGCTCGTTATCATCGCGCACGGCCGCGGCGGCTGGTTTGGCGGACATGACGACACCGCGCAGGCTCTCGCCGATGCCGGCTTTGTCGTCGCCGCCATCAATTATCGCGGCGACAACGGCGCCGACCGTTCGCAGAGCGAAAGCCTGTACAACATCACAACACGCCCGGCCGATACGATCCGCCTGCTGAACTTCATGCTTAACGACTGGCGCGATCGCGCGGTGATCGATCCCGACAAGATCGGCTTCTTTGGCTTTTCCGCCGGCGCCTATACCGGTTTGATTTTGGCGGGCGCCAACCCAGACTTTCAGAAAATCGCGCCGTTCTGCACCGAGAGCAACAAGTCGCTGGGGTGCGAACAATTTCGCAATGGCGACATTCCGCCCGAGCCGCCACACGACTCACGCATTCGCGCCGCGGTTCTCGCCGACACGGCCCTGAACTTCATGTTCTCTCCGGAGCGACTGGCCGGCGTTCGAATTCCCCTGCAAATCTGGCGATCGAAATCGGGCGGCGGCGGCGTCGATCCCAGGGACGTGGTGCTGACGGCAAGCGGCCTGCCGGGCAAGCCCGCGGTTCATGTCGTCCCGGCTGGTCACTTTGCCTTCCTGTCGCCGTGCACAGCGAAATTCGCCGCTGAACTGCCGCGGCTTTGCATCGATCCGGCGGGGTTCGACAGAACGGCGTTTCATCAGGAGTTCAACGCAGGCATCGTGAGTTTCCTTCGCGAGACTCTCGCTCTCGAAGGCGGCAGGCGCTGAACCGAAAGCGCTAAAAGCGAGCCATAGCGGTCAAACGAACTCGGCGATAAAAGCGCTGACGAGACACCGGACACAAACCGTTGGATATATCCATGGCTTTCTGGATTGCAGGCGCGGCTGGATTGGTGATCGCCTATCTGCTCGGCTCGATCCCTTCGGGCTATCTGGCGGGGAAGCTGCTTCGAGGCATCGACATTCGGGAGCACGGCTCCAGGTCCACCGGCGCCACGAATGTGTTGCGGATCCTCGGCAAATGGCCTGCGCTGGCCGTGCTGATCGCTGATGTGCTGAAGGGCGTGGCAGCGATCTTCGTTGCGCACTGGTTTTGCCCTTGGCTTTATGCGGCGCTATCCCCGACGCCGCCGACGGCGTCCGATCTGCAAGTCTGGGTGCCATGGGCGGTGTGCCTCGCCGGAATTGCCGCGCTGCTGGGCCACGGCCGCTCGATCTGGCTGAACTTTACGGGCGGCAAATCGGCTGCGACCGGGCTCGGTGTGCTGCTGGCGATGTCGTGGCCGGTGGGGCTGGGCACGGCGGCAGTCTTCGGCGCCGTGCTGGCAATCTCCCGGATCGTTTCGCTCAGCTCGATGCTCGCGGCGATGACGGCTATTATCCTCGTCTGCGGCTTCGCGCACCCCCTGCCGTATCGGCTGCTGGTGGTCGCAGGCGGCCTCTACGTGATCATCCGCCATCGCGCCAACATTCAACGGCTGCTCGCAGGCACGGAGCCGCGGCTGGGCCAAAGTAGCCCGGACGTGAGAGCGGAAGCGCAGGTTTGATGCGGGATCAATTCACCGCCTGAAGCGCGGCCGTGAAGGTGGCGAGATCGGCGCGCGCCATCTCGTCGGGCGCCCATTTCGGAAGGTCGGCGAGCTCTGCGATGACGCGGGCCCGGTCCTGCGGAAACAGGAAGTCCGCCCAGACCTCGCGCGTGTCGCGCAGCGCGGCTGCGACCAGGCGCGCGTTGGCAGGCTTGCTGGCGCCCTGGATCGCCGCGCAGACCGTGGTCAGGATGAAGAGCGCGCTGTTCTTGCGGACGCCCGCAAATCCCTCCTCGCGGATGCGGGTACGTTGCTCCGGCGGGAGCTCATTCAAAAACATCGGCATCGCAACCGCCTCGCGCGCCATGCCGCGGATCATGAAGCTGATCGCCACCGCGTACTGGTCGCCATATTCGGTCATATTGCGCGCGAGCGCCGGCAGATCAGGCTGCGGCCCCGGTTTTGCGCCGTAAAGGATGAAGAGCTTGTGGGTCTGGTTGGCGGCGTCGAACCAGTCCGGCAGCCAGTTCATGTCGGTCCCCTCCGGGGGCGGCAGCGTGGCAAGCGCGTCGAGATCGTAGACGCGGCCGAGCAAGGCTGCGACGTCGGGACGAGTCAGGTCGGGCCGCTGACCCTTCTTCGCGACGCCGTCGATGTAGACCTTGAAACCCTTCGCGGCATCGCGCGCCGCGGCAAGCTCGTGGATGCCGTCCTGCGCGAAGGCAGGCGAGACAAATGCGAGAAGGATCAGGAGAATTCTGACGATCGGCATGGGAGTTGGTCGCGGGCTACGCCGTCGAGGTTCAGAGCGCCGGCAGCCCGGGCGGCGGCTTGCGCATGTTCGAGGCCTGCTCATAAGCGTAGGCGAGACGCAACAGCTTGTGCTCGCTCCAGGCACGGCCCGCGAAACTGACGCCGAGCGGATAGTCCGGCGTCTCCTTGTCGCCGGCCCCGGAAACGAAGCCTGCGGGCACCATGACGCTGGGATAGCCCGCCTTCGCCGAGATCACGCAGCCGCTGCTGCCCGGAAACAGCACCGCGTCGAGCTTGTGCTGGTTCATGTAGGCGTCCATGCCGCGCGTTTTGGCAGCGAGCAGGTCCATGGCGCGCGCCGATTTGTACTCGCGCTCGCTCAAATCGCCTTTGGTGAGGTCGGCGGCGAGAAAGAGGTCCTGACCGAAGCGCAGTGCCCTCTCCGCATGCGCCGCGTTGAAGGCGATGATGTCGGCCATGGTCTTGATGTCGGTATTGGTGGCCCAATCCTTCAAATAGAGATTGAGACCGAACTTCAGCTCGTAGAGGAAGACGATCGGCGAGCCCGTCGGATTGCCCTTGTTCTCGCTCAGCGGATTGCGGTTGAGCACGGCCATGCCGGTGCCGGACCCACCGAGCCAGCCGCGCGTCGGAATGTTGGCGCGCACGATGACGGCGCCGAGATCCTCGATCACCTTGATCGCCTCGGTCATCACCTTGGCCCATCCGGATTGCAGCTTGCCGTAATAGCGATCGTTCAGCGGATCGGTGGGGTCACTCGGCACGCCGATGCGCGCGCCCTTGATCGCATCGCGCGAGAGCCCCGCCGTGTAATCGGCCGGCCGCCGTTGCCGCTTTGTCGCGGGATCGAGCGGATCCTCGGCAGCCAGCACGTTCAGCAGCATCGCCGCGTCGCGCACCGTGCGCGTCATCGGACCTGCGGTGTCCTGGCTGTGCGCGATCGGAATGATGCCGGCGCGGCTGATCAGGCCGACAGTTGGCTTGACGGTCACAAGCCCGTTCATGCTGGCGGGATACAACAGCGAACCCGATGTCTCGGTGCCGATCGAGGCCGCGCACAGGCCGGCTGCCACAGCGACCGCCGATCCCGCGCTCGAGCCTCCCGGAGACACCAGCGGGATGTCGTGATCGCCCATCAGCGCCGGCGCGTAAGGATTCCTCACCTGGCCGCCCAGCGAGGAGTAGCCCCCGGGCATTTCGATCGCGAGGATGTTGGCGAACTCGGTCAAATTCGCCTTGCCGAGAATCACCGCACCGGCCTTCCGCAGCAATTTGACGACCGTGGCATCGCGCCTCGCGCGCGCGCCTTCCAGCGCCAGCGAGCCCGCTGTGGTCGGCTGCTTGTCGGAGGTCGCGATATTGTCCTTCACCAGGATCGGCACGCCGGCCAGCGGGCGCCTGGCCGACGGCCTGGTGCCGTCGAGCTTGCCCGCGATCGGGAGCGCATCGGGATTGAGCGCGCGGACCGAGTTCAGCGCCGGACCGGCGCGGTCGTAGGCCGCGATCCGCGCGAGACAGGCTTTTGCGAGCGCCGTCGCGGTGACCTGCCCGCTGGCTAGCGCATCGATGATTTCGCTCATCGGCGCGTCCTCAAGCCTCAGCTTGGGCGGCGCCGTAGCGCGACGGGCAGGCTTCTTCATGACGTGCCTCTTGGACGAGATATGCTACAGATCGTAGCATTGATCCCGTTTGCGCGGCAAGTTGATCGCCGAGTCTGATACGAGCGGAACAATGCTTCCCCGCTGACCACCTTGATCGTCCTCACCAAATAGACCACCATCACATCCACCGCTCACAGCAGAATGGGCGAGGAAACGTGGACATGGACGCAACTGCCGGAATCGATCTCGTCGAGCGGGCGCGGGCCATCGTGCAGCTGATTGCGGACGAGGCCGACCAGATCGAGCGGACGCGGCGGCTGACGCCTTCCGTCGTCGACGCGCTGATCGAGAAGGGGCTCTATCGCGCGCTGCTGCCGCAAAGCCTCGGCGGATCGGAAGCGCCGCCCGAGATCTTCATGCAGATGCTGGAGGAGATCGCGAAGGCCGATGCGTCCACGGCCTGGTGTCTCGGCCAATGCAGCGTCTGCGCGATGATCGCAGCCAGCCTCGACCACGACAGCGCGCACGAGATCTTCGACACCGCGCCCGGCATCCTCGCCTGGGGCGCGGTTGCGCATGAGGCCCGCGCGGTCGAGGGCGGCTACCGCGTCACCGCGCGTTGGGATTTTGCCTCGGGCTCGCGGCAGGCGAGCTGGTTGGGGGCGCATGTCCGCATCGCCAATGCCGACGGCACGCCGCGCAAGAACGCCGACGGTTCTCCGGAGATGCGCACCATCCTGTTCCCGCTCGCGAGCGCCGTGATGCACGACGTCTGGCAGGCGATCGGGCTCGCCGGCACCGGCACCGATTCCTACGAGGTGCACGACCTCTTCATTCCCGATCGCTTTGCCGTGTTCCGCGACGTGCCAAGCGCCTTGCGCGAGCCGGGCCCGCTCTACCGGCTTCCGACCGGCTCGACCTTCAGCCTCGGCTTTGCCGCAGTCTCGCTCGGCGTCGCGCGCGGAACGCTGGATGCGGCGATCGCACTGGCGCGCGCCAAGCACCAGTCATTGGCGGCGAGCGCCATGCGCGACAATCAGGCCGTCCAGGGTCTGATCGGCCGCACCGAGGCGGATCTGCGCGCCGCGCGCGCCTATCTCTATGCGACGGCAAATGCGATGTGGCGCGACCTCTCGGCGACCAAATTGTTCAGCCCGGCGCATCGCAGTGCCGTCCGCCTCGCCGCGACCTGGACCATCCAGCAATCGGCCAAGGTGGTCGACACCGCCTATCACATGGCCGGCGCCACGGCGGTGTTCCGCGGCAATCCGTTCGAACGGCGGTTTCGCGACATGCATGCAATCACCCAGCAGATCCAGGCGCGCGACACCCATTACGAGGACGTCGGCAGGATGATCCTTGCCGAAAACCGCTAGTCGTCGCGCGGAGCTGCGTCGCTTTGTCCTTCCGGCGGCGAATGACCAGTCTCTCCATGCGCTTACCGCAGTGAGTCATGCAAAAGCGGCGGTGCGAATCCGTGGAAACACGGAGCCGCGCCGCTCTTGTTGTTAAGCAATTTCTGGGACCGTTCGGCAAAACCAAGATCAGTCTTTTGGAATGCCCGGGGATTTACGATGTTCATGCCCAAGTCGATTGCGGCCCGCCTGATTCTCACCATCGCGCTCACCGTTGCGGTGGCCTGCGCCATCCTCTCCGGCTTCTCGATCACCCAGCAGCGGGCGCTGACACGGCTGGCGCTCGATCAACAGCTCAAGCTGCAATATGAGAGCGTGGTCGCAGCGATCGACTACGAGGGACGTTCGGCACTCGCCGTCTCCGCCGCGATCGCGGCCCTGCCGCCGGTCGGAGACGCCATCATCAAGGGCGACCGTGACGCGCTCGCCAATCTGCTCGGCGACGCCAACAAGGCGCTGAAGGCGCAGGGCATCCCGCTCATCACCTTCCAGGTTCCGCCGGCGATCTCGTTCTATCGCGTTCACGCGCCCAAGACCTTCGGCGACGACGTCTCCGGCCGCCGCGCCACCGTGGTCGAGGCGCTCAAGACCGGCCGGCAGATCGTCGGCGTCGAGCCGGGCCGCGAGGCGCTCGGCATCTTCGGCATGACGCCGATCGTGCGCGACGGCAAGAACCTCGCCAATGTCGACGTCGGCGCCGCCTTCGGCAAGGAATTCGTCGACCGCGCCAAGAAGCGTTTTGGTATCGACCTCGCGGTCTATTCGGTTGACGGCGCGTCGCTGAACAAGCTGTCCTCGACCTTCGGCGAGAACGCCGTCGCCAAGCCGGAGGAGCTGAGAGCCGTGATCAGCGGCGCGCCGCTGCTGCGCGAGGCCGAGCTGGACGGTCACCCGGCTGAGGTCTATGTCGGGCCGATCAAGAACTACGCAGGCCAGCCGGTCGGCGTGCTCGAAATCATCAAGGACACGACCGAATACGAGGCCGCTTCTGCCGCCTCTCAACGCAATCTGATCCTCGGCACGGTCGCGATCCTCGCCGCCGCCATCGTGCTGGCGTTCCTGCTCGGGCGCGGCTTGTCGCGGCCGCTCACCGCGATCACCGCGGTGATGAACCGGCTGTCGAGCGGCGATACCAGCGTCACCATTCCCGGCAGCGAGCGGGCGGACGAGCTCGGCACCATGGCCAAGGCGGTCGAAACGTTCCGCCAGAGCATGCTCGAGGCGGGCTCGCTGCGCGAGGCGCAGGAAGCCGACAAGGCCAAGGCGGAAGTCGAGAAGCAGGCGCTGCAACGCCGGATGGCCGATCGGTTCGAAGCCGACGTCAAGGGCGTGGTGTCCGCCGTCGCCCAGGCCACCGAAGGCATGCAGCATGTCGCCGGGGAGATCACCTCCAGCGTCACCGGCACGTCACAGCGCGCAACCGCTGCCGCCGCGGCGTCCGAAGAGGCTTCGACCAGCGTCAATGCGGTCGCCGCCGCGACCGAGGAGCTCGCCTCCTCCGTCACCGAGATCGGCCGCCAGGTCACCCATTCCAGCCAGGTTGCGAGCAACGCGGTGGTCAAGGCCGCCGAGACCACCGAGATGGTCACGAGCCTTGCAGCCTCCGCCGAGCGGATCGGCGACGTGCTGCGCCTGATCAGCGCGATCGCGAGCCAGACCAATCTGCTGGCGCTGAATGCCACGATCGAAGCGGCCCGCGCCGGCGAAGCCGGTCGCGGCTTTGCCGTGGTCGCGTCCGAGGTGAAGGAGCTGGCAAGCCAGACCGCGAAGGCGACCGACGAGATCGCGAGCCAGGTCTCCGCGATCCAGGCGGCCACCGGCAATTGCGTCACCTCGATCTCCGACATCAGCAACACCATCCGCGAGATCAGCGGCATCGCCACCACGATCGCCGCCGCCGTCGAAGAGCAGGGCTCGGCGACGCGCGAGATCGCCCGCAGCGTGCAGCAGGCCTCCACCGGCACCACCGAAGTCTCAGCCAACGTCGCCGGCGCAAGCCAGGCTGCGGATCAGTCGCGGGCGCTGGCCGGCAATGTGATGGTTGCGTCCGGTGAACTCGGCCAACACGCCTCGGCGCTGATGAAGAGCGTGGATACATTCCTAGCGGGGCTGCGGGCGGCATAAGCGGCGCGCGCGATCTGAGCTCATGGACGATCAGCCACGATTGACGCCATGTCCGCGGTGCCCTGGCAGCGGAACAACGGACACGCATAGACCCAGTATCCACAAGGGATAAACCCCTCAACCGCTCCCTACTGAGCTAATCCGATGTTCTTGGGAGGGTACTTCTTGAATGTCGCCGCATGGGCTTTCATCTCCGCCGCCATGGAGGCCAACCAAGCGTTCTGCCGGTGCCCAACCGGGTACTCTTCTTTGGGGTCGATATAGAGGTTGAACAGCCACGGCGCGAGACCGACGTCGGTGATCGTCGACATGTCGGTCCACAGCCATTGCGCCTTTGCCTCGACGATCTTGACGTGGATTTTATACTCGTACATCCGCATCGCCATCAGATCAGCTTGCGCCCAGATGTACACTTTTTCTCGTTTAGACCGACCATCGTCCATCAGCAGGAACGAGGTCTGGTCGATGCCGTCGTAATAGCGATCACCCGGCAGCTTATCGATGCCGATACCGGCCAGCGTCAGCGAGGTGTTGAACAAGTCCATCAAGTCGAACAGCTCGTCGCTCTGCCGGCCCGGTTTGATGACACCCTTCCAGTAAGCGATCGCCGGAACGCGTACGCCGGCTTCCCACGGCGTGGTCTTCGCACCCTTGAACGGCGAGTAGCCGCTGTCTGGCCAACTATCCATTTGCGGACCATTATCGGACGTGATGAAGATGAGCGTATTGTCGAGCAGTTTCGCATCATCGAGCGCCTTCACGATCTCCCCGATATACGCGTCCACCTCGACGACCGCATCCTTGTAAGGATACTTGCTTCCGCTTTTGCCTTCGAACTCCTTCGACGCGAAATTGTCGGCATGGACTTTCATGAACGCGTGCTCGAGAAAGAACGGCTTGCCTGCCGTTGCCAACTCCGCGATCTTCTTGATGGTGAACTCTTTCAGCAGACGGTCGGCCTCGGCAATATCCTCAATGCTCTTGACCTGTTGGACGTCCGTGGTGGCGCCACCTTTGAAACCGTGCACCAACGCTTCACTGGCGCCGGTTTCGTGCAGTTGGGCGAGCCTTTCGGGATTGAGCACGAGGTCGGGATAACGGCGCTTGTCCACCGATTGCGACAATTCCTTCTGCGCCGGATAGTAGCCATAATATTCGTCGAAACCGACATCGTGAGGCCGCATACCAACGCTCTCGCCGACGTGCCATTTGCCCGATAGCACCGTTGTATAACCTGCGCCGCTCAAAAGTCTGGGCAGCGAGACTTCGTCAGCCCACGGGTTCCTGGTGATCTTGTCCCCTGCAAGGATCGGTCGCGTCAGGCCCGTGCGCACCGGTAGCCGGCCTGTGAGGATCGCCGAGCGCGTCGGCGTACAGGTCGGTTGCGAATAGGCTGAGGTGAGCTTGAGCCCCTCTTGTGCCATCCGGTCGATATTGGGAGTGGCTGCGCCAATCGCTGCTCCGCCGCCGTAGCAACCGGGGTCGCCCCAACCCATGTCGTCGATAAGCAACCAGACTATGTTGGGTTTCCGACCGGCCCTGGTCTGCAGCTCTGCCAACTTCCTGAGCGCCGCGGCGTCTTGCTCGGGACGCGGGACAACAGGCTCCATATTCTCTGCCGTACGAACCGCTTTACTCAAGGTACTTGCCTGGGCGAACGCCCGAGAGGGTGCGGATGCCAACATGGTGGCACCGAGCAGCAGCTGACGACGGTTCATGTTGTCACTCCCTGTTCGGACGGTCGTTGGCCGCCAGTATGAACGCAGAAGCGTGTCGTTCTCAAGTCGCCCGAAGGCACCTTTTGTCAAAGGGCGAAATGCCGGTTTGCCTGCGTAAATCGGCTTCCGACCGTGAAACGGACGTCCCACACCCTAGGCCACCAACGCGGCGTCCTCATCATTCGCAGCATCAATCCCGCGCTGCGCAGCCAGCAGGCTGATGATCTCGGCATTCGGCCGGGCCTTGCTGAACAGAAAGCCCTGGCCCTCGTCGCAGCCCTCGGTGCGGAGGCAGCTCAGCTCGGCCTCGGTCTCGACGCCCTCGGCGGTGATGATGACGCCGAGGCCTTTGCCGAGGCTGACGATGGAGCGGATGATCGCCTGCGCCTCGCGGTTGGCGCCGAGATCGCGCACGAAGGACTGGTCGATCTTGATCTTGTCGAACGGGAAGCTGCGCAAATAGCTGAGGCTGGAATAGCCGGTGCCGAAATCGTCCATCGAGATGCGCACGCCGAGCGCGCGCAGCGCATGCAACGTCGCCAATACCTGGGCGCTCTTCTCGAGCAAGAGCGTTTCGGTGATCTCGAGCTCGAGCCGCCGCGGCGGCAGGCCGGAATGTTTCAGCGCATCCGTGACCACCGAGAGCAGATTGCCGCTGCGGAACTGAAGCGGCGACAGGTTGACGGCAACGCGGACGTCGTCGGGCCAGGTCGCGGCATCCAGGCAGGCGCGGCGCAGCATCAGCCCGCCGAGCGGATTGATCAGGCCGGTCTCTTCCGCGACCGGGATGAACTCGGCCGGCGAGACCATGCCGCGCTCGGCATGCGGCCAGCGCACCAGCGCCTCGAAGCCGGTGATGCGGCCGTTCTGGAGGTCGATCAACGGCTGGTAATAGGGACGCAGCACGTCGTTCTGGATCGCGTCGCGCAGTTCGACCTCGGTCTTGCGGCGGCTTTGCGCCTTGGCGTCGAGCGCGGCCTCGAAGAAAGCGAAGGTGCCGCGCGCATCCAGCTTGGCGCGCGACAGCGCCATGTCGGCGCTCTTGAGCAGCTTTTCGGAATCATCGCCGTCGCCGGGCGCCATCGCGATACCGATGGATGCGCGGATCACCACGGAATGGCCGTCGAGCAGATAGGGATCGGCGATGGCTTCGAGCAGGCGTTTTGCGAGCCCCACCGCGTCTTCCGGTCGGGCCAATCCGCTCTGCACGATCGCGAACTCGTCCGAATTCAGCCGCGCCAGCGCATCCTCGTCGCGCAACGTCGAGCGCAGGCGCTTGGCGACACCGCGCAGCAGCTTGTCGCCGACCGCGTGACCCAGCGTGTCGTTGACCGCCTTGAAATTGTCGAGCCCGAGCATCAGGACTGCGACCTTCTCGGGGCTGCGCCGCGAATGCTGCAGCATCTCGTCCATGGTCTGACGCAAGAGATTGCGGTTCGGCAGGCCGGTCAGCCCGTCATGCTGGGCCATGAAGGCAAGCCGCGCCTCGGCGCGCTTGCGCTCGGTGATGTCCATCAGCGCCAGCAGCACCGCGGGCCGCTCGTCATAGGTCAATTCGCGGGAATAGATCGCGAGATCGATCAGCGCGCCGTCGGCCTTGACGTGCTTCCAGGTGCGCGCGGCCTGCTCCTCGCTGGACCGATCGGTGGTCCAGGGCGGCGCGCTGTCGAAAGCCTGCAGCGAGCGGATCTTCAGCTTCTCGAACTCGGCGCGGCTATAACCGTAATGCGCGACCGCGGCGTCGTTGACGCCGAGGATGCGCTCGTCGTCCAGCGCGCAGACGATCATGGGGACGGGATTGCCGTCGAACAGCAGGCGGAACGAGGCCTCGCGTCGCTTCAATTCGGTGATGTCGACGCGGAGCCCAACCACGCCGCCGTCATCGGTGCGGCGTTCCTCGATCAGGATGACGCGGCCGTCGGACAGCGTCTGCTCGTGGCGCTTGCCGGGCTCGTAGAGCTTCTGCAGGCGCTCGGCGATCCATTCGTCCTCGTGGCCGGCCGCTTCCGGATAGTCGCCGCGGGCAACGCCGACGCGGAGTGTGTCTTCGAGCCGCGCGCCTTCCTGAAACAAATCGGCGGTCTTGCTGTAGATCTCGGAATATTGCTTGTTCCAGAGGACGTAGCGGCCTTCGGGATCGAGGATCACGATGCCTTGCGGCAACAGGTCGACGGCCTGGCGCAGCCGTTCATGCGATTTGCGCGCTTCGGTGATGGCCGCTTCGGCGTCCGCACGACTTTGCACGATCTGGTCGCGCTCGACGGGCGAACGAGGCGCGCACGCAAATCGCGGCTTGCGCGGCTGTCGGCCTCGAGCAAGCACGCTCCGCTTTCGCTTTCCTGTTTTTTTGGACCCCAAACTCAACTTCACACGTCCTAGCCGCGCCCAGCGGACGCAAGTCTTGCCGCAAGTGTCTGAAAGAAAAGTAATCTTGGGTGTTCTCGTTCCCCCGGGGACGCGCCTTGTGGCGGTCGCGCGCCTGACCGGTTGCCTGTTTGCGAGGCGCAATCAGCGCCAGTGGGCGCGTCGAACCGAATCCCTCGTCGCGATCGGCGAGAGAGCAGATGCAAAAACGCGCAGTCTCCATGAATCAATTCCGGATCGCAGGCCGCTTGCATGCAGGAGCCAAGCGCATCTCGTTCCGCGCACGAATTTTGGTCAATGCAGGACAGAGTTATCGCGCCGTTAAAAATCGAGCCGCAGCGACGGAAATCTACGACTTTTGCACGATGTCCCTGCTGCGCTCGGCGATGTCGCGATGCGGCCGCGGCTGTAAAGACGTTGTGAGGCGCGGCCCGGCCGAAAGCCTAATTCTTAACCCCGACGCGGCGATGGGCTATAAGGATGCCAGCATGAGTCCCCGCCACATCGTCCCTCTCCTGCTTATGATGACGCTCCTGGCCGCCGGCGGCGCGCTGGCCCAGGACAGGGGCAGCGTGAACCCAAAACCGTTGCCGCCGCTCGCCAATCCGAACGATCCCAAGGTCGGCGCCAGGGAGCTGTTCGCGCGCAAGCTGTTGCCCTCGACCGGGCCGACGCATGTCATCGGCTCTTATGTGAAAGGCTGCATCGGCGGCGCCGAGCAGATGCCGATCAACGGCGACAATTGGCAGGTGATGCGGCTGTCGCGTAACCGCAATTTCGGTCATCCCGACATGATCGCGCTGATCAAGCGCCTGGCTGCCAAGGCGCACAAGGACGCGGGCTGGCCGGGCATTCTGGTCGGCGACATCGGCCAGCCGCGCGGCGGGCCGGCGCTATCAGGCCATGCCAGCCATCAGATCGGGCTCGACGCCGACATCTGGCTGACGCCGATGCCGGACCATCGCCTCTCGCGCGAGGAGCGCGAGGAGATGTCGGCGGTGATGATGGTGCGCGAGGATCGCCTCGACATCGATCCGAAAGTGTTCACGCCTGCCCATGTGCTGGTGCTCCGCGATGCGGCGCAGGAGCCGGCGGTGCAGCGCATCTTCGTCAACCCCGCGATCAAGAAGGCGCTCTGTCGTGAAGCCAAGGGCGACCGCTCCTGGCTGTCGAAGATCCGGCCGTGGTGGGGCCACGATTATCATTTCCACATCCGCATGCGCTGCCCCGCGGGCGCGAGCGAATGCCAGGGCCAGCCGTCGCAATCCGAGGACGAAGGCTGCAAGCCCTCCGATTTCGCCTATTGGTTCAGCGAGGGCGTGCTGCACCCGAAACCGCCGCCGGTGCCGCCGAAGCCGAAACCGCCGATGACGCTGGCCCAGATGCCGGCGGCCTGCAAAGCCGTGCTGCACGCACCGGATGCGAAGCCGTAGTCACCGCCGTCGTCCCGGGGCGCGAAGCGAACCCGGGATCCATAACCGCAGGGAATGGTTGTTGGGCGAAGTGATAACTCCGAATCTTCGCCAAATTCCTCCCTGTGGCTATGGATCCCGGATCTGCGCTTCGCTTGTCCGGGATGACGACGAGCGGAGCATGCGCTAGGATCGGCCATGCTGCTCGGCCGTAAGCCCGCGGCATTCCGGGATGCGCATCCCGCCTTCAACAGCCCGACCGCAAGCCCGCGGCCCTCGCGTGGCCAATGATGAGATTCGACATGCGCGTCCCCGCTCTCCTTGCCGTGCTTGCGCTCAGCGCGACGTCCGCCTTCGCCGCGGAGGAACCCAGCGGCTGCGACAAGTTCAAATGGCCGATCGAGCGCGACCGCGCCGCGCTGACGGCACCTGACCGCGCCAAGCTCGCGTCGGGAGCCGAGCAGGCCGCGGTCCCGGCATCGGCGATCACGCTCGGGCTGGTCGCGCCCCAGGAGGCAAAACTGCCGACGCCGCCGGAGCGGGCGCCGAAGGACGGCACCTTTGCCGGCTTCACCAGCATCAAGGCCGCGAAGGCCGGGCTCTACACGGTCAGCCTGTCCTCGGGCGCCTGGGTGGACGTGGTCCAGGATGGGCATTTCCTCAAGCCCGTGGCCTTTAGCGGCGCCACCGATTGCGACGGCATCCGCAAGACCATGAAATACGAGCTCTCGGACAAACCTTTCGTGCTCCAGATCAGTGGCGCCAAGGACAATTCGCTCTCGATTTCGATCCTGCCGGCGCAATAGCTCCAGCGGGTTAGACAAACGGTCGCCTTTGACCTGGGGGCTCAGCCTGCTATCGTCGAGGCTAGCGATATCCCCGCCGGCCGTAAGCCGCTGCGGGGCCACGTGGAACAGCGCTTCCGCCGGTCGCGACTTGACCCCACCCAACGCCAGATTTGCGCGTGCGTTTGCGCGCGCGGGCTCGCACGGAGCGCCATCCATGTATCGCATTGCCGGACTTTTCACCGCCTTCGTCATGCTCGCAGGCGCGAGCCTCTCGCCGGCCGCCGCCGAGGACAAGACCATCACGGTCTTCGCCGCCGCGTCGATGAAGAACGCACTCGACGAGGTCGATGCCGCCTACACCGCCAAGACCGGCGTGAAGATCACCGCGAGCTACGCGGCAAGCTCGGTTCTGGCAAAACAGATCGAGCAGGGCGCGCCGGCCGATGTGTTCGTCTCCGCCGACACTGACTGGATGGACTACGCGCTCTCCAAGAAGACCATCAACGAGCCGACCCGCGTCAACCTGCTCGGCAACAGCATCGTGCTGATCGCGCCGAAGGATTCCAAAATCGACAGCGTCACGATCGCGCAGGGCTTCGACCTCGCAAAGCTCGCCGGCGACGGCAGGATCGCGACCGGCGACGTCAAGTCGGTGCCGGTCGGCAAATACGCCAAGGCGGCGCTGGAGAAGCTGGGTGCATGGACCGCCGCGGAGCCGAAATTCGCGATGGCCGAGAGCGTGCGGGCCGCGTTGACGCTGGTCGCGCGTGGTGAAGCCAATCTCGGCATCGTCTACTCGACCGACGCCAAGGTCGAGCCCGGCGTCAAGATCGTCGGTACCTTCCCGGCGGAGTCGCATCCGGCGATCATCTATCCGGTTGCGGCGACTACGACTGCGAAGCTCGAGACGAACGACTATCTCGCCTTCCTGCGCACCTCGGCTGCCAAGACCATTCTGGAAAAATACGGTTTTAAATTCCTGATCAGCCCCACGACCTAGTTCTTACGACTTGATGCTCGACATCTCTCCCGCCGAATGGACGGCGATCCTGCTCTCGCTCAGGGTCGCCGTCATCGCGACGCTGGTGGCAACGCCGTTCGGCATTGCGCTGGCGTGGCTGCTCGCCCGCAAGGATTTCTGGGGCAAGTCGATGCTCGACGCGGTCGTGCATCTGCCGCTGGTGCTGCCGCCGGTCGTCACCGGCTATCTGCTGCTTCTCACCTTCGGCCGCCGCGGCCTGGCCGGCGCCTTCCTCGCCGATCATCTCGGTATCGTCTTCGCCTTCCGCTGGACCGGTGCGGCGCTCGCCTGCGGCGTGATGTCGTTTCCGCTGCTGGTGCGCCCGATGCGGCTGTCGATCGAGGCGATCGACCGCCGGCTCGAGCAGGCCGCCGAAACGCTGGGCGCCGCTCCTTTCAAGGTGTTCTTCACGGTAACGCTGCCGCTGGCACTGCCAGGCGTGCTCGCCGGCATGGTGCTCGGCTTTGCCAAGGCGATCGGCGAATTCGGCGCGACGATTACCTTCGTCTCCAACATTCCCGGCGAGACCCAGACGATTTCGTCAGCGATCTATTCGCTGATCCAGACGCCGGACGGCGACACGGCCGCGGGGCGGCTGGTGATGATCTCGGTCGGGCTCGCGATCGGCGCCTTGATCGCCGCCGAATGGTTCGCCCGGCGCGCCACGCAGCGCCTGCACGGGAATTGACCATGCTGCGCGTCGATGTCGAAAAGAAACTCGGTGAATTCTCGCTTTCCGCATCCTTCGAGAGCGAAGGCCGCGTCACCGGCCTGTTCGGCGCATCCGGCGCCGGCAAGAGCTCGCTGATCAACATGATCGCGGGGCTGTTGCGTCCGGACCGCGGCACCATCATCATCGACGGCGATGTTGTCGACGACACCGCCGCCGGCATTCACGTGCCGACCTGGCGCCGCCGCATCGGCTATGTGTTCCAGGATGCGCGATTGTTTCCGCATCTCAACGTCGCGCAAAATCTCGACTATGGCCGGCGCATGAACCGCCTCGCGGCGGATCCGGCGCAGCACACGCGCGTCGTCGAGCTGCTCGACATCGGCGCTCTTCTCGACCGCCGTCCCGGAAAGCTCTCCGGCGGCGAACGCCAGCGCGTCGCGCTCGGCCGCGCGCTCTTGTCAAAGCCACGCTTGCTGCTGCTCGACGAGCCGCTCGGCGCGCTGGATGAGGCCCGCAAGCTCGAGATTTTGCCTTATCTGGTCCGGCTGCGCGACGAGGCCAATGTGCCCATGGTCTATGTCAGCCACGACGTCGCCGAACTGCGCCAGCTCGCGACGCAGATCGTGATGCTCAGGCAGGGACGGGTGACCTCGTTCGGCGGGGTGAAGGTGCTGACGTGACGGGCCCATGGCCCATCGCCGTCATTGCGAGCGCAGCGAAGCAATCCAGAATCTTTCCGCGAAGACAGACTGGATTGCTTCGCTTCGCTCGCAATGACGGGGGAGAGGTCGGTGCGAAAAATCAGCGCTTCCGCCGCTTCGGCTTTATCGCTGCGAACACCGCCGTCAAATCTTCACTTACCGGCGCGGCATCATCATCCAGATGCAGCCGGCTCTCCACATGCAGGAAATGCTCGCGCGAGACGGCGATCGCCCGCGCCACATCGCGGGCGCGGAGCGCTTCGACGATGGCACCGTGCTCGTCCACCGCGCAGATCGAATCTGTCGCGGGTTCGTAGACCGAGACCATCACCGAGGACCGGCTGAGCAGATCGGCCAGGAAGCGCGAGAGTTCGGCATTGCCGAGTGCCTCCACCAGGTGAACGTGGAACGCGCCGGACAGCCGCACCGATGCTGCACGATCACCGCGCGTCGCCGCCGCACGTTCCTCAGCAAGGTGGGCGTTGAGCCGCTCGATCAAGGCATCGTCGACACGGCGAACGAGCTGCGTCAGCACGCCGGCCTCGAGCACGCGGTGGGCCTCGTAGACACGGCGAACGTCGTCGAGCGTCGGGCGCGGCACCCGGGCGCCGCGGTTGGGGATCATCTCCAGCCGGCGTTCGGCGCCAAGCCGGTGCAGCACCTTGCGGATACGCTCGCGCGACACACCAAAGATATCGGCCAGCGGCGGCTCGGCGAGCTTGACCCCGGCCTTCAGCTTACCCTCCAGCAGCGCGTGCAGGATGGCCTGATAGACCGCTTCGTCCTCTGCCGGATTCGCCTTGCCGCTTCTCTTGCCGCTTTGCCTCTTCTGCGTCGCCATGGCGCTAGCTAGGCCCAAAGGATGCGCAGCGTCACCTCCAAAAAATGTGCACATTTGCCGCGCGGACATGCACGCCTCAAACACGCGCTTCACTCAATGCATTGAAATTACTTGATTTTATGAAAATGTGCACATTTGGCATGGTGCTTGCTGCGTTCTCGTAGCAAGCTTTACGCACAACAAACGGGACATGCCCATGTACACCCTCTCCCGACGCAGCGTTCTGAAATCCGGCGCAGCCTTGACCGCACTCCTCGCCGCCCCCGCGCGCCTGCGCGCCGCGACCAAGGAGATCGTCATCGGCGGCCCCGCGGGCGCCGCGAAATATTTCAACGCCGATCTGTTTCCGGTGCTGGAGAAGAAGCTCGACTGCAAGGTGCTCTACGAGGGCACCAACTCGCTGACCAATCTCCAGAAGATGCAGGCCGACAAGGCCGCGCCAAAAATCTCGGTCGTCATCATGGACGATCCGGTGATGCTGCCGGCAGCGGCCGAAGGCCTGATCACCAAGATGTCGGCGTCGTCGATCGCCAATCTCGGCAAGCTCGTCGACAACTCGGTGCACCAGGACGGGATGTGGGCGAACTACCAGCGGCCCTGGGCCGGCATCGCCTATTCGACCAAGCGCATGAAGACGGCCCCCAGCAAGTGGGCCGATTTGTGGGACGCGAAATATGCTTCCAAGGTGATCGTGCCGTCGCTCTCGAACACCGAAGGCTTCTGGACGCTGCTCGCCGCCGCCCATCTCGAAACCGGCAAGCCCTACAAGGAAGCGCAGTACGAGATCGACGCCGCCTTCAAGAAGGTCAAGGAGCTGAAGCCGAACCTGCTCAACGTCTATACCAACGCGCCGCAGGCCATCAATCTGATGGAGCAGGGCGAGGCCTGGATGATCGGCGGGCAATTCTCGGCCTACACGCTGATCCGCAAGGCCGACGGCTCGCCGGTCGATCTCGCCGTGCCACAGGACGGCGGCTTCGCCATGCCTTCGGGCATCGCGAAGGTGGCCGGCGCACCGGCCGGCGATCTGGCGGACGCCGTGATCGACTTCTTCCTCAGCCCGGAGGCGCAGACCATTCTCGCCGACAAGGCGTTCGTCGCGCCGACCAACAAGGGCACGCCGACGCCGGCAGGCTTCCCCGATCCCGCCTCACTGTTTGCGCCGGACTGGGCGTTCGTTGCGAAAAACCGCGCCGGCTGGGTCGACCGCTGGAGCAAGGAGATGACATGAGCGAGGCCACCCCGCATCTCGTCGTCCGCGGCGTCTCCAAGCGCTACGGGCCGACGACAGTGCTCGATCACATCGACCTGACCATCCGCCGCGGCGAGCTCGTGACGCTGCTTGGCCCCTCCGGCTGCGGCAAGACCACGCTGCTCCGCGCCATCGCGGGGCTCGCGCAACCCGACACCGGCAAGGTCGAGCTGGCCGGGCGCAACATTACCAATGTGCCGCCGCACAAGCGCAATGTCGGCGTGGTGTTTCAGAGTTACGCGCTGTTTCCGCATCTGACCGTCGCCGGCAATGTTGCGTTCGGGCTGAAGGTGCGCGGTGCGGCCAGGCGCGAGATCGACGCCGCGGTCGAGCGCGCGCTGTCGCTGGTCAAGCTCGGCCATCTGGCGGGACGACGCATTTCGGCGCTGTCGGGGGGCCAGCAGCAACGCGTAGCGCTGGCGCGTGCCATTGCGGTCGAACCTGATGTGCTGCTGTTCGACGAGGCCCTTTCGGCGCTCGATCGCAAGCTGCGCGAGGAGATGCAGGTCGAGCTGCGCCGCCTGCTCCAGGACGTGAAGGCCACCGCGATCTTCGTGACGCACGACCAGGACGAGGCGCTGACCATGTCCGACCGCGTCGCGGTCATGAACAAGGGACGGATCGAGCAGCTGGCCGAGCCGCGCGAGCTTTATCTGCGGCCCGCAAGCCTGTTCGCGCTCAACTTCGTCGGGCTGTCGACGCGGATTCCCGGCACCGTGCTGGCCGCCGATAACGGCAAGGTCGATGTCGAGACCAAGGTCGGCCGCATGTCCGCGCTCGGCAATTTCCAGACCGGCGCCTCGGTCATCGTCGCGGCGCGCCCCGAGCAACTGCGTCTCGGCGAGCAGGGCGAGGCCAACTCCGCTGCCGGCCGCGTCCGCTCCGTGGTGTTCCAGGGCTCGCGCACGCTGGTCGAGGTCGATGCCGGCGCGGGCGAAAGCCTGCTCGCCGAACTTTCCGGGCGCGATGGCGCGATCCCGCGCGTACATGACGAGATCCGCCTGAGCTGGCCGGTCGCCGAGACCTTTGCGTTTCCGATGGAGGTGCAGACATGACGGAGGCCGCGCTTCCCGCACCCGTGGCGGCGCCGGCAGTCGATCGCGAGCGCCTGACCGCGATCGGCTTCGTGCTGCCCTCCTTCGTCATCATCGCCGGCGTGTTCGCGCTGCCGCTGGTGCTGCTGCTCGGCGTCAGCATCGTCGACGCCAACGGGCTGACGTTGGCTCATTACAAGCGCCTGCTCGGCACGCCCTATTATCTCGGCGTGATCTGGAATTCGCTGCGGCTGGGATTGCTGACCACGCTGATCGCCTTCCTGATCAGCTATCCCGCCGCCTTCGCGCTGGCGCGCGCCCGTGGGCCCTTGCGGTCCGTGCTGCTGGCGACGCTGTTCCTGCCGCTCGCAGCCAGCGTCATCGTCAAGGCGTTTGCCTGGACCATCCTGTTGCGCAGCGACGGCATCGTCAACGAGACGCTGATGGCGCTTGGCATCATCGAAGACCCGATCCGGATGATCTTTACCGAGACCGCGCTGATCGTCGGCGCAGTCAACATTTTCCTGCCGTTCATGATCCTGCCGATCTACGCGATCGTCGCTCAACTCGATCCGCGCTACGCGGAAGCCGCTGCGACGCTCGGCGCATCGCCGGTCGGAACATTCTTTCGCGTGATCCTGCCGCTGACGCTGCCGGGCATCATTGCCGGCGTCGCGCTGGTGTTCTCGCTGTCGGTCTCGGCCTATGTGGTGCCGACGCTGCTGATCGGCGAGAAATACCCGACCCTCGCGACCATGATCGCAAAGGCCTATCTGCTGGCGCGCGAGCCCGGCTTCGGTGCCGCCGCCGGCGTCGTGCTGCTGGGAATCGCGATTGCCGTCGTTGCGCTGAGCGCGCGGCTGTCACAGGAGCCGAAGTAATGACACGGGCCGCAATCGTCGTCTGCTGGGTGATGGCCATCGCGCTCGCCCTGTTCCTGCTTGCGCCGCTACTGGTGATCGCCGCCGCGAGCTTCTCGCCGACACCGGTGTTCGACCTGCCGCTCACGGGCGCATCGACGCACTGGTACGGCAAGATCAGCCGGCTCGACGGCTTCTGGCCGTCGCTGCTGCTGTCGCTTCAGATCGCGCTGTTCTCGACCGCGATCTCGCTGGTCTGCGGCACGCTCGCCGCGATCGCGATTGCGCGAGGAAAACTGCCGGGCGCGGGCATCTTTGCCACTGCACTGGTCTCGCCACTGATGATGCCGGGCCTGGTGCTCGGCATCGCGCTGCTGCAGGGTTTTCGCGCGATCGGATTCACCGCGCCCTGGGCGACGCTGCTGGTCGCGCATCTCGTGATCACGCTGCCTTATGTCGCTCGCACGATGATCGCGGGGCTCGCGCGATTCGACTTCACGCTGATCGAGGCGGCGCGCACGCTTGGCTGCACCTATCCCGGCGGCGTGATGCGGGTGATGGTACCGGCGCTGGCGCCATCGTTCCTGATCGCCGGCCTCTTCTCGTTCCTGGCCTCGTTCGACAATTATCCGGTGTCGATCTTCCTCGCCGACGTCCGCACCAAGACGCTGCCGATCCGGATGCTGCAATATATCGAGGAAGCGCCCGACCCGACGTTGGCTGCGCTCTCCACCCTCATCCTCGCCGGCACCGTGATCCTGCTGATCGTCAGCGACCGCGTCGTCGGCCTGCACCGCATGGCCGGAACCTCGGACTGATCCATGAGCGACACAAAACATCCGATCTCACAGCGCGACTTCGCCGGCTATCGCGGCCAACCGCCGAATCCGCGCTGGCCTAACGGCGCAGGAGTCGCAGTGTCGCTGGTGGTGAATTTCGAGGAGGGTTCGGAGTTCTCCGTCAATGACGGCGATGCGGGCAACGAGGCGATCTACGAGGTCGTCCACAAGCTCGACGGCCCCGATTCCTGCATCGACAGCCATTTCGAATACGGCGCGCGCGCCGCGTGGTGGCGCATCATGGATCTGTTCGACAGCTACGGTGTGAAGGTGACGGTGAGTTCGTGCGGCCGCGCGGTCGAGCGCTCGCCCGAGCTCGCGCGCGACGCGATCGCGCGCGGCCATGAGGTCTCAGCCCACGGCTGGCGCTGGCAGAGCCACGCCGACATGGACGAGGCGAGCGAGCGCGAGGTGATTGCCAGAACGGTGGCGACGATCGAACGCGTCACCGGGCAGCGTCCGCTCGGCTGGCACACGCGCTCGGCGACCTCACCGAACACACGCCGGTTGCTGGTCGAAGACGGCGGCTTCCTCTACGACAGCGACGCCTATAATGACGACCTGCCATACTACAAAGAGGTCTCCGGCAAGCAGCACCTCGTACTTCCCTACGCCTTCGACACCAACGACATGCAGTACTACAATGCGGGTCGTTTCAGCGGGCAGGACTTCGCCGACTACGTCATCGACGCCTTCGAGTGGCTGACGCGCGAAGGCGAGACATCGCCGAAGATGATGTCGATCGGCTTGCATCTGCGCATGATCGGCCGCCCCGGCCGCATCGGGGCGCTGGAGCGGATTTTGGCACATATTGCGGGGAACAGCGCGGCCTGGGTCGCGCCACGCGCAGCGATTGCACGACATTGGATGAAGACGGTGCCGGCGGGGGAGTGACCATCGCCCCCACTGTCGTCCTGGCGAAAGCCAGGACGACATAAGAATTTAAACCCCCGCCACCGACGTCCACAGCTCCGCGAGCTTTTTCCGCAGCGTTTGGCTGCGCGTCAGCGGCGCCGGTGTTTCGTCCTCTTCCGGCAAACGAAGGCCAACGAGGTTGACGCGGCCGCCGGAGATCGAGCGGGCCACGAGCACGATCTCGTCAAGCGGGAGCTCCGCTCCTTCCTTCGGCGCACGGTCGAGATGCACGTCGAACCAATCGGCGAGCGTGAGCTTGCCGCCGTCCTCGCTCACCTTCACGCCGTAGATCTCGGCGAGCTCGGCGAGCGTGTGCTCGCCGGAGACCATGAAGTCGCCGAGCAGATGCGGATCGGGCTCCGAGCTCGGCTGCATGTCGACGAAGAAGCGGTCGAGCGCCTCGGCCTTTTCCGGCGGCGCCAGCAGATAGATGTAATCGCCGGGCGCGATCGGCTCTGCTTCCACAGGCGTCAAAATGCTCTGCTTGCGGATTACCAGCGTCGGCTTGGACCAGGACGGGATCAGGCCGCGGCGGAAATACAGGCTCTTGGGCCGCACCGGATAGCCGACCAGCTGTTGCTCGAGCTGGCCGGGCAGATCAAGTTCGACACGTCGCGGGCCGCGTTCGGCGCGCGGCAGCGCCACATGCAGTTTTCGCGCGGCAGGTGCCAGTGTCCAGCCCTGCAGCAACAGCGAAATGATCACGACGACGAAGGCGACGTCGAAATAGAGATAGGCTTTTGAGAGACCCACCAGCATCGGGATCGATGCCAGAAAGATCGCGACCGCACCGCGCAGGCCGGTCCAGGCGATAAAAATCTTTTCCCGCCAGTTGAAGCGGAACGGCGCCAGACACACAAACACCGCGATCGGCCGTGCCACCAGCATCAGGACGAAGGAAACGCCGATCGCGGGCAGCACGCTGGAGCCCAGCCGGCTTGGTGACACCAGCAGGCCCAGCAACACGAACATCACGATCTGCGCCAGCCAGGTCGCGGCATCGAGAAACGCCACCACCGAGTTGTGCGCACGCGTCGGCCGGTTGCCGATGATGATGCCGGCGAGATAGACGGCGAGGAAGCCCGAAGCGTGCATGATCTGCGAGCCGCCGAAGATGACGAGCGCGGCCGTGGTCACGAACGGCGCGTGCAGGCCCTGCGGCAACGCGACCTTGTTGAGGGCGATGACGACGAGACGTCCGCCGAAGAAGCCGACGACGGCACCCAGCACCGCCTCTTGCAGAAACTCCATCAGCACATGGCCGGGCGAGCTCGAGCCCAGCGAGATGTATTCGACCAGCATCAGGGTGAGGAAAATGGCGAAGGGATCGTTGGTGCCGGATTCGGCTTCCAGCGTCGCGCCGACGCGCGGGCGCAGGCGCAGGCCCTGGGTGTGCACCAGCAGGAACACCGCAGCCGCGTCGGTCGAGGCGACGACCGCGCCGACCAGAAACGACTCCGTCCAGTTGAGGTCGAGTGCGTATTTCGCGAACGGTGCCGTGATCAGCGCGGTCAGGAGCACGCCGACGGTCGCGAGCGCCACGGAGGGCGCCAGCACGGTGCGGATGCTGGCAAAGCGCGTCTTCAGGCCGCCGTCGAACAGGATCAGGGCCAGCGCCACCGAGCCGACCAGATAAGTCGTGCCGACGTCGTTGAACTGGAGCTGGCCGGGGCCTGAATCGCCCGCCAGCATGCCGATCGCGAGGAAGACCAGCAACAGCGGCGCGCCGAAGCGCAGCGCGAGCAGGCTCGACAGGATACCGGCCATGACAAGGACGGCGCCGAGCAGAATCGCGATGCTGAAAGAGTCGAGTGAGGCCATCCACCTTCCGGGTACAAATCGCTGGAATTGCATCCTTATCGTCGCCGCACCGGCGCGCCAACCCATTTTCTCCCGCTCGCGGCAATCTGCCCGTATTTTGCGGCCTTAACGCGCTTCACTTCGCGGTGTATCGATGGCCCGGCCGCTTCCTTTGTGGGATTCTGCGGCTCCCTCGAATCAAATCTGCCTTCCCGAGACCTCTCCCGATGGACCTGGACCTCAAAGACCTCGTCGAGTTCGTGCAGACGACCGCGCGCAGCGTCGGGGCGGAAATTTCCTCGCCTTGGTTCTACCTGCAATTTGGTCTCATTCTGGCCGCGGCAGGGATCGCCTATGCGGCGGAAGCCGGGATTCGCAACCGGGTCGACATGACGTCCCTGGCGATGCGCTGGCCGCTGCCGCTTCGCCACTTCGCCCGCGTGATGGTCTCGAGCGCCTCGGCGGCGGTGTTCACCCTGCTCGTGATCATCTCGCGCGTGGTGATGTACCACGCGACCTGGCCGAGCCGCAGCTATCTCCTGATGGTCTCCGCCAAGCTGGGGCTTGCCTGGCTCGCGATCCGGCTGGTGACCTCGGTGCTGCGCAACGAATTCATCGTCAAGCTGGTGTCGGTGACGGCATGGTTCATCGCAGCGCTGTCCATCGTCGGCCAGCTCGATGCGGCGGTCGAGCTGCTCGACTCCTATGCGATCGTGCTTGGCGGGTTGCGGCTGACGCCGCTGCTGGTGATCAAGGCGGGCGCGCTGCTGATCATCGCGCTGTGGCTCACCAACATCGCGAGCAATTTCGCCGAGAGCAAGATCAACTCAGCCTCCGACCTGACGCCGTCGATCCAGGTGCTGCTGGTCAAGATCATCCGCATCGGGCTGCTTGCGGTTGCGATCGTGATCGCGCTCGGCGCGGTCGGCATCGACCTGTCGGCGCTCGCGGTGTTCTCCGGCGCGGTCGGCGTCGGCATCGGTATCGGCCTGCAGAAGATCGTCGCCAACTTCATCTCCGGCATCATCCTGCTCGCCGACAAATCAGTGAAGCCGGGCGACCTCGTCACCATCGGCGACAACACCGGGCGCATCAGCGCGATGAAGACGCGTTATATTTCCGTGGCCGCCGGCGACGGCCGCGAATTCCTGGTGCCGAACGAGGATCTGGTGACGCAGAAGGTCGTCAACTGGACCTACACCGACAAGAACACGCTGGTGAAGATCACCTTCGGCACCAATTACGAGGCCGATCCCAGGCTGGTCTGCAAGCTCGCGATCGAGACCGCCGCCGCCCATCCGCGCGCGCAGAAGGCCAAGCCGCCGAACTGCATCCTGACCGAGTTCGCCGAGGCCGGCATGAAGTTCTCGCTGACCCTCTGGCTTGCGGACCCCGACGGCATGGACAACGTCAAGAGCGACGTGATGCTGGCGCTGTGGGACGTATTCAAGCGTGAGGGCATCCGGGTTCCCTACCCCGTCCGCGAAATCCGCGTCCGCGGCGGCGCTCTGCCGGTCGAAACCACCGTAGAAGTCCCGAATTGAGCCTGCTTTCGGGCGCATGGCCGGTAGGATTCTTGTTTTGACGCGTTTTCTTCACGCGAACTGGTACCCACTTCGCTCGAAAACGCTCTAGCCAAGCTTGCGCGACAGCCCGCAATCATTAAATTGGGCCTGAAATCAAGCCCTTCCGCCCGATCGGGCCCGAGCCAGAAGAACCAGACCCGCATGAGCTACGTCGAAGCCACCGATACCTCCCTGCGCAAGACCGGGCAGATCAAGCTGCATGGGCCGGCCGCCTTTGCCGGAATGCGCAAGGCAGGTGCCCTGGTGGCGAAGTGCCTCGACGAGCTCACCGACATCGTCGGCCCTGGCGTGCCGACCGACCGCATCGACGAATTCGTCCGCGAATTCGCCTTCAGCCATGGCGCCTATCCGGCGACGCTGATGTATCGCGGCTATCGCTACTCGACCTGCACCTCGCTCAATCACGTGGTCTGCCACGGCATGCCCGGCGACCGTCCGCTCAAGGAAGGCGACATCGTCAACATCGACGTCACCTTCATCGTCGACGGCTGGTACGGCGATTCCAGCCGGATGTATGCGGTCGGCCCGATCGCCCGCAAGGCCGAGCGGCTGATCGAAGTGACCTATGAAGCGATGATGCGCGGTATCGCCGCGGTGAAGCCCGGCGCCACCACCGGTGACATCGGCCATGCCATCCAGAGTTTCGTCGAGCCGCAGGGCATGAGCGTGGTGCGCGATTTCTGCGGCCATGGCCTCGGGCGCATGTTCCACGACGAGCCGAACATCATCCATATCGGCCGGCCTGGCGAAGGCGTGCAGCTCAAGCCAGGCATGTTCTTCACCATCGAGCCGATGATCAATCTCGGCAAGCCTCACGTGAAAATTCTGTCCGACGGCTGGACCGCAGTCACCCGCGACCGCTCGCTCTCGGCGCAGTTCGAGCACTCGGTCGGCGTCACCGCCACAGGTGTTGAAATCTTCACGCTGTCGGAAAGACACGGCGAGAAACAGATCGGCTGATTGCCGCCATCATCGAAACCGGATCTTGCCACCCTGTTTGCCGATGACGATGTGTCATCAGAGGTGGACAGGAGCACTAGGTGAGCCAATCAACGCGCCGCGGCTTTCTCGGGTTTATGTCAGCCTGCGCCGCAGGCGTGCTGCAAACCCGCGCGGAGGCGGCATCCGATCCAGTCGCCGCCGAACCCGCCTGCATCCTGACGCCGCAGGCGGAGGAAGGACCGTTCTATTCCGATCCGAAGCTTATTCGCTCCGACATCGCCGATGGCAAACCCGGGGTGCCGCTGACCTTGCGGCTGCGCGTGACCGAGGCCGGGGCGTGCACCGCAATCCACGACGCGCGGGTCGACATCTGGCATTGTGACGCGAAGGGGCTCTACTCGGCGTTTCCTGGCCAGAGTGACGATCACAATGTCGATGCGACCGGCAAGACGTTCCTGCGCGGCACGCAAATGACCGACGGCGCTGGCTGGGTCATTTTCAACACGATCTATCCCGGCTGGTATGACGGCCGCACCACGCACATCCATTTCAAGGTGTTTTTGAGCGATCGCAACGTGCTGACCGGGCAGACCTTCCTGCCGGACGCGCTCAACGAGTTCATCTACACCAACGTGCCCGATTACGGCGACCGCGCGCGCCAGCGCATGGTGATCAACGCCAATGACCACGTCATCGAACGTTCCGATCCCGAGCATCGCGCCTTTTGCGCGGTGAAGGAGGAGCGTGATCGCTACGTCGCGACGCTGACGCTCGGCGTCGACCGCAGGGCGGAGGCGACCGTCGGACGCGTTGGCCCACCGCCGCCCGGCATGCGCGGCGGACCGCCACCGGGTCCGCCGCCCAGCGGCATGGAGGGCCCCATGTTCGGACGTCCGATCACGGACCGGCTCGCTGCGCTGGTGCCGGGGTTGAAGCGCGATCGTTGAGCGGGCGTTGCCGCTCCGCACGATCTTTGCTATTGAATTCGCGCCGAAAAAGGCATGGCCGGATTGGTAAGCCCGGCCTGTTCCTGACTTTCCAGGAATTCTGCCACCGTCTCGACGGGTGGACCCACGGCCGGACAGAGTGACGCGATCGTCACGCTGACCGGCGTGTCGTGTCACCGTGTCAACCCGGCCGCCGCCTCAGCGTGGGATCTCGTTTCGTCCGTTCTTTCACCCTGAACGGAGACAGACCTATGCGACTGCAACATCTCAATCTGGCGACATCGGACGTGGCGGCCCTTGCCGCCTTCTTCGAGCGCTTCTTCGGCTTCACACCCTATGCGGCCCGCGGCGACGCCCTCGTCGTGCTGCGCAACAAGGAGGACTTCATCCTCACATTGATGCGCGGCAAAAAGGGACAGGCAGCCGACTATCCCGCCAACTTCCACATCGGCTTCTATTATGACGAGGCGGGCGAGGTCGAGGCCAAGCACGCCGAGCTTGCGGCCGCGGGCCTGAACCCGAGCCGGATCGCCTTCATGGACCGCGGCGGCGGCGCGCGCGTGCCCCATTTCTACTGCAGCGCGGCGGGCAATGTCGTGGTCGAGGTCTGCACCCCGCCCGGCGGCCTTACGTCATAGGGTGGACGGCGTGTCCGGCGGACGGCCGCAAAGCCGCGCGCCGGACGCTCCGGCACTTCGTGGTTGCAAAACGCGCCGCGTCCGGCATGGTTGTGCGCGATGCCCGCCAAAACCAAAGCCGACGACAGCAAGCCCGAGGACACGCCGCATTATCTCGGCCATCGCGAACGGCTGCGCGAGCGCTTCTACAGCGCCGGCGCGGACGCGCTCAGCGACTACGAGCTATTGGAGATGGCGCTGTTTCCGGCGCTGCCGCGCCGCGACACCAAGCCGCTGGCGAAGACGCTGATCAAGATCTTCGGCTCGTTCGCCGAGGTCGTCCACGCGCCGGTGGCGCGGTTGCGCGAGATCGACGGCGTCGGCGAAGCCGCTATCAACCAGCTCAAGCTGATTGCAGCAGCCGCCCATCGCGTCGCCAAGGGCGAGGTCAACAGCCGCAACGCGCTGTCGTCCTGGAACGAGGTGATCGCCTATTGCCGCACCAGCATGGCCTTCGCCGACAAGGAGCAGTTTCGCCTGCTCTTCCTCGACAAGCGCAACCAGTTGATCGCCGACGAGGTGCAGCAGACCGGCACCGTCGACCACACCCCGGTCTATCCGCGCGAAGTGATCAAGCGCGCGCTAGAGCTGTCGGCGACCGCCATCATCCTCGTACACAATCATCCGAGCGGCGACCCCTCGCCCTCGCAGGCTGATATCCAGATGACCAAGGCGATCATCGACATCGCCAAGCCGCTCGGGATTGCCGTGCATGATCACATCATCGTCGGCAAGAATGGCCATGCGAGCCTGCGGGGCATGCGGTTGATATGATCTCACTCCGTTGAGACGTTTCACACCACCCGCCCCTGCCACACCGGGGCGTTCACGGAGACGATCATGTTGAACGGCCCCAGCGCGGTCCTCTCTTCCGAGGAGATCGGAGCGATTGCACGAGACGTCGTGGCAGAGGGACAAGCGGGCCGCAAGCAGGCCGCATCGCAGAAGATGCAACCGCTTCGATGGGCGCAGCGCCACCAGGCTGAGGCGGCCAGGGCGTTGTTATGGATTGTCGACGAACGAAGCCTCGCAAGGGAAGAAGCCGCAGACCTTCTTTCGGAGATAGCCGATGCTTACGATGACGATACGGCTATTCTCTCAGGGCTCGGCCTATGCCTCGAAGCCGTCCGCGACATCGATGATCTGAACGCCGCTGCGCCGGTACATCCAATATTCCAGACGGCGGTCGAGAAGCTGGACCGTTTGGCGAGGCTCAACGAGGGGAAAGCCGAGCAGGAGGAGATATTGCGCGGGCTTGCAACGGCGGCGCGCATGATGGCGCGCCAGCGGGATACGATCGCTGAGGACAGTCTTCGGAAAGTCATCGAGATCAACCCGCGCAAGAGCGCGCACCATTACAATCTGGGGCTCTTCTACAAAACGCGCGGCCGGTTCGCGGAAGGCGTAACTGCCAACCGGGCTGCCGCAAGTCTCTCGCAAGAGGTTGTCGATAGCTACGAATGGAACCTTGGAATCTGCGCCACCGGCGCCGGAGATGCCGAGACAGCCTTGGACGTGTGGAAGCGGATGGGACAAAAAATCGAGCTTGGACGGTTTGGATTGCCGGAGGGCGGGTATTCTGGCTGCAAGGTGAAGCTCGCCAAACGACCTCTTGCAGAGCGGACTGCAGACCTTGATGACCCAGGCGAAGAGGAGACGGCATGGATCGAACGGTTAAGTCCGTGCCATGGCATTATCCGTAGCGTGTTATACCACAATCTCGGCGTCAACTATGGCGATGTCGTCCTCATGGATGGCGCGCCCATTACGCATCACACGTACGGCGATCAGCAGATTCCGGTCTTCCCCCATCTGGCGACACTCCTGTGCCGGAACTACCAATTCTTCGCTTTCGCGGGCACGCAGGAGGCGGCACGACAATTGGCCGACATGAGCGAAGAGCTGGACGGGGATGCCGTCATCTATTCGCATTCGGAGAACTTCAAGATCATGTGCGCAAATTGCTGGCGCAATCCCGACATCGATCACGCTGATCACGAGACAATGGAAAAGCACGTCGTCACCGGGCGCATCGCCGCATCGCCGGACATTGCGCCTGCACGACTTTTGGATTTGATCGACAAGGGAATTGAGAAGCGAGGAACGTGCCAGCTCTATGCGCCCGACCTTTGCGCAGCGGCGGGACAGTTAGAGCGCGAGCGAATCGACAGGCGTCGATTTGACCTGCTCACGAACAACTAGCCACACGCCGCCGCGCTGATCCCAGTCATTGTCGGAAAAACAGGGCACCCCAAGCCATGCGGGATACGGCTGATTTGGTCCACGAATCACGCAGCAGGATTCGGCGCTATTCGCGCGGCAGCGTGCAGTTCAGCATCCATTGCACACCGAAGCGATCGGTGAGCTTGCCGCAATAGTCGCCCCAGGGCTGGATCCCGAGCGGCCTGGTGATGGTACCGCCTTCGGCGAGGCGCGCGAACAGATCGGTCGTCGCCTCCGCGTCGTCCATCATCAGGATATGCGCCGATCCATGCATCGGCTCGGCATCGTCATTGTCGGATGCGTAGAACTGAATGCCCGGTCCCTCGAATTTCGCATGCAGGATCTTGCCCTGCATCGGTCCGGCAGCGCCGTGGCGCTTGATCTCGGTCACCTTGCCGAGGCCGCAGGCGCTGTAGAAAGCCAGCGCCGGCTCGCAATGCGTCGTGAAGAAGAGATAGTTCGACATCTGCATCTGCGGCGCTCCCATTCAGCTGATCAGGTCTCGGCACAGGCCTTGAGCGCAGCCGCGCGACACGCCGACGCAATCGCCGCGCTGACATCCTTGTCCGCGACGGCCCTTGCCATCGTGACACCGCCGGACAGGATCGAGAGCAACGCCCACGCGCGCGCGCGTCTGTCCTTAGGCAAGCGGCCCGGCAAGCCGTCCGCGACCGCGTTCACGACGCCCTCGATCTCGGCCTCGAACACGGTCTTGGCAGCGCCGGCGCGTGCGAGACGACGCCGGCGCATCGTCTGCTCAGTAGCAATACCTCGGATCGACCGGGACGTAGCGGCCATCCGGGCGCTGCATGTAGCAGCCGCGCTGATAGGCGTAATAGCCGGACCGGCGACGCTCGCCTTCGGAGGCGATCGCAGCCCCCGTACCCGCGCCGACGACGGCGCCGATGGCAGCGCCGCGGCCACCGCCAAGCGCGCCGCCCAAAATCGCTCCGCCCACGCCGCCGATGATGGCGCCACCGACAGCGTCCTGCGCCACCGCATCATGGACCGGTACGGCCATCGCGACGGCGAAACACGCTGCAATTCCAAGGCGTCGAAGCATCCCGAATCCTCCCATCTGATGCGGCCTGTCATAGCGTTTGGGACGATCCCGGGCCAGAATAATCACGCAGATACGGCTCGCTTCCAGCCCGCTACGTCACAAGGCCAGCCTGTCGCGACAACCAGCCGATCCTGATCAGCCTCAGACCGAAGGTCCCTTGTCCAGGGCAAAGGAAAGCACGATCGCGTCCGGCGTCTGCTTGAATTCCCTGGTCACCGCCGCGCGCACCAGGCCCGCGAGATCACCGAGCGGCTTGGTCTCATAAAGCTTCGGGAACAGGACGGTCACCGAGGTGAGGCGTCCATTGCGCCAGTTGAAGCCGACCTGTGGCCTGACGCCGGTCGACTGTTCGAGATCGCCTTCGACCGCCCGGGCTTGCTGCAATCCGTCCTTCAGCGTGGCCACGGCATCGCAGGCGGACAAGGCAAAGGCGAGACAAACAATGACGACAGCTCTGAACATCGGAGGGCCGGGCAAAAGTTGCACTCTCCAAATGGTTGCACAAATCATGTCATGCAACAAGCTCCGACAGGAAAGCCGCGCCGCGACGACCGCGCGTGCGCCGATCTGATGTTGCGTCCTTTGACCGCAACCTTTCGCGCTGCACGTGTAAGCCACTTCACATGCGCTGCAGCGATGGCCTGTCACATTTGACGAACCACACCCAGAGCCCCTGCCCGCCGACGGCGGCATGCGGCTCGCGCCTGATTTGCACAACGAACCGATAATTTAACAATTCGCGGGAGCGGGAGATGGTGTCATACGAGAGTCTGAAGAGCGGGTATGAGACAAACTGGGCCAATCTCCAGATCCGGCCCGCACGCCTTGGCGAAGCCAACGCGACGGCACGCAAGGCCATCAACGGCAAGGCGACCTATCAGCAGGTCGAGCGGCTGACCGGCGTGCCCTGGCATTTCGTCGCGCTCTGCCATTATCGCGAATCCAATTTCGATTTCGACACCTATCTCGGCAACGGCGAGTCGCTGAAGCGCGTGACATGCCTCGTTCCGAAAGGGCGCGGCCCGTTCGCCTCGTTCGTCGACGGCGCCGTGGACGCGCTGCGGATCCAGCACTTCGTCGGCACGCAGGACTGGTGCATCGCGCGTACACTGTACCGGCTCGAATGCTTCAACGGCCTCGGCTATCACGCCAAGGGCGTCAACTCGCCGTATCTCTACGGCGGCTCGACCCTCTACGGACCGACCGAGGCGAGGGGCGGCAAGTTCGTCGCCGACCACGTCTTCGACCCGAACCATATCGATACCCAGCTCGGCACCGCAGTCGTCCTGCATGCGATGATGTCGCAGGATTCCTCGATCACGATCGACGACAGCCCTTCCATTGCCCCCCGTTCCGAGCCCGACGAGGACGTGGCGTCGTCGGTGCTGCTGATGCAGCAGACGCTCAACAAGCTCGGCGCCAATCCGCCGCTCGACGAAGACGGCATCAGCGGACCGAAGACCAAGGCGGCGGTCTCGCAATTTCAGCAGCAACACGCCCTCGAGGATACCGGCCTGCTCGACGGCACCACGATCGCCGCCATCACGCGCGCCGGAATTCAGCCGGTCCGGACGGCGAATGTCGATCTTTCGCAGATCCTCAAGCGACTGGATGATATCTCACAGGTCGTGCAGCCAGGAGGCGGTACACCGGCAGGCGCGGTGTCGGGAGGACAGTCTGTCGATCTGTCTCAAATCCTGGGCCGATTGGAAAATCTCGCACAGCTCATCCAGTCGGGAGGAGCGACGCCAATAGCGATAACACCGATAGCAACTCCATCGACAGGCACGACGCCCGCAGGCCTGCCCATTCAGTTGCCCCAGATCCTGAACCAACTGCAGAGTCTCACGCAGGCCTTGCAGCCGGGAGCGACAATCCCGGTGAGCCCAACACCGGCGACCAACAACACAGTCAGCGTGCTCGGACAGCTGCTCTCTCTCATCACCAGGACAGCACCCGGAACGACCACAGGGGCAAATCCCGCTCCGGCCGATCAGCTCAAACAGGTGGTCGACCTGCTCAGCACGCTGCTCACCAACAAGCCCGTGCTCGGGCAGGTCAACGGCGCGCTGGGCGACACCATCGGCAAGCTGCTGGACGGCAAGAAGACAGCGCTCGGCATCGGTGGCTCGCTCATCACCGCGCTGCTCTCCGCCGTCACCGCGAGCCCGAGTGCCGGTGGCCTTGCCGGGCTGCTCGGAACGATCGCGACCTCCGTGCCGGGCCTGAGCCAATTCGCGCTTCCCATCTCGCTGGCAATGACGGCCTGGGGCGTGCTCGGCAAGATGGAGAAATGGGCGCAGGGCACCGCGCCGCCGCCCAAGCCGACGGCCTAGATACCGTGAGCATGGAGCGCCGCGGCGCGGCGCTCCATCAGCGCGCGTTCACGCCCGTTGGTCGCAAGAAGCGCGGCAGCCTCGAACGCCTGCCGCGCCTCTGCGAGCCGTCCAAACTTTTGCAGGAAATCGCCACGAACCGCCGGCAGATGATGATAGGCCGACAGCACCGGCGCGCCGGCGATCTCGTCCAACACGTCGAGCCCGGCCTGCGGTCCCTCGGCCATGCCGACCGCGACCGCGCGGTTGAGCTCGATGATCGGCGAACGCACCAGAAGCGCGAGCTCGGCGTAAAGCTGTGCGATGCGCCGCCAGTCGGTATCTGCGGCCGTCTCCGCCGTGGCGTGACACGCCGCAATCGCAGCCTGAGGCGCGTAAAACCGTTCCGAACCGCCGAGCTCGCGGGCTCGTTCGAGCGACCGCAGGCCGCGGCGGATCTGCGAGCGATCCCAGAGCGAGCGATCCTGGTCCATCAGCAAAATGGGATCACCGCTTGCGTCGGTACGCGCACGAGCCCGCGCCGCATTCAAATCCATCAGGGCGACGAGGCCGTGAACCTCGGGCTCGTCCGGGGCGAGGCCGGCGAGCACCCGGCCCATGCGCAGCGCTTCATCACAGAGCTGCGGTCGCAGCCATTCATCTCCGCGCGCCGCTAGGTAGCCTTCGTTGAAGATGAGATAGACGACCTCCAGCACCGAGGCGAGACGCTCTGACAGAGCCTCCCCGCCCGGCGTCTCGTAGGCAAGGCCGGATCCGGACAGCGTCCGCTTGGCGCGGACGATGCGCTGGGAGATGGTTGCTTCCGGCACGAGGTAGGCGCGCGCGATCTCGGACGTGGTCAAGCCGCAGATCATGCGCAGCGCCAACGCGGCGCGGGCCTCGCGCGACAGGATCGGATGACAGGCGGTGAAGACCAGCCGCAACAATTCATCGCCGATATCATCGTCGAGTGCAGCATCGAAATCGGGCACGATCGCCTGCTCCTGCACCATGTCGCGCGCCAGCATGTCGTGCTTGCCCACAAGCATCTTGCCACGGCGCAAATGATCGAGCGCGCGCCGCCTCGCGGTCGTCATCAGCCAGGCGCCGGGATTGTCGGGCACGCCGATGCTAGGCCAGGCTTCGAGCGCCGCGATCAGCGCGTCCTGGGTCAACTCTTCCGCAACCGGCACGTCGCGCAGCATCCGCGACAGCGTCGCGATCAGCCGCGGCTGCACGACGCGCCAGGTGGCGTGAATCGTGGCACGGATGATCTGATCGATGTCGGCGGCCGTCATCGCCGCCGACCGGGATGCGCGCTGGTGACCATCAGGCGCGTGCAGCTACCCCTGACCGTGCGTCGACCTCGCATGCTCCATCCACGCCCGGCGTGGCGAAGGCCCGCAACTCGCAGGTGCCGTCCCAGCCCGGCATGTGATCGAGGTGCAGTTGCATGAATTCCCTGGCCATGGCCAGGGCTTCTGCCTTGTCGCGCAGCTCGAAAATGGCGTAACCGCCGACCACTTCCTTGGCCTCGATGAAGGGGCCATCGATGACGCTGAGCTCGCCGTCGACGATCCGCACCCGCGCGCCGGTCGCAAGCGGCATCAGGCCGCCATTGTCGATCATCCGGCCGGCCTTGATTTCCCGCTCCGAAATCTTCTGCATGGCCTCCATCAACGCCGGGGTCGGGCCCTTCATCGGCTGGCTGGAGGTGACGATGTACATGAAGCGCATGCAAAACTCCTGTTGAGGCGAGACGCGGCCGGTTCGGCCGCGCGATCAGCTCGCTATTGGGATGACGATCCAGCCGGGGCCGGATCGACATGGAGACGGGAAAAATTGCGGGCAGAAATTACGGGGACCGGCGGGCGCCTACTGCCGCAGCATGATCAGGGGATCGGCCGCATCGGGAACCCGCCGCCATTGCGCGTTGTCGTCGGCCTCGAACTGCCAGACGTCGCCCGATTTCGACATCAGGATGATCTGGCCGCGCTCGAGCCGCCATTGCGTCGGGTTGAACTGCGTGATCGCGGCATCGCATTTCGGCTTGAGGAAGACCTGGAAATTGTCCTGATCGGCTTCCGTGTTGGTCAACGTCAATCCGCAGACCGGCTGGCCGTTGCTGCGCACCATCGCCCAGTCGCCAATCATCTGGTCCATCGACTTGGCCATCGAGCGGGCGGCGGCGAGGTCTTGCAGGATGTAGACGCCCTCGCCCTGCCGCAGCCCCTCGAAGATGCCGGCCTCGACCTCGGTGAAGTCGATCACGGATTCACCGGCCGCATCCTGCAAGCGGACGATGTCGAGACCTTTCAGGCTCCAGGCGACGATATCCTTGGTGAAGGGCAGCGCGGTCTTGCAGGCCGGCTCGAGCTCGAGCTTGAAACCCTGCGCCACCGGCTCGCCCTTGATCGTCACGACGCAGGTCTTGCTGCGTTCGGTGGTCGAGAGCTCCCACTGCCCGACCATCTCCTTCTTCAGGGTCGTCGCATCCTGCGCACGGGCAGCGCCGATCGCGGCGACACAGGCCGCGATCAGCAAAGCAACGACCCGAAGAACTCTCATCAGCGCCCCTTGAACGGCGTTTCAGCAACCGGCGTCAGCGGAGCCTTGCCGGCAAACCAGGACTTGAGGTTGTCGACCACGAGCTGGTCCATGGCATTGCGCGTCACGACGGAGGCCGAGCCGATATGCGGCAACAGCACGACATTCTGCATGGTCTTGAGCTCCTCCGGCACGCTGGGCTCGGCCGCGAACACGTCGAGACCGGCGGCGAGGATGGTGCCGGACTTCAGCGCCTGGACCAAGGCCTGCTCGTCGACCACAGAGCCGCGCGCGACGTTGACCAGCACGCCGCGCGGGCCGAGCGCCTTGAACACCTCTGCATTGATCATCTTGTTGGTGCTGGCACCGCCCGGCACGATGACCATCAGCGTGTCGACCGCCTTCGCCATCTCGATCAAATCGGGATAGTGCTTGTAGGACACGTCCTTGGACGGATTGCGCGAGTGATAGACCACCGGCACCAGCGAGGCATCGAGCCGGCGCGCGATGGCCTGGCCGATCCGGCCCATGCCGACGATGCCGACCTTGCGGTCGCGCAGCGAGCCGACGCTGAGCGGATAGTTCTGCGTCTGCCAGAGGCCGGAGCGGACATAACGGTCGGCCTTGATGAATTCGCGCACGGTGGAGATCAGCAGGCCCATCGCGACGTCGGCGACCTCCTCGGTCAGCACGTCAGGCGTGTTGGTGACGATGATGTTGTGCTCGGCCGCGTATTTGGCGTCGATGTGGTCGTAGCCGACGCCGAAGCTCGCCACCATCTCGATCTTGGGCAATTGCGACAGCGAATCCTTGTCGGCGCGGACGGTGTGATAGGTCACCGCGACGCCGCGGATCTTGTCGCGGATCGCCGGCGTCAGTCGCTCGAGGTCGCCTCGCGTCTCGGCCTTGTGCACGAGGAAATGGTCGGAAAACCCGTTCTCGAGGATCGGCCGCACCGGCCCATAGATCAGAAGGTCGATCTTGTCGGACGAAATCGAACCGGTGGTCATTAGTTGTCCTTTCCAAGCGCACTCTCGTGCCAGCGCCGTAAAACGAGGTGGGAAATTAGCGCCAGCACCCCATAGATGACAATCCCGGCCAGCGACAGCAAAAGCAGCGCTGCGAACATGCGGGGTATGTTCAATCGATAGCCGGATTCGGCGATCCTGTAGGCAAGGCCTGAGCCGGCGCCGGCCGTTCCCGCCGCGATCTCGGCCACGACCGCGCCGATCAGCGACAGGCCGCCGGCAATGCGCAGGCCGCCCAGAATATAGGGCAGCGCTGCGGGCAGCTTCAGGAAGCGCAGGGTTTGCGGCGGCGAGGCGCCATAGAGCTGGAACAGGCCCGCGAGGTTGCGGTCGACCGAATTCAGCCCGAGCGTGGTGTTCGACAGCACCGGGAAAAAAGCGACGATGAAGGCGCAGACGACGACCGCGGTCTGCTGTTCCAGATAGATCAGCAACAGCGGCGCGATCGCGATCACCGGCGTCACCTGGAGCCCAACCGCATAGGGGAACAGCGAATATTCCACCCATTTCGACTGGTTGAACAGCAGCGCCAGCGCGACGCCGCCGATGCTCGCGGCGGCAAAACCTTCCAGTGTGGTTAGAAGCGTGGTGACGAGCGATTGTGACAGCACCGCCCAGTCCTTGATGAGCGTCAGGAAGATGACGGACGGCGCCGGCAGCACATAAGGGGGGATTTCCCGGATACGGACCACGAGCTCCCAGGCGGCAAGGCCGGCCGCGAACACGAGGACGGGCAGCACAAAGCGCATCGCGCGTTGCGCGCCGGACGGTCTGGTGGTGACGGCGGCTTGCGCGCTCATAGCATCGACTGCCCCGAATATGACGGCGCCAGCGCTGCCGAGACTCGCCGGCAATAATCGGAATAGGCGGCTGAAGTACGAAACTCCTCACCGCGCGGTTCGACGGTCTCGATACGGATCTCGGCCTGGATGCGGCCCGGCCGCGCCGTCATGACCACGACGCGCTGCGACAGATAGACGGATTCGAACACCGAATGGGTGACGAAGATGACGGTCTTGCCAAGGCTGCGCCACAGCGCGAGCAGATCGTTGTTGAGGCGAAATCGCGTGATCTCGTCGAGCGCCGCGAACGGCTCATCCATTAAAAGGATATCCGGATTGGTGACGAGCGCGCGCGCCAGCGACACCCGCATCTTCATGCCGCCGGACAATTCGCGTGGGAAGGCGTCGGCGAAATCGGCAAGACCGACGCTGGCCAGCACTGCATCGGCCCGCGACTGCCCTTCGACTTTCGGGACGCCGCCGAGCTTCAACGGCAGCCGCACGTTTTCGCGCACGCTGGTCCAGGGCATCAGGGTCGGCTCCTGGAACACGAAGCCGATACCATGACCGATCTGCCCCACGCCTTCGTGACGGGACGTTCGCACCGTGCCTGATGACGCGGCGCTGAGCCCCGCAATCAGCCTCAGCGCCGTCGACTTGCCGCAGCCGGAGGGCCCGAGCAACGAGATGAACTCGCCCTTGCGCACCGTGAGGTCGAAGGGACCGAGCGCCATGACGCCATTGTCATAGGCCTTCGTCACGCCGCGCAGGCTGACGGCAAGCGCCGTCAGGCTGGCCTCGACCGTGGGCGAAGTTGGTCTCTCTACCATTGAGCGTTGGACGTGAGTTGTTGAGCCGAACTGCCCACCTCTCCCCAACGGGGAGAGGTCGCGCCGAAGGCGCGGGTGAGGGGGATCAGGTTTCGCGCGAGACCAAAGCCCCTCACCCGGATCACGTCTAACGACGTGATCCGACCTCTCCCTACGGGAGAGGTGAGGGACGCCGACACACCTTGGAACAGTCTCGACATGCGCTACGGCTTGGCGGGGCGCAGCTCGACACCGACGCCCTTGTTGACGAAGCGCAGCGTGTAGGACTTGCGGAAGTCGAGATCGCCCTTCACGACGCCGGCCTTCACCATCTTGTTGAAGAACGAGCTGTAGCGATCGTCGCTCATCGCGCCGATGCCATTCTTCAAGGACTCGCCGGAATCGACGATGCCGTATTCCTTCATCTTGGCGACGGAGTAAGCGAGCAGATCGTCGGTCATCTCCGGATTGAGCTTCTTGATCATGGCATTGCCGGCGGAATTGTCGCCGTAGATGTAATTGTACCAGCCGATCATGGAGGCATCGACGAAGCGCTGCACCAGGTCCGCTTTCTTCTCGACCAGGTCGCGGCGGGTCTCGATCAGGGTCGAATAGGTGTTGAAGCCGGCATCGGCGAGCAGGATGACGTTGGGCTTGAAGCCGGCAGCCTTCTCGACGGCGAAGGGCTCGGAGGTGACGTAGCCCTGCATCGCGCTCTTGGGGTTGGCGATGAAGGGCTGCGGATTGAAATTATAGGGGCGTACGTTCTTCTCGCTGAAACCGTATTCGGACTTCAGCCACTGGAAGTAGCTGCCCATGCCCTCCTTGGAGACGAACAGCGTCAGCGGCTTGAGCTCCTCGATCTTGGTGACCTTCGCATCCGGCTGCGTCAGCATCACCTGCGGGTCTTTCTGGAAGACCGCGGCAATGGTCACCACGGGGACGTTGTTGGCGACCGCATCGAACGACATCAGCGTGTTCGCGGCCATGAAGAAATCGAGCTTGCCGGCGATCAACAGCATCCGGTTGTTCTCGTTGGGCCCGCCCGGAACGATGGTGACGTCGAGCCCATATTTCTTGTAGGTGCCGTCGGCGACCGCCTGGAAGAAGCCACCATGCTCGGCCTCGGCGACCCAATTGGTGCCGAAAGTGACCTTGTCCAGGATTTCCGCGCGCGCCGGCAGGATCGACACGAAAGTGGCCAGCAGGCCTGCCGTTAACGCTCGCCGCAGATGGGAAGGGCTCATGATGGGACTCCGTCGATCGTGTCTGGCCGATGCCAGACCAACGCGATAAAACCGCAAGACATTCGGGGACGCGAGCCGGCCAGGCCTCGCGTCCCCTCCATAACACCAAACTACGTGACAAATTCGGGCAAAGAAACCTCAGATGACGCCTCCGCGCGACTGGACCGAGATCCGCTGGGCCGATGCGAACGCTGCGGACGTATCGCGCTGGATCGCGGTGCTGCCGCTGGCGGCGACCGAGCAGCACGGCCCGCATCTGCCGCTCGAGACCGACGTGCTGATCGCGGACGCCTATCTCGCGCGCGTGCGCGAGCTTTTGCCCGAAACCATGCCGGCCACTTTCCTGCCCGTTGAACGGATCGGCATTTCCACCGAGCATATCGATTATCCGGGCACGCAGACGCTGCCGAGCGAAGTGGCGCTGAAGAAGTGGACCGCAATCGGCGAGGAGGTCGCGCGACGCGGCTTGAAAAAGCTCGTCATCATCACCAGCCATGGCGGCAACAGCGCGGCGATGATGCTGGTGGCGCAGGATCTTCGCGCGCATCAAAAACTGTTCGCGGTGACGACGTCATGGTCGCGCCTGTCGGGCGCGGAAAAACTGTTCCCAGCCGATGAAGTACGCCACGGCATTCACGGCGGCGCGATCGAGACCTCGATCATGCTGGCGCGCTATCCGGAGCAGGTGCGTGCCAATGCGATCGCGGATTTTCCCGCGAGCAGCATCGCGATGGAAAAACAGTATCGCTGGCTCTCGACGCAGCGGCCCGCCCCCTTTGCCTGGCAGGCACAGGATCTCAACGCCAGCGGCGCCGTCGGCAACGCGACACTGGCCGTGATCGAGAAGGGCGAGCAGCTCGTCGACCAAGGCGCGCGCGCCTTTTGCGAGCTGCTGGCTGAGGTCGATAACTTCGACGTGAACAGACTCGCCAAAGGCCCCCTCGGCTAGGCGCATCGAACTGAAATCATTCAGGAAAGAACTGGATTCCCAGGTCGCCTGAAGCGCTTTCGAACCGGTTTCGGCAAGCCTCCGTCCAATTGGGCACGCGGATCACAACGGACCGCCTCAACCCGGATGGAGTTTCACATGTCGATCAAGACCAAGATTGCCGCCGTCGCTCTCGCTGCCCTTACCCTCACCGCTGGCGTCGCGTCCACCATTTCGACTGCTCAAGCCAAGCCGCTCGGCTGGGGCTTCGGTGTCGGCGCCGGTATCGCCACCGCCGCCATCGTCGGCACCGCGATCGCCGCCAGCAACCAGCCCTATTACAACGGCTATCACCGCTGCGGCTGGGTCGCCCAGTACAACGCTTACGGCCAGTTCGTCGGCAACGTTCGTACTTGCTACTGATTTGAGGCTCTGAGGCCGATCTTACGTGGATCCTGCGTCCGACACGGGCGCCTCATCCACCCCGTGTCGTGCCCCCGACCCCGCCCGGCTGTCCCCCCGGGCGGGGTCACCCATTTTTCGCACCGGGAATTTGTTGCAGTCCCGTCACATAACGATGCGAACCATCCTCTGCGACATTCTGGACTAGTTGCTATTGCGAATTACTTGCAATAAGGTTCGCAACGAGCGCAGGGACTTGGCAAGATCTTGGCAAGACCTTGGGGTGAAACGCATCGAACCGAGCTGGTCTCGTCCGGTCGCGTGAACAGCCAAGACCCTGATGACAGGAGCACCGCGAATCGGCAGGGATGTCGGGCGCGGTTGGGGCACAGTCGCGTCTGGGGGCATAGTTTTGACGTTGAGAGGTCATCGACATCGCTATTTGCGGACGGCCGCGGCCATTGCCTCGGGCGTGCTTGTGCTGCCGGGCGCCGGCGTCGCCGCCGACCTGCCGCTGAAGGCGCGCGCCGCAAAAACCGTCTATGAGTGGACCGGCTTCTATGTCGGCGGCCATTTCGGCTACGGCGACGCGAGCTTCGGACCCGGCACCAATCCGCTGCCCGAGCAGGGCGTGGTCCTGCCGCACAGTGCGACCGGGCTCACCGGCGGCTATCAGCTCGGCTACAACCGGCAGCTTTCCAACCGCGTCGTGCTCGGCATTGAGGCGGATTCGACGTTCACGAGTCCGTCTGACGGTCCGGCACTCGCGCGTTCACCGGTGCCCTTCCACACCACGATCGACTATGTCGGCACGGTGCGCGGTCGCGTCGGTTACGCCTTCGACCGGTTCATGGCTTACATCACCGGCGGCGTCGCATGGGGCCACACGCATATCAACGTCAATGATGCCGACGGTGTCACGCCGCTGTTCCCGGTTGGCCACTATCAGGCCGGATGGACCGCGGGGCTCGGTCTCGAATACGCCGTCAGCGGCAATTGGACCGCGAAGGCCGAGTACGAATATGTTGACCTCTCCCGCAAGACTTACGATCTCAGCGGCTTTGGCCTCGGCAGCGTCAACGTCGATCCACGCATTCATCTGTTCAAGCTCGGCCTGAACTACCAGTTCGGCGACACGCCGTGGATGCCGGTGGTCGGCGGCAAGACCAAGCTGCCTGAATCCGACGACTGGAACGTCCACGCCCAGACCACCGTGCTGCCGCAAGGCTATGGGCCGATCCATTCGCCCTATGCGAGCCCGCAGAGCCTTCCCGGTGGTGGCCAGTTCCAGGCGACATGGACGACGACGGCGTTCCTGGGTGCGAAGCTGTGGGACGGCGGCGAGTTCTATTTCAATCCCGAGCTGGCGCAGGGTTTTGGTATCAACGGCACGCTCGGACTGGCCGGTTTTTCCAACGGCGAAGCGCAGAAGGCCGGGGCGCCGTTCCCCAAAATCCGCGCGCAGCGCTACTACCTCAAGCAGACATTCGGACTCGGCGGCGAGCAGGAAGCGGTCGAAGACGCGCCGAACCAGCTCGCGGGCAAGCGCGATATCGACCGCGTCACGCTGATCGTCGGCCGCTTCGCTGTGGGTGATTTCTTCGACGGCAATGCCTACGCAAAAGACCCGCGTGCCGACTTCATGAACTGGGCGATGTGGGCGTCGGCCGCGTACGACTTCCCCGCCGACCTGCCCGGCTATACCCGCGGCGCCGTGGTCGAGCTCAACCGCAAGGATTGGGCGATCCGCGCCGGCCTGTTCCAGGTGCCGGCCGCGCCGAACAGCGACGTGCTCACCTTCAAGACCGGCGGTTCGGTGCTCGAGTTCGAGGAGCGTCATTCGATCTTCGAACAGCCCGGCAAATTGCGCGTCGGCGTCTTCGCCAACAGCGGCAACACCGCCAACTACCAGCAAGTGGTGGACCTGGCCGCGGCGAATCCGGCACTCGACATCAACGACATCGTCAACGCGACCCGGCGCACCCGGCTCAAATACGGCTTCTACGTCAACCTCGAGCAGCAGATCGTCAACGACGTCGGACTGTTTGCGCGGGCAAGCTGGAACGACGGCCAGAACCAGATCCTGTCCTTCACCGACATCGACCGCAGCCTGTCGGGCGGCCTGTCGATCAAGGGCAGCCGTTGGGGACGGCCGAACGATACGATCGGCATCGGCGGCGCCATCAACGGCCTCTCGGCCGCGCATCGCGATTTTCTTGCCGCCGGCGGCGTCGGTCTCCTGATCGGCGACGGCCAGCTCAACTATCGCACCGAACGCATCCTCGAGGCCTACTACGCCTATTCGGTGATCAAGGGCGTGACGATGACCGCCGACTATCAACTCGTCGTCAATCCCGCCTACAATGCCGATCGTGGTCCGGTCTCGATCTTCTCGGGCCGCCTGCACGCCGAGTTCTAGCCATCGGGAACACATGTCCCGCCGGTGCGACAATTTGGTCGGAACCGGGCAATACGCGCGTCGGGTTCATATATAACGGGCTCGGCCCGGCGCCCGCCGGGCTCCATCTCCCTTTCCCCAGCGCACAATGTTGTCTGTCGAACTCATCGTCGTCGTCGTCCTGATCGTCATCAACGGCCTGCTGTCCATGTCGGAGCTCGCCGTGGTCTCATCGCGCCCGGCGCGGCTGTCGCTGCTGGCCGCCAAGGGCGTGCGCGGCGCCGAGCGTGCGCTGATGCTGGCCGCAGATCCCGGAAAGTTCCTGTCGACGGTGCAGATCGGCATCACGCTGGTCGGCGTGCTCTCGGGCGCGTTCTCCGGCGCGACGCTCGGGCAACGGCTGACGCAATGGCTGGTCGAGCTGGGCCTGTCCCCAGGCATTGCCGACATCGTCGGCGTCGGCATCGTCGTCACCATCATCACCTATGCGACCCTGATCGTTGGCGAACTGGTGCCGAAGCAGGTGGCGCTGCGCGACCCCGAAAGCATCGCGGTCAAGGTCGCGCCCGCGTTACACGTGCTGGCGCGGGTCTCGCTGCCGCTGGTGTTTCTGCTCGACCTCTCGGGCAAGCTGATCCTCACGCTGCTCGGCCGCGGCGGCAAGGCCGAGGGGAAGGTGTCGGAGGACGAGATCCATCATCTCGTCAACGAGGCCGAGAGCGCCGGCGTGCTCGAGTCCGGCGAAAAGGAGATGATCGCGGGCGTGATGCGACTCGGCGACCGCCCGGTCGGCGCGATCATGACGCCCCGCACGGACGTCAACGAGATAGACCTGCGCGATGCACCGGAGACCATTCAAGCGATCATCGCGAAGAGTCCGCATTCGCGCTTTCCTGTCTCGGACGGCGATCGTGACAAGCCGATCGGCGTGCTCCAGGCCAAGGATTTGCTGGTCGCCTACATGAACGAGCGTACGCCGGATCTGCGGGCGCTTGTCCGCGAAGCGCCGAGCATTCCGGCCTCAGCCGATGCTCGCGATGTGCTCGCGATCCTGAGGGCTGCGCCGGTTCATGTCGGCTTTGTTTATGATGAATACGGCGCCTTCGAGGGCGTGGTGACGGCCGCCGATATTCTGGAGTCGATCGTCGGCGCCTTCCACTCCGAGGAAGGGCCGCCGGAGCCGGCTTACGTCAGGCGCGCGGACTCGTCACTGCTCGTCTCGGGCTGGATGCCGGTCGACGAGTTCGGCGAACTCCTCAGCATCGAGTTGCCGCCGCATCACCGCTACAACACGGTCGCTGGCCTCGTGCTGCAGCAATTCAACGTGCTGCCCAATGTCGGCGACGCGTTTGATCTGAGCGGCTGGCATATCGAGGTGGTCGATCTCGACGGCAGGAGGATCGACAAGATTCTGGCGAGCCGGCTGGGTGAAGTCGAGACGGGTTAAGCAAGCGGTCGCTCATCCGAACCGCACCCCAATCCGCTTTTCCTTGCGCCACACCACCGTGCAGGCGAGATGCGCGCCGTTGGCCTTGATGGTCAGAGTGAAGTGCTCGGGGATGCCGACGGGGCTGGTGACATCAAGCGCTGCGCCGGTGTCGGAGAAATTGCGAACGGCGCAGTCGATCGCGCCGCCGCCGAACTCGATGGTTCCGGCTTTCAACACACGGTGCCTGGCCTTGTTGCGTCGTTCTTCGTCCATCGGGCCAATTTACACCCGAAGCTGACACAGAGGTTAAGATGCAACGGCTCGCGATGAATTTGCGCCGCATCGGAACGCGGCGGTATCATGTGGTGGATCACCCGCTCACAGCGCCGGCTGAAACGTATCCGACCGTGCCATCCGCCAGGCGTCGCGGAACCGCGGATCCTCCGTGCCTTCCAGCAGCTCGCCCGGACGCAGCGCCGGATAGAGCTGTGCGAAGGTCTGCACATGGGTCGTCGAGCTCCGCTGACTGAAATGGACCGGGCGCAGCTCCTGCGGATGTTCGAGGCCGGCCGCAGCGATCAGCTCGGTCAGCGAGTGCAGCGTGGCGTGATGATAATTATGCACGCGGTCGATCTTGAGCGGTACATAGAGCGCGCGCGCCCGCGTCGGATCCTGCGTCGCAACTCCGGTCGGACAACGGTCGGTGTGGCAGCTCAGCGACTGGATGCAGCCGAGCGAGAACATGAAGCCGCGCGCCGAATTGCACCAGTCGGCACCGATCGCCATGGCGCGCGCCATGTCGAAGGCGGTCGCGATCTTGCCGGACGCGCCAAGCCTGATGCGGTCGCGCGCGTTGATGCCGACCAGCGCGTTGTGGACGAAATTGACGCCCTCGCGCATCGGCATGCCCAGATGATCCATGAACTCCAGCGGCGCCGCGCCGGTGCCGCCTTCGTTGCCGTCGACGACGATGAAGTCCGGATAGATCCCGGTCTCCAGCATCGCCTTGCAGATCGCCAGAAATTCCCAGGGGTGGCCGATGCAGAGCTTGAAGCCGGCCGGCTTGCCGCCGGAGAGTTTTCGCATCTCGGCGATGAACTGCATCATGCCAACAGGCGTGGAGAAGGCGCGGTGCGAGGCTGGCGAGATGCAGTCCTCGCCCATCGCCACGCCGCGGATTTTCGAGATCTCCTCCGAGACCTTCGCCGCCGGCAGCACGCCGCCATGGCCAGGCTTGGCGCCCTGGCTGATCTTGAGCTCGACCATCTTGATCTGGTCTTCGCTCGCGACGCGGGCAAACGCCTCCGGATCGAAGGTGCCGTCGAGATGACGGCAGCCGAAATAGCCTGAGCCGATCTCCCAGATGATGTCGCCGCCCATCTCGCGGTGATAGGGGCTGACACCGCCCTCGCCGGTATCATGGGCGAAGCCGCCCATTTTTGCACCGGCATTGAGCGCACGAACAGCGTTCGGGCTAAGCGCGCCAAAGCTCATGGCGGAGATGTTGAACACCGAGGCCGAATAAGGTTTTGCGCAGTCAGGTCCGCCGATGGTGACACGATACTTCTCCTCGGCATGCGCCTTCGGCGACACCGAGTGATGCATCCACTCATAACCCTGACGGTAGACGTCTTCCTGGGTGCCGAACGGACGCTTGTCGAGCTGCATCTTGGCACGCTGGTAGACCACCGCACGAATGTCGCGCGAGAACGGCATGCCGTCCTTCTCGCTCTCGAAGAAATACTGCCGCATCTCCGGCCTGATCTCTTCGAGCAGGAAACGGATATGCGCCGAGATCGGGTAATTGCGCAGGACCGCATGGCCCTTCTGCATGAGATCGCGGACGCCAAGCGCCGTCAGGGCGCCGAAGATCACGATCGGGATCAGCAGGATGTCGAAGATCTTGCCATCGGCGAGACCGATACCGATCAGGAGCGCCGTGACGACCGCGCAGATCGTCAGGATGATGAAGCGCGGCGAGAAGGGAAGCAGAAGGGTTTCCATCAGCCCTTCGGACGAAGCTTGCGTCTTGTTATCGTTGGCCACGACCACATCCTTCTCGTCAGCATGACAGCGTATGATACGCCCGCGCCGCGTCCATGGATATGACGCGGACCAGTCTTGAGGCTACCGAATCCGCACGCTTCAAATCAATCCGTCCGGGCGGGGGCTTTTGCACTGCAATAGATTCAATGACATGACAAATCAGTGACCAATTCAATGGCCATGCAGCTGCGCCTCGTGCGGAATCACGCCGTGCCGCTCGAGGCCGCCCTGAGCCAGCCATTCGCCGGTCGCTTCGATCGCACGATCGATGTGTTCGCCGGTGCGCGAGAAATCGTAAGGTGACCCGACCATCGGGCAGAGCGGCGGCACCACGACATATTCGATATCGGGGGAGAGCGCTTCGAGCTCGGCCACCAGCTGCCGCGCGGTCAGCAGCGTCAGCGCGTGCAGGGCATTGGCGACCGCACCCACCGGCGGGCTTGCGACCGCGCAGGCGTGCCCGGCCGGCAGCACGATCAACCGCTTGGCGCCCATCTTCACCGCGATCCTGACCGGCGTGTTGGAGGAGATCGCGCCATCGGCAAGGAAGAGGTTTCGGTAATGGACCGGCGTGAAGGCGCCGGGGATCGCGGTCGACGCCAAAATTGCCTCGACCGCCGGACCATCGGACAGCACCACGCTCTCGCCGGAGACGAAATCGGTGGTGACGATGTGCAGGGGAAGCTGGGCGTCCTGCAGGTTGCGATAGGGCAGATGATCCTCGATCAGCTTGCGGATGCCGTCATGGGGGATCAGAAAGTCCCGTCGCCACATGAAGCCGAGCAGGGTCCGCCACGTGACCGGGAAGACATCCTGGCGCTTCAGACTGCGCCAGATCGCTTCCAGCCCGAGCACGCCCTTGAGCGAGGGATCGCCGGCATAATAGGCGCCGTTGATCGCGCCGACGCTGGAGCCGACCACAAGGTCGGCGACGACCCCGTGCTTGGCCAGCGCATGCATCATGCCGACCTGGATCGCCCCGAAACTGCCGCCACCGGCCAGCACATAGGCGGTCGGTCTCGGCGGACGACCACGGTCGATCGCGGGCAAGGCGTGCGCAGCTCCCCCACTACTCGCACTGCAACATCGCTGCGAGATTTCAGCGCGCGCTTATAACAAGGCGCGCGCGGGCGACGCCAATAACAAAGTCGGGGGAGGATGGTGAGAGGGCCGAGCGGCGCTTACCGCTCGACGAACGCCTTCTCGATCACGAAATGGCCGGGCTTGTTGCCGGAGCCTTCGATGAAATCGCGGCCTTCGAACATCACCTTCAGCTCTTCCAGCATCCCCGGGCTGCCGCACATCATGACGCGGTCGGTCGCGATGTCGAGCGGGCCCTGGCCGATGTCGTTGAAGATCTGCTCGGAGCTGATGAGGTCGGTGATGCGGCCGCGGTTGCGGAACGGCTCGCGGGTCACGGTCGGATAGTAGATCAGCTTGTCCGCGAGCAGCTCGCCGAACAGCTCGTCCTCGCGCAAATTCGCGACCAGCTTCTCGCCATAGGCGAGCTCGGAGACCTGGCGGCAGCCGTGGACCAGCACGATGCTGTCGAACTGGTCATAGACCTCGGGGTCCTTGATCAGGCTGGCGAAGGGCGCAAGGCCGGTGCCGGTCGAGAGCAGCATCAGCCGCTTGCCGGGGATGAGGTTGTCGGTGATTAGCGTGCCGGTCGCCTTGCGGCCGACCAGAATGGTGTCGCCTTCCTTGATCTTCTGCAGGCGCGATGTCAGCGGACCCTCCTGCACCTTGATCGAGAAGAACTCGAGCTCTTCCTCGTGATTGGCGCTGGCCATGCTGTAGGCGCGCAGCAGCGGACGGCCATCGACCTCGAGGCCGATCATCGCGAACTGGCCGTTCTGGAAGCGGAAGCCGGTGTCGCGCGTGGCGCGGAAGCTGAACAGCGTGTCGGTCCAGTGCTGGACGGAAAGAACCTTCTCTCGGTAAAACGCGCTCATGATTTTCGATATTCCGAATAATTGCGGTTTTAGGGCAAAAGCGCTGCCGGGCCCTGAAAACGGGGCGGACACCATTGCCATGGCGGAGGATTTCGCGTCTGTGATCTACGCCATTAAGACCAATAATCAACCTCGTTCCGGATGCAATTGATGCCGGTCAAAGCGGCATTTGCGGCGGAAATGGCCACATCATTAACGGATCTGCCGTCCGGGGCGCGCAGAGGGCAATTTCTTTTCCCTATCGGGCGCAATTGCAGCACTTAATTTCCCCAGCGCTCGCGATAATTTCATTAAGAATAGCTCTGATTTTCACCCCTGCTTGGCGCCATTTCCCGCATTTTTGCGGCTTCTGGCGACTGGGATGATCGAGGCACATGGCAAGCAGTGAACGGATCTTCGTCCAGGCGATCAGGAGCTATGGCGCGCGCCATGGCATCGACGTCGACGTCCGCGCGGGCGGCTGGCTGATCGCGATGCGTCGTGGCGCGATGCGCCGCTTCGCCTTCGGCTACGACATCGGCCTCAACAGCGCGATCGCGCACCGGCTCGCCAACGACAAATCAGCGACCGCCGAGGCGCTGTCGATTCTGGGCGTGCCCTGTATTCCGCATCACCTTTTCCTCAACCCGAAGCTGGGCAGCAATGTTGTCGATGCTGCCTGGCGAGAGGCCATGCTCGGGCTGCTTCTCGACAATCCACAAGGCGTGGTGGTGAAGCCGAACGAGGGGACGTCGGGACGCTCGGTGTTCAAGGTGACGACCGAGACCGAACTCGACCGCGCGGCTGGCGAGGTCTTTTCCATGAGCACAGGGCTCGTGATCTCGCCTTATGTCGAAATCGAGAACGAGGTCCGCGTGATCCTGCTCGATGACGTCCCGCGCGTCGCCTACAGCAAACAGCGCGGCTCGGATTGGAAGCACAATCTCGACGCCGGCGCAAAGCCGGTGCTGCTGGAGGATGGCGAGGTCCGCGCCGCCTGTGCCAAGCTCGCGATCGATGCCGCAAACGCGATCGGCATCGCCTTCGTGTCAATCGACGTGGTGCACGTGGATGGCGAATGGCGCGTACTCGAAATCAATTCCGGCGTGATGATGGAGGCGCTGGGGAAGCTGCATCCGGAATTGGCGCAGGCGACGTATGATGCGGCGCTGGATCGGGTGTTTGAAGAGCAGCGGGAGCACTGATCTATCACCGTCACCCTGAGGTGCCGGAGCGAAGCGGAGGCCTCGAAGGGCGACGGCCACCGGGCGGGGCCGTTCATCCTTCGAGGCTCGCCCAGCGATGCTGGGCGAGCACCTCAGGATGACGGAATGAACTAATTATTCGCGCTCGCGGAATCGTCCATCGCCTTGAAGGCTTCTTCCAGTTGCAGCGAGATCGGCACGTTCATTTTCTCGCCGGTCGGCATGCGCGCGATAAACCATTTGTTGTAGAGCGGCACGAGGTCGTGGTTGGAGCCGAGCTTGCGGAAGGTGCGGTCAACCACGGCCGACAATTGCGGCTCGCCCTTGCGGAACATGATGCCGTAGGGGTCGTAGGACAGAAAATCGCCGGTGACGCGGAACTTGTCCTGCGCCTTGTGGCGCACGATCAGGCCCGAGAGAAGAATGTCGTCGGTCGCGAACGCGTCCGCCTTGCCATCTGCGAGCATCTGGAACGACTGCTCGTGATCGGCGCCGACCACGATGTTCAGGCCCAGCGAGGACTTCTTGTCGGCCGCCTGGATCGCCTGCTCGTTGGTGGTGCCCTTCGTCACCACGATGGTCTTGCCCTTCAGATCGGTCAGCGACTGTACGGTTGAAGCCTTCGGCACCATCAGCTTGGTGCCGGCGACGAACATCAGCGGCGAGAAGGCGACGCGCTTGCCCCGCTCGGAATTGGCCGTGGTCGAGCCGCATTCCAGATCGATCTTGTTCTGGAGCACGGCGTCGATACGGTCGTCCGAAGTGACCTTGACGTAGTCGATCTTCAGATTGGGATCGTCGACCTCGACGCCGATCTCCTCGACGATGGCCTCGCACAATTCGAGACTATACCCGATCGGGCGGTTGGCCTGGTCGAGGAAGGAGAACGGCGGCGAGCTTTCGCGATAGCCGAGCCGCACGGTGTGGGCATTCTTGATGGCGAGCAGCGTCGGGCTAAGCCCTTCGCTGCCGCCGGTCTGGGCGGAGGCACCCGTTGCCAACAGACATGCTGCCAGCAACAGGCCGCTCGAAATCGCCGTCAAAGGGCGCATATGCACTCCCGTCAGTGGCCGGCCATCGCGGGTACTTCGCCCGGCACCATGTCGCCTGGCACCGCATCGCCCGGTCCCATCGCATGCTCCGGCCCGAGTTCGCCTTCCCACTTCGCCACGACCGAGGTCGCCAGCGTGTTGCCGATCACGTTGGTGGCGCTGCGGCCCATGTCGAGGAAGGTGTCGATGCCCATGATCATCAACAGACCCGCCTCGGGAATATTGAACTGCGACAGCGTCGAGGCGATCACGACCAGGGAAGCGCGCGGCACGCCGGCGACGCCCTTCGAGGTGATCATCAGGGTCGCCAGCATCGCGAGCTGCGTGCCGAGCGGCATGTCGATGTGGTAGCTCTGCGCGATGAAGATGCTCGCGAAGGTGCAGTACATCATCGTGCCGTCGAGGTTGAAGGAATACCCGAGCGGCAGCACGAAGCTCGAGATTCGCGACGAGGCGCCGAACTTGTTCAGTCCTTCCAGCGTCTTCGGATAGGCCGCTTCCGAGCTCGCGGTGGAGAACGCGATCATCAGCGGCTCGCGGATCAGCTTCAGAAGATGGCTGTAGCGCGGCCCGATCACGATGAAGCCGACGATCACCAGGATTCCCCAGAGCAGGAACAGCGAGAGATAGAAGCCGCCCATGAACACGATGAGCTTCCAGAGCACCAGCAGGCCATTCTTGGCCACGGTCGCGGTGATGGCGGCCCACACCGCGAACGGCGCGAACAGCATCACATAGCTCGTCACCTTGAGCATGATGTGGCCGAGGTCGTCGATCAGCGCCAGGATCTGCTTGGAGCGCTCCGGCAGCGCCCCCATCGCCACCGAGAAGAATACGGCGAAGATCACGATCTGGAGGATCTCGTTCTGCGCCATCGCGTCCGCGATCGAGGTCGGGATCAGATGGGTCAGGAATTTCTCGATCGAGAAGGCCGAGACCGGCAGGCCGGTCGACTGCGCCTTGTCAGGCAGCGTGCCCGGGAAGTTGGCACCGGGCTGGAGCAGGTTGACCATGACGAGGCCGAGCATCAGCGAAACGAAAGAGGCGCTGACGAACCAGCCCATGGTCTTGGCGAAGATGCGGCCGAGCTTGGAGCCCGAGCCCATATGGGCGATGCCGCCGACCAGGGTCGCAAACACCAGCGGCGCGATGATCATCTTGATCAGGCGCAGGAAGATCACGGCGATCAGGTTGATGGACGAGGCCCAGTCGCCCCGCGTATCGGGCAGGAAATTGTAGATCGCCGAGCCCATGATGATGCCGAGCACCATCGCCACCAAGATGTATTGCGTAAACCTGTTCGACATTAATGACCCCCACTACACCGGCCGCTTCATGATGTCGCAGATATGACAACTACGCAACTCGCTTTGCGCGCGGTCGCTGGAGCCGGATGTTCCCGTTGCGAAACGGAGCGTAGCGATCTAGCCTTCATGCAGCGCACAACGAATGCGGCTTGCTCGTTTTGTTTGCGGCAAATGCATCAATAAACGTCAAACAATCAGAGAGGGAACGCCATGACCGGAAGCGTCAATCGTCAAATTCTTCTGGTGGAAAAGCCCAGCGGCAAGCTTGCTCCTGAGCATTTCAAGATGGTCGAGAGCGCATTGCCGGAACCGAAGGACGGCGAGGCCTTGTTGCGCGTGCGTTACATCTCGCTCGATGCGGCCAACCGCGCCTGGATGCACGGCGCGACGTATCGTTCGGCCGTCGAGGCGAACAGCGTGATGGCCGGCGGTGGCATTGCCGAGGTCGTCAGCTCGAAGGCGCCGGAGCTTGCTCCGGGGGACATCGTGTTCGGCGACACCGGCTGGCAGGAGTTTGCCGCAGTGCCCGCAAAGCATTTGACGAAAATGCCGAAGCTCGAGCCGATGACGCATCTGCTCAGCGTGTTCGGCATTGCCGGCCTCACCGCCTATTTCGGCCTGCTCGAGGTCGGCAAGCCCAGGGAAGGCGAGACGGTCGTGGTCTCGGCGGCCGCGGGCTCGGTGGGCTCGATCGTCGGACAGATTGCCAAGATCAAGGGATGCCGCGTGATCGGCATCGCCGGCGGCGCCGACAAATGCCAGTGGCTGACCTCCGAGCTCGGCTTCGATGCCGCGGTCGATTACAAGGACGGCGCAACGTTCAAGGCGCTGCGCGCGGCGGCCCCGAAGGGCATCGACGTCTATTTCGACAATGTCGGCGGCGACATCCTGGAAGCCTGTCTGCCGCAGATGAACAATTACGGCCGTATCGCCTGCTGTGGTGCGATCTCGCAATATGACGGCGCGCCGTCGGCGCACGGCCCGCGCGGCGTGCCCGGTCTGATCGTGGTGAAGCGGCTCGTGATGCAGGGCTTCATCGTGATGGATTACATGAAGGAGAGCCAGCGCGCGCTCGCCGATCTCCAGGCCTGGGTCAAGTCCGGCAAGCTGAAGGTGCAGGAAGACATCATCGACGGATTGCAGAACACGCCGAAGGCGCTGATCGGATTGCTCGCCGGCGAGAACCGCGGCAAGCGCATGGTCAAGCTGTGACGACGTAGTTACGTCGCAATTGAAAAGGTATTATCTACTTGCGGTAGTGGCCGAACCGGCCAAGGATGCCGCACGCGGCATCACCCGCGACGATTGTTTGCATCACTTTTAATAAGGCGTCGGCGTTACCGACAGGGCAGGAATTCACTCAGATGTTCAACACGTTGAAACATGTTTCGACGCGAAAGGCGTTGCTCACCGCAGCAGCACTATTCGCAACTGCAACAAGCGCATTCGCGCAAGCGCCGACCGAGGCTCAGAAAAGCGCCATCCGCTCTGCATGCCGCTCGGATTTCATGGCTCACTGCGCGAGCGTGACGCCTGGCGGCGTCGAAGCGTATCAATGTTTGCAGAGCCACATGTCGAGCCTGTCGTCGGGATGCCAGACCGCGGTTCGCGCGGTCGAGCCGGCCGCAACCCCGAAGAGCGAAGCAGCGCCGGCCAAATCTGAGCCGGCCAAATCTGAACCTGCAAAGACGGAAGCTGCAAAGACGGAAGCTGCGCCGGCTGCCGAGCCTGCGGCGAAGCCGGCTGCAGAAGCCGCTCCGAAAGCGGCGGCGCCAAAGCAGCCGAGCAGTGCGCAGGTTGGCGGGGTCAAGAGCGCGTGCCGCAGCGATTATCCCAAGGTTTGCGCCAGCGTGCCGCCGGGCGGCGCTCCTGCGCTCGAATGCCTGGAGAAAAACAAGGCCAAGGTTTCGGCGGCTTGCGCCAAGGCCGTGACCGTTGCGGCCGGTAGCGGCGGCGCAACAGCGACGGCTGCGCCAGCAACTGGCGCCGCACCCGCTGCCGGATCAGCACCGGCGGCCGCGCCCACTGTGATCGTCCTGCGCCCGTTGCGGCCGCGTGAAGAGCTGTTCATCGTCCGCTCCGCCTGCGGCGCGGACATCCGCACGCTCTGCGCCGGTGTCCAGCCCGGTGGTGGCCGTATCGTGCAGTGTGTCGCCAGCAACGCGGCGTCGCTCTCGCCCGGCTGCAAGGACGTGCTTGCGCCGTTCGCTGCACGATAAGCAGCACGCACCTTACGCTGCCATCGATGGGCGGCGCGCGTGAATTTGCGCGCGCCACTTGCGACTGATCTTTTGCCGACATCCGATTTCAATCACGACAACACTGGGAGAAAGACATGCGTGCATTTCTGCTGATCGCTTCCGCGCTGATCGCATTCGCGGCGACTATGACTTTTAAGGCCACCGACGCCAACGCAGTGGTATGCGCCCGCGGTGTCTACCGCGCCGGCTGTGCCGGACCGAACGGCGCCGTCGTGGTCCGCAAGCCGGTTCCGGTGGTCCGCTGTACCAGGGTGCTGGTGGATGGAGTCTACGTGAAACGCTGCGTCTGACGCGCGGGTGGTCAATCCCGCGTAGTTTGGCTATGATTCGCAGCTGACGGTTTCGGGCACACGCGAAAATTGTGCCCGTGGCCGTGCTGCGGTGTGCCACGCCTTTCCGATAATTCCGCTGGCGTGGGAAGCCGGAGCCCATTAGTCTACCCTGAGATAGTAAGTATACTGTCAATTAGGGAGGCAGAATTTGCGGATCGCCGTGATTGGCGGGGGGCCCGGTGGGCTCTACTTCGCCTATCTCTGGAAGAAGCGTCACCCCGAGGATCAAGTCGACCTGTTCGAACAGAACCCGGCCGACGCGACCTGGGGCTTTGGCGTGGTGTTCTCCGACCAGGCCCTGGAGTTCCTGCGCGCCGACGACCCTGACACGGTCGACGCAATCGCGCCGCATATGGAGAGCTGGGAGAACATCACGCTGAACCACGGCGGCGACAGTGTTGCCATCGACGGCGTCGGCTTCTCCTCGATCGGCCGGCTCGAGCTCCTGCAGTTCCTGCAGCAACGCGCGCTCGATGCCGGCGTCACCTCGCGCTTCGACACCCCGGTCCACGCGATCGACCAGCTCAACGGCCACGATCTGATCGTCGCCGCCGACGGTTTGAATTCACTTGTGCGCCGTGCCTATGAGGGCGATTTCGGCACCTCGCTGTCCTATTGCTCCAACAAATTCGTCTGGTACGGCACTTCAAAACGCTTCGACACGCTGTCGCAGACGTTCGTGAAGACCGACCGCGGCGCGTTCAATGCGCACCACTACCGCTACTCGCCGAACATGAGCACGTTCCTGGTCGAGTGCGATCATGCGACCTGGCAGGCCTATGGCTTCGCCTACAAGGACGTCGAGCAGTCCAAGGGCGTCTGCGAGGAGGTGTTCGCCGACACGCTCGGCGGCCACTGCCTGGTCTCCAACAAATCGGTCTGGCGCAATTTTCCTTGGGTCTGGAACGAGCACTGGTCGTTCAAGAACATGGTGCTGATCGGCGACGCGCTGCACTCGGCCCATTTCTCGATCGGCTCCGGCACGCGGCTCGCGATCGAGGACGCGGTCGCGCTGGTCAAGGCGCTGGAATCGGATGCGCATCTGACGACCGCGCTGCATCGCTACCAGGCCGCGCGCAAGCCGGTGGTGCAGAAGCTCGTCAACGCCGCACGCACGAGCGCCTTCTGGTACGAGCACTTTGCCCAGCACATGCAGCTCGGCCTGATGGATTTCGCCTATAGCTACATCACCCGCTCCGGCCGCATCGACGATGCACGTCTGCGCCACATGTCGCCGACCTTCATGGCGCAATACGAGGCCGCGAAGAACAACGTAGATCCGGACGGCGAGGCTACGGCATGAGCAACGCGGTACGCGACCGGGTGCCCGCGGACAGCGCGGGCGCCCGCGAGATCGGCTTTGCCGTTCCGGAAGCCTACAACGCCAGCCGCGTGCTGTTCGACAACCTCGCCAAGGGCCATAGCGACAAGCTCGCGCTGATTGGCCCGGCGGGTACGCGGACCTATGCCGAGCTCTGTGCCGAGGCTTGCCGCTGGGGCAACGGCCTTGCGTCGCTCGGCCTGAAGCGCGGCGACCGCGTGCTGCTGTTCCTCGACGACACACCGGCCTATCCCGCCGCCTTCTTCGGCGCGGTGCGCGCCGGCTTCGTGCCGCTGCTGATCAACACGCTGACACCGCCGGACCTGCTGCAATTCTATCTCGCCGATTCCGGCGCGAGCGTTGCGGTGGCGGATGCAGAGTTCTGCGGGCGTTTCAATGCCGAGGCCTGCAAGAACACGGAGCTGCGCACGCTGATCGTCGTCAATGGCGATGTCGGCGATCAGGCGATGCCGAAGGCGATGGCCGCCGCGAACTGGCTTTCGCAATTCCCGGCCGAGCTGGAGGAGGCTCAGACGCATCGCAACGAGATGGCGTTCTGGATGTACTCCTCCGGCTCGACCGGTCGGCCCAAGGGCATCGTGCATCTCCAGCACGACATGGCCTATAGCGAGGTCGCCTTTGCGCAAAACGTGCTGAAGCTGACTCCGGACGATATTTGCTTCTCCGTGCCGAAGATTTTCTTCGCCTACGGCTTTGGCAACTCCGTCACCTTCCCGTTCTCCGCGGGCGCGGCAACTTTGCTGCTGCCGGGACAACCGAAGCCGGCGTCGATCTTTGCCGCGATCGAGCAGTACAAGCCGACGATCTTCTTCGGTCTGCCGACGCTTTATACCTCGCTGACCAAGGCCGAGGGCGCGAACAAGACGAACTTCTCCTCGCTCCGCATGGCGCTGTCGGCCGCCGAAGTGCTTTCGGCCGACGTCTTCAACGGCTGGAAGGCGCTCACGGGCCTCGAGATCGTCGAGGGTCTCGGTTCGACCGAGGTGCTGCACATCTATCTCTCCAACCGCCCCGAGAAGAAGAAGCTCGGCGCGGCGGGCTTGCGCGTTCCCGGCTATGAGGTCGCGCTGCGCGACAAGGAGGGGCGCGACGTCGGTGACGACGAGGAAGGCATTTTGTGGGTGCGCGGCGATTCCAATACGCCGCTGTACTGGAACCGGCCGGACAAATCCGCCGAGACCATCCGCGAGGAGGGGTGGATCTACACCGGCGATCGCTTCGTCCGCGACAGCGACGGTTTTCACTTCTTCCGCGGCCGCGCCGATGATCTCATCAAGATCTCGGGCCAGTGGGTCTATCCGCTCGAGGTCGAGCTGTGTCTCGCCGACCACCCTGATATCCGCGAATGCGCCGTGTTCGCCACTGAGCTGCCGGACCGGCGCATGACGCTGAAGGCCGTGGTGGTGATGAACAGCCGCGCCACCGATCAGAACGAAGCAACGCGGCGGCTGCAGGATTACGTCAAGGGCAAGCTCTTGCCGTACAAATATCCGCGTGAGGTGATCTTTATCGACGAGTTGCCGAAGACAGGAACGGGGAAGATCGATCGGCAGGCGTTGTTGCGGATGTAGCCTCCGCTGTCATCGTCCGGCTTGACCGGGCGATCCAGTATTCCAGAGGCAGCCGTGATAGAGCCGAGAAGCCGCGGCATATTGGATTTCCCGCTTTCGCGGGGAATGACAGCGGCGATAAAGGCGACAGCGCACCACATCCCCGCCTCACCCCGCCTTCCCCAAATGCTCCAGCGCATCCTCGGCCCGCAGCGGCACCCGCGAGGCCTCGTTGTTGAGATCGACGAGCTGTGCCATCAGCCCCATCAGCGCCTTGCGCTCGGTAGGCTTGAGCGGCTCCAGCATGCGCGCCTGCGCACGCTCGACGGCGGGGATGATCTCGCGCAGGATCGTGGCACCCGGCTTGGTCAGATAGAGCAGCTTGATCCGCTTGTCCTCCGGCGCCGGCTTGCGCTCGACAAAATCCTTGGCCTGGAGCCGTTCGATCACGCTGCCGAGCGTGGAGCGGTCGAAGGCGATCACCGCCGACAGCCGGGTCGCGTCGATGCCGGGATGGGTATGGATCGCGATCAGCGCCGCATATTGCACCGGCGTGAGATCGAACGCCTTGCACTCCTCCATGAAGATCGAGACCGCGATCTGCTGCATGCGCCGGAACAGATACCCCGGCGCGGCATAGACCGCTTCTATCGTGATCGGAGTGGCAGGCTTACTCGGCATCGGGCTGCTTCTCCGGTGCGGCGCTGGCAAAGGCGGGCAGCGCCTTGGCGGCGGCCTCGGCCCTGAGCAGGCGCGGATACGCCGCGACATCGACGCCGAAGCGGCGCGCATTGGCAAGCTGCGGCACCAGGCAGAGATCGGCCAAGGTCGGCACATCGCCGAAGCAGAACGGGCCCTCCTCATCCCTGATCAGGGTCTCACAGGCCGACAGTCCCTCGCGATTGACCCAGGCCGCCCAATCCCGGACCTTTTCCTCGGCCAGCCCCAGCTCGCGCAGCCGCGCCAGCACCTTCAAATTCTGCACCGGGTGGGTGTCGCAGGCGATCGCCAGCGCGAACGCCCGCACCTTGGCGCGCTGCAGCGGCTCTTTCGGCAGCAATGGCGGGTTGGGATGGGTCTCGTCGAGCCATTCGATGATCGCGACCGACTGGGTCAGTACCGCACCCGCATCATCCTCCAGCGCCGGCACCAGGCCTTGCGGGTTGATGGCGAGATAGGCGGGCGCGCATTGTTCGCCCTTGCGAAGATGGTGCGGCAAATGCTCGGCACCGAGGCCCTTGAGATTCAGCGCGATGCGCACGCGATAGGCGGCGCTGGAGCGGAAATAGCCGTGCAGCTTCATCGGAATCCTCCCGTGAATTTTCTCGTTACTTAGCAAGAGCGGCTGCCATTGACGCTACAAAGATTGTCAGTATGCTGTCAATCTACAGAAAACGACAGGAGGGCGCGCCGTGGAAGCCGTGACCAAGACGCCGGAACGCGAGGCGTTCTACCAGAAGATCGACGGCGAGAATCTCACCGCACTGTGGACGGTGATGAACGATTTGATCACACCGGAGCCGAAGAGTGGCTGCCGACCGCATCTGTGGAAGTTCGACGTCATCCGCGGCTACATGACCGAGGCCGGCAAGCTCATCACCGCCAAGGAAGCCGAGCGGCGGGTGCTGGTGCTGGAAAATCCGGGCCTGCGCGGCCAATCAAAAATCACGACCTCGCTTTATGCCGGCGTGCAGATGGTGGTGCCCGGCGACGTCGCGCCCGCGCACCGCCACAGCCAGTCGGCACTGCGCTTCGTGCTCGAAGGCAGGGGCGCCCATACCGCCGTTGACGGCGAGCGCACCGCGATGGAGCCCGGCGATTTCATCATCACACCGTCGATGACCTGGCACGATCATTCCAACGAGACCAGCGAGCCGATGTTCTGGCTCGACGGGCTCGATATTCCGCTGGTGCAGTTCTTCGACTGCTCCTTCGCGGAAGGCTCCAAGGAAGACCAGCAGAAGATCACAAGGCCCGCCGGCGACAGCTTTGCCCGCTATGGCCACAATCTGCTGCCGGTCGATGTGAAGAGGTCATCGAAGACCTCGCCGATCTTCAGCTACCCCTATGCCTACACCCGCGAGGCGCTGGAGAAGGCCAGTACGAGCCAGGAATGGGACGCCTGCCACGGGCTGAAGCTCAAGTTCAGCAACCCCGAGACCGGCGATTTCGCGATGCCCACCATCGGGACATTCATTCAATTGCTGCCGAAGGGCTTCAAGACGGCGCGTTATCGCGCGACGGACGCGACAGTGTTCTGTCCGATCGAAGGCCGGGGCCGCAGCCGCATCGGCGATGCGGTTTTCGAGTGGGGCCCGCGTGACCTGTTCGTCGTGCCGAGCTGGCAATGGGTGACGCACGAGGCGGATGACGATGCCGTGCTGTTCAGCTTCTCGGACCGGCCGGTGCAGCAGAAGCTGGATCTGTTTCGCGAGGATCGCGGAAACGCGTAACGGCCACGCTGTTAGCCACGTCGTCATTGCGAGCGAAGCGAAGCAATCCAGAATCGTGCCGCGGAAACAGCCTGGATTGCTTCGTCGCTTCGCTTCTCGCAATGACGGAGTATGCCTCACCGCCAGTGCAGCAGCTTGATCTCGAGAAGATTAATCACCCTGCCCACCACCAATCCGAACACTGACAGGATCACCACACCCGCCAATAGCTGATCGGTCTGCATCAAATTGCCGGCCTGCAGCACGAAAGCGCCAATGCCGTACTGGGCGCCGATCATCTCGGCGCTGACGACGAGCAATAGTGCCACCGACGCCGTGATGCGGAAACCGGCGAGGATGGCGGGCAGCGCGCCCGGCCAGACCACCTTGCGCACGATGGTAGCGAAGGGAACGTTGAAACTTTGCGCCATGCGGATGAGGTTGCGCGGCACCGCATCGACGCCGCTATAGACCGAGATCGCGGTCGAGAAGAACACGCCGAGCGCAATGGTCGCGATCTTCGGCTCTTCGCCGATGCCCAGCCAGAGGATCAGAAGCGGCAGCAGCGCGATCTTCGGGATCGGGAATAGCGCCGAGATGAAGGTGATGCCGACGCTGCGCGCCAGCCGCGACAGCCCGATGGCGAAGCCGACGGCGACGCCAGCGGTCGTTCCCAACACCCAGCCTACACCGATGCGGAGGATCGAAGCGGATAAGTGCTGCCACAGCGCACCGGAGATCGCGAGCTCGTAGATCGCGTGCACGATCGCCGACGGCGCCGGCAGGAACAGCGGATTGACGAGGCCCGCGCTGCCCGCCGCCTGCCAGATGGCAATGACCAGCGCGAGCGCGATCCAGCCGCCGAAACGGCTGGAGGCCGGCACGAAGCCCGCGCCTCGAAAGCGGACGCGCCGCGTCGTATCGTCCTTGGCAGGTGTGCCCGCACGATCAAGCATGCTGGACCTCGCGCTCGGCATCGATCGCCTCGTTGCGGATCAGCGACCAGATCTGGTTCTGCAGCGCCAGCAGTTTTTCGCGCGCCGCGATTTCGCCGCGTTCAGCGCGCGTCATCGGCACGGCGACGACTTCGCGGATGCGGCCGGGCCGCCGCGACAGCACCACGATACGGTCGGCGAGCCGCGCCGCCTCTTCGAGATTGTGCGTGACATAGACCGCGCCCATGCCGCCATCGGCGAGCAGGCGGACGAAATCCTCCATCAAGAGCTCGCGCGTCTGCGAATCCAGCGCCGAGAGCGGCTCATCCATCAGGAGAATGGCGGGCTTCACCGCGAGCGCGCGCGAAATGCCGACGCGCTGGCGCATGCCGCCGGAGAGCTGTTTTGGATAGGTCTTGCGAAAATCGGTCAGTCCCGTTCGGCGCAGGGCATCCTCGACCAGCGCGCGACGCTGCGCGGCCGAGAGCTGGGTGTGCAGCAGCGGGAATTCGACGTTCTCCTCGACCGTCGCCCAGGGCAGCAGGGCAAAATCCTGGAACACGAAGGTCAGCGGATTGAGACTGTCCACCGGCGGCGTGCCACGCAGCTCGGGCGCCCCCGACGTCGGCTGCAACAGTCCGCCGAGGATCGACAGCAGCGTGCTCTTGCCACAGCCGGAGGGACCGACGATCGCCACCACCTCGCCCGCGCTCACCGTGAACGAGACGTCATCGAGCACAGCGAGATCGCCGAAGCGGTGGAAAATGTGGTTGGCGATCAGGTCCATTCTGTCTTGTCTATCCTCTACTCCGTCGTTCCGGGATGGTCCGAAGGACCAGACCCGGAACCTCGATATTCCGGGTCTTCGCTACGCGAGCCCCGGAATGACGAAGGGCTAATCCGCCTTCACAAAATCCTTGGCGATGATCGTATTGGCATCAAAGCCCTTGTCGGCAAAGCCCTGCTCCTGGAGCCATTTGATCTGGTTGTCGACGTTCTTGACGTCGAGCTTGCCGTCCGGATCGATATAGGCGCAGTTGCCGACCACCTGCTCAACAGGCAGGTTGGTGTACTTTGCGATGATCTCCAGCAACGGCTTTGTCTTGTCGTTGATTGGCGCGACACCGTCCTTCATCGAAGCCAAGATCACGTTGTGATATTCGCGATCGGCTTTTGCGAGCACATCGAGAAATTTGGTCACCAGCGCCTTGTTGGTCAGCGTCTTCGGCGAGGCAAACACCGCGCCCAATTGCCAGGGCGTCTCGTCGCCGACCCAGCCCAGGAACTTTGCTCCGCCATCGTCCATCAGCTTTCGCGCGGTGGAGATCGGCAGCAGTGCCGCGTCGACAGTCTCGCCCTTGAGGGCGGCTGCCGCGTTCGACAGCGATTGCAGCGGCACGAGCTTCACATCCGCGAGCTTGAAGCCGTATTTGTCGGCGAGCAGGCCGAGAGAATAGTGGAACGACGATCCGACCTGGGTCACCGCGATGCGCTTGCCCGCGAGGTCCTTCGGCGTCTTGAGGCCAGCAGCATAGGCGTTGTTGCTGGCGAAATAGCCGATCAGGGGATAACCGGCCTTTTCGCGGCTCATGCCGCCGATCACTTTCAGCACGCCCTTGCCGGCGAGATTGTAAAGGCCCGCAGTGAAGGCGGTGACGCCGAAATCGACGTCGCCCGAGGTCGTGGCGACCGCGATCGGCTGCGCCGCATCGAAAAATTTCAGCTCGATGTCGAGGCCGGCATCACGGAAATAGCCCTTGTCCTGCGCAATGAAGACTGGCGCGGAGGACGACAGGCGGAGCACGCCGATCCTGGCCTTCAGTGCGTCTTCAGCCCTGGCCGTGCCCATCGCCATAATCGCCAAAAGGCCAGCTGCCGCGAGCCGCGCAATCCCGATCATCCCGCTTCCTCCAATGGTTCTTCTTGCAGTCCGTTACAGGCCCTCGGGCACCGGTTGGTCCCGCCCGATGAAGGCGCCCTGTTGTTTCAACGTTTCCTGCAATTTTTCAATGGGTATGTCACGCGGGATACGGTTTCCGGACAGCGCCAGGGCGGCTGCGGAACCGGCCGCCTCCCCCATCGCGAAACAGGCCCCGGAAACCCGCGCCGCCGACTGGCCCTCATGGGTCATCGAGGCGCAGCGGCCGGCGACCAGGAGGTTATCGACGCCCTCGGGCACCAGCATCCGGTACGGCAGCTCGTTATAGCCGCGCGATTCCGGGATCGGCGGGAAGGTGAAGACGACGTCGCCTGGAACATGGGCCTCGATCGGCCAGCCATTGACGCCGATGGAATCCTCGAAGGAGGCACAGCCGAGCACGTCCTCGCCGCTGAGCTGGTAGCCGCCCTTGATGCGGCGGGTCTCGCGGATGCCGAGTTGTGGCGGCAGGTCGACGATATAGGATTTTTCAAACCCGGGCACCGTGCGCAGGAATTCAAAGGCTGCAAGCGCCTGCTTGCGGCCCTCGATCTCGCCACGGGTGAGATCGTCGGGCTCGACACCATTGATGGCGTGGCCGTCCTCGCGCGCGATCTGGGTAAAATTCACCCGCCATTCGATGCCGGATTTTTGCGGCCGCACGATCGCGCTCTTGCGCGGAAATTTATGCGTGCCGGCAGCGGTGGCCGCTTCCATCAATTGCGGGATGGTGCGCCAGGCATCGCCCGCCTTTGCCGGATCGACGCCGTTGAGGCGGAGCATCATCGACGGGTACATCGGATGGCCGTGTTCATCGCCAATATCGAACGGTGCGCCGGCCCAGACCGCGAGATCGCCATCGCCGGAGCAGTCGATAAAGATCTCCGATCGGACCGCCTGCCGGCCGGCCTTGGTCTCGACCATCAGCGCGTCGATGCGGCGGCTTTCGCCCATCACGACGCCGGCACCGAGCGCGTGGAAGAGGATGTGGACCTTATGGCTCGCCAGCAATTCGTCGGCTGCGATCTTGTAGGCCGCGGTGTCATAGGCCTGGGCGAAGACCTTGCCGAGGATCAGATGTGGCGCGTTGAGGCCGTTCAGATGATCGATCCGCGCCAACAGGTCGGACGCCATGCCCTGCACCAGCCGGACGGCCTCGCCGTAAACATTGCCATGCAGACCGCAGAAATTGGTGACGCCTGCTGCTGTCCCCATGCCACCGAGGAAGCCGTAGCGCTCGATCAGCAGTGTTTTCCGCCCGGCGTGCGCGGCGGACGCCGCCGCCACGATGCCAGCGGGGCCGCCGCCGAGCACGACGACTTCATATTCGCCGTAGAGCGGCACCTGACGTGCTGGTTCTTCGATCGTCGTTGCCCGCATGGCGCGTCCTTCTCCCAAAATCTCTTGCTTGGGACCGACTATGAATTAACGCGAGGCGCGCTACAATCCACCAATATAAGCGATCAGCTTTCTCGAATCGAGAAAGGTCAAAATGGACATCCTGGTAAACCTTCAGGCCTTCCTCGCAACCGCGGATGCGGCCGGCTTCTCCGCCGCCGCGCGAAAACTCGGCGTCTCGACCTCGGTGGTGGCCAAACGCGTCACGCAGTTGGAGGCACGGATCGGCACGCCGCTGTTTCACCGCTCGACCCGGCAATTGCGGCTGACCGACGCCGGCCAACGCTATGTGCATCGCGCCCGCGGCGTCGTCACCGATGCCACCGATCTGCTCTCGCGCATGGGCGAGAAAGGGCATGATCTCGTCGATCACCTCCGCATCAAAGCGCCGACCTCGCTGACGGTGGCGCGGCTTGCCGACGCGTTCAGCGCCTTCCAGACCCAGAACCCGCGATTGAAGCTCGAGATCGTGCTGATCGATCGTCCGGTCGATCCGGTGACGGAAGGATTTGACATCGCCATCGGCGCCTTCCCGCACTCCTTCGGCGGCGTGGTCGACGAACCATTGTGCACGCTGAAGCGGCTGCTCTGCGCCTCGCCGGCCTATTTGAAGAATCACGGCACGCCAAAGCATCCGCGCGACCTCGTCGAACACCGCTGCCTCAGCTTCCTGCCGACCGGCCCGGAATGGATTTTTGACGGACCGCGCGGCCGCATCAACGTCCAGGTCAGCCCGCTGCTGTCGTCCAACGAGGGACACGTGCTGGCGCGAAGTGCGATCGCCGGCAACGGCATCGCGCTGATGTCGCATTATCTCGTCGCGGATGCCCTGCGCGATGGCACGTTGAAGCCGGTGCTGCGCGACTTTCCAATTCCGGAATTATGGGTGAAAGCCGCGATCCCCGAGCGGCGCCGCAATGCGGCGGCGGTGCAGGCACTGCTGGCGCTCCTCAAGACGTCACTTGCGACGTCGCTGTGAGGCTCACCGCACAACCGTCACGACTTTCCGCCGCCCCAATTCCCCGCCCGCTTCTCGGCGAATGACGCCAGCCCCTCCGCGGCCTCCGCACTCTGGCGCTTGAGTGAATGCAGCTGCACCAGCCGCGCATACGCCGCATCGTCCACCGCCATTCCGCCGAACGAGCTCTCCAGCGCGAGCCGCTTGGTCTCGGCCATCGCGTCCGGTCCGTTGGCGAGCAATTGCTCGACCACCTTGGCGCCTGAGGCTTCGAGATCGGCGAGCGGCACCACTTCGTGAACGAGGCCGATGCGGCGCGCATCCTCGGCACCGAAGCGTTCGCCTGTCAGCGCGTACCGACGGACTTGCCGTACACTCATGGCGTCGCAGAGCTGGGGGATGATGATCGCGGCGGTCAGGCCCCAGCGCACCTCGGTGATCGAGAACAGGGCGTTATCGGCGGCGATCACGACATCGCAGGCCGCGATCACACCGGTGCCGCCACCAAAGCAACCGCCCTGCACCAGTGCGACGGTCGGGATCGGCAAGGTGTTGAGCCGCTGCACGACCTCGAATGTGGCCCGCGACGCCGCCTCATTGGCTTCAGGCGATTGCGGTCGCACGCCATTAATCCATTTGAGATCGGCGCCGGCCTGAAAGTGCTTGCCGTTGCCCCTGAGCACGACGACACGCAGGTTTCGCTTCTTGCCCAGTTCGTCCATGGCCGCGAGGACACCCGCGATCAGGGCGCCGTCATAGGCATTGTTGACCTCGGGCCGGTTCAACGTGACGGTCGCAACCCCACGCTCGTCGAGGGTCCACAGGACGGGGTTGGCAGTCATCGGCGATCCTCCGGTCGGATTGATTGCCGCGCACTATGGACGAGGCGATAGACCCCGATCCATATCTTTCCGGCGTGGGGCGGTCGCGCCCATCGCATGGCGGCTTGTGTCATGCTGGCGCCGGGCGACGAGTAGCGATCAGGGACGGGACATCATTTATGCGCATCTGCATTTTCGGCTCGGGTGCCGTCGGAAGCCACCTTGCGGTCAGGCTTGCGCGCGCCGGCCACGAAGTCTCATGCGTGATGCGCGGCGCGCATCTCGAGGCGGTCCGCGCCAATGGCCTGAAGCTGCGCGTCGGCGATTCCGAGGTCTCGGCCAAGGTGAACGCCTCGGGCGATCCGGCCCAGCTCGGCCCGCAGGATGTGGTGATCTCGACGCTGAAGGCCACGGCGCTGACCGGACTGGTCTCAAGCATCAAGCCGCTGCTCCAGGACGACACCGCCATCGTATTCGCCCAGAACGGCATTCCCTGGTGGTACGGTATCGGCCTGCCGCCGCGGCACCCGACGCCGCCGGACATTTCCTTCCTCGATCCCGGTGGGCGCTTGCGCGCCTGCATCCCGAAGGAGCGGATCATCGGCGGAGTGATCTTCTCCTCCAATGAGGTGACCGCGCCCGGCGTGGTGCAGAACCTGACGCCGGACCGCAACCGTCTCCTGATCGGCGAATGCGACGACCGCAATTGCGAGCGCATCACGAAGCTGCGGGGTGTGTTCAACGACGCACGGCTGGAATCGCCGCCGGTGGCCGATATCCGCGAGGCGATCTGGTCAAAGCTGCTGACCAACATGTCACTATCGGTGCTGTGCCTGCTCACCGGCCAGACCGCGCGCGGCGTGCGCGACGACCCCGCCTTCTCCGAGCTCATCCCGCGCATGCTGACCGAGGCCAACGACATCGCGCAGCACTTCATCCCCGAAGTCAAGCGCGTGTCGCGCAGCGGTCCGGCTCCCAACCACAAGCCGTCGCTGCTGCAGGATTACGAGCTCGGCCGCGCCATGGAGATCGACGTGCTGGTGAAGGCACCCGCCGCCTTCGCGCGCACCGCCGGCCTGTCGACGCCGACGCTCGATCTCATTGCAGCGCTCGCGATCCAGAAGGCACGCGACAAGGGGCTGTATTCGGCGTGAGCTTCATGCCAACTCGTCAATCCAGGCCGCGAGCGTGTCTAGCACCTCCGCGAGCGCTTCATCGTTGGTGCGTCCGGACTTTTTGAGCACCGCGAAGGAGTGGTCGCCGCCTTCAACCTCATGCAGCGTCGCCTTCGCGCCGAGCGCCGCGACGACGGGCTTGAGAAGGCCGAGATCGGCGAGCCCGTCGCGCGTGCCTTGCAGGAACAGCATGGGAATCTCGACATGGGCGAGATGCTCGGCCCGTTCCGTCGAGGGCTTCTTGTCGGCATGCAGGGGAAAGCCGAGGAAGGCGAGCCCCTTCACACCCGGCAACGGCGCCTTGGCTTGCGCCTGCGACGTCATGCGCCCTCCGAACGACTTTCCGCCGGCGACGAGCGTCACGCTGGGACACAGCCGCGCCGCCTCCGCGACCGCCGCACGGATAGCCGCATGCGCGACCGCCGGCTGGTCGGGACGGCCCTGCTTGTTTTCCATATAGGGAAAATTGAAGCGGAACGTCGCGATCCCACGATCTGCGAGGCCCTCCGCGATCTTGTCCATGGATGCGTGCCGCATCCCCGCGCCGGCGCCATGTGCCAGAACGTAGCAGGCGCGCGCATTGTCCGGCTGCATCAGGATTGCCGAGACTGGGCCGATGCGTGCGATGTCGAGCCTGAGCTCTTTGATTTTGACGGCTTGGGTTTTGACAGCCACAATCAACCATCCCAACAGACGCGTTCCCGGCCGCCTTGGTAGCGTCACCGGCGCAGCCTGAAAACACAATAATTGCAGCAGTCGACTGGCCTGCCAAGCCGGCAAGCCGCATCAACCGAGGTAATCATGACCTACCGCTCCTCCTGGATGACCGAAGAGCTCGATGTCTTCCGCGACCAGTTCCGGAAATATCTCGCCAAGGATCTGGCGCCGCATGCCGAAAAATGGCGCGAGCAGAAGATGGTCGACCGCTTCGCCTGGCGCGGGCTCGGCGAGATGGGCGCGCTGCTCGCGAGCGTGCCGGAGGAATATGGCGGGTTGGGTGCGACCTTCGCCTATGACGCAGCCGTGCTGGACGACCTCGAAGGCACGGTGCCGGAACTGACCACCGGCGTCTCCGTGCACAGCGCCATCGTCGCCCATTACATTCTCAACTACGGCTCGGAGGAGCAGAAGAAGCGCTGGCTGCCGAAGATGGCCTCGGGCGAGATGGTCGGCGCCGTCGCCATGACCGAGCCCGGCACCGGCTCGGACCTGCAGGCCGTGAAGACGACGGCGAAGAAGCAGGGCAATTCCTACGTCATCAACGGCCAGAAGACGTTCATCACCAACGGCCAGGCTGCCGATCTCGTCGTCGTGGTCGCGCGCACCGGTGAGGCCGGCGCGAAGGGCCTTTCGCTGATCGTGGTCGAGACCGCAGGCGCAGACGGCTACAAGCGCGGACGCAACCTCGACAAGATCGGCCTGCACGCCTCCGATACGTCGGAACTGTTTTTCGACAATGTCACGGTGCCGCCGGACAATTTGCTCGGCAAGGAGGAAGGCCAGGGCTTTGTCCAGCTGATGCAGCAGCTGCCGCAGGAGCGCCTCGCGCTCGCTGTCGGCGCCGTCGCCTCGATGGAGCGTGCCGTCAAGCTCACCGTCGAATACACCAAGGAGCGGAAGGCGTTCGGCAAGCCGCTGATGGATTTCCAGAACACCGCCTTCACGCTCGCCGAGCGCAAGACAGAGGCAATGATCGCGCGCGTCTTCGTCGACTGGTGCATCGAGCGCCTGGTCGCCGGGGATCTCGACACCGTCACCGCCTCGATGGCGAAATACTGGTGCTCGGACAAGCAGGTCCAGACGGCCGACGAGTGCCTCCAGCTGTTCGGCGGCTACGGTTATATGCAGGAATATCCGATCTCGCGCATCTTCATCGATTCCCGTATCCAGAAGATCTATGGCGGCACCAACGAGATCATGAAGCTGCTGATCGCGAGGTCGCTGTAGGGCCCGTTCACCGCAACCTCCAATCACGCGGGCGGCAACCAAAACGCTGCTTGAAGCGCCGCGTGAAATGGGAGAGATCCGAAAAGCCCCAGTCGAACGCGATGGCCCCGATCGCGCGGCCGCCCAGCGCCGGATCCTTCAGGTCGGCCGCCGCGCCCACCAGGCGGCGATCCATCACATAGTCCGAAAACGTCGTGCCAGAGCGCTCGAACAGCTTGTGGACATAGCGCTCGCTGATGCCGACCGCGCCCGCGACCCCCGCAACCGTCAACCCCGGCTCGCGCAACCGCTCGTGAATGGCGCGGCGCAGCGCCAGCACGGTGGCATCCGCGAAGCCTGCGGCTTCCGCCGTCTGCGCCCGCGAGCGGCGCGACAGGCTGAGCGCAACGAGGTCGAGCAGCACGTCGAACAGCCGAACGCTGTCCTCCTCCGCCATCCGCAATGCACCGGCATTCAGGGAGCGTGCGGTCTCGACGATGAGATGACCGACATGAGGATCGTCGGAGACGCGCTCGGCCCTGAAATCGAACGACGGCGGCAACCGGTCGCGCAGGGCACGCGACGGCACCCAGAACGAAGCGACCTCCAGCGTCGGACCGCGATCGTGCAACAACGTCACCTCGCGGTCGCTGTCGACAATGCCGACCTGGCCCCGCGACAAGCTGACCTCGCGGCCATCCTGGAGCATGCGGCAGCGCCCGGAGAGCTTGAAGTTGAGGTAGAAGCAGCTCTCGCGCGACGCCGCGATATCGGCACGCGAACGATTCACGGTGTGCTCGGGAAACATCACCCGGTTGATCGCGCCGGCGCCGAGCCCGATCGTCTCCACCTTGGCCGGGAAGCGTGACGTCGTCGCCGATTCCGGCGTCAGGTTCATGAAGGCCTGGCAGATCGCCTCGCGGTAATAGGAAAACTGCTCGTCCAGCCGCGTCTCCGCGGTGTTCCAGACGACGTGCCGCGGCCGGCTTGTGGAATCGACCTGTTGCATCGGTTCACTCCGAGACCAATCCGGTTCACTCCCAGCCAAGCGGAAAATGGCCGGTCGGTTCACACTTCGCACAACAAGAATTGTCCGCCGCGCCTCGCGAGCGCCGCAAAGAACCCAGTTCATGCCGATCTAACCACATCCTGCGGAGGAGCCACAACATGTCGACCTACGTTCTCGTTCACGGCGCCTGGCACACCGGTGCCGAGCTCGAGCCTGTCGCGGCCCCCATCCGCGCCGCCGGCCATCAGGTCTACCTCCCGACCATCAAAGGTAACCGCCCGGGGGATGCCAAGACGACGGGATTGAAGGAAGCGATCCAGTCGATCGCCGACTATCTCGCCGAGAACAATCTCAAGGACGTCATCCTGCTCGGCCATTCCTATGGCGGCATGATCATCACCGGCGTCGCCGACCTCGCGCCCGAGCGCATCCGCCGCCTCGTCTACTGGAACGCCTTCGTCCCCAACAACGGCGAGTCGCTCAACGACATGGTGCCGCCGCACTATATCGGGCTGTTCGACGCAATCGCGGCCGAGCGCGGCGACGGCTCGGTGGTATTGCCGTTCCCGATCTGGCGTGAAGCCTTCATCAACGATGCCGACGCCGCGACGGCGCAGCGCGCCTACGACGTGCTCAATCCGCATCCGCTGGCGACCTTCACCGACAAGATCGCGCTCAAGACCAGCCCGGCCGAGATGCAACTGGCAAAATCCTACATCAATTGCACCGAGGACACCGCGCTGCCGCACAGCTATGGCTGGCACCCGCGACTATCGGAGAAGCTCGGCCTGTTCCGCCTGGTGCAGGTGCCGGGAAGCCACGAGCTGTGCTTTTCCGATCCGGCGCGTCTTGCAAAGGCGATCATAGAGGCTGGGCGCGACTGACGCGCGGCCGGGAAGGGCGAGACGACTCTCGGCGATTGCTGCACCGCAGGCCTTGGCGGCACAGCCCTTACCCGATCGCCAACGAATTCAGATCGGTGGAAGCAACCCTGCTTGTCACGTGTGGCTCCCCGCCTTACGCTGCCCGCCATCGGCAGCCGCGGTCTGGTCTCGCTTGCATCGGGAGAATTGCGAATGGTTCACGTCTCGCGACGGAAACTGCTTCAGCTTGCGGCTGTTGCGCCATCGGCACTTCCCCTGGCCTGGACGTCGGCTGCATCGGCTGCGGCCGGAAAGAAGACCCTGACTGCGGTGATGCAATCGGACCTTCGCGTCACCGACCCCGGCTTCACGACCGCCATCATCACCCGCGACCATGGCTATATGGTCTACGATACTCTGTTCGGCATCGATTCCAGCTTCAAGGTGCAGCCGCAGATGGCCGACTGGACGATGTCCGCGGACAAGCTGACCTACACCTTCACCTTACGCGACGGCCTGAAGTGGCATGACGGAGCTCCGGTGACGGCGGAGGATTGCGTCGCCTCGCTGAAACGCTGGGGCACGAGCGTCGACGGCATGGCGCGCAAGCTGATGGACTTCACGGCCGGCATCGAAGCCGCAGACGCCAAGACGATCGTCCTCAAGCTGAAGGAGCCCTATGGCCTCGTGCTGGAGACGATCGCCAAGCCGTCGGCCGTTGTCGCCTTCATGATGCCGAAGCGGTTGGCGGAGACCCCGATCACCAAGCAGATTCCGGAGCAGATCGGCTCCGGCCCGTTCAAATTCGTAGCGAGCGAATTCCAGCCCGGCGTGAAAGCCGTTTACGAAAAGAACACCGACTATGTGCCGCGCAAGGAGCCGGCCGAATGGACGTCGGGCGGCAAGGTGGTGAAAGTCGACCGCGTCGAGTGGATCACGATGCCGGACGCGCAGACCGCGCTCAACGCGCTGCAATCAGGCGATGTCGATTTCGTTGAAACGCCGCCGTTCGACATGCTGCCCACGCTCGAATCCAATCCGGACATCACTGTTTCCATCCTGAACAAGTTCGGCTTCCAGTCGTTCGGCCGGATGAATTTCCTGCATCCGCCGTTCGACAATGTGAAAATCCGCCGGGCCGCGATGCTCGCGATCAACCAGAAGGACGTGCTCGACGCGCAGATCGGCAATCCCAAATACTACAAGTTCTGCGGCGCATTCTTCATCTGCGACACGCCGCTCGCCAGCGACGCCGGCGGCGAGACCCTGATCAAGGGTAACGGCATGGCGGACGCCAGGAAAGCGTTGGCTGAGGCCGGTTATGACGGCACGCCCGTGGTGATCCTGGCGCCAGGCGACCAGATCCTGCTGAAGGCGCAGCCGATCGTAGTCGCACAGCTCCTGCGCGAAGCGGGTTTCAAGGTCGATCTTCAGGCGATGGACTGGCAGACCGTGGTCACCCGCCGCGCCAACCAGAAGTCGCCGAAGGAAGGCGGCTGGAACATGTTCTTCACCTACCAGGGCGCGGCCGACTCCTTGAACCCGCTGGTCAACGTCCCGATGGGCGGCAAGGGCACGAGCGGCGGCTGGTACGGCTGGTCCGAGGACCCCAAGCTCGAGCAGCTGCGCGACGCCTTTGCCCGCGCCACCTCACCGGAAGAGCAAAAGAAGATCGCTTTCGACATACAGAAGGAGGCCTACGACCAGGTGATCTACGTCCCGCTCGGCCAGTTCCAGGCGCCGAGCGCATGGCGCAAATCGCTCACCGGCGTGATCGACGGCCCAGCGACGCCGATGTTCTGGAATGTGGACAAGAACGAGTAGCTTCCTCTCCCCGTTCTCACGGGCAGAGGCAAAGCCCTAGTTCGGATGCCACCAGCGGCCGCCGATGACGACACCTTCGGAGACGATCTTGCGATCGCCGATCAGGTGCTCGCCGACCACGTCCTCATAGTCGAACTGGCCTTGTTTCACCGAGATCAGCGTGGCATCGCCGACGCTGCCCGGCTTGAGGCTGCCGAGCTCGGGCCGCCGCAACGCCATTGCGGCGTTCTCCGTCGACGCCGCGATCACGTCCGACAGTGACATGCCCATGCAGAGGAATTTCGACATCGTCGTCACCTGGTCGAAGGCCGGGCCGTCGATGCAGAGCTGATGGATGTCGGACGAGATGGTGTCCGGATAGAAGCCGTTGGCCAGCATGGCGCGCGCGGTCTTGAACGCGAACGAGCCCTTGCCGTGGCCGATATCGAACAGCACGCCGCGCTCGCGCGCATCCAGCACCGCTTTCTTCACCGTGCCCTGCGCGGTCGCCGGCGTGTTCGGGAACGGACGGAAGGCGTGGGTCAGCACGTCGCCGGGGCGCAGGCGGGCCAGCACATCTTCATAGGTCGGGGGCGGATGATCGATGTGCGCCATCAGGGGCATGCCGACCTCGTCGGCGACCTGGAGCGCGATATCGAGCGGCACGGCGCCCGAGGTGCCCGAGGAATGCAGCCCGACGCGCACCTTGATGCCGACGATGAGGTCGCGATTGGCATCCGCGACTTTTGCCGCCTCGATCGGATTCATCAGCCGCAATTCCTCGCTCTCGCCGACCATGATCCGGTGCGAGAAGCCGAAAATGCCGGCATGGGAGACGTGGAGATAAGCGAGGATGCGGACCTGGCTCGGCTCGATCACATGCTTGCGGAAGCCCGCGAAATTGCCGGGGCCGGCGCTGCCGGTGTCGACCGAGGTGGTGACGCCGGAGGCGCGGCAGAATTCCTCGGCATCGATGCCGAGCGAGGTGCCGCCCCAATAGACGTGGGTGTGGAGATCGATCAGCCCCGGCGTTACGATGAGCTGCGAGACGTCGCGGACGTCTGTGCCTGGATCGGCCTTGAGCCCGCTGCCGACGGCGGCGACCCTGCCGCCCGAAAATGCGACATCCGTCACGGCATCGAGCTTCTGGGAGGGGTCAACGACCCGGCCGCCGCGCAGGATCAAGTCGAAAGGCATCATTATCTCCGAATATAGCAAGCATGAACCGGGCCGTAAGATGCGCTTCCGGCCCGGTCGCTTTTGTCAGCAATTTTCACGCCCTTCAAGCAAATCGGCTGTGATCAGTGCCCGTTTGGTCTGCGATCCGCGCGCGGCGCCTCCTCTTTCAGCCGCTCCAGCGCATCGGGCATCATGCGGCCGAACATCGAGCTCAGCATCGCGGTCGGGATCAGGCCCGCATTGTTGCTTTCCTGCCCCTGCGCGCCGGACATCAGGAATTGCGGCACCAGGGGTTGGTTGATCTTGGTCAGGGCTTCCGCGAACTTCGCAAAGTTCTGCTCGGCCAGCCTGAATTCCGGTCCACCGTAAGCATCGACCGAGAGTTTTGTCGACTGAGCGTTGGCCGTACCGACCGCCAGCACACGATCGGCCTCGCCCTGGCCCTCGAGCCGTGATTGCTCGCCGACCGCGGCCGCCGTCACTTTTCGGGTCTCCGCGTCCTTCTGCGCGCGGGCGAACGCCGCAGCGCCCTCGTTCTCGTTCACCTTGATCTGGATCAGCGACTGCGTCAGTGCCGTCTGCGCCGCCGCGGTTGCCTTGGCCTCGTTGAGTGCGCGCTCCTGCACGGCGGCCTTCTCCTGTTCCTGATAGGTCTCGATCTGCTCGCGCGCGATCTGGCGCGAGCGTAGCTGGATCAGGATGTTCTCGATGGTGTGGTCGCCGGCCGCCGCGCGCGGCGTGCCGATCAATACTTCCTGAAGGTCGAGCGAATAGCTCTCGAACTTCGCCTTCATTTGCGCTGCCGATTCCTCCTGGATCTGTGCCCTGTTCTGCAGCAGCTCGATCAAGGTCATTTTCTGCGCAATGTTCTTGAAGAACGCGCTGACCATCGGGTCGAGCGTCTGCTCGACGAGCTTCTTCACGTCGCCGAAACGCTGGATGATCATCGGCGCCTTCTTGTAGTCGATATGCATCACCACCGAGAGCGGCAGCGTCGGCTCGAACGCGTCCCGCGTGATCAGTGAGATCTCCGACAGGTTCTCATCCAGCTTCATCGCACCGACCTCGCCGCGCACCCATTTCAGGATGAAGTTGACGGTCGGAATGATCTCGATCTTGCCGGCATAGGTGTTGAACGCGTATTTGCCGGGCAGCAGCGGGTCCTTCCAGACACCGCGGCCGCCGTTGAGAACCAACTCGCCATGGCGATACTGCTCGCCCGAGACGTCGTCGCTGTGCGGGCCGGTGTAGAAGATGACGACGCCGACATTGCCGACCGGGATCACCGTCTTCGGCACCGCCTCGACGGTCGCGAACAGGCGGTTGATGTACCAGGTGCCCTCGACGATGACCTGGAGCTGCCGGCCACGGTAGCCGCCGGCGCGCAGGAATTTCTCGGGCTCCTGGAAATTGTTGTGAAAGATCTCGTCGTCGCGCAGATCGGTGCCGACCTCCGGCGCGATGATCTCGCCGGGCGGCAACGACGGGCCGTCATGAATGGTGACCACGCCGACCAGATCGTGATCCGCCGCGAGCACGACGGGCGTAAAGCCCCAGCGCTCGGCGATCGTCAGCTGCATGGCGTCGAGCACGCTGCGCTCCTGCCCGCTGAGGGCATGACCGTAGACGCGTTCGTCGGTGATGATCGCGAATTGCGTCGTGTTGATCGCATAGGTGCCTTCGCGCAGGATCTTTCGCTGCGGCCCCTTCTGGCCGCCGCCGAGCAGGAATCGGCGCACGTCCTGGAAATCCGCCTTGTCCTCGGTATCGTTGGCGCCGAGCACCTGGGAAGCGCCAAGCGGCGCACCGTCGCGCGCGAACACATAGGCGATCTTGCCCTGTCCGACCGTGACGAGATCCGATTTGTGGATCCGGTACATGAACGGAAAGAACACGTGAACGCCGCCACGCAGCACTTCCGGCTCATAACCGGCCTCACCGTTCAGCGCGATGAATCCGCCCTCGATCGATCCGCTCGTCGACCACAGCTTCTCGACGATGCCGACCTGATTGTTCGGAATGTAACGAAAGATGTTCGAAGCACGCAGCAGGATCACGAGCGCGATCGCCACTGCTGCCCAAAGCGCCGGCTGGATCAGCCAGGCGCCATTGAAACCATTGAGGTCCATAGCTCTTCTCCACAATTCGCGACTGGGCGGCCGTGCTAACCAGGGCCACACCCCAGAATTGCGGGAGCGGAGATGTGAATACGGGCTCGGCTTCGCAAGCAGCCTGTTGCGCGGAGCAGTGCCGATCTTTTTTTATTGGGGACTTGACGAGCGGGAAAACCGAGAGAATTGCCGACTCAGCCGTGCCAATGCGAACCGCGGATGACGCTGCAAAAGTTGCCGCGATGGAAATGCGGCTCGTTGTCGGCGATGACGTCGGCCTTGACGTTGCCGAACGTGGTATCCGGCCTTTGCTTGATACCGTCGTAGAACGCCTGGATGATGTCTTCCTTGAAGTGCGGCGTTCGCGGAAATGCCTTCACGACGGCCTCGCGCTCCGCGTCGGAATAGTCCTTGTAGGTCAATCCGAGAACGTCCATCTCGACACCCGCAGTCACCAACGCGACGACGGGATGCATGTGCTGCGGCACGCTCGGCGTGGTGTGCAGCGCGATTGCGGTCCAGACCGTGTAGGCATCGGCTTCGGAGATGCCGTGACTGCGCAGGAAATCGCGCGCGGCATGCGCGCCGTCGACTTCGAACCGTTCGTTCTTGCTGCCATGGCCGGGCATCAGGCCAATGTCGTGAAACATCGCGCCGGCATAGAGCAGCTCACGATCGAATGTCAGCCCGCGGTGGACACCGGCCAGCGCGCCGAAATGATAGACGCGACTGGAATGGTTGAAGAGCAGATCGGTCTCGGTATCGCGGATGTAGTCGGTGATGGCGCGCGCCAGCTTGCTATCGGGAATGGCGGCTGCTTCAGTGATCTCTTGCATGACTGTCTCCTGAAAATCTCTGGTCGCCGCCAAGCTAAGCCCGGGCTATCTTGTCTTCAACTGACGTAAGGCGTCTATAACGGACAAATCCGGATCGAAGCGGACATGGGCACGAAACCAAAACCGAAGACCGTTGTGATCATTGCACTCCCCTGCGTGCAGCTTCTCGACGTGGCAGGACCTCTCGACGTTTTCGCCGAGGCGAACGTACAGGCCGGCCACGAGGCCTATGCACTGATGGTGGCTGGGGCAGACCCGGGCCCGATCCGCAGCTCATCAGGCGTGCGGCTGATGCCCGATCGCGTCATCGATCGCGGCTTCCAGGAGAACATCGACACATTGTTGATCGCCGGATGTCCGAACGCCGCCGACGTGCCGGCCGACGGCGTCGTGATCGATTGGCTCCGCCGACGTGCCTCCCGGACCCGGCGCTTCGGGTCGGTGTGCTCAGGCGCCTTCTTCCTGGCAGCGGCCGGTCTCCTCGACGGCAAACGCGTCACGACGCATTGGGCGGTAGCAGACCGGCTTGCCGAAAAATTTCGGTCGGTCCACGTGGACAAGGACGCGATCTACGTCACCGACGGCAAGCTCCGCACGGCCGCCGGCGTAACCGCGGGCCTCGATCTCGCGCTTGCTCTCGTCGAGGAAGATCTCGGACACGAGATCGCGATGAAAGTAGCGAGCCAGCTCGTCATGTTCTTCAAGCGTCCGGGCGGGCAAATGCAGTTCACCCGCAAGGGAGAGACTGTCCCCGCCGGCCGCGGCGCGCTGCAGGAGCTACAGCGCTGGGTCGCCGCGAATCCTGGACTGGACCACAGCGTCGCACGCCTCGCGGCACGGATCGACATCAGTCCACGTCACTTTGCGCGGCTGTTTCGCGCCGAAGTCGGAATGACGCCCGCGACGTGGGTCGAGGAAGCCCGCGTCAATGCCGCCCGGCGCCTGCTGGAGCTCGGAAACGAAGCCCCCAAGCAAGTGGCCACGCGTTGCGGCTTTGCCGACGCGGACACGCTGCGCCGCGCTTTCGCCCGTCACGTCGGCGTCACGCCTGCCGAATATCGCAAGCGCTTTGCGCGGATGGTGGCTTGAAATGAAGGCGAGAATGGCGATCCCGGCATGACTCGAACATGCGACCTACGGTTTAGGAAACCGCCGCTCTATCCGGCTGAGCTACGGGACCGCGGAACCCGCCGGTAAGGGCAGGTTGCCTGGAGCTGTACATATCAAAGCAGTGGCGGGACCGGAAGCCCTCGTCTTGGCGAATGCGAGGGTCCAATTGCCCTCTTACCCCTGACACTGCCGTCTCACACGTGTTCGTCCTGAGTTAGGTCGTCCCGAAACCCGACCCTGCTTTTTTGTATTCGGGTCGCGGCGGACTAAAGATGTCCAGCACGCGGGCGCCGTCGGGGCCGGCGCGCATGGTGTGCGGCACGTTGCCGGGCGTGCGCCAGAAGTCGCCCTTCTTCACGGCAATCTCCTCACCGCCCTGGACGCGGATCGCGGAGCCGTCGAGCAGCACGCCCCATTGCTCCTCGGGATGATGGTGCAGCGTGCCTTGCGCGTGCGGCGCCAGCGTCACCACCGACAGCATCACCTGCTCGCCGGAGAAGATGCGCGTGGTCACTCCCACCGCCAGTTCGCGAAACAGCCCGTCGGCAACATTGTCGAGATTGTGGAATTCGTCCTTCTGGCTCACGCCGATCTCCCTGCCTGCTTTGATTTACGACTTGCCGTAGGAGCCCTGATAGCGGCCCTCGCGGATCGCCTTCAGCGTTTCCTCCTCGCGCTTGATCTGGGCGCGCACCGCCTCCAGCAGCGCAGCGGCGCCCGCGGCGGGAAACGACACGACGCCATCCTCGTCGCCGACCACGATGTCGCCGGGCGAGATCACGCTGCCGCCAATCGTAACAGGAACGTTGATCTCGCCGGGACCATTCTTGTAGGGGCCGCGATGAATCACCGTGCGGGCGAAGCAGGGGAAGTCGTCGCCGGCGAAGGCCGCGACATCGCGGATCGCGCCGTCGATCACGTAGCCTTCCGCCTTGCGCCATTGCGCGATGTTTTTCATGATCTCGCCGACCAGCGCCCGGGTCTGGTCGCCGCCACCATCGACTACGATGACATCGCCGGGGCCGACCAGCTCGAGCGCGCGGTGGATGGCGAGATTGTCGCCGGCCCCTGTGCGCACCGTGAAGGCCGTGCCCACCAGCTTACCGCTGCGATGATAGGGTTTCAGCCCGACCGCCCCTGGCAGCCGGCTGAGATTGTCTGATATGATCGAGGTCGGCGCATTCCGAAAACCTTCGATGATATCGGCCGGCGGCTTCGGCACGCTGTTCGCGGCAATCGTAATCGTCATAGATTCAGTCCTCTGTTATTTCTTACTCGGCGTGCGCCCGCGCCTTCGCGGGAATGATCCGGAAGGCGCGCCCTTCCTTCATCCACGCCGCGCGCTCGTCGCGCAGCAACGTGCGGCGAACCTTTCCGGAATCGTCGCGCGGCGGCGTGCTGACGATCTCGAAACTCTCGGGATGCTTGTAGCGGCTGAGCCTGTCTTTCAGGAAGTCCGCCATGCCGTCCGCGATCGCCTGACCGTCCGCGTTCGTCTCCGGCTCGATGATGGCGTGCACCCGCTGGCCCAATTCCGGATCGGGCAAGCCCACCACCACGCAGGAGCGCACGCCGGGACATTCGGAGACGGCAGCCTCGACCTCGGCGGGATAGATGTTGGCGCCACCGCGCAGCACCATGTCGGCGAGGCGGTCGCCGAGATAGAGATAGCCTTCGGCGTCCAGCCTGCCGATATCGCCGAGCGACTCCCAGCCGTCGGCGCGACGCTTCGGCTCGGCGCCGAGATAGTGATAGGTGGCGTCCTTGCCGGCATTGTTGAGGAAGTAGATCTCGCCGGTCTCGCCCGGCGCGACGTCGTTGCCGTCCTCACCGATGATGCGGAGCCTCGCCGTCTCACCGATCTTGCCGACCGAGCCCTTGTGCGTCAGCCATTCCGTGCCGGAGATGATGCAGGCGCCCTGTCGCTCGGTGCCACCATAGAGCTCCCAGACCCGCTCCGGCCCGAGCCAGGCGATCCAGTTCTCCTTGAGCCATGGCGGCATCGGAGCGGCCATGTGGAAGACGGTCTGCAGGCTCGACACGTCGTAAGCGTTGCGCACGTTCTCCGGCAGCGCCCAGATCCGATGCATCATGGTCGGAACGAAATTGACCCATTGCACGCGCTCGCGCTCGATCTGGCGCAGCGTCTCCTCGGCGTCGAACTTGACGAGGCCGGTGAGCTTGCCGCCGCCGAACAGCGCATAGTGCGACACGATGAACGGCGCATTGTGGTAGAGCGGGCCCGGATTCAGCAGCGAGGCGCCGAAGGGCATGTTGAGCGGCGGCGCTGCGACCGTGTCGACGACCGCGGGATTGTGGTCGAGGATCACCTTTGGACGGCCGGTCGAGCCGCCGCTGGTCATCGCCTTCCAGTAGCGCGCCACCGGCGGGTCGATCTGCTCGTCGGAAAAACCTTCCGGCACGAAATGCGCCGGCAGCCGGTTCGGCGCATTCCAGTCGGCCTCGCCGCCGACCACCAGCGCCGGCTTGAGGATCTCCAGCACGGCTGCGGCTTCACCGCGCGGCAGCCGCCATGACAGCGAGGTCGGGGTCGCACCGCATTTCCACACCGCAAAGCTGGTCTCGAAGAACGCATTGCCGTTGGGCAATCCGATCGCGACGAAATCGCCGGGCTTGACGCCCTTCGCCGCAAATGCCCGCGCGCGCCGGTTGGCGCCGCGCTCGAGCTGGTCCCAGGTCAGTCGATCCTGCCCATGCTGGACGGCGATGGTGCCTTCGGGTTTGCGTTGAGCGTACCAGCGCGGCACATCGGACAGGGGCAGCAGCATCAGGCGTTTCCACTCGTCTTCTTGGCGTCGCCTCAGGATGAGGCGCCCGCGGGACGAAGTGTAACAGCCGGAGCTGGAGCTTCAAGGCACAAGCCTTCAAGGCGCTCGCATCATCGCTCCGCACCGCAGCCCGGACTATCGAACAGTGCCGCGAGGCCGCATCTCGAGGTCAGCATCTTGTCGCCGTCATGGCCGACACCGGCGACGTCCCACACCCGGTGATTGGGCGTGCCATGATCGCGCTTCGCCATCGCGTCGACATAAGCGTGGCCGCGGGCGTAGCGGTAGGGTCCCTGCGCCTTGGCCATGCAGCTCTTGTCCAGCGCGGGATGCTGGGGATTGGTGTCGAGCGTGCCGAGCAGATAGATCACGTCGCGCTCGACATAACGCTGCTCGAGCGCCGCCGGAGTCGCATCTGAAAGATAAGGGGGCCGCTCGTCCATGCCATATTTCCAATTGTTGTAGCCGGGGCAGGACGCGGCAATCGACGGTACCGGGCGCTCGCTGCTGAAATAGGCATAGGACGAGGGGTTGGCGACGACGTAGCGGATTTCAATGTGCTGGCGCGACAGCATCGCCTCGCCTTTGCCGGCGATGGCATAGCGTTGCGCGACCTGGCCGCCGCCGGAATGACCGGCGACCACGACCTGCTTCAGGTTCGGGAAGATGCGCCGGTCGGAGAGCTTTGCCAGGATCGCGTCGAGCGCCTCGAAGGAGGAGACCGGGTTCGGCGCGAGCGCGGCATCGCCGCCCTCCCATCCTTCCAATGACCAGCGCAGCGTGTCCGCGGGTAGCTTGTACGCCTCGATATCGATCTCCGCCAGGAACTGCGGCACGATCATCAGCGCGCTTTTGCCATCATCTCCTGCCGCAACCTGTGCGGTATGCGCCGATATATAATATTCGTCGGCATTGCGCAGGCGTCCGTGCAGCACGATGATGGCGCGCGAGATCGCCGGCAACGGTATCGACCAGTCGCTGGAGAGATAGAGCGGTAACATCCCCTGGCCGCCGACCGACAGCCGCGCATCGGCAACGACCTTCACCGGCTTGCGGTTCGGTGCATCCTCGTCCGCGGCGAGCGCGCGGCCGCAAACCAGCGCCAATGCGATTGCGGCGAAACAAGTCGCTCTCATGACGGACATTTCCCTTCTAGCTCGAACCGATAAAACTCTAAACGCATCAGGTGCCGCGCGGCTGTTACCCCCGCGCCACGTCAAGCAAAAAATGTCAGCAACCCAGCCATGAAATTCCCGGGTTCCATGGGTGACAAGGCGGCGATAATGGAGCAAAAATCAGCTCCGACTCAGTTGAGGTTGAGTTTTGCAAGGAATGCTCTCGTAGAATGTTGTCCGTGTTTGCATCGCGTCGTGCGGCGCCGCTACTCGTTGCCGCAGCAGGAGTTTTTCTGCTGACGTCGTCGCATGCCCACGCGCAATGGTGGAAGCGCGCGCCGGTCGATTTCGAGGAATGCGCCGACGCTGCCGAAAAATCCGCGACCAAGGCCGAAAAGACCTCAGCACTTGCGGACTGCAACGCAAAATTCGCCGGCCGGCGCAAGGCGGGCGGCGGCTACACCTATTACGACTTCCTGCAGGATCGCACTTTCGACATCGCGGGGCCGAACCCGACGCCGGACGAGCAGAAGAAGATCGACCAGTCCTACACCGCCTATCTCGCCAATCAGCGCCGCAGCAATGAAGCGGCCCAGGCCACGGCACGGCAGCAGCGCGAGCAGCAGGAACAACAAGCGCAGCAGCTTCAGCAGGTCGCACTGCGAACCGAGGTCGAGCGTGTGCCCGTGCCCGTGGAACGGCCGAAGGTGCTGCGACAGAAGGGCGCGCCCTGTACCAAAGGCTCGTTCTCCTGCGAATGGCCGCGGCTGTCGGAAGGCCTGAGCGAGTTGAAGAAGCTATTCAGCCCGACGCAGAGCAAGCCGGCGAAGAAGGGCTGAGCTAAGACACCATTAGTTTGCGGACTTCTTCTTGCTGCGCTTCGGCTTGGTCGCTGGAGCATCCGATGGCGTCGTCACCGTCTGTGAGTTGCCCAACGCCTTGCGGCTCTCCTGCAATCGCGCGTCATAGCCGGGAGAGTTCATGACGGTCGGCGGCCTGGCGTGGGCCAACGTCGACGTGCCGCAGAGCGCGGACAGTACCAGCCCGATCATCAAACAGCGTTCCATCCCGCTCCTCCTGCTCAACCCACATCGCGGATCTGCTGCGGCGAAAGCCCCGGCGGGCCCTTGCCGGCCGTCTCCGCCTGCTTGATCAGCGTAACAATGCGGCGCATCAGCGGCGCATCGACATTGTTCTGCTCGGCCAACGCAATGACCGCGCCCTGAAGATAGTCAATCTCGGTCCTGCGGCCCTGCTTCAGATCCTGCCACATCGAGGAGCGCGCCTCGGGATCGATCTTCATCGTCCGCCCCAGGATCGCGTTGAAGATCGTGTCGGGCAATCTCAGTATGGTCGGCATCCAGTTCGGCGGGATTGGCGTTGCCGAGGCCGGCGTGATGCCGACGGCCTTTAGCGCGGCCAGACCTTCCGCCATCTGGTCGGCGAACAGTCTTCGCCAGTCGCGGTTCGCCAATTGCGCGGCGAGCGGCATGTCGGACAGTGCGCTGAGCGCGTTGTTCAGGTTGATGATCAGCTTGCCCCATTGCACGCCGGCGATGTCGCGGCTTGCGCGCAAATTAAGCCCCGGCACCGAGAGCGCCGACGCCGTGTTGTCAGCATCTTCGCCGACAGTGATGTCGCCGGAGGTCGAACGGTGGAAGCGCCCTTCACCCATTGCGACGACGTTGAACGGCACCATACCGGCGAGCACGCGCCGGCCGCCGATCCGCTCTTGCAGCACAGCGACATTGCCGACACCGTTCTGCAACGACACGATGACGGCATCCTGAGGCGCATGCTGCGCGATCTGGTCCGCGACATGGGCCGTGTCGGCGCTCTTGACCGTGACCAGCACGATGCCGGCGCTGTGGAAGATGGCGGGATCTTCCGACAGCGCGAGCCGGCCCGCATCCAGTTTCTTCTCGGCGCCGTCGAAATCCGTCAGCCGCAGGCCGAACCGCTCGATCTCGGTCTTTACCCGCGGTCGCACCAGCAGTGCGACCCGACGGTCGGCAGCCGCCAGCTGGCCTCCGACAAAACAGCCGATGGCGCCGGCGCCGGCCACCACGATCGGTCGATCCGTATTCACTCGGCCCGCTCCCAAAATGCCCCGCTCTCGATAGCAGAGGGGAGGCCGGCTGCCCATGGTCCGGTTGCGGCGCAATCGCCTTGTAACCGTCATGAGAGCCTCATATGTTTTCGAAAGGGGCTTGTTATCGGCAGGAGAACGCCATGGGTTTACTCGACGTCCTCAACGGCATGCAGAACGGCCCACGCGGCCCGAGCGCGCCGAGTTCGCAATCCTCGTCCAGCGGCGGCATGTCGCCGATGACCATGGCGATCCTCGGTCTGCTCGCCTGGAAGGCATTCAAGCATATGACGGCAGGCCAGCCGGGCGCCGCGCCGCAGTCGGCGCCGACACCCATCCCCCCGCCGGTGAATGCGGGTACGGGCGGAGGCCTGGGTGGCGCGCTTGGCGGTGCTCTCAGCGGCGGTGGTGGCCTCGGTGATGTCCTCAAGGGCGGCCTCGGCGGCCTGCTCGCGGGCGGTGCGGCCGGCTCCGTGCTGAGCGGCGGGCTCGGCGATCTCCTCAACCAACTCCAGCAGGGCGGCCATGGCGAGGCCGCGAACACCTGGGTCGGCAAGGGCGAGAACAAGCCTATTGCCCCCGGCGATCTCGCCAATGCGCTCGGCGCCGACCAGATCCAGAGCCTGTCGGCCCAGAGCGGGTTGTCGCGCGACGAACTGCTCTCGGGTTTGAGCCAGTACCTGCCGCAGGTGATCGATCATTTGACGCCGGACGGCCGGCTGCCAACCGAGAACGAGATCTCGGACAGAGTCTGATTTTAGTCAAACCGAGGGGAGCACTGACATGAGCATGGGCGGCATCTTGTGGATCATCGTCGTCGGCTTCATCGCCGGCCTCATCGCGCGCTGGCTGGCGCCGGGACCGAACAACCCGAGCGGCTTCATACTCACCACCATCCTCGGCATCGTCGGTGCATTTCTCGCGACCTTCATCGGCCAGGCCATCGGCCATTACGGCCCGGATCAAGGCGCGGGATTCATCATGGCCACGATCGGTGCGGTGGTGGTGCTGTTCATCTGGCACCGGCTGGTGGCGAGCGGCGTGATCAAGGGGTAGCGGCGTAGGCCGTAGAGACCCGCTGCCGCCTCATACTCCGTCATTGCGAGGAGCCCTTGCGACGAAGCAATCCAGAACATTGCCGTGGAGGCAGTCTGGATTGCTTCGCTTCGCTCGCAATGACGAGCTCACGTAATCAAATGCATCCCCGCGTCCATGCGCACGACCTCGCCGGTCATGTTGCTGGAGGCCGGCATCGCCAGGAAGCAGACGAGCTGCGCGATATCGTCCGCAGTTGAGGCAACCTTGAGCGGCACCTTCGCCACGACGCTGTCGCGCACCTGCTTTGCGCCGGCTTCGCCGCGGCCCTTGGTGAACCAGGGCGTATCGATATAGCCGGGGCACACCGTGTTGACGCGGATCAGCGGCGCGAGTGCGCGCGACAGCGACAGCGTCATGGTGTTGAGCGCGCCCTTGCTCGCGGCATAGGCGATCGACGAGCCGACGCCGCTGATGCCGGCGACCGAAGAGATGTTGACCACGGCCGACGGCCGCTCCGAAGCCTTCGACCCGGCCTCGAGCAGGCTACGTGCGGCGCGCACCATCTGGAACGGGCCGATCGTGTTGACGCCGTAGAGGCGCTGGAAATCTTCCGCCGACAATCCGTCGAGATCGGCATGGGCGACGTGTTTGGTGGTGCCGGCATTGTTGACGAGAATGTCGAGCCGGCCCCAGCCGCTTGCGGCCGCAACGATCTTGCGGCAGTCGTCATCCTTCGAGACGTCGCCCTGCGCGACCAGCACTTCCGCAGCGCCCGCCTTGCGGCAGAGCTCTGCCGTGGCCTCGGCTTCCTTCTGGCTCGACGAATAATTGATGACGAGCCGCGCCCCGCTCCGCGCGAGAATTTCCGCCGTCGCAGCACCGAGTCCGGATGCGGACCCCGTCACGATTGCGCACAGACTGTCTTCTGCCATCCGGATTTCCTTCCCCTGTATCTGATGCAAGTCTTAGGTCTTGGCCCTGTTTAGCGAGTTTGTCGCGCCCTGCAAATCGAGCAAACTCCGCTAAGCGGAATTAGTCCAGACCGGGTCTCTGGTTGTTTCTTGCCCCCATGCTGGCGCTGCAGATGGGCCTGCGATCAACGCTTGTCAGGGCCATGGCTTTTTCGGATCATCCGGCGCAAGAAGAGACCGCGCGCCGGCCCATTGGGCAGGACGCGCCAATGGCAAAACACGGGGAACGCTGTGGCGGAGAGTGACAATATCGTCGTCGAGACCGCGGAGAAGATCTTCGCCGATCTCGCCGATCCGCAGACCGTCAACAACGACAAGAAGGATTCGTGGCAGGCACCGCTGTGGCAGGCGCTGAGCGAAGCCGGCTTGCCCTTGTCGTGGGTGCCAGACGATCTCGGCGGCTCCGGCGCAAGCCTCGCCGACGGTTTTGCGTTGCTGAACGCTGCCGGCCGCTTCGCGGTCGCGGTTCCCTTGGCCGAAACGATGCTCGCAGGCTGGTTGCTCGCGCAGGCGAAAATCGCCTCGCCCGAAGGCGAGATGACGGTGCTGCCGGCCTCGCCGAGGGATCGCATCACGATCGATGCCGACGGCGCGCTCTCAGGCCGCTGCCGCGGCGTGCCGTTTGCGAAAGCGGCGAAGCATTTCGCGGTGCTGGCGCATGGCAAGGACGGCGTCTCGATTGCGCTCGTCGATGCAAGCAAGAGCCGGATCGAATCCGGGCTCAATGTCGGCTACGACCACAGCGATACCGTCACGCTCGACAAGGTCCAGCCCGTCACCATCAAGGCCGCACCAAAGGGCGTTGACCAGACCCATCTGATGCTGATGGGCGGCGTCGTGCGCAGCCTCCAGATCGCAGGCGCGCTGGAATCCATGCTCGACATCTCCGTGCGCTACTCCAACGAGCGCGTCGCTTTCGAGAAGAAGATCTCGAAATTCCAGGCGGTGCAGCACAATCTCGCGCGCCTCGCCGGCGAATCCGCCGCGGCGCTCGCGGCCGCGACCTCGGCCGCCGACGCCATCGCGAACGCCACGTCGTTCGATGATGAGGTCTATCTCGAAGCCGCCTCCGCAAAGATCCGCTGCGCCGAAGCCGCGGAAAAAGGCGGCGCCATCGCGCATCAGGTACACGGCGCGATCGGTTTCACCATCGAGCACATCCTGCACCGCTACTCGCTGCGGGCGCTGGCCTGGCGCGACGATTTTGGCTCCGAGAGCTACTGGGCCGTCGAGCTCGGCAAGCTGGTTGCCAAGCGCGGCGCCGATGAATTGTGGCCGCTCGTGGCATCGCGCTGATCGGGAGACGAAACATATGACCGCTGCCCTTCGTTTCGATCCGATCCGCCTGCCCGAGAAGTGCGAACAACTGCGCAAGGAAGTGCGCGCCTTCCTCGCCGAGGAAATCGCCGCCGGCACCTTCGATCCGCACAAGCCCAACCGCGAAGACACCGACGCGCCGGAATTTTCCCGCCGGGTCGGCGCCAAGGGCTGGCTCGGCATGACCTGGCCGAAGAAATATGGCGGCCAGGAGCGCTCCTTCCTCGAGCGCTACGTGGTGACCGAGGAGATGCGTGTCGCCAACGCCCCGACGCGGCGCTTCTTCGTCGCCGACCGCCAGAGCGGTCCGGTGTTGCTGAAATACGCGCCCGAAAACATCAAGATGGACATCCTGCCGCGTATCTGCCGCGGCGAGATCTGCTTTGCGATCGGCATGAGCGAGCCGAACTCCGGCTCCGACCTGTTCGCCGCGAAGACACGCGCGACCAAGACCGATGGCGGCTATCTCATCAACGGTACAAAGATCTGGACCTCGTCGGCGCATATCGCCGACTACATGATCGCGATCTTCCGGACCTCGCCGCCGACCAAGGAAAACCGCCGTCACGGCCTGACCCAGTTCCTGGTCAAGATGAAGCAGCCGGGCATCAAGGTGAACCCGATCGGCCAGATCACCGGCCAGTACGAGTTCAACGAGGTCGTCTTCACCGACTTCTTCGTGCCAGAGGATCACGTGCTCGGCGAGGTCGATGGTGCCTGGAAACAGGCGACGAGCGAGCTCGCTTATGAGCGTTCCGGTCCCGAGCGTTTCCTCGAGACCTACTACGTGCTGACGGAGCTGGTTCGCGCGGTCGGTCCCGATCCGGATACACGCAGCGCCGAAGGCATCGGAAGGCTCGTGGCGCAGCTCCACACCATGCGGCGTATGTCAGTGTCAGTCGCCGGCATGCTGCACGCCGGCAAGGAGCCGGTGGTGGAGGCATCCATCGTCAAGGATATCGGCACGGTCTGGGAGCAGCAGCTTCCGCACCGCGTGCGCGATCTCGCGGCCTTCGTCGAGGAGACTGCGACCAACCGCGAGACGCTGGAGCGGCAGCTCGACTTCGCGATCAAGACCGCACCGAAACTCACCATCCAGGGCGGCACCACGGAAGTGCTGCGCGGCATCATCGCCCGCGGACTTGGTTTGCGCTAGTCGCGCGGACTTGGGCTCCGCTAAAACCTTCGAGGACATCATGAGCACCTACAAAGATATCGGCGTCGAGAAGGTCGGACACGTCGGGACCATCGAAATCCGCAGGCCCCCGCACAACTTCTTCGACATCTCGCTGATCAACCAGATCGCGGACGCGCTCGACGAGTTCGACCGCGACATCGAGATTCGCGCATCGGTCTTGTCGGCTCAAGGCAAGGCATTCTGCGCCGGCGCGAATTTCCAGGACCCCGCACGGCAGGCGCAGGAAGCGCGCGAAGCCGACAAGACAGCCAAGGGCGATCCGGCCGACAGCCTCGGGGCGATCAATCATCTCTACATCCAGGCCGTGCGCATCTTCCGCGCCAAGAAGCCGATCGTCGCCGCCGTGCAGGGCGCCGCCATCGGCGGCGGCCTCGGGCTCGCGGTGTCGGCGGATTTCCGCGTCACCTGCCCCGAAGCGCGCTTCTCTGCGAACTTCACAAAGCTCGGTTTCCATCCCGGATTCGGCCTGACGACGACGCTGCCCGAGCTGATCGGCAAGAACAACGCCGAGCTGATGTTCTACACCAGCCGCCGCGTCACCGGCGAAGAAGCCGTCAAATGGGGCCTCGCCAATGTGCTGGTGCCACATGACCAGGTGAAGGCGGAGGCGATGAAGCTCGCCGGTGAGATCGCCGAATGCTCCCCGCTCGGCCTCGTCTCCACCCGCGCCACGATGCGCGCCGGATTGGCCGATCGCGTCATGGCCGCGACCAATCACGAGCTCGCCGAACAGACCCGCTTGCGCGCAACGGAAGATTTCAAGGAAGGCGTGAAGGCCACGGAAGAACGGCGCGTGGCGAATTTTAAGGGAAGATGATCGAGGCGACGCTTCGCCGTATCACTCTGACGTCCCCACAACCTCCCGTGTCGTCCCGGCGAAGGCCGGGACGACAGTGGGGGTTTTGGGGACCCCGCCCACCCCGGGGGGGGACGGGCCGACACCCCGCCGGGAGTGGTTGGCCGCCAACCCCCGCCCCCTTTGCGTTGGGGGGGGGCCTACCGGCCCCGCGTCAGCGAACCAAAAAAACACCGCCCGGCGGAGAGGAGAGGTGGAGGGCGGGGGGTGGGGGAAGGGGGTG
>JAUEPE010000001.1 GCA_030403585.1 Frankia sp. RB7
GGACACGTGGCTCGCCGCCTGGCCGAAGCCGCCAAGGCCCGCGCCTCGCCAGCCTGACACGCGCCGCCGCGACGCGCCCAATCGCTGGCATCATCCGCAAACCCCCAACGCAGACACCCAAAACCAAATCGCCCGCCGCGCCTTCAGCGCCACCGCTCACCGTCGTCTTCGCAAAATCCTCCCATCCCTCGTCGCACAGCAACTGGCCGTGTGAGAAATCCGGGCTAGAGCATTGAAGCTCCCATGGCCGGACGACGCAAATATCGAAAACAACCCCATGCACAGTAGACAACCGTCGGCGCGACATTGCGGATTTTACGAATCCGTTTGACACGTCGGGCAAAACACCGGCAGAATGCGATCATCACATTTTGAAGCCTAATTGAAATACCGCTGAGCAAACTTCCGGAAGTTTTCCATCAGGAACCGATTTGCCCGCCGGCTGATTGGAGCGTCCGGCACCATCATATCAAAACCATGATACGCTCCGTCGAATATTTCGAACTCAACCGGAATGTTGGCCCGACGAAGGTTCTCGATGTAGATTTTCGTTTCATCCCGAAATGGCTCGAGACTGCCGACAAACGTGATCGTCGGCGGCAATTTCGTATAGTCCGTGCAGCGTGCCGCAGCCGCGTAAGGCGTAACGTTCTTCACGCCGTCGAGGTAACGGGACCATGCCAGCCTGTTGGCTTTTTCATCCCAAACGGGTGCGTTGTTTCCAACGATAGATGCGCTATTCTGCCTGTCGTCGATCATTGGATATACCGGCATTTGAAACGCTATTTTCGCGTCGTCCGTATCAGTCGCCTTGAGTGAGACGGCGGCCGCAAGCCCTCCGCCCGCGCTGTGGCCCGATACGATGAATTTGTCCGTTCTTCCGCCGAGGGAGGCCGCATTATCCCTTATCCATAGCAAGGTGTCGTAGCAGTCATTGAATGCCGCAGGGTACGGCGATTCAATTGCCTTTCGATAGTCCGGCGCGACGATGATGCACGGCTCCGTATCGATGAAATCCTTGAGGACTGAGCCGAATTGCTCGGGCACCCCGTGAACGTAACCGCCACCATGCAAGTAGAGCATGATCGGCAGCGGTCCAACTGCCGCGGTTGGCCGATAGATTCTCACACGAATAGGCGCCCCGCCATTCGTGCTTGGAATGTGTTGCTCTCGGTTGACAACTCCCCTGATGTTTCTTCCCCGCAAGGCGGCCGCAGAGAAACGGAACACGAGCAGAGAGAACCATCCCGTGTGAACAAAGCTTGCGATGATCCGCCCAAAGGCATATCGGCCGCGCAAGTCTTCATCCACCATCTCTCTGGTGACCTTCATCCGATACGTCCTGCCCTGGCTCGAGGAACTGCCGCCATCCGAAGGGGTGGGCCGCAGACGGCCTTTTTTACCCAAAGCAGATGCAACAAGTTCGGGAAGCCAGTCTAAAGCGCGATGGCTCTGGCAGGCTATCGGCTATTGCAGCGTAGCGATCATCTTTGCCGGGGCGGGCCGCCAAAGGCCCAGCCCCCGGGAAAACTTCGGGCGCCTCGATGTTGGCAGTCTTTCCGGAAGCTGTCCGAAATATGTAATCGCTCGAGTCATCGCCCCTCTGATGGCTGGCTCGACCTTCGCGCAAATAAACCAGCAGATCAGGACAAGAATGCCCAATTGAACCCACACGGCCGTGGTAGCATCCAGGCCGGCATCGACCAGCGCGTGAATAATCGCGCTGCCGACGATGTTGTGGCTGAGATAGAGCGGATAGGTAATCAGTCCGAGCGTTCGCCAATAGGCCGGCGCCTCAGGAGCAGCGATACCCGCAGCGCGCCTGTTCCTGTTCCGGTTCGCGGCCACGGCGATGAGGAGCACCGCGGCAGCCCAAACCATGATCGGCACGAAGGCTGACTGGTCCGCGATGGCCGGTATGCTGGTCAAAAAGAACGACGCAAAATAGTAGATCTCTGCAGCCCCCGAGAGGCAGGTGACGGCGACTGCGACCCGTTCAAGCTTTGTCAATTCTCTGTTTGCAGAAATGAACAACCAGATGCCCAGCGCAAAAAAGCAGCCATGATTCAACAAGTACGCTGCGGCCGGAACCCGAAACATCAGAACGATGAGGTAGATCAAATCGGATGGCGTTGTGCACGACAGCACCAGTAACGCGGCAGCATTGAATATCGCGCTGTAGATGGTGAGACCCCAAGCCAGGTGCCTCAGCGTGACCTTCTTCGAGAGCATCGCGCAGTACACGAGTCCATAAAACGCCGTCTCGGCAGCCAGCGTCCAGTAGACGCCATCAAGCCACTGACCTGTGACACCCTTGGGGACCATCAGCATGGCGTGGATGTAGGGCAGGATGAATTCGGATGCTGGTCCAGTTCCGAAGATGAGCAGAACAAGGAGAGACGCGGTGGCACAAACCCAAACCGCCGGATAAAGCCTGAGTGCACGACCGAGCAAAAACTCGCCGGGCGAAGACTTGCACGCGGAATTCGCGATAACGAAGCCGGAAATGACGAAGAAGATTTCGACGCCCACCCAGCCGAACCAGGTGAAGGGCGCAGCGGACGGATAGAGCACGTCGGCGGCGACGTAGCGCTCGAAGCCTGGGACGCCAATCGAAACCCAGGCCCATGACCAGAACATCTGGTGAAAAATGGCGACTCCGACAGCGGTCCCGAAGCGCAGCGGATCCAGCAGTGCAAAATGGTTTTTCACGGGAGTGCTTCCGATCCATGAAACGATCCCGCTGCAGATATTGGAACCCTTGACCAAGCTCTGCGACGTTGGTCACACTTTCTCCGCCCACGGTCCCAAATGCGCAGATTCGCTGCACGTATTGACGGGCATTCTGTGCCGCGCCTCCGCGCTGTGTGATGTTTCTCACGGAGGCGCTGACGCTATCGCCGGATCAAATTTGGGATCGGCCATCGGAAAGCTGCTCGGTGTCCGCTCGCTGGCCCATAGCGTCGTTTCGACGCTACGCAACAATAAGTCCGCTATCGGGCATAGCGGACACTGACAAGCTGTCCGTCCAGCGGGTTTATGAGTTCACGGCCCGGTCTCTAGGCCGCAGCCTGCGCCTGATCGCCATCGAGAAGATGGCAGGCGGCGAAGCGGCCAGGCGAATGCTCGACGAGCGTCGGCGTCTCCACCCGGCATCGGCCGAATGCTTTCGGGCAGCGCGAGGCGAAGCTGCAGCCTGCCGGGATGTCGATCGGGCTGGGCGGCTCGCCCTCCAGCAGGAAATCGGAGGGATCGAACGGCTTCTCTTCCAGCGTCGGAGCCGCCGACAATAACGCCTTGGTATAGGGATGCTGCGGATCGAAGAACAGATCATGGCTGTCGGCGATCTCGACCATCTCGCCGAGATACATCACCGCGATCCGCGTGCAGACCTTCCGCACCATCGCCAGATCGTGCGAGATGAAGACGTAGGTGAGGTCGTTCTTTTCCTGCAATTTCGAGAACAGCTCGATCAGCCTGCCCTGCTCGCGCTGGTCCAGCGCCGACAGGGTCTCATCGAGGATCAGGAGCTTGGGATCGAGAATCAGGGCTCGTGCGATTGAGATGCGCTGGCGCTCGCCGGTCGAGAGCGCGTTCGGCAGCTGATCGTAGAACTCGGCGCCGAGACCGACTTCGGCCATCGCCGCGATCACCCGCTTCCGCAAATCGGCGCGCGGGATCCCGCCCCGGATCAGGAGACTCTCTTCGATCATGCGGCCGACCGTGGTACGCGGCGGCAAGGCATTGTAGGGATCCTGCAACAGAAGCTGGAACTCGTTGCGCTTGCGGATCAAGTCTCGCGATGACAGCGTGCCGAGCGAGGTCCCGTTCAGAACGATGCTGCCGCTGTCGGGCGTCTCCAGCCACGCCAGCAGGCGGGTCAGGGTCGACTTGCCGCAGCCGGATTCCCCGACAATGCCGAAATTCTCACGCGGCATGATGCCGAGCGTCACGCCACACACGGCCTGCACACTGCTGTAGGTGTTAAAGGTGCCACGCTTGCGGGCGCGATAGGTGCGATGGACGTTCTCCACCTTCATCAACGGGGCTTCGCCTTGAGCCTGACGACGAGCAAGCGGGCCCTCCGCAGTCTCCCACATCCGCGGCACGCTCGCGATGGCCTTGCGCGTGTAATCGGCTTGCGGTGACGCCAGCAGTTCGGCGAACGCCTGTTGCTCGACGAACCGGCCCTGGTACAGCACGGCCGTTCGATCGCCGAACTGGCCGAGCGTCGGCAAGGAGGAAGACAGATAGATCGTCGCCATCTTGTGCCGCGTGCAGAGGTCATGGAGCAAAGCCACGATCTGCGCGGCAATGGTGACGTCCAGCGGTTGGGTCACGTTGTCGGCGATGAGTACCGCGGGTTCGGCGCAAATGGCGTCCACGTCATGCCGCCGGAGAATTTCGACGGGTAGTCCCAGTAGCGTTCCTTTGGCGACGGGATGCGGACCTCGCCGAGCAGCTGCATGACCCGGTCGCGACACTCGCGCCCGTTCCATTCGGGCCTGACGCTGTGCAGCTTCTCCGCGATCTGGACGCCCACCGGCACGGTCGGATCGAGCGAACTCTGCGGCTTGGAGCCGATATAGGCAATGTCGCGCCCGATCCTGACTTCGCGCGCTCCGGCGCCGAGGATGTCGTGTCCGGCGAAGGCGACCCGCCCGGCGCGATATTCGAGGCTCTCCGGCAACCAGTTCGCCAGCGCGCGGCTCAGCACCGTCTTGCCCGCACCGCTCTCTCCGTAGATGCCGAAGATCTCCGACGTGCTGAGGCGGAAGCTGATGTGATCGAGAATCGGGGCCGCCCCCGGCGTCGTGGCACCGACCGTCAGATCGTCGATTTCGAGAATGAGCGAGAGATCCATCTCAAAGACCTCCATAGATGCGGTTGCGCGCCTTTTCCAGCGCCGAGCCCATGAGATTGATCGAGGTGAGCGCGACGGCAAGGAAGATGCCCGGAATGGTCCCGATCCACCAGGCATTGAGCAGATATTTGCGGGAATCGGCAATGATGCTGCCAAAGCTCGGGGTCGGCGGCTGAATGCCGAGTCCAAGGAAACCCAGGATCGCTTCGAAGATCATCATGCGGGCAACATCGAGCACCGCGACGATCGCGTCGTGTCGAGCCTTCTTGATCTCCTCGACGATCGACGCGATCGACATCCCCGTCTTCGCCGTCCATGATTGCGAGGTGGCTGTCGGCACTGAGACAGGACACGTCGAGGTGTTGAGCTATCGCGTCGTCCAGGACGTTGGCCGCGCGCTGAACCCGCGCGCGATCCATGGCCAGATCCAGGGCGGCGTTGTACAGGGATTGGGCTATGCCCTGCACGAGGAAGTGACGATCGGCGGCAATGTCCGCGTCCGTCAAAATGGCTTCGAGACCTACCGCGTGCCGCTGGCCCTCGATGTCGTGCCGGTCGAGATCAACCTGTGCGAAGGGGCGCCGTCGCATGTGCCGTCGCCAACGCAACCGGCAAGCCGATCCGGGAGCTGCCACTGACGCCGCCGCGGGTGCTCGAGCTTCTCGTCGACCAAAGGACTCTCTCCCTGTCCCACATTGCCGAAGCCTGGACGGACAATCTGCTGCGCCCGCACGGCGCAGGCGGGTCGAATTGAACGAGCAAAGGGGAACCGGCAATCCACGATTGCACTCGAAGGTATGTCGCCTTGGCCCGCCACGTCACAAGTTGACGAAATTGGGGCAAGTGATACGTTTTGGACGCGCTTGGCGTTATCGTTGAATCCGGCGCTGGAATGACGGCATGAGGGGCAGACCTGTTGTGCTGTACATGGCACGCTTGTGCTGCCTTTTGTAAACAGCATGCGCGAACGGATCTCTGCGAACGGTGGGCATTGCCTCAATGGGCGGCTCATAATGGGGTAGTGCGAAGCAACCGGGCGGGCCTCCTTCGGCTCAAGACCGGAGTTCGGCCGCGCATGGTTTACCGACATGAACCTTTCATCGTTTTTGGGCGCAGGCTGGGTCCATGGTCCGCAGGTCCTGTGTGACGAGGAAGGAATCCTGTTGTGCCGCGCCTGCCGCGAAAGCATCGACGGCCAGCGAAAGGTCGTGCTGGCCGTGCTCTCGGCAACAGAACATCCAAGTCCGCAAAGCCTTGATCGCCTCGCACACGAGTTTGGCTTGATGGACGAATTGGATGGCGCCTGGGCGGCGAAGCCGCTGGAGCTTCTGCAGGATCGTACCCGGACCATTCTCGTGCTCGAGGATTTCGGCGGCGAGCCGCTCACGTGGCTAATGGACGCACCCATGGAGATGGGCGACTTCCTGTGCCTCGCCATCCAGATCGCCGGCGCGTTGGGCAAGGTCCATCAGTGCGGCCTCGTGCACAAGGACGTCAAGCCGGCCAACATCCTGGTGAATCGCACCGATCGAAGCGTGCGGCTCACCGGCTTCGGCTTTGCATCGCGCCGGCCGCGCGAACGACAGTCTCCGGCGCCGCCCGAATCGATCGCCGGCACGCTCGCCTATATGGCGCCCGAACAGACCGGGCGCATGAACCGCTCGATCGACTCCCGCAGCGACCTGTATTCGCTCGGTGTCACGCTCTATCAAATGCTCACCGGCGCACTTCCGTTCGCCGCGACCGATCCGATGGAGTGGGTGCACTGCCATATCGCCAGAAAGCCGGCGTCGCCGGCCGACCGTCTGGAGAACGTCCCGGAAATGGTGTGCGGGATCATCATGAAGCTGCTCGCCAAGATGGCCGAGGAGCGTTACCAGACCGCGGCCGGCGCGGAGCGGGACCTGCGGCGTTGCCTCGCCGAATGGGAGCTTCAACAGCGCGTCGACGATTTCCCGCTCGGCCAGCACGACGCGCCCGACAGCCTGCTGATCCCCGAGAAGCTGTACGGCAGGACGCGCGAGGTCGAGACCCTGCTCGCCTCCTTCGCCCGCATCGCGCGTAGCGGCGTGCCGGAACTGGTGCTGGTCTCCGGATATTCCGGCATCGGCAAATCCTCGGTCGTCAATGAACTGCACAAGGTGCAGGTGCCGTCGCGCGGGCTGTTCGCGTCGGGCAAGTTCGACCAGCAAAAGCGCGACGTTCCGTACGCGACGCTCGTGCAGGCATTCCAGAGCCTGGTTCGACCGCTACTCGGCAAGAGCGACGTCGAGCTCAGCGGATGGCACCGTGACTTTCTGGAGGCGCTCGGCCCGAACGGACAGATGATCGTCGACCTGATCCCCGAGCTCAAGCTCATCATCGGTGAACAGCGACCGGTGCCGGAGCTTCCACCGCAGCAGGCGCAAAGCCGCTTTCAGGGCGTATTGAAGCGGTTCATCGGTGTGTTTGCCCGCCGCGAACATCCGCTGGTGCTGTTTCTCGACGATCTGCAATGGCTCGACGCGGCGACACTCGACCTGATCGAGGACCTGCTGACGCGATCGGACCTGAAGCACCTGATGCTGATCGGTGCCTATCGGGACAATGAGGTCGATGCCGCTCATCCCCTGATGCGCATGCTCGACATCATCAAGGCCGCGGGCGGAACGATCACCGAGATCACGCTTGCGCCGCTCGGTCGCAAGCATCTCGGGCAGTTGCTGGCGGATGCGCTCCGCTGCGAGCCGGAGCGCGCGGCACCGTTCACCCAGATGGTGCTCGACAAGACCGGCGGCAATCCGTTCTTCGCCATTCAGTTCATGTTCTCGCTTGCCGACGAAGGATTGCTCGCCTTCGATCACGACGCGGCCTGCTGGTCCTGGGATCTCGATCGCATCCACGCCAAGCGATACACCGATAACGTCGTGGACCTCATGCTCGGCAAGCTCACCCGGCTGCCGGCCGCAACCCAGGCCGCCCTGCAGCAGATGGCCTGCCTCGGAAACACCGCCGAGACGGCGATGCTGTCGACCGTGCTCGGAATTTCGCAGGAGCAGGTGGATGCGGCGCTATGGCCGGCGGTCCGCCAGGAACTGGTCGAGCCCCAGGCGGATGCATATCGATTCGTCCACGACCGCTTCCAGGAAGCGGCTTATGCGTTGATCCCCGAAGGCGACCGGCCGGCGGCCCATCTGCGGATCGGCCGGTTGCTCGCGGCGCGCACCGCCGAAGAAGCGGTCGAGGACAAAGTCTTCGACATCGTGAGCCAGCTCAATCGCGGAGCTGCCCTGATCGTCGTGGCGGACGAGCGGGAGAAGCTCGCCGAGCTGAATCTGCTGGCCGGCCGGCGCGCCAAGGCGGCGACGGCCTTTGCGGTGGCACTCGCCCATTTCAGCGCCGGCGAGGCGATGCTGACCGAGGACCGTTGGGAGCAACATTACGCGCTCAGCTTCGCGCTGGGGGTGCAACGTGCGGAATGCGAATTCCTGACCGGCGAGCACGCGGCCGCAAAAGCGCACCTCACGGAACTGGCGAGCCGTGCCAGCACCCTTCCCGATCTGGCCGCCGTCACCCGACTGCAGATGGAGCCGAACGACCGCGACATCGAAATCGGCCTCGCCTATCTGCGCCGTGTCGGCATCGACTGGACGGCGCAGCCGACATTGGAGGAGGTCGCGCAGGAATATGAGCGGATGTGGCTGCATATCGGTGAGCGCCCGGTCGAGGCGCTGCTGGACCTGCCCCGGATGACCGATCCGATCGCACGCGGTACCATGGACGTCCTCACCGTGCTGGTGTCGCCTGCCTGGTTCATCAGCGATAATTTGCGCCGCCTCATCACCGCGCGCATGGCGAATCTCAGCCTGGAGTTCGGCAACTCCGATGCCTCGTGCCTCGCTTATGTCCTGCTCGGCACAGTGCTTGGGCCCGACTTCGACAATTACGCGGCGGGATATCGCTTCGCCCAGCTTGGCCTCGACCTGGTGGAAAGGTACGGACTGGACCGCTTCAAGGCACGCGTCTATCTGGGCTTCGGCAGCTGGACGCGGCATATCCGCACCGGCCGGCCGCTGCTGCGTCGGGCCTTCGACGCCGCACAGCAGGACGGCGATTTCAACTATGCGAGCTTCACCCGCCACCACCTCCTGACCCATCTTCTCGCCTGCGCCGATCCACTCGCCGAGGTGCAGCGGGAGGCCGAGGCCGGTATCGACTTCGCGCGCCGGGCACGGGTTGGTCTCGCGGTCGACCGGATCATTGGGCAGCTCCAGCTGGTTCGCACGCTGCGCGGCCTGACACCAAAGTTCGGCAGCTTCGATGACGCCGATTTCGACGAAGAGCAGTTCGAGCGCCGCCTGGAAGCCGATCCGGAGCTGGAGCACGCCGCTTCGTGGTACTGGATCCGTAAGCTGCAGGCCCGCGTCCTTGCCAACGATCCGGCCGCCATTGCGGCGGCGACGAAGGCTGAGGGACTGCTTTGGACGTCAAAGGCGCTGTTCGAGCGGGCGGAGCTGCATTTTTACGCCGCGCTGGCGCTGGCCGGACGCGACGATGCGGGATCCGCGGCGGAACGCGCCCTGCGTCTCCAGACCATGGCCGCCCACCACCGTCAGCTTCGGCAATGGGCCGACATCAACCCGGAGGATTTTGCCGACCGCGCCGCGCTGGTCGAGGCAGAGATCGCACGTCTCGAAGGCCGCGAAGTCGAGGCGATGCGTTGCTACGATCGGGCCATCGGTTCGGCGCGCGCAAGCGGTTTCGTCCAAAACGAGGCGATCGCCAACGACTTGGCCGGGCGCTTCTATGCTGCACGCGGGTTCGAGAAGATTTCCCACGCCTATCTGCGCGACGCGCGCTATGGATATCGCCGCTGGGGCGCCGACGCCAAGGTGAAGCAGCTCGAGCGTCTTTACCCGCGACTGCACGTCGCCGAAGACGGTGGCGCTGCCGGAAGAGCAAGCGAGTCGGTCCAGCAACTGGACGTAACGACCGTGGTCAAGGCCTCGCAGGCCGTCTCTAGCGAGATCGAGCTGCCGCGGCTGATCGAGACGTTGATGAAAATCGCGCTGCAGAACGCCGGCGCGGATCGCGGCCTGCTGATCCTGTCACGTCACGACGATTTCCGGATCGAAGCGGAGGGCCAGTCCAACGGCGACGCGTTCACGATCGCGATGCGCCAGGCGCCCGTTTCGGGTCCCGATTGTCCGGAGGCGCTGCTGCGCTATGTCATTCGTACGCAAAAAACCCTCATCCTCGATGACGCCTCGCGGCCAGATCCGCTGTGCGATGCGGACTATGTTGATCGCCGCCATCCCAGGTCGATCCTCTGCCTGCCGCTGATGAAGCAGGCGAAGCTGACCGGACTGCTCTATTTCGAGAACAGCCTGGCTACGCACGCCTTCACACCGGCCCGAGTCGCGGTGCTGGAGATGCTGGCGGCCCAGTCTGCGATTTCGCTCGAGAACACCCTGCTCTACCGTGACCTCCAGGAACGCGAGGCACGCATCCGCAGCCTCGTCGATTCCAACATCATCGGAATCCTGTTCTGGAATGCCGACGGCGACATCAGCTACGCCAACGACGCCTTCCTGCGCATGACCGGCTACTCCAGGCAGGAGCTGATGTCCGGAGCGGTCAGCTGGAAGGAGATGACGCCGGCGGAACACCAGATCCACGACGAACAGCGGATTGATCAGCTTCGCCTTACCGGAGAGGTTGCGCCCCGCGAGAAGGAGTTCTTCAGAAAGGACGGTAGCCGGGTTCCCGTCCTGATCGGTTCAGCCGCGGTGGCGGAATCCCCCGACGAGAGCATCTCCTTCGTGCTGGACCTCACCGCGCGAAAGCAGGCGGAAGAGAAATATGGATTGCTGATGGAGCAAGCCCATGACGCCATCCTGGTGCTCGATCAAGGCGGCTTGGTGATCGAGGCCAACCGCACGGCCGAGGCAATGCTCGAACGCCACCGCGAGGATATCATCGGACGCCCGTTCCGATCGGTCGTGGACCCCGCTGGAGCGCATGAGCTCGACAGTCTGCTGACGCCCGGTTCGGCCGGGCTGATTCAAGTGCGTCTGGCTAGCGCCGACGGCAAGGGTCTCGACACAGAGATGTCGGCGGCCCGCGTGTCGACCGGCGGGCAGGAACTGATCATCGTCATCGGGCGTGACGTCACCCACCGCCTTCGCCTCGAGCAACAGCTGCGCCAATCGCAAAAGATGGACGCGATCGGCCAGCTCACAGGCGGAGTGGCACACGATTTCAACAACCTTCTCACCGTGATCACAGGGACCATCGAAATCCTGATCGATCATCTGTCCGACGAGCCCGAGCTCGCGTCCATCGGCCGCATGATCGACGAGGCCGCCAGCCGCGGCGCCGATCTGACGCGGCAGCTGCTGGCCTTCGCCCGAAAGCAGCCCCTGCAACCGCGCGATACCGACATCAACAATTTGATCGCCGATACGGCGAAGCTGCTGCGACCGACGCTCGGCGAACACATCGAGATCGAATCGACGCTGCAAACCGATTGCTGGCACGCCTTGATCGATCCAAGTCAGCTATCGACCGCGCTGATAAATCTCGCTGTCAATGCCCGAGACGCGATGCCCACGGGCGGCAGGGTCGTGTTCCGCAGCGCCAATGTGAGCTTTGAACCGACGACGTCCGACACCGGTCCGGAAGGGATTCTCGGGGACTACATCATGGTCTCCGTGAGCGACACCGGTGCGGGCATCCCGGCCGCGATCCGCGACAAAGTGTTCGAGCCGTTCTTCACCACCAAGGAACTCGGTAAGGGGACCGGGCTCGGGCTGAGCATGGTTTATGGCTTCGCCAAGCAGTCCGGCGGCCACATCAAAATCGACAGCGAGGAAGGGCGCGGCACGACAATCACCTTGTATCTGCCGCGCGGCGTCGAAGGGACGACGCTTCCGAGCGTCATCGCGACAGCCGGACCGCAAGGCGGCAGCGAGACGATCCTGATCGTCGAGGACGATGCGCTGGTGCGCAGCTATGTGGTCGCGCAGCTCAAGAACCTCGGCTATGGCACGCTGACCGCGGCCAACGGTCCGGATGCGCTGGCGCTGCTGAACCATGACTTGGCATTCGATCTGCTGTTCACCGACGTCATCATGCCGGGTGGCATGAACGGCCGCGAACTCGCCGACGCCGTCACGCGGTTGCGGCCTGGCGTGGCGGTGCTCTATATGTCCGGATATCCGGAAGCCGCCATGATGCATGACGGCCGCCTCGATCCCGACGTCACCTTGCTCAGCAAGCCCTACCGGCCTGCGGAGCTGGCACGTCTGATCCGCAAGGTCCTCGACCAGCGGAACGTTCGAGACGGCTCGAGCTGATTTTCACTGCGCCGACAGATGAACCACATTCCACGACGCCGGCTTCAGCACCGCTCGAATCCGCGTGCCGTCGCTGGCGACGCCCTGCAACGGCTCTGGCTTCACCCGTCCCGTCGCATCCCCAGTGTTGGTCGCCTGAAGATCATCGTGGCGCAGTTCCAGCGCCTCGGTCACGGCAAGCCGACCGAAGCTTCGCGCCTCGAGGCTCACCTCCATCTCCTGCATCAGGTCGCGGTTGAGCATGAACAACGAAAGACTGCCGGCTTCCCCGGCAACCGCCGCGACCTTGAGATACGGTACGTTCGGCACCGGAAAGCTGAATTCGTGGACGCCGCGTGGATCGAAATAGGATGAATCGTAGGTCTCCGACTCGACCTGGGTACGCAGTACCTTGCCGCGCCCGAGACGGCTCATCTGCGCGAACGGAAAGAAGATGGTCTGGCGCCAGGCGGTGCCGCCCGTCTCGGTCATGATCGGCGCGATCGCGTTGACGAGCTGCGCCAGACAGGCCGTTCGCACCCGATCGGCATGATTGAGCAGCGAAATGCAGGCGCCGCCGAAGGCGAGCGCATCCTCCATGGTGTAGACTTCCTCCAGGATCGGCGGCGCCACCGGCCATCCTTCCTTGACCCGATCGGCCCGGTTGCGGCGGGTTCGGTACCAGACGTTCCATTCGTCGAAGCTCAGCATCATGCGCTTGGTGGAGCGCCGCTTCGCCGCCACCGCATCCGCCAGCGCGACGACCTCGTCGATGAAGCGGTCCATCAAATCGGGGCTGGCGAGGAACGATGCCGTGTCCTGCTTGTAATTGTTGAGATAGGTGTGGAGCGAGATGTACTGGGCATGATCGAAGGTGTGCTCGATCACGGTGTCCTCCCACTGGCCGAATGTCGGCATGTTTCGTCCAGACGATCCGCATGCCGCAAGCTCGATGGCCGGATCCACCCACCGCATCATCTTGGCGGCTTCGCACGCGACCGAGCCATAAGCGTCGGCGCTCTTGTGCTCCATCTGCCAGGGGCCGTCCATTTCGTTGCCCAGGCACCAGAGCTTGACGTTGTGCGGCTTCTCCCAGCCGTGGGCGCGGCGCAGATCCGACCACGCCGATCCGCCCGGATGATTGCAGTATTCGACCAGGTTGCGCGCGGCTTCCCCGCCCCGGGTCCCGAGATTGACCGCCAGCATCGGCTCGACTGCGGCGGCCCGGCACCAGTCGATGAATTCGTTGGTGCCGAAGCTGTTCGGCTCCGTGCTGAACCAGGCGAGATCGAGACGCGTCGGACGCTTGTCCACCGGGCCGACGCCGTCTTCCCAATTGTATCCCGAGACGAAATTGCCGCCGGGATAGCGGATGATGGTCGGCCCGAGTTCCCTGACCAGCGCCAGCACGTCGCCACGAAAGCCGTTCTTGTCCGCGGTGGGATGACCGGGCTCGTAGATGCCGCCATAGACGCAGCGTCCGAGATGCTCGACGAACGCCCCGAACAAACGCGGGTCGGTGTGGCCGATGGCAAAATCGCGGTCCATCAGAACGTTTGCTTTTCTCATATTTGCCTCTCTGATGAGGTGGAGCTGTTGAAATCGTCCATACGGACAGAGAGGTCCGCCGCAATTTCGGGCAATAGCGCGGCTTCGCGCAACTGACGGGAATAAGGATGCTGCGGCGTCCTCAACACCGTCTTCGCATCGCCGCTTTCGACGACCCTGCCGTTCTGCATGATCATGATGCGGTCGCTGATGTAGTAGGCGGTCGCCAGATCATGGGTGACATAGATGATGGAGATGCCGAGATCGTCGCGCAGCGTCTTGAACAGGTTGACGATGGCGACGCGCAAGGACGCATCGATCATCGATACCGGCTCGTCGGCCACGATCAGTTTCGGGTTAGCCAGGAGTGCACGGGCAATCGCGACCCGCTGAAGCTGTCCGCCGGAGAGCTCATGCGGGTACCTTCGGCTCACCTCCCCCAGCGACAGTCCGACCTTGCGCAGCGTTTCGTCGACGGCCATCTCGGGCGTGCCCCGCCGATCAGCCGCGGCAAAGCTGCGCTGCGTCATGAACAGATAGCGATCGAGCCGTTTCAGCGGGTTGAAGGATTCGAACGGGTTCTGGAAGATGGGCTGCACCTTGTGCATGAAGGCCAGGCGGCGGGGACCGGCCCGGATCGTCGCAAGGTCGACGCCATCGAACAGCAATTTGCCGTTGGTCGGCGTTTCGATATTGAGGATCATTCGCGAAAGCGTGGTCTTGCCACTGCCGGATTCGCCGATGATCGCTAGGATCTCGGGCCGGGCAGCGTCGAGCTGGAAGCTCACGTCCTTGACCGCGGCAATGCGCTGGGCCGACAAGAGCCCTCCCCGCGTGAAGGTTTTGCCGACCCGGCAAACATCGAGCAGCAGGTCACTCATGCCTCCGCGCTCCGGTTGACCGCAAAGCAGGCGACGCGATGCGCAGGCGCGATTTCCAGCATGGCGGGGACCTCGCGCCGGCAAACATCCATTGCCAGTGGACAGCGCGGATGGAAGCGGCATCCCGGCGGGGGATCGGCGAGATTTGGCGGGCTGCCTGCAAGGCCCTCGCGCGGTACGTCATCGCCGATGCGAGGCAGGCTGGAAATGAGATGCCTCGTGTAAGGATGCAGCGGATTGCGGAAGATCTCCGCTGTCGCCGCCTCCTCGATCAGACGGCCGGCATACATGATGCCGAGGCGGTCCGTCAGATGCGCGTGGACGGCGAGATCATGGGTGACCAATAAAACCGACGCACCGATCTCGCGCCTGATACCGCTGATCATGCCGAGCACCTCCTTCTGCACCACGACGTCGAGCGCAGTCGTGGGTTCGTCGGCGAGGATGACATCAGGACGGCAGATCGTGGCGAGCGCAATGGTGGCGCGCTGACGCATGCCGCCGGAAAGTTCGTGCGGGTAGGCGGCCAGCACCGACGGATCGAGCCTGAGACGTGCCAGATGGACGATCACCTCCCGCTCGAATTGCTTGCGGCTGACGCCGATATGCGGATACGCGAAGTCGACGAACGCCGATCGGAGCCGGCGCACCGGGTTCAGCGCGTTCATCGATCCCTGCATGATGTAGGACAGATGCCGCCAGCGGATCCGCGCCACCTCCGCCGCCGGCGCGCGATGCAGTCCGCCATAGCCGGGAAGGAACGCGAAATCCACCTCGCCGCCGACCACCTCCAATGGCGGCCTGACCGCGCCCGCGATCGTCTTGAGCAGCGTGGTCTTGCCGGAACTGGATTCGCCGGCGAGCCCGTAGATCTCGCCACGGCGCACCGTGAAGCTGATGCCGTCGACCGCCCTGACGTCGCGCCTGACGCCGAAGCGATCGGTTCGGAAATAAGCTCGCAGATCACGCACCGCCAGGATCGGCTGCGCGGCATCGGGCCGGTCAGCCTGCATCGTCTTCACGACGCCCCTCCAAAATCGTGGAGACGGCTGCGCGGATCGATGTAGTCGTTCATCGACACCGCCAGCAGGAACAGCCCGACGAAAGTCATGATGATAGCGATGGTCGGAAACGCGATCCACCACCACACGCCAGCCACCATCGCGGTGTGTTGGTTGGCCCAGTAGATCATGCCGCCGATGGTCGGCGTGTTGATGTCGGTGAAACCGAGCACCGCCAGCGTCACCTCCAGCCCGATCGACCACACCATGTTGTTCATGGTGGTCGAGAACACGATCGGCATGACGTAGGGCAAGTGCTCCTGGACCAGGATCTCGCGCGTGCTCATGCCGGAGAACAGGCCGCTCTGGGTGAATTCGCGCGCCTTCAGGCTGATGGCGACCGAGCGGATCAGCCGCGCGTCATAGGCCCAGCCGAGGCAGGCCATGATCATTGCCAGCAGCAGCCAGGACATGCGGTCGCGCATCACGAAATAGAACAGCACCAGGATCGGAAGCAGCGGGATGACGATGAAGGTGTCGTTCACCGACATCAGCGCCCGATCGATCCAGCCGCCCTTGTAGCCGCTGAGCAACCCAACCACGAGCGCCAGCAGACGGCTGATCAATGCCACAGTGCATCCGAACAGCAGGGTGTTGCGAAGGGCAAAGGTCAGCTGCCAGAACACGTCCTGACCGCGCGACGTGGTCCCGAACCAGTAGGTCAGCGACGGTGGCACATCCGGCGGCACCACATAGACATCCTGCGGCGGATAGGGCGAGAAGCTCGCCAGCACCGACAGTAGCAGCACGACGGCGATCAGCCCGGCGCCGATCCGGAATTCGGCGTGGTAACGCAAGAGGTCACGCAGGATGGCGGCCATCAGCTGAACCTTACCCTGGGATCGAGCAACGGATACAGAAGATCGATCACGAGTACGCCGATGGAGACACCGAGGATGGAAACCGTGGTCACGCCGAGCACGAGCCCGTAGTCCCCCGCATAGACGGCGTCGACCAGCAGCGAGCCGACGCCGGGATAGCCAAATACTTTTTCGGTGATCACCGCACCGTTGAAGATTCCGCCGAGCGAGATGGCGAGCCCGGTCAGCTGCGGCGGCAGCGCGTTGCGCATCACGTAGTGTGACAGGACGCGCGAGGGGCTGACCCCCGCCAGTTCGGCATAGACGACATAGTCCTCGGTCACGACGTTCGACACCAGCGCGCGCATGCCGAGGAACCAGCTGCCGACGCCGATCAGGATCAGCGAGAGTGCGGGCAGGATGGCATGCTGCAACACGCTGGTGACGAAGTCGAACGTCCATGTCTGCGGCAGATTCATCGCCGAGCCGCCGGTGATCGGCAGCACCGGCCAGAGGAACCCGAACACGATCAGCAGCACGAGGGCCAGGATGTAGTAAGGGATCGGGTGCAGCCCCATCGCGATCACACCCATCAGCTTCAACCCGCGACTTTTCCTGTGGTAGCCGGCAAGGCCGCCGAGCAGGCTACCGAGGCACCAGGCGACGATGGTCGAGACCGCGAGCAGTCCGGCGGTCCAGGGCAGCGCGCGGCCGATCAGCGTCGCGACTGGCGTCGGAAACGCCGACAGCGAGGGCCCGAAATCGGCGCGCAGGATCCGCTTCCAGAACACCAGATATTGCGCGCCGGGCGAGCCGCCGAGTCCATAGAGCTCGCGGAGCGAAATGCGCATCTGCTCGATCGCATCGGGCGCCGTGTTGCCAAAGGAGGTGACCGCCGAGATCGACTGCTCGACCGGATCGATCGGCGTCGCGTGGGTGATGACATAAGCGAGATTGATGCCGATGAAGAGCACGAGCCCGAACTGCGCCAGCCGACGGACCACATACGCGACATACCCGCTCATCGGCGCTCCCGCGACGCCGGACCGGGGCGTTCTGGGAGACGCGAGCGGCCGTCAGAGAAATGCCGTTGCCGCTCCGTCATCATATCCTAGCCGGCCGGTTTGAGCTTCACGAACATGTAGCGCGAATTGCCCCAGTTCGGCACTGGATTGGTGTAGGGATTGTCAGAGGTCGGAAATCCCGTCCAGTAGGTCTGGTCCATCGCGGTGAAGACGTTGTAGGCCATCAGCGGGATGGTCGGCATCTCCTTCACGGCGAGCTTGACGTAGTCCTTGCCGAGCTCGATCGATTTCGGATCGTCGAAGCCCACGCTGCGGATACTCTCGATGATCTTGTCCAGCGCGGGATTGGACCAGCGCTGCCAGTTGCGCAGCGGCTGGGATTTGCCCGGCTCCGCGACGAATTGGGAATGCCAGCTGTCGAGGAAATAAGACAAATCCGGGTGGCCACCCCAGGTCTCGACACTCCAGCCGATGAACGTGTCGAAATCGCCGGCCGCCCGTCGTGTCGGCAGCGTCCCCTGCGCTACATCGATCCGGGCGTCGATGCCGGCCTGTTTCCATAGTTGCACGATCATGGTGCCGGCGCGCGTCATCACCGGGCGCAGATCGCCTTCCACCATGACGCGGACGGTGAAGGACTTGCCGTCCGGCGTGGTCCAGGCGCCGCCGCGCCTGGTGAAGCCGGCCCTCTCCAGCAGCTCCTGCGCAGCCTGCGGATCAACCTTCCACCACCCCATGCCGAACGCACGGGCGATCTCCGCGGGATCGGACGGGATCTGCTCACCCATCGATGGCCGCAGCATCTCGGCAATCTGCTTGCCCATGGTGGGATCGTACGGCTTGATCTTGTGCTTGCCGGTGTCGAGCTCAAACCCCTTGAGCCATTCTTCCATCGGCTGATGATACGTTGCCGGATGGGCGCCGGTCGGCGGCACGCCGATCGCCGATATGGTGGCGGCGCCGCGGTAGGCCGCCATCGACACCGCCTTGATGTCGATCAGGAGCGCCAACGCCCATCTTACGTCGGGATTCTTGAACAGCTCGTTCTGAGTGTTGAAGATCACCGCTGGCAGCGTCGGATCGGGATGGCCATAGGGGAAACCCTTGAACCAGGCCCGGGTCGCCTTGCTTTGCTTGGCGAGCGCAAACATGCCCTCGGGCGTGAGGTCGTGAATCACGTCGAGCTGATGGTTGAGCTGGGCAATGACCCGCTTGTCCGGAGGGCCGGGATCGATGTAGGCGAGATATTTCGGCCCGGGCTTGCCGTAGCGGGCGAGCGTGGTGCGCTGCCAGTCGTCGCGCAGTTGCCAGATGTACCATTTGCCGTCGGGATCGTAGCTGTGCAGCACGTAAGCGCCGAGCGAAACCGGCTTGTTGAAGTCGAACCTGGCCGGATCTTCCACCTTCTCGAAGACATGCTTGGGCAGGATCCACACCGCCCCCCAGCGCACCGTGAAGTTGGCGTGGAAGCGCGAGTTGGGCTTCTTGAGCTTGAACACCACCGTAGAGGGATCCGGCGCGTCGACGGATTCCACGTTGCTCGCCAATACCGCGCTGAAGCGCATCCCTGGATTCTTGATCTGCGTGGTCACGGTCGAGACGACATCATCGGCGGTGAATTCGACACCGTCGCTCCAGAAGATCCCCTTGCGCAGCTTCACGGTCATCTCGGTGAAATCGGCATTGTATTGCGGCTTGTCGGCGGCCAGTGAGTTGTCCCAGACGCCGTCGAGCCCGCTTTCGGGATCGATGTACCAGAGCGTATCGAGGGCTGCCTGCTGCAATCCGTTCGACTGCGAGCCGGCATTGATGGCCCAGATGTTGAACCATCCGGCGTTCTTGACGGTCCCTTCCGGGTTTTCCAGGATCAGCAATTCCTTCCTTGGGATGTTTTGCGGAATGCCTTGCGCATAACCCGAAGTCGCCAATGGGATCAGCAGCGGCATGAGAGCGCACGCAACCAGCAGAAGTGCACGAATGCAGCGCATCATTTCCTCCCTGGTGCAGTTTGTCTCCACACTTGTGCGAGGCATGCTAGAGGCGTCAAAAACGAGGGACAATAGAAATCTTGGCCGAGACCGTAGAGCCGGTGGCAGTACCCCGACCCGGGAATTGCCTAGCCCGCGAGGTCGCGTTTTACCGCGCGGAACTGCGTCATTGGCACCCCACCGGGCTGATCGGGCCGTGATTCAAGCAATGAAGGAAAGGCGGCCAGAGGTTCGGCATGCCCTGCACGTCGATTGTCCTTCAGGCCAAACGAGATGGCGATGTCGACCAGCCCGTGATCCCTGCCTACGGTCGGGAGGAGCCTCCGTCATCGCTTTCCGATGTGCCTCTTCTCGATTCGCTGCCGTGCCGCCGCCTTCGCAGCACGCGCCTTTGCCGGCTTTGGATTCGACTTGACGTTGGATTTAAGCTTCGGCTTAAGCTTGGGCTTGGCCTCGGGCTGCTGCAATCCGTAGGTCGAAAATCCTTTCGCCGTGTCTGCAATCTCCGCCTCGCCGAGAATATGCGGCGCGCCGAGTGCGAGCGAGAGATAATACTGCCGCGCGATGGTCTCGAGTTCGACCGCCAGCCACACCGCTTTATCCAAATTGGCTCCAACCGCGAGCATGCCGTGATTGGCGAGCAGGCAGCCGTTGCGGCCTTCGAGCGCTTGCATGGCGAGCTCGGATAGTTCCGCCGTACCGTAACGTGCATAGCCGGCGCAGCGGATGTCGTTGCCGCCGAACGCCGCCATCATGTAATGGCAGGCGGGAATCGGCTTATGCGCGATCGCAAGCACGGTGGCGTAGGTCGAGTGCGTGTGCACGACACCGCCGACATCGGGCCGGCCACGCATGATGTCGAGATGAAAGCGCCATTCGGTGGAAGGCTGGAGCGGTCCTTCCCAGGAGCCGTATTCGCCTTCGAGCGGCATCGCCGCGATCATCTCCGGCTTCATCGCATCATAGGGCGTCGCAGACGGCGTGATCAGCATCCGGTCCATGTAGCGGGCGGAGATATTCCCTGACGTCCCCTGGTTCAGACCCGAGGCATTCATCCACCGGCACTTGGCGATGATCGCTTCACGTAATTGTCGCTCCTCACGGGTCATGTCAAAACACCTTTCGTCTTCAGCAAGGGTTGAGCGGCGGCTCGCCCTGCCGTTGCGATGTCGATGCAGCACTGCGGGTCTTCGGCACAGCGATCGACGTCAACGGCGGAATGCCAATCTATTGAGGATCAGATCCTGCAGGACTTCAAGTCCGGTGCCCCGGCCTCCGCGCAGGCAGCGACGCGCTGATATCGATTCCCTTTGAAGGAACCTCACCCGTGTTGCGGAATGAGGGCGCTCGTCAGCGTGGCACGACAGCCGTCGCTTCGATCTCGAGGCGCGCGGAAGACTCGACAAGACGCACGACCTGCACGAGCGCCATGCTCGGGTAGTGCGTACCGATCACGTCCCGATAAGCCTTGCCGAGCGCCTTGAGATTGGACACGTATTCGTCCATGTCCACGACATACCAGGTCAGACGCACCAGATGTTCGGGTCTCGCACCGCCCTCCGCCAGGATCGCGACGATGTTTTCCAGCGCCAGCCGGACCTGCGCGACAAACCCGTCGGCAAATCGCCCCGTTACGTCCCAGCCGACGACACCACCCGTCACGACAAGGCGTCCTTCGGCCATGATCCCGTTGGAATAGCCCTTCGGCTGCGGCCAGCCGCTGGGCTGAAGCACCTGCAAACCGCTGGTCGCGCCGGCTTCCGGCTTTCTCATCGTGCTCATGCGGAATTCCCAGCCCTCTCAGCGCGGCTTCAGGAGGTCGCGCGTGACAATCAGTTTCTGAACCTCGGTCGCGCCCTCATAGATGCGTAGCGCGCGGATTTCGCGATAGAGGCTTTCGACGATCTCGCCCTTGCGCACACCGCGACCGCCGAACATCTGGACGGCCCGGTCGATGACGCGCTGCGCAGTCTCGGTGGCCGTGAGCTTCGCCATTGCCGCTTCGCGCGTCGTCGGCAGCTTCTGGACATCGCGGCGCCAGGCCGCGCGGTAGGTCAGGAGCGCGGCAGCGTCGGTGTCGGTCGCCATGTCGCCGAGCGCGGCCTGGGTCAGTTGCAGGTCCCCCAGCGTCGCGCCGAACATGTGCCGGCTGCGCGCATGCGACAGTGCTTCGTCGAGCGCGCGCCGGGCAAAGCCGAGCGCTGCGGCTGCGACCGATGCGCGGAAAATATCCAGCGTCTGCATCGCGAGCTTGAACCCGCCGCCCGGGGCGCCAAGGCGACGGCTCGCCGGGATCCGGCAATTGGTAAAGCGCAACGTCGCCAGCGGATGCGGCGCGATGACGTCGATGCGCTCGGCGATGACGAAGCCGGGATCATCGGGAAAGACGACAAAGGCCGAGATGCCGCGGGCGCCCGGCGCTTCGCCGGTTCGCGCAAACAGGGTGTAGACGTCGGCAATACCGCCGTTGGATATCCAGGTCTTCTCGCCGTCGATGACATAGTCGTTGCCGTCGGCGCGCGCGGTGCAGGACATCGCTGCGACGTCCGATCCCGCCTCCTGCTCGGACAGCGCGAAGGCCGCAAGCCATTCGCCGGAGCGAACCTTTGGCAGCACGGCCTTGCGCAGCTCCGCAGAACCGCCGAGCGCAATCGCCCCTGAACCGAGCCCCTGCATGGCGAAGGCGAAATCGGCGAGGCCATCGGCGTAGGCGAGCGACTCGCGCGACAGGCAGATCGAGCGAGAATCGATTGTCGTGGCATCGCCGTCGGGAGCCGCGACCGCCCAATCGAGCAGCCCCGCCGCACCCATCGCGCGCACCAGCCCGCGGCAGGCGCCATCGATGTCGCTGTGATCGATCTTGTCGAGGGCCCCCGACTGCACGAAGCGGTCGAGTGCATCGCCAATCGCATGATGACGCGGCTCGAAAAACGGCCAGTCGAGCCATTCGCGCCGGATCACCTTTGCCACGGAGCTCATCTGATCCCCCTTCCGCTCACTGCGCGGCCGGCTGGGCCGCCGCCGATACAGACTATGCGCATGACCCCCTCGCTTTCGCGGGGGCACACCATGTGTCGAACCTTCGCCTATTATTTTAAGCCTAAAATATTTCGCTAGTGCGAGCCTTGTCAAGGTGGGTTCTGCAAAGACTACGGTAACGGGTTCGGCGCCCCGGCGTCGATCTTGAGATACAGTGCAAATTCGATACAGAGCAGCGCCAGTTCCGGGACGCTCGCGCGCAGCCTTGAATTTACTTTTGGCACGAACTATCTTGCTATCGACAATGAGAGCTGCGCCAGCTTTCAACAAGCTACGAAGCCCGGGAGATTCGATTGGCACTCGCGAAAGAGTCCACGCCTGTATCAGCCAGGAATGGGGCGGATCAGGAGGCCGAGTACAGGGCTCAAACGCGCGTTTGGCTCCGGCTGCTCGCCTGCACGACCCTGATCGAAGGAGAGCTACGGCGCCGGTTTCGCGATGAGTTCGACTTCACGATGCCCCGCTTCGATGTTCTGGCTCAGCTCGACCGCGAACCGAGCGGGCTTGTGCTGGGAGAGCTGCCCAAGCGCCTGATGGTTTCGGCCGGGAACCTCACGCCGATCGTGGACCGCCTGGTCGCGGACGGATACATCACCCGCACACCGTCGAACCTCGACCGCCGCGTGCAGATTGTCTGCATGACGGTCGAAGGCCGCAAGACCTTCAGGCGAATGGCCAAGAGCCACGGCGCATGGCTTGCCGAGTTGCTGGCGGATTTCCCCGCAGACCGGTTCGACGGCTTGATCGGCGAGCTCGACGAGCTCAAGGGCGCTGTCAGGGACGCTCTGCAAAAACCCTGAGCAGCGCAACTGTCAGCGTCGCACCTTCACTCCGGCCGCCTCGCGATCCCATGTATCCGCAGTGACGCCCGCGTCGCGCAGAACGCCCTTCTTGATCTTGCCGTTCTCCGTCAGCGGCATCTGGCTCAAAATCCGCACGTAGCGCGGGATAGCGAAATAAGCGATCTGTCCTTCGCAATGCCTGACGATGTCGAGCGGCTCCAGCGATTGGCCCGGTTCCAGCAGGATCGCCGCCGCAACCTCGTCCTCTCCCAGTTCCGACGGCAGCGGGTAGATCGCGCAAGCGGCGACCGCCGGATGGGACTGGATGGTCTGCTCGACCTCCCAGGAGGATACGTTCTCGCCACGCCTGCGGATCGAATCCTTCATGCGGTCGATGAAACGATAGTGTCCGTCAGGATCCCGAACCACACGATCGCCCGAGTGAAACCACAGATTTCGCCAGGCCTCGACCGTCTTCTCAGGCATGCCAAAGTAGCCGGAGGCGAAAGCAAACGGTTCACTCGCTCGAAGCACGAGCTCGCCGGCCTGTCCGTCAGGTAGCGCTGAATCATTGTCGTCGACGATCCTCGCCTCGATGCCTTCGGCCAGATGGCCCATCGTTCCCGGACGATCCGACGGAATCGTGCCGGAGAACACGAAGTTCGTTTCGGTCGACCCGTAGCCGTCGACCAGCGGTACGCCAAAGCGTTCGCGGAACGGACCGTGGATCTGCGGCGGCACGCCGCCGCCGAGCGCAACGCGAAGGCGATGCGTTGAATCGTCTGCGCTCTTCGGTTGCGCCAGAAGCATCGACGCCATCGCACCGAGCAGATAGCCGACCGTCGCATTGTGCCGCCCCGCGGCGGCCCAAAAGCCGGAGGCGGAGAATTTTGGCTCCAGCACGTAAGTGCATCCGTTCAGGAGCGCCTGATAGAACGCATTCAGCGCATTGGTGTGGAACAGGGGCAGCGTCGTGAACAGCACATCGCCCTCGCGAATTCCGAGCGCACGCGCCGAATAGATGCCCCACCAGAACAGTTGCGCCTGCGGACAACACACACCCTTTGCAGGCCCGGTAGTGCCTGATGTGTAGAGAATCGCAACGGTATCGCCGGGGCGGACGGCGCCCGCCGGGGCCGCGGCTCCGAGAGCCGGCAAGGGTAACGCGGAAAGCCTGGCATCGATTTCCCCGGCGGCAGCTCCGATGATCCAGGTCCGAGGCGGCAGCTCGACACCCGTCTCGACACTCTCGATCGCGCTCGCGAACTGAGCCTCGATGACAAGGAGCGCGGGACGCGAGTTGCGGAAAATATGGGAGAGCTGGAAGCCACGCAGCGCGGTATTGATCGGGACTGCGATGGCGCCGAGCCACGCACAGCCGAGATAGACCTGTAGGAACTCCGGACGGTTCGAACACATCAGCGCGACGCGATCGCCCGGCTTGACTCCGGCATCGACGAGCGTCTGCGCCGACGCGGCCGCGATCACCGCGGCCTGCGCAAAGGTCCAGCGCGTCTCACCCGCGACCAGCAGGATGCGCTCACCGTAGCGTTCCGCCTGCCGCGCGAGGATGGTGGATAGAATGCGGTCCGACGGCGGAAACGACGTGACAGCACGCGTCCAGGCCTGCACCTCGTTGTGCGTCACGACCGTGCTCCCGCCTCAGGGCAACAGCTTGTATTTGCCGTCCTCGATCTGGACCATGATGCGCGAGCGCTCGTCGACGCCATGCCGATCCGCCGGCGTATAGGTGTAGACGCCCTGCGTTCCGACGACCTCCTTGGTCGTGAACAGCGCCTGACGAAGCGCGGTGCGGAATTCCGGCGAGCCGGGCTTGGCGCCGGTTGCCATCGCGCGCTTGGCAGCATCGGCGAACACCAGCCAGCCGTCGAAGGAATAGGACGAGAAAGAATCCGTCGGCACCTCGCCGTTCGCCTTCTCGAAGGCCGCACGGAAATCCAGGGCCACCTTCTGAATCGGATTGCTGGCCGGAAGCTGCTCCGCCGCGGTCACGGGTCCAGTTGGGCAGATGATGCCGTTGGCGGCCTTGCCGGCCAGACGAAGAAAATCGGCGCTGATCAGCCCGTGGTTGCCGTACAGCGGCCCCTTATATCCGCGCTCGGACAAGGCGATGACCGGCAACGCGCCGGGCGTCCCGGTGCCGCCGAGCATGATCGCGTCGGGACGTGCAGCGAGCGCGCGCAGCACCTGGGCCGTGACCGAGGAGTCCGATCTGGCGTAGCGTTCGTTGGCAATGACCTTGATGTCGGCGGTCTTCGCACTTTGCTCGAGCGAATTGTACATGAGGTCGCCGAACGCATCGGAGAAGCCGATGAACGCGACGCTCTTCAGCCCTTTCGCCTTCATGTTGTCGACGATGCCTTGCACCAGAAGCGGCGTTGGTTGCGGCGTCTGGACGACCCAGGGGCCGCCGTCGCCTGGCGGCACCGGCGCGATCGGCGACACCGCGATCATTGGAATCTTCATCTCGATGGCCGCCGTCGCCATCGCGAGCGTCTGGGGGGCGCCGGACGTGCCGATGAGGACATCGACCTTCTCCTGCTCGACGAGCTTGCGGGCGTTGCGCGCAGACGCCGTCGGATCGGAGCCGTCATCAAGCTGGATGACCCGAATCTTCTCGCCGCCGATCTCGCCGATATAGGCTTGGCCCGCCGCGATCCCCTTCGCGTTCGGAATTCCGATCGAGGACACCGGCCCGCTGAGGCCAGTGACAAAGCCGACGAGGATCTCGGCCTGCGCAAGCTGCGGGACGGCGAGAAGCAATGCAGTGGAGACCAGCAGGGTCTTGACCAAGTTCATGGCACCTGTCTTTCGCGAATATTTCTTGTTCTGATTGGCAAGCGCCGTGGACTCGGTTCAGGTTGACGAAACCAGCGCAATGACGCGAAGCGGACTGCCGGAGCCGTTCTGAATCTTCAACGGCGAAGCCACGATGATGGCGCCAGTGGCCGGAAGCTGATCCAGGTTGCACAGGCATTGCAGGCCGTAGCGGCCCGCTCCGTGCAGGAAGTGATGCGCCGGATAAGGCGGCTCGAAATGCCCGGCCTGCCCCGCATCCGTACCGATGGTCTCGTTGCCGAACCCGATGACGCCGCGCTCCTCGACCAGCCACTTCATCACGGCCGGGTTCGGGCCCGGCGTGTGCGCGCCGTCATCCCTGAGATTGGCGTAGTCGCGCCAACCCTTCTTCGACCAGTCGGTCCGCAGCAGCACCCAGTTCCGCTCCGGGATCCGGCCGTGCTTTGCTTCCCAGGCTTCGACGAGTGGCACTGTCAGCAAGAAGTCGGGATCCTGGGCCGCCTGCGCCGAGCAGTCGATGACACAGGCCGGCGCGATCATGTCCTTGGCCGGCATGGTGTCGACGGCATTGTTCGGCAGGTTCTTGCCGGTGAACCAGTGGATCGGCGCATCGAAATGCGTGCCAGTATGTTCGCCGAACGTGACATTGTTCCAGTACCAAGCCGGGCCACGACCATCGTATCGTGAGATTTCCTGGATGCGGACCGGCGCGGCCTGGCCGAACTCCGGTGGCAGCACGATGACCGGAAAGTCCGGACTGAGCGTGAAGGTCAGATCGACGACGCGCACCGCGCCGGAAGAAATCGCGCCCGCCAGCTCCAGGAGATTGTTGCTTTGCATCGTCACGTCCTCCGGCTTGGTTGAATTCTGCATCTCACCTGTCGAGCTCACGTTCGAGCGCTTTCGGATTGGCCGCGAGACGTTGCCGGATCTCTTCGGCGACATCTCCGACATACATCTCCTCGAGCCCGCCCTTAAGCCCCGATACGATCGCCTGCGCGATGGCGCGCGGCGCGACCTTCGGCGGCGGCACGGTCTGGAACCACTCGGTGTCGACAGGTCCAGTGAATAGATTCATCACCCTGACGCCGCCGGGCCTGAGCTCGGCGCGAAGGCAGTGCGAGAGCGACAGGCACGCCGCCTGCGAGGCCGAGTAGGTGCCAAAGCCGGGCCAGCTCGCCAGCGCATAAACCGAGAGAATGTTGACCCAGGCGGCACTGTTGTTGACGCCGTCGGCGCCGCGCATCCGCATGGCCGGTCCAAACGCCTGCGCGAGGTTGATGAAGCCGAGATAGGCCTGGTCGATCTCGTCGCGTGCGATGCTCGTGCCCCTGCGGTCGAGCAGGCCGCCGGGCCGGACATATTCCGTCGTATTGACGAGGATATCGACCTTGCCGCCGATGTCAGCCGCGAGATCTGTGGCCGATTTTTCGTCGGCCGCGTCAAGCGTCACGATCTCGATCCCGTCCTGACCGCGCAGCAACTGCTCTCCGGCGAACGGCCGCCACGGTTCGGCAATGCCGACGAACACCGTTTTGGCGCCTGCGGCCTTCAAGGCGGCGACGGCTTCCTGGCCGATCACGCTGCGGCCGTTGGTCACGAGCACGCGCCGGAATTTTGGATCGGCCGTCATTTCCCGCCACTGCTTGTCGTCTGCCATGTTGGGTGTCTCCCCCTCGGGATGGGCAAAGGCCACCGCCTGACCGCTCTTGTCGAGTTGAAACGACATGCGGACGGCTGCGCCCTCCGCGCAGTCGGCATGGAGATGGGTCACAATCGTAGGACCGCAATCCATCTTGACGAGGCCGATACGCCACGGCGCCCGTTCGCGGAAATAGACGTCGCTCGGCACGCGCGCTGTCGTCTCGGCGAGCAGCGTGCCCCGGCGCGGCGCATCGACGAAGGCGAGGCCGTCCGACAGGCAGGACGGGCATGCCTCCCGCGCGGGATAAGCAAAGGCGCCGCAAGCCTTGCAGCGTTGCAGCATGAAGCGGCCTTCGGCTGCCGCCCGTGTAAACCCGTGCGACGTCCTGCTGCGCGGTCGCGGTGGCGAGGCGGGCAGCCGCGTTCGCAGCAGCGGATTCTTGCGCCGGGGCGGTTTGATCGGCTCGATCATCGCGAAGGCCCTGCAAGGATCGCGGCACCCGAGGCGAGACCGCGGTCATAATTGATCATACCGAACCCCGAGGCCAAGGCGAGGCTCGCATTCCTGACCTGGGTGGGGCCCGCGGTCCCGAGAACCTGCCGCAATCCCTCGACGAGACCGAGATAGGCGCCGGCGGCACCGGCCTGCCCCACCGAAAGCTGTCCGCCCGACGTATTGTGCGGAAAATCACCGTCGATGGTGAGGTCGTGCTGGCGCACGAACTCGGCCCCCTCCCCCTTGTTGCAGAAGCCGAGATCCTCGAACTGCATCATCGTGATGACGGGATAGTCGTCATAGGTCTGCACGACGTCGAGATCATCCGGCTTCACGCCGGCCATCGCATAGAGCTCGCCGATGTCCATCGCCCAACCGCCCCGCACCTGCATCGGATCGTCGGCAAAGGCATTATGCCGCTCTATCGTCGACAGAAGCCGCGCAACCGGCAGCCTCAGCGAGGCCGCAGTCTCTTCGCGCATGACGAGGAACGCTTCCGCGCCGGCGCAGGGCATCACGCAATCGAACAGGTGGATCGGATCGGAAATCGGCCGGGCCGCGAGATATTGCTCGAGCGTCAGCGGCGACTTCATCAGCGCATGCGGGTTGCGCAACGCATTAGCGCGTTGGGCGACCGCGATCCTGCCAACGTCCTCGCGCGTAACACCAAAAGTCCGCATGTAGTTGCGCGCAATCAGCGCGAAGCTCGAATTGGCGCCGCCCGCGCCGTAGGGGTAGACGGCATCCTGGTTGAAGCGCGAGAAGTTCTCGAGCGTAAGCCGGAAGGAATCGACGTGGTTGGTGTCGCCAGCCACGCAGGCCACGATGTCGGCGTCATGGGCCTGAACCGCGCGCGCCGCCTTTCGCAGCCCTGCGATGGCGCTGGCGCCACCGAGCGGGATCGTATCCAGCCACCGGACGCACAGACCGAAATGCTGCGTCAGCCCGACCCCGCTGTCGGTGCCCATGGTGAAGCTGGAGACGCACAGACCATCGATATCGGAGGCCTTGATGCCAGCCTGCGCGACGAGCGCGCTGAGCGCTCGGCCGATCCACCATTGCGCACTTTCGATGGAGTAGCGCACATAGGGAATCGTGACGGGCGCCGCAATCACGACGCCATCATACGGTGTGCGTAAGGTATTGGTCACCGACCGCCCGCCTGGTTCATCCGCCTCAAACCACCGTCAGTTTCACGGCAATATTGCCACGGGTTGCGTTCGAATAGGGGCAGCGCTCGTGCGCGCCGGCGACGACCTCTTCGGCTACCGGTCTCTCGACACCGGGCAGATTGATTTTCAGCTCGACAGCCAGCGCGTATCCGACGGGAACCGGCCCCATCGCGACCTTCGCAGTCACGGAGGGCTCGGCAGAGGGCACGACCTTCCGCGTCCGCGCGACGAGCTTGACAGCACCGAGAAAGCACGCGGCGTAGCCGGCCGCAAAGAGCTGCTCGGGATTGGTGCCTTCGCCGCCGGGGCCGCCCATCGATTTCGGCAAGGACAGCGACACCGACAGCAGACCGTCGGCGCTGGCGGCCTTGCCATCCCGGCCTCCGGTCGCCGTCACTTCGGTCTCGTACAGGATCTTTTCGGGGGTCATCATGACTTGTTCTCCAAGACTAGCTTATCCAGAGCTAACGGTTGTTGCGGGCGAGCAGCGCGCGGAAATCAGCGCGCGCCTGGGGACTAGCCCGCTTGAAGCTCGGCCCGCGGCTTGGTTCGGTGCCATTGAGCTGCCGGAGCTGCACCCACATCTCGGCACTCTTCAGCGCTACGGCCGCGCAGTTGACCACCGGCGCGTGCCCAACCTTCAGGCCATGCTCCCTCCCGATCAGGAGGCCTGGCAGCACACCGGCGGGGATCACGACATCGGCGCCGCGCTCGACCAGCGGACGTGCGCAGGCGACAAAATCCTCGATCATGCGGGCTTGCGCGGCCTGGTCTCCGGCGAACGCGTCGGCGAAATCCTCCGGCTTGCAGCCAAGACCGGTCACGTGGACCACGCGATCACGGAGGCCGTAACGCTCGGCCTGCTCATAGTGCCAGACCTCGAAGACGGGATCGAGCGTCACAAGGCCGAGCCGCCGACCAAGCTGAGAGGCCGCCAGCAACGTCGCCTCGCCAGTCCCGATCACGGGAATGTCGAGCGCCGAGCGCAGCTCGTAGAGTCCGGGATCCTGGAAATGCCCCATGACGAAGGCATCGAACCCGCCCTCCTCCGCCGCGATGCCATTGTCGATCGCCCGGACGGCGCAGCGCAATTCCGCAAGCCGCCCGAACTCCCGGTCCGGCGGCGTAATGCCCTCGACGTGAACCGTCGTGCCTGATGCAGCGATGTTGTTGAGGTATTCCGACAGCCGCGCCATGTAGGGCGCGTTGACGCTCGCATCAACGAAGCTCTGCCAGAAGATGCGCATCGTCCTTCTCCTCAAGCCGTGGTCGGAGGATCGGTCGTCGGCTGCCGATGAATATATTTCAACCATAAACTAATTCACGCGTCAAATGCGCGCGGCGGCGCGGCGACTGGCGCCGTCGGGGCTAAGGCAAGAACCGCATTTTCGTCCGGTCGAGCAGCAAAGAAACGCCGCACACTGTCGAAATTGTATGCAACAACATTTTTTTCTGACAGCCCCGTGACACGTGTTGACGGCGCCACCGACAATACTTTAGGCTTTAAGTAATTCCTCGCCGGTCAGGGACCGGTGGCCATGACAATGATGTTGCAGGGCACCGATTTTGAGAGACTCAATCGTGTGGACAGTCGCCGTGCTCGAACAGCCGGCAATGGCAGCATCGCCGGTCGCGCATCGCGGCCGCACCGACGTCCTTTCGCTCCAGACAAGGAGCGCCCGCATTCGCCAATGGGCCCGTCGTTCGCGTGGCAAGCAACATCATGGCTGCTGACCGCCCGGCCACACAAACTCTCATCGGTCGCGCCCGGCATTTGGCGCCGCAGCAATGCTTTCAATCGGTTGGGTCGTCGTTCGCGCGGCAGCTTCAAGGCATTTCCGATCCAACATCAACGAAGGAGAACGCAAATGCGCAAGACTCTGAGCCTACTCGCACTTGCCGCCGGTATCTTCGCAGCCCCGGCAGCGCGGGCCGACATCGTCATCGGCTTCGTCACCTCGCTCAGCGGCAACGGATCGTCGATCGGAATCCCCTATGGGCGCGGCATCAATGCCGCCTATGAATACAAGAAGACCATCAACGGCGAGACCATTCGCCTGATCCAGCTCGACGACGGCTCCGACCCGTCGGCCGCGACCCGCAACGCGCGCAAGCTCGTGGAAGAGGAGAAGGTCGACCTGCTGATCGGCACCGCGACGGCGCCGTCGACCATCGCCATGGCGGCGGTGGCGAGCGAACTGAAGGTGCCGATGATCGCCGTCTCGCCGATCGGCAAGCTGCCGGAAACGCCCGAGCAGTGGGTGGTGTCGGTGCCGCAGCCAGCCTCCCTGCTCGTCAAGATCGTCGCCGACCGCATGAAGCGCGATGGCATGAAGAACATCGGCTATATCGGCTTCTCCGATGCGTGGGGCGATCTCGTCTATAACGGCGCCAAGGCCGCCGAAGCAGCCGGCGACATCAAGATCCAGAGCAACGAGCGATACGCCCGCACCGACACCTCCGTCACCGCACAGATCCTGAAGGTGCTTGCCGCGCGGCCGGACGCCGTGCTGGACGGCGGCTCGGGGACGCAAGGCGCGCTGCCTCTCCTCAGCCTCGCCGACCGCGGCTTCAAGGGCAACACTTACGGCACGGTGGCGCTGGTCAATCCGGACTTCGTCAATGTCGGCGGCAAGGCAGCCGACGGCATCCAGGTCTCGGCCGGCCCCGTGATCGTCGCCGAGCAGCTGCCTGATGACCACTTTGCCAAGAAGATCTCGCTGGACTTCCGCAGCGTCTACCAGAAAACCCATAACATTCCGACCACCGACGGCTTCTCCGCCTATTCCTTCGACGCCTGGCTGATTTTCGCCAACGCCGCCGAGCGCGCGCTGAAGACCGCGAAGCCCGGAACGGCGGAATTCCACACCGCGCTGCGGGACGCGATCCTCAGCACCAAGGAGCTGCCGGGCGTACATGCCGTCTATAACTTCAAGCCGGGCTCCGTGACCGGCGTCGACGAGCGCTCGCTCGTGGTGGTGCGCCTGAGCGGCGGTACCTGGAAGTACGCGCCGTAGTCGGAAGGCGGCAGGCAGTCAGAACGGGGGAACGGCGTCTCAATGACGAGCGACATCGCAGCCATCCTTGGGATCGACGGGATCGCCACCGGCGCAGTCTATGCGCTGGTGGCGATCGGGACCGTCCTCATCTTCACGGTGACACGGGTCATCTTCATTCCCTTCGGCGACATCGCCGCGTTCACCGCGCTGACGCTGGCAGCCCTCGATGCGAAGCGCTTTCCCGGGACCGGCGCACTCGTCGTCATCCTGGCCTGCCTCGCGACCCTGATCGAGATCATCTCGCTGATTCGCGCCGGCGAGATTCGCTTGCTGCCGCGCGCCCTGCTTTTTTATCTCGTACTTCCGCTCGCCGTGGTCGGCGCCGCCTGGCTGACGATGCGCGCCGAGCCGCCGCTTGCCGTCAGGCTCGTGCTGGCGCTGATGCTGATCACGCCGATCGCCCCGCTGCTGGACCGGATTGTGTTCCGTCCGATCGCAGACGGATCGGTGCTGTTGCTGCTGACGGTCTCCGTCGCGCTGCATTACGCACTGGTCGGCCTGGGGTTGCTGTTCTTCGGACCTGAAGGTGTCAGAACCGAACCGCTGACATCGTTCTCGGCCGAGTTCGCCGGCGTGCTGGTCTCGGGCCAGACCATGCTGATCGTGATTGCAGCCCTCGTCTTCAGCGGCCTGCTCTATCTGTTCTTCGACTTCACGCTGGTCGGAAAATCGCTGCGCGCCACGGCCGTCAACCGGACCGGCTCGCGGCTGATGGGGATACGCCCGGCGCGCGCCGGCACGATCGCCTATTTGCTGGGATCGCTGATGGCAGGCGTATCCGGAATCCTGATCGCGCCGGTCAACACGGTGTTCTACGATTCCGGCTTTCTGATCGGCCTGAAGGCCTTCGTCGGCGCCATCGTCGGCGGCATGACCAGCTATCCCGGTGCTGCGATCGGCGCCGTCGGCGTCGGTATCCTGGAAAGCTTCGCGTCCTTCGAGAGCAGCGCGCTCAAGGACGTCATCGTTTTCTCGCTGCTGATCCCGATCCTGATCTGGCGATCCCTCGCCTCGCTTCATTCCGAGGAGGAGATCGAGGAATGACGCGCCTTCACGTTCAGCTTGCAGCGGTGGCGGCCGTCGTATGCCTTGCGCTCGCGCCCTTCGTCCTGAGTCCCTTCAGCATCACGCTGATGAACTACATCGGCATCTATTCGCTGGTCGCCATCGGGCTTGCGCTGCTCACCGGCGTCGGCGGCATCGTGTCGTTCGGACAGGCGGCGTTCGTCGGCATCGCGGCCTATGCAACGGCCTGGGTCTCCGCGCTGAACGGATACTCTCCGTGGCTCGGCCTCGTGTTCGGCGTGGCGGTGACCTGCTGCGTCGCGGCGATCCTTGGCGTTGTCACCTTGCGGCTCCAGGGCCATTTCCTCTCGCTCTCGACCGTCGCCTGGGGCCTCGCCATCGGCTTCCTGTTCGGCAACGTCGAGGGGCTCGGCCGCTTCAACGGCATCTCGTCGATCCCGCCGATCAGCATCGGATCGTTCGCGCTGGTCTCGAGCGCGCAGATCTATTTCCTGATCTGGGGCATCGTCGCGGCCGTCCTCCTGCTCGGATACAATCTGCTGGACTCCAGGCTCGGGCGCGCCATGCGCGCGCTCCGCGGCGGCAACACGCTGGTCGAGAGCCTCGGCATCAACGCGTTCCAAATCAAGCTCGTGACCTTCGTGCTCGCGGCTTTCCTCGCCTCGCTCTCGGGGTGGCTCTACGCCCATATGAGCCGCTTCATCAGCCCGGGCCCGTTCGATGCCGGCATGGGCATCGAATATCTGATGATGTCGATGGTCGGCGGCGCCGGCAGCCTGCTCGGCGGTGTCGTGGGTGCCGCCGTCGTCACCCTGCTCAAGAACAGCGTGCAGGATTATCTGCCGCTGATCGCCAAGGGCGCCTCCGGTCAGCTCGAGATCGTCGCCTTCTCCGCGCTGTTCATTCTGTTCCTGCAATGGGCCCGGCAGGGCATCGTCCCCTTCGTTGCGCGCTATTTGCCGAAGATCAAGCGCGAGCGGCCGCAGCCTGCGTCGCCGCTACCCCGCCGTCCCCAGCCGACGCCGGGCGAGCTGCTTCTCAAAGTCGACGGCGCCGAGCGCCGGTTCGGCGGCCTCGTCGCCGTCAACAATGTCAGCTTCGAGGTGCGGTCCGGCGAGATCCTCGCCGTCATCGGCCCGAACGGCGCCGGCAAGAGCACGATGTTCAACTGCCTGACCGGCGCGCTGCGGGTCAACAAGGGCGAGATCGTCTTTGCGGGGCGCCCCATTACGCATGATGCGCAATCCCGCATCGCCAAGGCCGGCGTCGCCAGAACCTTCCAGCATGTGAAGCTGCGGCCGCGCATGAACCTTCTGGAAAACGTGATGCTCGGCACCTACGCCCGCACGCGCACCGGCCTGTTCGCCGGCGCCTTCCGCCTCAACCAGCGTGAAGAGGCCAGCGCGCGGCACGAGGCCTTGATGCAGCTCGAGCGCGTCGGGCTCGGCGAAAAGCCGTTCGAGCTTGCAGGCAATCTGCCGCTCGGCAATCAGCGCATCCTGGAGATCGCGCGTGCGCTCGCCGCCGACCCCGCACTGCTGGTGCTGGACGAGCCGGCGGCAGGCCTACGCCGCCAGGAGAAGCTGCGGCTTGCGGAGCTGCTTCGCTCGCTGCGGGCAGACCACCTGACCATCCTGATCGTCGAGCATGACATGGAGTTCGTGATGTCGCTGGTCGACCGCATCGTGGTGCTCGACTTCGGCTCAAAACTCTGCGAGGGCGCGCCAGCGGCGATCCGCAGCGACGAACGGGTTCAAGAGGCCTATCTCGGAGGCGTCGCGTGAGCGAGATGTTTTCCATGACGGATGTGACCGTCTGCTACGACAATGTCGAGGCGGTCCGGAACGTCTCGCTGTCGATCGAGGAAGGCCAGATCGTCACCGTGATCGGCCCGAACGGTGCCGGCAAGACCACGCTTCTGATGGCCGCCATCGGGCTGCTCGCCTCGCGCGGCCGCATGGTGTTTCAGGGCAACGACATCGGAAAAATGTCCGTCGAGGATCGCGTCGAGCGCCGGCTGTGCCTGGTGCCGGAAAAGCGCGAGCTGTTCTCCGACATGTCGGTCGCCGATAATCTTCTTCTGGGCTCCTACAGCCTGCGCGACCGCTCGGGCGTTCAGACGACGCTGGGCGAGGTCTACGATCGTTTCCCGCGTCTGAAGGAGCGGCAGCGCCAGGCGGCAGGCACCCTCTCCGGCGGCGAGCGCCAGATGCTGGCGCTGGGGCGCGCGCTGATGGCCAAGCCGAAACTGCTCATGCTGGACGAACCGAGCCTCGGCCTCGCACCGCTGATCGTGCGCGAGATTTTTCGCACCATCGCATCGCTGCGCGATCTCGGCGTCTCGATCCTGCTGGTCGAGCAGAACGCCCGCGCCGCGCTGGAGACCGCCGATTACGGCTACGTGCTCGAGACTGGCGAGATCGTGCAGTCCGGCCCCGCCAAGGATCTCATCCACGATCCCAAGCTGATCACGGCCTATCTCGGCGGTCACTAGAGCCGGTTCGGATCAGGCCCGGCGAGCCGCACAACAGAAACATCGAAAACAACCCCATGCACAGTAGCCGGTGACAGCGATATCAATCGCTTAGACGCAACATTTGCGGATTTTACGAAATTCGCTTGATCCGTCGGGCAAAACAGTGGCATGATAGCATCATCGCCGCTCGTGGGTTGGCCGGGGGCCTCAACCGCCAATCCAGACATCCAAACTTCCGATGTGAACCGCCAAACGCGAAAGCAAGGTGGAAAGCGCATGAGAGACCTGGCTGGACGGACCGCATTCGTGACAGGCGCTGCCTCGGGAATCGGACTGGGGATCGGGACCGCGCTGTCACAGGCGGGGGTGAAGGTCATGCTCTGCGATATCGAGGAAGAGGCGCTGAAAAATGCGGTCGCGGACCTGAAGACACGGACCAATTTCGATATCGATGCCGTGAAAGCTGACGTCTCGCTCAAAGGCGAGCTTCAGGCGGCGGCGGACGCGACCGTCGCGCGGTATGGCAAAATCCACATCCTGGTCAACAATGCGGGCGTGGGCGGCGGCGGCGTCTATCGTGATTGGACGGATGCAGGCTGGAACTGGGTGCTCGGCGTCAACCTGATGTCGGTGATTTGGGGCTTCGAGATTTTCGGTCCGCTGATCGAAGCGCACGGCGAAGGCGGCCAGATTGTTTCCACGGCGTCCGTCTCCGGACTGATTGCGGGACCAAGTCCGGCGTACGATGTGAGCAAATATGGCGTGGTGGCGCTGTCCGAGGGGATGCGTAACGCGCTCGCGCCGAGGAAGATCGGGGTATCCGTTCTGTGTCCGGGCATCATCCGCACGCAGATCATGAACTCTAGACGCAACGTGCCGCAGCGATTTGCCGGCGCCGTCGGCAACCCTCCGCCGACGGAAGGACGCCGCGCCGAATTCATCAAGTCCTTGCAGGAACGGATCAACAACGGCATTGATCCGCTCTATGTGGGCGAACTGGTTTGCGAGGCCATCGAAAACGACTGGCCCTACATTTTCACCGATACCGAGCACGAACAATTCATCGACCAGCGCTTTGCGGCGATCAAGCAGGGTTTTGACCGCATCCGCGGACGAACGCCGCGACGCTAACTCTCGCATCTGCTCACCGCCGCTTGGGGCCCTTTTCGGAAGGGCGGTGACGTGCCACTTGAGTCCGAAAATGGGCGCCCAAGCGGACATTTGGCGATGTGTGACTCGCGCCCTCTTTCTTTACGCTCTCGGTTCTCTAGGGCTTCGGCCCAACGATCGCCTCGCATCGAAAATGCTTGTTGCCGCCAGCAAACGGCGGGAATTGGACGAAACCCGGCTCAATCCGCGCCTAGTTAAAGAGCACTGTCACGGTAATCCTAACAGTGTGAAGTACATCATATTAAACCCTTGCGTGCAGTGCTTTACTTAGCGAATAATCTGTCACAAGACGACGATCTATCGAAATGAAAAGCATGCTCGTTCCCTGCCACTACAGGCCCGGGAGCTAAGGTGTGTCCTGCCGAAGGAGGCTAACTCCATGGTGTGGGTGCGGATCGGTTTCAAGAAATTCTATGAAACACCAGTTGATGAGTCCGGCGCTGCGACCGGCCGACCGAAACTCGTTCGCGAGGAGCCAATTTATGCAGATTTGTCCCCCGAAGAGCTAGAAATATACCGAGGTTTATCCAGCGACCGAGAGCGAGAGCAATTTTTAAAAGGCGTCGTCACTACCAGTTCCAAGCCTCAGGAATATGAGCCTTCGCTTGAGGTCTTGCGGGACTTGACGCGCCAACTTTCTGACGTGGGAACAAAGGCCCAGGTACAAACAGAAGGCAGTCGAGCGCATAGTCGCGCCGCCGCTTCGACGGAAACGATCGTCAACGTACAGGATAGTTCTGCTGGACCAACTCGTCGAGGGACCTCCGATCGTGCTGCTGAGCCACGCCTTCGAACAACGTCCAGGGAACGTTCAACAAATGGAGCAGCGGGTGGCGTCGTCAAAGCCTTTGGGAGACTCGTTCGCGATCGCGTCTTGAGAAGCGGCGAAGAGATCACGGCCAGGCCGGAGATCGAAACGGATGCCGCAAGCGCTGATACGGATCCAGTTCAATCTCCATTGTCACGTGACGTGATCGCGAAGTTTGACGAATTTTGCAGGAAGGCGAACTTCAATCCTCCTACTCCCCTCGCATTCGACGCGTTACGGCTCTTTAAGGAATTCGAAAAGGAGCCGCAGTTACCAGCCGAAATGCAGCTGGCGCTATCGGGGGAACGAAGGAGATTAGAGAGCAAGATTGCCGAACATCAGTGGCGGTTAGATACCGTCAGAGGAAAGCTCGGAACTTCGCCTTTTCGCGCACTGGGAATTTTTTCGTCTGGACTGAGGCAAAAAAGGAGGAAGAGCCGTGAGCTATTGGTTCTCGACGAGTTTGGCGTGCGCGGTGCCGCTTGCGCAAAATTGGGCCAAGCAAGGGTCAGCTTAGACCCGGACCCGATTGGTGAAACTACAAGGCAGAAGATCAACCAGGCTGCGCGCCTCCTTGCTTCGGATTGGTCGGACAAAATACGTGTGGAAGATCAAGGAGTGTTTTCTGTCTACCAGGACACTGAAACGAACAAGACGATCATTCAATTCGCATCGGGACAAGCGGGAAGTGTTTTCGTTACCTTGCCGGGCCTTCTCGATCCGACAGACGTCGCAAGACAGGTCTTGGAGGCCATGCGAGGCGTGCTGGCCGATGGCCTTAATCCGTCAGATCCGGTGGTCGTCCTAAATGGTGCGTTCCCAGAAATAAACATGAAAGAGATCATATCCGGGCGGGTTGTCGTGCGATCGCGATCCGATCAGCCCGAGCCGATCATGCAGAGGATAGGGATACTCTACGACAGGGCGCCACTCTCGCCAGAGAATACGTCAATTCTTTCGGCAATGCCAGAATCGGCGGAAGACCTCGCCCGCTTGCGTCTCGATCCTACAGCTTTTGACCTTTGGGAAGCCTTTCCTCAAGCCTATGGGCAAACGATAGCCGACCGCGGTTTCTCGCCTGCCTCTACCATGCACGCGACGGCTTCAGAGTTCTCCCGCGCGCTACAGACGAAGGAGAACGTGATTGTCCTGGTTGCTCACGCAGAGAACGATTGTCTCTATTTCCCGGACGGATCTCAAGTGCGGCCCGCTGACATCGAAGCGATGCGCGACGAGATCGCTCGCAACAGGCCTGTTGTCTATCTCTTTTGTTGCGAGACGGCACAATACTCAATGGTGGAGTCCATTTCTCAGACCCTGTTGCGGTGTGGTGCAGCGGCCGTAGTGGCCCCTCAGGAAACTATTCGACCTGACCAATCGCAACCATTGTTCTCTAACTTCCTGGCGCTGGCTTCGCGAGAGACCCCAATTACGGGTCTTCGAGACGCTGAAAATCTTACCGGCAACTACAGTATGGAGACGTGGCTTGGCTAACATCATCAACTACTTTTCACTTTGGACTACAGTCCCCGAACTCGGTGGTTCAAGCGGTCAAAGCCATGTCCGACAACCCTTGATCCTTTTGGGTGTTTTGCTCGGCGCGTTGGCCAAGGTCGTCTATGACTGGCTGACTTCTCAGGCCGCATCGCTCAGTTGGCAACCTTTTGCTGTCGCGGCGATTGCCGGGCTCGTGGCCTTCCCTTACCTATACGAGAAAGCTGGCCTAAATCGTGGGCGGCTCACTTTGGCTAAATGGTTATTAGCATTTCAGAATGGCTTCTTCTGGAGCGTTGCAATGGATGCGATATCCAAGCTTCACGGGCACGGTTGAAAGCGCAGGCTTTGTCCCATGATTTTGGGGTCGTCTTTCCATATTGCGAGCACACGCGGCCAGACTCTCGCGCCGTTTGGTCCTGAATGGCACTTGCGGATGATCGATATGACAAGGAGGAACATCACGTCGACCTGCTATACATCGCCGATCGACGCCGCCAAGCTCCATCACGCCGGACTGAGCCGGACTGGACCGTAAGTTCCGGCGCGTTCCCGCCGAGGCTTTCGTCAAACCGAGGGGATGCGTAACGTGCTCGCGCCGAGGAAGATTGGGGTATCCGTTCTGTGTCCGGGCATCATCCGCACGCAGATCATGACCTCCCGGCGCAACGTGCCGCAGCGATTTGCCGGGGCTGTCGGCAAGCGTCCGCCGACAGAAGGACGCCGCGCCGAGTTCATCAAGTCATTGCAGGAACGGATCAACAACGGCATTGATCCGCTCTATGTGGGCGAACTGGTTTGCGAGGCCATCGAAAACGACTGGCCGCACATTTTCACCGATACCGACCACGAACCGTTCATCGACAAGCGCTTCGCAGCGATCAAGCAGGGCTTCGACCGCATCTGCGGACGAACGCCGCGGCGCTAACGCTCGCATCTGCTCACAGCCGCTCGGGGCCCAGCAGCGAAGTGGCGACATCTGTCATTGAGGTCCGCTGGATGGGTAGAGTTGACTGAGAGAGGCGATCACTTCTTCGGTACTCCGGCCAAGCACATTCCCTCGTAGAAGCGGTCGCGGATGGCAAGCCATATCCGGCTGTCCGACAGGAAAACGGAACTGACATCGTACCGATGAATGGTGAAGTTGGGATCGAGAGCCAATCCAGCCGCAGCACTGGACCGTGCCTCCTTGATGTGTCCCGTCATAGCCAACGCACCGGCCAAATGGAATTGGGCGAGTGCGAAATTGGGATTGGCCTTGATACTTTGGTGAAGCCATTCAAGCGCCTCAGTGTCGGCGTGAATCGTCAGCTTGGCCATTCCTGCAATCATGAACCAAAGGAAGGCACGCGTATCGCGCGGGGACAGTCGCAACGCTTCCTTAATATGCCCTTCGACTTCCGCGCCGCATCCAAGCGCATGCTTTCCCAGCCCGATGAATCCGTGGGCGTCAGCTAGATTCCGATCGAGCGCCAGCGCTTGCCGGCATTCAGCGATCCCCGCGGCCGCACGATTCGTACGGACCTGAACGGCGCCGAGAAGCATATGCGCCCTGGGATGGTTCGGCGCCCGCAGCAGCACGTCATTCAGGATTTGCTCCGCAGTCGTAAAATATGAGGGGCCGTCCTCTGCCATCGAGGATGATCCAATCGCCAGATCGACGTGAGCCATGGCAACTGCTGCCTCGATATTATCGGGCTCAAGCGCCAGGGCGCGCACAAAGAAATCGCGGGCCCGCGCCATGACTGCAGGTGTGATGCCTTTGCTCTGGAACGCTCTTCCTTGAAAGTAGAGATCCATGGAGTCCGGCCGGAGCGACCGCGCTGCGCGTCGCGCTTCGGCCTCGATGAGCTCGGCGTTCAGCATATTGGCGAGCCGCGACACTATCTCATCCTGCATGTCCAGCACGTCGACAGCGGGCTTGTCGAAGCGGTCGGACCATACCTGCGCGCCAGTTTCCGTGTTGGTCAGCTGAACGTTCACACGAAGCCGATTGCCGCCGCGTTGCATCGATCCTTCCAAGGCGTAACGGACATTAAGCTCACGGCCGATTTCCCTCACATCCACCGCACTGCCTTTGAAGGTGAATGCGGTGTTGCGGCCGATAACGAATGCTCCGGCTATACGCGATAGGTCGGTCGTCAAGCTGTCGGTGACGCCATCAACGAAATAGTCCTGATCGAGGTCGCCCCCGATATTTGCGAATGGCAGAACGACGATAGAAAGGTGTGGAATTCCCGAGGAAGCCGAGAGTGCACCGATGTCGTCCGGCCTCGACGACGTCGCAACGCCGGAAGAAGCCGCGTTGCAGGCCGGCTCACCATTCACCACAAGCATGTAGCCGCGACGAGGTAAGGTCCTGACGGCGGATCGCCCTGCCTCTCCCAAGGCTTGCCGGATATCTCCGATGGCCTGGACAAGGGAATCCTCAGTAACCTCGGTGTCCGACCAGACCTCGTCCAATATCTCGTTTTTGGCCACGAGAGAACCAGCACGCTGTGCAAGCAGCCGCAGCACCGCCCAGGCCTGAGGGCGCAGCGGCACCATTTCTCCGCGTCCATCGAGCAGCAATCCGCGAACCAGGTCCATGGTCCTGTCGCCGATGACGATCGAAGGCTGCGGTCGCTTGTGCAAAACGCCTCGCAAGACAGTTTTGGAAAATATCGGCTGACGATCGGCCTAATTTCGGGACGCGAAGGCGATTGTACAACAACATCCTGCTGCGCGGCATAGCAATCCGTCCCGACCATGATCCGCAACACGTAAAGGCAGGCAGCATGATCCGCCCAGCTATTTTTGTCGCTCTAAGTATCTCAATCTTCAGCCTTTCTCCGGTTGCAGGAGCGGACAAGCGATACGGCCCCGGCGTCACCGACACCGAGATCAAAATCGGCCAGACCTTGCCCTACAGCGGACCGCTCTCAAATCTGAGCAGTTTCGGCCGTGTGGAAGCGGCGTACCTGAAGAAGATCAATGCATCCGGTGGAATCAACGGCCGAAAAGTCACGCTGATATCACTTGACGATGCTTACGCGCCGCCGAAGACCATGGAGCAGGTGCGCAGGTTGGTGGAAAGCGACGGCGTCCTGGCGATCGTCGGGTCCATGGGCACGCCGACCAACCTTGCCGTCGCCAAATACCTCAACGGCGGAAAGGTGCCGCAAATCCTCCTTCTTGCGAGCAGCGCAAAGCTGGATGATCCGGAAAACCTGCCATGGACGACAACGTTCATGATGCCGCAGGCCGTCGAAGCCAAGATCTACGCGGACTATATCCTGCGCACTCGCCCCGACGCAAAAGTCGCCGTCATCTATCAAAACGACGACCTTGGAAGAGGACAACTTGCCGGCTTCAAGGCTGCGCTCGGATCAAAGGCATCATCCTTGATTGTCGCAACCGCCGTTTACGACGTCACCGAGCCGACGATCGATTCACAGATCGCGGCGCTCAGAGCCTCGGGTGCGGACACGTTGTTTCATGCATCAAACGCAAGGTTTGCCGCGCAGGCGCTCCGCAAGGCCCACGAACTCGGCTGGAATGTCCAGCACATCCTGCTGTCGGGCGTCAGCGGCATCTCCACGGTCATGCGTCCGGCGGGACTTGCTGCCTCTACGGGCGCCATCACGGCACTTTGGCTGAAATCGCCGGAAGATCCGACATGGGACGCCGATGACGGCATGAAGGAATATCGGGCCTTCATGAAGGAGTGGGCGCCGAATGAAGCCATCGAGAGCTCGGTCTTCGAGTACTCAACCGCCCAAATGATCGTTGAAATATTAAAGAATTGCGGCGACGACCTCTCGCGCGAGAATCTCATCAATCAGGCAACCCACGTTCACGGGCTGCAACTGTCGATGTTCCTGCCTGGCGTGACCATCAACATTTCCCCCTCGACCCGGATCGGATGGAAGAAAGCCAGGATGGCACGCTTCGACGGTTCGAGATGGCTGTTGCTCGACGAGATCGACGGCAACTGACAACTCCGCGTTGCCGCTTTCTGAACAGAAGAAGTCCACGTCACGCCGCGTCCGCATTCGGACGGCGAAGGGGGAACGGATGAGCAAGATCGTCATTTGCGGCGGCGGCCCGATTGGATTGTGCGCGGCAATGATGCTCGGACGCGACGGTCACCGCGTCACGGTCCTCGAGGCCGACCGGGCAGATTATCCGGAGACTTCCATCGGCGGCTGGAATTCGTGGGACCGCCCCGGCGTTGCCCAATTCAGGCAGCCCCATAGTCTCCATTCCCGATTCCGGATGATCAGCGACGTTGAATTTCCTGAGCTGACGGATGGCTTGCTACGCGCTGGTTGCGTGTGGGTGGACAATCTCGACAGCGCGTCTCTCCCCCCGACCATAACTGACCGGGCCCCGCGTTCGGGCGATGAAGCCATGCGCTGCGTTGCCGGGCGAAGACCGGTCATCGAATGGGCGGTGGCTGCGCTGGCACAAAACGCACCAAACGTGACCATCCGTCGGGGTGCCAAGGTTCAAAGATTGATTACCGGCGCATCGACCATCTCCGGCGTGCCGCACGTCGCCGGGGTGTGCACAACGTCCGGGGAACGCCTTGCTGCCGATCTGGTCGTCGACGCCATGGGACGGCGAAGCCCGGCCGGCGAATGGATCGTCGACGCGGGTGGCCAGAGCCCAACCGAAGAGGCGCAGGACTGCAACTTCGTCTACTTTACGCGATATTTCTCGGGCTCTCAGCGACCTCGCAGGACGGGGCGTACCCTTACCCCGATGGGTCAGTTCTCGGTTTTGACGCTGGATGGCGACAACGATACCTGGTCAATCACCTTGTTCACCTCGGCGAAGAACAAGGGGATGCGAGCCCTGCGCGATGCGACCACATTTAATCGTGTCGTCTCGGCGTGCCCGCAGCAGGCTCACTGGCTTGATGGAGAGCCGATCTCACCTGTTCACGTGTTGGCAGGCGTCCTCGATCGATACCGCCGATTTGCCATCGACGGTCGCCCCGTCATCACGGGATTTGCGACCGTTGGCGACGCATGGGCGTGTACCAATCCATCCGCGGGACGGGGTCTGAGCGTCGGTCTTCTGCACGCCCAGGTGCTGCGCGACGTGGTGCGCCGAAAACTCGATAAACCCGCAGCATTGGCTCAGGATTTCGACACAGAGACCGAGCGTCAGGTCGGCCCGCTTTATCGTGACCAAATCGCGGCAGACCGCGCGCGGATCGCCGAGATGAGCGCGCTGGAAAACGGCACGCCCGTCCCGCAAACAAACCCGATCATGGCAAGACTTTTTGCTGCCGCGGCGCACGACCCAGATGTGTTCCGCGCCGTGCTGGAAATCGCAATGTGCGTCTCGCTGCCTCGGGACGTCATCGCCAGGCCGCATGTCGCCGCAAAGCTGGCCGAATTGGATGGCCGCTCTCTGCCGCCAGAGCGCTACGTCATCGATCGAGATCGCATGGCGAATTTGTTGAGCGGATGACCGCCTCAGCTCTAGGACTTCGGCCGCACCACCCGCGTCAGCATCGGAAAATGCTTGTTGCCGCCCGAGAATGCCGGGAATTCTACAAAGTCCGCGCGCATGCGCTTGATCACGTCGGAGCCGAGTGCGTGCGCGAGGGCTTGCGGGCTGTCGAACACCAGCTTGTTGCGCTGCATGTGCTCGACGCGCTGCGACGGCAGCCGGTCGATCCAATCGATGCGGGTGTAGATTTCGATCTGGCGGACATTTGGGAACGTTCGCATGATCGACGGATGGTGGTCGAGATAATGCAGGTTCCAGGCATTCATGTCTTCGGCCGGGCCGGGATAATGCACGAGGTAGCTGCACGGCTTTGTCGTTCCCGCCGAATGTTCGGCGACATCGACGGGGAACGCGCGCGTCATCATCACCTGGTGCGTGACGTCCAGTCCGGTGAGGCCGGAATGTCCGGCGCCTGTCGCAAGGCTGGCAAGGACGCTGCCGCGGCCCATCGCCGCCTCGCAGGCGAACAGGTCGGGAAAGCGCAGTTGAAGCGCAAACACGGGACCGGAGCCATCGGCCTTGTAGGGATGGTCGACCGACTGTTCGAGCGGCGTGAACAGCAGGCCCTCGGTCATGTCAGGGATCGATCCGACCAGCTCGGCCACGGCGGCAATTTCGTCAGGATGAATCCGCCGCTCGCCTGCCGGATCAGAGAATGTCATGAAGAGCGAGATCATGCCGGAGCTCCCTCGGCGCCCTCGCCTACATTCACGTGCGGCATGAGCGCGGCGCGAACGTCGTCAGGCCACGGGATCGCATGATGATCCACCAGCGACGTCGCGGCAAGGATCTGGCGGGCGCGCCAGCGCATGCCGTTCGCGCCGGAGATCACGTGCTCCAGATGGAGGGATGATCCGCCGACCCGGCCGATGCGCAAGTTGAATGTCAGGAGATCACCGAACATCGACGGCCGGGAGAAATCGCAGGTCAGATGCACCGTCGGCGTCCCGATCTTCCGGACCATGATCAATTGCGGCCAAGGAAAGCCGATTCCCGCCCAAAACTCCTCGACGACGCCGTTGAGGATGTTCAGATAGGACGGGAAGTACGCGATCCCGGAAGGGTCGCAGTCTCCGAACCTGAGCTCGCGATCGAACGAGAAATTCGTCATCAGATCGCAACGACCGGATGCCTGATGACACCGACGCCGTCGACCCCTGCTTCGACCACGTCACCCGGCCACAACCATTCCTGGGGAGTCCTGCCGGCGCCGACGCCTTCCGGCGTTCCCGTTGCAATGATGTCGCCCGGCTCCAGCGTCATGCCCGATGAAATGTCGGAGATCAAAACCGGGATGTCGAAGATCATGTATTTGGTGTTGGAGTCCTGCTTCATGACCCCGTTCTTGGTCAGCCACAGCCGCAAATCATGCGGGTCGGGGATTTCATCGGCGGTCACGATGCAGGGGCCGAACGGCGCATAGGTGTCCATGCCCTTGGAGAAAATCCACTGGCCGGCGCGGCGATTGTCGCGCGCGGAAATGTCGATCATCACCGAATAGCCGAAGACGTGGTCCATCGCTGTCTCGGTCGCGATGCGGGTGGCGGTCTTGCCGATGATGACGGCGAGCTCGACCTCCCAGTCGAGCTGCTGCGTCATCTTCGCGTTGTGCTGGATCGCGCCACCCGGGCCGATCACGGAGGTCGGCGGCTTTGAGAAGACAACCGGCTGCTTCGGCAGGTCCTTGCTCGTATCGAGGCTCTTCGCCGATTCCGCGACATGCGCGCGGTAGTTCAGCCCGATGCCGAAGATGTTTTTCCGCGGGCGCGGTATCGGCGCCTGCAGCTTCACATCCTCGATCGCAACGGCGGAGCCGGCCGGGAAACGGCCGTTGGCTTCCTCCAGTGCATCCCTGAGCGCCGCCAGCAGCGTCACGCTGTTGTCGATGAACGACAGCATATCGCTCGGCCATGTCACGCCGCTGGACGCACCGAGGTGCTCGACATCGACGACCAATCCGTTGACGAGAACGCCGAGGCGGGCACCGCTGGTGCCCAAGGTGTAGGTCACGAGACGCATGAAAGATTTTATCCGGCTGTTCTGATTGAATTCTGCAAGGAGGTGTCAGGCCGCGACCGATTGGTGGCCGCCATTGTCGCCATAGGCCTCTTCCCGATAGAAGCCGAGGCTTTCGATGACGGGAAGATCGTTGAAGCAGAACAGGCAGGCGTCCTCGCCGTCCGAGAGGTTGCCATGCTCGTGCCAGGCCCAGGACGGCACGCAAAAAATGTCGCGCTCCTGCCACTCGAAACGCTTGCCGCCGATCACCGAATACCCGTGCCCCTTGGCGACCTGGTAGATGAAGCTGCCGGTGTGCCGGTGCGACTTGGTCTTCTCGCCCGGCCGCAGCAATTGCATGCTGGCGCCGATGGTCTGCATCACGTGTCCGCCGGTGACCGGATTGACGTAGTTCATGAGAATGCCGTCATAGGGCGAGCCGTCGGTCGCGGCGGCATATTTGCGCAAGGACTCGTAGGTCGGCTCCCACTCGTATTTGAACATCGGGGAATAGCCCTTCGACCATGTCGAGCCGGCCGGGCGAAGACCGGGATTGCCCCAGGTCTTGGTCGTGCCGTCGACGGGATAGAAGGAGTCTTCCTGCTGGATCTTCGGATGGACCGCGAAGAAGTTGGCCTCCAGCGCGTTGACGAGCGGGATGTCGAGGCCATCCTGCCAGATGCAGACGGAGCCGTTGGCATCGACGCCATGCTCGTGCCAGGTGCCGTTCGGCGTCAGCACGAAATCCCGCGCGCCCAGCGTCATCTTGTGACCGTCGACGATGGTGTAGGCGCCCGACCCTTCCATGATGAAGCGCAGAGCTGAAGCCGAGTGCGCGTGCGCCGTTGCGACCTCGCCGGGATGCATCACCTGCAATCCCGAATACAGCCAGCCGACCGCGGCCGAGACGTCGCGGCGGCCGGGATTGTTGAGATAGATCACCCGCCGCCCCGCCTTCTCCGGCGAGACCAGCTCGACCGAGCGCAGCACGTGCTCACGCAGATCGTTGTAGCGCCAGAGCACGGGAACCGAGGCCGATTGCGGCGCCCACGGCTCGATCTTGTTGGCGACCGTCCACAAGGCGCCGGCCTCGTATTTTTCGAGGTCCTTGTAATAGGCCTTGAGCTCGGGCGTGTCTTCGACATTGGCCCGGCCGACGACGTTCTCGCGCATTCTATCCTCCAGGTCGTGTCTCGTGTCGCTTCAACCAGAGCAAAAATGAGTTGGTTGAATGGATTGGGCCGCGGGGTGCTTCGCCTCTCCCGCTTGCGGGAGAGGTCGCGCCGAAGGCGCGGGTGAGGGTTCTCTCCTCTTGGGGGTTTTCTCCGCAATTCTTGACAATCCCATTGCGGAAACACCCTCTCCCCAACCCTCCCCCGCAAGCGGGGGAGGGAGCGCACCGTCTTTGCGGTTTGCATCCCAAACCATTATTCCGATCTCAGTGGTATCGGCGCGAACCCGCCCTGCTCCGCGGCTTCGCCCTTGCCGTCTGCAAGGTCCAACGCCGCCAGCGGACGTCGGTTGACCCGGAGATCAAAAATGTCGAAGCGGTTGTAGTGCCCGACGATGTCATGCATCTGCTTCGGTTGGATGCAGCGGTCAAGGTCGATGTCGGCATAGACGATGCCTTCGTCGTCGATCAGGGCATCGCCGACCACGCGGCCATCAGGTCCGATGATGCCGGAGAAAGCACTCGACTTCCGCTGCAGGCGCGCACGCGCGTCGGGAACGACCGTTTCCATCGCGGTGATGATCTCCTCCGACACCGTCGAGCAGGAGACGATCGTGAAAATCTTGCCTTCAAAGGAATGAGCAATCGCGCGCAGCTTGATCGCCTCCGCCATGTCGTAGTCCGGCGGCGCGACCGGAAGCGAGATGTAGCTGGCGACATGCACGAGCTCACCCTGACCCAGCAGCGCAAAGCGCGCGAGCGTGTTGGTGTTCTCGCCGCATGCGAGACCGCCGAGACGCCCGATCTCGGTATCATAGACGCGCAGGCTCGATCCGTCACCGCCGGTCCAGGTCAGCTTCTCTGCCCAGGTCGGGACCAGCTTGCGATGCTTGCCGAGCAACGCGCCGTCCGGCCCGATGAAAACCATGGTGTTGTAAATCGCGCCCAGCGAGACCGTGGTGCGCTCGTTCACGCCGAGGACCACATAGCATCCGGTGTCGCGCGCGGCCTTCCGGACGACGTCAACCTCCGGACCCGGCACCAGCACCGAGGCCTTGGCGAGCTTCTCGAACCAGGCGCTGCCGGTGACGGGATCGGTGATCCAGTTCCAGTAGGGATAGCCGGGAACGAACACCTCGGGGAACGCGACGAGCCTGGCGCCATTGGCTGCGGCCTCACGGACCAGTGAAGCCGCCTTGTCGGCTGTCGCGCCCGGGTCGAGATAGACGGGTGAAGCCTGGACGGCGGCAGCTCTAAAGCGAGGCAGCTTCAGCATTGGCCCTACCCTGTCGCCGGCTCATGACCGCGTTGTCGGAGAGAAGCTCCGCAAGCGTGATAGCATGGCGCGGCGTTGACTTACTTCACATGTAAACGTATGCTATCGCATATTTCTGGAGGGTGCAATGGCTGAACGTTCCTTTGCTCGCGAGGTCGAGGATCTCCGGCTCGGCGACGGCGACATTTTCCGCGGCGAAGGCATCCTCGCCATCACCAAGGCGTTGCTGCAATCCGGCGTCGCCTATGTCGGCGGCTACCAGGGCTCGCCGATCTCGCATTTGATGGACGTGCTCGCCGACGCCAAGGACGTGCTCGACGATCTCGGCGTCGTGTTCCAGAGCTCCGCCAACGAAGCGGCCGCAGCGGCGATGCTGTCGGCCTCGGTGATGTATCCCCTGCGCGGCGCGGTGGCGTGGAAGTCGACCGTCGGCACCAACGTCGCCTCGGACGCGCTCGCCAATCTCGCTTCGGGCGGCGTCACCGGCGGCACCATGATCATCGTCGGCGAGGACTATGGCGAAGGCTCCTCGATCATGCAGGAGCGCACCCATGCCTTTGCGATGAAGTCGCAGATCTGGCTGCTCGACCCACGCCCCGACCACGAGTGCATCGTCAATCTGATCGAGAAGGGTTTTGAGCTCTCGGAATTCTCGAACACGCCCGTGATGCTCGAGGTCCGCGTCCGCGCCTGCCACATGCACGGCAGCTTTGTCTGCAAGGACAACCTCAAGCCGGCGCACACCATCAAGGACGCGCTCAACAATCCCAAACGCGACGTCAACCGCATCGTGCTGCCGCCGGCGGCCTATGAGCATGAGCAGGAGAAGATCAAGACGCGGATGCCCGCGGCGATCGGATTCGTCCGCGACAACAAGCTGAATGAGTGGATGGGGCCGAAGCAGGGCAAGGTCGGCATCATCATGCAGGGCGGCATGTACAATAACGTGATCCGCGCGCTGCAATATCTCGGGCTGTCGGATGCCTATGGCAACACGCAGGTCCCGCTCTACGTCATGAACGTCACCTACCCCGTGATCGACACCGAGGTCGCGGAGTTCTGCCTCGACAAGGAAGCAGTCCTCATCGTCGAGGAAGGCCAGCCGGAATATCTGGAGCAGGCGATCAACACGGTGCTGCGGCGCAAGGATATCCAGGCGCGCGTCCATGGCAAGGACGTGCTGCCGATGGGCGGCGACTACACCGCGCAGGTCCTGCTCGGCGGCGTCAGGGAATTTCTGGAGAAGACCGAGCCGCGGCTGCTCGGCAACCGGCCGCCGGCGCCGGACGCCGCATCCGTGCTCAACCACCCCGCCGTCGAGAAGCTGAAGCAGGTGGTGCCGGCGCGTCCGCCCGGGCTCTGCACCGGCTGCCCGGAGCGGCCGATCTTCGCTGCGATGAAGCTCGTCGAGGAAGAGCTCGGCCAGCACCACGTCTCGGCCGATATCGGCTGCCATCTGTTCTCGATCCTGCCGCCGTTCAATATCGGCGCGACCACGATGGGGTTCGGGCTCGGCCCGGCCTCGACCTCGGCCTTCAACGTCAAGGCCGACAAGCGCTCGATCGCGGTGATGGGCGACGGCGGCTTCTGGCACAATGGATTGACCAGCGGCATCGGCAATGCCGTGTTCAACAAGCATGACGGCGTGTTCGTCATCGTCGACAATTTCTACACCTCGGCGACCGGCGGTCAGGACATCCTGTCGTCGCGCGCGACCAACAAGCGGCGCGACACCAACAATTCGATCGTCAAGGCAGTGAAGGGCATCGGCGGCCAGTGGGTGCGCCAGCTCGACCGCACCTACGACGTCGGCAAGATGCGCGACACGCTGAAGGAGGCGCTGACGACCAAGGACGAAGGCCCCAAGGTCATCGTCGCCTCCTCCGAATGCATGCTGAACAAGCAGCGCCGCGTGAAGCCGCTGATGACCAAGGCGATCAAGGACGGCATTCGCACCGTCAAGGAGCGCTTCGGCGTCGACGAGGACGTCTGCACCGGCGACCATGCCTGCATCCGGCTCTCCGGCTGCCCATCGCTGTCGGTGAAGCAGCTCGACGATCCGCTGCGTGATGATCCGGTTGCGGCCATCGACAATTCCTGCGTCGGCTGCGGCAATTGCGGCGAGGTCGCCGAGGCCGCGGTGCTGTGCCCCTCGTTCTATCGTGCCGACGTCATTCACAATCCAACCGGCTGGGACAAGTTCAAGTCTGGGGTCGCGATGGCCGTGATCGGTTGGCTGCAGCGGCGGCGCGACCGCCGTCGTCCCGCGCTCGAGGCGCTGGCATGAGGGACGAGACGGTCCAACTGGCCCTGCCCGCCGCGGGCGAAGCGACCGAGCGGCCGATCTCGCTCGCAATCGTCGCGATGGGCGGCCAGGGCGGCGGCGTGCTGACCGACTGGATCGTCCAGCTCGCCGAGAACCACGGCTGGGTGGCGCAATCGACATCGGTGCCCGGCGTCGCCCAGCGCACAGGCGCCACGATCTATTACATCGAGGCGATGCCGCCGCTTGACGGCCGCAAGCCGATCCTGTCACTGATGCCGACGCCCGGCGATGTCGATGTCGTGATGGCGGCGGAATTCATGGAAGCCGGCCGGTCGATCCTGCGCGGCCTCGTGACGCCGGATCGCACCACGCTGATCGCCTCCAACCACCGCTCGCTTGCGATCGGCGAGAAGATCGCGCCGGGCAACGGCATAGCCGACGGCGGCGCCGTCACCGGTGCGATCGGGATTGCGGCCAAGACCGAGATCATTTTCGACCTCAACGCGCTGGCGATCGCGCATGGCAGCGTCATCTCGTCCGCGATGTTCGGCGCGCTCGCGGCGGCCGGCGCGCTGCCGTTCAGCCGCGACAGCTATCTCGACGTGATCCGCGCCGGCGGCAAAGGCGCGAAGGCCAGCATCGAGACGTTCGAGGCCGCCTTTGACCGGGTCAAGACCGGCGCTGCCGACATTGCCGCGCCCGTGCCAGCCAAACAGGCCGACAACGTCTCCTCGCCCGTAACGCCTGATCCGGATCTCGCCGGCCTCGTCGCAAGATTGAATCAGGAGCTGCCCGGGCCTGCGCTCGCCATGGCGCGCGCTGGCCTGAAGAAGGTTGTCGACTTCCAGGACGTCGCCTATGGCGACGAATATCTCGACATCCTCAGGACGTTGTATGCGGCCGACCGAAGTGCCGGCGGCGGTGCCCGGGCCTATGCCTTCACGGAAGCAGCGGCAAAATACCTGGCCAACGCCATGAGCTATGACGACGTCATCCGCGTCGCCGACCTCAAGACCCGCGCCGGTCGCCGCGCGCGCATCGAGAGCGAGCTCGAGATGTCGGAAGGACAGGTGCTCCAGACCACCGAGTTCATGCATCCCCGCATGGAAGAGGTCATGGGCATGCTGCCCGCGGGTTTTGGCCGCTGGCTTGGCACCAGGCCGCGCCTGCTCGGCTGGCTCGATCGACGCGTCAACCGGGGGCGCCGGGTGCGGACCTACTCGCTGCCCTGGTTCCTTGCGCTCTATGTCGTGGGCGGGATGCGCGGCCTGCGCCGCCGCTCGCTGCGTCACGCCATCGAGACGACTCACCGGGACGGATGGCTCAAGGCCGCAACCGATGGGGTCAGCACCAATTACCAGCTCGGCGTCGAGATCCTGCAATGCAGACGCCTCGTCAAGGGCTATTCCGACACCCACAGCCGGGGCCTGTCGAAATTCGACAGGACGCTGGCGGCCATCAGGCTGGTGGAGCGACGCGATGATGCCGCCGACTGGGCGCGCCGACTGCGCGAGGCCGCGCTGAAGGACAGCGCCGGCAAGGAGCTCGACGGCGTGATCCAGACCATCAAGACTTTCGCATGATTCCATCGCAGCCGGCGCAGGATTGGATTGCCGTTCGCCCCCGAGGGCGTCAGGATCAATCTTGACTACGATTCTTAAGTTGCTAATCGGAGCGAAAGACCCGCGATAATCCGCCCAATTGAAGAGGCATTTTGTCCTCGATGGTCATGCAATGCCGGCAGCACTCAAAGAGAACATTGTTCCCGTCCCCGGGCAGATTGAAACCCGGCTCTGGCTGCAATTGCTGTCGCTGCATGGCGAGCTGTTCGCGTCGCTGAATGCGATGCTCAATTCGGAGTTCGGCCTGTCGCTGGCAAAATTCGACGTGCTGGCCCAGCTCGATCGCACCCGGGACGGCCTCGCGCTCGGGCAATTGTCGCAGAACCTGAAGGTCACCGGCGGCAACGTCTCGGGGCTGGTGCAGCGTCTTCTCGCCGACGACCTCATCAGCAGGGAGATGTCGAGCGAGGACCGGCGGTCCTTCATCGTGCGCCTGACGCCGAAAGGCGAAGCGCTGTTCAGGAAGGCGGCCGACATCCACAAGAAGCATCTCGGCAAACGGCTCGAGAACGTGTCGGCGCGAGAGCTGGACGGTGCGCTGTCCGTGCTGAAATCGCTTTCTTCAAAACTTCATACCGAGACCAAGAAGCAAAGTCGCAAGAGATAATGGCCAGAGAATCCAAGAGCAGGTGGAAGTCGGGTCCGCCCAGGACCAGAGACCAGCTGCAAACCTACATCCCGTATCTGTTCAACCGGCTCGCCAATCGCTGGAACCTCGATCAAAACCGCGATTTGAGCGAACACGGCGTCAACAATGTCGTGTTCCGGACGCTGTCGGTGCTGTTCATCTACAAGACCCTCACCGTCAACGAGGTCGCCGTTCTCGCAGTGACGGAGCAGTCGACCGCGAGCCGCATGGTCGAATCCATGGTGTCGGCGGGCCTCGTCAAGCGCGAGATCGCCGAGGAAGACCAGCGCCGCCGCGTCGTGGGACTGACGCCGGACGGCGAGGCACTTCTGCGCAAGATCTGGCCGATCATGGCGAACAATTACGACAAGCTGATCGAAGGCATCGAGCCCGACGACATCGAGGTCTGCGGGCGCGTGCTCGCCAAGATGGTCGAGAATATCCGCCAGAACCAGATCTGAATAACTAAGGCCCAAGTCCGACGAGGCTGGTGCCGCCGCAGACATAGAGCACCTGGCCGGTGACGAAATCGGACCGCTCGTCGAGGAAGAATTCGATCGCGTGCGCGACGTCCTCGCGCGAGCCGAGCCGCCCGACGGGTACGTTGCGCGCCATCCGCTCCTGCTGCTCGGAGCCCTTCGGGATGATGCCCCAGAAATTGTCGGTCAGGATCGGCCCCGGCGCGACGACGTTCACGGTGATGCCGTTTGCGGCGAGTTCCAGCGCCCAGGTCCGCGCCATGCCATGCACGCCGGCCTTGGTCGCCGAATAGGCCGAACGCGTCGCCGCGCCCATCGCGGCGCGCGAACTGACGAACACGATGCGCCCGAAGCGGCGCGAACGCATCCCCTCCAGCGCGGCCTGGGTCAGAAGCATCGGCGCGCCCAGGTGTAGTTGCGCCAGCATCACAATGTCCTCCGGCCTCGCGTCCGGCAGCAGGTTCGGCAGGATCACGCCGGCATTGTGCACGAGACTATCGACGGCATGATCGCGGCAGATTTCTTGCGCGATCGCGCGTGTCTCCTCGATGGAAGTCAGATCAGCGCGATAGGCCGCGAGCAGATCATGCGTCCAGGCCGGCTTCTCCAGCCCGACCGAGACCACACGCTGGCCGCGCTCGACCAGCCTTTTCGCCAGCGCCTCACCGATCCCCGAATTGCCGCCGGTGATGAGTGTCGTGCGGATCTCGCTCATGGTCACACCTGCCGCTTCTTGAGGTCGCGCAGATCGAAGAATGCGCCGTCGCGCATCAGCTTCGCGACAACATCTTTCAGGCCGCCGCGCTGGATCTTCTCGGTTGCGGTCAGCGGCAGGCTGTCGACGAAGCAGATCCAGCCCGGCGCCTTGTAATACGCCATCTGCTCCAGGCTCCAGCGCACGATCTCCCCGGCGAGCGCGCGGTCGGCGCCCGCCTGCTCGGCGATGATGACCGCCGCAACTTCGTCGCCGCGCACCTGATCGGGCGTCGCCGCAACCGCGGCCTGCCGGATCGCCGGATGGCGGTTGAGGACGGACTCGACCTCGACCGCGGCGATGTTCTCGCCGGAGCGGCGGATCACGTTCTTCTTGCGATCGACGAAATGGAGATCGCCGTCGGCATCGCGCGACACGATATCGCCGGTATGCAGCCAGCCGCCGTCCCACGCCTCGGCGGTGGCGGCCTCGTTCTTCAGATACTCGCGGAAGAAGCCGTAGCGCGGATCCGCGCCGGCGCGCCGTACCAACAGCTCGCCCGGCGTCCCGACCGGCGCATCATGTCCGCTGTCATCGACAATGCGAACGTCAACCTCCGGTGCCGGGCGGCCGAAGCAACTGGTGCCGATCTTGCGCGGCTCGACATTGGCGGCGATGACGCCGCCGCTCCCCGTCTCCGTCATTGCCCAGGCTTCCAGCAGCGGGAAGCCGAAGCGCTGCTCGAACGGCGCATGCAGGAGCTTGTCGACGCCGGCGCCGAACCCGAAGCGCACGTTGTGTGCCTTGTCCTGCTCCGACGGCGGCGCGCTCATCAGCATCGACGGCATCACGCCGAGATAATGCAGGCAGGTGGCGCGGCTGTCGCGCACCGAAGCCCACCAGCTGCGCGGATGGAAGCGATCGAGCATGGTCAGGCTGCCGCCGACCGACAGCATCGCCATCAGCGACACCGCCATCGCGTTCATGTGAAACAGCGGCAGCGGCGTGATCATACGCTCGCCATCGGGCTTGAGATCGATCAGGCCGCCGACGTCGCGATACCAGTTGCCGGAATGCAGGAAATAGCTGTTGGTGAGGACGCAGCCCTTGGGCTGCCCGGTCGTCCCGGACGTATAGAGCAGCGCGCATTCGCTCGCCTCGTCTCCCGCCGTCGACGGCCGCGCACCGCCGAAGGGCGCGGGAACCTCGTCCTGATCAGTCACGACAGGGATCGGCCGACCAGCCTGACGCGCCGCCAGCTCCATCTCATCACGCCGCTCGGTGAGGACGAAAGCCGCGTTCATCTCGGAATGCGCGACGATGTATTCGAGCTCGCTCAGCCGCAGATCCGGATTGATCGGCACCACGGAGACGCCGAGCGCGTTGAGCGCGAACCACAGCTCGATGAAGACCGGCCGGTTCTGAAGCAGCAACCCGACCCTGTGGCCTTCGCCATAGCCCTGGCTTGCAAGGGCTGACCGCCAGTGCTCCACGCGATCAAGCATGGCACGATACGAAATCTCGCCTGCCGCGATACCGTAGATGCCGGCCGTCTCCGGCAATACGTTGAAGAATCCGGCCTCGCCTCGGCGCAGCGCAGTTTCACGAAAGCGGGCGTAGACTGTGGTCGCGGCGGTCAAGGCATTACTCACATGAAGAGCTGGATGTTTCCGAACGGCGCGTCGAAATTGACGAGATCGACCCGCTTGAGCTTGATCTTCAGGGTATCGCCGACCTCTACGAGATCGTGCGACGCCCAACCCGAATAACGCTCCAGCAGATCACCGCGCGTCTCCGTGTAAATATAGGACGTCCGCGCCTTGAAGACGCCCGCAGCCGGATCGCACGCCACGATCCGCGGAGCCTGGAGCAAATGATGGCAGCGGCTCTTCGGCTTCTGGCTGAAGGTCCGCTCGCCGGACAAGCGCTCGACCCGAACCTTCAGAAGCAACAGATCCTCGTACATCAATGACGGCTGAAGTACCGGATCCTGCTGCTGCCATTCCAGCGGCATCCAGTAGCGTCCTTCGGGGTGAAACAGATCGAGCCATTCCTGCCATTGCATCGTGTCGAGCAGCTCGGCTTCCCGATAGATGAGGTCCGTGATCGCCTTCTCGGTGATCATTCGGCGGCCTCGACGTGCTTGTCCATATCCATGGTCATGAATTTCGCCCAGGCATGAAACTGGTTCCGCATCTGCCGCTCGGACGTGCCGTTGATAACGGCGGTGACGTCCTGCTCTTCGTTGCTTTCGTAGAGCCGCCGCAGATTGACCCATTGATTGCCGTTGGACTTCAGGCCTTCCTGGGCCCGCTCGTACATCTCGAGGTCGTCGTGGCCGACGATCGAGGTCGGCGCGTTGATGAAGCGGTTGTACATCAGCGCGCGCTCGTAGAGCTTGTCGGGCGCGCCGACCAGGCGATAGACCCAGCTCTCGACCAGCGTCTTGTCGACCGCGATCGGGATGAAGTTACGCAGGATCTGGACGGCACCTTTCACCATGATATTCGGGAAATACACGGTGTTGTGCCTGACCTCGCCGAGGATCTCGTGCGCCCGCGTCTCGCCATAGGCCGCGACCATCTGATCGAGATAGCCCGTGACGTCCGAGTAATTCGAATGGATCGAGTTGGCGACGCCGGTGTGGCCGTGGCCGTTCGGCCAGATCCTGATGCCGCTCTGCTCGTAGAACTCGTACGGGCTCATGAAGGGACCGTAGAGCTGCACCGCCATCGGCGTCTCCGTGGAATCGCCCTGCTCGCGCTTCCAGACCTTGACAGCGGTGCCGGCCGAACTCTCATGCGCGACCATTGGATGGCAGGTGTCAGTCTGGTTCTCGACCAGCATCTTCCAGTTGCAGGTGTGCATGTAACGGATCGGCGTGGCCACGACTGCGAGCTTCCCCTCCGGGGAGCGGTCGGCCATGTTGTCGATGGTCGAAAGGCTCTCGCCGAAATAGTCTTCGAAGGACACGCCGTTGTCGCTCAGCCGCGCGAAGATGAAATCGCGATAGATCACGACGTTCTTGACTTTCGACAGCCCTCCACTGGCCTGGGTGTCGGCAAAGCCGGTGCCCTCGTAGCCTTTCTTCAGCGGGATCGCGAGCAGCGCGCCGTCAGTCTTGAAAGACCAGGCGTGATAGGGGCAGCGGAAGAACTTTCCGGTGTTGCCGCAGGGCTCGGAGGCGATCTTCACGCCCTTGTGCGGACAGCGATTGTAGAACACGTGGATGGAGCCGTCGGTATGGCGGCTCGCCAGCACCGGCTGCCGGCCGATAGTGGCGGTAACGAAATCGCCGGGCTTCGATAACTGGCTCGCATGCCCGACATAGACCCAGCTGTTCGGGAACAGGTGCTCCATCTCGAGCTCGAATATCTCGGGGTCGACATAGACGTCGCGGTGGACCTCGCCCTCGCGCACCAGCGCGGCAACCGCGTGGGCATTCCGTCCGTATTTCGCCATCGCGTCCCTCGCCTCCCTCATAGATCCAGCACCAGACGTTCCGATTTCGCGCGTGACACGCAGATCTGCATGACCTTGTTGGACGCCTTCTCGTCGTCGCTGAGGATGACGTCGCGATGGTCCGGCACCCCTTCGATCACGCCGCACTGGCAGATGCCGCAATCGCCGCGCTGGCAGTCGTAGAGCACGTCGAGCCCCGCCGCCTCCAGCGCCTGGATGATGCTCTGACCGGCCGCAACGCTGACGATCTGCCCCGACGATTTGAGTTCGACCTCGAACGGCCTGTCGGGCGACCCCGGCTGCTCCGCCTTGAAGAGCTCGTAGTGCATGCGGTCGGCCGGGATGCTCTTGGCAAGCGCGGCCGCCCTCACCGCTTCGATCATGCCCGCCGGACCGCAAACGTAAATGTGGGCGTTCGCGGCTGCGTCGCCGAGCGCCGTTGCGATGTCCAGACGGGATTCGTCGCCGTCGTAGTGAATGGACAGACTCTTGGCGCAAATCTCCTGAAGATGCGGCAGGAATGCCAACAGTCCCTGCGTGCGTCCCGCATAGTGCAGGCGAAACGGATTTGCGCGGGCGGCGAGCTCCGCCGCCATCGACAGGATCGGCGTGATGCCGATGCCGCCGGCAAACAGCAGCGCGGGCGCTGCGTCCTCGTGCAGATGAAAATTGTTCATCGGCGCACTCGCCCGCACGACATCGCCGATCTTCAGCGCATGCATGAACTGCGAGCCGCCGCTCGAAGCCTCCTCGCGCAGCACCCCGAGCGCCAGCGTGCCCTCGGGCAGGCCCGGCAGAGCCATCAGCGAGTACGGCCGGTCGCCTCCATCAGGAAGCGCCACGCGGACATGTGCGCCGGCCTGCCATCGCGGCACGACGCCGTCCTCCACGTCAAGCACAAGGCTCCGTATGAACGGCGTCTCCGCGGCATACGACCTGACCTTGAGCTTGAGCGGATGCACGTCCATTCAGGCATCTCACGAATTATATGAATTTGCATATTTTTAGACATGTAATAATTGCCTGTCAATCGTCCGTGCGGGGCAGGCCTATTGCCGGTCCGGGGCATGCCCCATTGGTGCGGGTTAGCGCTGGTCCAACTCCCCCCGTGTTTGCAGGAAGCTGTCGCAATCGGCGGGCCGGCAACAGGCTGCTATTTCCGCTCGATCAACTGCGCGATCTCCCAAACATGGCCTGAAGGGTCGGCAAAGGCCGCAGTTCGCCGTCCCCACGGACGGTCGATCGGGCCATTGAGCAGATCGACGCCAATCTCCCGCAGGGCCGAGCAGACCTGATCGACGTCGACGACCCTGATCGTCAGGAGTGCGCGCGCCCCTGCGGAGGGCTGCGCGACACGCAGCGGCTCGACAAGCGGCGGTGCCCGAGACACGTCGAGAAGGTTGATCAGGAGACCACCAAATCTCAGTACGGATGAGACCGCATCTTCCCAGACCGTCTCGGACGCGAATACTTTGGCGTAGAAGGCTTTTGCCGACGCAATGTCATCGACGAACAACGTAATGACTTCGACTTCGCTTGGCAGACCAATGGTCATGTCGCCCTGCTCCTCACCGTTGCAGCATCGGCCTGCGTGAACGAGACAAGCCGCGCACCGTGATATCTCACGATGTCGCGGCCTGACGCAATTCCGGCGAACCGGGCAAATGCCCGGCCTGGAACGCCGTAGTCCTAGATGAACTTCACTGAAACCTTGTCGAAAAGGTGCGTTCGCTCCAGATCAATCGCGACGTCTATCACGCGATCCGGCGCCGCAGCAACACCGACCGGCATCTGCCGCCGTGAACGGAAATGCGCCTACGGTTCCAATCACGAGCGTATGCGGCCCGAGCGGCTCCACGTCTTTCACCATCAGGCGGACGGACGAGCCAATCGGCGCGTCTTGCCGGAGCACATGGGGGCCCAAGCTCGGATGTATTCCGCCAATCCCTTCACCCAGCCAGAATTGTTGATCTGAGCATCCATCGTTTCGGGGTCAAAGAACATCGCGCCCGGATAGTTCGCGTTGTTGGTATAGGCCGCCGCGTGGCTGAAGAAGAACCAGAGCTCCTAGCCGCCGCGACGGAAGGCTTCCGCCGTGCCATCGCATATTGGAGCCTGCTGAAATGAACGCTGGCCCCGATCGCGCTTCGGTGACGCCGATCACAACGTGCAGCACGAGCAGGCCTATTGCACCGCGGAACGATTTGCGACGCACCATTCAAAATGAGACTGCCCGTTAAGCCGCGCATGGCTCCGATGCGTGCGCCGCATCCGACTTCGGTTAGCTTCCATCTCAAGAACCGTTGGCCTTGCAAAAACGTCGCACCACGCGGCGGACGCGCGAGGATGCGGTGAAAAACAGCGACAAGAACGTCCCAGGGAGGAGAGCAATGTTGAAAGGCAGTCTAGGACTGATCGCGTTGAGCAGCCTGTTGTTGTCGGGCACCGCCTTCGCGCAGGAGAAGATCAAGGTCGGCGTCACCGCGACGCTCGAAGGCACCTACACCGTGCTCGGCGAGGACGGCATCCGCGGCTTCCAGACCGCACTCAACGTGCTCGGCAAGAAGGTCGGCGACAAGGAGCTCGAATTCGTCATCGCCTCGACCGACGCGACACCCGATTCCGCGGTCCGCGCGGTACGAAAGCTGATCGAGCAGGACAAGGTGCAGATCCTGCTGTCGCCGCTGTCAGGCGACGAGGGCATCGCGGTCAAGAACTTCGCCAAGACCCATCCGGAGCTGACCTTCATCAATGCGGCCTCCGGCGCGCAGGAAACGACCTATGTCGATCCGGCCCCGAACTTCTTCCGCTACAATATGGACGGCGCGCAGTGGCAGGTCGGCCTCGGCAAATACGCCTATGATGAGAAGAAGTATCGCAAGATCGCGACCGTCGGCGAGGACTATTCCTTCATCTACACCCAGGTGTTCGGCCTCGTGCTCGAATTCTGCGGCGCCGGCGGACAGGTCACCAACCGGCAATGGGTGCCGCTCGGCACCAAGGACTTCGCTTCGGTCATCGCCGCGCTGCCCGACGATGTCGATGCGATCTATCTCGGTCTCGGCGGTGCGGACGCGGTCAACTTCCTCAACCAGTACCAACAGGCCGGCGGCAAGGCGCATCTGATGGGCGGCTCGATCATGATCGACCAGACCATCCTGTCGTCCAAGGGCAACGCCAAGAACGCGTTGGTCGGCACGCTGGCCGCGAGCGGCCAAGCCGACACCTGGGAAGATCCCGGTTGGCAGAAGTTCGTGAAGGACTATCAGGACGCCTTCCCGCCGAACAAGCGCTTCCCGAGCCCGTCGCTGCTCGCAACCAATTATTACGGCTCGACCATGGCGCTGATCCTGGCACTGCGTCAGGTCAATGGCGATCTCAGCGACAACCAGTCCAAGTACAAGGCCGCGCTGGCGAAGATCGAGCTCGATGCACCCAACGGCAAGATCAAGCTCGACGCCAACCGCCAGGCGATCGGCACCAACTTCGTCACCGAAGTCGTCGACGACGGCAAGGGCGCGCTGTTCTCGAAGGTCGTGAAGGTGATCCCGAACGTGAACCAGACGCTGGGCTACGACCCCGCAGTGTTTGCCAAGATCGGTTTGCCAAGCCGTACAGTACCGGAATGTAAGAAGTACTGACGTAGTCGTATCAGCGACGCCATGACTGACCGGGGAGAGATTTGCAAAGAGCGCGACACGCGCGCCCTTGCATTCTCTCCCCGGTTGTTGAACGCTAACAAAAAAAGACGAGAGCTTTTGGGAGAGAAGGGATGAGCCGGGCGCTCGCCGTCTTCCACGGCCGCTTTGGCCGGGCGACGGTCTATCAGTTGAACCGCCCCTTCAACATCCACGCGCATCGCGAAGGTCATTTGATCTTCCATGTCGGGGGACGTTACGCATGCATCGATGTCAACGATGGACGTTACGAGCTCACTGAAGGTTCCGTAGTCGCGGTCAATCCATGGGAGCCGCACAATTTCCTCCCCTCCGATCTCGACGGCGGTGCCGTTTTCTTCGTGCTCTATGTCAATGCGGAGTGGTTCGCGCCCGACGCGCCTGGCGCCGACCGCCTGCGCTTCGGCCGGACCCAGTTTTCGCGGTCGGCTGCGCTGGACAGGCAAATCAGGCACGCAGCCGCCCTTGTGTGCGGCGCACCCTCGCTGAACAGCCTCGATGGCGAGCTGAGACGGCTGATCGACGTGTGCTACGACGAAAGCTGGCAACAGGCCGAGACCGCGCGCGATCCGCGCGCGAACGGCTCCGTCACCGATTTTCGTGTTCGCAAGTGCATCAAGATGATGTCGGAGAGCCCCGGCGCCGAGATCGAACTCGACACCATCGCGCGCGAATCCGGCCTGTCGCGGCCGCATTTCTACCGGCTGTTCCGCACCCAGACGGGCGTCACACCTCACCTCTATCTCAACACGCTGATGATGGAGCAGGCGCTGGAGGCGCTGGTGGCAAGCGAAGCGCCGATTGCCGATATCGGCTTCGATCTCGGCTTCTCCTCGCAGAGCGGTTTCACCCGTTTCTTCGCCGCCAATGTCGGGATGGCGCCGACCGATTATCGCCGCGCGGCCAAGGTTTTGCGCGGCTGACGAACGCGCGAAAAGATACTCACGATCAAATGCGCTCCCGTGCATCCCATTAGGATGTGCGCAACGCGATCCCGACAAGAGGATCGCGGTCGATAGGGAGCGTACGTTCATGGCAGGGCTTGCGGCCGGCAACGGTCTGCGTGCGACCTCGCCCACAAGGGGGCACGAGGTGAAGCCATGACCCGCTTTGTCGAGCGCCATCCCGCCTGGGCGTTGATCGTCATCATCGCGATCGCAGTGGCGCTGTGGCTGATCTTCGCGGTATGGCCACCGGGGATTGAAGAGGCGATCGGCCGCAAGCGGGTGTTCCTCAACGCGCTCTTCAACGGCATCACGCTCGGCGGTCTCTATTTCCTCGTCGCCAGCGGCTTCACGCTGATCTTCGGCCTGATGCGCAACGTCAACCTCGCGCACGGCTCGCTCTATCTGTTCGGCGGTTATGTCGGTTACGCCGTCAGCGCCTCGACCGGCTCCTGGATTCTTGCGTTCATCGTCGCCTTCATCCTGACGGCGCTGGTCGGCGTCCTGCTTCAGGTCCTTGTGTTCCGCCGCATGGAGGGCCAGGATCTGCGCCAGACCATGGTGACGATCGGGCTCTCGATCGTGTTCGCCGATCTTATGCTGTGGGCCTGCGGCGGCGACTTCTATCAGATCCAGACGCCGACCTGGCTGATCGGCCCGATCGATCTGCCGCTGCTCACCGCGGTGAAATCCTCGGGCGAACCGGTCTATTTGCGTTATCCTCTGGTCCGGCTCGTGATCTTCCTGGCCTCCGTGATCATCGGCATCGCGATGTGGCTCGCGCTCAACCGCACCCGGATCGGCATGATCATCCGCGCCGGCGTTGACGATCGTGACATCCTTGCCGCAACCGGCGTGCGCATCCAGATCGTCTTCGTGCTGGTCTTTGCGCTTGGCGCCGGGCTTGCCGGTATTGCAGGCGTCGTGGGCGGCACCTTCCAGTCACTGTCTCCCGGCGAAGACATCCGTTTCCTGCTCGCATCGCTCGTGGTGGTGATCGTCGGCGGCATGGGCTCGATACCAGGTGCCGCGCTCGGCGCGCTGATCATTGGCCTCGCCGAGCAACTCGGCTCGGTCTACATCCCGACCTACGCCATCGTCGTGACCTTCCTGATCATGGTGCTGGTGCTGGCGCTTCGGCCACAGGGCCTGCTGGCGAGGCGCTGACATGTCGGTGACCCACGACGCCCGCATTCAAGTCCGCGCCGCTGTCCCAACGGCACAGCGGCCGATCGTACACGGCTGGCCCGACATCAACAATCCCGCCGCCTGGATCGTGGCGGCTATCCTCCTGATCATGCCGCTGATCGCCAACGGCTTCTTCCTGATCGAGATTTTTGCGACGACGCTGATCCTCGGCACTATCGCGCTCAGCCTGATGTTCCTGGCCGGCTATGCCGGCATGGTCAGCCTGATGCAGCTCACCATCGCAGGCTTCGCCGCCTACATGGTCGCGGTGTTCGGCGTCAGCGGCAATGCCAATATCAGCCTGGGCTGGCCGTGGTGGCTGGCGGTGCCGATGGCGCTGACGCTCGCGACCATCTTCGGCACGCTCGGCGGCGCGCTCGCGGTGCGGACCGAGGGCATCTACACCATCATGATCACGCTCGCGATCGGCGCGGCCTTCTACTACTTCACCAACCAGAACTGGGCGATCTTCAACGGCCACACCGGCATCAACAATGTCTCGACGCCGCATTTCTGGGGCGTCGACTGGCGCTGGGATATTCCCTTCTACTATGTCGTGCTCGCGGTCGCCGCGATCTGCTACTTCGCCGTCGATTACATCTCGCGCGCGCCGTTCGGCCTGGCGCTGCAGGGCGTACGCGACAATCCGCGACGCATGGCCGCGCTCGGCTTCAACGTCAATGCGCACCGTGTCGCGGCCTACGCGGTGGCGTCCTTCATCGCAGGCCTCGCCGGCGTGCTCCAGGTCTGGAACTACCGCCAGATCTCGCCGGGCTCGGTCAGCGTCGGCGCCTGCATCGACATTCTCATCATCGCCGTCGTCGGCGGCATTACCCGACCGATCGGCCCCTATATCGGCGCACTGGTCTTCGTCCTCCTGCGCACGTTTGCGCTCGATTTCCTGGTCAAGATCGGGCTCGACGGCAACCGGTTCCGGCTGCTGATCGGCCTCGGCTTCCTCGCCATCGTGTTCTGGTCGTCGGACGGCGTGATCGGCCTGTGGCAGCGCTGGCGCCAGAGCCAACGTCCGCGGTCAGATCGCCCGGGCGGAGGACGCGGCCATGGATAGCGTCGCCCAGCGCCTCTCCGCTGTCGGTGCCGGTGCAGCACTCGAGCTGCGCGGCGTCACCCGGTTGTTCGGCGCGCTGGCCGCGCTGACCGACGTCACCATCACCGTGCGCCCCGGCGAGCGGCGCGCCGTGCTCGGCTCCAATGGCGCCGGCAAGACCACGCTGTTCAACTGCATCACCGGCGACTTCCCGCCGACATCGGGCACGATCCGCTTCTTTGGCGAGGACGTGACGCACTTCCCGCCCTATGAGCGCATCCGCCGCGGGCTGCGACGAACCTATCAGATCTCCGCGCTGTTCCCCGGCCTCACCGTCCAGGACAATGTCTACCTCGCCTGCCGTGGCGTCTCGCGCGGGCGCTTCTCGTTCCTGCGCCCCGGCCAGAACGATGCGCTGATGCATGCTGCAGACAGTCTGGTACAGGCCGTACATCTGACTGCGGTGAAGGACCAGCGCGTCGCCGAGCTCGCCCACGGCCAGCAGCGCCAGCTCGAAATCGCGCTGGCGCTCGCAGGCGCCCCTCGCTTCGTGCTGTTCGATGAGCCCGCCGCCGGTCTCTCACCGACCGAGCGGGCCGAGCTGGTCGAGATCCTGACCTCGCTGCCGGCGCATATCGGCTACATCATCATCGAGCACGATATGGACGTGGCGCTGCGCGTCGTCGAGAGCGTGACGATGATGCACAACGGCCGCATCTTCAAGGAAGGCGTGCCGGAGGAGATCCAGTCCGACCCCGAGGTGCAGGAGCTTTATCTCGGAGGCGGCCATGAGTGAGGTCCGCCGCGCTCCCGCTGCGCTCGATGTCCGGGGCCTCGACGTCTATTACGGCCATTCGCACGCGCTGCAGGGCGTCGATCTCTCGCTCGACGCCGGCGTTTTTTCCGTGGTCGGCCGCAACGGCATGGGCAAGACCACGCTGTGCAAGGCGATCATGGGCCTCGTGCCCGTCAGCGGCGGCTCGATCCGAATCCGCGGCGAGGACATCACGCGGCGGCCGCCAGCGCACATCGCGCGGCTCGGCGTCGGTTATGTGCCGCAGGGCCGCCGGCTCTGGCGCTCGCTCAGCGTCGATGAACATTTGCAGCTTGCCGGCGGGATGCGGCCCGGTGCCTGGACCGTCGAGCGCATCTACGAGACGTTTCCGCGGCTCGCCGAGCGCAAGGACCATGGCGGCGGCCAACTCTCCGGCGGCGAGCAGCAGATGCTCGCCATCTCGCGCGCACTCGTGACCAATCCGCATTTGCTGATCATGGACGAGCCGACCGAGGGGCTTGCGCCCGTCATCGTCGCCCAGGTCGAGGAAATGCTGCTGCAGCTCGGCGAAGACGGCGACATGTCTGTGCTCGTGATCGAGCAGAACATCGGCGTCGCCACCACCATCTCGCGCGATGTCGCGATCATGGTCAACGGCCGCATCAACCGCATCATCGACTCGGCCCGGCTGTCAGCCGACCGCGAGCTGCAGCAGCGTCTGCTCGGCGTTGGAATGCACGCCGAGCTCGAACCCGACATCGATGGGGCCGCGGTCGGCGGCGAAGCAAAGCCGGTGCCTCAGCCTGCACGCACCAGCGGCCCGATCCGGATCTACATCTCCAACCCCACCCCGCCGACGCGCTGGTCCCAGCCGGTCCCGATCGGGCGTATCGAGGCCGCCGCGCGTACGCTATCGACGCAGGTCGCGCGCCTCGACGAGACCGCGCGGCGCAAGCGCGAGCCGGTGACCGCGCAAACTTCCGGCCCTCCGGTCGTACTGGTCGTCGGCACGCTCGACACCAAGGGAACGGAACTCCGCTTCATTCGCGACATCATTGCCGAAAGCGGCTTGCGCACACGGCTGGTCGATGTCTCCACCAGCGGCAAGCACGCAACCTCCGATGTCTCCGCCCAGGAAATCGCGCTGAACCACGGTCGCGGCGGCTCGGTCGTGTTCGGCCCGGACCGCGGTGCTGCAGTCACCGCGATGGCTGACGCGTTCGCCAATTGGATCAAGCGGCAGGGCAATATTGCCGGCGTGATTTCCGCCGGCGGCTCCGGTGCGGCATCACTGGTCGCGCCGGGCATGCGCACCCTCCCCGTCGGCGTGCCAAAGCTGATCATCTCCTCGGTCGCCTCCGGCGATGTCGCGCCCTATGTCGGCCCCGCCGACATCACAATGATGCATTCCGTTACCGACGTGCAGGGCCTCAACTCGATCTCGCGCGCCGTGCTGTCGAACGGCGCCAACGCGATCGCCGGCATGGTCAAGGCCCGCCTCGACCAGCGCGAGGCCAAAGGGCGAGCGGCGAGTACCGAGCTGCCATCGGTCGGCATCACCATGTTCGGCGTCACCACGCCGGCGGTGCAGAAGATCGCGGCCGATCTGCGCGAAGATTTCGAATGCCTCGTCTTCCACGCCACCGGCGTCGGCGGCCGCTCGATGGAGAAGCTGGTCGACTCCGGCCAGATCGCCGGCGTCATCGATCTCACCACCACCGAGATCTGCGACCTCCTGATGGGCGGCGTGTTTCCGGCGACGGAGGATCGCTTCGGCGCGATCATTCGCACCCGCCTGCCCTATATCGGCTCGGTCGGCGCGCTCGACATGGTCAATTTCGGCGCACCCGACACCATCCCCGAGCGCTACCGCGACCGCAAATTCCACGTCCACAATCCGCAGGTGACGCTGATGCGGACGACAGTGGAGGAAAACGAACGCATGGGCCGCTGGATTGGCGAGCGCCTCAACCAGATGGATGGGCCGGTGCGCTTCTTCCTGCCCGAGAGGGGCGTCTCCGCGCTCGATGCCCGCGGCCAGCCGTTCTGGGATGGCGAGGCCGACGCCGCCCTGTTCCGCACGCTGGAGCGCACGGTGCGTGCGACCGGCAACCGCCAACTGATCCGCGTCAAGCAGAACATCAACGATCCCGAGTTCGCCTCGACCATCGTAAGCGCGTTCCGAACCCTGTTCGGACGCGCCGGGGCGCGCCGGAGACTAGCGAGGTGACCGATGGCCCGGTTTGAACGCGCGTCATTGTTGAAGCGGTTTCGCGAGATGGCGAAGCGCGGTGAGCCGATCGTCGGCGGCGGCGCCGGCACTGGCCTCTCGGCCAAATGCGAGGAAGCCGGCGGCGTCGATCTCATCGTGATCTACAATTCCGGCCGCTACCGCATGGCCGGCCGCGGCTCGCTTGCGGGGCTGATGCCCTATGGCGACGCCAACGCCATCGTGCTGGAGATGGCCGGCGAAGTGTTGCCCGTGGTCAGCAAGACGCCGGTGCTTGCCGGCGTCAACGGCACCGATCCATTCCGCGACATGGACGTGTTCCTCGACCAGCTCAAGGCGCTCGGCTTCGCCGGCGTGCAGAACTTCCCGACCGTCGGCCTGATCGACGGCGTGTTCCGCGCCAATCTCGAAGAGACCGGCATGTCCTACGCGCTGGAGATCGACATGATCGCCAAGGCGCGTGAGAAGGATTTGCTGACGACGCCCTACGTCTTCAGCGAGAAGGAAGCCGCCGCGATGGCGATCGCCGGCGCCGACATCATCGTCTGCCATCTCGGGCTCACCACCGGCGGCACGATCGGCGCGCAGACTGCGCCCAAGCTCAAGGATTGCCCGGCGCGCATCGACACCTGGGCGTCAGCCGCGCTCAGCGTCAATCCGGACATCCTCGTGCTCGCCCATGGTGGCCCGATCGCGGATCCGGCGGATGCCGATTTCATCATGAAGAACACCCGTTACTGCCACGGCTTCTACGGTGCCTCCTCAATGGAGCGGCTGCCGGTGGAGCGGGCGCTGACGGAACAGGTCCGCAAATTCAAGGCGATCGGCGCGCGATAACGCCTGTCAGATTGAGGGAGGGAAACATGTCAGGGATCCTGGTCGGCGAGCTCATCCTCTGGCTGATCGTCGCGATCATCGTGATCGTGGTTGGCGTCTACATCGTCAACTGGCTCTACCACCGCTCCTCCAAGGAGGTGTCGTTCGTCCGGACCGGCTTCCTTGGCGAACGCGTCGTAATCAACGGCGGTGCCTTCGTGCTGCCGTTCATTCACGATTACACGTCGGTCAACATGAACGTGCTGCCGATGGGCATCGTGCGTTCCCGGCAGGACGCGGTGATCACGCGCGATCGCATGCGCGTTGATATCGAGGCCGACTTCTATGTCCGGGTCCAGGCCACCCGCGAAGCCGTCTCGATCGCCGCAGCAACGCTCGGCCGTCGCACCATGGAGCCGGAACAGCTCCACGCGCTGCTGGCCGGCAAGTTCATTTCCGCGATCCGCTCGGTCGCATCCGAAATGACCCTCGAAGAGATGCACGAACGGCGCGGCGACTATGTCGTGCGCGTCAAGACCAATGCGGCCGAGGCTCTCGCCCAGAACGGTCTTGAACTCGAATCCGTCGCCATCACCGATCTCGACCAGACCGACCTCGAATTCTTCAACCCATCGAACCGCTTCGACGCCGAAGGCTTGACCAAGCTGATGGAGGACATCGAGGCGAGGCGCAAGCTGCGCAACGACATCGAGCAGGACTCGATGATCCGGATCCGCACCCGCAATCTGGAGGCCGAGCGGCAGGCACTGGACATTGAGCGCGAAAGCGAGACTGCGCGGCTGGAACAAGAGCGCGACATCGAGATGCGCCGCGCGCTTCAGCGCACCGAAGTCGCTCGCGAACGCGCGCTGCGGGAAACCGAGGCCGAACAGGCCCAGATCTCCGCGCGCGAGGCGATCGAGCGCTCCCGGATCGCCAACGAGCAAGCGATTGCCGAGGCCCGCATCGCCTCCGAGCGCGAGACCCGTCAGAAGGAGATCGAGCGCACCCGCACTATCGAAGAGAAGGAACTGCTGGCTCGCGAGGATATCGAGAAAACCCGCATCGCCAACCAGCGCTCGATCGACACGACCCGGATTGCCTCCGAGCGCGAGGTCCGCCAACACGAGATCGAGCGGATGCGTACCGTCGAGGAAGCCGAGATCGCCGCACGCGAGGCGATCGAGAAGGCCCGGATCCAGCAGGACCGCGTCATCACCGATGCCCGCATCGCCAATGAAGAAGAGACGCGGCGCCGGGAGATCGAGCGCACCCGCGCCGTCGACGAGGCCGAGATTGCGGCCCGCGAAGCCACCGAGAAGGCGCGCATCGCCCAGACGCTGATCGTCAATGTCGAGCGCATCTCTTCGGACGAGCGCACACGCGCGCTGGAGATCCAGCAGGTCCGCACCATCCAGGAGGCCGAGATCGAGGCGCAGCGCGCCGTCGAAGCTGCCCGCATCGCGCGGGAGCGGACGCTCGCCGCCGATCGCATCGCAGCCGAGCAGAACACGCGGCAGTTGGAGATCGAGCGCAACCAGACCCTCGAAGTCGCGGGCATCGCAGCGCGCGAGACCACGGAAGCAAGCCGCATCGCCCAGGAAGAGCGCGTCCGCTCGCTGGAGATCGCCCGCAACCAGGCCATCGAGGAAGCCGACATCGCCTCGCGCGAAGCGATCGAGGCGGCCCGCATCGCCCAGGAGAAGGCGGTCGCGGCCGAGCGTATCCAGGCCGAGCGCGACACCCGCTCGCTCGAAATCGAGCGTACGGGCGTGCTGGAAGCCGCCGAGCTGAAGCGGCGCGATGCCATCGAGCGCCAGCGTATCGTTGTCGATCTTGCCCTGGAGGCCGAACGGATCAACTCCTCCAAGAAGCGCGAGGTGCTCAATATCGAGCAGAAGAAAGCGATCGAGATCGCCGACGAAGACCGCGTGATCGCCCTTTCCGCCAAAAAATCCGAGCGGATCGACGCCGACCGCCAGGTCAAGCAGGCTGAGATTGTCGCCCGGAAAGAGGTCGAGACCACCGACGTGTCCCGCGAACAGGCGCTGGAAGCCGCCCGCCTGGAGCGCCGCCGCTCGATCGAGCAGCTGGAGGTCGCCCGCGTCCAGTCGCTGCAGGAAGCCGAGATTGCCTCCCGCGAGGAGGTCGAGCGCGCGCGCATCGCTTCCGACCGCGGCCTGGACGAGGCCCGCGTCGGCCGCGAGCGTGAGCTGCGTAAGCTCGAGGTCAATCGCGAGAAGGAGGTCGAGACCGTCTTGATGGAGAAAGCAATCGCCATCCATCAGAAGTCGCTGGAGGAGTCCGCCGCCAAGGCGATGGCCGAGGAAGCGCGGATGCGGGCCACTGAAGCGACCGAGCGCGTCATCACCGCGCGCGAAAGCGAGATCGCCAAACGCCGCAAGACGGTCGAAGTCATCATCGCCGAGAAGCAGGCCGAGGAGACCCGGATCGCCGCCGATGCCGAGCGCGTCCGTGCCACTGTCGAAGCCGAGGCGCACCGGATGCTCAACGAGGCCGAGAACGTGCTCACCGACCAGGCCCGCTACTCGCTGTTCCGCCGCAAACTGCTCGACCGTATCGAGGGCATCGTGCGGGAGAGCGTCAAGCCGATGGAGAAGATCGAGGGCATCCGCATCCTCCAGGTCGACGGGCTCAACGGCAATGGCGGCGGTGGCAATGGCGGCCGCAGCGCCACCGACGAGGTGATCGACTCGGCGCTGCGCTATCGCGTGCAGGCGCCGCTGATCGACTCCCTCCTCGCCGATATCGGGGTCGAGGGCGGTAGCCTCTCGAAAATGCCGGGCCTGATCCGCGAGGCCCGCGACATGCAGGGCATCAAGGAGTCCGCGCGTAAGGGTGGCGGTGACAAGCCCGCGGCGTCCCCGCCTGCGGCTGAGGGCGGTGGCGAGCCGCCGGCCGAACGCGGTCCGCGGAAGAAGAGCTGAGGTCTGACCCATGCCCCGCGTCTACGTCTCCACCGTCGTCAACGCGCGCAACGACCGCGTCTGGGCGCGCGTGCGCGACTTCAACGGCCTGCCGAACTGGCACCCCGCGATCGCGGAGAGCCGCATCGAGGGCGGTGAGCCCTCCGACAAGATCGGCTGCGTCAGGGATTTTCGCCTGCGCAACGGCGACCGCATCCGCGAGAAGCTTTTGGGGCTCTCCGACTACGACATGTTCTGCACCTACTCGATCCTGGAATCCCCGATGGGCGTCGAGAACTATATCGCGACCTTGCGGCTGACGCCCGTCACCGACGGCGACCAGACTTTTGTGGAATGGACCGCCGAATTCGACTGCGCGCCGGATCGCGAAACCGAGCTCGTCGGCAATATCGGCGGCGGCGTGTTTCAAGGCGGGTTCGATGCCCTCAAGCGCGTGTTCGGAGGCTGACGGGCGTGCCGCATATCGTCAAAAGCACGATCCTGGACGCACCGACCGATGCCGCGTGGGCCATGCTACGCGATTTCAACGGACACGACCGCTGGCATCCGGCAGTCGCGACCTCCTCGATCGAGCGCGCGCACGCCTCCGACAAGATCGGCTGCATCAGGCGGTTCAAGCTGAAGGACGGCGCCGAGCTGCGCGAGCAATTGCTGGCGCTGTCCGACATCGAGCAGAGCTTCAGCTATTGCCTGCTCGATACGCCGATCCCGATGTTCAACTACGTCGCTCATGTCCGCCTGCTGCCGGTCACCGACGGCGATCGCACCTTCTGGCATTGGGAGTCTCGCTTCACGACCAAGCCCGAAGACCGTGACCGCATCACGCATATGGTCGCGGAAGACATTTACCAGGCCGGGTTCGAGGCAATCCGCCGGCATCTCAAGGAGGCCGCCTAAATGCCCGTGACAGTGAAGACCTTTGCCAGTGCCAGCGAGGCGGCGGGCGCGCTGTCCTCGGACCGCACCGCGCGTTATCTTGGCGGCGGCACGCTGGTGATGCGCGCACTGAACGAGGGCGATGTGTCGATCTCGACCGTCGTCCGCGCCCAGGACCAGGCGTTGACCCGGATCGATGCCTCCGGCCCGCGCATCACGCTGGGCGCCGGCGTCACCTTCGCGCGCGTGCTTGCCGAACGCGACCTCGGCTTCCTCCACGCCCCTGCCCGCTCGATCGGTGGCCCCGCCGTGCGCAACATGGGGACTGTCGGCGGCAATCTCTTCGCCCCGACCCCCTATGGCGATTTCACCGTCGCGCTGCTGGCGCTCGATGCCACCGTGGCAGTGCAAGGCGGCTTCGGCGCGCGCGACATCCCGATCGAGGAGTTCTTGCAGGCGCGCGAGCGACAGGCCGGGACATTGGTCTTGTCGGTCTCCTGCACCCGGCCGGCAAGCAGCGAGGCATTCTGCTATCGCAAGATCGCGCGCATCAAACCGAAGGGCGGTTCGGTCATCACGCTGGCCGCGCATCTGCCGATCAGCGGCGGCCGGATCGCAGGCGCCCGGATCGCGCTGGGCTCGATGGCCCCGACGCAGATCCGCGCTCGCGCCGCCGAGCGTGCGCTGGAGGGTCGCTCGCTGGATGCCGCGACCATCGCGGCCGCCGCATCCGCCGCCGCCGAAGGAACATCGCCATTCGACAATGCGCTCGGCAGCGCCTGGTATCGCCGCGAGATCGTCGGCGTCCATCTGCGCCGTCTGCTGTCCGGTCAGGAATAGATTGTCATGTCCAAGGTCCCCCTGCAATTTCGTCACAACGGCCGCGACGTCGCGATCTTCGTCGACGGTGGCACCAATCTCCTGGTCGCGCTGCGCGAGCTGATCGGCGACATGACGCCGAAATTTGGTTGCGGCCAAGGCGGCTGCGGCACCTGCAGCGTGCTGATCGACGGGGAGCTTCATCTCTCCTGTCTGACGCTGGCGGAAACTGTCGGCGGCCGTTCGATCGAGACACTCGACGGCATGAAGCAGGGCCCGAACTTGCATCCGCTCCAGCGCGCCTTCGCTGACCATTTTGCCGCCCAGTGCGGCTATTGCACGCCGGGCATGCTCATGGCCGCAAAGGCCCTGCTCGATCGCAACCCCTCGCCGAGCCGCGACGAGGTCATTGAAGCCATCTCCGGCAACATCTGCCGCTGCACCGGCTACGAGCCGATCATCAATGCTATCCTCGCCGCCGCCGGCGGCCGGGTCAGCGCCTAAGGGAACGCGACCATGCTGGAACTGCGCAAGGACATTTTCGCCGACGAGCGCGACGACAATCTGAATGAGATCGGCAAGGGCACCCAGCGCCAGGACATGCTCGGTCATGTCACGGGCACGTCCAGCTATTTCAACGACCACAAGCTGCAAGGCATGCTGCATCTGAAGGTCGTCCGCTCGACGCAGGCGCATGCCAGAATTCGCCGCATCGACACCGCCGAGGCCGAGCGCTCGGCCGGCGTACGCCGGATCATCCGCGGCACTGATGTGCCGGTCAATCTCAACACGCTCCTGAGCCTGATCAATTTCGGCAAGGACGACGAGCCGTCGCTCGCGGTCGACAAGGTCCGCTACAAGGGCGAGCCGATCGTCGCGATCGTTGCCGACAGCGAGCGCGAGGCCTTTGAGGCCGTCGCAAAGGTCAAGGTCGACTACGAACCGCTGGCGGCGGTGTTCGACGTCGAGGACGCGCTGAAGCCCGGCGCGCCCGTCGTCAACGAGACCTATCCCAAGAACACGTTCACCTATCACGAGACCTACGACCACCAAAAATTGCGCTTTGGCGACGCCGACGCGGCGCTCGCGACCGCCGATCACGTGCTCGAACAGCGCTACCAGATGTCGCCGATCGAGCACGCCCCGACCGAGACCAACGGTGCGATCGCAGCACCCGACACCAACGGCCGCTATGTCGTCTACACCTCGACCCAAGCGCTGTTCTTCTCGGTCGACACCTGCGCCAAGATCCTGGACATGCCGTCCAATACCTTCCACTTCATCGGCGGCACCGTCGGCGGCGGCTTTGGCGGCAAAGTGGACACGCTGACCGAACCGCTCGCCATCCTCGGCGCGATGCTGACCGGGCGACCCGTGCGCTATGTGTTCGGGCGCGAGGAGGAGATGCAGTACGGCCCACCGCGCGGCGCCGAGCGTATCTACATCAAGGATGGCGTGATGCGCGACGGCCGCGTCGTCGCGCGGAAAATCCGATGCTATTTCGACAGTGGCGCCTATACGCGGCTGTCCAGCTACGCCGCCGTGAAGTGCGCCGCGCATCTGCCGGGCCCCTACACCATCCCCAACGTCTACGGCGACGTCTATTGCGTCTTCACCAACCGCACGCCGGCGACCGCCATGCGCGGCTTCGGCGTCACTGCGATGGACTTTGCGATCGAGTGCCAAATGGATAAGCTCGCGCACCTCGTGAACATGGACCCGATGGAATTCCGGATCCTCAACGCCTATCGCGACGGCGACATGAAGGCGCACCGGCGCGAGGCGAAAAATACGGCGCTGATCGAATGCGTCCAGGTCGCGGCCGAAAAGGCAAAATGGCCGCTTCGTGAGGAGTTCAAGCGCGCATCCTCGCGCAAGGACGGCGGCGGCAGCCGCGCCGTGATCCCGCCGACCCCGGCGGATTCTTCGCGCGCACGGCCCACCGCTCCGGCCCAGCAGCGCACCAGCTACGACAGGCTCCCGCCGACCGTCACCCGCGAACCTCCGCGCGAGCCACCACCGCCTGCTCCGCCGCCGCCCTCGCCGCGGCCCGGGGCACCCGCGCATGGCGCGACCCGTTTCTCCTCGGTATTCGGCAGGAGGCGCTAGATGACCCGGCATCGCGGACGCGGCATCGCGTCGATCAACTATCCCATCGGCATGAATCTCGGCGGCGACCCCAGCCAGGCGCTGGTGCATTCCAACCCGAGCGGCAAGTTCACTGTGGCGCTGTCGTCCATCGACCTCGGCCAGGGCATGAAATCGGTGACGCGGCAGATCTGCGCCGAGACGTTGGGCGTTCCGGTCGAGGACGTCTATGTCGACACAGCGGATTCCGACACCGGCCCTCATTGCATGGGCTCGTTCGCCTCGCGCGGGACACATCGCGTCGGCAACGCGGTGATGGCGGCGGCGCGTGAAGCTCGCGGCGTGATGATGGAAGCCGCGGCCGAAGAACTCGAGGTCAACGCCGCCGATCTCGATACCGACGGGCGGGGCAACATCCACGTCAAAGGCGCGCCGCACCGCTCGATCTCGACCAAGGACGTCGCGATTGCCGCGCAGTTCAAGCAGGGCAAGACCATCTCCGGTCGCGGCATCTTTCTGGTGCCTCTCTCTGAAGTGAATCCGGAGACCGGCGAGATGTCGCCCGCGACCTGCTACGCGCATGCCTGCCTCGTCGCCGAGGTCGACGTCGATGACGAAACCGGCGAGGTCGCGATGGTACGGATGGACTCGGCCTACGAGCTCGGCCGCGCGCTCAATCCGCGTCTGGTCGAGCAGCAGCTGGTCGGCGGCGCCTGGATGGGCGTCAGCCATGCACTCTACGAGACGACGGAGCCTGATTATCCCGAACCCGCGCACGGCCCGCGCGACTTCGTCGAATATCTGATGCCCGGCCCCGGCGACATCTGCCCGCACGATATCGCTGTGCTGGAGCGCCCGGCCCCCGACGGTCCGTTCGGCGCCAAGGGCCCGGGTGAGATGTGCGCGAACCCCGTGCTGCCGGCCGTGGCGAATGCGATCTTCAACGCGGTCGGCGTGCGCATCGACGATCTGCCGATTACGCCGGAAAAGGTGCTGCGCGCAATCAAGGCCCAGGGCGGCGCGCGGCCGCAGGCGCGGCGCTAGAGGTTTTGGTTCATGTCGGTCCGCAGCAACATCGTTGGCATCGATAGCCCGGAGGCGCTGGAGAAGGCGTTGCGCGCGGCCTATTACCTTGCCGACGAGGGGCTTGCGACGGCCGCCTATCTCGGCCTCGCACTCGGCAAGCCGCTGCTGCTGGAGGGCGCACCGGGTGTCGGCAAGACGGAAGCCGCAAAAGCCATCGCTGCCGTGCTCGGCCGTCGGCTGATCCGCCTGCAATGCTACGAGGGTATCGACGCCTCCGCGGCGCTCTACGAGTGGAACTATCCGCGCCAGATGCTCGCGATCCGCCAAGCCGGCGACGAAAGCATCGACATCTATGGCGAGACCTTTTTGATCGAGCGTCCGATGCTGGCGACCCTGCGTGCGCCGGACTCGACCGTGCTTCTGATCGACGAAATCGACCGCGCTGACCAGGAATTCGAAGCCTTCCTGCTCGAATTCCTGTCCGACTTCCAGATCTCCATCCCGGAGCGCGGCACTGTGCGCGCCACCGAGCGCCCCGTCGTCGTGCTGACGTCGAACCGCACGCGCGATTTGCACGAGGCCTTGCGCCGCCGCTGTGTCTACCACTGGATCGACTATCCCACCGAGGAGCGCGAGGCGCGCATCGTCATGCTGCGGGCTTCCAGCGTTGCGGAGGCGACCGCGCGGGCCGTCGTCGCGGCGGTCGGCAAGCTCCGGCGCGAGCCGCTCAGCAAGGCGCCCGGGGTCGCCGAAGCCGTCGACTGGGCCGAGGCCGCAACGCTCCTGCACAAGAGCGGCGCGCGCTGGCCCGACGCGTTCAAGCGCTCGATCGGCGTGGCGCTCAAGGACGAGGAGGACCTGCACTTCATCTCGCCCCGGCTCGACGCCATGCTCGCGGAGGCAACCGCATGAGCACCGAGCCCGAACTCCCGCGCGCCGCGCGCATTTTTGTTTCCTTCGTTGCACTCATGCGCGCCAACAATTTTGCCGTCGCGCCGGAGCAGACCACCGCGTTCCTCACCGCGATCGAGCTGCTCGGGCCGCGCGACCTCGGGGACATAAGGCAGGCCGCACTGGCCACCCTCGCTCCGCCGCCCGACCGCCGCGCGACCTTCAACCGGCTATTCGACCTCCACTTCCGCGGCAGCGAGGCGCTGGAGCGCGCCGATGACGGCGAGGACGACGAGACCGTCCGGCTCCAGGAGGAAGGCCGCGGCGATGAGGAGCCGCTGCTCTCCGATGACGCCAATGAATCCGGCCTGACCGCGACCCGCACCGAGGCGCTGGTCGAACGCCGCTTTGCGCAGCTTTCCACGACAGATGCACTTCGCCGCCTGTCACGTGAGGCACCCAGGCGCCTGCCGCGGCGCCGCGGCCACCGCCGCATGCGCGCCCGCCGCGGGCCGTTTGCCGATCTCCGCCGCACCTTGCGCGACTCCGTTCGCAGTGACGGCGAGATTCTGCGGCTCGGCCACATGAAGCGGCGCCAGCGCCCGCGAAAATTCCTGCTGCTGATCGATGTCTCCGGATCGATGAAGAGCCGCACTGAAGACAACATGAAGCTTGCCCATGCGCTGGTCCAGGCCGCGCCCAATGTCGAGGTCTTCACCTTCGGAACGCGGCTAACCCGGGTCACTCGTGCGTTGCGGCTGAAGCGGCGCGAGCAGGCGCTGAGCGCGGCCGCCCATCTCGTCAGCGACTGGGATGGCGGCACCCGTATTGGCGATGCGCTGCAGGCTTTCCTCGCAGTGCCGCGATTCGGCGGGTATGCGCGCGGGGCAGCCGTGGTCGTCGTCTCGGACGGACTGGAGCGCGGCGAACCGGACGCGCTGCGCGACGCGGTCGCAAAGCTGTCGCGGCGCGCCTGGCGCGTCAGCTGGCTGACGCCGCTCGCGGCGGGCCCGGGCTTTCGCCCGCAGACCGAAGCGCTCATCGCCATCGAGCGCTTCGTCGACGATCTCGTCGACGGCGGATCCACCGCGTCGATCGTCGCGCATGTACTGGCACTGGGACGAAGGAGAGTTGCGTGACCGAGATTGCCGACGGCCATCATCACATCTGGCGGCAGGCGGACCTGCCCTGGCTGGTCGGCCCGATGCAGCCCCGCATCTTTGGACCCTACGAGGCCATTCGCCGTGATTACCCGATCCAGGAATATCTCGACGATCTCAAAGGCAGTGGTGTCACCCGCTCGGTTTACGTTCAGACCAACTGGGCCAACGACCGTTTCGAGGACGAAGCCGCCTGGGTGCAGCAGACTGCGGACGAGCACGGCTGGCCACACGCCATCGTTGCCTATGCCAATTTCAGCGTGGACGATGTGCGCCCGCAGCTCGACCGCCTGAAGCGCTATCCGCTGGTGCGCGGCGTGCGCATGCAGATGCACTGGCACGAGAACCCGCTCTATCGCTTCGCGGCCAAGCCCGATCTCTGCATCGATCCCGTAGTCCGACGCAACGTCGCCCGGCTCGCCGATTACGGCTGGAGTTTTGATCTCCAGGTCTTCACACGGCAAATGCCGGATGCAGCGCTGCTCGCCGAGTCCTGCCCCAAAGTGACTTTCATCCTTCAGCATGCCGGCATGCTCGAAGACACTTCGCCAGCGGGCCGCGCGGCCTGGCGCGCTGGCATGGCCCGGCTCGCGGTCTGTCCGAACGTGGTCTCGAAACTCTCCGGCCTCGGTACCTTCATCCATCGCAACGACCCCACGCATATCGCCGCCGTGGTCACGGACACTGTCGCAATCTTCGGCGCTGAGCGCTGCCTGTTCGGTTCCAATTTTCCAATCGAGAAATTGTGGACCAGCTATCGCGAGCTCGTCGACGCCTTTCGCGCGGCAGCCGCATCGCTGAGCGCCGAGCAACGTGATGCGATCTTCAGAGGCACCGCAACGCGTGTCTATCGACTTTGACAGATAAAGACACAATAGGGAGGGAAACGAATGGCGCTGGAGATCAAGATCCTGGACTACGGCGATATCGAGCTGGAATCGAGCTTCCTGGTGCTCGGCCGCGACTGCGGCCGCACCCGTCGCGTCCTTACGCTCGGCTTTTTGATCCTCGGCGGCAAATATCCGGTCGTGGTCGACACCGGCTATCGCTCCAACCAGATCATGGAAACGCTGGGCATGCGCGGATTGCAGTACCACGAACACATGATCGAGAACCAGCTCGCCCGCCACGGCGTGCGGATGGGCGACGTCCGCTTCGTCTGCCACACTCATCTGCACATCGACCATGCCGGCAAGGACGATCTGTTCCCGATGAACACGACCGTCGTGCTCAACCGCAAGGAGCTCGAATATTCCGTCTCCGGCCTGATGCATCCGCAGTACCCGGCTCCCGACATCAAGCACCTGATCGATCGGCTGCACACCAAGAGCGCGTTGCGCTTCCTCGACCTCGAAATCACCGGCCCGATCGAGCTGATGCCCGGCGTTTATTGCGATGCTGCCGGCGCCCACACCGAGGGTTCGATGAACATCATCGTCGAGACCGCTGACGGCATCGCCACCATCTGCGGCGACGTGATCTACGATTTCAACGACCAGATCGTCACGCCCTTCAACGAGATCCACGACTGGGAGCCACGCACCACCGGCAACCATGGCACCAGTAAGCGCGCCGAGAAGGCCGCGATCAAAAAGCTGCTCAGCAACTCGCGCTACCTGCTGCCGGTGCATGACCGCCCCGCCAAGATCGAAGGCGGCAACGTCGTGGGCCGGCTCCACGACCAGGTCCCGGGACCGATCGTGCAGTCCCTGCCCGCGCGCAACTGGTTCCCGGCCTGAGATGATCTTGAGGACCGACCGATGACACACGTCACCTTGCGCTCCGAATTCGAAACCCTGATCGATCCTTACGCGCCCGTTGCGCAGGTCGGAACAGGCTTTGACTTCACGGAAGGGCCGATCTGGCATCCGGTCGATCAGTACCTGCTGTTCTCCGACATGCCGGGCGACGTGCGCCGGCGCTGGGATGCGCGGCGCGGCGTCGCTGAGGTCAAGTGTCCGTCGAACAAGTGCAACGGCATGACCTACGACGCCGAACTGAATCTGATCGTCTGTGAGCACGCGACCTCGTCGCTGATCCGTGAGCGGCCGGACGGACGGCGCGAAGTGCTGGCCTCGCATTTTGGCGGACAGGAGCTCAACAGCCCCAACGACGTCTGCGTTCACTCTTCCGGGGCAATCTATTTCTCCGATCCCTGGTATGGCCGCATGCCGATCTATGGCGTCGAACGGCCGCGCCAGCTCGGCTTTCAGGGCGTCTATCGCGTCGTGCCCGGCAGCGAACCCAAGCTGGTGGTCGACAGAACGCTGTTCGATCAACCCAATGGACTTTGCTTCTCGCCTGACGAAAAATTGCTCTATGTCAACGACACCGTGCAGGCGCTGATCCGCGTGTTCGACGTCAATGCCGACGGCACGTTGTCGAACGCGCGCGTGTTCGCAAGCGGCATCCGCTCCGAGCTGGAGCCCGGCCTGCCCGACGGCATGAAGTGCGACCAGCACGGCAATGTCTGGGTCACCGCGCCCGGCGGAGTCTGGGTCTATTCGCCGCGCGGCGAGCTGCTCGGAAAAGTTCGCCTGCCCGAACTCGTCGCCAATCTCGCCTGGGGCGGCACGGATTTCCGCACGCTTTACCTGACCTCGACACATTCGGTCTACGCCATCCCAACCAAGGCTGGGCCGCGCCATGAGCCCTATATGAGTGGCAGGCGCAGCAGCGGCGGCGCCACGGGCGCCGGCGCCGCCGCCGCGGCGCCGATCCTGGCCGATGGCGAATTGCACCTCGATCCAAACCGCTGCGCCATGATCATCCAGGACCTCCAGAACGACGTCATCATGGACGGCGGCGCGTTCGCCGAGTCAGGCGCCCCCGGCCACGCCAAGCAGCAACATGTCGTCGAGAACGTTCGTCGCTTGGCGGAAACGGCTCGCGCGCGCGGCGTCACCATCATCCATGTCTGGTTCGTGGTCGAGCCCGGTGCGCCCGGCGTGACGCTGAACGCGCCGCTATTCGAGGGCCTCGTCGACAGCAAGGCGATGGTACGCGGCAGTTGGGGGGCTGCACCGGTTTCCGGCCTCGAGCCGCGCCCTGGCGACTTCGTCGTCGAGAAGATGCGGATGAGCGCCTGGGAAGGCACGCGGCTGGAGACGATCCTCAAAGCCACCGGCCGCGACATGATCATCAACACCGGCGCCTGGACCAACATGTCGGTCGAGCACACCGCGCGCACCGGCGCCGACAAGGGCTATTTCATGATTGTGCCGGAGGACTGCTGCTCGACCATGAATGCGGACTGGCACTCGGCCTCGATCAACTTTGCCATGCAGAACGTCGCCGTCGTCACGCGCGCCGATGCCGTCATCAGAGCGCTGGGATGAGCGGTGGCAAAGCTCTTGCACCTCTCCTGCTCCCCGCGCGCCGATTCCGAGTCGAGCGCCGGTGCGCGCGTCTTTCTTGACGGCTTTCGCCAGGCGCGCTCCGATTGGGACATCGACGTCGCCGATCTCTGGCGCGAACGCATGCCGGAATTTGCAGGTCCCATCGTCGAGGCCAAATATGCGCGGATGAAAGCAGAGCCCTTCAACGACGCGCAGCGGGACAGCTTTGCCGAAGCCGAGCGGATGGCGCTGCGCTTCTCGCTGGCTGACCGCGTGCTGATCTCGACGCCGATGTGGAATTTCGGCATCCCTTACAAGCTGAAGCAATGGTTCGACATCGTCATCCAGCCCGGCCTGACGTTCCGCTTCGACCCGGCGCAGGGTTATTTGCCGTTGCTGAAAGACCGGCCGACCATCGTCATCCTCGCCTCCGGCAGCGACTTTGCCACCGGCATGAACCGCGGCCGCATCGACATGGCGACACCGTATTTGCGCGAGGCGCTCCGCTTCATCGGCGTCAGAGACGTACGCTTCGTGCCGATCGGCCCAACAGTAGGCCCAACTGAGCCGATCCGCGCCGCCCGCGACACCGCCCACCGACGCCTTGCCGAGATGGCCAAGCGGTTCTGAGCTGCGCTCCTGTCACCCTTACAGCGCCTTGAGCCCGATCGACTTGATGACGGGAGCAAGGCTTGCCGTGGTGGCGTCGACGATTTGTTGAAACTTGTCCGGGCTGGAATCGCTATCCGGCTCCATGCCTTGCGCGCGATACGCCGCCTGGAGTGCAGGATCGGCCATCGCCGCCCGTGTCGTCTGCGCGATGCGGTCGATGATCGCATCGTCCGTCATCTTGTGCGCGAACAGACCGAACCATCCCTCATAGCTGAGATCCGGCATGCCCGATTCAATGGCAGTCGGGATATCAGGCGCACCGCTCAACCGCTTGTCGGGTGTGACCGCGAGCAGCTTTATCTTGCCGGCCTCGCTCAATTGCAGCAATTGAACCGACATGACGGCAATAATGAGAGATATCTGGCCGGCGACCAGGTCGTTGGTGGCCTGCGCGATCCCCCGATAGGGAACGTGGACGATATCCAGCCCGCCTGCCTGCTGCTTGAACATCTCGCCGACCAGGTGATTTCCGGTGCCGATGCCGGGCGTCCCGTAAGACATCGTACCGGGTTTGGTCTTGGCGTAAGCGATCAGCTCCTTCAGATTTGTGGCTGGCACAGACGGATGGACGGCAAAGACCAGCGCGCTGCTGATCAGGCGATAGATCGCCCGGAAGTCGCCAACGGAATAGGAGGGATTTGCCGTCGTCAGCGGAATGATGACCTGCGTGCTGCCATTTCCCAGCAGCAGCGAATAGCCATCGGGCGCATCGCGCGCGACGGCGGTCGTCCCGATCGCGCCGCCTGCACCGCCGATGTTCTCGACGAAAGTCGGACCAAGCTGCGATGACATCCTCTCCACCCAGGGACGTCCGATCTCATCACCCGAGCCGCCGGCGCCATAAGGGATCACCAGTCGAATGGGACGAGATGGATAGCCTGCAGCGCTTCCACTGCGTGGAAATCCCGCGATCGTCGCCGCGAACGCAGCTGCATTGACGAAACGTCGCCGCGAGAGGGATGGCATGTCCTATTCCGAAGCAGGCTGCTTGTGATCAATGGCGGGACCGGCTCCCGCCACCATTCGCAGCACTCTGCCGCTATCGTCAATGGCGCGCGCGACCGTTGGGACGGCGGGGTTGGCGAGCAAAACGGAGGTCGCCCCCGTTTTGCGACATGCGCCCCCTGCGCAGGACCGACAGCTTCTCGGATAGCGTCGTTTCAAAAATGGGCTTAAGCCATTCAACGGAAAGCGTTATTTCGCTGCAATAAATCGATCTGAGCAGTGGGGATTGGACTGGTGGCCACCCACCGCTGCTTTCGTCCAGTTTACTCACCGCGTCGATCTGGTAGAGAAAGTCATACTTTTTTGACTCCCTGCCGAGGGGGCAATGGTGCGTGCCAGACAACAACAACCATGACTCGGCCATTTCTTTTGGGCCATTTCGACTGTTTCCGAAGTCCCGCCTCCTGGAAAAGGACGGCGCGCATCTTCACGTCGGCGGCCGCGCGCTCGACATCCTAATCTTCCTGGCCGAGCGGCCCGGCGAAGTCGTCGACAAGCGCGAGCTGGTCAAACGCGTCTGGGCCGATGTGAATGTGGACGACGGCAGCCTCCGTTTCCACATCGCAGCGCTCCGCAAGGCACTCGGAGACACCGGCAAGTCCGCCCGCTATGTCGTCAACGTCCCCGGGCGCGGCTATTGCTTCGTCGCATCACTCGCCCAAATTGCTCCCGCACCTCCCGCTTCCCGGATTGATACACCCCTTCCCCGCTCGCTCCCCGCGCCGCTTGCCCGGGTCATCGGGCGAGACGACGTCATCGAGAAGATTTCGACCGGGCTTGCGCAACATCGTTTCGTCACCGTGGTCGGCCCCGGCGGTATCGGCAAGACCGCAGTGGCCGTGACCGTGGGCCATCGCCAGCTGACCCATTTCGACGGCAGCGTCTTCTTCGTCGACTTTGGACCGGTGAGGAAGCCCGAGCTCGCTGCGATCACCATCGCATCGACGCTCGGGCTCTCCATCAATGCGGAGGATCCGGTCCCGGCGCTATTGACCCATCTCCAGGCGAAGCCGACGCTGTTGATTTTTGACAGTTGCGAGCACGTGCTGGAGACCCTCGCGCCGCTCGTCGAGCGCCTGGTTCGCGAGGCACCGCGACTGCATGTGCTCGCCACCAGCCGCGAATCCTTTCGCAGCGAAGGCGAGCGGATCTTTCGACTGTTTCCGCTGGATTGTCCGCCCCGGCGCGATGACCTCGCCGTGGCCGACATCCTCACCTATCCCGCAGCCCAGCTCTTCGTCGAACGTATCGCACAGAGCTCCGGACCATTTCAGCTCAGCGCGGAAGAAGCACCGCTGGTGGCGGATATCTGCCGCCGCCTTGACGGCATCGCGCTCGCGATCGAGCTCGCGGCGGGGCGGGTCAATGCCTATGGCATTGCCGGCACCGCGTCCCTGCTCGACAGCCGGTTTTCGCTGCAATGGCGCGGCCGACGCACGGCAATCCCGCGACACCAGACGCTCAGCGCCGCGCTTGACTGGAGTTACGACCTGCTTCCCGCATCCGAGAGCGCGATCTTGCGGAGATTGTCGGTGTTCGTCGGCCCGTTCACGCCGGAGGCGGCTGCCGCCGTCGCGTCGGGCGATGGGCTCAGCACGTCGGCGACCATGGAGGCGATCGACAATCTCGTCACGAAATCGCTGATCGCACCGTCCGGTGCGCGAGCGCTGCGTTATCGCCTGCTGGATACCACGCGCACCTACGCGCTCGGCAAGCTGAACGAGGCCGGCGAAGCGAAGCGGATCGCGCAGCGGCACGCCGAACATTTTCGCGACCTGTTCGAGCGCGCCGAGGCCGAGACCTCCGCGCCGCTGTCGGACTGGCTTGGCGTCTATGGCGCGGAGCTGGACAATCTGCGCGCTGCGCTGGATTGGGCCTTCTCGCCGGATGGCGATGCACAGCTCGGCATCGCGCTGACGGCGGTGTCGGTCACGCTCTGGATTCGTCTTTCGCTGTTCGCGGAATGTCGCGAGCGGGCCAGAACCGCATTGGCTGCGCTCGGAGACCAAGGCGACGAGCGCGTGCGCATGCAGCTCCTGGCGGCGCTCGGCTGGTCGCTGATGTATGGCGAAGGACGCGCGCGCGAGGCCCGCCCGATCCTCGAGGCCACGCTAGAGCTGGCCGACAAGCTCGACGACAAGGATTTCCGATTGCGGGCGCTCTGGGGCCTGTGCATCGACCAGTTCAACAATGGCGCGTTCGGCAAGGCGCGCGCGCTCGCCGATCGTTTCGCCGAGGCCGCTTCGAGCTCACCCGACAAGACCGATCTCATGCTGGCCGACCGGTTGACCGCCGTGGCGCTGCATTATCTCGGCGACCAGAACGGGGCGCGAATCCGCATCGACCGGGTCAATGCCTCCCTGCATGTGCTGGCCGAGAAACCAAAGATCTTCCCGCTCGATGTCAGGCTATCGACGCAGTATTTCCGTGCCCGCATCCTGTGGCTCCAGGGGCATGCGGATCAGGCCCTGGCACTCGCCGAGCAGAATGTCCATGAAGGCCGCGCCAACGGCCACGCGCTGACGTTCTGCAGCGTGCTCGGACAGGCCGCCTGCCCGATTGCCTTTCTGGCCGGCGACTACGAAGCCGCCGAGCGTTACGGGACCGAGTTGCTCGAACATACCGATCGCCACGCCATCCGGCTCTGGAGTCTGTGGGCACGCGCTTTCAACGCCCTGGTCATCGTCAGGCGCACGGACTTCGAGACAGGCTTGCCGCAGCTGCGCGACGAACTCAATCGCGCCGGCGATGCGCGCTTCCTGCCGCGCTTCCTTCCTCTGCTCGGCGAGCTCGCAGCCTGTTTCGGTCAGGCCAACCAAATCCACAACGGCGTCGACACGATCGAGAACGCGTTGGCGCGTTGCAACGACAGGCAGGAACGCTGGTATCTGCCGGAGCTGCTTCGCATCAAGGGTGAGCTGATGCTAAGAGAATCGCCGCAATCGGATACCGCTGACGCCTGCTTTCACGAGGCGATCGATCTGGCAGCACAGCAGGGCGCAGATTTCTGGCAGCTGCGATGCGCCATCAGCATCGCGCAAGTCAGGATTGGACAGGGCCAGCACACAGAGGCGCTGGCTGTTCTGGAGAAGGCCTGCGCCGCGATGACCGAAGGATCCGGCATCGCTGATATGCGGATCGCCCGCGATCTCATCGTTCAACTGCGGACCTGACCCGGGCGTCCCAACCCAACGGTTTGACCCGAGCCTCAGCGCCGCGTTCCAGTCGCAGAACGCGGCTCCGCATTGCTCGCGTTATTCCGCCCGGGGAATAAATCCGGGCACGCCGGTATGCACCACCGTGTTGAACCTGATGTTTGTCGTGATCTGGTCCCGTATCTCCCGCATCGCATCTTCGGGCAGCGTCGAAATATCGGCGTTTTCCTGGATGCGCCGAGGATTGGTCGACGTCGTCAGGAAAGCCGTGCCTCGCTGGACGGCCCATGCCAGAGCAATCTGAGCCGGTGTCTTGTGGAGGCGCTCCGCGATGGCGGTGATCACCGGGTCGGCCAGAAGATTCGGCTTCATGGCATGTCCCAGCGCAGCAAACGCCTGGAGCACGATCCCATGCTCGCGACAGAAGTCGAGCAGCTCCCATTCAGGCAGATACGGATGGGATTCGACTTGCACCATGGCAGGCCTGATCCGCGCGACCGCAACGATCTCGCGCAGCTTCTCCAGGGTGATGTCCGACAAGCCTATCGACTTGCAGTGCCCCTCGTCGACAAGGCGCTCCAGCGCCCCCCATGTCTCCGCCAACGTCACGCCTGAATCATAGATGACCTGGCCGCGCTCGTCTCTCGGATCCTGCTCGTCGCCGGGTTGAAAGGCAAACGGCGTATGGACGATGTAGCAATCGATATCGTCGAGTTGCAGCCGCCGACGACTGGCGTCGAAGGCAGCCTTGACCCGTTCCGGCCGATGATTGGTGTTCCATAATTTCGTCGTCACGAACAGGTCCTGGCGCTGAAGCGTTCCCGCCTTGAACGCGTCCTGCAGTGCATCGCCGACCGCCGCTTCGTTACGGTAGCGCTCCGCACAATCGAAATGCCGAAATCCTGCCTCCAAAGCAGCCTTGGTGGCCTGCTTCGTCACGAGCGGATCCGGAATGAGCGTGCCAAATCCCACAGCGGGAATCGTCCCGGACTCATGAGTGGGAATCCTCGTATAGCGAAGCGAATCTGACGTCGTCATGTTGATACTCCTTTGTTTGTCCTCGGCTCACCGCACAAGCGGAAGACGAGGTGATCGAAATTGACGATGCGATGTCATTTCACGGCTCCCCGGCGCTAACCGGCGGGCCGCGGCTTGCGGAGAAAGAACACGAGTGGGATCACGACGAGCATGGCGAACATCAGGATTTCGAACTGGTCGATGACCGCGACCGTCGCCGCCTGCCGCGTCACCATGCCGTTGAGCGCGGCAAGGCCCGGCTTGCCGATCGATCCCCCGAAATAGGCGGCGATACGATAGGGCGTGAGGTTCTTGGCGAGTGCAATGTGCATGGCCTGCGTGTTGGCGTAGAAGAACAGCTGGACGACCGCGATGCCGATGGTGCTGCCATAGAGGCGCGACAGGTTGATCAGCGCGCTGCCTTCCGGGCGGAGCTTCGGATCGAGCGTGCCGAACGCGGCCCTGGCGAGCGCCGGCAGCAACATGCCGATACCGGCGCCCTGAAGCAGGCCAGCCTCGACCACCGGCCGCCAATCCATCGCCGGTGAATAGCCGAGCATCAGCCAATTGGCATAGACCACCAGCGTCATTCCCCCGATGAGGAACGGCCGATAGTCGACCTGTGCGGGAACCAGGCTCGTTAACGCGAGCGCGCCAACGAGCGCCACGCCGCGCGGAATAGTCATGTAACCGGTGGTATCGACCGGATAGTTGAGCAATTCCTCCAGCATCGGGGATGTCAACGCCAGGGTCGGCAGCAGGACGAAGCCGAGCGCGAAAGAGATGACGGTTGACAGTACGAGATTGCGATCCCTGAACAGTGCCGTGCGGAGAAAATGCTCCCTGGTCGTCATGACGTGGACGATGAAGAGATAGAAGCCCAGGACCGAGGCAATTGCTTCGACCCAGATCTCGGTGGAAGAAAACCATTCGAGGCGCTCGCCGCGGTCGAGCAGCATCTGCAGCCCGATCATGCCGATGGAGAAGGTCGTCAGCCCGAAAAAGTCGAAGGGCTTGCTCCGCGCTGCCCGCTTCTCGCTCAGTTGCCGGGCCATGGTCAGGAAGATGAAACCCGTCATCGGCAAGCTGACATAGAAGATCGATGCCCAGCCGTAGTACTCACTGAACCAGCCTCCGATGGCGGGGCCGCTGCTGATGCCGAGCAGGGAACACACGGTCCACACCAGGCTCATGCGCGCATGCCGCGCCGGCGGCATCACCTCGAGCAGGATTGCCAGCGAGAGTGGAGCGAGCGGCCCGCTCGCCAGTCCCTGGAGAATTCGGGCGAGCACGAACTGGATCGACGTCGTCGCCAGCGTGTTGAGGACCAGACCTAGCGCGAAGCCAACGACGGCGGTTTGATAGATTGCCTTCCGGCCGTAACGTCCCGCCAGCCATTGCGTGATCGACATGGTCACGGCGCTGGCGGCGATATACGAGGAAAACACCCAGCCGACCTCGTCATTGGCCATCGCCAGCGTTGCCTGAATATGCGGCAGCGCCGCGTTCGGTATCGAAATGTTGACGGCCTGCATGTAGGTCGCCATGAGGGCCGCCGCGGCGAGCGCGCGATGACTGGCGGGCGCTGCGGTCGATGGGAGGAGCGTACTCATTTTGCCTCCGTCGCACGCGCGGATTGGAGAAGATGGGCCCAGGTGCGGCGATAGCCGGTGTCGACCCGCGCCGTCACGCTGATGCCCGAGAACAGCGGCCGAGTCGTATCGAGATCGTCGAGTTCGAGCCGCACCGGCAGGCGCTGCACGACCTTGACCCAATTCCCCGTCGCATTCTCGGGCGGCAGGACAGAGAAGTCCGATCCGGTGCCGGGACTCATGCTGACGATGTGCGCCTTGAACTTGCGATCCGGATAGGCGTCGACGTCGATCGTCGCCTCCTGACCCGGACGCATGTGGGTCAAGCCGGTCTCGCGAAAATTCGCCTCGATCCAGACATGCCGGCTCGACATCAATGAGAACGTGGCTGCCCCGGCATTGACGAAGCCGCCGATCTGCAAATCGTCGACCTTGGTCACGATGCCGTCGTCGGGCGCCGTCACGGTGGCATAAGAAAGATCGAGCCGCGCGCGATCGAGCTGCGCCCTGGCCGCGCGAACCGTCGGATGGCGGTCGACATCGATATCGGGATCGCCGTCGAGAGCGACGATCGTGTTGGCGATCTGCTGTTCGATCGACGCGGTGCGGTGGCGGGAGACCTTCATGTCCGTCTCGGCCCGCTCGTAGACTGCGCGCGGCGTGAAGTCCGAGGCCACGAGCATCTTCTTGCGGTCGAACTCGCGTTCGTCGAAGGAAGCTGATTCCTTCGACGATTGCAGTTCCGCCTGTTGTTGACGGTAGGTTGCCTTGAGAGAGTCGATCTGAAGGCGCGCGCTGCCGAGTCTTGCTTCGGCCTGATCGACGGCAATCTGGTAGGGCTCAGGATCGATCCGAAACAGGACCTGGCCCTGCCGAACGCGCTCGTTATCGTGCACGGCGATTTCAACCGCCTGCCCGGAAACCCGGGCATTGATGGTCACCTTGGCGGCCCGAACGAACGCGTCATCGGTCGAGACGAATGGTTCCTGGGCGAGATACATCGTTGCGCCGATCACGGCCACGACGATCGGGACCGCCAGCATTAAGGGGCGGCGCAGCCGTTTCCCGAGTTCCGGTCGGAATGACTGGCCAACAGCTTCTCTCCCGCGAAAGCTCTTGCGATCGCCCCACCAGCCGGCGATTGGCGCGAAATTGAAATGCATCGAAATCCTCGCCTTCAATTAACTAACGTTCGTTACAAATACTGCCCCATGGACCGGCAATCAAGCCTCCGCACCTTGATTTTTATAACGATCAATACAAATATATGTAATCAGGTACGACAACCGGGATTTTGACGACATGGCGCGAAAAACCAGCGAAACGAGCCCCGCACGCCGGGGGCGGCCACCGGCCTATGACGCACAAACGGCCCTCAAGCGAGCAACCGAGACCTTTTGGAAGACCGGCTACTCCGGCACGTCCCTGGACAAGGTGGCGGCCGCCACCGGCATGAGCCCGCCGAGCCTCTATGCGGTCTTCGGCAACAAGCACGCTCTCTATCTCGAGGCGCTCGCCCGCTATTGGGACATCAGCCTCGCTGCCACGCGCGAGGCACTCGCGGGGGACCACCCCTTGGACGAAGCGCTGATGCTCGCCTACGACGCCGCCCTCTCGATCTATTTTTCGGGCAAGGGACACGCGCGCGGCTGCTTTGTCGTCGGAACTGCGGTTACCGAAACCGCAGAAGATGCAGCGATCCGAAAAAGCGTTGCGACTGGACTTCGTGCGATCGATGCTGACTTCGAGGCACGATTCTGTCTCGCACAGGACAAGGGCGAACTGAAGCGCGATGCCGATCCCGCGACGCTCGCGATCCTCGCTTCGGCCACGATGCATACGATCGCGATCCGCGCCCGCGCCGGCGCTTCCCGTGCCGAACTCAGGGAGATTGCCCGGAAGGCGGTGAACGTGATCTGCGGATGACGGGCAGAAGTGGGCCGAGCGGCAACGCGACGAGAATAGCTCGCACATTCGCGTCCCACTTTCTTGTCAGAAGTCGGCCACCGTTTTCAAGCCAACAACCAGCGCATTCCCGTTCCGGCCTCAGGCGCGTCCGGGTGCCGTCTTTTTAGCCTCCCGCAGCAACAGCGCGCCGCGGCAGCTTCCAGTCCGGCCGGATGAAATGGCAGGTGTAGCCGTCAGGATAGCGTTCGAGATAATCCTGATGCTCGGGCTCGGCCTCCCAGAATTCGCCAACGGGAGCGACTTCCGTGACCACCTTGCCGGGCCACAGACCCGATGCTTCGACATCGGCAATGGTGTCTTCAGCGACGTGCTTCTGCTCGTCTGACGTATAGAAAATCGCAGAGCGATAGCTCGTGCCGAGATCATTGCCCTGGCGGTTGAGCGTCGTGGGATCGTGGATCTGGAAAAAGAACTCCAGCATGGTCCGGAAGCTGGTCTTCGCCGGATCGAACGTTATCTCGATCGCTTCGGCATGGCCTTCGTGATTGCGATAGGTGGCGTTCTTCACCCGACCGCCGGTGTAGCCGACCCGCGTCGAGATCACGCCGGGCTGCCTGCGGATGAGATCCTGCATGCCCCAGAAGCAGCCTCCAGCCAAAACCGCGCGCTCTGTCGTCATCTGATGCTCCATCTGCTTCATCGGGACGCCCGCGATTCAAACGGAAAACGCCCCATCCTCGACGGCCTCTCGCCCAGGACTTTGCCTTCATCAGGCCGATGCTGGCAAGTCCTGCGGCGGTTGCCAATATTCGGCTAAGTCAATTTAGCGTCGAGCGTGATCGTCGCGTTCAGCACTTTCGACACTGGACAGTTCTTCTCGGCCTCGCCGGCGATCTTGGCAAAACCGGCGTCGTCGAGGTTCGGCACCTTGGCGCGCAAGGTCAGCGCCGACTTGCTGATCTTGAATCCCTTCCCTTCGGGATCGAGGGTCACCGCGGCCTCGGTGGAGAGTTCAGTCGGCGTGAAGCCGGCGAGTTGAAGACCGAAGGCCAACGCCATTGTGAAGCAGCCGGCGTGGGCGGCTGCGATCAATTCCTCGGGATTGGTGCCCTTCTCGTTCTCGAACCGCGTCTTGAACGAGTACGGCGTGTCGGCGAGCACGCCGGATTCGCTTGAGATATGGCCGGTGCCGTCGCGACCGGTGCCCTGCCAGACTGCTTTTGCCTTGCGGATCATCTCTTTTCTCCTTGTTATGTTTGCTTGCTTGCGGGTCGTTTGGCGGCGCTCCGCACCGGTGGAAGGCTATCCCGGCGCCGCCGCCGTGTCGCCTTCCAACCGGTCGAGCGCCGCAGCGGTTCCATCAGATGCCGATCTGTCCGACGTGGAAGCCCAGCCGGTTTTCGACGTCGCCCGCGCGGTGGAAGCCTCGCGCCATGAGCGCCTTGATCCTGGTCTGACTCGCAGGACGACCCAGGGATCCTATGAACGCGTCCCACTCCGGCTTGATTTCTTCGTCCGGCGGCAGGCTCGCGACGTCGACCAGACGCTTGGTCTCGGCAATCGCGGCCTTGTCGAAGCTGGCGATACGCATCGCGAGCGCCTCGACGAAGCCATCGAGTTCCGCATCCGGCAGCGACCGGTTCACGTAACCGTAGCGCTCGGCGAGATCGCCACGGATGTCGTCCGCACTCAAAAGCACTTCGAGCGCACGGCCGCGGCCCATCAAGCGCGGCAGCCGCGCCATCGGCCCGCCGCCGGGCACCAGGCCAGCGCCAACTTCCCATTGCGACAGGATCGCCTTTTCACGACTTGCGAAGCGCATGTCGCTTGCGAGCGCGAGCTCACTGCCGACACCGGTCGCGCGGCCTCGGATCGAGGCAATCGACACCACCGGCGCCCGGCTCAGGCGCACCAGCATGTCGGGCAGCGCCTGGAGGCCAGTCGGCCCCGGCGGGATACTCAGGGAATCCTCCAGCGGCGCCAGGAAGTCGTAATGCGTGATGAAGAAGCCTTCGACGGCGCTGTCGAACACCACGACCTTCACCTGCGGATCGGTCTCGATCGTGGTGATGATGTCGTTGAGCAACGGCAGGTGTTTCGGGCCAAAAATGTTCACCGGCGGCATGTCGAAGGTGACACGCCAGTATGTCGGCAGGCGTCGCTCCAGCCGGATATCTTCCGTCGTGAATGTGCGTTCGGGACGATTCATGGTTTGCACGCCTGATGTTTTCTCGAAGGACAGGACGCGCGCGAGAACGCGCGTCCCGCTCAAATCAGATCGACTGGCGCAACGGGCGGAACGCGGCGCGCATTTCGGCGCTGAACGACGCGGGCTGCTCCCAGGCCGCGAAGTGGCCGCCTTTGTCGAGGCGATTGTAATGGATCAGCTTTGGATAGGCCTTCTCGGCCCAACTGCGCGGCGCAGCATAGATCTCGTCCGGGAAGACGCTGACGGCGACCGGGATCTTCACATGCTTGGGTTCGAAGAACACCAGCTTGTTCTCCCAGTACAGGCGCGCCGAAGAGACCGCCGTGTTGGTGAGCCAGTAGAGCGTGATGTTGTCGATGACATCGTCCCGCGACAACCCTTCGGTCTTGCCGTCGAACGCTCGCGCGATCATCGCGGTGCTGCGCGCGTCATGATCGAGCATCCATGACGCGAGGCCTGCAGGCGAATCCACCAGTCCATAGAGCGTCTGCGGCCGGTTCGACATTTCGATCGCATAGCCGAGACCATGCTCGTAGAAATCGTCGAGCTGATCGTAGGCATAATTCTCGTCCGCCGACAGGCCGGATGGCTTCAATCCGCCGGGCTGAAGCGCCTTGGCGATGTCGTCGGGAACCGTCGCGGGCATGTTGGTGTGAATGCCGAGCAGCTCCGGCGGCGCCAGGAGCGCCATCTGCTCCGTGATTGCGTTGCCCCAATCGCCGCCCTGGGCGACGTAGCGATTGTAGCCGAGCCGCTTCATCAGCTCGACCCAGGCGCGCGCGACACGTTGCGGATCCCAGCCAAGTTCGGTCGGCTTGCCGGAGAAGCCGTGACCGGGGAGCGAGGGAATCACGAGATCGAAGGCGTCCGCTGCCTTGGCGCCGTGCGCGGTCGGATCGGTCAGCGGGCCGACGATCTTCATCTGCTCGATGATCGAGCCCGGCCAACCATGGGTGACGATCATCGGTAAGGCATTCTCGTGCTTCGAACGCACGTGAATGAAGTGAATATCGACGCCGTCGATCTCGGTGACGAATTGCGGCAGCGCGTTCAACCGCGCCTCCATCTTGCGCCAGTCATAGTCGGACTGCCAGTAGCGAACCAGCTGCTGGACTGTCGAGAGCTGCACGCCTTGCGACTGATCGGCGACGATCTCGCGATCCGGCCAGCGCGTCGCTGCGAGACGGCGGCGCAGATCGAGCAGATCCTCCTCAGGCACGTTGACGTGGAACGGACGGATTGCGCCGCTCACGGCGGCCTTTGCCGGGCGCACCGGAAACAGGCTGGCCGTGCCCGCTGCAACAGCCATCATTGCGGCCTGGCCGAGCAATTGACGGCGATCTGGGTTCATGATGTCGGCTCGTGTCTGCGTCGTCATTTTGGATCTCCCTCGCTTTGGTCCGTGACGTTGACCGAAATTCGAAATCGACAGATCGGTTCGTCCTGAAAACAGATTGGCCGAGACACCCGCCATTAGCTCGTTATGGATTGTTAGGCTGCGTTAGCCGTTGCGAGTCGCGGTGACGCAGGATCGCAGTGTGACGAGTAAATATCTTCGGGGCGCAAATGCATCACGGCGCGCGATGAGCCATCGCGCGCCGTGATCATTGATCTAGCTATTTACGCTCGCGAGTCAGGTTGGCAGCGGCTGACCGGCTCGCTCGCGCACGATGTAGTCGGCGTACCAATCCTGCCAATTCTCATCGTGCCCACCGGTTCGTTTCTCGTGCTCACCATGCGCGGCAGCCGCGCGGCGCAACGCGCCCGCAAGCTCGCTCGTGGATGTGAACGTTGTATCGGTTGCATCGATGCGGCCGGGCAGCCGCGTCGTGATTTCCTGGAACAGCCAACCGTTGCCGTCGGGATCCCTGAAGGAGGCAAAAGAGCTGTAGCTGCCCCGTTTGGGATCAACGCCGTTGAGCCGGACACTGCCGAAGAGATACGGCTCGTCCGCTCCCGCGTGAACCTCACCGCCACCGTGGAAGGGTTCGCTAATCTTGACGCCACGCGCGAGCAAATCCTGCCGTGCTGCTTCGAGGTCGGAGACAATAAGATAAAGGCCTTGCGCCGAACCCGGCGACGCGGGCGTGACGTTCTTGCCAAAAATCACGGAGCAGGCCGAGCCAGGCGGCGTGAACTGGATGACGCGCCAACCATCCCCGGAGGCGAAATCTGCATCAAGTCTCCAGCCCAGATTCGTATAGAAGGCTTTTGCGCGATCCACATCCGAAACGGGGACCACGACGACCTCGAGCTTGAGGTCGACTGTGCGCGACTTCGCTGGCTTGGCGCCGGCTGGAGGATTCATCTCTGTGGTGGTCATGTCGAACTCCCTGGTTTGAGGTGCGGGCTCGCGACCAAGACCCGCTTCTGACACCACGACTTTCGCGCAGACTGGGGAATAATACTCGTTATGGGATGTTATGGCTCGTTAGCGATTGCGAGCACGGCCGCCTCCTCAGGCGACCGTGAGCGGCATTGCTATTGTGACGCGAGTTCCGCCCTGCCCGGCCTCGCCTTGCATCCGGGCACTGATGCTGCGCGCCAGGCCCTCCAGGATCCGGCTGCCGGCGCCCTGAAGCGGCCCGGTCGCGCCGACACCATTGTCGGCCACTGTGCAGAGCCAGCTGCCCTCGTGGTTCGCTACCTCGATGCGGATCAGCGCGCCCTTCTTGTTCGGAAAGGCATGCTTTGCCGCATTCGTGACCAGCTCCGTCAGCATCAGTGCAAGCCGGTGGCACTGCCATGCCGGCAGCGTGCCGCACTCGATCGATGCCTCGCAGCGGACGCCGGCCGGTTCCAACACCGCCTCGGACAGCGCGCCGCAAAGGCTTTCAAAGAAGGCCCCGACGGAGATCATCGCAAGATCGTCATTGTCGGACAAAAGTTGATAGAGCCTGCCGAAGGCGACGATTCGCCGCTCCAGCCGGTCTACGGCGACCGACATGTCCCTGGTCCCGGCCCGCGTGAAATCGCGGCGGACTGACGCACCCAGGAGTGTGAGGGTGTTCTTCATCCGATGATGCGACTCGCGCAGCACGAGTTCCCAGTCACGCGAGACATCGTCGAGATTGGCGACGAAGTGAGATCGAACACCCCTGTCGTTCGTTCGAGAGCTGATTTCAGGCATGATAGCCTCCCCGTTGAAAATAGGCCTAACTCGAAAGCTATACTGATACAGTCGTGCCGCTCACGCTCGTTAGACGTTGCAAGATTGTGTTATGGTCGCCTGCGCATGACGGCGGCAAAACATGAGCGCTGCTTGAGCGTTCCGACGCGTTACCGAATTTTCCCGATCAAGGCATAAGCCGTTCGCGTTTAAGCGAAATTTGCAGCTTTTCGTCTGAGCCATCCTGCGTGTGTTGCGCGATTTCGCCGCTTTCAGTCGGTTTACTCAGGGTCTCGTTCTGATAGACCAAGACAGACAGCAGCACTTTCCTTTCGCTGGAATCATGGCGCGTGCAGGACACTAACGACCAGGACTCAGCCATTTCCTTCGGGGCCTTTCGGCTGCTCCCCCGGTCGCGGCTGCTTGAGAAGGATGGCGTCCCGCTTCATCTTGGCGGGCGTGCGCTCGACATCCTCATTTTTCTCGCCGAGCGCGCCGGCGAGGTGGTCGACAAGCGGGAATTGGTCAAGCGGATCTGGGCCGACGTGAACGTCGACGAGGGCAGCCTGCGCTTCCACATCACGACCCTGCGCAAGGCCCTGGGCGATGCCGGCGAAGGCTCTCGTTATGTCGTCAACGTGCCTGGCCGCGGCTATTGTTTCACGGCCCCCCTGCTCCGCGCCGCACCTGCGGAGAGCCGGCCAGGCGCGACCGTGTGCTCGCTCCGGTCCATACCTGCCCCACTCGCGAAGATGATTGGCCGAGACGACGCCGTCGAGAAGATCGCGGCTGAGCTGTCCCTGCATCGGTTCGTCACCATCGTCGGCCCCGGCGGCATCGGCAAGACCTCGGTCGCACTTGCGGTAGTGCATGGTCAGCAGGCAGGATTCGAGGGCCAGGTCTGCTTCGTCGATTTTGGCGCACTGACGGAGCCGCGGCTTGTTCCCGGCACGATTGCCGCGGCGCTTGGCCTGACCGTCAATTCCGACGACCCGATACCCGGACTGCTGGTGTCTTTGCGCAACCGTCGGACGTTGCTGGTCCTCGACAGCTGCGAACACATCATCGACGAGCTCGCTCCGCTGGCAGAGCGCATCGTGCGGGAAGCTCCGCAGCTGCATGTTCTCGCCACCAGTCGCGAATCCTTTCGCACCGAGGGTGAACGGGTGTACCGACTGTTTCCGCTGGATTGCCCGCCGCAACGCGACGGGCTCAGCATGGCCGACATCCTTGCCTATCCTGCAAGTCAGCTCTTCGTCGCGCGGATTGCCGAAAGCCTGGGCGAATTCGAACTCAGTGAAGAGGATGCACCGCTCGTCGCCGACATCTGCCGGCGTCTGGACGGCATTGCGCTTGCGATCGAACTTGCGGCCGGACGGGTCGACGCCTACGGGATCGCCGGCACGGCCTCGCTGCTCGACAGCCGTTTCTCGCTTCTGTGGCGGGGACGGCGCACCGCTATACCCCGGCACCAGACGCTGAGCGCGGCGCTGGGCTGGAGCTACGACCTGCTGCCCCAGGCCGAGAGCGCGACCTTGCGCGGCCTGTCGGTCTTCGTCGGGCCATTCACACTCGAAGCTGCGCTCGCGGTCGCCGCAAGCCAGGGCATCGACGAGGCGGAAGCGGTCGATGCGATTTCGAATTTGCTGTCGAAATCCCTGATTGCAACGTCGCCTGCAGAACGGCGACTGAGATACCGCCTGCTCGACACGACCCGGGCCTTTGCGGGCGACAAGCTCGTCGAGAGCGGGGAAGCGGTCCGGGTTGCGCGCGCCCACGCTGAATATTTCCGCGACTTCCTGCACGACATTTCCGTCAGGTCCAACGGCATGCAGAGCGCGGGCGGCTTCCTGCCTTATGCCGATCATCTGCCGAATGTGCGGGCCGCGCTGACCTGGAGCTTTTCAGAGGCCGGCGACCGTGCGATCGGCGCGGACCTGGCGGCGGCGGCTGCACAGTTCTTCCTCGAGCTCACATTGCTGACGGAATGCCATAGCTGGACCCGGCAGGCGCTCGCCTCTGCCGACAACATCGACAGTCGCAAGGAAATGACATTGCAGGCGGCCTTCGGCGTCTCCGTGATGTTCACACAAGGCAACACGGAAGGGGTCCGGTCGGCGTTCACGCGAAGCCTGCAACTGGCCGAGGCGCTCGACGACCTGCACTGGCAGCTCTGGCTGTTGCGCGGGCTGCACATCTACCTGACCCGGGTCGGGGATTTTCACGGCGCGCTCGGCACCGGCGTACAGGGCGAAGGCGTCGCCAGGAAGCTGAACGACCCGACCAGCACGCTGAACGTCGAGTGGATGCTGGGCGTGGCGCATCATCTGATCGGCAACCAGGACAAGGCCGTCCAGTTCTGCGAGAGCGCGATGGTGCACAATCCGGGCTCGCAGCGGCTGAATATCGGCCATCTCGGCTATGACGACCGCATTGTCGCGCTGGTCGCCTTGGCGCGCGGGCTCTGGCTCAGCGGTCGGCCCGACCGTGCCATCGAGGCGGCGAGATACACGGTGCGCCAGGCCGAGCAGCTCGAGCAACCCCTGACGCTCGGCATTTCCCTGATCTGGACCATCTACGTGTTTCTGTGGGTCGGCGACTGGGCCAGTGCCGAAAGCCTGATCGAGCGGCTGATCGACCATTCCGCGCGGCACTTCCTCGGCCCCTATCACGCGGTCGGCATCGGCCAGAAAGGCGAGCTTCTGCTCCGCCGCGGCGACATCGCCGGCGGCATCGAGCATCTTCGTCGCAGCCAGGCGACCTTGTACGCCACGCGGCACCGGATCATGACGACGGTGTTTGCAACGGCGCTCGCGGAGGGTCTGGCGGCCCAGAACGAGGCCGATGACGCTTTGCGCACGATCGACGAAGCCATCGCAGAGATCGGCGATCACAGCGAATCCTTCGATATGCCGGAAATGCTCCGGGTCAAGGCGGACATCCTGGTCCAATCCGCCAGGCCGACGGACGCCGAAGCGTGTCTCCAGCAATCGCTTGCCTTGTCGCGCCGGCAATGCGCGCGCGGCTGGGAGCTACGGGGGGCCATGAGCCTCGCTCGCGTCTGGCAGCGGGCCGGACGGAAGGGCGACGCGCAGGCTTTGCTTGCCCCACTTGTCGCGCAATATCAGGAAGGCCTGTCGAGCCGCGACCTGGTCGCCGCCAAGGGGCTTCTGGTCGCCCTGAATTAGTAATATCTTCAACGGGATACCGCCTGATCTGGCGCTTGCAACTCCTAACAACTTCTAACACGCCAAGCCGCCCCGGCCCCGCCATGGTGGTCGCAATTCATGGTGGATGCAGTGAGACATGGCACTTCTTGACGATGCGATCGACGCCTGCGGCGGCTTGGCCCGCTGGAATAATCTGAACCGGTTCACGCTGCATCTTTCTGTTGGCGGCACGCTGTTCTCCGACGCTGGACATGCCCGCGAATTCAAGGACGTCACCGCGGAGGGATCGACCCGGACGCAATCAGTTCGCTTCACAGGCATCACCGGAGGCGAACAGTCCGGCGCGTTTGCGCCGGACGCGATCACGATCGAAAGCCTGGATGGCCAGATACTGCGGACCTGGCGCAACCCGAGCCTCGCCTTCCCGACCAATGGCACACATGCGCTGGCGGACGAACTACATCTGGTGTTCTTCTGCGGCGTCCAAATCTGGAACTATCTCACCACTCCGTTCCTCCTCGCTCGTCCCGACGTCGTGATCGAGGAGCTGCCGCCGTGGCAAGAGAACGGCGAGACATGGCGGCGCCTTCGCGCGCAATTCCCGCCGGGCCTGATCAGCCTTGCGTCCGAGCAAGTCTTCTATTTCGACGAGAAAGCACTGCAGAGACGAACCGATCACGATCTCCTGGGCGCACGTGTCGCGCACTATTCGTGGGCTCACGAGAATTTCAACGGCATCGTGGTTCCAACCCTTCGGCGCACGCTGACGCTGCAGCCCGACGGCACCGTCATCGCCAAGCCCGTGCTGATCGACGTCGAGATTTTCGACGCCGTCTTCGAGTGACGGCCAAACCCCTGAAATATTGACCAAAACCCAACCCTCCGCGACCAGCCGCCGCACCCCGTCCGCGCCCACACAATCTAACACATCCTAATCACCCCTAACGGGCTTCCAAGCCTGCTCACGCCTATCCTGTCAGCATACCGAGGATGCGAGTTCACCGGTCATGGCGAACGACCGCGAAGCTCAGAAGGAATAAGCGATGCTGACCGAATTGCACGAGACCCACACCCGGATCGATCTTTCGGCCGGCCCGAGAGATCACGAGGCAAATCATGCGGCGCAGGCGATCACCCGCGAAGCCAGATGGCGCCAGATTGTTGGCAGCTCGCAGGCTGCGCTGGACGACATCACGATCTCGCGATGGGACGATTCGCGAGAGGGCTCGTGTCACGCAGCGACGACGCCGTCCGACCGATATTTCGTCGGCATTGCGTTGAAGACAACGCGCGCCATCCTGACCAGGGAGCGCCGGATCATCTTCGACGGCACGATGCCGTCAGGTACCCTGTATGTCAGCGCTCCGTCGAAGCAGCTGAGCGCCCAATTCCAGGCGCCCTGCGCCTTCCTGCACTTCCACATTTCTGCGGAGCATTTCCCGACGAGGTGGGTGCAAGGCGCAGCCGAAGGGCTCGATGATCTCGTTCTATTGCGCGATCCACTCGCCGCGGGCCTTGCCAAGGCGCTCGCCGAGCAAGGCGACGCCGCGGGCCATCGATTTGCCCGTTGCATCGGCCAGATCCTTGCGATGCACCTGGCCCGGCCCGAATTGCCGCGCGCCAAGGTCAATGCGCTGCCGAAATGGCGCCTGCGGCGTGTCGAGCAACATATCGCCGCTCATTTCGAACGCAGCATCAGCCTGTCCGAGCTCGCCAATGTTGCGGGCCTGTCGCGGATGCATTTCGCCGCGCAATTTCGTGCAGCGACCGGATACCGTCCCCGCGAGTATTTGCTCAATCACCGGATCGAGCACGCAAAGTCGCTGCTGACGACGACGCAGCGGCCGCTGGCCGAGATCGCGTTGGCCGTCGGGTTCAGCACCCAGGCGCATTTCTCGACCGTGTTCAAGCGCATCAGCAGCCTGACGCCGGCGCGATGGCGCGCCGCCGCCAGGAACGAACGGCCCGAGCTTGAAAGTCCTCCGCGACGCCGGCTTTCGCCAGACACGGATTGGGCCGTCAATGGACCCTATGCAAATGCACTGTGATGCGTTCAACAACCGCGACAGATGATCAGTTGTGATCAGCATGAGCTGACGCGGCCTCTACCCCACCGGCAGCGCATCGAGGTGGCAGGCCACCCATTGCTCACCTTCGGCTGAACGAAGCTGCGGCTCTTCCGTCCGGCAGCGATCGAACACATACGGACAGCGGGTGTGGAAGCGGCATCCGCTCGGCGGATTGATCGGGCTCGGCACGTCACCCTTGAGGATGATGGGGTTACGCTGCGCACCGGGCTCCGGCAACGGAACTGCCGAGAGCAACGCCTTGGTGTAGGGATGCCTGGGCGCGGCAAAGATCTCCCGGCGCGGCGCCACTTCGACGATCTTGCCGAGATACATTACCGCGACGCGATGGGTCATGTGCTCGACGATCGCGAGATCGTGGCTGATGAACAGCAGTGCGAGACCAAACTCACGCTGAAGATCCTGCAACAAATTGACGATCTGCGCCTTGACCGAGACGTCGAGCGCGGAGACCGCCTCGTCACAGACGATCAGCTCCGGCTCGGCCGCGAGCGCGCGCGCAATGCCGATGCGCTGACGCTGGCCGCCGGAGAATTCGTGCGGCCTGCGATTAAGCGCTTCCCGCGGCAGCCGCACCGTGTCCATCAGCGCGGTCACGCGCGTTTCGAGATCGGCCGCAGACTTGGCGAGGCCGAAATTGCGGATCGGTTCCGCCAGGATGTCGCGCACCCGCATGCGCGGATTGAGGCTCGAGAACGGATCCTGGAACACCACCTGCATGCGTTGCCGCAGCTGACGCATCGTGCTCGGATGCGCGTCGTCGATGCGCTGGCCGTCGAGGATCACCTGGCCGGAGGTCACATCGAACAGCCGCAGGATCGCGCGGCCGACCGTCGACTTGCCGCAGCCGGATTCGCCAACCAGCGACAGCGTCTCGCCTCGTGCTATCTCGAAGGACACGCCGTCGACCGCATAGACCCATTCGGACTTGCGTCCGAACAGCCCCTTATTGACCGGAAAATGCTTCTTGAGGTCGTTGACCTGGAGCAGCGGAGGGCTCATGCCGCAATTGCCCCTTTGGCGGAGTAGTGGCAGGCGGCGATGTGGCGAGGCGCCTTCTCTTCGAGTCCAGGCGCATATTGCCGGCAGACATCGGTCGCGAGCGCGCAGCGGCCGGCGAAGACGCAGCCGGCGATGGGCTTGCGGAGATCTGGCACCTGCCCTGGAATCTCGGCGAGCCGCCTCGCAGCGCCGGTCAGCGAGGAACCGAGCCGCGGCACGGCGCCAAGCAAGCCTTGCGTATAGGGATGACGCGGCGAACGAAACAGCTCGGCGACCGGCGCCTCCTCGACCTTGCGGCCGGCATACATCACCATGACGCGCTCGGCGATCTCGGCGACCACGCCGAGATCGTGGGTGATCAGAATGATCGCCGCACCCACGCGGCTTTTCAGGTCCAGCATCAGCTTCAGAATCTGCGCTTGGATGGTGACGTCGAGCGCAGTCGTCGGCTCGTCCGCGATAAGAAGCTTTGGATTGCAGGCCAGCGCGATCGCGATCATCACGCGCTGGCGCATGCCGCCGGAGAGCTGGTGCGGATATTCGCGCACGCGCCGCTTCGGCTCGGGAATGCCGACCAGTGTCAGCATTTCGATCGCGTGCGCCTCGGCGGCCTGCTTATCCAGGCCCTGATGGATCATCAGCGTCTCGCGGATCTGGCGACCGACCGTCAGCACCGGATTGAGGCTGGTCATCGGCTCCTGAAAGATCATCGAGATATCGTTGCCGCGGATCGCGCGCATCTCGCGATCCGAGAGTTTTAAGAGATCCTTGCCCGCGAAGCGAACGGCGCCTGCGATCCTGCCGGGCGGCTCCGGAATCAGCCGCATCAGGGACATCGAGGTCACCGACTTGCCGCAGCCGGACTCGCCGACGATGGCGAGCGTCTCACCTTCGTTGACATGGAACGACACGCCATCGACCGCGCGGTTGATGCCGCTGGGCGTCCGGAAGTGGGTTTGAAGGTTCTCGACTTCGAGCAACGCCATCGCGATCAGCTCCGCAGCATCAGAGGCTCTTGGCCATGCGCGGATCAAGCGCATCACGAAGACCATCGCCGAGCAGGTTGACGGCGAGCACGGTGACGGACAGGAACGCCGCCGGGAAGAACACGATGTAGGGCTTGACCTGCCACAGGGCGCGGCCCTCGGCCATGATGTTGCCCCAGGACGGAATGGTCGGCGGCGTACCGGCGCCGATAAAGGACAGGATCGCCTCCGTGATCATGGCGCTGGCGCAGATGTAGGTCGCCTGCACCAGCATCGGCGCGAGCGTGTTGGGCAGGATATGGCGCAGGATGATCATCGGTGTGCGTGTGCCGCAGGCCACGGCGGCATCGACATAGGGCTGCTCGCGCAGCGACAGCACTACGCTGCGGACGAGGCGCGAGACGCGCGGGATCTCGGCAATGGTGATCGCCAGAATGACGTTACCGACGCTGCCGCGCGTCAAAGCCATCAGCGCGATCGCCAGCAGGATCGGCGGGATCGACATCAACCCGTCCATGAAGCGCATCAGGATGCCGTCCGCCCAGCGAATGAAACCGGAGACGATCCCGATGGCGAGCCCGGCGGCGGAGGCAAGGATCGCAACGGATAGTCCGACAGTCAGCGAGACCCGCGCGCCGAACAACACACGTGAATAGATGTCGCGGCCAAGCACGTCGGAGCCGAACCAGAAAGCGGCCGAGGGCGCGCGGGTGCGCTTGGCCGGCGCGAGCGCGGTCGGATCGACTGTCCCGAGATACGGCGCGAAGATCGCAATCAGAACGAGTGTCAACAGCAGCGCGCCGCCGATTGCAACCGTTGGATGGCCGCGCAAAAAGCCGACGATGCCACGCCGGATCACAACCGGCCGAAGAATCTCCGGCAATCGAGGCGCGACGACGAAGCCGGCCGGGAGCGCCTGCGGATTGATGATCGTATCGGTCAATAGCGGATCCTCGGGTCAACGATCGTATAGGTGACGTCGATCATCAGGTTGACGAGGACGTAGACGAAGCTGAACAGCAGCACGATGCCCTGGATGACGGGATAGTCGCGGCGCAGGATCGCATCGATCGTGAGGCGGCCGAGGCCGGGGATCGCGAACACGCTTTCCGTGACGACCGCCCCGCCGATCAGGAGCGCGATGCCGATCCCGATTACGGTCACGATCGGCACCGCCGCATTCTTCAACGCGTGAACGAAGAGGATGCCGCCCTGCCCGAGCCCCTTGGCGCGCGCGGTGCGGATGTAATCCTGCTGCAGAACTTCAAGCATGGTGGCGCGGGTGATACGTGCGATCAGCGCGATATAGACACAGCCAAGCGCGACCGCCGGCAGGATCAGGTTTTGCAGCCAGGGCCAAAATCCCTCCGTAAGCGGCGTGTAGCCCTGCACCGGAAGCCATTCGAGCTCCAGCGCGAAGACATAAGCGAGGACGTAGCCGACGACGAAGACAGGCAGCGAGAAGCCGAACACCGCGAACGCCATGATGGCGCGGTCAATGAAGCTGCCAGCCTTCCATGCCGCCACCACGCCGAGCGGCACCGCGACCACGATCGTGAGCAGAAGGGTGACCATCATCAGCGACAGCGTCGGTCCGAGACGCTGCCCAATCATCGTCGAAACCGGCAGATTGGTGAAGATAGAAGTGCCGAGATCACCATGCAGGATGCGCCAGACCCAGCTTCCGAACTGGATCAGGAAGGGTCGGTCGAGGCCGAGGCTCTGGCGGATGCGCTCCACATCCTCCGGGCTTGCCTGATCGCCCGCGATCACCACGGCGGGATCACCCGGCGCGATGTAGAGCAGGCTAAACACGAACAGCGCGACGATTGCCATCACTGGCAAGGTCGAGACGATGCGCCGGAGGATGTAGGAGAGCATCTGGCTTCAGTGTGCGATCATGCGGATTTCGACACGCCCCAGAAGAACGGCAGCGGCCCTTTCGCGATACCGGAGATGTTCTTGCGCCACGCCGTGTAGCTCAGGAAGAAGCCTGTCGGGGCGTAGACGACGTCGTCGAGCGCCGCCTTGTTGAGGCGACCGATGGCGGCCTTCTCCTCATCGAGGTTCTTGGCTTCAAACCAGGACGAAACTTCCTTCTCGGTATTGGGGCTGGTGGGCCAGCCGAACCAGGCCTTGTCACCGTTGGCACGAATGGCTGTGTAGGGCGCGGGGTTGGTGCAGTCGGCGCCTGCATGCCAGGTGTGGAACATGTTCCAGCCGCCCTGCCCGGGAGGGGTTTTCAGTGCGCGGCGGGAGCCGACCGTGCCCCAGTCAGTCGCAACGAAGTCGACATTCATGCCGAGCTTCTTGAGGAGGTCCGCGGTGACGTCGCCCATTGCCTTGGTGATCGGCTGGTCCTGCGCGACGAGGCACGTCACTGGCTGGCCGGAATAACCGCTCTCGGCGAGCAGCTTCTTGGCCGCGTCGAGATCGCGTTTGCCTTTCAGGATCTCGCCGCCCATCTCGGAATAGAGCGGCGTGTCCGGCGTGAAGAAGCCGGGCAGCGGCTTCCACAACGAATTGTCGTCGCCGACGATCGAGCGCATATAGTCTTCCTGGCTCATCGCCATCAGCACCGCACGCCGCGCCCGCACGTCGTTGAAGGGCGGATAGAGGAAATTCATGCGGAACGAGCCGATATTGCCGAGGGGATCGCCGATATCGACGCTGATGTTCTTGTTGTTCTTCAGCACGGGCACGAGGTCGGCGATCGGGTTCTCCCACCAATCGATCTCGCCGTTTTGCAACGCCGCGGCCGCGGTGGCCGCGTCCGGCATCACGATCCATTCGATACGGTCAACCAGCATCTGCTTGCCGCCGGCGAGCCATGACGCCTTCTCCTGCCGCGGCGCATAGTCGGCGAATTTCTCGAACACGGCTTTCGCGCCGGGGACCCACTCGCCCTTGGCGAACTTCATCGGCCCGGAGCCGACGTACTCACCGATCTGCTTGAACGGGTCGGTCTGCGCGATGCGCTCCGGCATGATGAAGGCGCAAGGCGAGTTGTTCTTCCCGAGCGCATAAAGAATCTTCGGGAAAGGCTGCTTCAGCACCCATTTGAAGGTGCGGTCGTCGACCGCCGTAAGCTCCTGCTGGAGCGCCGTGATCATCAGACCCATCGGATCGCGCGCCGCCCAGCGTGTCAGACTCGCGACGACGTCCTTGCTGCGCACCGGCTCGCCATCGTGGAATTTGAGACCCGGCCGCAATTTGAATGTCCAGATCGTGCCGTCGTCGCTCACTTGCTCGGACTCGACCATCTGCCGCTGCGGCACGAGCGAGGAGTCGATGCCGTACAGCGTATCCCAGACCAGCGCCGCCGCATTGCGCACGACATATTGGGTGCCCCAGATCGGGTCGAAATTGGCGAGGTTGGCTTGCGGCACGAAGCGCAGGGTGCGCGCGGAGGCGCCTTGTGCGATCGCCGGGGCCGAGAGGCCGCCTGACAATGCCAGGCCGCCCGCGCCGGCCAGTCCCTTCAATACGGTCCTGCGATCCATGAAATCCTCCCAGTCATGCCGTGATGCCGGCCGTTCATTGGCCAAGGGCAGGTGAAACAGAGCCCATTAGCGTGCAAATGGTATGCCAGTAACCGCCTGTCTGCCAGCGGGTTCTCATCGACTTTTGGGCTAGCCCAGATGTCAAAGAGCAACAGCCAGCACCGGCCCGGTGTCGATATGCGGAATCGCCTCGACCAGCTTGCGGGTATAGTCAGTTTTCGGATTTTCGAATAGCGCCCGGCTTTCGCCCTGCTCCACGATGCCGCCGTTGCGCAGCACGATGGTGCGGTCGCACAACATGCGCACCACGTTGAGGTCGTGGCTGACGAACAGCAGCGCGATGTCGTTTTCGCGCCGCAGGCGGTCGAGCAGTTGCAGCACCACCGCCTGCACTGAGACATCGAGGGCTGCGGTCGGCTCGTCCAGCACCAGCAGCCGCGGCCGGCAGGCAATGGCGCGGGCGATGCCGACGCGTGCCTTCTGGCCGCCGGAGAGCTGATGCGGAAAACGCGGCAACAGATCCAGCGGCAACCCCACCCGGTCCGCGCATTCCTCAACCCGTTGCCGCAACGCGTCACCAGCGCGCATACCGCCGAGCCGCATCAAGGGATGGGCGATGCAGTCGAATGCCGTGTAGCGCGGGTTAAGGCTTTCGTTCGGGTCCTGGAAGACCATTTGGATGTCTTTGCGGAAGGGCGAGCGGTGGAAGTCGCGCGACGCGATGTGACCGATCGACTGCCCGTCGAACACGATGTCGCCTTCGCTCGGGTCGATCAGGCGGCAGATCATCCGCGACGTCGTGCTCTTGCCGGAGCCGGATTCGCCGACGAGACCGACGCTCTCGCCGACGGCCATCGTCATCGAGAAATCCGCAACCGCCGCCGCACCTTGATCGAAGCGTTTGGCGAGTTTGCGCACCTCAAGCAGCGGCGGGGTGCCATGCGCGGCCACCGTCCTTGGCTTGCTCACGACCGCCGCGTGGCGCTCCCGCTCCTCCTCGGTGACGAGGTCCTCGATCCCTGACGTCGCGGTCGGCGATGCCGCCACCAGGCGCTTCGTGTAGGCGTGCTGCGGTGCGCCGAAGAGAGTTTTTGGACTTGCCTCCTCGACGATCCGCCCACGCTCCATCACAGCGATGCGGCGGCAATAGCGCGCCGCGAGCCCAAGATCGTGCGTTATCAGGATCGTCGCCATGCCGCGCGCGGCAGCGATGTCCGCGAGCAGATCCATCACCACCTTCTGCGTGGTGACGTCGAGGCCGGTGGTCGGTTCGTCGGCAATCAGGAGTGCGGGATTGCAGGAGATCGCGATCGCGATCATCACGCGCTGGCACATGCCGCCGGAGAGCTCGTGCGGATAGGCGTTCATCCGCGCTTCAGGATCGCGGATCTGCACGGCGCGCAGCAGCTCCAGCGCCTCGGCACGCGCGGCGTCCTTCGATATCCGCTTGTGCGTGAGGATCGCATCCGCGATCTGCAAGCTGATCGCGCGGATCGGATTGAGCGCCGCCCGCGGATTCTGGAAGATCATCGACATCGCGGCGCCCTGGAGATGACGGAGGTCGTCGCCCCTGAGTTTCGTCACATCCTGACCGCGAAACAGGATCTTGCCGCCGGTGACGCGCCCGGCCGCGTCAAGCAGCCGCGTCGTTGCAAAGCCGGTGACCGATTTGCCCGAGCCGCTCTCGCCGACCAGGCCGAGCATCTCGCCGGCTTGGACCGCGAGCGTGACGCCGCGCACGGCCTCGACCATTCCACGCCGTGTCGAGAACGAGACGTGGAGATCGTCGATCCTGAGTAGGTCCTCGCTCATGTGCGCATGCGGGGATCGAGAATGTCCCGCATCCCGTCGCCTAGGAGATTGAAGCACAGCACAGCCATCATCAGCGCAAGGCCCGGAAAGGCCACCAGCCACCACCGCCCGGTCGAGATGAAGCGCGCGCCCTCCGCGACCATGATGCCCCATTCCGGCGTCGGCGGCTTGACGCCGAGGCCGATGAAGGACAGGCCCGCGGCGTTGAGAATGGCCCAGCCGAGATTGAGCGAGATCTGCACCGCCATCGCCGGCAGGATGTTCGGCAGCAGGAAGCGCAGCACCACGGAGAAATGGCTCTCGCCGCAGGCGCGTGCGGCCTCCACCCAACCGACATTGCGGCGGACGTTCACCTCGGCGCGTGCGAAACGGATGTAGAACGGAAGATTGATGATCGCAGTTGCGATCACGATGTTCTCGATCCGATTACCGAGTGCAGCAACCATCGCCATAGCCAGCACGAACAACGGAAAGGCCATCATGACGTCGACAAAGCGGCCGACCCCGCGGTCGAGCTTGCCGCCCGCATAGCCGCAGAACGCGCCGACGACGGCGCCGAGCACGAAAGAGATGCCAACCGCGGAGACCGCGATGGCGAGATCGAGACGTGCCGCGACAACGAGGCGGCTGAACACGTCCCGCCCGAGTTGGTCCGTGCCGGCAAGATGCGCTGCGCTCGGCGGCAGCAAAGCCTCCGGGACGTTCGAGACCACGGGATCATAGGGCACGATCCATGGCCCGAAGATCGCGATCAGCACGAACAGCAGGACGCCGGCCGCAGCAATGCCGGTGAGCGGATTGCCACGCAGGATCCAGACCGAATGGCGGAGGGTGGCGCTCGTCATTCGATCGACACCCTGGGATCGGCGATGCCGTAGCAGACATCGACGACCAGGTTGACCAGCACGAACAGGCTCGCCATCAGCAGGACGAACCCCTGCACCGGTGCGTAGTCTGAGGACAACAGCGCGTCAAGCGCGTAGGAGGCCACGCCCGGCCAGGAGAACACTTTCTCCACCAGCACGTTGGCACCCAGCATGGTCGAGAATACGATGCCCGCTATGGTGATGACGGGCAGGATCGCATTGCGCAGCGCATAGGTGATGACCACCTTGTGCCAGGACAGGCCAACGGAACGCGCGGTACGGACGAAATCGCTGCCCAGCGAGACCAGCATCGAGGCCCGCGTGATCCGCGCGAGCGGCGCGATGACGAACAAGGCCATGCTCACCGCCGGCAGGATCAATTGCTTGCAGGCCGCCCACCAGCCCTCGACATCACCGGCCAGCAGGAAATCGATCGACAGGAAGCCGGTGCGTTGCGGCGGCAGCGACGTGAAAACATCGACCCGCCCGGTTGGATCAGGCGCCAGCCCAAGCAGATAGTAGAAGACGTAAATCAGCAACAGCCCCGACACGAAGGTCGGCACGCAGACGCCGAGCGCGCAGAACAGCCGCACGCCGTGATCGACGAGCGATCCCGGCCGCAGCGCCGCGACCACGCCGAGCGGCACAGCCGCGATCAGCGCGATCAAAAGCGCGGTGAAGGTGAGTTCGAGCGATGCCGGCAACCGCTCGCGCAGGTCCTTCAGCACGGGTTGCCCCGTCATCATGGAGCGGCCGAGATTGCCCTGGCCGATGTCGGAGAGATAGTAGACGAGTTGCTCCGGCACCGATCTGTTGAGCCCCATCTGCTTGCGGATCTGCTCGATTTCCTCCTTGCCGGCATTGGGCCCCGAGGCGAAGAACACCGCGGGGTCTCCGGGCAGAACGCGCATCAACAGAAAGGTGAAGACCAGCACACCGAAAAGCGCGGGCAGCGACGACAAAAGCCGCCTGCCCGCCCGCACCATCGTTGTGCCCAGACCGCTCGTCACCCCTTTAGCGTCCTTCCCGTTTGCTGCCGTCACTTGCGGCTGACATCGCGGTAGTCGACCTGCCGATGGAATTCGTAGGTGTAGCCCTCGATCGACGGAGCCATGACCGCGTCCTGGTTCGGCTGCCACAGCGGAATCTGCGGCATCTCGCTGAAATGGATCGCGTTGAGCTTGCGGCCATCTTCCTCGTACTTGGCCTTGTCGAGCTCGAAGCGAGCTTCCTGCGCGATCGCGGCCAACTCGGGATTATTGGTCGAGCTATAATTCCAGCGCTGATTGCCGGTGTAGAAGTTGCGGTAGAAATAATCCGTGGAGGGCAGCCAGGCGACGATGCCTTCGGTGAACAAGGGCAGCTTCTTCTCGTTGATCTGCGTCGACATCTGCGCATCCGGCAGCTTCTGAATGTCGACCTTGATCCCGATCTTGGCAAGCGACTCCTTCACGAGCGCGGCCATCGGTTCGGCGGTCGAAGCCTGGCCGACGTTGAAGCTGAACGTGGTCGAGAAGCCCTCGGGAAGACCCGCGGCCTTGAGATATTCGCGGGCCTTTTCGAGGTCGATCTTCACCGGCGCCTGAAACGGATAGATGCCATTCAGCGGCTTGCCGTCCGGCCAGCTCGCGCCAAACAGCGGCGCGCCGCGGCCAAACAAGGCGGCCTTGAACATGTCGTCATAGGGCAGCGCGAAAGCGATGGCGCGGCGGACGTTGACGTTGTCGAAGGGCGGGATCTGATTGTTCATCGAGACGAAGGTGATCGCATTGTATTGCGGCGTCGAAACCACCTTGAGCTTGCCCTTGGCCTCGAGCGACTGCACGTCGCTGGCCTGGAGATCGACGACGATATCGGCATCGCCGCGCTCGACCAGGTTGGCGCGGGTCGCCGGCTCCGGCACGGACTGCACGATCACGCGCTTGAAGAACGCCGGCTTGTCGGGCGAGCCACGATTCCAGGCCTCGTCGCGCTTGATGATCACCTGCTCGCCCGGCTTGAAGGTCTCGACCACATAGGCGCCGCTGCCGGCGGTATGCTCCTTCAGCCAGGCTGTTGCCCAGGGATCGTCCGCCGTCGCGTGCTCCTTGGCCACCTTCGAATTGATGATCATCGGATAGACGGTGGCAAGATTCGGCAGCGCGAGCTTGTCGGGCTTGGGCAGCGTCACCTCGATGGTGAGGGGATCGATCACCTTGAACTGGTCGGCCGACGTCAAGGATCCCGTCAAGAGTTGCGCCTTGCCGAGGATCGGCGCGGTGACGCAACGATCGAGCGACCATTTGACGTCTTCGGCTGTTACCGGCGAGCCGTCCTGGAACTTGGCGTCCTTGCGCAGATGGAAGGTGATCTTCAGCGCGTCGGGACTGACGTCGTAGGACTCAGCGAGCTCACCCGTGATCTTGTCGAGGTCGAACACCCATTTGCCGTTGAGCTGCTTGCGGCCGAAGGCCACCAGCCGGTCGTAGGTGCTCATGCTCAGTCCAAAGGACTCGCGGGTCGCGCCGGGAATGTTGGGATCAAGCGTGTTGACGGATGCGCCGGTCACATAGCGCAACGTTTCCGCCCTGGTTTGCGCCTGCGAGGGCGCGGTGGCGAGGAGCAGCAGCGCGGCGGAGGCAGCGACGCAGGCCGCCGGCCTGAAAGACACAAAACGCATTCGTTTTCCCTTGAATTTCGACAAGAAACGCCAGCAAGGCAGGTTAAGAAACAAGCAAGTTGCGCGCCAGTCTCATGGGACGCTCTTGGGGACGCTTCGTCGCGGCGGCGCATGGACAATCATGTGGATTCTCCCACCTTTTGCGTTGGCCGCGTGACGACGGCCTGCGGCACGTCATAGGCGTTGAGTGAAGCCCAGTGGTGAGCAATATCGGCGCGGAACAGGCCGCGCGTCAGGCCATTAACCAGTTTCGGAACAGCAGTCGTCATCGCGTTGATCGACGATCCCGACGGGCCAAAGCTCATGGTGGAGGCGATGGCGAAGAGGTGGATGTCGGAAATCCACGGCGTCTCACCCGGCACGCGCTCGGTGAAGGCATAATCGTCGGCGAGATAGGGAAAGCGGCCAAGCCGCGCGTTGCATTCGTTTTCCGGCGGCTGATAGCGGTCGGCCCAAGTCGCGATATTGCCGGCAAACTGGCGCAGCTCGCCGCGTTCGGCAAAATTCATGTCGATGCCGGTGCCGCAGATGACGAAATCCGCCGTGACGGTGCCGCGCGGCGTCTGCAATTCGATTCCTGCGCCGGTCTCTCGCGCCGCCTCGAGCGGTGCAGCTTCGTGCAGCGTGAAATTGGCCTGACGTGCACAGCGGTCGTAGGTCGGTTGCGGAAACCCTTCGCGCATTTCGAGGATCTTGCGCATGAAGCGCCAGCGCCAGGAATCATCGAGATCGCTGAGATGCCGCAGGAAGCCGCGGAAGGTCAGCCATCGGTAGGGCTGGATCAATTGAATCTGCGTGCGCCGGCACAGCAGATGCACCTCGTCAGCGCCCGCCTCGAGCGCGGTCGCCGCATTATCGAAGGCGGATGCGCCCGCCCCGATCACGGCCACGCGCTTGCCGCGAAGGCTTTCGAAATCGATATCGTCGGCCACGGTTGCGATCGAACCTGATGGCAGATGGCGCAGCGGCTGCGGGATCATCCAGCTGCCCATGCCTTCCTGCCCGGTCGCCAGCACGATTTTTCGCGCATAGAGCGTCTCGATGCCGTCGGCGCGTTTCACGTGCGCGGCGAGCAAGCCATCTGCGGCCGGCGCGATCTCCAGAAGCTCGCAGCCATTGCGCACCGGCAGTCCAACCGTTCGGCGCAGCCACAGCAGATATTCCGCCCAGTGCCCGCGCGGGATGAGGTCGAGCTTCTGCCAGCTCTCCTGGCCGAAGCGCGCTTCGTGCCACGATTGGTAGGTCAGGCTCGGAATATCGAGGTCCGGGCCGGTGTAGTCCTTCGGGCTGCGCAATGTCGGCATCCGGGCATAGGTGAGCCACGGGCCCTCCTTTCCCTCATAGGCCTTGTCGAGCAGGAGGATGTTGCTGACGCGCGAGCGCATCAAACCGAAGCCGATGGCGATGCCGGACTGGCCGGCGCCGACGACGAGGACGTCCAGCGCGGGCTTGCCATCCGGTCCCGATTCTGGAGGGAGCCATGCGGCGCCGGGATGCGCGATCCGCGCAAGATCGGCGCGAACATCAGCCTCGAGATTGGTCAGTGCCTCAGTCATGCGACGAGCCAACCTCCGTCGACCACCATCACAGTACCGGTCGTGAACGAGGATGCATCGCTGGCCAGATGCAGCGCGGCTTGCGCGATCTCTTCCGCCTGACCGAACCGCTTCATGGCATGGCGGTTGCGGGAGGCTTCGCGCACTTCCTCCGAACTGGCGTGACGGGCAAAGCTGCGGCGAAGCATCGGCGTGTCGATCGCGCCAGGCGCAATCGCGTTGACGCGAATGCCATCAGTCGCAAAATCCACCGCCATCGTCCGCGTCAGGCTGACGATTGCGCCTTTGGCGGCGATATAGGCGCTGTTACCCTTGCCGCCGGCAATCGCAAGCTGCGACGCCAAAGTGATGATCGAGCCGCTCCTCTGCCGCTGCATCTGCGGCACCGCAGCTCGCGCCCACAGCCAGGTGCCGCCGACATTGGCGCGGAACACCGCGTCCCAGTCCGCCGGATCGGTCGTCAGCACCGTGCCACCGCAGGAGAAGCCGGCGGCGGTCATGAGGATGTCGAGCCGGCCATGCCGCGCGATGACCTCGCCGACAACAGTTTCCGCGAAACCGGCATCGCCGACGTCGCCGACATGCGTCGTTGCCTCGCCAACGAGGCTCAGCGCTTCCTGAAGTCCAGCGGCATCGCGATCGACCAAAGCGAGATGCGCGCCTTCGTCTGCAAACAGCTTTGCGCTAGCGCGGCCGATGCCCGAAGCTGCTCCCGTGATGATGGCTGTGCGCCCTTGCAGCCTCATGTCAGATCCACTCCTTGTGCTGCTTCCACCATGCGCTCATGGCGGCGGCGGACTCGGCGCAGCCAAACCGCGTGCGCCAGCCGAATTCGTCAGCCATCCGCGTCACCGACAGCGGTGCGCGGTGGGGGCCATGCAGCTTGATGACGGTCTTCTCTGCGGGCACCGCGAGCCGGCACTCAAGGCCGGGACTTAACGCCGCAAAAGCCTTACCCCATTGCAGCGCAGGCCATAACCTGCCGCTGGAGATGTTGTAGAGCCGGTGGCGAGGGCGCTCGGCTTCAACCAGTATCGCGACAGCTTCAGCGGCGTCCGGCGCGTAGATCCAGTCCCGCATGCCCGGCTCCGGCATGACCGCCGCCTCGCCGCGGGCGAACGCCGCCAGGATCTGATACTGGAGGCTCGGCGTGTCGCGTACCGAACCGGGTCGCTCCCACGGGCCGAACACGGCGCTGAGCCGCACGCTCAGGAAATCTCCGCCAAAGAGCTCCGCATGGCGGGCGACAGATCGTTCCGAGGTGAACTTGCTGATGGCGTAGAACGAGACGGGATCGCAGGGCGTGTCCTCGTCCAGAATCTCGACCCGCGCGCCCGCGGCGCCATAGGCCGATGCTGACGAGAGATTGACAACACGACGAACGCCATGGCAGATCGCCGCAAGCAGGATCGGGATCTGCGCCATCACGTTGATCTCGAGAACGCGCGCGGTCGACGCACGTTCGAGCTCGTCGCCAGCCGTGATCGCCGCGCCGAGCACGATCGCGTCGCAGCCCTCGGCGATGAGGGCATCAATGGCTTCTGCGTCGGTGATATCGCCCTGCACGGCTTTGAGCCGCACACCATAGTCAGCAAGCGACCGCCGCGCCGATAGCGGCAACTCTGCGCGGTCATACAGCGTCACGTCGTGACCGCGCGCGAGCAGCGCCTCCGCAACATTGAGGCCGACAAAACCGACTCCGCCGAAGATAATGATCTTCATCGCGCGCAATCCACCATCACAGCAGTTTTGCTCCAAAATTCCGTTCCGGGTCCATGTCGGCGACGAGCCGGCCCGTCGGCTTCGCCGCCTCGCCGCCGCTCCGCGCAAGGAACTTGCCGCTGCCCGCGTTGGCGAGGCACTTGTCGCCGTCGATGATCACGCAGCCACGCGAGAGCACGGTTGTGGGCCAGCCCTTCAGCTTGCGGCCCGCAAACGGCGTGTAACCGGCAAGATCGTGCATCATCTCGTCGGCGATCGTCGTCTCGCGATTGGGATCCCAGATCGCGATATCGGCGTCGGCGCCGACCGCGATCGAGCCCTTGCGCGGATGCAGATTGTAGATCTTTGCCGGCGCCGTCGAAGTCAACTCGACGAACTTTTCGAGGCCGAGCCGTCCTTTCGACACCATCGCGTCGAACAGCAGCGGCAGCCGCAGCTCCAGTCCCGGCAGGCCGTTCGCGACCTGCTTGAAGTTCGGATTGGGGCCAGCGCGCAGCTTGCCGGTCTCGTCATAACGATACGGCGCGTGGTCCGACGAGATGGTCTGGAGATCACCGAGCGACAGCGCCTGCCATAACGCCTCCTGGTCCGAATGCGTGCGCGGCGGCGGGCTGCACATCCACTTGGCCCCTTCCGCGCCGGGCTTGTCGAGATCATCAGCCGTGAGGAACAAATATTGCGGACAGGTCTCGGCGAACACCTTGAGCCCCTGCCCGCGCGAGTCGCGGATGACCTTGGCGCCTTCGGCGGTCGAGACATGGAAGATCATGATGGGCTGATCGATCAGCGCCGCCATGCCGATCAGCCGGGTGAACGCTTCCGCTTCCGAGACGCGCGCGTGGCTGACGGCGTGGTATTTCGGCATCGTGTAGCCGCGCGCGAGCAGCCGCTTCACCATCCAGGCGATGATGCCGTGATTTTCGGCGTGCGCACACAGCATCGCACCGGACTGACGTGCGGCGAGGAGGATGTCGAGCAGCGGCTCGTCGTCGACCTTGAGCCGGTCGTAAGTCATGAAGATCTTGATCGAGGCGTGGCCCTGCTTCACCAGCGCAGGGATGTGCTCTTCGACCGTCTCCTTGGTCGCGTCCGCGATGATCATGTGGAAGGCGTAGTCGATCACCGCGCCCTTCTTCGCCAGCGCGTGATAGTCCTCCACCACCTGCGGCAGCTTCATACCGACGTGTTGGGCGGCGAATGGGATCACCGTGGTCGTACCGCCAAAGGCTGCCGACACGGTCGCGCTTTCAAATGTGTCGGCATTCATGATGCCGGCGGCAGACAGCTGCTCGATATGGGCGTGACTGTCGACGCCGCCCGGCAGCACCAGCTTGCCACGCGCGTCGATCTCGCGCTTGGCGGGCGGAAGCCCGCGGCCGATGGCTGCGATGGTCTCGCCGGAGATGGCGACATCGGCCTCGAAGACATCCGTCGTTGTAGCGACGCGTCCACCGCGGATGATCAGGTCGTAAACTGGTTCAGTCATGCGGCACTCCGTGATATGCCTGAGGCAACTTGTCGTAATTTCGCAGGAAGACCATCATGTCCCGGCCGCGCATTCTCGTCATCAATCCGAACTCCAACGCCATCGTCACGAAAGGTCTGGAGGATGCGCTGAAGCCGCTCGATTTTGAGGGCGGCCCGGAACTGGTCTGCCAGACGCTGGCCGAGGGTCCGTTCGGCATCGAGAGCCAGGCCGATGTCGATGGCGTCGCGATGCCGCTGCGAAAACTGGTCGAAGGCGACAACAGTTCGGCCGCCTTCGTGATCGCCTGCTACAGCGATCCAGGGCTTCAGGTCTGTCGCGAAGGCACCGACCGGCCCGTATTCGGCATCGCCGAGTGCGGCGTGCTGACGGCCCTGGCCCGCGCCGAGACGTTTGGCGTCATTGCGATTGCCCAGCGCTCGATCCCGCGGCACATGCGCTACCTCAGGCAGATGGGACTGACCGAGCGTCTCGCTGGCGAGCGCCCCCTTAACATGAGCGTCGCGGAGACCGCTTCGGGCGAAGGCACGCTCGCAAAGATGATCGACATCGGCCGCACGCTGCGCGACGAGGACGGCGCCCGCGCCATCGTGATGGGCTGCGCCGGCATGGCGCGCCACCGCCGTCCGCTGGAAGACGCGCTCGGTATTCCCGTCATCGACCCGACCCAGGCGGCCGTCACCATGGCGCTGGGGGCGGTGCAGTTCTCGCGTCACTAGGCGTCCTTCAGCTCTCGAGTGTTGCGGCGCGCGAGCCATTGCGCATGGCTCTCGCGCGCCAGCGCAAACGTATCCCGCTGCGTCGTGTAGAGATTGCCGAACATGCGGCCGATCGGCCGGTAAGCCTCGAGATCGACATACATGTTGGCCTCGTCGACCAGGCCTTCGCGGGCGTGAACCCGCAGCACTTCTCCGACCAGCAGCTCGCGGTCGGGCGAAAATTTCAGCACGACATGGCGCCGGCATTCGAGCGCGAATGGCGCTGCGGCGAGCCGTGGTACCTTTATGTCAACCGAGGGAACCGTCGCAAGCCCGGTCGCCGCAACCTCGCTATCACCGGAAGGGAAATCAACCGCGCAATCGTTCATCGTCGTCGACAGCGCCTCGTCCACCATGTGCACGACGAACTCGCCATTGCGATGGATGTTGCGCGTCGTGTCCTTCGGGCTGTGATCCGGCTTGTGTTGAAGCCCGAGCACGATCAGCGCAGGACTCTCGGAGAAGACGTTGAAGAAGCTGAACGGCGCGGCATTGACCGCCCCGTTCTCGTCCAGCGTCGTCACCAGCGCAATCGGCCGCGGCACCACCACGCCGCAGAGCAGCTTGTAGCGGTCGCGCGGGTCAAGCTCGCGCAGCGAAATACCCGATTTGCCCTTGTCCGCCATCGGCGTCACTTCTCCGGCGGCGGGACGACGCCGGTTTGGCTGGTGATCAGGCTGTAATGCTCGATGCGGCGGTGCTGGGCGAAATTGAAGATCGTAGTCTTGCCAAAGGTCGTGGCGTCGAGATCGCAGGGGTGAACCAGCACCTCGTCCTCTTCCGTCTCGGCCTCCGCGACGATCTCGCCATTGGGATCGACGATCAGGCTGCCGCCAAACAGCGGGTGGCCATCCTCATTGCCGGCCTTGGCGACCGCGACCACCCAGGTCGCGTTCTGATACGCGCCGGCCTGCACGGAGAGACGGTTGTGAAACAGGCGCTTCTCGACGCCTTCCTCGCTCTTCTCCGCGTTGACGGACGGCGTGTTGTAGCCGATCAGCACCATCTCGACGCCCTGCAAGCCCATGACGCGATAGGTCTCCGGCCAGCGACGGTCGTTGCAGATCGCCATGCCGATGATGCCGCCCAGCTCGCGCCAGACATTGAAGCCGAGATCGCCCGGCTCGAAATAGCGCTTCTCCAGATGCTGGTGCGACCGCTTGGTGTCGTATTCCACATGGCCGGGCAAATGGACCTTGCGATATTTGCCGACGATCTTGCCGGACTTGTCGGTCAGGATCGCCGCGTTGAAGTGGTGGCCGTCGGGCGTCAGCTCGGCATAGCCGAAGTTCATCGCCATCTGATGCTGTGCCGCTCGCTCGAACAGCGGCTCGGTCGCTGCGCTCGGCATCTCACGCTCGAACCAGATGTCGGCCTCCGCCCGATCCTCAGAATACCAGCGCGGGAAGAACGTGGTCAGGGCCAGTTCCGGATAGACAATCAGGTCGGCGCCTTTGGCCTTGGCTTCGTCCATCAGCGCGATCATGCGCTTGACCACGGCCTCGCGTCTGTCGGCTTTCTGGATCGGGCCCATCTGGGCGGCGGCAACAGTGACGATACGCATCGGCGATTTCCTGATCTCTTGGCGAATTACTCGGCTAATTTCCTGGCGAGGCTGGGGCGCGCGGCTTCAAGGGCCCGCCCGGCGCGCAGCATAACGCAGCTTCGCGCTGTTCTGCCAGCCAAGCAGCTTTCATGCCGTCCGCTCCCATTCGGCGTCCTGTAAAAGCCGCCAGTTGATCTTACTGCTCGCGGTCCGCGGCAGTTCATCGACAAAAACGACGGCGCGCGGCGCCTTGTAGCTCGCCATCGCACCGCGCGCCCAGCCGACGATGTCGTCTGCCGACGTGGTCGCGCGCGCTGCATCGTCCAGCACCACCAGCGCTTTCACGGTTTCACCACGATAATTGTCCGGCGCCGAGATGATGCAGCATTCCCGGATCGCGCGGTTCTGGTACATCGCCGCCTCGACCTCGGCCGGCCACACCTTGAAGCCACTGACATTGATCATCCGCTTCAGGCGGTCGACCGCAAAGAAATAGCCGTCGGCGTCGCGGTAGCCGAGATCGCCCGTGCGCAGGAACCGCTTGCCCGAGAGCTCGATGAACGATTCCGCGTTGGCCTGCGGCTTGTTCCAGTATCCCTGCAACACCTGCGGCCCGTACACGACGATTTCGCCGACGACATTGTCGTCGAGCTCGATCAGGCTTCCGGGATCGACGACCCTCGCATCGGTCTCCTGCACGGCGATGCCGAGACACTGGCGTTTTGGCGCGGCCATCGGATTGAGGTGGGTCGGCGACATCGTCTCGGTCATGCCGTAGCCCTCGACGAAATCGAGGCCGAAGCGACCCTTCAGCCGCTCGGCCACCGCCGTCGGCATCGCCGCACCACCGCCGGTCAGCACCTTGAGCCTCGCAAAGCACCGGTCGCGGAACCGGGCGCTGGCCAGGACGTCGACGATCATGGTGGGCGCCGCGTTCCAGAACGTCACACCATAGGTCTCGAACAGATCCGGCAGCAGATCCTTGTCCCAGCGTGCCATCAACAGCAGCGTCGCGCCCGCGACGATCGCCGCATTCATCGAACCCTGCATGCCCGCGACGTGGAACAGCGGCATGAAGCCAGTCATCACGTCGTCAGAGCCCATTCCATACCACCGCGCCTGGAGGACGGCGGTGAACAGCGCGCTGCGATGGGTATGCATGCAAGCCTTGGGCTTGCCTGTCGTGCCCGACGTGTAGGGCAGGATCATGAGATCGTCCGGCCCCGCACTCATAACACCGGGCTGCAAGCCTTGCGCGATCGCGACCGACCAGGAATGCCAGCCCGGCGACGACGGCACGTTCGACGGCGCTTCGGTCACGCAGGACGGCAGTGTGTAGGGTGTCGCGGCCGGAACCTCGTCGCGATACTGCGCGACGATGATGTAGGGAATAGCCTCGCCAACCAGCGGCGCAAACACGGAGATCAGCTCGCTGCCGATGATCGCGCCCCCCGCGCCGCTGTCCGCGGTGAGATAGTCGATCTCCGCTGTCTTGTTCATGGGATTGACGGGCACGATCACGGCGCCCGCCCTCATCACCGCGTAGTAAGAGATGACATATTGCGGCGAGTTCTGGAGTGCGACCATGACGCGGTCGCCGCGCTTTACCCCGCAGACGCTTTGCAGGAAGCCGGCCATGGCATCGACCCGCTCGCGCAGCTCGGAATAGCTCAAGCTTGCGCCGTAGAACACCGTCGCCGGGTGCGATGGCCTGTCGTGCGCGGCACGCGCCAACGCGTCGTAAAGCGTTCCCTCCGGCATCGCGAGATGCCAGGGCTCTTCAGCCGGCCAGGCCGGCGATCGACGCGACGATGCGGGATCAGCGCTCACCCGTGCGCCTCGTCAGCAATATCAAGGCCGTGATCGAGCGCATCCAGCAGCAGCGTGGCCTCGCGCTCGGAGATCACGAGCGGCGGCGCCAGGAACAGCGAGGTCTGCTCGCCGCTGGTGCCAATCACTGCGCCCGCTTCCAGCGCTCGCTCCGCGACGCGCGAGGCGATCGGCACTTCGGTCGTGTCGGCGCGCCAGGTGCGCCAGTCCGGTCCGTGCAGCTCCACCGTCCAGTGCAGCCCCTGCCCGGCCACACGCTGAACGCTCGGATGCTTTTGCGCGATTTCGAGCAGGCGGCGGGTGAACAGTCTTTCGAGCTTCTGCACGTGCTCCAAAATCTTCTCGTCGGTGACGACCTTCAGATAGGCGCTGACAGCCGCCATGCTGATCGGATGGCCGCGCAAGGTGCCGTAATTCTGCCAGCTCGTGCCCTTGAGCCGCTCGACGATATCTTTCGAGACCACGACTGCTGCAACTGCCGCTGCACCGCCGCCGAGCGATTTTCCCAGCGTCACGATATCGGGCCGGCTCGTGGCGCCCTGGAAGGCGAACCAGCGCCCGGCACGGCCTGCGCCGGTGACGACCTCGTCCGCGATCCAGTATGACCCCGCCTGCCGCGCACAGCCCGCCACCTCATCCTGATAGGCGCCATCGTAATAGATGCCGCCTTGCGTGTAGTCGATGATCGTCGCGGCCGTGTCCGAGAGCAGGCGCGTGGCGTCCGCCAGATATTCGCTGGGCGGGGTATTGTTGGCCGGCACGCCGTAGATCGCGCCATCCGGCGCCGGCAGGATCCGCACGGGGGCCATCGGCGCCGGTAGCTTCGAGCCGCCGGCATGCACCGCGAGACCGCCGTGCCATTGCGGCTGCACCGTCATGCTGCGCGACAGGCCGGTGATGCCGTGATAGGCGCGCTCGCGCGTCGCCAGCGCAGAACGCTGCGTCAGCGCCTGGCACAGCGACAGCGCCATGTCGTTGGCCTCGCTGCCGCTGATGCAGAAGCGCACCGCACCAACCCACTCCTCTTCGCCCGCGAATGCGGTGGCCATCAGATCGTCAGCTGCCTGCTCGCGGCCGACCCAGGTCCACCCCTCGTTCACGACCGGCGTATCCGCCGCGCGGCGGATCGCCTCCACCATCGCGGGATGACGATGACCGAGACCGCCGCCGGTGTTGCTGCCGTCGATCAGTTTGCGGCCGTCCGACAAATGAAAGTAGACGCCTTCGCCGCCGACGACCGCCATTGGCGCGGCTTCGCCTGCATTCAACCCGGTTCGCAACAATCTGCTCATCGCAATCCCCTCACTCTGCCGCCGCGGCGCCGTAGCCACCGCCGCCGCACATCTCGATCGTGACGAGATCGTCTTGCTGCAACACCAGGTTCGACTTGCCGTCAATCGCCACATTTGCGCCCTGCCGGACCAACGAGATGCGGCAGGGCTTGCCGGACTCGCCGCCTTGCATGCCGTAAGGCGCGATCACCACGCGCTCTATGCAGGTGGTCAGGTGCATCGAGGGCGCGAGGATGCGGTAGGAGCGAACGGAGCCGTCACCGCCGCGATGTGCACCGGCGCCGCCGGACTGCCAGCGAATGGCCTGCTGCTCGACGCGGATCGCGTAGCTCGCCTCGATCACCTCGACCGGCGTGTTCGATGTGTTGGACAGATGCACACGGGTTGCCGACATGCCGGCCCGATCATGCCGCGCGCCCTCGCCGCCGCCGTGGACCTCGTAGAGCATCTTCCACGAACCGTTTTGCCGCGGTTCGGCAAAGAACAGCACGCCCGCTGTGGTCGCCCCACCGGCCGAGAGGCGTTCGGGAATGGTGCCCTGCATGGCGCGGAAGATCGCATCGACGATCCGCATCGATGTCTCATGATTGCCCGCGGCCACGGACGCGTTCCAGCCGGGCTCCAGGATCGAGCCCGGGCGCGTGATGATGGTCAGAGGCCGGAGCGCGCCCGCATTCTGGTGCATATCGCGGCCGCTCATGATGCGCGCGGCGTAGGCCACCGCGGAGCGCGCCATGAACGGCGTCGTGTTGCAGAAGTTTGAGACGCGGTCGCAGCTTCCGGAGAGGTCGAAGGTCGCCTCATCCCCGGCGATGGTGATCTTGACGTGGATGCGCGCCGGCGCGTCGTCGGCACTGCCGTCATCGAGATGATCCTCGCCCTCGTAGACGCCGTCCGGCAGCGCGCGCAGCGCTTCCCGCATCTCGATTTCGGAGAGATCGTGAAGACGCGACTGCGTCGCGGTGAAGACCGGCTTGCCGTGCTCACGGCAGAGCTCGACGATGCGCCGCTCGCCGGCTTTCGTCGCCGCGATCTGGGCGAGCAGATCGCCCTCGCAGGATTCAGGATCGCGAACGTTGGCCTTGAGCAGTTGCACGATCGGCGTATTGACGCCGGTCTTGGTCGCGATCAGTACCGGCGGAATCCGCATCGCCTCTTGGAACGTGTCGATGGCTTTTGCAAAATAACTGCCGGGCCAGGTGCCGCCGATGTCAGGCCAGTGCGCGAGGCTGACCGCGAACGCCACGATGTCGCCGTCAACGAAGACGGGTCGCACGACCTTGACGTCGTTGAGATGATTGCCGCCGAGCGCACCGACATTGTAGATCAGCACGTCGCCGTCGTTCAGGCTCTCGAGCGGAACCACCTTCAGCAGTTCAGGAATCGTGTAGGCCATCGCGCCGAGATGGATCGGGATGTCGCGGCCCTGCCCGACCAGGCCGCCGCGGCCGTCCGTGATCGCAGATGACAAGTCGCCGGCTTCACGTAACAGCGGCGAACGCGCCGAGCGCGTCATCACCAGGCTCATCTCCTCGGCCGCGGCGGAAAGCCCGTGCCGGATGACCTCGACGACGAACGGATCGAGCTTCACGCGCCCCTCCGTGTCAGGAACAGATTGCCGGCATCATCGGGTTTTGCTTGCCAGCCGGGCGGCACCACCACTGTGGACCATGCGTCTTCGATGATGGCCGGGCCGCTGACGATGTCGGTGAGCGCGGCGCGGTCGATGATCGCAGTCGCGGTCTCATGGAGGCCGTCGAACGAGCAGATGCGCTTTCCGCTGGACACCGTCCGCGCCGCGGTCGCCGGCCGGCTCACGACGGTCGTCGACGGGCGGCGCGCCTGCACGCGCACGGATTCGATGACGCAGGGCTCGCTCGTCGCATAGCCGAACAGATCGTGATGCCGCGTCAGAAAATCCTTCTTCAGCCGTGCCACGTCGAGCGGCTGGGCGAACGGCACTGGAATGGCGTCGTTCTGCGCCGCATAGCGCATCAGCGCCACCAGTTCGACCTCGATCTCCGCCTTCGCGACACCATTGGCGATCAGCGGCGCGGACGCGTCGTCGATCAGTGTCCCGATCCGCTCCGACACGCGCGCGAGATCGATGCCATCGAGGGCGGCGCGCAAGGTCTGCTGTTGCAGGAAGCTGAAATCGGCAGTGAGGCATCCCAGCGCGGAGAACGCGCTCGATGCACTGGGCACCACGACCTCCGCAATCCCATAGAGATCGGCAAGGCCCGCGGCGTGCATCGGGCCGCCGCCGCCGAAGGCGAGCAGCGTGCAGTCGCGCCCGTCGATGCCGCGCTCGACCGTGACGCGGCGGAGCGCACGCGCCATGGTCGCATTCGCGACCTTGATAATGCCGAGCGCGGTTTCGGTCAGGCCGAGGCCCAAGGCGCGCGCAATCGGCTCGATGACGCGTTCCGCCGCCTTGATGTCGATGCCGATGCGGTCGCCAAGTTTGGTTTCGGGATTGAGATAGCCAAGCACCGCATTGGCGTCGGTGATGGTCGGCTCAAGGCCGCCGCGGCCGTAGCAGGCCGGTCCCGGCTCGGAGCCCGCGCTCTCCGGCCCGACCGTCAAGCCGCCGGGACCATTGCGCACGATCGACCCGCCGCCGGCACCGATGGAATGAACCGCGAGCATCGGCTGGCGCAGCGGCTTGTCGCCGAGCATGCGGCCGTCCGTCATCTCGGCCTGGCCGTCGACGATCAGGCACACGTCGGTCGTGGTGCCGCCCATGTCGAAGGTCAGCATGCGCGATGTACCGAGCTGGCGTGCGATGCTGACGGAGGCCGAGACCCCGGCCGCCGGACCCGACATCGCCATCACCAACGGCCGCCGCTTCACCGCCGAGATTGGAATCATGGCACCGGCGGAATGAAACACTTGCAAGCCCGGGCCAATCGGAAGGCGCTGCTCGAGCTCGCTGAGATATTCCACCGCAATCGGCATCGCGGCCGCGTTGAACACGGTCGCCGAGGTCCGCTCATATTCGCGTGCCTCGGGATTGACCTCGTGCGACAGCGAGACGTGAGCGACGATCTCCTTCAGGCGTTCGCCCAGCATTTTTTCATGAACCGGGTTGGCATAGGCATGAAGCAAGGCCACCGCGACGCTCTGGACGCCGGTGTCTTTCAGCCATGCCACCAAACGCTCGATCTCGGCTTCATCGAGCGCCTTCAGCACCCGGCCCTCGTGATCGAGGCGCTCGGCAAGGCCAAAACAGCGTTCAGGCGGTACCAGCGGCGGCGATTTCGGAGGAATGTCGAGGCGGTAGAGATCCCGGCGGCGATAGCGCGCGATCTCCAGCACATCGGCAAAGCCTTCGGTCGCGACCAGCGCCACCTTCGGCAGCCGGCCTTCGACGATGGCGTTGGTGACGCGCGTGGTGCCGTGGACGAAGCGCTTGACCTCGCTCTTGCGCAGGCCCACCGCCTCGATCGCCTCCAACATCGCCTGAACCGGAGCGTGCGGCCGCGACGGGACCTTCGCGATCCGCGCTTCCGCGGAACCGCGCCGGATCGCGATGATGTCGGTGAAGGTGCCACCGATATCGGTGCCGACTTCCCAGTGATTTTCAGAGGGGCTCATATGCAGAGTCGGCTACGTATGACGCCCGAACCGGACACCACGTCCTTGCCGTCCATCGCGATGTCCACTGCCGAACCGAGACCATTCATCATGCATCTCCTCTCATGCCACCGCCTGCGAGCGTGGGACAGTGCGGTGCCGTCAGGATAGGGCCGCAGTTGTCGCAAACGTCCAGACCGGCACGCGGCCGACGCTTCGCGTCGCGCCATCGGCTGCACGTTTTGGTGCAGCGATTGCCGGCGCATAGGGCACTCGAATGATGATTGTCCAACGCCACAAGAGTACAACGCTCCGCAGTTTTTGAGCGCAAATAGCTCCATTTGATGCCGCGCAATATCAAATGCTTCGACCGTCTGGCTAATTTGCAGGCGATCGCCCTACCCAACGCGATGTTCGGGTGCCCGCGAGCTATGCAGCGCAGGCGGCTCAGCCTCTCTTTATTGTGCGAGCAGTTTTGAGGCCGCAGGCCGGTATCGGATGGGTAGATTTGCATGCGGAACCTCCGCCAGCGCCTGGGCTTGATAAGCTCAGCCCCTCCCCTCGCCCGCAATCCCCTTCGGAGCTTCACGAATGACATCAGCCGACCGGCCGGCGACGCGACTCGCCACGCGCCTCTCGTTCCTGGTCGCCGGCTTCGGCATGGCGTGCTGGGCACCGCTGGTGCCATTCGCGAAGGAAAGGCTCGCGGTCGATGACGCGGTCCTCGGCCTGCTGCTGCTCAGCCTCGGCATCGGCTCGGTCGTCGCGATGCTTGCAACCGGCATTTTAAGCGCGCGCCATGGCACCAAGCCGATCATCATCGCAGGCGGCATCGGCCTCGCCTTGGTGCTGCCCCTGCTGGCCGTCGCCGCCACGCCAGTGAAATTAGCGCTGGCACTGCTCGCATTCGGGGCTGCGCTCGGCTCCATCGACGTCGCCATGAATATCCATGCCGTCGAGGTCGAACGCGCGGCAGGACAACCGCTGATGTCGGGCTTTCATGCGCTATTCAGCATCGGCGGGTTCGCCGGATCCGCGGTGATGACGGCGCTGTTGTCGTTTCACCCTGGACCGCTCGCGAGCGCCTTGATCTGCTCCGTGCTGATGCTAATCGCGATGGCGCTCGCCTGGCCGCTCCTGCTACGCAGGGCCCAAGCGCAGGAGGGACCGCTGTTCGTGCTGCCGCACGGCATCGTGCTGTTGCTGGCGCTGCTGGCGGCCATCACCTTCCTGATCGAAGGCGCGATGCTCGACTGGGGCGCGCTGCTCGTCATCGGCACGGGCCTCGTCAGCGAGGCGCAGGGCGGGATCGGTTACATCGTGTTCTCGATCGCGATGACCATTGGCCGGCTCGGCGGCGACGTCGTCGTCGCACGGATCGGCGATCGCACAACGCTGGTCGGCGGAAGCCTGCTTGCTGTTGCGGGCCTTGCAGTGCTGTTGCTCGCGCCGAGCAAGGCCGTTGCCATCGCCGGTTTCCTGCTCATCGGCCTCGGCGCCTCGAACCTGGTGCCGGTGTTGTTCCGCGGTGCCGCGAGGCAGACCGCGATGCCCACGGGGCTCGCAGTGGCGTCGATCACCACCGCCGGCTATGCCGGTGTTCTGCTTGGCCCCGCCGGCATCGGTTTTATCGCCCACGCCGCCGGGCTGCCGATGGCATTCTGGATGCTCGCCGCGCTGATGTGCCTCGTGACGCTGTCCGCGCGCGCCGTGACCGCAAAATAGAAAGGCGCGCCACGAACTTCGTGATCGTCCCGTCACACCAGGCTGGACTTGCCGCGGCTGAGCACCTCGCCCGCGCCCTTGTCGCCGACGATTTTGCCCTGCTCGTAAACGACGCGGCCACGCGCGATCGTCGTGACCGGCCAGCCGGTGACGTCAAAGCCTTCCCAGGGCGTGTAGTCGGCGCCGTGATGCAGGTCGGCCTGCCGGATCGGCTTCTTGAGCTTCGGGTCCCACAGCACGATGTCGGCATCGAAGCCGATGCCGATCGAGCCCTTGCGCGGATAGAGCCCGTAGATGCGGGCATGGTTGGTCGCGGTCAGCTCCACGAACTTCTGCAAGCTGATACGCCCCTTCGAGACGCCCTCGGAGAACAGGATCGGCAGCCGCGTCTCGACGCCGGGGATGCCGTTGGGCACCCAACGGAATGAGGTGCGGGCATTCGGCGTCAGCTTGCCCTTGGGATCGTCGTAGCGGAACGGACAGTGGTCGGACGAGAAGGTCTGGAACACGCCGGCGGTGATGCCTTCCCAGATCGCCTGCTGGCTCTCGACATCGCGCGGCGGCGGCGAGCAGACATATTTGGCGCCCGTGATGTCCATGTTCAGGCCCTTCATGTCGTCGGCCGTCAACGTGATGTATTGCGGGCAGGTCTCCGCATGCACCGGCAATCCGCGCTGCTGCGCCCAGCGCACCTGCTCCATTGCCTCGCGCCCGGAGACGTGAACGATCATGATGGGAACGCCGATCACCTCGGCATGGCTGATGGCGCGATGCGTCGCCTCGCGCTCGACCGCCTGGGGCCGCGAGGTGCCGTGATAATAGGGCGCGATGTGGCCTTCCCGTTCGAGTTTTGTGGTGAGGAAGCGGATGGCGTCGTAGCCCTCGCAATGGACCATCACCAGCGCCTCCTCGCGGCGCGCGACATCGAACACCTCGAGCAGCTGCTTGTCGCTGAGCACGAGGTCGTCATAGGTCATGAACACCTTGAACGAGGTGTAGCCGTCCTTGACCAGCGCCGGCAGCTCCTGCCCTAGCACAACCGCGGTCGGATCGGAGATGATGAGGTGAAACGCTGTGTCGATGTAGCACTCGCCCTCGGCGAGCTTGCGGTAGTTCTCCACGCAGGTTCGCAGCGACGTCCCCTTCTCCTGAAGTGCGAAGGGCAGCACCATGGTGTTGCCGCCGGCGGCCGCCGCGCGCGTCGCCGAGGCAAAATCGTCGGCCATCACGACGTCAGGGCCCTGGGACTGAGAGATGTGGACGTGACTGTCGATCCCGCCCGGCAGCGCCAGCAGCCCCGATGCGTCGATCTCGCGCACCGCGCCTTCGATGCGGTCGGCGATGGCGACGATCTGGCCGGCGCGAATACCGATATCGGCGCGAAACTCGTCGCTGGCCGTCACGATGGTGCCGCCGCGAATGGCGAGATCAAGCTGCGTCACTGGTGTCTCTCCGTCACTTCATCATTGCTGATGTCTGGAATATCCGCCCCCACGGCGCAAGGCCCCCGATATCACCGCCGGCGAGGCCGAGGCTTCGCCATAGCGTGACTGCAACGGAGTCTAGCACGGCGATATCCAACTCTTGTTCTAGCGACGCCGCAAGCGCGGCACCGTCGAGATTGGTGCAGAGGATGACGACGGCATCAGCGCCCTCCGCTGCCACCGCACGGATCATGTCCGCGATCGTCGCGGGCGCAACCTCGCCGAAGGAGAAATTGTCGCGCAGGCCGAGGTGCCGCTCGACGTTCGGCGCGATGCCCTCCTCGGCCCAGACATCGGCGATGCGCCGCTGCACGTCATCGGTATAGGGCGAGACCAGGCCGACACGTTTGGCGCGAAGCGCGCGGGCGGCGTCGATGCAGGCGAGCGTCGAGGTGGTTGCCGGCACGCCAGTACGCGCCGTGATCGCCTCGCAGAGGCTCCTGTCACGGCCGATGCCGAGCCAGCTCGCCGACGTGCCGTTCCAGGCGATGGCATCGACCTTCGCATCAGCCAGCAAGTCAGCGGCCGGCAGCATCACCGAGGCATCGAATTGGCTCAGCGCCGCAGCGTCGAGCGCGATCTCGGTGACGCGGAAACGGGAGAAATGGGCGGTGACGCCGTCCACGCCGTGCAGCATGGCGCTGGTGACGGGCTCCAACACCGAATTGGAGGACGGCGTGATCATGCCGAGACGCTTGCGCAAAACTGACATCGCGGACGCTCCATTGCGAAGGCGCAATTGCGCCCCTCGAAAAGATCATCCGCGCCGGCATCGCGCCGCGCAAGACGCAAACTGCATACTGCATACAATTTGTTCGATATGCATTTGTTTTGAGCCGCATACGTCGCCAATTTGGGCATCGTATTTGGCCTGGAGTGGATAGGATCATGCGCAGGCAGGAAGCCCCGCGTGCAGCAGAAATCCGAACCAAACCCGGGACGAAAGTCGCCCAAACTCAAGCGGATGGGCCTGCACGAGCGCGCGGCTGCGCGGATGCGGACGATGATCATTCGCGGCGAGCTGCCGCCGGGATCGCAGACCCAAGAGACAAGGCTATCGAAAGAGCTGGGCGTGTCGCGCACACCGCTGCGCGAGGCGATGAAGGTGCTCGCCGCCGAAGGACTGATCGAGCTGCGGCCGAACCGCAGCCCGCGCATCGCCGGTATCGCAGTCGAGGGCATCTCCGAATTGTTCGAGGCGCTGGCCGGCATCGAGCGACTTGCCGCGGAGCTCGCCGCAGAGCGTGCCACCGGGCGCGATCTTGCCCGCTTGCGCACGCTTCAGACCCGGATGGAGGCTCATCACCGTAACGGCAAGCTCGACGACTACTTCGCCATCAATGGCGAGATCCACAACACCATCGTCCGTATGGCCCGCAACACCCCGCTACGCGAGGCGCACGAGACGCTGATCTCCCGCGCCGAGCGGGCGCGCTACCTCGCACTCGGTGCCGACCGCCGCTGGAGCAATTCGGTCGACGAGCACGCCGATATTCTCGCCGCGCTCGAGGCGCGCAACGGCGAGGCAGCCGGCCGCCTGCTCGGCGCTCATGTCGCACGCACCGGCACGGCGCTGCTCGAAGTCCTTGCCAAATCCCAATCCAGGCAGAAGGCGTCGCAATCATGAAGCTTCTGCTGCTCAACCCGAACACCAGCACCGAGGTCACCCGGCTGATGACGGGCGTCGGACAGCGTGCGGCCTCCCCCGGCACCGAGCTGATCCCCTGCACCGCGGCGCGCGGTGTGCCCTATATCTCGACCCGCACCGAGGCCCAGATCGGCGGCGCCATCGCACTGGAGATGCTGGCCGAGCAGCAGCGGAACGTCGACGCCGCAATTATCGCAGCCTTCGGTGACCCCGGCCTGTTCGCCGCACGCGAGACCTTTGACATTCCTGTGGTCGGCATGGCGGAAGCGGCGATGCTGACGGCGTGCATGGCCGGGCGCCGCTTTGCCATCGTCACCTTCGCGCAGGCCCTGGGGCCCTGGTACGAGGAATGCGTCCGCGCCCACGGGCTGTGGGAGCGCTGCGCCGGTATCCGCATGCTCGACATGCCGTTTCAGGCGATCTCCGAGGTCGGCACCGAAAAGGAGGATGTGCTCGTCGATCTCGCGCAACGGGCGATCGTCGAGGACGAAGCCGACGTTCTGATCTTCGCGGGCGCCCCGCTGTCGGGCCTGGCCGAGCGCGTCGCCCACCGAGTCCCCGTTCCTGTGGTCGATCAAGTGATCGCCTCAGTGAAGCAGGCCGAGGCGCTGGTTGCGCTGCGCCTGCGCAAGGCAACGGCGGGGACGTTCCGAAGGCCTGCTGCCAAGCCAACCATTGGCCTTGCCGACGTGCTCGCCGCCCGGCTCGAGCATCGCGACAACTCGTGAGAAGGGGCCGACCAGAGATGCGAGAGATACCGGGGCACGAGACTTGCTTTCTTTGCGAAGAGAACGGGAGGCAACATCATGGCTGATACGCCAGGCGGGCGATCGCTCGTCGTCGACGCGGTGACCCACCGCTATCCGAGCGGCGCGCTTGCCGTCGAGAACATCAATCTCGACATCAAGGGCGGCGAGATCATCGCACTGCTCGGGCCCTCCGGCTGCGGCAAGACGACACTGCTGCGTATCATCGCCGGCTTCATCGCACAGACCCAGGGGCGGATCATCATCGGCGACGACATCGTCGACGCGCTGCCGCCGAACCGCCGCGCCGTCGGCATCGTGTTCCAGAACTACGCGCTTTTTCCACATCTCTCGATCAGCGAAAATGTCGGCTATGGCCTCGCCGCCCGCGGCGTCGACAAGGCGTCGCGCCAGCGTGAGGCGCAGCGGCTGCTCGAACTCGTGCAGTTGCCCGCGATGGCGGAGCGGCTGCCGCGGCAGCTCTCCGGTGGCCAGCAGCAGCGTGTCGCGCTCGCCCGTGCACTCGCGATCAAGCCGTCGATCCTGCTGCTCGACGAGCCCTTTGCTGCGCTCGACAAGAATCTGCGGCTTGACATGCAGATCGAGGTCAAGCGGTTACAGCGCGTCTCCGGGATCACGACGCTGATCGTGACCCATGACCAGGAAGAAGCGCTGTCGATGGCCGACCGCGTCGCGGTGTTGAGCCACGGCAAGCTCGAACAGTTCGGCACGCCATCTGACGTCTACGACCGTCCGCAGACCCTGTTCGTCAACACCTTTGTCGGCTCCAGCAACCGCATGCCGGGTGTCGTGGTGTCCGCGGACCGCACGGCTGCAAAGGTGCGGCTCGATGCCGGCGCGGAGATCATCGCGCGGCCGGCTGGCGGCACGCTCAGCGAGGGTGGCCGCGTCACCGTCTGTATCCGGCCCGAGCATCTGCAATTCGTCGGCGACGAAACCGGCTTTGCCGGGGTGGTCGGCATGTCGCTGCCGCTCGGGGCCACCGTCGTCCATGAGATCAAGACCGCCGACGGCGCCGGCGTGAAAATCTCACAGGCACGCATCGGCGAGACACGCGCGCTGGAGAACGGCGCCGCGGTGCGCCTCGCGCCGCTCGCCCCGTCGCTCGCCAACGCCTTTCCCGCAACGCTTTAGATCCAATCATAGTCCACAGGGAGTTCGACATGATCCTCAACCGCCGAAGCCTGATGACCACCGCGCTCACACTCGGCGCCATGAAGGCGTTTCCGGGCTTAAGTTACGCCCAGGCCCGTCCGCTGGTGTTTGCAACCTTCACCGGAAGCTGGGAAGAGGCGCACAAGGCCGTGCTGGTGCCGGCGTTCCGCAAGGCCAACGCCGACGCGGCGATCGTGCTCGATCCGATGCTGTCGGTCGACCAGATCGCGAAGATCAATGCCGCCAAGGCCAATCCGCCGATCGACGTCATGCTCCACGATCCCGGTCCGGCGCTTGTCGCGATTGGCCAGGATCTCGCAGAACCCTATCCGGTCGAGAAGAGCGCCTATTACAAGGACCTGATCTCGGAAGCGCAGGAGCCGATGGGCCCCGCCCCATTCTTCCAGGTCGTCGGCCTCACCTACAATCCGGAAGCGATCAAGACGCCGCCGACCTCCTGGGCCGATCTGTGGAAGCCGGAATTCAAGGGCCGCGTCGGCATCACCAACCTCAACTCGACGCTCGGCACCGGCTGGCTGGTCGAGATCGCCAAGATGCGCGGCGGCTCGGAGGCCAATGTCGATCCGGCCTTCAAGGCAATCGAGGAGCTGAAGCCCAATCTCGCCGCGGTCGCCGCCAACCCCGGCGCGCTCGCAACCCTGTTCCAGCAGGGCCAGATCGACATCTCGCCCGGCAATTTCAACGCCATCCAGATCCTGAAAGCCCGAGGCGTGCCGGTCGAGTTCGTGGCACCAAAGGAAGGTGCCATCGCCTTCAAGACCACGATCCACATCGTCAAGAACTCGCCCAACCGCGAGCTCGCCTTCAAGCTGATCGAGGCATCGCTGAGCCCGGAAGTGCAGACCACGCTGATGAATCCGCCCTATTTGATCGTGCCGACCAATTCCAAGGTGGCGATGGGCGGCGAGATCGCGCGCGTGCTTGCCAAGGACACCACCGAGCTGAAGCAGAAATTCGTGTTCCAGGACTGGAAGAAGATCAACGAGCAGCGCTCGGCCTGGATCGAGCGGTTCAACCGCGAGATCAAGATCTAGGAACTTGCAATGGGCACAGCACCGGCATCACGGGACGTGACGTCCTACGGAATGGGATTGGCAGCGCCGCTGGCGCTGTTCTTCCTGGTCTTCTTCGTGGCGCCGCTGCTGCAACTGCTCTGGCTCTCGCTGCACAACGACACGGCCGCGCTTCATTGGGGGCTCGGCCAGTACCTGCACTTCCTCACTGATCCCTTCAGCCTCAGTGTGCTCGGCTCGACGCTGCTGCTGGGGGCCGAAGTCACCGCCGTCTGCCTCGTGCTCGGCTTTCCCATCGCCTGGCTCTACCAACGGGTCGGACCGCGGCTGCAGACAATCATCATCCTGATCGTGCTGCTGCCGCTCCTGACCAGCGTCGTGGTGCGCACCTTCGCCTGGATCGTCATTCTGGGACGCCAGGGCATCATCAACGCGACGCTGCAATCGCTCGGCATCATCGATACGCCGTTGAAACTGCTCTACACCCAGTTCGGCGTCGTCATCGCGCTCGCGCAAGTGCAGATGCCATTGATGACGCTGCCCCTGATCACCGCGCTCGGCCGCATCGATCCCAATCTCGACGACGCCTCCTGCTCGCTCGGCGCCGGAAGCTGGCGCACCTTCTTCAGGATCGTTCTGCCGCTGTCGCTGCCGGGCGTGATCGCCGGATGCACGCTGACCTACGCCGCCGCGATCACGGCCTTCATCACGCAGTCGCTGATCGGCGGCGGGCAGATGCTGTTCATGCCAATGTATCTCTATCAACAGGCGTCCACGCTGCAGAACTGGCCGTTTGCGTCCGCGATCTCGATCATCTTCCTGCTCGCCGTGCTCGCGGTTGTCTCTGTCTTCACCACGCTCGGCCGCATGTCGCGCGGCTATGGAGGCGCGTGATGAGCGGGCGCAAGCGGACTCTTGAAGCGATCGGCTTCGAATTCGTCATGACCGTCATCGCGATCATCGCGCTGATCATCATCATCGCGCCCTCGCTGGTCGTGCTGATCGTCTCCTTCACCAGCGGCTTCTCGCTGCGCTTCCCTCCACCCGGCTATTCGCTGCGCTGGTACGCCGAACTCTGGAATGCCTGGCAGCTTCACTTCGCCGCGAAGAACAGCCTGATCGTCGCGCTTTGGGCGACGGGCCTGTCGATCGTGCTCGGTGTTGCGGCCTCGCTCGCGATCTCACGATCCCGGACACTGTCGGCGCGACTGCTCGATTCGCTCTTCATGTCGCCGCTGGTGCTTCCAGCGCTGGCTTTTGGTCTCGCCGCGCTGATGCTGTTCTCGCTGGTCGGCATGCCGGTGTCACTGCTGACGCTGGTGATCGGCCATACCGTGGTCTGCGTGCCCTATGTCGTACGCAATACGGTCGCAGCTCTTGCCCAGCTCGAGCCGACACTGCTTGAGAGCTCGGCGGTGCTGGGCGCGAGCCGTCTCTACACGTTCCGACGCATCGTGCTGCCGCTGATCCGGCCTGGCATCATCGCGGGCGCCTTCATCGCCTTCATGTCGTCCTTCGACAACGTGCCGGTCTCGCTGTTCCTGCGCGATGCTGCCACCGACATGCTGCCGATCCGGATGTGGCAGGACCTCGAAGGCAAGCTCGACGTCACCATCGCGGCACTGTCGAGCGTGCTGATCATTGCCACAGTCGTGGCCGTTGCGGTCATGGAACGCGTAACGGGCCTGTCGCGGCGGTTGACCAACTGATCAGGCGCCGCGGAACAGCGAATAGCCCCAGCGCGTGAACTTCAGCGGCAGATGAAAATGCTCGTCGACATGCTTGATGCGGAAGCGGAACGGCGTCACCGTGAGAAAACCGTCGCTGTCCGCAAAGAACTCGCCGAGATGAAACAGCACCTCGTACTCGCCAGCCGTCACACCGGCGCCGTGCGCAATGGGATGATCGAGCACGCCATTTGCGCCAAGCCGTCCGTCAGCGATGCGCAGCGAATCCGGATCGATCCGCCAGATCTCGACGTGCAACCCCTGCGCGGGACGTCCGCTCGCCACATCGACCGCGTGAATGGAAATGCCGCCTGCCACCATGTTTCTCCCGTGAGCGCAGCGCCATGGTAGACGCAAACACACCTCTTCGGCCAGCGCCCGCATTGCTGCCCGCCCTGGGGGCCATGACCTGGCTTCAGGCGCTGGTCGCGCTCGCGCTGTTCGCGCCGGGAGTGGTCGCGCCGCGCGCCCATATCGAGGTCTGGCAGCTCTCGATGTTCTCATGCGCCGTGTTCGCCGTCGGCATCCCCGCCTCGTTCTGGGGCGGCAGCTTCATCGCCCGGATGGGCTCGCTCCGGATCGCGAGCCTCTGTGCAGCGGCCATCGTCGCCAGCATGGCGCTAGCCTCGCTCGGATCGATCGCCGGCCTGTTGGCTGCGGGTCTCTGCCTTGGCCTCGCCTTCGGGCCGGAGACGCCGGCGAGCGCGGCCCTGCTTTCGCGGCTCGTCAGCGCCGAGCGCCGTGCCTTCGTCTTTTCGGCGCGCCAGACCGGAAACCAGATCGGTGCCGTCTGCGGCTCACTGGCGCTGCCTGCGATCGCGATCGCATTCGGCCCGGCGTGGTGCTACGCGGCGGTCGCGGTCAGCGCGCTTGTGGCGATCCTGCTGTTCGAGTGGCTGCGACCTGTCTATGCCGGCAAGATCGTTCCACCGCCACAGCTCGATCTCCGCGCGCGGCTCGCGCTGGTGACCACGGACCGGCGCATCGCGATGCTGGCGTTGGCCTCGATGCCGTTCAGTGCGATGCAGGTTTCGCTCAACACCGTCTTCGTCACGCTTGGCACAAGCGAGCTTGGCCTGAGCCATGTCGAGGCCGGCACGGCGCTCGCCTGCGCGCAAGCAGGCGGCCTGGTCGGCCGTCTCGGCTGGGGTTTTGTTGCGATGCGCCTCAACGCCTCGCGCATGGTACTCGTTATCATCGGCCTCGGCATGACCTTCTGCGCCGCATTGCTCGGGCTCGATGGTGCGTCGCTCGGCCGCAGCTGGCAATTTGCCGTCGCGACGTTGTTCGGCCTGACGGCATCGGGCTGGAACGGTGTCTTCGTCGCCGAAATCGCGCGCCTCGCGCCGCAGGACAGGATCGGCGAGACCACGGGCGCCGTACTGACCGCATCCTATGCGGGCCTGTTGGCCGCGCCGGCGCTGGTGTCGATCCTGGATGGCGCGGCCAGCCTGGGTGCGGCGTTCTTCGCCTTGGCGTGCCTCGCGCTCTGCGGCACAGTAGCTTTGATCTGGGGAGGCCATGACCAAACCGGCACATAACGCGCGCGAGATCGCGGCCGACGTCGGCGCCGAACGGATCAGCGCGGTCGAGACTGCCAAGGCCGCCCTCGCCCGCATCGAGGCCGCGAAGGCCTTGAATGCGGTCGTCACAGTTGATCCTGCGCGCACACTCGCCGATGCCGCAGCGGTCGACGACCGCCTGCGCGCCGGCGAGACGATGCCGCTGGCCGGCGTTCCCGTCATCGTCAAGGACAATATCTGGGTCGGCGGCTGGCGCGTGACGCAGGGCTCTCGCCTGTTCGCCGATTTCATCTCGCCGCAGGATGCGATTGCGATTGAGCGGCTGCGCCGCGCAGGCGCTGTTGTCGTCGGCATCGGGGCAACATCCGAGTTCGCCAGCAAGGGCGTCACCACCTCACAGCTATTCGGGCCAACACGGCATCCGCAAAATCCCGCACTGACGCCGGGCGGCTCTTCGGGCGGACCCGCCGCAGCCGTCGCGGCCGGCCTTGTGCCGCTCGCGATCGGCACCGATGCCGGTGGCTCCAGCCGCAGGCCGCCGGCCCATGTCGGCGTTGCCGGCTTCAAGCCCTCCTACGGCGCGATCCCCTATGGGCCCGGTTTCGCCGAGCCGTTCTTCGGCCTGTCCGTCATCGCGCCGATTGCCGCAGAGGTCGCCGATATCGCGCTGGCGTTCGAAGCCATGGCCGGCGACGATCCGCGCGATCCGGACTCGGCGAACATCGCGCAAGATGCCCGTGACATCTCCAGCCTGCGCATCGCGTTCTCACCGCGCCTCGGGCTCGACGTCGCGGTCGACGATGTCGTCGCAAATGGGCTCGCCTCCGCGGTTGCGCGTCTCGCCGCCGCAGGGTTGCCTGTTTCACAACGCGATCCCGTCTGGCCGCCGGGTGCGACGGAAGACGCGATCATGCCGCTTCAGCACGCGGGCCTTGCCGCTCTGTACGGCGATGCTTTTCACAAGGATCCAACCGCATTCGATCCTGATATCGCCAGGCAGATCGAACGCGGTCTCGCCTGGTCGGGCCGCGATGTTGCCCGGGCGCTGGTCGCCTGCACGTCGATCGCCCATGCGTTTGCGACCTTCTTCACAGAATTCGACCTGCTGCTGGCCCCGACGGTGCCCTGCGTCGCCTGGCCGTTCACCCAACTCGGACCCGACATGATCGGCGGCCGCCCGGCGAGCCCCCGCGGGCACGCCGTGTTCACGCCCTTCGTCAATCACGCCCGGCTGCCGGCGATCTCGATCCCCTGCGGGCGTGATGCGGCCGGACTTCCTTTCGGCCTCCAGATCATCGCCCGCCGCGGACAGGACCGCAGTTTGCTGTCCGCCGCACGACATATCGAGGCGCTGCTACGGGCGTAGCTCACCTCACGAACGTCACCCGCAAGCGCCGCCAGCCGATCACGATCCCGGTGACCGAGAACACCAGGCCGAGTGCGCAAAGTCCGACGATCAGGACATCGCGCAGACGCGGATGCGCCATGAGAACGGGGAAATCGAGTGTGTGCAGCGCGCTGTAGAACCAGCGATAGGCCCGACGCGAGGCATCCAGCCGTTGCAACACGCTGCCGTCGGCGCCGTCGATGTCGAACCAGAGATCGCCGCAGCGGGCGCGGTAGACCGGCGCGCCGGGAACGCTGGACTGCGCGGGATAGTCATCGTTATCGGTGATAACGGACGCCGCGCCGCAGCCGGCCGCGAGGCGCGTCGTCAGGCTGAGGACGTCCTGCTCATCCAGGAACGCCATCTGCCGATCGCGAACCGGCTCGCCCGCCTTGGTCAAGGTCTGGTGGCTAAGACCGATCCGGTCTCGCCGAAAGACACTCCCATTGAAAGCAAACCATTCGATTTCACGGGCTGACGACGATAACGGCTGCAGATCAAGAGACGAAGCCGCGTGCCAGTCCGGCACGGCGTTCGTCACGGCGGCCTCAGCCGAGGTCAATTGCCCACGCGAAAACAGTCGGCCGTGATCCATCGAGAGCCAGCCGCTGAAAATCCATGTCAGCACGAAAACGGTCGAGACCAGCCCGATGATGTGATGCAGGGCGTGCCAGCCGCGATAAGGCGACGAGATGGCGCCTCCTCGAATCCTGATCCTGACGACGCCGAGCACAGCGCCCAGTACCGCCGCGATCAAGGCCACCAGCGAGAGTGTCGAGACGACCTGGTCCCACAGCGACCAGTTGCTTCTCAGAATCGTCGGATAGATCCAGTGCAGGACGCTGCCGACCCAATTCCAGCCACGTTCGCTTCGGGTCGTATCCAGCACAATTTCGCCAGTGCGCGACGAGACATAGAGCTCTGTTCCGGCCGCATCGCCAACCGCGACGCGGAACAGCGGCCGATGCCGATCAAAACCGTTCGGCACGCTCCATTGATCGTAATCGGCGCGCGCGACGATCGTGGCGTTTGCGGTATCGAGCCCGCGTCGACGAGCATGATCTTGCGCAATAGCGAGCGCGACATCGGGAAATTCCACCGATGCATCCGCCCCATCCGAGCCATGGACCGCCCGCACATGCGACAGACCCGACACCACATAGACCGGCCCGTCGCTGCGCTGGATCAGGCGAACGCGCGTGGCGTCCGTGATGCCGCTGGCGGCGACGGCATCGGCAACCGCCATGGTCGCCGCTCCGCGCTCCACCGGTGCGAGCCCGGCAAAGCGTTCCGCTCCCGTCATCGACGGAAACGGAACGAAGTGCATCACGATTCCGCTCGCGAACCACATCGCGAACAGGAGGCAGAACGCGATCCCGAGCCAGCGGTGCGAGAGGACGATCGCGTCCATCATGCGGTCAGCGCCCTACCATTTGAACGCAGCCGAGATCTCGTAGGTCCGCGGCGCGCCCAGCAGGATCTGGTCGGGATAGAACGGGTCGCCCCAGATCGCGTAGCGCTTGTCGGTGAAGTTGCGCACCCGGAAGGTCAGGCGGGCCTGGTCGACCGCATTGAAGACCGTCTTGGGGATATCGACGAAGGCGTAGATATCGCCGACGGTGTAGGCGTTCATCGTCACGGTGTTGGCGTCGGTGTTGTAGCGGTCGCCGACATGGCGGCCGACGATGCCGAGCTCCACGGGCCACGACGTGAAGAAGCGCCAGGACGCGCCGGCATTAGCGACGATGCGCGGCACGTTCGGCGGCGTGTTGCCCGAGAATGAGCCGCCGGCAAAGTCGTAGTCGGCATAGCGCGCATCGACGTAGGCGATGTTGCCCCAGAGACGCAAAGGCTCGATCGGGCGGATTGATCCGGCAAGCTCGACACCCTTGGATTCCTGCCGTCCCGCGATGTTGAGCGCCTGGCCGCCGGCCGCCGCATAGACGTTCTTGCGCAGGATGTCGTAGGCCGAGAACGACCACTCCGCCCTGTTATCCCAGAGCACGTGCTTGACGCCCGTCTCGTAGGTGCGCGCGGTCGTCAGATCCAACGGCTGGGTCGGCAAGAGCAGAAAGATGTTGTTGGCCGAGATGTCGGCGCCGGTGGCGTACTGGCTGAAGAAGGTCAGGCCCGGAACGGCCTCCCAGGTGTAGCCGATGCGACCGGTTACCGGCGCCCAGGATTTCGAGAACGGGAAGCCCGCGTTCTCCAGACCGAACTGGTCGGTCGAGTTGCGGTCGAGCCCGATATGCTCGACCCGCAGCCCGCCGATCAGCGAGAAGGTTCGCGTCAGCTTCAGCCGGTCCTCGAACGAGAGGGCCTCGTTGTCGATCCGCGCGGTCTGCTGCTTGGTCGCGAGCTCGCCGTAGAAGCCGCGGTTGAAATCGACCAGCGGAACATAATCATTCGGAAACTTTGCAGCGCCCGGTCTGACGAAGTCGAGGTAGCTCGACGACAGCGTCGTGACCACGCGGTTGTCAAAGCCCGCGATATTGGCGTCCCAGACCAGGTCTGTGATGTTGCCGACAAGGCGCTGGCTGTGCGCAACATAGAAGCGCTCGCGATACACTTCGTTCTTAGTAGAGTCGAACGCCTCGACCTCGTTGTTGAACCACGTACGCTCCGCACCGTAACCATAGGCCTGGCTCTTCAGCGTCAGGTCGGGCGCCAGCTTCAGCTCGAAGCCACCACGCAGCCAGACCTCCTGCGCCACGTTGCGATTGTCGAGGACGTTGTAGTTGGTGTTGAAGGTGCGGTCGTCGATCGTGATAGCGCCGAGGTCAGTCCTGTTGAAGTAGCTGCCGGAGACGATACCGCTCGTCGCGTGCGAGCCGCTGAAGACCACCGGCACCAGCGGCGCGCCCCAATAGGCCTTTCCGCGGTCCTCGCGATACTCGATCGCGCCCCAGACCTTGAGGCTGTCGGAGATGCGGTAGTTGAGCTGGCCGGAGACGTCGAGCGTCTTGGTGTTGGTGTCGTCGGCGAAGCCGTTGAGCGAGGAACGGCTGACATCGAAGCGGTAGTCGAGGCCCTGAACGTTGGTGCTGCCACCCGAGCCGTAATGCGCGCGGAAGGAGTTCAGGGAGTCGTAGGAGAAATCCGCTTCGTTCCGGATCGGCCCGGTGTGCGGTTGCTTGGTGACGAAGTTGATCGCGCCACCGGCGGCGCCCTCGCCCGAGATCAGCGAGGCCGGCCCTTTCAGGATTTCCACGGCTTCGAGATTGGCCGTGTCCATGATCCGCGAGGTCATGTTCTGCGGGCCGATCTTGATGCCGTTGTAGAGCGTGTTGATCTGGCTGTTCGTGAAGCCGCGCATCGAGAAGGCTGACGGCTCGGCCGGATTGTCGCCGGCAGTGACGCCGACCGCGCCCTGCGCCACGTCCGAGACGGTGCGGTAACCCTGCTCGCGCATGGTCTCGGCGGAGATCACCTCGACGGTCGCGGGCGTCTCGCGCACGGTCAGGCCGAGGCGCGAGGCGCTTTCGGCAACGGCGTTGCTGTTGAGCGGCGTCGGCGCCGCAGCGTTCGGCACGACCGGCTTGGGCACGGCCGCTGCCGCGGTGGGCCTGCGCGCTGCCGCGCGGCGTGCGCTTGCCACGTCCCGGCCCGCTGGCTTGGCTTGCTTCCGGGATTGCGGCGGCGATACCTCCACCGCAGGCAGGGGCTCCCGTGCCTGCTGCGCCAAGGCAGCTGGCATGTCGATAGCAACAAAAGATGTGAGAGCGGCGGAGGCGAGCAGGAAGCGGCGTGGTCGTACAATACGGATGGAAGACACGATCTTGGACCTCGGTGTGACGTCAGTGGCACGTCACCGCGAACCAAGGTCCCATCTTCCGGCCTGTAAGCCTTCCGATGAAGCCGAATGTCTGTACTCCCCGACCGACATCTTCGCGTGTGACCACGGCTGACGGCAGGTCTCCTGGCTCGCGGGTCGTGACCGCTTCGTCGCCTTCCCGGGACCGAGGACCCAGTGGCTTCTGACGAAGGATTCACCGCTTACAGTTGCGGGGGCAGCCGCGGCATTGGGGACAACATCCCCGCACCGCATTCCCTTTTCATCCCCTCTCGGGGAAACCGTCGAGATCATCTAGAGTTACGATCAAGACAGAGTCAATGTACAAGCTGCAGCGTTATTGCCACAACGACCAACTTCTTTGGAGATAGGCATGGAAGGCGAGACCTTCCTCTGGCTGATCCGGCATGCGCCGGTCGACGGCGTCGCGGGGACCATCCATGCGAATGATGCGCCAGCCGATCTCGGCGATCGCGCGCACCTGGAGGCGCTGCAACGGTACTTGCCCCGGAATGCGGCGAGCTATGCCAGCCCGGCACGACGCACGGCCGAGACGGCACGCGCGCTGGGGCTCGCGCCCGAATTGCTGGCCGAATTCGGCGAGCAGGATTTTGGCGGCTGGACCGGCCGGCGACATGACGAGCTCGCAGCGAACGGAGACCAGGCCTACGCGCAATTCTGGAGAGATCCGGCGCAGGGACGGCCGCCGGGCGGCGAGAGCTTTGAGGATCAGGTCGCGCGCGTCCGGCTGGGGCTCGCGCGGATCGGCGCGGGTCACGCGACGCTCATCGTGCATTCCGGCACGATCCGCGCCGCGCTCTGCATCGCGCTCGATCTGACGCCAGAAGCGGCCTTGCGTTTCGTGATCGATCCGCTGTCGCTGACCCGGATTGACCGGCTCGCGACCGGCTGGCGCGTCGTCTCGGTCAACCAGCGCATGGCCTAGGACGGCCGATCCGGCACATTGGCCTGCGCGAACGTCGCCATGTCGTTGTGAAGGTGACATGCCGATCGCACCAGCGGCAGCGCGATCGCGGCGCCCGATCCCTCACCGAGCCTGAGATCGAGGCTGATCAGCGGCTGCACGTTCAGCGCGCGCAGCACCAGCCGATGCCCCTGCTCCGCCGATTGATGCGATGGTAACAGGAACGGCTGGCACGACGGGTTCAGCCGCACCGCCGCGAGCGCGGCAACCGACACGATGAAACCGTCGATCAGCACGGGAATGCGCGCCTGCGCGGCCGCGATGATCGCCCCGGAGATCGCCGCGATCTCGAGGCCGCCCACGGCGCACAGGATCTTCTCGGGCACTGCACCCGCAACACCATGACGCGCGATCGCCGCATCGATCACGCGCGCCTTGTGCGCACGGCCCGCCGCATCGACACCGGTCCCCGTGCCCGCGATGTCCCCGGCGCCGATGCCGAGCAGGCTCGCGGCGATCGCCGCCGACGTCGTGGTGTTGCCGATGCCCATCTCGCCGAAGATGAGCAGATCAGGCTGATCGGCCTTCGTGCGCGTCACCGCGCGCTGGCCAGCCTCGAAGGCGAATGCCAGCTCGGACGGCGTGAGCGCAGCCTCGACGCTGAAATCACGTGCGCCAAGGCGCGGCTTGTCCGCGACGATGCCCGGCATCGCCGCCTCTGCCAGCGTGCCGGCGTCGACGACCTCGAGGGTCGAGCCGAGCTCGCGCGCCAGCACCGAGATCGCGGCGCCGCCGGAAGCAAAATTCGCCATCATCGCGATGGTCACAGCCTGCGGATAGGCCGACACACCTTGGGCGACGATGCCGTGATCGCCGGCGAAGATGATGATCGGCACGTGTGCGGCGCGAGGGCGTTCAGTCGCCTGCAAGCCGGCAAGCTCGATCGCGAGCTGCTCCAGCCGCCCAAGCGCCCCGGTCGGTTTTGTCAGCTGCGCCTGCCGCGCGATCGCGGCCTCGCGATGAGCGGCGGAGATCTCGGGGCATTTCTGAGTAACCCAATCGGGGAGCATGCTGCCTCGCTTACGGCCTGCGCTTGAGAATGTAACTGTCCATGATCCAGCCATGCCGCTCGCGCGCTTCTTGCCGCGCGATGACGACACGCGCCCCGACCTCGGCCAGCGCGCCGGACATGATGATCTGATCTGGCATGCCGAGATAGGCGCCCCACCAGATGTGAAGTCCCGCCGGATCGAGCGTCTGGAACGCCGTGCTGCCGTCGAGCATCACGACGACGGTATCGACGCCCGCGGGCCAGCCGCCTTCGCGCAAGCGGCGTCCGGTCGTCACCAAGAATGGCTCGCCGATATCATTGAGCGGCAGCGCATGCACCGCGCACAGCGCCTGGATCGAGGTGATGCCGGGCACGACCTCGATGTCGGGTAACGGATTGAGCCGCCGCGCGATGCGCAGCGAGGAATCATACAGCGAGGGATCGCCCCAGATCAACAGCGCGACCTTGCCCTCACCGCCGAGATGATCGGCGATCGTCTGCGACCAGGTCGCGGCAACCGCGTCGTGCCAATCGTCCACGCCCTTGCGATAATCGGCCTCGCCTGCGTCGCGCACGGGAAGATCGAACTCGGCAATGCGCGTAGTGTCGTTGCTGAGCACATCCGCGCAGATGGTCCGCCTGAGATCGGCAAGATCGGATTTTGCCGTCCCCTTGCGCGGGATCAGGACCAGATCGGCGGCATTGATCGCGCCGATCGCAGCGCGCGTAAGCTGCCCGGGATCGCCGCAACCGATGCCGATCAGGGAGAGCGTCATCATGACGATCCGCCCTCCGCCAGCGCGCCGAACATGATCACCGCCGCCGTGGAAGCCGCACCGCCGCGCGCGATCTGCTCGGCGAGTTCGGCAATCGTGGTGCGGACCAGTCGCTCGTCGGAACGGCCAAGGGATTCGGCGAACAGCGCCGGAGTGCCTGCCGCAAGACCGTGTTCGACCAATTTCGCGACCAGCGCCGGAAAGGTGCGCCGGCCCATATAGACCACGGTCGTCGCATCAGGATCGGCCAGCGCCGCCCAGTTCAGATTCTGCGGCAGCTCGCCGGTGACATCGGCGCCGGTGACGAACTGCACCCGGCGCGAGGTATGTCGGCGCGTCAGGGGAATGCCGGCTTGCGCCGCGGCGACGCAGGCCGAGGTGACGCCGGGAACGATCTCGTAGCCGATACCGGCCTCGCGCAGCGTCTCGAGCTCCTCCTCGAGCCGACCAAAAATGCCGGCATCGCCCGACTTCAGCCGCACGACGCGTGACCCCGTGGCGGCGTAGTCGATCAGCAGGCGGTTGACGTGATGCTGTTTCGTTGACGCCCGCCCTGCCCGTTTCCCGACCGCGACGAGATTGGCGCCCGGGCGCGCCAGATCGAGGATCGCGCCGGAGGCCAGGTCGTCATAGAGCACGACATCCGCCTCGCGCAGCCGCGCGGCACCCTTGAGCGTGAGCAATTCAGGATCGCCGGGGCCGGCGGAGATGAAGGAGACAAAGGCTCTCACCGGTCCTCCGCGATCAGATGGAAGAACGTGCCGGTAGCGTGTCCGCGTCGCGATCCGGTTTCGGCGATGACCGCACCTGTTGCATCATGCACGACCGCCAGCGGCATATCAGGCTGGGCGACGATCGTCGAATAGTGGAATTCGTGACCGCGCAGGCGCGCGCCGACCTGATGGCCCGGCATGGGTGCAGCGAGCGCGGCGAGCCGATAACCCAGATGCATGCGGCGCTTCGCAAAGCTCGTCTCCAGTCCGAGCAGGCCCGTCATCTCATGACTGATACCGTCGGCATCGGTCAAAGCCGTTCCCAACACCATATACCCCCCGCATTCGCCATGCACGAGCCGCGTCTCGGCGAAGGCGCGCAGGCCGCTGCAGAAGCGCGCATTGGCGGCGATCTTGCCGGCATGAAGCTCGGGGTAGCCGCCGGGCAACCAGCACACATCGGCGCCCGCGTCGGGCGCTTCGTCGGCCAGCGGCGAGAATGTCGAGATCTCCGCGCCTGCCGCGCGCCAGGCCTCCAGCATATGCGGGTAGACGAAGGAGAACGCGGCATCGCGGGCGAGTGCAATGCGCTGGCCCGGCGGCGTCACGTTCAGTCCGTTCGCCGCCGGTTGCGCAGACCATGCGGCCGCGGATCGCAGCACCGCATCGAGATCGACATGCTCTGAGACAAAGCGCGCGGCCTCGTCGATCAGTTGTCCGATCTCGGCCTGCTCCTCCGCCTGCACCAGGCCGAGATGCCGCTTCGGCAGACTGATTTCGGCATGACGCGGCAGCGCGCCGAACACGGCGATACCAATGTCGTTCAGCGCACGACGGACGAGGCCCTCGTGACGGGGGCTCGCGACGCGGTTGAGCACGACACCGGCGAGGCGCACGCCGGCGCGATAGTCACGAAGCCCTGCGGCAATCGCCGCAGCTGTTTGCGCCTGCCCGGATGGATCGATCACAAGAACCACCGGCCAGCCCAGCATCTCCGCGATGTCGGCGGTGGCGCCGGTGCCACAGACACCGCGCGCGGCGACGCCGTCGAACAGTCCCATCGAGCCTTCGGCCAGCACGATATCGGCGTCAGCACCGCGGCTGACGAGGTGTTCGATGGTGGCGCGGTCCATCGCCCAGCTATCGACGTTGACTGAAGCGCGGCCTGTGGCGGCGGCATGGAAGGCGGGATCGATATAGTCGGGCCCGCTCTTGAAGCACTGCACGTTTAGTCCGCGATTGCGCCAGGCGCGCGCGAGCGCCAGCGTCAGCGTGGTCTTGCCGACACCGGAGGCCGGCGCGGAGATGACGAGGCCCGCCGGCATCACGACGCCTCCGGAAAACGCGGCTCGGCGCCGACCGGCCGGTAGCGGCGGTCATAGTCGCCGGCATAGAGGCGGCTCTCGTCGAAATCCGCAGTGCCAAGCGTCTTGCCGACCAGGATGAGTCCACTGCGCTCCATCTCGGCGCCAACGGCCGCATCGAGCGTCGCCAGCGTGGCGCGGACAATGCGCTGGTCCGGCCAGCTCGCGCGCCAGACGATCGCGACCGGACAATCCGCGCCATAATGCGGCGTCAGCTCGGCAACGATTTTTTCGAGCAGATGGATCGACAGATGGATGGCGAGCACCGCGCCGGTCGCGGCGAAGGCGGCGAGCTTCTCGCCCTCGGGCATCGCGCTGGCGCGGCCCGGCGTCCGCGTCAGCACCACCGACTGGGCAAGACCGGGCAATGTCAACTCGGCCTCGAGCGCGGCCGCCGCGGCGGAAAAGGACGGCACGCCCGGCGTCACCGTAAAAGGAATACCGAGCGCGCGGAGACGGCGAAGCTGCTCACCCATCGCCGACCAGATCGAGAGATCACCGGAATGCAGTCGCGCGACGTCCTTGCCCTCCGCATGCGCGGCAGAAATCTCGCCGATGATCTCGTCGAGCGACAGCGGCGCGGTGTTGACGATGCGCGCGCCGCTCGGGCAATGCGCCAGCACGCCCTCGGGCACCAGCGAGCCGGCATAAAGGCAGACCGGACAGGCCGCGATCAAATCGCGCCCGCGCAGGGTAAGAAGATCGGCGGCCCCCGGCCCGGCGCCGATGAAATGCACCGTCATGGGCCGTCTCCTTCGGCGATCGCCGCGGTCGCGGTGCGATCCTGCGAGATCGCGCGGGTCGCAATCAATCGCGCGCGGGGGCCAGCAGCTGCCAGCGCTGCCGCTTCGGCGACGGATCCGGTACCGAACTTCTCCGCGACGAGCGTCGACTGCGTCGGCGTGTCGATGCCGGCCAGCACATTGGCCGGGACAGCCCTGATCGGTACGCCGCACTCGCGCGCGAGTTGCTTCAGCGCCTCGGCTTCGGCCTTGTCGCTGACAGTTGCGACCGCCGAAAGGCCTGCGGGACCACCTGCCGCCGCAAGCGCCTCGCGCAGGGAATCCAGCGTAACATCCCGCTTGAATCCGAGTCCTGCGACCTTCATCGGACCGTACTCCACTGCACCACCGGGCGCGCCGCCTCCCAGGACCGATAGCGACCAAGCGGAGCGGCATGCGCAATCTCGACCCGCATCAGCTCGCCGCCATGTTGCTGGTGCAATTCGCCGAGCAGCGCTTCCGTCTCCAGCGTGATGGCATGCGCGACAAGTCGCGTCCCGGGCACGATGCGCGACCAGACGGCATCAAACATCGCGATATCGAGACCGCCACCGATGAACACGGCATCAGGCGCTTCCAGCGCGGCAACAGCCTCAGGCGCCGTCCCCGTGATGACGGTGATCTTGTGTGTCACCCCGAACGCTTCCGCATTGCTGCGGATGTTGGCGGCGCGGTCCTCACGCACCTCAATGGCGATCGCTGTCCCGCCGCACAGCGCCCATTCGACCGAGATCGAGCCCGAGCCGGCGCCGATGTCCCACAGCGTGCTGCCGGGACACGGCCACAGCGCCGAGAGCGCGAGCGCGCGTACCGGCCGCTTGGTGATCTGGCCATCGTGAGCAAAGAGAGCGTCCGGCAGTCCCGAGCTGCGAGACAGACCCTGGGCCCCCTTCGCCTGCAGCGCCACGGCGACCAGCTTGCCGGTGGAAGCACGCGTATAGCTCTTGGCGCGATACTCACGAACGCTTTCATTTGGTCCGCCGAGCGCGGCGAGAGCCCAGAAGGTCGAGTCGCCCCATCCACGCTCGCTTAGCCACCTTGCGAGGTCGGCGGCGGCTTTGCCATCTCGCACCAGGCAAATGATCCGCGCGCCCGGCGCAAGATGCGGCACGAGGCGCTCGAACGGCGCGGCATGCAGACCGAGGCAGACGGCGGATTCAAGCCGCCAGCCCAGCCGCGCGGCGGCAAGCGAGAACGTCGATGGCGCGGAATATGCAACCCACTCATCAGCTGCCAGTTTCTCGGCGAGGCCTGCGCCGGCGCCGTACCAGAACGGATCGCCGGAGGTTAGCACCGCTGTCGGCCGTCCGCGGTAGCTCAGCACGATGTCTGCGTCGAACGGGACCGGCCACGCGCGGCCACGGCTACCCACATCCGCAAGGACGAGATGCCGTTCACCGCCGAACACGGTTTCCGCGTTGGACAGCGCCTTTCGACTTGCCTCGGACAGCCCAGCAAGGCCATCTTCACCGATACCGATGATGGTCAGCCAGGGTTCAGCCATGATACGCGCCCTTATCCTGGGCGGCATTGCCGATGCGAGCCTGCTCGCGACGGAGATCGCACGCGCTGGGATTGACGCCGTGTATTCCTATGGCGGCCGCACCCGCGCGCCTGCCGACCAGCCGCTGCCGACCCGCATCGGCGGCTTTGGCGGCGTGAGCGGGCTTGCCGATACCATCCGCCGCGAAGGCATCACGCATGTGATCGACGCGACGCATTCCTTCGCGGCCGAGATGAGCCGCAATGCCGTTGATGCCTGCGCGGACACCGGCACGCCGCTGATTGCGCTCGAACGCGCGCCCTGGATCAAAGCGCCTGGCGACAACTGGATTGAAATCAGCGACGTCGCCGCTGCGGTCACTGCCCTTCCCGAAGCGCCCGGGCACGTGTTCCTCGCCATCGGCCGCCAGCACATCGCGCCGTTCGCGGCGCGGCCGCAGCACGCCTACACGCTGCGCTTCGTCGATCCGCCCGAAGCGCCCCTGCCCTTCGCTGCCGAAGTGATCGTATCGCGCGGACCGTTCACCCTTGATGGCGAGCTGGAGATGATGCGCATGCGCGGCATCAATTGGATTGTGGCACGCAATTCCGGCGGCGACGGCGCGCGCGCCAAGATCGATGCCGCCCGTAGGCTCGGCCTGCCCGTGATCATGATCTCGCGACCAAAATTGCCCGAACGACTGCGGGTGGAGAGCGTCGCTGAAGTGATGCAATGGCTCGGTCATCGGACCTGCCTCGGCGCATAGACCCAGCGGCCGACGCGACGCGTCTGCGAATTGCCGACAATGACTAGCGTGCGCATGTCGGCCATCTCTGGCGTCGCCTCGTTCAGCGTCACGGTCACGATCTTCTCGTCAGGTGCGCTGACCGCGCGCGCGAAGATCACGAGGCGCTCGCCACAGCCGGCTTCCTTCAGCACAGCAAGCGCGCGGCCAAATCCCTCCGGTCGGCTCGCCGAGCGCGGATTGTACAGCGCAATCGAAAAATCCGCTTCGGCGGCGAGCCGCAGCCGCTTCTCGATCACCGCCCACGGCTTGAGATTGTCGGAGAGATTGATCGCGCAGAAATCATGGCCGAGCGGCGCCCCCGCACGCGCGGCCGCGGCCAGCATCGCGGTGATACCCGGCAGCACGCGGATCGGCAGTTCCTGATAGTGCGGCGCCTGCTCGAGCGCCTCGAACACAGCGGAGGCCATTGCGAAGACGCCGGGGTCGCCGGAGGAGACGACGACGACTTCACCGCCTTCTGCCGCGAGCCGCAAAGCCTCGCTCGCCCGCGCGAGCTCTTCGCGGTTGTCAGACGGATGCAGGGTGAGACCGGCCCGCGGCGGGACGCGCGCGACATAGGGCGCATAGCCCAGAATATCGGTCGCGGCGGCAAGCGCGGCGGAAACCTCCGGCGTCACCAGCGCGTCACCGCCCGGCCCGAGGCCCGCGATGGTGAGCGTGCCCGTCATTCGGCGGCGTCCGGATGCCGGCCCTTGCCGTGCACGAGCACGATCGCAAAATAAGGACAGTCGGCGGCGTCGATTTCGGCGAGCCGCACGACGCGCTCGCCCGGCATGGTGCCCCGCTCGACCAGCCAGGCATCGGCGAGCCGGCCGGCGGACGCGAGTGCACGGCACACCTTTGCGAGATTGCGGCCGGTCTTCATGATGACGAGCGCATCGGAATCGCGCATGCGGCGTTCGAGCTCGGCTTCAGCCAGCGTGCCCATCAGCACCGTCGTCACGTCGTCCCCGAGCGCGATCGGCTGACCGACGCCGTTCCAGCAGCCGACCATGCCGGGAATGCCGGCGATTACCTCGATCTCGACGCGGCCCTGCAGGCGGGTGTGCAAATGCATGAAGGAGCCGTAGAAATAAGGATCGCCTTCACAGAGCACGACGACATCGACGGCGCGCGCCAGCCGCGCCAGGCGCTCGGCCCATTCGTCGTAGAATCCGGCCAGCAGCTGGACATAGTCCGGGCTGTCGAAAGCGATCTCGGTCGTAACGGGATACTCCATGGGATATTCAGTGACGTCGCTTCCGAGCATACCCTCGACGATGCGCCGCGCCTGACCGGGCCGGCCCTTCTTGCGGAAATAGGCGACATGCTCAGCGCCGCGCACGGTACGATCGGCGCGCACGCTCATGAGATCTGGATCGCCGGGGCCGAGACCGCAACAGATGATGCGTCCCATCGCTATTCGCTCCGGCTTGCGAGCGCGTTGACGGCGGCGACCGTGATCGCGGAACCTCCGAGGCGGCCTTCGACCGTCAGCGCCGGAACCGGCGGATCTTCCATCAGCGCGGCCTTGGATTCGGCCGCACCGACGAAGCCGACCGGGCAGCCGATGATCGCCGCAGGCCGCGGGCAGTCGCGGTCCTCAAGCATGTTGAGCAGATGAAACAGCGCCGTCGGCGCATTGCCGATCGCGACGATCGCACCGTCGAGATGCGGGCGCCACAGTTCCAGCGCCGCGGCCGAACGGGTGTTGCGCATAGATTGCGCCAGCGCAGGAACAGTCTCGTCGCCGAGCGTGCAGATGATGGCGTTGGCCGCAGGCAATCGCGCGCGCGTAATTCCCTCCGAGACCATGCGCGCATCGCACAGGATCGGTGCGCCCTTCTGCAACGCCGCGCGCGCGGCGGTCGCCATCCCGGGCGTAAACCGGATATGCGCCTCGAGTCCCACCATGCCGGCGGCATGGATCATCCGCACCACCACCTGCTCCTCATCAGGCGCAAAGCGCGCCAGATCGGCCTCGGCCCGGATGGTCACAAAGGATTGCCGGTAGATCGCCGCGCCGTCGGTCTCGTAGGTATGTGGCATCAGTGCCCTCCCATCAGGATGGAGGGATCGCGAACGATGTCATCGCGGTCGAGCCCGCGCAGGATTGGCTCGTCGCGGGTCGACCCGCCGCGCACGAGATCGAATCCAGCGCCAGTCGCAACCAGCGTGATCGCGGCCGCGCCGGAATGGGCGCAACCCTTGGCGCAGCCCGAGACGTGAAGCCGCGAGGCCGCGCCGATATTCGGCGCCAGCGCCGCGGCAAGCGCGCGGGTGTCGGCATGCGCCTCGCGGCAGCGCGGTGCGCCGCTGCAGGCGATGACGCGCAGCGCCGGGTCGTAGGCCTCGGTGATCAGGCCGGAAGCGGTCGGCATCGTCCGCTTGCCCTCGCTCAAGACCATGCGCCATGGCGTCATCCGCAGCGCATGCCCGCAACTGGAAAATTGATTAAGCGTCGCATGCGGCATCTGCCCGAAGGCAACGCCGACCATGGCCCCTTGCGGATAAAGGCCGGGACGCGCCGCTGCCATGATGGGTGCTGGCTCCGCCTCGCCGCGCAGCGGCTCAGGCAACTTTGCGCCGGCCGCAAGATGCGTTGCCATCCGCCCACTCCTCGCACCACCGGACGTTACGAACCAGCTTGCGACAGCGAGTGCGGTGGTCACGGCGTCGCCGCGCGCGACGGTGCGACCGAGCATGGCGCCGTCTGCGCGCACGACGAGAGCGCCTGTGGGATCACGCTCGATCCGCACATCGGCGGAATTGCCGGCGAGCACGCGTGACTTGCCGTCGTCGATGGCGAAGCCGAATTTCGTCGGCAACTCGAGCAGAGAATCCGCCAGCACCTCTTCGAGCTCGGCGGCGAGCGCCTGGGTCTCGTCGCCATCGCGCCAGAACGGCGTGACCAGGATGTTGCGCCGGGATTCGGTGTCGGCGTCAGGGTCGAGCAGCGTCAGTTGCGCAAGACCGTCAAGCAGCAACCGGTGGCTGCTCTCGCTGACGCCCCTGATCTGGAGATTGGCGCGGCTGGTCACGTCGATCAGACCATTGCCGTGGCGGTCCGCGAGATGCGCGAGCCCTGCCGTCTGGGCCGCATCGAGCCGGCCGCCGAATGGGCGCACGCGGACCACGAGCCCGTCGCCCGATTGCATCGGCCGCAGCGCGCCGGGACACCAACCCTTCACCGAAGCCGCGCTCATGACGCCTCCTTCAACGCAGCCGCAATCGAATTGCGGCGCGTCCGCCAGAGCGAGGCCTCGTGCAGACGGGTGAAGCAGGTTTCCATCGCATCGAGCGCCGCCGGATTTTCGCGGGCCATGAAGGCGCGGACATCGGCGGTGCCGAGCGTCGCATCATAATAGAGATCGAACAGATGAGGCGGCACGGCGCCGGCCAGATGCGCGAAGGCGGCCATGTGCTCCAGCGTCGCGGTGATCTCGGCGGCGCCGCGAAAACCGTGGCGCATCATGCCGGCAATCCAGGCCGGGTTGGCCGCGCGCGCGCGGACCACACGCGAAATCTCTTCGGTCAGCGTCCGCGCATGCGGCTGCTCGGGGCGAGTCGTGTCGAGGTGATAGAGCGATGGCCCCGCCGCGCCGAGATGCGCTGCAGCAGCCGCGATGCCTGCTTCATGCGCGGCATAGTCGGCGGCGAGCAGCAGATCGGTTTCCGGCAAGTCTTGGACATGAACGAAAGCATCGGCGGATGCAAGCCGCTGCTCGATGCCGGCGCGATCGGGTTTGATCTCCCCATCGGCGGAGAACGCCCAGGACGATGCCGACAGCCAGGCCTCGCCCGCGGCATCGCGCGTCTCGGGCGTGAAGACATCCGGGATTGCGGACAAGCCGACGCCGTAATGTCCGGGGCGCGGCGCGAACACGCGGGAGGCGCGGTGGCGATAAGGATTCTCCTCGCCCTCGTCCTCGCGCGAGGCCAGCGCCTCAGTGGCGGCCTCGAACAATTGCGCAAGGCCCGCGAAGACATCGCGGAACAGGCCGGACACGCGCAGCGTCACGTCGATGCGGGGACGGCCGAGCTCGGCCGGCGCAATGATATCGTAGCCGGTGACGCGGCCGGAGGCGTGATCCCAATGCGGCGCAAGTCCAGCCAGATGCAGTGCCATCGCGAACTCTTCGCCCCCGGTGCGCATCGTCGCCGAGCCCCAGAGATCGACCACGAGACCTTTCGGCCAATCGCCGTGATCCTGCAAGTGACGACGCAGCAGCTCTTCGGTGAGTTTTATCCCCTGCGCATGCGCCGACGGCGTCGGCACCGCACGAGGATCGACGGCGAAGAGATTGCGTCCCGTCGGCAGCACGTCCTGGCGTCCGCGATAGGGCGAACCGGACGGTCCCGGCGCAACGCGCTGGCCCGCGAGCGCGGCACGCAACGCATCCCGCTCGGCCTCGCCACAGGCGCCGCGGCCGAACACGTGCAGGCCATCGCCGAACCGGCTTTCCTTGAGATCGCAGACGAAACGATCAATCCGCGGGATCGCTTCAGCCGGTGCGGCCGAGGCATCGAGACCGAGATCGTCTTCGAGGCCCGCTATGCGCGCCTCGTCGCGGATCGCGGCGATCAGGCGCTGGCGGCGGGCGGGATCGAGACCATCGGCGGTCGAATATTCGTCAAGCAGCTGTTCCAGCCGGCGCAGCCCATCCGGCACGATGGACGCAGCAAGGGGCGGCGGCAGATGGCCGACGGTGACGGCGCCGATGCGTCGTTTCGCCTGCGCGGCTTCGCCCGGATCGTTGACGATGAAAGGATAGATGACCGGCAGATCGCCGATCAGGGCTTCGGGCCAACACGCGGACGATAGCGCCACGGATTTTCCGGGCAGCCATTCCAGCGTGCCATGCGCGCCCATATGCACGACGGCATCAATCCCCTGCCCGCGGAGCCAGAGATAGAACGCGACATAAGCGTGGCGCGGCGTGCGGGCAAGATCGTGGTAGTCGGAATCACGCATGGTCGCGTCGCCACGTTCCGGCTGGACTGCGATGAGCGACTTGCCGCGCTGGATCGCAGCGAAGTGGAACGCACCGTCGCGGCAGTTCGGATCGGTCTCCGGCGCGCCCCAGGCTTGCGCGAGATCGTCCTGCAAACTTTGCGGAAGACGCGAGAGCGCGGCGCGGTAATCGGCGACGCTCCAGGTCAAATGTTGCTTGAGCAGCGTCTCGCCGAGCGCATCAACCGGCGCAACATCGAACCCGGCTTCAGCGAGATCGGACAGCAACGCCTCGACCGAGGCGAGCGCGTCGAGGCCGACCGCATGCGCGATCTGGTGCGGACGTCCGGGATAGTTCGAGAGTACAATGGCCAACCGTTTCTCGGCGGCCGGTGTCTCCGCAAGCCGCCACCAGGCCGCAACGCGCGCAGCCACGGCCTCCACGCGCTCTTCATCCGCCCTATGGGCCAAATGTGAAAATTGCAGTTCGGAATCCCGATCGGCAGCCGATTTGAAGCTCACCGCACCCACAAACAGGCGGCCGTCGACCTCGGGCAGCACCACATGCATCGCGAGATCGCCGGGCGACAGGCCGCGCAGCGAATCCGCCCAGTCCTCGCGCCGCGCCGATGAGAGCGCGACCTGGAAAACGGGACATGACGCAGCGTCGAACGGCGTCGTGCCGTCGTCGCCCATCGCCGAGAACGCCGTCGCATTGACGACCGCTGCCGGCCGATTCTTCGCGAAATACGCCCTCAGCCAATCCGCAACGCCCGCGCCCTTCAGCGACGTGACGAACACCCCATGAGCGTCAAAGCCCTTCTTGCGCAGAGCAGCAATCAAGGCATCGACCGGCCCCGTGTCGGCGGCGGTGAGATAGGAGCGATAGAACGTCACCAGCGCGCGCGGCTTCCCCTCACCCACCACCGGCGCGGCAATCACGCCGCGTGCGGGATCGTAAAACCCCATCTCGGGAACGGTCATCTCGCCAACGACGGGCCCGGCGTAGAGGCCCGAGGCCAGCGCAAGCTGCGCGATCGCGGCTTGCGCCGCAACGGGACCGCCGGTGTCGCAGAGCACTTTTAGCCGGCGCAGCGTCGAGACCGGCAAAGTGGAGTACGCATCCAGCCGCGTGTCGTCGCGGCCATCGGCCGGCAGCACAGCCAGCACGATGTTGCGGTCTTTCGCGAGCTGCCGAAGCGCCACGAGCCCGTACGGCCAGTAGGACTCACCGCCGATCAGCCGCACCAGAATGCCGCGCGCCTGCGACAGCGTTCGCTCGATATAGGTATCGACCGAGAGCGGATGACGGAGTTCTGCGAGGTTCGCCAGCCGCAGCGACGGCAGGCTGTTGCGGCCGCGCCGCCAGCCCGCCGCAAACGCCGCAAGATCGGAGTCCGAGTACGAGAGCACCACGAGATCGGCCGGGTCCTGGCCGATGTCCCTTGGCGTCGCGGTCTCTTCGAGACCGCGGCTCTCGCGGAAGACGACGTGCATCAGACTCCCAATCCCGCCTTGATCGCGGCCTCATCGATATCGCCGTGCTCACCGATCACGACGAGTTTTGATTGCCGCTTGCCCGCACCCCAGGGCTTGTCGAACTGGTGGCGCACGCGCTCGCCGACCGCTTGCAGCAACAGCCGCATCGGCTTGCCTGCGACCGCGATGTAGCCCTTGACGCGCAGTACATTCTGCTCGCGCGCCAGCTTCTGCACCGACGCGACCAGAGCATCGATGTCAGTGACCTCGGGAAGATCGATCACGACGGAGGCAAAGTCGTCATGCTCGTGGTCCTCCTCGCCGTCATGATGCGAGGGACGCGCGGCGAGATCATTCTCCGCGGCGGCGCCGAGGCCGAGGATGACGCGCGCGTCGATCGCACCATCGGTGATGGACAGCATCGGCACGCGACGCGGCATCTCGGCGGTAATCAACGCCTTGGCGGCCTCAATCCCGGCTGCGCCCGCAAGATCGGCCTTGGTCAGCAGCACGATATCGGCGCAGGCGATCTGGTCCTCGAACACTTCCGACAGCGGCGTCTCGTGATCGAGATTTTCGTCCGCTGCGCGCTGTGCTTCGACAGCATCCGGATCCGGCGCAAAGCGACCGGCGGCGACCGCCTCGGCATCGGCGAGCGCAATCACGCCATCGACCGTGATCCGCGAGCGAATCTCCGGCCAGTCGAACGCCTTGAGCAGCGGCTTCGGCAGAGCGAGCCCCGAGGTCTCGATCAGAATGTGATCGGGCCTCACGGGACGCGACAGCAGCTTCTCCATGGTCGGAATGAAATCATCGGCGACGGTGCAGCAGATGCAGCCATTGGCGAGCTCGACGATGTTCTCTTCCGGGCAGTTCGCATCGGCGCAGGACTTCAAGATCTCGCCGTCGACGCCCTCGCTGCCGAACTCGTTGACGAGCACGGCGAGCTTCTTGCCGTTGGGATTGGCGAGCAGATGCTGGATCAGCGTCGTCTTGCCGGAGCCGAGAAAACCGGTGACCACCGTCACAGGGACTTTTGCAAGCGAGTTCATTCGGCGGCCTCCGGCAACGCGGCAATAGGGGGAATGCGGGCAAGCGACTGCTTGCGGAATATCTCCGGCCGGCTGCGCCAGGGCACGAGGCCGTCGGGCGCGGCGGCATAGGCTACGGCACCTGCGACCACGTCCTGCGCGTTGGCATCCGACAGCCGGCCATAGACGTAGGACCAGCGGCCGGGGGCGCTGAGCGCGACCGAGCAGCCCTGGCTGCATGCAGACAGGCACTCGACGGGAACCACATTGACGCCGTCGGGTACGCCGGCCTCGAGGATCGCACCGTGCAGGCGCTTGCCGGGTGTCGCCTCGCCCTCGCTGGGCGTTTCGCCGGCGCGGCAGGTGATGCAGACGTGAAGTGTGACGGTCATCGCCTCTTCCAGAAATATCAGCGGGAAGCGAAGAGGCCCACGAACCGTTCTTGCGAAGGCCCGTTTCCCCGTCGCGGAACACCCCGTCCGCCGGTCCAAAAATCGTCCGCGCTGGCAGGTCTCCCGGCTTGCGGAGCAGGGTTTCCCCTTCGATCCCCGCCTTCCCGATCCGCAAGGTGGATCAGTGGCTTTGGGCATCTCTCCGGTCACGGTCGCGGGGGCGGCTGCAGTTTGGACCCAAATCTTGCCGATTCGGACCCTATCGCATTCCCTCTTCGCCTGTCATAGGACAGGAACCAACGCCGGGTCACCATTTGCCCCCGGCCGCCTCTTGTCAAGCCGAAGGACCCTGTCAGATGACGCCTGAACCGGATACCCAAACGGCCGACGAAAACGACGCCAAGACTGACGCGAAGCACGCCGCGAAAATGGCGAAAATCAAGGTCGCCCGCGACAAGATCATGGCGACCAAGAGCGGCGAAAAAGGCCTCGTCATCGTCCATACCGGCGCCGGCAAGGGCAAGTCCTCCTCGGCCTTCGGCATGATCGTGCGCTGCGTCGCCCATGGCTTTCCCTGCGCCGTCGTGCAGTTCATCAAGGGCGCCTGGGATACCGGCGAGCGGCGGCTGCTCACGGGCCACTTTGGCGAGCTCTGCCAGTTCCACGCCATGGGCGAAGGCTTCACCTGGGAGACGCAGGACCGCGCCCGCGACATCGCGGCCGCGCGCGCCGGCTGGGACAAGGCCAAGGAGCTGATCCTCGATGAGAGCTTGCGCATGGTCGTGCTCGACGAGATCAACATCGCGCTGCGCTACGACTATCTCGACGTCGCGGAAGTCGTCGACTTCCTGAAGACCTCAAAGCCGCCGATGACGCATGTCGTCCTCACCGGGCGCAACGCCAAGGACGAGTTGATCGAGATCGCCGACCTCGTCACCGAGATGACGCTGGTCAAGCATCCGTTCCGCTCCGGTATCAAGGCGCAAGCCGGCGTTGAGTTCTAAGATACCCACGATGGCACGCGCATTGATGATCCAGGGGGCCGGCTCGGACGTGGGCAAATCGCTCATCGTCGCCGGCCTCGCGCGCGCCTTCACGCGGCGCGGCCTCCGCGTTCTCCCATTCAAGCCGCAGAACATGTCGAACAACGCCGCCGTCACCGTCGATGGCGGCGAGATCGGCCGCGCACAGGCGCTTCAGGCGCTCGCCGCCGGCGTCGAGCCGCACACCGACATGAACCCGGTGCTCCTCAAGCCCGAGACGGATGTCGGCGCCCAGGTGATCGTGCAGGGCAAGCGCATCGCGACCGCACGTGCGCGCGAATATGCGGCGATGAAGCCTTCCCTGATGAGCCCCGTGCTGGAGAGCTTTGAACGGCTGAAGGCGCGTTCTGATCTGGTGCTGGTCGAAGGCGCCGGCAGTCCGGCCGAGGTGAATCTACGCAAATCCGACATCGCCAATATGGGCTTTGCGCGCAAGGCCGACGTGCCGGTGGTGCTGGTCGGCGACATCGACCGTGGCGGCGTCATCGCGCAACTCGTCGGCATCAAGGCGGTGATCGACCCCGATGATGCTGCGATGATCCAGGGTTTTGTCATCAACAAGTTTCGCGGTGATCCCACGCTGTTCGACGACGGCTACAGACTGATCGAAGCGAAGACCGAATGGCGTGGCTTCGGCGTCCTGCCGTGGTTTCCGCGCGCCGGCGAGCTGCCGGCCGAGGATGCACTCGGCCTGAGCGACGCGCGCAAGCCGGGCCAATGCAAGATCGCTTGCCTCGCGCTGTCACGGATCGCCAATTTCGACGATCTCGATCCGCTGAAGCTCGAGCCGGGCGTCGATCTCGTGATGGTGCGCCCCGGCGAAGCGATTCCCGGCGACGTCAGGCTCGTCATCATCCCGGGCTCGAAGTCCACCCGCGGAGATCTCGCCTTCCTGCGCGCGCAGGGCTGGGACATCGATCTGCTCGCGCATCACCGCAGGGGCGGCCATGTGCTCGGCCTCTGCGGCGGCTACCAGATGCTCGGACGCAGCGTCGCCGATCCTGATGGCGTTGAGGGGCCCGCGGGCGACACGCCGGGCCTTGGCCTTCTGGATGTCCAGACGGTGATGAGCTCTCAAAAAACGCTGACGCGCGTTGAGGCGGTGCATGCAGCGACGGAACAACCGATCCAGGCCTACGAAATCCATATCGGCCGCACCGACGGAGCCGATCGCGTACGACCATTCGCGAAACTGAATGGCGAGCCCGAAGGCGCGATCTCACGTGATGGGCGCGTGCAAGGCAGCTATCTGCATGGCCTGTTCACGTCGGACGACTTTCGCAGGGCGTACCTCGCAAAGCTCGATATTCCCGCGGGCGACGAGCCCTATCACGCCAGGATCGAGGGCGCGCTCGATGCACTCGCCGATCACATCGAACAACATCTCGACGTCGAAGGCCTGCTCGCGCTAGCGCGCTAGGGCCTCGGCAAGGCGCGACCATTCGGCCTCAGCGCCCGGAAGTCCGAGACGCAGCCATGCTGGGTTTTGCGCGAAGACGCGGGACCAGATCTGGCCGTGCGCCAGCTTTTCCTGCACAACACGCGCATCAGGCGTCTCGTAGAGACGAAACAGCGGCGCACCGCCGACGAGCCGCCAGCCTTGCGACTGCGCCATCTCGTCGATGCGAAGGCAGTCATGCGCGAGCCGCGCTGACGTCGCCTTGGCCCAGGCATCGTCACACAGGGCGCGGCAGCCGATCGCGATCGCAGCTCCGGAGACCGGCCATGGACCCGACGCCGCCGCGAGTTTGCCGATGTCATCCGCATGGCCGATCGCGAAGCCGAGCCGCAAGCCGGCAAGACCATAAAACTTTCCGAACGAGCGCAGGATCAGCAGCCCCGGCCGCCCCGCTTCCGAAGCGAGCGAGAGTTCGGGAACGGCATCAACAAAACTCTCGTCGATGACGAGGTGACCGACCCGCGGCAACAGCGCGAGCAAATCCTTCGGCGCGTAGCGGCGGCCGTCGGGATTGTTGGGATTGACGACGATGGCGAGGTTCGCCCCCGCCAGCGCATCGAGCGCCCTCACCTCCTCGACCTCCCATCCTGCGGCCGACAGAACGGGAGCATATTCGTTGTAGGTCGGTGTGAGAATGCGTGCGCGACCGCGCGGCGCAAGCTGTGGCAGCAATTGAATGGCGGCTTGCGCACCGCCCATCGCGACAATCAATGCAGCTGTGCGATAGGCATGCCGGGCGGACTGATGCAGAGCCTCGATCTCGGATCGCGGCGGCAACGCCTGCCAATGATGCGCGTCGATCTCGCCCACCGGATAAGGCAGCCGGTTGATCCCGGTCGACAGATCGATCCAGTCCTCCGCACGTCCGCCAAAACGCTGCTGGGCCAGATCAAGATTTCCACCGTGCTCGCGCATGCCCTGTTCTTTCACGCGAAGGCCAGGATCGCAAGGACGCCTGCGAGCAGCAGCATGGCGCGACGGTACACGGTAAGTCCCTCGACGATGTCAGCCGCAAGCGGATCGCGCGCGCCTTCATTGAGCCAGGGTTCGTCGGTGATGCTGCCGTGATAGATGCGGGGACCGCTGAGCCGCACGCCGAGCGCGCCCGCCATCGCCGCCTCGGGCCAGCCGGCATTGGGCGAGCGATGACGGCGCGCATCGCGCGTCATGCACGACAGCGCCTGGGATCGCCGTGGCGCGAGCAGCACGAAGAGAAAGCCGGTCAGGCGGGCCGGAATGAAATTCACGACATCGTCGATGCGCGCGGCAGCCCAGCCAAAGGCTTCGTGCCGTTCGCTGCGATGGCCGATCATGGAGTCCAGCGTGTTGATCGCCTTGTAGCCCAAAATACCGGGCAGGCCGAACAGCGCGCCCCAGAACACCGGCGCGACGATGCCGTCGGACGCGTTTTCCGCGAGGCTCTCGAGCGCCGCGCGCGCGATGCCGGCTTCATCGAGCGCGGCGGGATCGCGGCCGACGATGCGCGAGACCGCGTCACGCGCGGCAGCAATGTCGCCGCCCAGCAGAGGATTAGCGACCGCGGCGACATGATCATGCAGCGAGCGTAGCGCGACCAGCGGCCAGGCCAGGACGCCGACCAGCACGATTCCGATCCAGCCCCAGGGAATCAGGAACCGGAGCAAGGATTGAAGCAGCCAACCGAGCGCAGCCGCGAGCGCAATCACCAGAAGCGCGCCGACGAGGCCGGCAGCGCGGCGGAGCACCGGCGGATCGGACTCGCGATTCCAGCCGGTATCGATGGCGGCGATCAGCCGACCCAGCCAGGTCACGGGGTGGCCGATCCGCGCGAACAGTTTTGACGGCCAGCCCAGCAGGGCATCCACCGCCATCGCCACCACCATCGCGCCCGCAAAACCCAAACCAGCCTCCTGTCCTGCCCCTGTTGCGCAAAGCGAGGGGCGAGCGCAAGCCCCCGGGTGCCTGATTTCGGCTTTGTCTTTGGCTGCGATTGGTGATTAGTCAGGCCCGCAGGAGACTTTTATGGCCCTCATCTTGATCACGGGCGGAGCGCGATCGGGCAAGAGCAAGCGTGCGGAAACGCGCGCGCGTGCCTTCCCCGGGCAGCCCGTCTATGTCGCGACGGCCGAGGCGCTCGATGCGGAAATGGACGCGCGTATCGCAAAACACCGCGCGCGCCGCGGGACCGACTGGATCGAGCGAGAGGTGCCGCTCGATCTCGTGTCAGCGCTGGTCGCAACCGACGGCGGCGGCGCGCGGCTCGTCGACTGCCTGACGCTGTGGCTCTCCAATCTGATGCATGCGGAGCGCAACTGGGACCGCGCTGTGACCGAGCTCGCCGCTGCCCTGCCCGGCCTCAGGAGCCCGGTCGTCTTCGTGACCAACGAGGTCGGTCTCGGCATCGTGCCCGACAATGCACTCGCACGCAGCTTTCGCGACGCAGCCGGGATCATGAACCAGACCATTGCAGCGACCGCTGACGAAGTCGAGTTCGTCGTCGCTGGCCTGCCGATGAAGCTGAAATGATGCCGCGCGCAGACATTCTGAAAGACGTCGTCGCCGATCTCCGGATCGCGGCGTCCTTCGTCACGATCGTGCCGGTGGCATCGTCGAAGCCTGCCGTTGACAGCGCCATCGCGCGCGCGACCTGGGCGTTGCCGGTCGCGGGATTGCTGGTGGGCCTTGCGGGCGCTGTGGTTTACGCGCTCGCGAGCAGACTGGGACTGGCGCCAGGCATGGCCGCCCTGCTCGCGCTCGCCACAACGACCCTCGTCACCGGCGCGCTGCACGAAGATGGCCTGGCCGACACCGCCGACGGTCTCGGCGGCGGACGGACGCGCGAGCGCAAGCTCGAGATCATGCGCGACAGCCGGATCGGCAGCTATGGCGTCTGCGCGCTGATCCTGTCGTTCGGCCTGCGCTGGAGTGCGTTGGCCGCCATCGCCAATCCATGGGCCGTGATGCTGGCTTTGTGTTCAGCGCACGCTGCGGCCCGCGCCGGCGTGCCGGCCTTCATGTCGTTGGTCACCCCGGCGCGTCCCGACGGGCTCGCCGCGCGCGCCGGATCGCCGCCGGCCCGCAGCGTGGCCATCGCGTTCGCCGTTGGAACGCTCGCCCTCGCCCTTGCGCTCGGACCGGCCAAGGCGCTGGTGGGCCTGGTCCTGCTGTCGCTCGCCGGGCTGATCCTGGCGCGGCTTGCCGTCCGTCAGATCGGCGGGCAGACCGGAGACATCCTTGGCGCATTCGAGCAGGTCGGCGAGATCCTGATCCTGCTGGTGGCCGCGGCCTTCCCTCACGCGGGAGGATGATTGATGGTCGAGTTCGACGACGCCTTCCGCCGGCAATTGCGCGAGCTGTTCGTGTGGCGCCGCGACGTGCGCCGCTTTCGCACCGATGCGCTGCCCGACGGCGCCCTGGAGCGGCTGATCGAGACGGCCTGTCTGTCGCCATCGGTCGGCCTGAGCCAGCCGTGGCGCTTCGTCACCGTCGATGATGCGGCACGGCGCCGCGCCGTGATCGACGATTTCAGGACCTGCAACGCCGACGCGCTGAATTGCTATTCCGGCGAGCGCGCGGCGCGCTATGCCGCGCTCAAGCTCTCGGGCCTCGAACAGGCCCCTCGTCATCTCGCAATATTCGCGGACAAGGCCAGCGACATCGGCCACGGCCTCGGCCGCGCGACCATGCCGGAGACCACCGAATATTCCGTGGTCGCGGCGATCACCGCCATGTGGCTCGCCGCGCGCGCCGAGGGGATCGGGCTCGGCTGGGTCTCGATCCTTAGCCCGGAGCGCATCCACGGCGTGCTCGACGTGCCCGCCTCCTGGAAATTCATCGCCTATCTCTGCATCGGCTATCCCGAGGCGGAGTACGATCAGCCGGAGCTCGAGCGGGCGAAATGGGAACACCGGCGGGGTGCCGGCGAATTCACGCTGCGGCGCTAGAGCGCGTCCTAAGACTTGCTCTTGCCGGCAACGGCCGCCACAGGCGTGGTGCTCGGCTGCTTCTCGAACATCAGCAACGGGCGGAAGATAACGCGGCCGTAGGCCTCGTAATGATGCTGGGTCGAGACCGCCATCTTCAGCGGCGTCGCGTAATTGGCTTCGAACGTCATGAACTGCGCATAGGTCCAGGAGAAGCCGACGCCGACCGAGGCCAGTTCCGTGACGCCGGGGAACGTGGAGTACACCGCACCAACGTCAGTGAAGATGTAGGTGTCAAATCCCCTGAGCCATTGCGACCAGTTGTAGTGCAGCTCGGCGTTGAAATAATAGCCGCTGTCGCCCGATGCGGCGTTGGTCGGATAACCGCGCACGGTGGTCGGACCGCCGATCGTGAAGATCTGGTCGCCCGGCAGCAGCTTCTCCTGCGTGTACTGCCAGCTTGCGAGCACGTTGGTGCTGAAATTGGCCGGTCCCGCAGCACTGGTCGCGATCATCGTGCCGGTATAGGTGTTGAATGTGCGATTGTTGCCGAGCACGTGGTCTTGCCATTCGATGTAGTTGACGGCGGGCGAAACCGTGATCGAATAGGTGTTGCCGGAATTGGTCACGGAGACGCCGGCCGTGGCCTTGTCGTAATGATCGTCGGTCACCGCGACGGTCGAAAACCGGCTCACGGTCTTGCCTTCGGTCTCGGCGGCGTTGAGCAGCACCAGCCAGTTCTGCGTCACCCAGACCGGCTGGCTGAAATTGACCGCGGCCTGGCTCGACCGTCCGGTGACGTCGAGCGCAACGAAGAGCCCGTCGATGATCTTGATCTTGCCTTCGGTATAGCTGACGCCGGCGCGGCCACCCCAGGGGTTGACCGGGATGCTGTAGGCAACGTTGCCGTTGAGGTTACCGTCGGAACGGACGCCGTAGAAGGTCAGGCGGTCGTCGACGCCGAACAGGCCGTGGCGCTTGTAGAACGTGCCGCCTTCCCAGCGGCCTGTATTCTCCGCGGCCTGGTTGTCGACGAAGAGCTGCCAGGTATCGACCGGCGGCTCGATCACCGCAAACTGCAAATCGGTCAGCCCGAAGCTCGTGCCGGGCTGGAGCAGCGCCTTGATCTGCACGTCGTTGGTCCGGTTGAACCAGATCACGTCGCGATTGAGTTTTGGAACGTCGAGGACCTCGCCTTCCGGCTCCCTCACGCGCTGGAGGATGTAGTCGGTGCGGGTCTGCTTGTTGCCCTCGATGGTCGTCTTCTGGAGCCGGCCTTCGGTCAACTTGACCTTGACCGTCCCGTCCTTGGGATCCTGATCCGGCAGGGTCGCAATGCCGGTCACGATGCCGCGCTCGGTGTAGATCGCATTGATGTCGGCGACGATCTGCAACAGTGTCGCGATGTCGACGTTCTTGCCGACATATTTCTTTGCGATCTCGTCGAGCTCCGCCGGCGTGATGAATTTGGATGAGTTGAATTCGAGCTTGCGCAGGCGGAATTTCGGACCGCCCGGCTTCATCAGCGGCGACTTCTCACGTGCGCCGCCGATCACGGCGGGACCGTTCAGCTTGGGCGGCTCGTTCTGCTGTTCGAACTGGCGGCGCTGGCGATCGACGTCGTTCTGGATCGCGCCGGGATTGATCGAGGGCACCTGCGCGCGCGCGGCAACGATGCTCGACGCCGCAAGCCCGATCCCCAGTGCTGCCCCCAGAACCCGCATCTCGACTTACCACGCCTCCGCGAGGCGACTCATCGCCGGCTTCGTCACTGCACCAATTGCTGCGTCCTTCCAGCCGGGGCGCCCCGCACGCTGCCCCTGGCGGCGCTGCTTGCGCATGTCGCTGAGTCCTTCGACATTCACGGCGGGACCAGACCCGATGGTCTCGACCGGCCGCGGCGACAGCAATGCGTCGAGCCGTGCATGGCCGGAGAGACCGAGCTGGTAGAACGTTCCTCCGCTCTTCTGCGCCAACCAGGTATCGATGCTCTCATGGCCCTCGCCGTCGACGGCGATGTTGCGCGCCATGCTGGCGCCCGTGTAGCTGCTGCAGCAGGCGTGGCTCGGACCGTAATTGGAGACCGTTGCCGAGATATCGCCGGTGTAGAACACCACATAGGCGTTGGTGACATTGGCGTTGCCGATCTGGCTCAACGTGAACACGCCGTCCGGCTGGTAGAGCTGAAGCGCCGGCCCATTGCTCGGCGCCAGCGTACGGTTGTTCAGCAGCACCTGCTCGGTCGCCGTGGTGAGCAGGAGCTGGCCCGGGACGTAGCCGTTCAGGATCGTCACGGAGTGCGCATCGGTCAGGAAGTTCGCGTCCACCACCCTGAAATTGTTGACGATGATGGTATCAGGATCGATCGAGATGTCGGCATACTTCGCGACGCCGCCATTGTAGCCGGTGATGTTCAGGACCAGCGGAACCGGCGGGTTCGAGCGGACCTGCTCGCCCTTGACGTTGATGGTATCGGCGGCGAGGTCGAGCTCCCTGACCACGCTGACCCAGTTGATGGTCAGGTCACCCGACGAGGTCATCTTGACCACCTCGCCGCTGATGCGGTCGAACGAGACCGCCCCGGCCACATCGAAACGGGTATCGCCATTGGCTGTGATCGATCCGCCGTGGAGCGAACCAGTGTCGGACTTGACGATGAGGTCGCCAGCATCGCCCGGGATGCCGGTCGTGGTGAGCTGGCTGAAGACGATATCGTCGTGGGCATGCAGGGTCTGCGTGCCGCCGCTGGTGGCGGTGCCGACGGTGATCCCTCCGGCCGTGGCGGTGACGCTGAGCGCGCCGCCGGCGGTGAGGTTGTCCCAATGCACGACGGATCCGCTCAGGACTGCGTTGCCGGTGGTCGCGGTCAGATTATGTCCGGTGTTGGACACAGCCGCGATCAGCGTCGCCGAACCGTTGGCCGCAACCGAACCCTGCGTCACGACACCGCCCACTGTCGTCGTCTGGCCCAATATGAAGCCGTTATCGGCGGTGACGCTGATGTTGCCGGCGTCGCCATTGATGCCCGTCGTCGTCAGCGCGTTGAAGGTCACATTGTCATGGGCGTGGATGGTCTGCGAGCCACCGCTCTGCGCGGTCTGCAAGGTGATGCTGCCCTGGCTCGCGGTCGCACCCAGCGTCGTTCCGACGTTGAGGACGTTCCAGTTGATCGGCCCGCCGGCTGTCAGCAGGCCCGAGCCGGTCGTGGCCGCAAGCGTATTGCCGGTGATGGTCGTGGCGGCCAACAGCGTCGTCGAGCCGTTGGCGGAGAGCGAGCCCAGCGTCGTCGCGCCGCCCGACGTCACCGTCTGCGCCAGAATGAAGCCGTTGTCGGCAGTGAGGTTGATATTGCCGACGTCGCCGGCATTGCCGGTGGAGGCGAGCGCGTTGAACGTCACGTTCTGGCTGGCGTGGATCGTCTGCGAGCCGCTGCTGCTGGCGGTCCCGATCACGATGCTGCCGTTGGCGGTGATGGCGCTGAAGCTGCCGCTCGCGCCCACAGCCGTACCCGCGGCCACCTGGTCGAGCGTCAGGCCGCCGGTGCCGAGGATGTCGACGTTGCCGTTGATCGCCGAAAGCAGGCTCGCCCCGGTGTCGGTGAGCGCCTTCAGGTAGATGCCGCCGGCGCTCGCGCTTGCCGACAGCCGCGCCGCGTTGAAGATGAACCGGTCCGTCGCGGTGCCGATGCCGTTCGACGCGCTTAGCGAAAGTGCGGCGCCCGAGCCGGACGCGATGAACTTGGTCTGACCGTCGCCATTGTCGATGATCGCTCCGAGCGAGGCGACGCCACCGGCGGTGACGATGATCGACGGAGCGTTGCCGGCCGCCGCATAGGGCAGCGACGAATTGAGCTGACCAATCGTCGCATCGCCCGTGGTGGTCACCGAGATCACGCCGGCCGCGTTGATGGCCGAATAGGCGCCCATCGACAACGTCGCGGCCACCAGCGTCACCCCGTCGGAGGTGCTGGTCGCAACCACCGGCGCCGAGCTGGTGCCGGCCGCGAACGTCATGCCGCGGTTGGCGAGGAGCTGCATCACGCCGTCGCTGGTGAGGTCGGCATTGATGGTCAGCGCGCCGCGCGGCACGTTCAAGGTCATCGCGCCGCCCGCCGTGAGCGATCCATAGGCACCGCTGGTGCCGACTGAGAGATCGCCGGTGACTGCGAGGAGGCTGAAATCGCCGCCCGCGGAGCCGGTGACGGCGCCGGAGATATTCACCTGCAGCGGCTGGAACGTCGAGCCGTTGAAGCTGATATTGCCGCCGGCGCGCAGATCGAGGTCGGTGCCCAGAATGTGGATCGCGGTGCGGTCCGAGAAGCCCGCCTCGGCGTAGATGCTGCCGGTCGCGGCGAGCTGGATCTCGTTGCCGGCGGAGATGTTGCCGAGGACGAGATCCCCGGTGGTCTGCTTCACATAGATGCCCTGCCCGGACGAGACCTGGTCGAGCTGGTCGTTGGCAGGGCTCGCAAAGGCGATCTGGATCGCATTCGCGTTGGTCGCGGGATTGCTTCCGGCGGTCCCGGGCGCACCGATATTGCCGTGCTCGGCAATCAGGGTCAGGTTGGCGATATCACCCGAGATCACGGGCACGCCGGTCACGCCGGCGGCAGCGGTGATGCCGGTCACGGCGTCGAGCTTGACGTCGCCGCGGCCGGTGACCTGGATGCCGTTGGCCTGCGCCGCCGCGATCGGGCCGTAGTTCGCGGTGACGCCGCCGAGCGTGAGGCTGTTCTTGCTGCCCAGATAGACATTGGACAGCGCGTTGGCCGAGATCGCGGTCGGGTTGTCGAGGACGACGAGGTTCTGCTGCGACAGGCTGACCGTATAGGTCACGACATGGGTCGTCGGATCCGTGACCGCGCCGACCGTGAGCTGGCCGGGACCGGCCGAGGACAGCAATGCCCGCTGGTCCGTCGACAGCGACGAGGAATCGACGCTGGTGAAGGTGAATGTCTGAGGCGCGGCCGAATTGCCGACCGAACCATGCGGCGCGTAGAGCATGATCTGGCTCGCGCTGATATTGGCCGCGACGTTCGGGTCGATCGGCGGCGGCGCCGCGCCGACGGCCGACGACGAGACCGTGTAGGCCAGCTGGCTCTGCGTCCACTGCGCACCCGCGGTGATGATGCCGTAGACCGTCTCGGTCGACGCCAGCGTGTAGGTGTAGCTCGCGCTGTAGGCGTTAAGCGCGGTCTGCAGCGCCGCGTTGGTCGGCAGCCGCTGATTGGCGGTCGCCACGCCGTCGAACAGCTTTGCGAACAGCGTCGTCGACAGCGAGCTGCCGAACACGGTCGCCAGCGGATCTGCGGGCGCTGCGCCGAGCAAGGTCGTCAGCGAGCTCTTGAGCTGGTCGGTGGAGATCTTGCCGAGCAGGAACTGATCCCTCAGGAACCGTGTCGTGGCCTCGACTTGCATGTCAGTGGTCGAGACGTTCGCAGGATCAATGCCGAGCTTGGCAGCCACCTGCGCCCGCAGCACCGTCAGACCCACCGACGTCGGATTGTAGGTGCTGCCGTTCGTGAAGGCGATGTTCTTGAGCTGGAAGTAGTCGTCGTAGGCCGACGTCACCATGGACTGGTAGCTGTTGACGGCGGCGGTGGCGGGATTGCCGTTGAGCAGATCGAGATTGGCCCAGACGGCCTGGAGATGCGCGCTCTCCGCCGCGGTGATACCAGCGGCCGCCCGGCCGTTCAGGATGCTGGCCTGGTTGCCGTCGGAGGCGGCCGCCTCCAGGAAGACCGGACCACCGGTCGACTGGATCGTGCCGAGGCGCAAATCGCCCTTGGACTGGATGATGTAGGCACCGGTGGCTGAGCTGCTGTCGAGAACGCCACCATCGACGGTGCCGTTGGTCTGAACCGTGCCCGTTGCCTGGATCACCAGCGGATTGATGTTGGTCAGGGTGGACGCGTTATTGACGACGCTGCTGGTCGCGCCGATCGCACCGGCAGCGGAGTCGATCTCGATGTTCTTGCCGATCACGACGGGGTGGGTGACGTCGTAGGGAGATGCCGAGTTGATGTCGCCGATGGCCGAGAGGAAGACGCTGCCTTGCGGCGCCTGGCCGGCGGCGGCCACCACCACCTGGTTGATCGACAGCGCGCCGATCGCGGCGATCGAGATGTCGTGGTCGATCGAATTGGCGGTCAGGCTGCCGCCAATGAGCTGCACCTGGATCGGAACACCGTTCGTGCCGAGCGTGCCGATGCCGCCTGGCGCCGACAGGTTGACGCTGGTGCCTGAGATCACCGGGTTGTTCGCATTCGCGCCGACCGTGATCGACGAGTTGGCGCCGGTGGCCGTGAGCGAGGTCGTGCCTTGCGCGTTGTTGATCGACCCGTTGAGGACGATGCTGGAGTTCGAATTGACCGCAACCGTGCTGGTGCTGCCGCCGTTGAACTGGATGTTGATCGGGTTCGACGCCTTGACCGTGTTGGTCAGCGTCAGGGTCAGGTGCGTATAGATCTCCTGGTACCAATTGTACTGGCCGTCCGCGCCGCAGCACTTGTCGGAATGGGTGTTCAGCCCGGCGCCTCTGCCATCGTCCGGAGTGTAATAGCTGCCGGTCGCGGTGACGACTTCCTGGTAGTTGGAGGTCTGCGGGCCGGTGGAGCCGCCACCGCCCGTGGCCTGCTGCACGCCCGAAACCAGGCTGACCGTGCGGGTCCAGTTCTGCCCGGTGATCGGATCGGGCGTATAGTGCCAGCCATAGTCGAATTGCGTGCTGGTCGAGGCGCGATCCAGCGTCGCGGTATCGACCCACTGATAGTACATGTCGGTCTGCGGCGCGTACTGGACGCCTGCCGTGCCGGTCCTGGCCGCAAGCATCGTGGCGTCAAACTGGTTCGCATTGACGCTGTTGATCTCGTACTTCGACACCTGCTGGCTGCTCGCAGCTGTCGGATCGAAGACGTACCACGTCGTCTTCTGCTTGAGCTGATCGACGATCTCGATCACGCTCGGGGTGGTGACGCCGGTGTTGATGGTGTTGGTGACGAGCTGCAGGCCGGTGCTGTTGTTGACCGAGACCGTACCGGAGCCGCCGTTGATCACGAGCTTGCCCTGTAACTGGCCGTCCTGGGTCGAGGTCGAGATGATCCTGCCGTTCAGATAGATGTAGCCGCCCGAGCCCTGCACCACGCTGTTCAGGACGATCTGGTCGGTGAGAACGTTGTACTTCGCCCCGATCGTGGCGTCGCCGGTACCCGACGTCGTCAGATCGCCAACCGGGATGTCCCAATAGACGCCATGCTGCGCATTGGCCTGGGCCTGGGCAAGGCCGGTGCCGCTCTTGAGGGCGTTGATATCCCTCAGGGCGTCGGCGCCGATGTTGACCGAGTAATTGCTGCTCGAGCCGCTCTGCAGGGTGCCGTTGATGTTGATCACGGACGCCGAGATGATGATGGCCTTGCCGATGATCTGGGCATCGTTGGCCGTCTGGACGAGTGGCGCAGTTGCCGTTATCGGCGTGATCGCTGCCGGTTGGATGTTGATGACCTGGAAGTAGGCTCCGCATCCCGAGCAATTGAACGGCGAGTAAAAATTGGAGGTGTGGTTGGTGGTGGTGGTGTTGCCTTGGGAATCTGTCGAGCTCGTCGTGTAGTTGTAGCTCGTGTTGCTGTAGACGCCCTGGTCGGTATAGGTGTTCCGCTCCCACGGCGCGGTGGAGATGGTCTGGACCGTCGGCCCTTCCATCTGCGCAAGCACGCTGGTGCTCCCCACGCTGCCTGCGTTGGGATTGCCGTTGCCGGGCGCGCCGGACCCCATCGGCAGGAAGATCGCCGAATAGAGCGACGTGCCGTCGTAATACAGATCCAGCATGCGCGCGGTGAAGATCGTGCTGTTGGCAGCCGTCTGCAGGACGCCGGTATTGCCGTCGACGCAGCAATAGTAGAAGTACGGATGATTACCGCCCGCGGCGATATGAGGGCTGCTGGCGTAGTCGCCATAGGCGCCGAGATAGGTCGCAGCCGCCATCACCGCCGTCAGCGTGTCGTCGTTACCCGGCTTGAATTCGGTACTCGCCCATTGATCGGCGACGGTGCCGTTGGTGTCTTTGAAGCTCCCGAGACCGCCGAGGAAGGTGAACGAGCCCTTGGGCACCACCATCTGGATGGTCGCGGCATTCATGGCCTGCGACGCGACGACGCTGCCCGAATTGTTGGTGATCTTGAGCAGGCCGTTGTTGTTGGTGATGGCACCGTCCAGATAGATGTCGGGCGTGCTGGTGAGCGCGTTGCCGTTCTGGTCGACGGCCTGGCCGGTGACGGCATCCAGGCGGTTGTAGGTCGCCGAGATGTCGATCCTCGGCGAGGCGCTCGGCGTGGCGGTGAAAGTCACGTTGGAGTGCGAATCCGGATCGACATGGTCGATCTGGCGGTAGGTGATGTTGCCTCCGCTCACATCGGTGACCGTGAGGTTGCTCAGGTCCATGAAGTCCAGACCCTGGTTCTCGACCTTGATCAACGGCGAGCTGCGCGCGATGACCGCAGGCGCCGCGGGATTCGTACCACTGTTTCCGGTCAGCTTCTGCGCCAGGATCGAGACGTTGCCGGCGGACACCAGCATGTCGCCGAACGCGAAGGCGTTGCCTGCAGCGTCAGTCGTAAAGGGTGCCTGCTGAATCAACGTGTTGATCTGGCGCTGAATGTCGCCGGTCGGATCGGTGCCGGAGGGCGACATCGTGGCCGGGTTCGTGGTCGTCGACGTCGCAAGCCGGGAACGGATTTGTGCGTCGGTCAGCCCGGTCAGCGACACGAGCTGGTTGACGATCAGCGTGTAGGGATTGAAGCTGGAGACGACGGTGTACTGGACCGTCTGTTGGTTCCAGCTCATCACCGGATTGAAGTGATTGACGTCGGAAACCAGCTCGGGCGTGGACGACAGCGTGGAATAAGGGCTCGTCGTGCTCAGGGTCGGCGTGCTTGCACCGAGCTCGATCGTGACGGTCAGGTCGTTGTTGATGCCCGCGACCACCAGGCCATTGAGCGCGACATCGCCGGTTCCGCTGGTGTGGCTGTGGTTGTCGCTGTTCTTGGCGCTGAAGATGTCCAGATAGGGATTGTAATTGCTGCCGTTGCCGGTGGCGGTGACCTGCCCCTGGGTCGCGCCCAGATAAATATTCTGGACGCCGAGCACGCTCGATGTGCTGGCCAGCGTCAGGCTCGTGGTGTCGTCGGCATTGGCCGTGCCGCGATACAGCGTGGAGATCGGAATGACGGTATTGTTGTAGACGACCGTCGTCGCGGTCGCCTGCACGGTGCTGAAGATGGTGCCGTCGCCGGACATGCCGGCATACATGTTGATCTGGCCCCAGGCTTCGACCTTCGAGCCGTCGCCGAGATTGACGGCCTGGTTGGCGTGGACCCAGCTGTTGGTGCTGGCGCCGACGCCGGCGATCGCGCCGTAGAGACTGGCGTTGGCATTATTGGAGGCCGCCATCTTCGCGGCCGTGCCGATATAGATCTTGCCGGCGCTGAAGAGCTCCCGGGCATTGACGTTGACCGTGAGCGTGGCGTTCGCCGTCATGTCGGATTCGGCGCCGCCACCGGCAAAGAAGGCAGCCGTGGCCAGGCTCACCGTGTCGTTGGTGTTCAGCGTGTTGTAGGCGTCGATGTTGATCACCGCCGTCGACGTCCGCGGATCGTCGTTGAGGCTCAGGACAGTTCCGGCGCCGATATTGGTGGTGACGGTCTGGGTCACGTTGGAGTTGCTGAGCGCCGCGGCGCCCGCGAACACGCCGCCCGAACCCGAACGCGCGCCGCCGCCGGCCTGGTTGACGATGTCGTTGGCGATGACATCCATGTCGCCGCCGGCGGAGTTGATGATCAGGTGCGTGCCGACCTCGGCGGTCGTCGTCGAATTGACGTCGTTTTGCGCGCTGCCGCCGGAGACACCGGCGGTCGACGCCTGGTAGGCATCGCCGCTTGCGGCATAATTCGTCGTGTGCTTGGCGCGGACGTTGAGACCGCCGAAATAGAGCGTGTCGTCCGTCGTGCCCCCGTCGAACCGCGCGTTGGTCACGGCGGTCGAGCTGGTCGTGGCGACCGCCGCCGCGCCGGCATAGGTGCCGCCCGCGCCGACCATTGCGTTGGAGACGTTGGCATCGGTGCCGGTGGCCGTAATCTGAAGGATTCCGGTGTAGCCGGTGTCATTCAGATGCGTCGCGTCCATGTTCGCGGGCGCGCCCAGATAGGCGTAGGTGTGCGCGCTCGACGACGTCTGGGCGACGGTCGCGCCCAATGCCAGGAAGCCGGTCGAAAGGCCGGTCGCCTCGGCGTATTGGGCGCTGTCGTTTTCGGCTGCAATGGTCACGTTGGCGTCGGGAAGCGTAATTCCGGTCCCGCCATAGGCGCTGACCGTCGCGTTCTCCGAAGCCTTGGCGTAGCTGCCCTGGGCACCGATCAGCGAACCGCCACCGCCGGCGAGCGCCCAGGCATAGGTTGTGATGCCACCGGTCGGGACCAGCGCCATGGCGGCCACCGAGATCGCGCCGCCCGAGAAGATGGTGTTGTCGCCGATGTCGGCGGTGACCTGGGCTCCAACCGTCGACTGGGCCACGGCGACACCGACCGCACCGCCGCCGACCGCGACGCCGATCGAGCTGCTCGACAGATTGGGCGTGATCGACGCGGACACCAGCGTGCCGACTGACGTCGCGGATGTGGTGATCGTGGAGCCTGCGCCGATATCGGCGGTCACGCTCGAATTCTCGTGGGCCTCGGCGTCCGCACCGACGCCGGCGGCGATGCCGCCACCGAGCGCCGTTGCCGTCGAGGACAACGTGCCCGCTCCCTGCGCGCCGACCGCGAGCGTCGAAACATTGATGACGGCATCCGGCAGAACCTTCGCCGCAACCGAGCTCGATCGTCCCGCCGTCGCAACCGAAGCGCCGATGGCCGCGAGACCACCGGTGACGCCGCCGGTGAAGACGATCTGGGTCGAGGAATCCTGCGCCATCACGGCGAGGCGATTGCCGCCCGTGCCGGTGATCTGGCCGCCGACCTGGGCCGTCACGGTGTTGGCAACATTGCCGACCGCCACGGCGGCGTCGGCGCCGAAGTAGAGCCCCGCCCCGCCGGCAACCGCCTCGGAGTTGATGGTCTGGCCCGAATACGGCCCGGTGCTGGCGTCCTTGACCTGCGCGGCCACGCTGACCGAAGGAGCGGAGACGACGGCGCTCAAATTGGCGAGCACGCTGCTGTCGACGCTGGTGTAGCCGATGCCCGCACCGATGCCGACGTTCTTACCGAAACCGGCGCCGAGCAGGAACATCTTGGTCGCGTTGGCGCTCACGGCCGCGACATTGACCTGCGTGCCCGTGACGTTGCCGCCCGCGATCTGCGCGGTAACGCCGTCATTGCCGCCGGTCAGCACGCTGCTGACATCGTAGGTCGAGCTGACGTGGGCATTGTTCGGATTACCGGCGGTGCCGCTCGCGACCGGACAATGGCCCTGCGTGCAGTTGGAATTGGGGGTGGAGCTGGTGCTGTTGTTCACCGAGGCGATGGTACCGTTGCCACCCTGGTTGAGCTGTCCGGTCTCCTGGCCCTGCGTATCCGCATCGGCCGTGTTGGTGCCGATGATGATGACACCGACGGTCGCACCGATGCCGACGCTGCCGCCGACGCCGGCGGTCACGGCGTAGGACAGCACTTCCTTGGTGCTGAGCGCACCGACATTGATGGCGGCCGATGAGTCCAGGTCGCTGTTGCGGCTTTCAGCAATGGTCTGGCTCTTGAAGACGATGACGTTGGCTGCGGCGCCGATGCCGACGCCGCCGCCGCTGGCGCCGATCGCGATCGCGCCGGCGATCTCCTTGATCGCCACATCCTCGTTCGCGTTGATGGTGACCGCACCAGCCGCGCCACCCGTCGTCGATTGCAGCGTGGTGTCGTAGACGCCGGCGATGGTGGTGTTGTTGGCGATCTCGATGTTCGCCATGCCGGCGATTGCGGCGGTCCCGGTCGAAAGCGAACCACCGACCGAATAGGCCTGGAAGCGGTCGATCGTGTTGGCCTCGACGTCGAGCGCGCCGCTCAGGTTGAGCGCAGTGGTATGCGCGGCGCCATTGCCCTGATAGTGGAACTCGTCACCGACATAAGCCTCGGTGCGGTTCGACGAGACCTGGACCAGGAACGCGGCGGCCGCCGCGGCCTGGCTGCCATAGGCTGCCGATCCTCCGGCCGAGTAGATGCCGGTAGTGTCCTTGGCGTTCACGGTCAGCGACGACGCCGTCAGCGCGCCGCCGTCGACATAGGCCTCGGTGGTCGCGGTGAAGACGTTCAGGGCGACCGAGCCGGTGTTGAAGCCGACGCCGATCGAGGACGCGTCCTGCCCGGCATTGGACTTCACGGTGACGCCGGCGACGGTCGGGGTCGTCGTCGACGACAGGCTGCCGACGGTCGAATTGGTAATGGTGGCCATCGTCGTCCGCGACATCGTCGTCGAGATGACGGTCGCACCGCCGCCGCCTGTGCCGGTCGGCGGCACGATGCCGGCGCCGAATGCGCCGGAATAGGAGAAGCTCGAGGCCGCAACATCGATCTGCGGCAGCAGCCCTGCGCTGGTGAGGCGCGTATCGATGCTGGCGCCGCTGATATAGGCGTTGGTCGACCCGCTCAGCACGGAGGCGATCGGGTTGATCATGACATTGATGCCGCTTCCTGCCGCCAGCGAGGCAACGTTAGTCACGACGGCCTGGTGCGAGCTGGCGACGACGGCGAGGCCCTTCACAATATCCTGGGTCTCGCTCAGGTCGGGCGTGCTATCGGTCGGTGCCTGGAAGCCGCTGAGATCGTTGGCATGCGCCAAGGTCCCGCTGTTGACCGACAGAGTGTCGGTCGAGCTGGTTCCGAGCGCGTCAACCTTGGTGTTCGCTCCGCTGATATAGGCCGAGGTGCTGCCGGTGATCTGGTTCGTCACCATCGAGCCGGCAAAACCGCCCGCGCCCTTGCTGATGGAGAGAGCGCCAGCGGAGACAACCACGTTGTCGGTATTGCCGGCGATCACCCCAACGTTGTTGTTCGCCTTGACGTCGGCGCCGCCATGAATGTTGTCTATGATGCTGGCGGTGACGTTGGTGCCCATCAGATTGGTGGCGACCGAGCCGGCGAGGCCGACTTGCGAGGACATCGCGATACCGAGGGCAACCGTCGAGATGCTGGCGTTCGAGCTGGCGCGGACGGCGACGGTGCCCGTGGCCGCTAGCTTGGAGCCGGTCACACCGGCGTTCACATTATTGGCGATGTTGCTGTTGACGAGCGCAAGGCCTGCGGCGCTGCCGCCACTGGGTGCGATCGCTGCGACTGCGGCGCTACCGGTGATGCTCGAATTGTCACTGGCGGTGACCGAGACATTCAGGGCCGTGATGCTCGAATTGGACGTGGTCGAACTGCTGTCGCCGACCGCGGCCGAGACAGTGTTGGTGATCGAGCTGATCGTCAGGCCGGCGGTGCCGGCGAACTGGCCGGACGACCCGCCAATACCGAGGGTGACTGACTGAATCTTCGAGGAGTCGGTCGCGCTCACAGTCACACGGCCGTTGGCGGTCGCCCCTGCCAGGATCACGTTGGCAATGTAGGCCGAATGCGTCGTTGCGATGGTGTCGTAGACCAGCGATGCGCCGATGTCGTTCTTGGCGGCCGTGATGACACCCGCGACCGAAATAATGCTGCCGCCGGGACCATTGCTGGTTCCGCCGTTGAGTGCGGCGGCGCCGAAGTCGACGCAGTTTTCGCGACCGCTCGATGTGGTGCAGGTGTCGGAGGCGAGCTGATTGCTGTTCGACTTCTTGACCAGATTATCGAGCACCGTGTCCAGCGCCGACACCGAGCCGCTGTCCGCCAGCACGGTGACGCCGCCAACGCTGATCGTGACAGTCGAACCGCTGTTGATATAGGCCGTCGTAGTTGGGCTGATCTCATCGACCACGATGGCGCCGGAAAGCGCACTGCCGCTGGTCGCCAAGCCACCCGACGCCGCGCCGGCGGCGATCACGCTGGCGTTGTCGGCCAGCACCAACAGGGTGTCGTAGTTGGAGATCGAAGTTTGGCGAACATGCGCATCGGTCGCCTTTCCGCCCGTGGGATCGGAGATCGACGCATAGACCATTGTGAGGCCGACGCCGGCCTTGCCGCCCGACGCGTAGAGCGCACCGCCGCCGATCGCGATGTCCGCCGTCTGGTATGCATCTACTTCGACCGCGCGGTTGACGCCGGTAGAGGCGCCAGTGATCGCGGAATTCTCGATATAGGCGTTGGCGCTGTCCGTGATGATGCCTATGGAAGCCGACAGCGCCGCCGAGTTGCCTTTCGATCCGGACACGCCCAGGGCGACGACGGTCTCTGCGCCGCCGTTCATCGCCTGCACCGTCACCGAACTCTGATTGTTGGAGGTGACGCCGGACATGTAGGCGCGCGTCGCGTTGTTCGACATCGCCGATGCAATCGCGGCTCCGAGGGCGACGCTGGTCCCTCCGTCGCTTCCGGCAAGGTTGGCTGCGGCGGAGCCGGCGCCGTTGTTGAGCCTGGTATCGTTGAGTGCCTGGACGACCGTGCTTGCCGCAACCGCACCGGTGGTCGTGTAACGATCAATCTGCGCGTTCGCGATGTAAGCGCTAGTGGCGAGCGAGATGTCGCTTACCGACGAGCTGCCGGCAAGATCGATGCTGAAGCCCTCCGGGCTTTCCCCCGAGCTCTGCTGGATTTTGGCCGCACCCGCCGCTATACCGCCCGCGCCTCCCGTCGCAGCATCGCCGACGGCGCTCGCCTTGCCGGCAAAATTCGACAATGACGGCTCTGAGATCGCTGCCGCGACGGCAGCTACCGTGATCCGGCCGGAGGTGGTCGCGCTAACTCCGAGATTATCGACGTTGACCGAGCCGCTTCCGCCGCTGGTTCCGGCAAACGGATCGTCGGCGCTGAACACGCCGGGCCGGATATCGGAATGGTTGTCGCCGATATAGGCGGCGGTGTCGGCATTTGCGCCCATATAGGCAACCGAGACACCGACCGCGGAACCGCCGCCCACAGTCACGGCGCCGGAAATCGACACGACCGACAGATCCTGCTGCGCCAGCACGCTGAGCGTCGGCGCATAAACGGTTGCCTGATTGGAGATCGAGGCATGCGTCGTGTTGTTGAGGAAGCCGAGCGAAGTGATCCCGTTCAACGCCAGGGCGCCGGAGGCCTTGCCGGACGACGGCGCGACCGCGACGAATTGATCCGAGGTGATCGCGTTGACAGCGATGTCGTTCGCCGCGCGCACCGTCGCGCGGTCAGAAACGCCGGCGATGGTATTGGTGTTGAACTGGACGAAATTGAGCGAACCGCCGATGGACGATCCGCCGGAGGTGTTGCCGGGCAGGAAACCCAGCGTACCGACATTGCCGGCGGCATCGATCGAGGCGGTGGTCGTGGTCGCCGCGATCTGCAGGCTGGCATCGTAGGTATGCACGTCGTTATTGTCCATCGTCGCCGACCAGCTGCTTCCGCAAGCGGCCGTGCACGTCGTGACCAGGGTCGCTCCGCCCGCTACCCACGCCGTGGTGTTGTTGTTCACGACGAAATGGTTGACTGAGCCGGCGATACCGATGGTGTCGCCGGCATCGGCCGTGGCATTGGCGTAGCTGGTCAGGATCGAGCCGCCGACGCCGAGATTGCCGTTGAGATGGCCGAGGACCTGGGCCAATCCATCCCATTTCAGCCAGGAGTTGGTGATCGGCATCGACGTGTTGGCATCGACGGCGATGTTCGCCGCATTGATCAGAGTACCGCCGCCGATATAGGCGTTTGAATTGTGGGTGAAGTTGCCCCAGGCAACGGAAGCGCTGATCGCCGTTCCTTCGCCGGCCGCCGCATCCGACGTGATCGCGCTGGAGGTCGCGTTGCTGCGCACGCCCTGATCGACCAAATTGCTGACGACGGCGACGTTGCCGCTCGCATAGATGCTCGGCGCGCCGCCACTCGGATTCTGGGCGATCGCTGCCGTCGCATTTTCCGTGCTGTTGGCGAGCGAAAGCGCCGCGGCGAACTTGAGATTGAAGTCCAACGGCATCAGGCCGGCCATGTGGTCGGCAATGATCGAGCCCGGTGAAGCCGTCGAGACGACAAATTCCTGGATCGCGTTGACCAGGGCCGGCGTGCCGACGATGGTCGAGGCCATCGTCGAATTGCTCGTGGTGTTCGACGTCGCTTCGACCACAACGGAGCTGTTCAGCCGGCTGCTGGCGCTGGTTCCGAGCGACGCGCCGAGAGTTGCGGTCGCCGAGGTCGTGACATCGCTGATCGCGAGCGCCCCACCGATGCCACCGCTCGATGTCGGGTTACTCAAGGCAATCGACGTTGCGCCGGTCGAGAATGAATTATTGTTGATGGCAGTCAGCTTTAGGGTGTTGCCCGAGGCATGCACCGTCCCCGCCGAAAGGTTCGCGCCGGTTGCGACGTTGGCGGTCGTCGACACCGACCCAGTGGAATAGGCCACCGTTGCGACGAACTGCGCGCTGGTCGACGCCGAAACGGCGGAGACGTTCAACGTGGCATCGTTGACCGCCTTGATCGCGAGGTTGCCCCCGGCACTGATCGTCGCGTTCGAGGCGACGTTGGCCGTGACAGTACCATTGATCTTGCCGACAACCGCAGCAGCTCCGAGCGGAGTAAGGCTGCCAAGCAGGCTGCTGGCGATCGCCGGATCCTCTGCCCTTTCCGAACCGTGCGCGGAAATCGTGACGTCACCGGTGCCGTTGATGTTGGCGTGACCGTTGATATTGACGGTTGCTGTGGCGCTCGCTGCGATATAGCCGCCATTGATGCCCAGCACCGAAGCCGCCAGCGTCGCGCCGACCAGCGCGAAGTCACCGATGATCGAGCTCGTAAAACTCGATGTGGCGGTCGACGTCGCACCGATCGAGATGTCGCCGCCGGTAATCTGGCCGTCGACCGTAATGCTGGTGGTCGCCGTGGTTTGGCCTGACAGCTTGGTATCGCTCGCCGTAGCGGCAAGCGTGACACTGCCGCTGGTGAAGGTCGTTCCACCCGTATTGATCGCCTGAGCCAGGATCTTCGCCCCGCTGACGATGCTAATGGTCGGAGCGTCGATCTCGACATTGATGGCGTTACCGACCGAATGCGTCTTGGTGGCACTGTCGAGGTTACGCGCGTCGATCACCGCATGCGCGGCCAGCGTGACCGAATTATCGGCCTGGACGAGATAGGTGGCGCCAGCACTCAGCGCCGCAATGGCGTTGGCGACCGAGGTGTTCGACAGCGTCACGCCGCTATCGCCCTGGCTCGTGTCACCGATGACCACATCGGTCGGGTCGATCAACAGCGTGCCGGCGCGGCCGCTTGGCGCGCTGAGGTCGATCTTGACGCCGCTGCCGATGTCGATGACGCCGTTTCCGCTCAGCTCGACCAGGCCCGCATTGCCGGACGCGGAGCTGGCGTTGATCTTCGCGCCGCTCTTCACACTTACATCGTTGCCGGCCTTGACGAGGACGCCGCCGGCATCGGCGGTCTTGCTCGCCGTGTTCAGCCTCGCATTCTTGCCGATCTCGGCGTTGTTGCCGGCCACGACCGTGACCGTGCTCGGCGTCGTGGTCTTGCTCCGCGCGGTCAGCCGTCCGTTGACCGTCGCATTGTTCACGGCCCCGATATGGATCGAGCCGTTGCTCACGGTGATGGCGCTGGCGCTGCGCAGGCCCTTGGAATTGACGGAGGCGGCGAACTTCGCGGCGTGGTCGAGATTGGCGATGTCGCGCTGGCTGGCGCCGCCGACAAGGACGTTCTGCCCGGTCAGGCGCACGCCGTCGATGGCATTGATCCGGCCGTAGATCCTGACATTGCCGTCCGGCGAGACCGGGAACGAGCCCGCCATCAGATTGCCGACCGCCGTGCCGTTGATCGCGCCGCCCGGGCCGACCAGGCTGTCGGTGAACTCGCGCGTCGGCGTCGTGACGTTGAGGCTGCCGGTGTTGACCGTGCCGCTGCGGCCGACGACGAAGCCCTTGGGATCGGCGAAGTAGACGTTACCGCCTATCTGGCCATTCATGTAGGAGTTCAGCGTGCCATTGACGTAGGCCGGCGCATCCCGAACGATGTTGACGAGGTTCTGCGTGCCGGTCGGCAGTTGCAGATTGACGGTATTGCCCTGCCCGACGCCAAACTGCGAGAACGAGTTGAAGGCGCTATTGCCCGACACCGTCGACGTCGTGACGTTGGTGACACTGCCGGAGGTCTGCAGGCTGGTCCCGGTGCGGCCGTCCGGAACGATGACGTTCGCCGTCTGCGCCTGAAGGCGGACGCTGAACACCGGCATGAAGACCATCTGCATCGCGCAAAGCAGCGACATCGAACGGAAGCCTGCAAGTCCTTGCAGCATCCGCTCGTTGTTGTCTCGCCTCGCAGATGGTCTGCGCATTTCAGGTCCTCTTCATCGGCATTGGCGCCGATCCACAACCGGGTGGGAGAATGATGGGAGATCGTCCCTGATCAGAACTGGCCGGGCGGAAGCTTGAAGACGTCGGGGCTCTTGGCGTCGGCCACGTAGAACAGCAGCAGGCTCGTCGGCGTGAGCACGCGCTGGTTATTCTCCTTGTTCTCGAACGTGCCCTGGAGCAGCAGGATCACTGAGCGATCCTTGGCGTCGCTGCCGCGGAACATCACGATGCCGCCGTTGACGGGCATGTTGACCGCGATGGAGTCCGGCTTGAAGCCCTCGCTGAGGAAGTGCGCGCGCAGGATGTTGGCGTTGGAGAACAGCTTCTCCGCCGTCATGGCCGCATCGGTCCCCTTGGACCAGACTGCGCCGATCTGGATCAGCGACTTGGACTTGTAGCCGAACACGTAGGAGAGCTCGGCTGTGCCGCCGTTCGGCAGCAGATCCGGAGCGGAGAGCAGCACGCTGTGGGTCAGCTCGGACGGATTGTCCTGCGACTTGATCGCGTCGGCCTTCGGGTTGAAATCCTTGGTGATCGCGGCGCGCGCGTCGGCCTCGTTCATGCCGAACTTGGCGGAGCGGAAACCGTCGATCGCCTTGATCTTGTCGTCGGCGGGGGCGGTCTCGCTCGCGGCAGCCGGTGCCGCGCCGGCGGGGGCTGCTGCTGCGGGCGACGCGCCTGCCGCGACCGCCTTCGGCGCCGCCGCGGCCTTCTGTTTGGGCGTCACGCCTTGTGCGCCTTGAGCCGCCAGCGGCCCGGCCGCAAATGTGGTGAGAAGGCCGACAAGGGCCGGAACGAAGTAGATTTTGCGCATCGTAAACCTTCGAAACAAACCTGAAACAACAACTCAAAAATCGGTCGTCGCGAAATCGACTTCCCCGAACCGCCGCCGCAACCGAGACGGAAAATGCTGCAATGCCAGAAGGCCTTACAGAAGGTCACGAAGCAGACAACGATCGAAACAAGCGACTCTCTCGGCGCGTAGGAATACGGTATCGGACTGCCCGTGGCTGCGAATGAGGGTTCATAAGCGCACTTTTTCATCAATTGTGGCCGCCAGGCTTTCGCGTTATGCACAAGGTCAGGGACAACTTTTGCGAAACATTTCATGACTAAGCGGCCCGCTCCTGCCCGCGTTGTGCCGGCGGTCGCCCGCCGCGATTTCATTCGCCTTGCGGGCGCAACCGCCGCGGGCTTCTTTGCGCTCGGCGCAACGTCGGATCGCATGCGGGTCGTCGCCACGATCACCAGCCTGGCGCTCGACGACGAGCTGACCAGACGAAACATGAGCGAAAGCTCGACCACGCGCCTCGGTGCGCTGTTCGCGGGCCTGAGGCAGCGTGGCTGGGTCGAAGGGGTCAACTACCGTTTCGAGATCCGCTCGAGTTTCGGCGGACCGGACAAGATGAAGGCCGCGGTCGCGGAGCTCATCGACCTCGGGCCGGATGTCATCCTCACCGGCTCGTCCATCGAAACCGCAGCCGTCATGGCCGCCACCAAGACCATCCCGATCATTTTCGCGACAGCCAACGACCCCGTCGGCAACGGTTTCGTTCAAAGCCTCGCTCATCCCGGAGGCAACGTCACGGGCTTCACCAGCAGCACCCCCGAGATGGGCGGCAAGTGGCTTCAGCTGATCAAGGAGGCCGTGCCGGATATCCAGCGCATCGGAATCCTGTTCAACCCGGCGAGCACGCCTCGCGCCGGGCGCTTCTACCTTGACTCCGTCGAGCAGGAGGCAGCGGCCTCGGGCGTGACCGTGGTTCAAGCGCCGATCAACACGCCAGCCGAAATCGACGGCGCGATCGGCCGCTTCGCCGAGCCGCCCAAGGCCGCGATGATCTCGCTCGTCGACAGCTTTCTGGTGTCGAACCGGCAGGCGATCGTCGCAACGGCCGCGAAATATCGCGTGCCGATGATCTATCCGTTCCACTACTTCATGGATGCCGGCGGGCTGATGAGCTACGGGCCGACGCTGGAGGTGCGCTCGGCCGATTACGTCGACCTCATCCTGCGCGGCACCAAGGCCGGCGATCTTCCGGTGCAATCGCCGCGGAAATACGAGCTCCTGATCAACCGCACCGTTGCCGGCGCGCTCGGGCTGACGATCCCGTTCACTCTGCTGGTGCGCGCCGACGAGATTCGCGAGTGAACGAGGCGGTCGACCAGGGACATTTGCGGACGCCTCCGGGCCGGCTGTTCCGCAAATATCTCTACTCGATCGTCGCCCTCGCCTTTGCCGCGCTCGCCATCAACACCGGCTTCGACGTCTGGTTCTCCTATCGCGAGCAGAAACAGCTGCTGGCGGCGACCCAGCGCGAGCAGGCTGCAAGCGCGGCCATTCAGATCGGCCAGTTCGTCGGCCAAATCGAAAACCAGATCAGATGGCTCGCGCGCCTGCCCGCGGAACTCTCGACCAACGAAGACGTGCGCCTGAACGCCATCCGCCTGATGCGCCTTTCGCCCGCGATCGCCGAATTGACCGAGCTCAATGCGCAAGGCCGCGAGCAGGTGCGCGTGTCGCGCCGCGTCGCCGACAGGATCGGCAGCAACGCCGACCACTCCTCCTTTGCCGCCTTCCGCGGCGCCAATGAAAGCCTGGCCTATTACGGGCCGGTCTATTTCTTCGGCGACACCGAGCCCTTCATGACGATCGCCACCCGCGGCACCGGCCGCGAGCCCAACGTGGTCATCGCCGAGGTCAATCTGCGTTTCATCTGGGACCTCGTCGCCGGGATCAGGGTGGGCAACACCGGCAAGGCCTATGTGGTCGATCGGCTGGGCGTGCTGATCGCGCATCCCGATCTGTGGCCGGCGCTCCGCCGCAGCGATCTCTCCGCGCATGCGGACGTGCGCGCCGCGCTCGACGGCGTAGGCCCGCCCTCAGGCGGCCTGATCAAGGAGGATTTTTCGGGGCAACGCGTGCTGTCGACCTATGCGACGGTCCCTTCGCTCGGCTGGCTGGTGTTCGTCGAGCTTCCGCTCAGCGAAGCCTACGCGCCGATCTACGCCTCGATCGGGCGATCGACGTTCCTGCTGGTCGCTCTCCTGGCCATCGCCACCCTGGTGTCGCTCTGGCTCAGCCGGCGCATGACCGTGCCGATCCAGATGCTGACGCAGGGCGCGCGGCGGATCGAGAGCGGCGATCTCGGATTGCGGCTCGCGATCAGGACGGGTGACGAGCTCGAGGCGCTCGGCGACCAGTTCAACCGGATGGCCGCGCATCTGCGCGAATCCTATGCGACGCTGGAGCGGAAGGTCATCGAACGGACCTCCGAGCTCGAGAAGGCGCGCGATCACGCCCTTGCCGAGCACGATGCGGCCGAGCGCGCGCGCAGCGTCGCGGTTGCGGCCAACGAAACCAAATCGCGCTTCCTCGCCGTGGTCAGCCACGAGCTGCGCACGCCGCTCAACGGCGTCATGGGTGTGCTGCAGCTGCTCGACGACGGCCGGCTCGGCGACGTCCAGCGCCGCCACCTCGCAACCGCCGCCGCCTCGGGCGAAACGCTGATCGCGCTGGTCGACGCCATTCTCGAATATGCCCGCCTCGAGGCCAGCACTGAGGCGCTGGAGACGCGTGACTTCCGTCTCGACCAGTTGATCGAGACCGCGACCGATCTGATGCGGCCGCAAGCCTTCGGCAAGGGATTGAGCTTCGACCTCGCCTGCGACGCGACGGTCGGCACCTCGGTGCACGGCGATCCCGTCAGGCTCAATCGCATCCTGCTCAATTTGATCGGCAACGCCATCAAGTTCACCCCGAGCGGCGGCATCTCCGTGAGCGCGACAGCCGAGCGGCGTGATGACGATACGCTGCTTCGCCTCGTCGTTCGCGACACCGGCATCGGCATCGCGCCCGACATGCACGAGCGGATTTTCGAGGATTTTGTGCAGGCCGACGACAGCATCGCGCGGCGGTTCGGCGGCACCGGCCTCGGACTTGCGATCGCGCGCCGCCTCACCCGGCTGATGCGCGGCGAGCTGACGGTGGAAAGCACGCCGGGCAAAGGCAGCGTGTTCACGCTTCTCGTTCCACTCGGCCACGCCGCCAGCGGCATCGCGCAAGGCGCGATTGCGCCGCCATCGCGGCAGCGCCGCGTGCTGCTGGCCGATGACGACCCCGTCAATTGCGAGGTCGGCGAAGCCATGTTGAGCCGGCTCGGCCACCTCTCCTCGATCGCGAGAAACGGCGCAGAAGCGGTCGCGCTCGCCGGCAACCAGCCGTTCGACATCGTCCTGATGGATCTGCACATGCCCGACATGGATGGCGTGGAGGCGGCCGCGCGCATTCGACAGCTCCCGCTGCAGCAGATGCCGCGGATCATCGTCGTGACCGCCGACGTGTCGCGCAACACCCGCGAGCGGCTCGCGAGCGCCGGGATCACCAGGGTCATCAGCAAGCCGATCCTGATCAACGCGCTTCGCGAGGCGATCGAGGACGAACCCGAGCACGGCGCGACCGGCACACCGCTTGCGCCCAGCGCATTGATCGACCGGCACTTCCTCGACGACCAGAAGGAGCTGCTGGGCGCCTCGCAGATCACGAAACTTCACCATCTGCTGCAGGAGACCAGCGAAAAACTGATCGCGGATATCACTGCGGCGGCCGCAGCCGGCGACCACAAGCAGCTCGCACGCTTCGCGCACCAGCTCGGCAGCGGCGCAAGCGCGCTCGGCCTGATCCGCCTGTCCGAACGCTGCCGTGACATCGAGCTGACAGCGCCGTCGATGCCGCTCGCCGAATGCCAGGGTGCGGCGCGCGAGCTGGCCGCACTTCGCGCGGCGTCGATGGGCGCTCTGGACGATCTGCTCGCGCCCGCCGAGCAGCGTTCGGTTAGCTAGGGCGCGGACCACAAGCGCGCAAGACAGGAATTCACCAGCAAGCCGATTCACGCCCCTAGCTTCGGCGCGCACCCGCCTCCTCCTCCCGCCCAAACCGTTCGACCAGGAAATCAATAAACAGCCGCACCTTCACCGACAAATGCCGCGTCGGCGGATAGACCGCATAGAGCGCGAGCGGCGGCGCGGAATAGTCGTTCAGCACGGTCCGCAGTTCGCCCTTGCGCAAGGCCTCCGCGGCGATGAACTCCGGCAACAGCGCGAGCCCCCTGCCCTTGATCGCGGCATCGCGCAGCACCTCGGCATTGTTGACGCAGAGCGACCAGGCCGGCTGGATCCAATGGTCGCCGTCGCGGCCTGTCAGCTTCCACTGGTTGCCGGTGAGCAGGAAGCCGTAAGTGAGCGAGGCATGCTCGCGCAAATCCTGCGGATGCCTTGGTATGCCGTGAACCGCGAGATAATCGGGCGATGCGCAGATCATGCGCGGCACGGGCATGATCTTGCGCGCAATCAGGCTGGAGGACTCCAGCTCCGCAATCCGCAGCGTCACGTCAAAACCGTCCTGCACGGGATCGAGCAGATCGTCGCTGAGCACGATCTGCAGCTGAAGCTCCGGATAGTGCGCCATGAAGTCTGCGAGAACAGGCCCGAGCCGCATCGTGCCGAACGACATCGGCGCGTTGACACGCAATAGGCCGCGCGGCGCAGACTGGGCCTGCGCCACCGCCTGATCGGCGGCCTCGATCTCCGAGAGGATGACGACGGCGCGCTCGAAATAGCGCTGGCCGTTCTCGGTCGGGCTGGCGTGGCGGGTGGTCCGGTTCAGAAGCTGGACGCCGAGGCTCTCCTCGAGGTCGGCGATGTATTTGCTGATCGCCGAGCGCGACAGCCGCAATTGCCGGCCGGCCTCGGCAAAGCTGCCGCTTTCGACCACTTTGACGAAAGCCCGGAGGCTGGCGACCTTATCCAAGGGCCCGCCCTCGCGATTGGTTCCAAATCGTAGACATAGACGTCATATTTGCACGGATTGTCTCCAATCCAAAGCGGAACGATATTTCCCACCAGAGGAAGACGGCTCCCAAATTTCTGGAGGACGACAATGTCTGGACTGCACCATGTCACCGCGATCGCCGGCGACCCCATCCGCAATTTCGGCTTCTACACAAGGGATCTCGGCCTGCGCTTCGTCAAGAAGACGGTCAATTTCGACGATCCCGGCACCTATCATTTCTATTACGGCGACGAGACCGGCCGCCCCGGCACCATCCTGACCTTCTTCCCGTGGGCCGGCGTGTCGGCTGGGCGTCGCGGCGTCGGCGAGACCCATCAAACTGCGTTCCGCGTGCCGCAGCGCTCGCTCGGTTACTGGACGCAGCGCTTCATCGAGAAGGGCATCGGCTATGAGACGCTGGAGAAGCGCTTTGGCGAATCCGTGCTGCCGTTCACCGATCCTGATGGCATGGCGCTCGCGCTGGTCGGCGTCCCCGGTGCGGAGAACGAGCCGGGCTGGAGCAATGGCGACGTGCCGGCGGAGCACGTGATACGCGGCTTCCACGGCGTGACACTGCTGCTCGACAGCGCGGCAAAGACGGCCGCCGTCCTCACCGACGTGTTCGGCTTCAAGGAAGCGGGCCGCGAAGGCTCGGTGATCCGCTTCAAGGTGCCCGGCGATACCGAGGGCAGCGTCGTCGACATCTACGAGGCCAAGGGCTTTCTGCGCGGCCATCAGGGCGGCGGCTCGGTGCACCACATCGCGTTCCGCGCGGCTGACGACGCCGAGCAGGGCAAGATGGCGCAAAAGCTCGTGAGCAATCACGGCCTGCATCCGACCGAGCAGCGCGACCGCAACTACTTCCGCTCGATCTACTTCCGCGAGCCCGGCGGCGTGCTGTTCGAGATCGCGACCGATATCCCCGGCTTCGCCGTCGACGAGCCCGTTGCGACGCTCGGACGCGACCTGAAGCTGCCAAGCTTCCTCGAACAGCATCGCAAGCAGATCGAGGGCGTGCTGCCGAACTTGGAAGAGACCGCGTCATGACCGACTTCATCCATCGCTACGAGCCCGCGCGCGACGCGGGCTCTCCACCCCTGCTGCTACTGCACGGCACCGGCGGCGACGAGAACGATCTGCTTGGGCTAGGCCAAATGATCTCGCCCGGCTCCGCCCTGCTCTCGCCGCGCGGCCGCGTGCTCGAGCACGGCATGCCGCGCTTCTTCCGACGCCTTGCCGAAGGCGTGTTCGACGAGGAGGACGTGCGTCGTCGTGCGCTGGAGCTCGGCGAGTTCGTCACGGATGCGCGGACGCAATACGGCGTCGCCGCGCCGGTCGCGGTCGGCTTCTCCAATGGCGCCAACATCGCAGCCGCGCTGTTGCTGCTGAAGCCGGACGTGCTGGCAGGTGCGATCCTGCTTCGCGCCATGGTGCCGCTGTCGGATGCGCCCAAGGCCAATCTCGTAAAGCCCAACCTTGCAGGCAAACCCGTCCTGTTGCTGTCCGGGCAGGCCGATCCGATCGTGCCGGCAAGCAATTCAGCAAAGCTTGAGGCGCTGTTGTCGGAGGCAGGAGCGCGCGTTGACCACAAGGTGCTGCTGGCCGGCCATCAGTTATCGCAGGCCGACGTGACGCTGGCGCGCAGTTGGATCAGTAGCGTCGAGGCCAAAGCGGCATAAACTGACAAGCGGCGCATCGTTCGCAAACGGTGCGCCGCCCGGCCTATTGGCCGGCGTGCTTGGCCTGCGTTGAGTGGATCTCTGCAACGTAGCCGCCTGGAAACTGCACCATCGCCGCAGTCCGGCCGTCCACAGTAGTAGGCTCGACCAGGACCGATACGCCGGCAGCTTTTGCCTTTGTAAGTGTAGCATCCAGATCCGCAACTTCGTAGCCCGTGGTCTCGCGGCCAAAGGGATACGGCAAATGTCCGTCGGTGACGAGAACGACCATCTTCCCGAACGCCGACTCCAGGCGGACCCGCCGATACGTCTCCGACGCGCGGCCGATTTCAGGCCCGGGCGCCGCCGCCGTGTCGGAGACGATCTTGCCGTGCGAGAATGCGAGGAAGCTGCGCAGGAAAGCGTCCGCGCGGTCGGCCGAGACATAAACTCGATTCTCGGGAATCGTCTCGAGCGCCGCGTAGTTCGGTTTTGTCGTGTGCCAGTAGAGCTGCAGGCTGATGCCGCCCGGCCACTGCACCACGGCGTCGCGTCCGATCGGGTCGGGAAACGTTGAAACAATGACGTCGGCTCCCGCAGCACGAGCAGCCTTGATCGCCACGTCGATATCGCTGACGAGATAGCCGTTCCGCTCGACGCCGAACGGGTATGGCACGGGCGTCGTGAAGCCAAACAGCGAGACCATTCCCACCGGCGTCTGAAGCAGCTGCGACGTCGTGCTGCTAGGGGTCGGAGTGACCGTCGCAACCACCTGCTTGGTGCTGTGCCCGCCAAACGTCGCGAGAAAGCTCGCGACGAACCTGTCGACGTCATAAGGCGCGACATAGACGTGGGTCGAGCCGTATTGCGGCGCCACGGCCACCAGCGGCTGGCTCGATTTGGCTCCATTCTTTGCGACCGCGGGCGCCGCAGCAGCCAACGCCATGAACGACAAGGACAGAATGGAAGCCGGTAGTCTATTCATGGGCAACTCCCTCAGCGAGATCGAGGCCGCATCTCGTCGCCTCGAAGCGTAACGAGGCCGACGATCAGCAACAATCTCCGAAGAGAGCGTTTATCGCGATAGGGCGACTGTTGCCAGTCAACAAGTGGAGTGCATTCGCGATCGAACTCGTGATCGCGCTCGATCACTCGAACGAGCCTCGCCCGCTCAGGCCGCGACGTTCGACAGGAACCGGTCCACCGACGAACGTAGCTGCGTTGCCTGGCCGGACAGATCGTGCGCCGTTGCAAGAACCATATCGGCCGTCTTGTTGGCGTTGTCGGTCGCTTCCGCCGTTCCGGCGATGCTTCGCGCGACCAGAGCCGTGCCGGCGGCCGCCTGTCCGATATTCCTGGATATCTCGCCGGCCGCTGCATTTTGCTGGCTGACCGCTGCTGCGATCCGCCCCGTGAAACCGTCGATGTCGCCGATGATCAGCGCGATCGCGCCGACATTCTCGACCGCCTGGCGGGTTGCCGACTGCACCTCGGTGATCTGGGACGAGATCTCCTCCGTCGCCTTGGCCGTCTGCGTCGCCAGTGCCTTGACTTCGGAGGCGACGACCGCAAAACCCCTGCCCGCCTCTCCGGCGCGTGCGGCTTCGATCGTGGCGTTGAGCGCCAGCAGATTGGTCTGGCCGGCGATGGTCCTGATGAAGCCGACCACCTCGTCGATCTGCTGCGCGGCGCTGGCGAGCCTGCCGATGGTCTGGTTGGCGGCTTCCGCCATGCCGGAGGCGCGTTGCACGATCGTGGTGGCATCCGCGAGCTGGGCGGTGATCGCCTGGACGGATTCGCCGAGCTGTGTCGCAGCCGTCGCCACCGTCTGAACGTTTGCCGAGGTCTCTTGCGCGGTCGACGCCGCCTCGTTCGATTGTGCGCCGGCGACCCGCGAGGTGGAGGCGAGGCTCTGCGCCGTGTCCGTCAATTCGCCGGTCATGCGCGCGGTGTGACCCAACACGGTGCTGAAGGCTGCGCGGAAAGCGTCGATCTCGGCTTCCATGCGTTGCCGGCGACTGGTCTGCTCGGCGCTGCTCTGGTCCTTGGTGGCGATCAGGGCAAGATCGTCATCGGCGCGGGTCTTGAGGCTTGCTTGCATGACGGCAAGCGACTTGAGAAGACGGCCGAGCTCGTCACTGCGACGGACCATGATCTCGTCCGCGAAATTACCGGCCGCCACACGTTCGGCGACCCGCACCGCGGCCGAGATCGGACGGCTCATCGAGTAGGAGAATGCAAGCGCGATGATCAACCCGATCGCGACGGTACCCACGGCGATCGACAGCATCGTCGTTCGCGCCGATTCCACGGCGGCCTCGGCCGCCGTGCGATAATCATATCCGTAGGCCGCAACGAGCTCGACGAGATCGTCGATCGACGCCATCAGGCGGTCGCCTTGCTGTGCCAGCACGAAGCTCGTCGGGATCTCCGTCACCCCGCCGGGCGACGGCTTCAGGACCCTGAGCACGGCACCCGACCAGTCCTTGAGCTGGGTCTCGACCTTCTCTCGCGCGGCGGTGACGTTCGGCGAGATGACACGCTCGCGCACCACGTTTAAATCTTCGGTACTGCCGCGCACCAGCGCTTCGAATTGCGCGACCAGTTCGCTGGAACTGCCGGCGACCAGGCCACGCTGAAGCGCGAGGCGCGCCTCGTGAAGCCCGGCATGGGCGGACCGCGCGTGGTTAATCCCCATCAGCGGGCCGTCATAGAGACGCACGACCATGTCGCCAGAGCTGCTGATCGCGCGAATGCCGTAAAAGGCAATACCGCAGGCGAGCAGGACCACGACGGTGAAGGCACCGAAAATCTTGTAGCGTATCGACATGGTCAATCTCCGGTGCATCGGTAGAGCGTTTTCAAGCGAAGTGGATGCCGGTTCGCGTAAAGAAAACGCGTCAAAACAAGTGTCTACTAGTCGGTGACCTTGACCATCATCTTCATGCGCGGATGAATGGCGCAGATCACCTGCACGTCGCCCGATTCCTTGAAGGTGACGTCCGTCGATGTGCCGGGCGCCTGCGATCCCAGATTGAACTCGTTGCCCTTGGTGGCGGACATGATGTTGTGCGGAACGGTGTCGTCGTTCAGGAAGGTGACGGCATCACCTTTCTTGACCGAGATGCTCTCGGAGGAGAAAACCCGCCCCTGCTGGTGGATCACCTCGGTGGCGGCATAGGCGCCGACCGAAAAGCCGGCAGCGATCACGCAAGTAAACAAAGCGATTGTGCGCATGAAAATATCCTTCGAGTTCAGCGTGGGAGGACCGGCACGGCCGTGGGTTCGAGATCGCTGGTCAACGTCTTGAGGAATGCGACCAGCTCAGCCTTCTCCTGCGCCGTCAGCTCGAGCGGGCGCATGAGATCGGACCGGCTGGGACGGTCCACGCCGCCATGGTCATAGTGATCGATGACGGCTTCGAGCGTGGCGAGCGAGCCGTCATGCATGAAAGGACTGCGACGGTCGATCTCGCGCAGGCCCGGCGTCTTGAACGCGTGCTGCATCTTGATCACCGCCGGCAGATATTCGCCGCGGCCGATATCGCTGCTCGGCAGGCCGATGTCCTGAAAGCCCTCATTGGTGAAGTTCCAGCCCTCGTGGCACGCGGCGCATTGCGCCTTGCCGTTGAACACGGCGAACCCACGCTTGGCCTGTTCGGAGATGGCCTTCTCGTTACCTTCGATCCAGGCGTCAAACGGTGCGCGCTCCGAGACCACCGTGCGCTCATAGGTGGCGATCGCTTGCGCAAGCGTCTTGGCCTTGATGCCCTGCCCGGGAAAGCTCGCCTCGAACATCGGCTTGTATTCGGGAATGCTCGCCAGCCGCGCCATCAGATCGTCGAGCTTCATGTTCATCTCGCCGGGCGACTGGATCGGACCGAGCGCCTGATCTTCCAGCGTCGGAAGCCGTCCATCCCACATGAAGATTGCGCTCCAGGCAGCGTTGACGATTGTCGGCGAATGGCGGCCGAGCTTGGCCATGCCGTGACCGACGCCGACAGCGAGCCCGTCACCCCAACCGAAACCCGGACTATGGCAGCTGGCGCATGACTGCGCGGAGGTCACCGACAGGCGCGTGTCGAAATAGAGCTTCTTGCCGAGAGCAGACTTCTCGGGCGTATACGGATTGTCCTTCGGAAACGGGATCGAGGCAGGCCTGCGGTACTGCGCCTTCAGTGCGTCGATGCCGCTCGGCGCTTTCTGGGTGATCTCGACCTTGCGGCTTTCGCCGACCACGGCGGCGCCATAACCGATCGTGCTGAAGCCAAGAGCGCCGAGCACGGCCGTTGCGATCGTTCCGGCAACAATGCACGCGCGAAATGAGCCGGGCGCCGGCATGCAAATTCCCCCCAAAAAGGGTGTCATTTGCGACACCGAAAAATCCGTAACGAAACGAATCCGCTCAGAAACATGATGAACGTATCGACAAATCATTAAATAAAGATGGCGCGGCACTGTCGGTTTTCGGCATTTCCGCAAGTAGAAAGTGCAGGAAGAATCGGCAACAACCGGGGAGTTGCGCGACCTGCGTCGCGGCGATTCACTCGAACCAGCCGCGCCGCTTGAACCAGATCAGCGGCAGCACGCCGCTGGCGACGATGGCAAGCAGCGATAGCGGATAGCCGAACGTCCAGCTCAGCTCCGGCATGTTCTTGAAGTTCATGCCCCAGACACCGACCAGGATCGTGGGCGGCACGCCGACCACGGACACGATCGTCAGGACCTTGAACATCTCGTTCTGCTGGATGTTGATGAATCCCAGCACCGCATCGAGCAGAAGCTGGATCTTGTCCGACAGTCGCGTCTCGTAATCGCTGAGCGAAGCGACGTCCTTCGAGACGGCCTCGAGGCGCTTCTTCGACGCCGCCGTGATCCACTCGCTTCCGACATCGCCCGCAAACGATGCGATGCGGCCAACGCCGAGCAGGACATCCCGCGCCTTGGCGAGACGGTCGGCCAGTTCTCCGACGTTCTCCAACGCCTCTCGCAATCTGCGACTCGAGCGCACCGGACGCTTTGTCCGCACGAGGCCGCCCTTGAAAACGCTCCTCGAAAGCGTATCGGCCTTCGCGCCCAAATGCTCCAGCACATCGGCGCCGCGGTCGACCATCGCCTCGAGCAAGCTGGTGAACACGCACATGCCGTTTTCGAGGCTGTCGTCTGTCCCGATACGCTTGCCGATATCATCGAAGATCGGCAGCGGCCAGAAGCGCACCGTCACCAGCACCCGCGGCCCGATGACGAATCCGACCGGTGTGATCTCAGCCTCATTATCCTCGTCAACCCGGACGGCCGGCGAACTGAGATAAAGCGTGCCATGATCCACCACCAGGCGGCTTGAGGCCTCGATCTCGCTAAGCGATTGCTCCGACGGCACACGGATGTTGAGCAACCGCTCAACAAATTGCTTTTCCTTGTCCGTTGCGTTCAGCAGATCGGCCCAGATGATCTCGACCGGCATTTCCGCGCCGATGCTTTGCCAATCATCGGTCGGCCACCTATACAGTTTCAGCAACGACCGAACTCCGCTTGCCCTCGCGCCGGCTCGCACGGCATGCGGCCATCCTGCGCCGGGCTAACGCTTGAGGGTTCCAATCGTTCAACGTCGGGGATCAACAGAGGGATGCCCTCAACTGGAAGCGGGCGCGGCCTTCTCCGATGATGCCACCATGCCAGTGTTTTGCCCGACGGGTCAAATGGCATCGCGGTTTCGCGCAAGCCATCGAGCGGCTCGCGCAAGTCATTGAAAGAACTGGCCACGGCTACTGTGCATGGGGTTGTTTTGCAGGTTTGAGCCCGCTCTTCCTTCTCCCCTTGCGGGTCTCGCAAGGGGAGAGGGCACAACAACAGACGCCGCGCTAATGCTGTTACTCCCAGGACCAGGCCGAGAAATCGTTCTCGAACTGCGGGACTTCCTTCCAGACGCCCTTCAGCTTCTTGTTGGCGACCGTGGGCCATTGCGGCTGGAACATGTAGCCGGAGACCGCGTCGGTTGCCAGCATGCGCTGGGCGTCGCCAAGAAGTTTTGCGCGAGCCGCTTCATCCGGCGTCGCCACGATCTGCTTGTAGAGCGCGTTGAAGGCATCGTTGTTGTAGCCGAGGTAGTAGTCGGGCTCGGTGATCTTGACCAGGTCGAACGGCTCGACATGGCTGACGATGGTGAGGTCGAAATTGTGCGGACCATTGCCAGCGAACACCTGCGACAGCCATTGCGCCCATTCAACGTTCTCGATCTTGGCGATGATGCCGACCTTGGCGAGCTGGGCTGCGAGGATCTCGCCGCCCTGCCGCGCGTAAGGCGGCGGTGGCAGCTTCAGGCTGAGTTCGAGCGGCGTGGTGATGCCGGCCTCGGCCAGCAGCTTCTTCGCCTTCTCGGGATCGTAGGGATTGATGCCGGTGGTGTCGACATAGCCGAGCGAGCCGGGCGTGTAGAAGCTGCCGATCGGCGTGCCGAACCCCTCGACGGCGCCGTCGATCATCGCCTTGCGATCGATCGCGGCGAGAATGGCGCGGCGGACGCGGACATCATCGAGCGGCTTCTTCCGCTCGTTGATCGCGACGATCGTCTTGGCCTTGGAGCCGCCGATCAGCACCGTGAAGCGCGGGTCGCTCCTGAACTGCGCGACGCCGCGGGTGGTGACGCGCGGGAAGGCATCGACGTCGCCGGACAGCAGCGCAGCGATCTGCGCGGCGGGCTCGCCGATGAAGCGGATCGTCACCTTGGACAGCTTGATCGCGGCGGCGTTGCGATAGTCGGCCCATTTGTTGAGCGTGAGCGAGGAGCCCTTGACCCAGGCCCCCAACTGGTACGGCCCGGTGCCGACCGGCTGCGTCACGTTGGTCGCAGCACTCTTCGGCTCGACGATCGAGGCGCTCGCCTGTCCCACGAGGAACGGCAGGTTCGGCTCGGAGTTTTTCAGGGTGATCACGACCGTGTCGGCGTCCGGCGCGGCAACGGACTCGAAGCTCTGGAACAGGCTCTTGTCCTTGTTGGTGCTGGTCGGCACCGCGTTGCGCTCGAACGAGAATTTTACGGCAGCGGAATCGAAAGCCTCGCCGTTCTGGAATTTGACGCCCTTGCGCAGCTTGAACGTGTAGGTCTTCAGGTCGGGCGAAGCGGTCCAGCTCTCCGCGAGCAGGGGCGAAGTGGTGCCGTCCTCGTTGATCTTGGTCAGGGTCTCGTAGATGTTGTAGAGCGTGACCTCGGCGATCGCCGCAGCCGCGGCGTTGGTGGGGTCGAGCCCCGGCGGCTCCAGCGTCATGCCCATGACGACGCTGTCCTTCTTGCTCTGCGCCAGCACCGGCAGCGGCGCCGCGGCCAGTGCTGCGGCGAAAGCGACGATCGTTAGCTTCTTCAACATGCCTAACTCCCCGGCCCTTCTGTCTTTCCAGACTACGCCAATCCTGCAGCCGACATTAGCCTTCCATGGCCGCCTGCGGCAATGCCATCACGGCCTCCGCCTTGTGGCAAGCGGCGAGATGTCCCTCGCCCACCCTGCGTAGCAAGGGCGGAACTTCGCGGCAATGCTGCTCGGCGAGCGGACACCGCGCGACGTAGGGACATCCGGTCGTCGCAGCGGATTGCGAGGCGATAGCCTGGGCCCCGCGCCGGCGCCGGCCCCCGCCGGCACGCGCCCTCGGCACGGCGTCCAGCAGCGCCCGCGTATAGGGATGGGCGCAATGCTCGAACAGATCCTCCGGCCGCCCCTGCTCGACGACCCGGCCGAGATACATCACCGCGACCTCGTCGCAGAGATAATCGACCACGGCGAGGTCGTGGCTGATCAGGATGTAGCTCAGCCCGAACTGCTCCTGGAGATCCTGCATCAGGTTCAGCACCTGCGCCTGCACGGAGACATCGAGCGCGGAAACGGGCTCATCTGCCACGATCAACTTCGGCTGCGTGATCAACGCGCGCGCAATCGCAATGCGCTGGCGCTGTCCGCCCGAGAACTCGTGCGGATATTTGTCCATGTCCGCTTCGCGCAAGCCGACCTGCCTCAGCACCGCAGCGACCCGGGCGCGGAACGTGGTGCGGTCGGCGTCGTCAAGCACCGTGAGCGGCTCGGCAACGATGCGCGCGATGGTCTGGCGCGGGTCAAGCGATCCGTAGGGATCCTGGAACACCATCTGGATATCGCGCCGGGCACGGCGCAATTCATCCGGAGAGATGCGGTTGAGATCTTGTCCAAGCAGCGTGACCTGCCCCGCGGTCGGCCGCTCCAGCGCCATCACGACCCGCGCGAAGGTCGACTTGCCCGAGCCGGATTCGCCGACGATGCCGAGGCTCTTGCCGGCAACGACCTGCACGCTGACGCCGTTGAGCGCGCGCACCTGCCCCGGCGGGCGAAACAGGCTCTCGCGCGGCAGCGTGTAGCGCTGCTCGAGATCTTTCACGTCGAGAAGAGGCGCGGCGGTCATGCGGACAGCGCTCCGACATTCGCGGCCATGGAGACATCGGTGCGCACACACCGCACGACGTGACCGGGACCGACCTCGACCATCGGCGGAAGCGCCGCGCGGCATTTGTCCTCGACCAGCGGACAGCGCTCGCCGAAGGCGCAGCCGGCCGGCAGATCCGCAAGTTCAGGCACCGTGCCCGAGATCGTCGTCAACCGCGTCCCCCTGCGCGCGCCGAGTCGCGGACGGGCGCGGAACAGGCCCTGCGTGTAGGGATGACCCATGCGGCGGAACACCTCGTCGGTCGGCCCGCTCTCGACGACGGTGCCGCCGTACATCACCATCATGCGCTGCACGTTCTCGGCGATGACGCCGAGATCATGCGAGATCAGGATCATCGACATGCCGCGCTCCTCGACGAGGTCGGCGATCAGATCGAGGATCTGGCCCTGAATGGTGACATCGAGCGCGGTGGTCGGCTCGTCCGCGATTAGAAGATCCGGCTCGCAGGCAAGCGCCATCGCGATGGTGACGCGCTGCCGCTGACCGCCGGAGAACTGATGCGGATAGGCATCGATGCGCTTTGCCGGATCGGGCAGCCCGACACGGTCGAGCAAGGCGATCGCTTCTCTGCGCGCCTGCGCGGCGGAATATTTCTTGTGACGCCGCAGCGGCTCGGCGACCTGATGGCCGATCGTGTGCATCGGGTTCAGCGCAGTCATCGGTTCCTGGAAGATCATGCTGATGCGGTTACCACGCAAGCCGCAGTAATCCGCATCCGGGAGCCGCGCGAGCTCGCGTCCTTCCAGCTTGATACTGCCGGTGATGAGCGCGCTGTCCGGCAGCAATCCCATCAGCGACAGCGCCGTGACCGACTTGCCGCAGCCGGACTCGCCGACGAGCCCGAGCGTCTCGCCACGCTTCAACGCAAAGCTGACGCCGCGCACGGCCTGCGCGGGACCGCGGCTGGTGTTGAGGCGGACGCCGAGATTGTCGACTTCGATCAATGTTGCGGGATCAGCCATCGTCACCGTTCCCGCGCCAGTCTGGGATCAAGCAAATCGCGCAGGCCGTCGCCGAGCAGATTGAGGCCGAGCACGGCGATCGCAATCGCAGCACCCGGATAGACCGCAAGCATCGGCGACTGGAACAGCATGGTCTGCGCATCGTTCAGCATGCGGCCCCAGGACGGCTGCGGTGGCTGCGTGCCGAGGCCGAGATAGGACAGTGCGGCCTCGGCGAGAATGGCGAGCGCGAACTGGGTAGTCGCCTGCACGATCAGGATCGACAGGATGTTCGGCAAGACATGCTCGATGGTGATGCGGAAGGCACCCTTGCCCGAGGCGCGCGCGGCAAGCACGTATTCGCGCGCCCAGATCGCGTTGGCCGAGCCGCGCGTCAACCGGGTCAGGGTCGGGATCTGGAAAATGCCGATCGCGATGATCGAGGTCAGCATGCCCGGCCCCGCGACCGCGGCGAGCATGATCGCGGAGAGCACGGCCGGAAAAGCGAAGGTGAAATCAGAGAAGCGCATGATGATCTCTTCGGTCCAGCCGCGCTTGGCCGACGCGATCAAGCCGAGGCAGACGCCGAAGGTGAGACCGATGCTGACCGCGATGATGCCGACCAGGATGGTGGAGCGTGCGCCGGCGAGCAGCAGCGAGACGATGTCGCGACCGAAGGTATCGGTGCCGAGCCAGTGCGCGGCCGACGGCGGCCGGAGTCTCGAGGCGATATCGATCTCGTAAGGAGACCACGGAGTCCACACCAGCGAGAGCGTGGCCGAAGCGACCACCAGCAGGCTGAGCACGCCGCCCAGCACGAAGCTGCGGTGGCGCAGCGCGCGACCCCAGAACGTCCTGGCCGGCAGCGGACGCGGTGCGATCGGCGCGTCAATCGAACTCGTCAGAGGCGCGCTCACAAATCGTGCACCTTGATGCGGGGGTCGATGAAGGCATACAGCACATCGACCACGAAATTGACGATGACGACCATGGCGGCCAGCAGCATCACGCAATTGCGCACCACGATCAGATCGCGGTTGGCGATCGACTGGAAGATCAGCCGGCCGAGGCCCGGCAGATAGAACACGTTCTCGATCACGATGGTGCCGGCGAGCAGATTGGCGAATTGCAGGCCCATCACCGTCATCACGGGGATCATGGCGTTGCGCAGCACGTGGCTCCACAGCACCTCGCGCTTGCCGAGCCCCTTCGCGCGGGCCGTGCGGACGAAGTCTTCGCGCAACACTTCCAGGACTGCAGAACGCGTGACGCGGGCGAGGATCGCGGCCTGCACCACCGCAAGCGAGATCGACGGCAGCAGCAGCGATTTGACTCCGAGCCAGATGCCGTCATCCCAGCCGGCGAAGCCGCCTGCCGAGAGCCATTGCAGCCGTACGGCGAACAAGAGGACCAGGAGAATCGCAAACCAGAAGTTCGGCAGCGCGATGCCGATCTGGGTCAGCGACATCACGCCGACATCACCGATCTTGTTGTGGTTGGCGGCGGTGTAGACGCCGGCCGAAAGCGCCAGCACGACCGTGATCAGCATCGACATGATCGCGAGCGGAATGGTCAGCACCAGCCGCTCCGCAATCAGGCTGCCGACCGGCGTGCCGTAGACATAGGAATTGCCGAGATCGTCGACGACGAACCCCTTGATCCATTGCAGATAGCGGACCGCCAGTGGCTGATCGAGCCCGAGCTTAACGGTGAGCGCGCGCACCGCGTCGGCCGAAGCATCGGCGCCCATCAGCATCTGCGCGGCATTGCCCGGCAGCGCATCCAGCACCAGGAAAATGATCACGGATGCGCCGACCAGCGTCGCCAGCAATGTCAGGACACGTCGGAGGACAAATACGCTCATGCGCGATCGGATTCAGGGCTCATCAGCGGCACGATCAACATGTCCGGACGCCGGACGCAAGCCTTTTGCAGACCATCGTCACCCCCTCAAGCCGGCCGGTGGGACAGAAGGTCGTGCGAGGCCTCGAACAGCGCGCTGACACGGAGCAATTCCGCATCAGCCCGGAAGCGGCCGACGAGTTGGAGCCCGATCGGCAGTCCGTCGCGACCAAAACCGCAGGGCAGACTGATCGCGGGGTGGCCGGTCATGTTGAACGGCATGGTCCAGGGGAACCAGTGCGGCCGGACGCTGTCGAACTGCTGCCCGTCGATCTCGATGGTGCCGAACAAATCCTGGTCGATCGGCAGCGCGGTGCGGGTGATAGTCGGCATCGCCAGAAGGCGCCCGCGCGCAAGCAGGGATTGCACGCGGCGGAACAACGCCGTGCGCGCGAACATTGCCTCTTGATAGTCGACACCACTCACATGGGTCGCCAGCGCGATCTGCTTGACGAAGGCCTCGCTGAGGGTGTCACCATGCTCGGCTACCAGCTTCGAAAAACGCGAGCGCCAGACGGTGTGGTTGATGGCGCGCCAGATCGGCTCGACGTCGTAGCCCTCGCCGGAGAATTCCTCGACCTCGGCACCCAGGCTCGCGAGCCGATCTAGGCTCGCCTTGAACGCTGTGGCGACATCCGCCGACACCGGACGTCCCGGCGGCGAGACGCAGAACAGGATTTTCTGCCCGCGCAAATCACCGCGCGGGGCCGCGGTGCCGATGAAATCGGGCACGGGCACGCCGATCGACCAGGGATCGCAAGCATCCTCACCCGCCATCGCCTGCATCATCAAGGCAGTGTCGGCGACAGTACGCGTGGTTGGCGTGACATAGGTCTGGTTACCGAAAGCATCGAGCGCCTGGCTGTGCGCGATCACGCCGTTGCTCTGCTTCAAGCCAACGACGCCATTACAGGCGGCGGGAATCCGCGTCGAGCCACCGCCATCGGTCGCGATCGCCAGCGGCGCGATGCCGCTCGCCACCGCCACGGCCGCGCCGCCGCTGGAGCCGCCGGATGAACGCTCAGCACTCCACGCATTGCGGGTGCGGCCGAACAGCGGTGAATCGGTCAGGCATTTGCTGCCAAACTCGGGGGTCGTGGTCTTGCCGATCAGGATCGCACCTTCCACGCGCAGCTTTGCAACAGCGACGGCATCTTCGCCGGGAACGTTGTCCTGGTAGGGAACGGCACCAAAGGTCGTCTTCACGCCCTTGGTATTGACGATGTCCTTGACGGTGACGGGAATCCCATGGAGCAGGCCGAGCGGCTCGCCCGCCATCATTTTGCGCTCGGCCTCGCGCGCCGAATCCATCGCCTCGTCGCCGCAGAGCGTGATGAAGCAGTTCAATTTGGGCTGGAGCGCCTCGGCGCGCGCGAGCACGGCGCGGGTGATCTCGACGGGGGAGATCTGCTTGTTCGCAATCAGATGACGCAACTCGGTTGCGGACAGCAGACATGGATCGCCGTTCATCGTCAGATCGTGCTCCGAAGCGGGGCCGCCGTTGGCCCCATGCATTGACAATGAGAATGACAGTTTTGTTAACTCGGCGTCCAATACGATTTTGGTGGTCAACCCATACGTCTTCGGTATGCCTATGGATCTTCATCGTCTTCGCTATTTCGTTGCCGTGGCCGAGGCGCGCAGCGTCGGCAAGGCTGCCGAGCGGCTGCGGATGGCGCAGCCGCCGCTCTCGGTCCAGATCCGCAAGCTCGAGGCCGAAGTCGGCGCGCCGCTGTTCCACCGCGGGACGCGCGGCATGGACCTGACGGAAGCGGGCCAGGCCCTGCTGGTGCGTGCCGGTGAGGCGCTGGCGCTTGCGGCCGACGGCATCGAGGCCGCACGTGCGGTCGCAGCCGGTCGCCGCGGGCGTATCTCGGTCGGCTACATGTTCGTGCTGGCGAACGCCGTGCTGCCGCGGCTGATCCCCGAACTGCGGCGATCCATTCCCGGCGTCGATCTCGATTTCGTCGACCTCAGCGCATCGACGCGCGAGGCACGGCTGCTCGACCGCGGCGTCACGGTCGCGTTGTGCATGCCGGCGATCCACCACCCTGAAATCCAGGTGGCGCGGATCGGCGCGCAGCGCTTCATGCTGGCGATGCCGAACCGCTCGCCGCTCGCGCGGATCGGCGCTGTGCCGATGGCGCGGCTGCAGGGCCGTCCGCTGGTCGCGTTGCCGCCGCCGGAGCGGGACCCCGCCTCTTCCGCGGTCGCAGCCCTGCTGCGGCGGCATCAGATCGTGATGCCGATCGCGAGCCGGGTGGAGACGGCGCATTCGGCGATGAGCCTCGTGCTCGCCGGCGAAGGTTTTGCAATCCTGCCTGCCTGCGCCAAGCTCGGCGCGCCGCGCGGCATCGTGTTCCGGCCGCTGCGCGACGCTGCCGATTCCATCGACATCGCCGTGTGCTGGCGGCGGGATTCGCAGAGCCCGTTGATCCCCAAATTTCTGAAATGTGCCGAGAAGGTCGTCGCGCGGCTGTGATGCGGCCTACCAGCTCCAGCTGATCTCGTGGCTCCAGGGCGGATCGGCGCCCGGGCGGGTGCAGGTCAGGCCGGCGCAGTTGGCGGCAAAGGACAGCGCGCGGCGGAGCTCGTCTGCGCCGATGTCCTTCAATTGTTGCCGGGCAAGGCGTCCCTGCTCATGCAGGGCGAACAGCAACGCGGCCTGAAAGCTGTCGCCGGCGCCGATGGTATCGGCGACCGCGACCTTGGGCGCCTCGACCTCGATCTGCCCTGCTTTCGCATGCCAGGCGACGGCGCCATTATTGCCGCGAGTAATGACGACAAGGCTCGGCCCCTGCCCCAGCAGCGCGCTCGCGCGTTGCTGATAAGGCTCCTCGCCGAAGAGATAGGCGAAGTCGACGTCCGACATCTTGACGAGATCGGCGCTCGCGGCGAACTCGACCATGCGTGCGAGATAGGCCGGCTTGTCCTTGACCAGATTGGGCCGGCAGTTCGGATCGAAGGAGATTGTCGATGAGGTCCGCGCATCTGTGATCAGGGCCTTGGTCTCGGCAGCGCCCTGGTCGTTGACCAGCGTGGTCGAGCCGACGTGGACGGCTTCGACCGTATCGAACGGGATGGTGACGCGCCGAAACGTCCAATTCCGCGTCGCGGTCTCGGCGTCGTAGAAAGCGTAATGCGACTCGCCGGCGACGATGCGGACGAAGGCAAGCGTGGTCTGGTGATCGCTGCGGGTGGCGAGACCAAGCTCGACGTTCGACGCCGCGGCGTGATCCGCGATCATGCGTCCGAATAGATCGGTCGAGATGCCGCCGACAAAGCCAGTTGGCGCGCCGAGCCGCGCGATGCCGATCGCGACGTTGAGACAGGAGCCGCCGACCGCCGGCATCACCGCTTCGCGGCCGTCGGCGTTTTTGGTCGGCACGAAATCGATCAGCGCATCGCCGCAGGAAATCAGCATCTCGTTCAACCTTTGGCGAGGTCGTGCATTGCGGCCCGGCTGCCGCGATCGACTTCGCGGAGCAGCTTATACACATCCCGCTTACGGGTGTGAAACGCTGCCATGTCGGGCGCTGTCGGCTCGCTCTTGCGTCCGAGCGCCGACATTTTTGCCATAGTCTCGCCGATCGAGACATAGGCGCCGCCGGCGACCGCACCCAGCATCGCCGCCCCCAGCAGCACCGGCTCCCTGGTTTGCGGCAGCGCGACCGTGAGCCCGGTGGTATCGGCCATGATCTGCCGCACCAGCGGACTGCGACTGGCGCCGCCGCCCATGATCATGATGCCAGCATGGACGCCGTGCGCATCAAAGGCCTCGATCACCTCGGCGAGCCCGTAGGCCAGCCCGCAGAGACCTGCAACGAACAGCCGCTCCATCGAGCTGACATCGGTGTCGAGATCTAGGCCCGCGATCACCGCGCGCGCGTCGGGGTCGGCATAAGGCGAGCGGTTGCCGATGAATTCAGGGAGCACATGAACGTCGCGCGCCAGCAGCGCAGCGCGGCTGGCATCGCCTGCGCGCGCAATGATGCGTCGCTCGAGGAACTCGATGAGGTCGACGCCCTCGCTGCGTGCCGCGGCGCTCGCTTCAGCATGCCCCGGATGCGATTTGAGCAGATGATCGATCGCCGCGCCCGCGGCCGACTGGCCGCCCTCGTTGAGCCAGAAGTCCGGCACCATGCCGGAATAATAGGGACCCCAGACGCCGGGCACAAAGCACGGCTCTTTCGTCGTCGCCATGATGCAGGCCGACGTTCCCATGATGTAGGCCAGGCGATCGCTGACATCCATCGTTCCGCCCGATCCGTCACGCCCGCCGATCGCGCCGATGCCGCCGGCATGCGCGTCGATCAAGGAGGCGCCGACCGGCGTGCCCGCGGACAGGCCGAGATCGGCGGCGGCAACGCGCGTCAGACCGGCGCCGAGCCGCGTGCCGGGGGCGACGATCTCGGTACCGATGCGGGCGTATTTCTCGCTGACGAAATCGGACAGGCCGATACGCTGAAAGAACGGCGCACTCCAGCCGCCGCCGTCATGCGCGAGGTAGTTCCATTTGCAAGTGACGGTGCAGGTCGAGCGCTGCAGCGAACCGGTCGCGCGCCAGGTCAGATAGTCCGCCAGATCGAAGAAATGCCCGGCGGCATTGAAACTCGTGCGCAGATGCCGCTTCAGCCACAATAGTTTTGGCATCTCCATCTCGGGCGAGATCGAGCCGCCGACATAGCGCAGCACCGAATCCCCGGTCTCGTTGATCAGCCGCGCCTCGGCAATGGCGCGATGATCCATCCAGACGATGACGTTGCGCTGCTTGTCGCCGGAGGCGCTCACCGTGACCGGCTCACCCTGGCGGTCGAGCACCACCAGGGAACAAGTCGCGTCGAAACCGATGCCGCCGACGCTATCGGGTGCGATGGCCGCTTCCGCCATCGCCGCCCGCACCGATTTGACGCAGGCCTCCCAGATGTCCTGGGACGACTGCTCGACGATGTCGCCGGCCTCGTGCCAGATCCGGATCGGATGCTTGGCGGTCGCAAGCAACGTTCCCGCCTCGTCAAACACCCCTGCTCGCGTGCTCGTGGTCCCCACGTCGACGCCGATATACGCTCGCGGCATTGTCGCTCCCGGAAGCTCTCGTCAATTTTGACGCAAGCCTACCAGCAAGTGTAGCCGCCATCCACCAGCACGATGCTGCCGGTCATCAGGCTCGCGGCCTCTGAGGCGAGGAACAGGACGACCGAGGCGATCTCCTCGACCTGCCCCATTCGCCCCATCGGGGTTCCACCGATCCAGGCGTCATACATTCTCGGGGTACTTTTCACGAAGGCGTTGAGCGGGGTGTCGATATAGGTCGGAGCCACCGCGTTGACGCGGATGCCGCGCGCGCCCCATTCGGCGGCGAGCGACTTGGTTAGATGGTGCACACCGGCCTTGGAGGCGTTGTAGAAGCACTGTTCCTGCGGCTTGTTGACGACAAAGCCGGACATCGAGCCGACATTGACGATGGCGCCGCTCTTGGCCTTCAGCATGTGCTTGCCGAACTCGCGGCAGCACCAGAAGGTGCCGTTCAGATTGACGTCGATGACGTTGAGCCAGTGCTCGTCGGTCACGGTCTCGGCCGGGGTTTCGCTGCGCGCAATGCCGGCATTGTTGACGAGGATGTCGACCTTGCCGTGACGGGCGACGAGGTCATTGGCGACCTCCGCCACGCGCTTGGTGTCGGTGACGTCCATGATCGCTGTCTCGATGTCGAATCCCTTAGCCTTCAGGCTGGCCTTGGCGTCGCCGGCGACCTTGCTGTCGCGGTCACCGATGATGACTTTGGCGCCGGCCTCGGCCAGCGCCTCCGCGCAGGCAAGCCCAATGCCCTGCCCGCCGCCGGTGATGAACGCGGTCTTGCCGCTCAGCTTGAATTTTTCCAGGTACATGGTCGTCTTTCCGTTGTCTTGCCGTTTCTTGTTAGTTCCGAAGCGCGTTGCCGCTCGCGTCGAAGCGGTGGATACGCGCGGGGTCCGGCGCCAGCGACACGTGATCGCCGGCATGCAGGCTCAATTCGCCGATGTAGCGCGCCGTCAGCATGCCGAGCGGCCCGGCATCGACATAAAGAAAGGTGTCGCTGCCGAGATGTTCGGCGACCGCGATCGTTCCCTGCCAGCCGCCGCCGCCATCGCGCTCGATCTTCAGATGCTCCGGCCGCACGCCGATGGTGGTCGCGCCTTGCTGCTTGGCGGGCTCGCCGGTCACAAGATTCATCTTGGGCGAGCCGATGAAGCCGGCGACGAAGAGATTGGCAGGGCGCTCGTAAAGCTCCAGCGGCGAACCGTACTGCTCGATTTTGCCGCCATTGAGCACGACGATCTTGTCGGCCATGGTCATGGCTTCGACCTGGTCGTGGGTGACGTAGACCGCGGTGGTGCCGAGCTGCTTCTGCAGCCGCGTCACCTCGATGCGCATCTGCACGCGCAAGGCCGCGTCGAGGTTGGACAGCGGCTCGTCGAACAGGAACGCCTTGGGCTCGCGGACGATGGCACGGCCGATCGCGACGCGCTGACGCTGGCCGCCGGAGAGCTCGCGCGGCTTGCGGTCAAGATAGGGCGTGAGGTTGAGCGTCGCGGCGGCGGCCTCCACCTTGCGGTTGGTTTCGTCCTTGGACAGGCCCGCCATCTTCAGGCCGAAGCCGATATTGCCGCGCACGCTCATATGCGGATAGAGCGCGTAGGACTGGAACACCATCGAGAGCCCACGCTTCGCGGGGGGCGTATCGACGACGTTCTTGCCGTCGATCAAAATCTTGCCGCCGCTGACGTCCTCGAGCCCGGCGATCAGCCGCAGCAGCGTGGTCTTGCCGCAGCCGGACGGTCCGACGAACACCACGAAGGAGCCGTCCGCAATCTCGAGATCGGCGCCCTTGATGATGTGCACGGGGCCGAAGGATTTCTGCACGTCCTGAAGCGTAATCTGACCCATGATCCGGCAGCCCCTTTACTTTACCGCGCCGAAGGTGAGCCCGCGTACGAGCTGCTTCTGGCTGAACCAACCGAGGATGATGATGGGGGCGATCGCCAGCGTGGAAGCCGCCGACAGCTTGGCCCAGAACAATCCTTCCGGACTTGAATAGGACGCGATGAATACGGTGAGCGGCGCGGCGTTCGAAGTGGACAGATTGAGCGTCCAGAATGCCTCGTTCCAGGCCAGGATCAGATTGAGCAGCATGGTCGACGCCAGCCCCGGGATCGCCATCGGTGTCAGGACATAGATGAGTTCGCGACCGATGGTGGCGCCGTCCATGCGCGCAGCTTCGAGGATGTCGCGCGGGATCTCCTTGAAATAGGTGAAGAGCATCCAGATCACGATCGGCAGATTGCCGAGGCAGAGGATGAAGATCAGTCCGGCGCGGGAATCGAGCAGGCCGAAAGTCTTGAAGATCAGATAGATCGGCACCAGCACGCCGACCGGCGGCATCATCTTGGTCGAGAGCATCCAAAGCAGGATGTCCTTGGTGCGCTTGGTCGGCGAGAACGCCATCGACCACGCTGCGGGGATCGCGATCAGGACCGCAATCAGCGTCGAGCCGCCTGCGATGATGATCGAGTTCAGTGCGTGGTGAAAATAGTCGCTGCGCTCCTGCACTGTCGCGTAATTTTCGGTGGTCCAGTGGAAGAACAGGAAGGACGGCGGAATGGCAAAGGCCTCGAGCTCGGTCTTGAAGCTCGCCAGCACCATCCACAGGATCGGGAAGAAGATCAGGAAGCCGAAGAACCACGCCCCGATCGTCGATATCACCACCCGCCGCGTCGTTGATTTGCGCGCCATGATTTCAGGTTTCCAGGTTGCGGCCGACGATGCGGACGAGGAAGAAGGCGACCACGTTGGCGATGACCACGGCCACGAGGCCGCCCGCCGAGGCGCTGCCGACATCGAACTGGATCAGCGCCTGCGAATAGATCAGGAAGGCGATGTTGGTGGTTTGCAGGCCCGGCCCGCCGCCGGTGGTGACGAAGATTTCCGCGAAAACCGTCAACAGGAAGATGGTCTCGATCAGGATCACCACGGTGATCGGACGCGCGAGGTGCGGCAGCGTGATGTAGATGAAGGTCGAGACGGCGCTCGCGCCATCCATCTCGGCCGCCTCCTTCTGCTCCTCGTCGAGCGATTGCAGCGCGGTGAGCAGGATCAGCGTCGCGAACGGCAGCCATTGCCAAGCCACGATCAGGATCACGGCGAACAGCGGCGCGTCCGTGAACCAGTCGATCGGCGTCAGCCCGAACACCTTGGCGAGCCACGCGAACAGGCCAGACACCGGGTGCATCAGCAAATTCTTCCAGACCAGCGCGCTCACCGTCGGCATCACGAAGAACGGCGCAATCACCATCAGCCGCACGATATTGCGGCCGATCACCGGCTGATCCATCAGCAGCGCCAGGGGAATGCCGAGCAGAATCGTCAACGCCAGCACCGAGCCAACCAGCACCAGCGTGTTCTGGAGCGAGGCGAGGAAAGCGGGATCAGAGAGGAAGTAGCGGAAGTTTTCCAGTCCGACAAACGATTCCGAGCCGGGGTCGAGCAGGCTGTAATGCAGCGTCGAGAAATAGAGCGTCAGCGCCAGCGGGACGATCATCCAGATGAAGAGCAGCCCGACGGCCGGGGCCAGGAGCGACCGCGCAAGGAGTTGCGTTTGCCGGGTTGCCATCTTTGGCGTCTCCGCTGGGAGGAAGAAGGCGGCCATCCATCGAGCAAAGAGTGGATGGCCGCAAGTTTGAGCTCAGGGAGAGCTCGGGTCTACTTGATGTAACCGGCGCGCTTCATTTCGCGTTCGGTCGCCGTTTGCGCCGCGGCGAGTGCCGCGTCGACCGTCATCGATCCCGCAAGTGCCGCGGAGAATTGCTGACCGACCTGCGTACCGATGCCCTGGAATTCAGGGATCGCGGCATATTGCACGCCGACGTAAGGCACGGGCTTCACGGTCGGCTTGTTCGGATCAGCCGCGTCGATCGAGGCCAGCGTCATCTTGGCGAAGGGCGCGGCCTTCAGGTAGTCAGGATTTGTGTAGAGCGAGGTGCGCGTGCCCGGCGGCACGTTGGCCCAGCCATCTTTCGACGCCACGAGCTTGGTGTAGTCCTTGCTGGTTGCCCAGGCGATGAACTTCTCTGCCGCCTCCGTCTTCTTCGAGCCGGCCGGAATCGCGAGATTCCAGGCCCACAGCCAGTTGGCGTTCTTGCCGAGCCCGGTGTTGGGCGCCAGCGCAAAGCCGACCTTGTCGGCGACCTTGGAATCCTTCGGGTTGGTGACGAAAGACGCCGCGACCGTCGCGTCGATCCACATGCCGCACTTGCCGGCGTTGAACAGCGCGAGATTCTCGTTGAAGCCGTTGGAACTCGCGCCGGGAGGGCCGGCGTCCTTCATCAGATTGACGTAGGTGGTGAGCGTCGTCTTCCATTCCGGCGTGTTGAACTGCGGCTCCCACTTCTCGTCGAACCAGCGTGCACCGTAGGAATTGGCCATCGCCGAGAGGAAGGCCATGTTCTCGCCCCAGCCGGCCTTGCCGCGCAGGCAGATGCCGTAGACGCCGCCGTTCTTGTCGGTCACCTTCTTGGCGGCGTCGATCACGAAATCCCAGGTCGGCTTTTCCGGCATCTTCAGGCCGGCCTTCTCGAACAAATCGGTGCGGTACATGATCATCGAGCTCTCGCCATAGAACGGCGCGGCATAGAGCTTGCCATCGACCGAGACCGCATCCTTGATCTTCGGCAGGAGGTCGGCGACGTCGTAATCAGCGCCGAGATTGGCGAGCGGCACCAGCCAGCCCTTCTTGGCCCAGATCGGCACCTCGTAGGTGCCGATGGTCAGCACGTCGAACTGACCGCCCTTGGTTGCGATGTCGGTGGTGACACGCTGGCGCAGCACGTTTTCCTCGAGCGTCACCCATTTCACTGAAATGTCGGGGTTCGCCTTGGTGAATTCGCTGGTCAGGCCCTGCATGCGGATCATGTCGCCATTGTTGACGGTGGCGATCGTCAGGGTCGTTTCGGCCATCGCGGGGACGGCAAGCAGTACGGACGCGCCGCAGACGGCGCCCAAAAATCGTTTCACGGTGACCTCCCTAGCCCGCGCTTTTGAGCATATGCCCACGCGTTGAGCGTATGTTCGGTCGAGGTGCGGCGGTTGTCAAGCAGGCGCGCAGCCGTTCCCGCAACTTATGAGTGCTGCGGTGCGGGAGAGACCCGAGGTGGATTGAAACAAATTGCGCTGGTTCTTCACCTCTCCCGCTTGCTTGCGGGAGAGGTCGTATCGCATCGAAAGATGCGATACGGGTGAGGGCTTTCTCCTCTCGGGGGGCGTCGCGAGCGAAGACTCCCTCTCCCGCAAGCAAGCCGGAGAGGAAGCCGAGTCCCGCTGCCGCGCTAGCTCAGCGCTCCAGGATCGCCCGTGCCGTCGCCTCGTCGGTGATCAGGCCGTTGATCAGTCCCCCGTTCAGCGCAGCCGAGATCGCCGGCACCTTGGCCGCACCGACAGCGGCGCCAATGGTCGTGGTCTTGGCCGGGACCTCGGGCGGAATGCTGGTGAGGCGCTTGTTGGTGCCGGCCTTGAGCAGGCGGCCCTTGGAATCATAGGCCCAGCCGGTGATCTCGCCGATGGCGCCCTGCCGCATCATCTCGAACAACTCGTCGCGCGTGACGAAGCCGTCGACATGGACCTGCGCCTTCTGGTCCATCTGGCCGATGCCGACGAGGCGCAAGTCCGCCTTGGCAGCCACCGCCTTGACCTTCGCAATCGGCTCGATGCGGACCATCTTGTTGCGCTCGTCCTCCGACGACATCAGGAACGGCAGCGGCATCGGGTAATGCCGCGCGCCGGTGCGGTCGGCGAGCCGGCCGACGGTGTCGTAGAAGCTCGCCGAACCGTCGGCGGAGATGTTGCCGACCAGCGAGACGATCTGGTGATTGGGCCGGTCGATCGGCGTGACGCGCTCGACCGCGGCGCGCACCGCCCGCCCCGTCCCGAGCGCGACGATCACAGGCGTCTCCGAGCGCAGCGTCGCGTCGAGCAGATTGGCGCAGCGCTCGGCGATGCCGGCGGTGGCCTGCGGCGCCGCAGGATCGGCCGGTACCACCTCGCAATGGCTGAGGTCAAACCGCTCCTTCAGGCGCGCGGCCAATTCCATGCAGGCGGCAATCGGATGTTCGAGCCGGAACGTGATCAGCCGCTCGGCCAAGCACAGAGACACCAGCCGCTGCGCCGAGGCGCGCGACACCTGCAGCATCTTTGCGATCTCGTCCTGGGTGTGGCCGGCAATGAAATAGAGCCAGCCGGCACGCGCGGCGTCGTCGAGCCTGGATTTTTCGTTCTCGACGGCCATGCGGCCTCACGCCTCCCAGAAATCGCTCATGTGCGCGAAGACCCGATCGGCCCCGGCGGCAGACAATATAGCGCGGCCATCGCGCGCGCGATAATGGCCCCCACCGACAAATCCCCAGACCATCATACCGGCCGCCTTTGCGGCCTGCACGCCGCTGACACTGTCCTCGATCACCAGTGTGTGCGAAGGACTGGCCTGCATTTTCCCGGCAGCGTGAAGAAAGAGATCCGGCGCCGGCTTGCCGTGGCTGACCATCTGCGCGGTGTAGAGCCGGTCGCCGAAATGCGTCGCGAGGCCGGTGACATCAAGCGATAACGAGACGCGGTCGAGGTCGCTCGACGATGCCACACAGCGCGGCGTCTCCAATTCGGACAGCACCGCGCCGACGCCGGGGATCGGCTGGAGCGCCCCCGCAAAGGTCTCGAGCACGCGGGCCTTCAGGCGCGGAAAAAAGTCGTCAGGCAAGGTGTGCCCGAGATCGCGATAGTGCTGCTCGATCGCCTTGGTGCTGCGCCCGAGGAAGAGTTCGAGCGCCTGTTCCACCTTCAGCTGAAGGCCGAACTCCGCCAGAACCTCGGACAGGCAGCGGCAGCTCAACAGTTCGCTGTCGACGAGCACCCCGTCGCAATCGAAGATGATCAGATCGGGTTTTGGCCGGCTCCGGTCCATCCGGACATTCGATCATATACCCAATTGATGAGCAATAGCTCAGGCGTCGTCGCGTTGGCCCGGGGCAATCCTGGGCAGAACAAGCCGAAGGACCGTGCCCGCGCCCGGCTTGCTTTCGAGCTGGAGCTGTCCGCCCAATCGATCCACGACGATACTATGGACGATGTGCAAACCGAGACCGCTCGCACCATCGTGCCGGCGTGTCGTAAAGAAAGGATCAAAGGCCCGCCGCTCCACATCTGGCGGCATGCCGCAGCCGTCGTCGGCAAACGAGAGCGCAACATGCCCGTTGCCGGCCGCGGCGAGCGAGACATTGATAGTCCCTCGAATCGTCCCTCGTCCGTCGCCTGTGAACGCGTGTGTCATCGCGTTGACGGCGAGATTGGTCAGGACCTGCCCGAATGGACCGGGGTAGCTGTCCATCGCAAGACCCGGCTCGCAGCGGAGGCTGAGCGCGATGTCACGCTGGCGCAATTGCCGCTCGAATTGGGAGAGAACCTGGCCTGTCAGTTCGCCCGCGTCAAAACTTCGCCGATAGGACTCGGTCTGATCGGCCGCCACCTGCTTGAACGATTGAACACGCTCGGCCGCTCGGTCGAGATTTGTGACCAGCTGTGCAGAGGCCTCGCTGACCAGCTTCAGGAACCTGGTCAAGGTCGAACGCTTGAGATCGCCCCGCGCGACTTCCGCCGCGAACAACTCGGCCCTCCGCTGAAGCGTCGAGGCGACCGTCAGGCTGCTACCGAGCGGCGTGTTGATCTCATGGGCAACGCCGGCGACCATTCGCCCGAGTGCGGCGAGCTTCTCCGCCTCGATCAGCGAAGCCTGGATGTCGCGCAAATGGCGAAGCGCCGTCTCGGCGGCATCCCTGGCGCTGCGGATTTCCCGCTCGGCGCGCTTGCGTTCAGTGATCTCCTCAGCAGCGACATTGACCGCAATGATCTCGCCTCCCTGCGTTCGCAGCGGATGCCAATAGGTGACCCAGGAGCGTTCCTCGACCTGATCCGCGCGCTGTCCCGCGACCTCGATACCGATGACGGGTTCCCCGGTTTTGACGATCGACCGCACGATCTGCTCAACGGAATCGGCCAGAGCAGGCACACAGTCCCTGACGGAATGCCCGAGATGGCCTTCAACCGATATGCCGCAGATCTCGGTCAGGCGCTGGTTGATCAGGAGATAGCGGCAGTCGCGCGACAGGCAGGCAAGCCCAATCGGTGCGGTATCGTAGATCAGTTGCAACGCGGGCGTCGTCGAGACCAGCATCACCTCCGACGCCGACAGCGATAGCGGTGTACTCGTCACGCAAGTTCCCCGTGTACGCTACGTCAGGCGCATGAAACTAGCACGGAGTTGGCTATCGGTTGATCTAAATCAACGATGCACGCGGGCTCGGCCCGGGAGATTCCGAGGACTCAAGGTGGGCACGGCGCGCTGCGCCTTTGCCCACGGCAGCGCCGATGTGGCTACCTGCGCTGATTATACACGTCGATGCACACCGCACCCAGCAGCACCAGGCCCTTGATGACCTGCTGGTAATCGATGCCGATGCCGAGGATGGACATGCCGTTGTTCATCACGCCCATGATCATGGCACCGACCACGGCGCCGCCGACGCGCCCGACGCCGCCATAGGCCGAGGCTCCGCCGATGAAGCAGGCGGCGATGACGTCGAGTTCGAAGCCGAGGCCCGCCTTCGGGGTTGCGGTGTTGAGGCGCGCGGCAAAGACCAGGCCGGCGAGCGCGGCCAGCGCACCCATGTTGACGAAGGTGAAGAAGGTCAACCGCTCGGTCTTGATGCCCGACAGGCCTGCCGCCTTGGCGTTGCCGCCGACGGCATAGATCTGCCGGCCGATCACGGTGCGGCGGGTGACGAAGCCATAGAGCGCGATCAGGGCGCTCATGATGACGAGTACGTTCGGCAGGCCGCGATAGGTCGCGATCAGATAGGTGAAGTACAGCACCGCGCAGGCGAGCACCACGCTCTTGCCGAGGAAGAATGCGTAGGGCTCGACCTCGATGCCGTGCGACACTTCACGCGTGCGGCTCTTGGCGCTGGCATAGACCAGCCCCAGCGCCAGTACCGCGCCGATCAGCATGGAGGTCGGATGCAGCGTGCCGGCCTCGGGCAGCAGCTCCGGAATGAAACCCGACGACAGCTTCTGGAAGGTCGACGGGAACGGCCCGAGCGACTGGCCCTGCAAAACGGCAAGCGCGAGGCCCTTGAACACCAGCATGCCGGCCAGGGTCACGATGAAGGACGGAATCTTGAAATAGGCGACCCAATAGCCCTGCGCGGCGCCGATGGCCGCGCCGACAACGAGGCAGATGATAAAGGCGAGCGTGTAGTCGACCTTGTAGGTCACCATCAGCAGAGCGGCGACCGCACCGACGAAACCCGCGACCGAGCCGACCGACAGGTCGATATGGCCGGTGACGATCACCAGCAACATGCCCAGCGCCATGATGACGATGTAGCTGTTCTGCAGCACCAGATTGGTCAGGTTGAGCGGCTGCAGCAACGTGCCGCCGGTCATGACCTGGAAGAACAGCATGATCGCGAGCAGCGACATCAGCATGCCGTAGTTGCGCAGATTGTTCTTGATGAAGCTGCCGTGCCGGCGCTCATCGGGCAGCGAAACCGACTTGTCGGTCATGGCTGCGATCCTCCCATCTCAGCGGCCTCGACCGCGCCGTTTCCGTTGCTTCGTTCGTTGCGCATGATGGCGCGCATGATCTTTTCCTGTGTCGCCTCAGCGCCCGGGAACTCGCCCACAAAGGCACCGTCGTTCATGACGCAGATGCGGTCGCAGATGCCGAGCAGCTCGGGCATCTCCGAGGAGATCACCACCACGCCGCGGCCGGCTTCAGCAAGCTCGTTGATGATACAGTAAATCTCGTACTTGGCACCGACGTCGATGCCCCGTGTCGGCTCGTCCAGGATCAGGACTTTTGGGTCGGTCATCAGCCATTTCGACAGCACGACCTTCTGCTGGTTCCCGCCGGAGAGCTGGCTGGTCTCCTGGTAGACGTCGGAACAGCGAATCCGCATGCGGTTACGGTAATCGCTGGCGACCTTCAGCTCGGCGATGTCGTCGATCACCCGTCCCGGCGCGACCTGCTTGAGGCTTGCCAGCGTGATGTTCTTGCGGACGTCGTCGGCCAGGATCAGCCCGAGTTGCTTGCGGTCCTCGGTGACATAGGCAAGGCCGGCATCGATCGCGGCGGCAACGCTCGTCAGCGCGATCTCGCGGCCTTCGAGGGCGATGCGGCCGCTGATATTGGTGCCCCAGGAGCGGCCGAACAGGCTCATGGCGAATTCGGTGCGGCCGGCGCCCATCAGCCCGGCGATGCCGACGACCTCGCCGCGCTTGACGCCGAAATTGATGTTCTTGATCACCTGCCGATCGGGATGGATGGGATGATAGACCGACCAGTTCGAAACCTCGAGCACGGGCTCGCCGATCTTCGCACTGCGCTCGGGGAAGCGATGGGCGAGATCGCGGTTGACCATGCTGCGGATGATGCGGTCTTCCTGGATCGGCTCGGAGCGGCAGTCGATGCCGTCGACGGTACGGCCATCGCGCAGCACGGTGATGTGGTCGGCGACCTTGGCGACTTCGTTGAGCTTGTGCGAGATCAGGATCGAGCCGATGCCCTGCTCGCGGAATTTCATCAGGCGTTCCAGCAAGGCGGCGCTGTCGGCCTCGTTCAGGCTCGCGGTCGGCTCGTCCAGGATCAGCATGCGCACGCGCTTGGACAGCGCCTTGGCGATCTCGACGAGCTGCTGCTTGCCGACGCCGAGATCGGTGATCAGCGTATCCGGCGATTCCTTCAGCCCGACCTGTGCAAGCAGATCACGCGTCCGCCGGTACACCTCGTCGCGATCGATCACGCCGAACTTCGACGGCGGATGCGACAGGAAGATGTTTTCCGCGATCGACATCAGCGGGATCAGCGCCAGTTCCTGGTGGATGATGATGATGCCGAGCGCCTCGGAATCGTTGATGTCGCGGAAGCGGCGCTCCTCGCCTTCGAAGACGATGGTGCCTTCGTAGCTGCCCGCCGGGTAGACGCCGCTCAGCACCTTCATAAGCGTCGATTTGCCGGCGCCGTTCTCGCCGACCAGGGCGTGGATCTGGCCAGCCTCGACCGAGAAGTTGACGTCGCGCAGCGCCTGCACGCCGGAAAAACTCTTGCTGACGTTGCGCATCTCCAGCATGGCGGTCATGATTTTCGTCCCTCGATCGCTGCTAGTTCCCTCTCCCCGCAAGCGGGGAGAGGGAATAGGTCTCTTACTGGAACTGCGACTTCTTGTAGTAGCCGCTGTCGACCAGGGTCTTCTCCCAATTGTCCTTGTACACCACGACCGGCTTCAGGAGATAGGACGGGATGGTCTTGACGCCGTTCTCATAGGTCTTGGTGTCGTTCACCGTCACCTGCTTGCCGGCCAGCGCGGCGTCGACCATGTCGGCGGTCACCTTGGCGAGATCGCGGGTGTCCTTGAAGATGGTCGAGTACTGATCGCCGCGCAGCATGGCCTTGATCGAGGGCACTTCGGCGTCCTGGCCCGAGATGATCGGCATCGGCTGATCGGCGCTGCCGTAGCCCACGCCCTTCAGCGAGGAGATGATGCCGATCGAGAGGCCGTCATAGGGCGACAGCACCGCGTTGACCTTCTTGTTGCCGTAGTAGGCACTGAGCAGGTTGTCCATGCGGGCCTGGGCGGTGGCGCCGTCCCAGCGCAAGGTCGCGACCTTGTCCATCCCCATCTGACCGGAGGCGACCACGAGCTTGCCGCTATCGATATAGGGCTTCAGCACGCTCATCGCGCCGTTGTAGAAGAAGTAGGCGTTGTTGTCGTCGGGCGAGCCGCCGAACAGCTCGATGTTGAACGGACCCTTGCCTTCCTTGAGACCAAGTCCCTTCTCGATCGATTGCGCCTGGAGCACGCCGACCTGGAAATTGTCGAAAGTCGCATAGTAGTCGACATTCGGCGTGCCGCGGATCAGGCGGTCATAGGCGATCACGGTGATGCCTTTTGCTTTCGCCTGCTTGAGCACGTCGGACAGCGTGGTTCCGTCGATCGCGGCGATCACCAGCGCCTTGGCGCCCTTGGTCACCATGTTCTCGACCTGCGAGAGCTGGTTTGGGATGTCGTCCTCGGCATATTGGAGATCGGTGTTGTAGCCGCGCTCCTTCAGCACCTTGACCATGTTGTTGCCGTCGTCGATCCAGCGCGCAGAGGATTTCGTCGGCATAGCGATGCCCACGCTTGCCTTGTCCTGCGCGGAGGCGGTGACGCCCGCGGCCATCGTTGCGGCGCCGGCCAGCGCCAACGCGAGAAATGTCGTCTTCAATTTTGACATGCTTCACTCCCTTTGGGTGTCAGACTGTTTCTTGGTGTCGTCGAAAACAGAGGTAAAGGTTGGCTTCGGATCTCCTATGCGAGCTTGACATCGGGCTCCGCGCGACCGTGCGCGGAGGCTTGTAGCAGAAAGGTGCAGCCGGCCTGCGGATCGGCGGCGCGCGCCTCGGCATCCATATCCTGCCAGGCCGAGGTGACGAGCAGGCGAGACAGATCGGCGCCGACGAACGCGGGACAACTCGCCTGCCCGGCCGGCACGCGCAGCGAGCGCAGGCGCTCTCCTTGCGGCGAGTAGACATCGACTCGGCCCGCGCCCCAGCAGGCGTTCCAGATTTGCCCGTCTGCGTCGCACACCGAGCCGTCGAGGCCGCCGATGCCGGTGTGGCGCAGCAGAACCTCCGGCTCACCGCGCGGCAGGCCGGTGGCGGGATTGAGCGGCACCGCATAGAGCACGGCACGCGCGGTATCGGTGAAATAACCGATCGCGCCATCCGGCGAAAAGCAGATCGAGTTGGGAATGCTGATGCCGGGAAACAGCGTCGAGATCTTGCCGCGGTGGAGCGCGTAGATGGCGCCGGCCCCCCGCTCGGCCTTGCGCCCCATGGTGCCGATCCAGAACGTGCCTGATTGATGCACGCGGCAATCATTGGAGCGCGTCGCGGGATCGTCCGCCTCGAGCGGACAGAACAGCGTCATCGCGCCGTCGGCCACGCTGCGGATGTAACAACCATCTTCCGCGACGACCAGCTGGCGTTCGGCATCGATCCGCCCGAGCGCGCTCGCCATCCGGCCAAGCGCATGGATGCGGATCGTGGCGCTGCCAAGATGCGCCTCGAACAGGCGCCCTTCGCGAATATCAAACCACCACGCCGTATCGGTGGTGACATCATAGGTCGGGCCTTCGCCGAGGTGACAATGTTCGGCGGAGAGAACCGAGGTCGGCAGCTCTTCCATCATGGCGTCCTCACCGCAAAGCGATAGACGGTGTGATGCCGATAGACGCCAACGGGATCGAGGCGCGGACTCGGAAAATCAGGACGGTTCGGTGAATTGGGCCACATATGCGGCTCCAGGCACAATGCGTCCGACTGCCGGATCAGCTTGCCGCCCTTGCCCGAGATCGTGCCGTCGAGATAGTTGCCGGAATAGACTTGCAAGCCGGGCTGGTCGGTCAACAGCTCCATGATGCGACCCGAGCGTGGCGCCTCCAGCCGCGCTGCGAGCGCGAGCTTGCCGTCGCGCGCGAGACAGTAGGTGTGGTCGTAGCCCTTGCCGTTGCGCAATTGCTGATCGCTCTCGCGAATGCGCGCGCCGACGGCATTCGCCTCACGGAAATCGAACGGCGTGCCAGCCACGGCGCGCGGCGGCTCGGGCAGCGGAATCGCAATCGGATCGATGGCCAGGAAATGTTCGGCCTTGACCATCAGTCTGTGGTCGAGGGTGGGCGTGCCTGAGGTCGCACCTTCCAGATTGAAGAAGCTGTGGTTGGTCAGGTTGACGATGGTCGGACGGTCGGTCCGTGCCTCCATCGTCAACGACAGCTCGGCCGGACCGCTGACGCGATAAGTCAGGCGCACATCGAGTTGGCCTGGATAATTCTCCTCGCCATGCGGGCTGGTGTAGGTCAGCGTGACCGCAGGGCTGGCGCCATCGTCGAACTCGGCAATGTCCCAGAGCTTGCGATCGAAGCCGTCGAGGCCGCCATGCAGCGCATTCGGGCCGTTGTTGATTGGGAGCTGGAAGGTCTTGCCATCGAGCGAGAACTGCCCGTTGGCGATGCGGTTGGCGTAACGGCCGACGGTCGCGCCAAAAAACTTCCGTTCGGCGAGATAGCCGTCAAAGGCATCATGGCCGAGCACGACGTCGTCGTAACTGCCCTTCGCGTCCGGTGCGATCAGCGCCTGGATCACCGCGCCATGGGTGATGATACGAGCCTCGAACCCGCCCTCCCCGCGCAGCACGATGCGCTCGACCTTGCGTCCGTCAGGCAGCGTTCCAAAAACGTCTTTTGTTATTTTTGAGCCAGCCATGTCTAGTCCACAAACGGTTCGACGATGTTGCGCTTGCCGAGCAGGAAAGCGTCGGCGACGAGACGAAGCGGTGCCAGATCGACGTCGCTCGCGCCGGTCGCCGCGAGCTTGACGAAGCGCCGATACAGCTCGCGATATTCCTCATCGGGCGCGTCGGCAACAACCTTTCCGTCGACCGCCATGATCCTGCCGCCGCGGGACAACGTCATCCGGCCCTCGTCGGTTTCGACCAGGATATCCCAGCTCTGCGGCCCGGTCTGGCGGAAGTCGAATTCGGCCGTGATCGGCAAGCCGCCGATATCGGTCAGGGTCAAATTGGCGGCAATCGGCGACTGGCAGTTGGCCGGAAAAGCGAGCTCGGCCGCGGTAACAAACACCGGCTTCGGCAGGATGCGGGTCAGGATCGACAGCGCGTTGATGCCGGGATCGAACACGCCGAGCCCGCCCGGTTCCCAGATCCAGGTCTGGCCGGGATGCCAGACGCGGACGTCTTCCTTCCAGTTGATGTGCACCGATCTGATCCGGCGCCCAGCCAGCCATTCGCGGGCCGGCTCGACTGCGGGGGCATGGCGCGAATGCCAGGTTGCAAACAGGGTGCGCTTTGCATCCGTCGCCATCGCGATCAACGGATCGAGCTCGGCAACGCCGATGCCGGGCGGCTTCTCCAGCATGACATGCTTGCCCGCTGCGAGCGCCGTGGCGGCCTGGGCGCGACGCACCTGCGGCGGCGTGCAGAGCGACACGGCGTCGATCTGCGGTCCCTTCTCCAGCAGTTCCTCGACGGTCGCGAAATGCGGCAGGTCCGGCAGCGACGCGTTGCGGCTGGCAATTGCGGCGAGCATCGCGCCTGGCACTGCGGCGATCGCGCCGACATGCTGGTCGCGCGCAATCTTGCCGAAGCCGACGATGGCGATGCGAAGTTCAGTCACGCTTATTCTCCACTTTCCGCGGACGGCAGCGGCTCGGCAGGGGCCGTCTCGATTTCGGTGCCCTCATGGCGGCGCATACCGTTGTGAATGACATAGACCATCGCCTCCGACGCCGCCCCGGCATCGCCGGACGTGATCGCGTCGACGATTTTCTGATGCCAGAGCAGCACGGTGTCACGGTCCTCCGGCTCGACCGGGGCACTGAGCAGGAACGAGGCGCGCAAGGCGGCCTCGATCACATGCCCGATCGAGCGCATGAACAGATTACCCGATGCCCGCGCCACCGCAACGTGCAGTGCGAGATCGGCATCGGCAAAGCCGACGGAATCGGACGCTTCGAGCCGCATCCGTTCCATGCTGCGGCGAAGCTCCGCGATATCCTCCTCGGCCCGTTGCGCCGCCGCGAGCGCCGCGGCCCGCGGCTCGACCGCGAGGCGGATCTCGGCGAGGTCGTCGAGAAAACGCTTGTCGATGCCGGCATCGAGATGCCAGGCCAGCACGTCGGCATCGAACATGTTCCAGGCGGTGCGCTCGCGAACGACAGTGCCGACCCGCGCCTTGGTGGTCAAAAGCCCCTTGGCGACCAGCGTCTTCACGCTCTCGCGCAGCACCGGCCGCGACACGCCGAACATCGCGATCAGCTCGGCGTCACCCGGAAGCCGCGCCCCTTCGGGATAGCGGCTGGCGATGATGTCGACACCGATCGAGCGGGCGACCTCCGCGTGGTTGGAATGGGCCCGCCGGGTCGGGATGACGACGATGCGCGAAGTCATGAGACGGCTCCCGCGCGTTTCGCCACCGGCCGCCGCGCCAGTGCGACCAGCCCCTGCTGCAGGGCGATGAAGGCGAACAGCAAGACACCGGTCGCGATCTTGGTCCACCAGCTCGACAGCGTCCCGTCGAAATTGATGTAGGTCTGGATCATGCCCTGGATCAGCACGCCGAGGAAGGTGCCGATCACAGAGCCCTGCCCGCCCGTGAGCAGCGTGCCACCGATCACCACGGCCGCGATGCTATCGAGTTCGACGCCGACGGCGGAGAGCGAATAGCCGGCGCTGGTGTAGAAGGAGAACACGATGCCGGCGATGCCCGCCAGCAGGCTCGACAGCATGTAGATCTTCACCGTCATCTTGCCGACCGCGACGCCCATGAGGCTTGCGGTGGCCCGGCCCCCGCCAAGTGCATAGACATTGGCACCGAACCGGGTGAGACGCAGCAGCAGTACGCCGCCGATCACGATCGTGAGCATGATGATCGCGATCGCGGTCAATCGCCCGCCCCCGGGCATGCGAAACGCGAAGTCCGACACGGTCGAATAGACCGGCGCGGTGATCGGCACAGATTCCGTCGAGAGCAGGAAGCTCGCGCCGCGCGCCAGGAACATCCCGGCGAGCGTCACGATGAAGGGCGGCAGGTCGAAGACGTGGATGATCGCGCCCATCGCGGCGCCAAAGGCCGCCGAGAGCGCGAGGATGGCGACGAACGCGACCAGCGGCGGCATGCCCCAGCGCTCGATCGCGAGCGCCACGAACACGGTGGTGAAGCCGATCACCGAGCCGACCGAGAGATCGATGCCGCCGGAGATGATGACGAAGGTCATGCCGGTCGCGACGATGCCGAGGAAGGCATTGTCGGTGAGGAGATTGCCGACCACGCGGGTCGAGGCGATGTTGGGAAATTGCAGCGCGCAGAGAACAAAGCCTGCGACGAGCACGATGGCCGTGATCAGGACGGGCGGCAGGCCTTTCATGGTTTCGTCCTTCGCAGCCGCGCCATGATGCCGGCAAAGCCGGACAATTTTGGCGATTGCAGCAGCAGCACCGCGAGCACCACCATGGCTTTGACCAGCAGGTTGAACTCCGGCGGATAGCCTGACAGCAAAATGCCGGTGTTCATGGTCTGGATGATCAGCGCACCGAGCACCGCCAGGACAAGGCTGAAGCGGCCGCCGAATAGCGAGGTGCCGCCGATCACCACCGCGAGGATGGCATCGAGCTCGAGCCAGAGGCCGGCATTGTTGGCGTCAGCGCCCATGATGTCGGCCGCGGCGATCACGCCGGCGAGCGCGGCGCAGACGCCGCACCAGACATAGACCGCCAAGATCATCGCGCGCGTGCCGACGCCGGCGAGCTCGCTCGCACGCGCATTGCCGCCGGTCGCCTCGATCAAAAGTCCGAGCGCCGAGCCGCGCACCATTGCGCCGGTCAGGATCAGCATGCCGAGCGCAATCGCGATCGGCACCGGCACACCGAGAATGGCGCCGTTGCCGAGCCAGACCAGATCCGGCGAGCTGAAGGTCACGATGCGACCTTCGGTGATGAGCTGGGCGATGCCGCGACCGGCGACCATCAGGATCAACGTCGCCACGATCGGCTGCATGCCAAGCACTGCGACGAGGAAGCCGTTCCACAATCCGCAGACGAGCCCCGCGCCGAGCGCCGCCGCCAGCACCACCGGCAGGCCGTGGCTGTCGGCGAGGCTCGCCGCGATCGCGCCGCAGATCGCCATCACCGCGCCGACGGAGAGATCGATGCCGCGCGTCGCGATCACCAGCACCATGCCGAGCGAGAGCAGCGCTACCGGCGTGCCGCGGTTGAGCACGTCGATGATGCTGCCGAACAGACGGCCGTCCTGGAGACGCAAGTCGAAGAACTGCGGCGACACCATGCGGTCGACCGCGAGGATGACGACCAGAGCGAGGATCTGGGCGAGGCCGCGGCGCGGCACTAGCGCTGTCATGCCCGGGCCTCTTGCATCGCTGCGCCATCGGCGGCGATGGCCGCGAGAATGTTGGTGACGTCGATGGCCTCGCCCGAGAGCTCCTCGACATGGGCACGATCGCGCAGCACGACCACGCGGTCGGAATAGGTCACGATCTCGTCGAGCTCCGAGGAGATCACGAGCAGCGCCAGCCCGTCGTCGCAGAGTTCGCGGATCAGGCGGATGATCTCGGCATGCGCGCCGACATCGATGCCGCGCGTGGGTTCATCCAGTACGAGGAGCCGAGGTGCAGTCGCGAGCCAGCGCGCCAGCAAAACCTTTTGCTGATTGCCGCCGGAGAGCAGGCCGACGGGCCGTTCGGCATCGGGCGGCCGTATGTCGAGCATCTTGACGTAACGGCGCGCGAGTTCGTCCTGCTCGCGGCGCGACAGCGGCCGATGCAGCCCGCGCTTGGCCTGAAGCGCCAGCACGATGTTCTCGCGCACGGTGAGCTCGGCGACGACGCCGTCGGTCTTGCGCTCCTCCGGGCAATAGCCAAAGCCGTGGCGCACGCCATCTCGCGGCGACTGCAGCCGCAAGGAAGCGCCATCCACCTTCGCCTGCCCGCCATCGGCGCGCTCGGCGCCGAACACCAGCCGCGCCGTCTCGGTGCGGCCCGAGCCGAGGAGGCCAGCGAGGCCGACGACCTCGCCATGGCGCAGCTCGAGATTGAACGGGGCGACATAGCCGGTCTTGCCGTAATTCTCGAAACTCGCGCAGATCTCGCGCGGCGGATGGTCGTTCGCCGCCGCTCGCGCGCCGGTGGTTTCGGCCAGCTCGCGGCCGAGCATCATCCGGATCAGTTCGAGCCGCGGCAGCGAGGCGGTCTCCCGCTCGCCGACGAGGCGACCGTTGCGCAAGACGGTGATGCGGTCGGAGATCTCGTAGACCTGGTCGAGAAAATGACTGACGAAGACGATACCGATGCCGCGCCTGGCCAACTGGCGCATGATGCCGAACAGGATCTCGACCTCGTGACGGTCGAGGCTCGCGGTCGGCTCGTCCAGGATCAGCACACGGGCGGAAAGATCGACGGCGCGCGCGATCGCGGTGACATGCTGTATGGCGACCGAATAACTCCCGAGTGGCGCTGCGACGTCGATATCGAGGCCGAACTCCGTGAGCAACGCTTTGGCGCGGCGGCGCATCTCGCCTTCGCGCACGATGCCGAAGCGCATCGGCTGGCGGTCGAGAAAAAGGTTCTGCGCCACCGACAGGTTCGGCAGCAGGTTGACCTCCTGATAGACGGTGGCAATGCCGGCTTGCAGTGCGGCCTTGGCCGAGCGCGTCGCGACTTCCTCGTCGCCCAGACGGACGACACCGGCATCTCGCGGGAACACGCCGGTGATGACCTTGATCAGCGTCGATTTGCCGGCGCCGTTCTCGCCGAGCAGCGCATGGATCTCGCCGGCGCGAAGCGTAAAATCGACCTCCTGCAACGCGCGCACCGCACCGAAGCTCTTGCTGATCCCGCGCACCTCCAACAGGGAAGGAGCCGGACCAAGGCTGTTCTCCATAACGACGTCACTCCCACCGGCGCCCGCTTATGCTGCGGACACCCAGCCTATTCGTTCGTGCGGCGAATGCGAAGGGGGTTTGCCGGACCGCAAAGAGCGGTCCGGCAAGGCGCCCGCGTCAGTAACCGAGGCCCTTCTTGCTGTCGTATTCCTTCTGCGGATCGTCGGCGGCAGTGAGAAGCCTGGATTCGGTCTGGATCCACTTCGGCGGAACGGTGCCCTTCTCCTTGAACGCAGCAACGGCATCGAAGGCCGGGCCCGCCATGTTCGGCGTCAACTCGACCGTGGCGTCGGCTTCGCCGGCCACCATCGCCTTGAAGATATCGGGAACCGCGTCGATCGAGACGGTGAGGATGTCCTTGCCCGGCTTGAGGCCGGCTTCCTTCATCGCCTGGATCGCGCCGACCATCATGTCGTCGTTGTGTGCGTAAACCGCGCAGATGTTCTTCCCGCCGCCTTCGGCCTTGATGAAGCTCTCCATCACTTCCTTGCCCTTGGCGCGGGTGAAGTCGCCGGTCTGGCTGCGCACCACCTTCAAATTGGCGTGCTTGGCGATGGCGGTGTCAAAACCCTTCTTGCGATTGGCGGCGACGCTGGCGCCGACCGTGCCCTGCAATTCGACGATGTTGCAGGCCTTGTCGCCGACGGTCTTGGCCAGCCAGTCGCCGGCGACCGCGCCCTCATGCACGCTGTCCGAGGTGACGGCGGTGAGATAGAGGTCCTTGCCGGACGGATCGATGTCGCGGTCGAGCAGCACGACCGGGATCTTGGCTTCCTTGGCTTCCTTCAGCACCGAATCCCAGCCGGTCGAGACCACGGGCGCGAGGAAGATCGCATCGACATTCTGCGCGATGAAGGAGCGGATCGCCTTGATCTGGTTCTCCTGCTTCTGCTGCGCATCGGCGATCTTGAGATTGACCTTGCGCTTGGTGGCCTCCTGCTTGGAGACCGACGTCTCGGCCGCGCGCCAGCCGGATTCCGATCCGATCTGCGAGAAGCCAACGGTGAGCTCGGCCGCATTGGCCGGCACCGCGAGCAACAACGCGGCCGTGGCGCTGGCCGCAAAAAGGGCTTTGAAGGTCATCAGGCGTGTCTCCCAAAATGTTATCCGGGGCACCCCTTGGTAGCATGGCACCCTCAGGCCGGCCTTTGAGACGGCGGGAGGGACTATTTCACGGAAGTTTACGTCCGTATAGTCATATTATTTGACTATTGAATGAATGATGCAGGCTCGCGCGGATGGCGCGCCAAGCGCGACTTTGTTCCGCGAACGAAACGCTGAGATGAAGGGATTTTGTGGGTCGTCATCGTCGCGGCTGGGCTCGTCCCGGCCATCCACGGCCTTCTCTCGCGGGTCGAGGAACGTGGATGCCCGGGACAACCCCCCGGGCATAACGATCTCACGGAAATTCGCGTGTGCGATCCGCTGCGACGAACGGCGGAGAGGCGAAGAAATTATATCAGCTTCCGCTGCGCCAGATTCTTCATCAGCGCGCCGATGCCGAACGTCCAGGGCTCGCACTCGTCGCTGGTGCGCATGCGGTTGACGAGCTTGCCGAGCTGGGGCGCTGATATCGTGACGATGTCGTCGCGCTTGTGCGTAAAACCCTGACCTGGTGCGTCGCGATCCTTGACCGGCGCGAACATCGTGCCGAGGAAAAGCACGAAGCCATCAGGATATTGATGCACCTTGCCGATGGTCTGCGCGACGAGATCAGTGGGATCGCGGCTGATCATGCTGATCGAGGAGTGACCGTCGAGCACGAAACCGTCCGCGCCCTTTACGTTCAGGCTGATATCGAGCTTGCGCGCAACGTCGAGCGTGAATGTGTCGTCGAACAGACGCAGCAACGGTCCGATCGAGCACGAGGCGTTGTTGTCCTTGGCCTTCGACAAAAGCAACGCCGAGCGGCCCTCGAAGTCACGCAGATTCACATCGTTGCCGAGCGCGCCGCCGACGATCTTGCCGCGGCTCGAGACGAACAGCACCAGCTCCGGCTCGGGGTTGTTCCAGGTCGACTTCGGATGCAGCCCGGCGTCCATGCCGGTGCCGACCGAGGACAGCGTCGGCGCCTTGGTGAAGACTTCGGCATCGGGGCCAATGCCGACTTCGAGATATTGGCTCCAGGCATTCTGGTCGATCAGCACCTGCTTCAGATGCATCGCCTGGTCCGAGCCCGGCTTGAGTTTTGACAGATCGTCGCCGATCAGCCGCGTCACCTCCTTCCGGATCGCCTCGGCCGAGGCCGGATTGCCCTTGGCCCGCTCCTCGATCACGCGTTCCAGCATCGAGATGGCGAAGGTGACGCCGGCAGCCTTCAAGGTCTGGAGATCGACCGGTGCGAGCAGCCAAGGCTGTTTCGGGTCGCGCCCATCGGGCGCGGTGTTGGAGACAATGGCTTCGAGATCGCCGATACGCTCGCCCCTGGTCGCGGCAAGTGCTTTGGCCGGATTGTCCTCCTCGCAGAGGGCGCTGACGGTCGGGAATTTCGCGGTGACGTCGAAGACGCCGTCGGCGCGCACGGCGACCACGGCCGGGCCGTTCGCCTGCGGCAGCCAGACGCGACCGACCAGCGTTCCCTTCGTTCCATCCTCGGGGAGAAGATCCTTGGCTGTCAGTATCGTCATGCCCGCGTCCTCGCTGTTTCTTGGCGAAGACCAATAAACGTCTGGTGAGGGAAGTCCAGAGCGGCAGGACGCCTCGCTTCTATGCCCCTGCCCGCGCCTTTATGTGCCTGCTCGCGCTTTGCGCGCCGCAATCTGCTGCAGCGCCCAGCGTGCATTCTTACGAACATCGGGATCGGCATCGTCGGCGATGACGGCCAGGAACGCTTCACCGTCGGGATGGGCGATCTCGCCGAGCGCGGCGGCCGCCTCCTTGCGCAAATTCGCCTGGTCGTGGTTGATGCAATTGCCGATCGGGCGCACCGCGCGCTCGATCTTCATCTTGCCAAGGCTACGGATCGCCTTCAGCCGCACCTGCCAGAACTCATCAGTGAGCGTGCCGACGAGTTGGTCGGCGGCGATCGAACCGTTGACGTTGAGACCGAGCGTTTCCGCCGCCATCTCGCGGACCATCCAGTCGGCGTCCTTCAAGGCGCGCATAATCGTCTCAGCCGCGGGCTTCATCTGCGAGAACGCCAGCGCGCTCACGGCGGCACGGCGGACATGCGCATCGGGATCGTTGATCAACGCGGTCAGCGCGGGGATGGATTCCTCCAGCTTCAGGAAACCGATCACGCCGATCGCCTGCACGCGCACGGCGGCATCGGCATCCTGCAGCGCTTCCAGCGCGGGTTTCAGAGTATCCTTGTTGCGCAGTTCCTTCAACGCGCGTAACGCGCCCATGCGGACGAAAGCGTGGGAGTGCTTGACCAGCGGCAGGATGATTTCGGCGCAGGCGGGATCCTTGAACTCCGCCATGCTGTCGGCCGCGGCCGCTGCCACGATCCGTTCAGGATCGACCAGCAGCTTCACCAGCGCACTTGCTGCGTCCGGCCCGTCGAATTCACCGAGCGCCATCGCAACCTGCTGACGCACGCCAGCATCGGGATCGGTTACGATACTGGCGAGATGGCCGACCGCGGCGGGGTCGCCGGAATGACCGAGCGCGATAATGGCGACGCGGCGCTCAGCGGGGTCGGCGGCCTGAAGCCGCTCGTCGGCGTCTTCGAGATCGTCATAGGATTCGAACGGGCTCGACATGACTACCTCAGGAGATAGGGAATGTTGACGGTAACGGCGCCAGTCGGGCAATCGGCCTCGCAGGGCATGCAGTACCAGCACTCGTCATAGGCCATGTAGGCCTTGCCGGTCATGTCGCTGATGCGGAGCACGTCGAGCGGGCAGACGTCGACGCACACGGTGCAGCCCTTGTCGGCAATGCATTTGGCGTCGTCGACGACCACCGGAACCGATGTCTGATAGGAAGCGAGAGGCATTTTATGTCTCCTGTTGTTGCGGTGGATCAGGCGGTGGCGCGGATGCGCTGCTTGTCGTAGAGATCCTTCTCGTCGTCCGCGATCGGCACGACATAAGGCTCGACCGCCCGCTTCTCGCTGGTCATCTTGCCGTCTCGCTTGCTCAGCAGGGTGTGGCAGAACCAGCTCTCGTTGTCCTTCTCCGGGAAATCCGTGCGCCAGTGATAGAGGCCCCAGCGGCTCTCCTCGCGGTAGAGCGAGGCGTGCACCGCCATGTCGGCGCAGTCCATGATCGACTGCACTTCGAGCGCGCGAAGCAACTCGTGCGCATTGCGGGCGATCATGTGATCCTGCATGTCCTGACGCGTCTCGGCGAGGCGGCGCATGCCGAGCTCATATTTGCGCGTGACTTTCGGCGGCTGGAGGTAGTCGTTCACAAGGCGGCGGGTCTTGTACTCGACCTGGTTGGGTGGAATGCCGTCCTCGCGCTTGGTCGGCGCCAACACACGGTCACGCTCCTTTGCCACATCTTGCGCATCGAACTCCGCAAAGTCGTGATTGTCGGCGAACTCCATCGCATCGATGCCGGCGACCGAACCATTGGTGAAGGCTCCGAGCATGTAGTTGTGCGGCACGCTCGCCATGTCGCCGGCAGCATAGAGGCCGGGCACGGTCGTGCGCGCATTGTCGTCGACGAATACGCCCGAGGCGCTGTGACCGGAGCAGAAGCCGATCTCGGAGATGTGCATCTCGATCGACTCGTTGCGGTAGTCGACCCCGCGTCCCTGCTGGAACAGCCCGCGGGTCGGCCGTTCGACCTTGTGCAGCGTAGACTCAATCTCCGAGATGGTGTCGGGATGAAGATGCTTAAGCTGGAGGAACACCGGGCCCTTGCCGGACAACAGCTCGTTGTAGAACTCCAGCATCATCTGGCCGGACCAGTAGTCGCATTCGATGAAGCGCGAGCCTTCGTTGTTCGCCGTGAAGGCGCCGAACGGACCGGCGACATAGGCGCAGGCCGGGCCGTTATAATCCTTGATCAACGGATTGATCTGGTAGCATTCGAGGTTCGCGAGCGCCGCACCGGCGTGATAGGCCATCGCATAGCCGTCGCCGGAATTGGCGGCGTTCTCGTAGGTGCCGAACATGTAGCCGGAGGTCGGCAGGCCGAGCCGGCCGGCGGCGCCCATGCAGAGGATCACGGCCTTGGCCTTGATCACCAGGATCTCGGCTGTGCGGGTGTTGACACTGATCGCGCCGGCGATGCGGCCATCCGAAGACTTCAGCAGCCGCGTCGCCATGTAGCGGTTGGAGATCAGGATGCGGGCGCGGCGAAGCTGGCGATACAGCGCCTTCTTCACGGTCTCGCCGTTCGGCATCGGCAGAACATAGGTGCCGATATGGTGCACCTTCTTGACGGCGTAGTCGCCGTTCTCGTTCTTCAGGAAGCGGATGCCGAAGCTGTCGAGCTCCTCGATAATCTTGTAGCAGTTCTGGGCATATTTATAGACCGCCTTCTGATCGACGATGCCGTCGTTGGCGATCGTGATTTCCTTGGTGTACTGCTCCGGCGTCGCGTACCCGGGAATGACGGCGTTGTTCAGCCCGTCCATGCCCATCGAGATCGCGCCTGAGCGCTTGACGTTGGCCTTTTCGAGCAAGACGACATTGGCCTTCGGATTCTTCAGTTTCGCCTTCAGCGCGGCCATCGGGCCGGCGGTGCCGCCGCCGATCACGAGCACATCGCAGGAAACCTCCGAAAGTCCGTCGACGATCTGATCTAGTGCCATCGCTTGCTCCTGGTTCGCCGATCCGGCGCCTTTGCATCAGATTTGTTCAGGGGGCCTTCCGGCGATAGCAATTAGTTGTCGCAAGAGCCCGATTTGCGCGTCAGCGCTCGACAAAAGCCTTTTCGACGACGAAATGGCCGGGCTGGCTGTAATTGCCCTCGACAAAGCCGCGCGCGGAGAACATCGCGGGGAGTTCCTCGAGCATCGCCGGGCTGCCGCACAGCATGATGCGATCGGTCTCGATATCGAGGCCTGATAGCCCGATGTCATCGAACATCTGGTTCGAAGCGATCAGATCGGTGATGCGGCCGCGGTTTTTGAACGGCTCGCGGGTCACCGTCGGGTAGTAGACCAGCTTGTCGCGGATCAGCGGCCCGAAGAATTCGTGGTTGCGCATCCCGTCGACGAGGTGCTCGCCATAGGCGAGCTCGGAAACCTGGCGGCAGCCATGGGCGAGCACGATGGTCTCGTAATTGTCGTAGACGTCGGGATCCTTGATCAGGCTGGCGAACGGCGCGAGCCCCGTGCCGGTCGAGAGCAGCAGCAGGCGTTTGCCGGGAATGAGGTTGCCGGTGATCAGCGTGCCCGTGGCCTTGCGGCCGACGAGAATGATGTCACCTTCCCTGATGGTCTGGAGACGCGAGGTCAGCGGACCGTCCTGAACCTTGATCGAGAAGAATTCGAGCGCCTCCTCGTGATTGGCGCTGGCCATGCTGTAAGCCCGCATCAGCGGCTTGCCCTCGACTTCCAGCCCGATCATCGCGAACTGGCCATTCTGGAAGCGAAAGCCTGGATCACGCGTCGCGGTGAAGCTGAACAGGGAATCGGTCCAGTGCCTGACCGACAAAACCGTTTCCCTCTGAAATGCGCTCATAGTCTCTCCTTGGCCCTCGATGAGGCACAAGGTTTCGGAGAGACCGGACTCCAGCAACGCTGAAGTGAAACTCCCGGTCGATTAGTTTCACATTTCGCCGGCAATTAGTTGCTATCCGCACGCACCGGCGCCGACGTAGAGAGGAATTGGAGGTTCGTTATGACCATGACCCTGGTGGCACCGACCGTGGCCGACTACGAAGCAAGCGCCGATCTCGCGACGCTCCTCGTCCGCACCACCGAAGGCGACGCTCTCAGCGTCGCCGCGGAGACGCTCCGTCTCTCCTGCAAATGCGCCCACTGCACCCGCGCCCGGTTCGACGACCGCTTTCCCAGAGCGTTTCCGGGCATTGCGATTACCGAGATCGGCGATCTCGGCTACGGGCTGAACATCTCGTTTTCGGACGGGCATAATCGCGGGATCTACCCGAAGCCGTATTTGCTGAGTTTGGCGGGGCGCTAGGCCCAATATTCGGTCTCATGCCGCGGCTTGACCGGGCGTCCAGTTCGCCGTGGCCTCTCCGTATCCCATTGACGTCTCTGGAATACTGGATCGCCAGGTCCTGATGCGCAATTGCGCACAAGGCCGGGCGACGACAGCGGAGTAAAGCTGGCACGGACATTGCTCCTCTTTAGAACGATTTCAACGTTCCGGAGGCAGACGATGTTGCAGGCAGCGAATGCGGTTCGCGGGACTGTTCCCCCGGCAGTCCGGCCTGCGGGCAGCTCCTCGCTGTTGCTGACCGAGAATCAGCAATGGATCGGTGGGCCGCCACCGCTGATGGACAAGCTCACCCAGCGCGAGCGGGAGCTGGTGCTGAAGCAGGGCCGGCGAAAAGTGCTCAACCGCGGCCAGACGCTGTTCAGCCAGGGCGGCAAGCACGACGGCATCTGGCTGATCGAGAGCGGCCGCATCCGCGTGTTCTACACCTCGCCGCTCGGACGCGAGATCACACTCGCCTATTGGCATGTCGGCAATTTCGTCGGCGGCCCCGAAGTGTTCGAAGGCACCGTGCATCAATGGTCCGGCGTTGCATCCAGCAATTGCAGCGTGGTGCACCTGCCCGGAAAGGAGCTGCGGTCACTGGCCGTAGAAATCCCGAACCTCGCGATTGGGCTCATTGAAGGCCTCACCTTCAAGGGCAAATGCTATTCAGCGCTGGCCCAGATGCTGGGCACGCGCTCGATCACGCAGCGCCTTGCGCATCTCTTGCTGCATCTGGTCGACCTCTACGGCGTCGAGGATGCCGATGGCCGGGTCATTGCCGCCGCCTTCACCCATGCCGACATCGCTCACATGGTCGGCGCCACCAGGCAATGGGTCACGATCAGCCTCAAACGCATGCAGGAAAAGGGAATCGTGGTGACGAAGCGCTCGCAGATCGTGGTCTGCCGGCCCGACGTGCTGGAGGAGATGCGCGGTCAAGGCTCCGACTAACGCCGGTGCACAGGCAAGCGGCTTTATCGTGCAGGACTGCCCAAGGAGTATGCAATCAGCTTTTCCCGGCAACTAATCGACTGCGGCGCTCATTCCGGATTTGCCCTGTCCACGCCCTCCCCCAATCATGGCAACCGCAGCACATCCAACCGAATGAGGATGAGAATGGTCCGCCATCTTCCCACGCTTTCGATCGCGATGTCGGTAACGTCGCTGGCGCTAATCCTGACGCAGCCGGCTTCGGCGGAAACCGTCACGCTCGGCATCGGAACGCAGGATACCACCAGTAACACGGTGACCGCCGGCGTCGTCATCCGCCAATTGCACCTGCTCGAAAAATACCTGCCGAAGGATGGCAAATACGCCAACGTCAAGTTCGAGCTGGAATGGCAGAACTTTACGTCCGGCCCGCCCGTCACCAACGCGATGATGGCAAACAAGCTCCAGATCGGCATGATGGGCGACTATCCGCTGATCGTGAACGGCTTCACCTTCGACAGCAATCCCGAGAGCAAGAGCCGGCTGATCGGCGTCGCCGCCTATAGTCTGGCAGGCTCCGGCAACGGCATCGTCGTTCACAAGGACTCGCCCTATTACGAACTCGCCGATCTCAAGGGCAAACTCGTCAGCGTACCGTTCGGGTCCGCCGCGCACGGCATGGTGCTGAAGGCGATGCAGGACCGCGGCTATCCCGCGGATTTCTTCCAGCTCGTCAGCCAAAGCCCGGAGGTCGGTTCGACCAATCTCCAGGAAAAGAAGATCGACGCCCACGCCGACTTCGTTCCCTTCGCCGAGCTGTTGCCGTTTCGTGGCTTCGCGCGGAAGATCTTCGATGGCGTCGAGACGAACCTGCCGACCTGGCACGGCATTGTGGTGCGCACCGACTTCGCGGAGAAGTATCCGGAAGTCGTCGTCGCCTACATGAAGGCGTTGATCGCCGCCAACCAGTGGCTGCGGGACGATCCCAAGCTTGCCGCGGAAAAGATCCAGGAATGGACCGGCATCAACAAGGAGGTCGTCTACATCTTCCTCGGCCCCAGCGGCAACATGACCACCGATCCCACCATCAAGCCGGCTTTGATCGATGCGGCCGCCACCGACGTCAAGGTGCTGCAGAACCTCGGCCGCATGAAGGAGTTCGACCCGAAGAAGTGGGTCGACGACAGCTATATCCGCAAGGCCTATGCGGAGATGAAGCTCGACTATGACGCCCAGCTTGGCAGCACCAAGAATTACGAAATTACAGGCGAAGACTCTTTCTGCAAGAAGCCGATCGCCGATCCGCGCAAGGCCGGCGAGGTCTGGGTCGACGATGCCGGCATCATGCCGTTCTCGTCGACCGCCTGCACGCTCGGCGCCTACGCCGACTTCAAGGCCAAGGGCAAGAAGATCAACGTCGCCTACGTCTTCGACACCACCCGCGGCATCAAGCTGTTCGCCGACCAGGCCTTCTTCGCGGTCGGTAATGGCGAGGTTGCGCCGTTCCTGCTGAAAAAGGACGCGGAGGCCTATGCCGCCAAGATTAGCGGCAAGGTGCTCGGTTTCGATGACGCGGTGAAGGCGGCAGTCGGCGGGGGCAAGACGTGAGCAGCTTCGCCCTCGTCAGACATTCCGAGGACAGCATGCCCGCAACAGTCATCGCGGAGGCGGACCCCGCGTCCGCCATCACTCCGCCCACGACGCCGCCCTCCTTCGGCACGCTCGCGCTGCGCTGGTACCGGCTCAATCGGGCGGGGCTTCGCGCGATCGCGATCGGAATCATATCGCTCGCCGCCTTCCTGCTGGTCTGGCACATGCTCACGACCTATCGCGTCGTGTTCTTCGTGCGCTTCACCAACGTGCCCTCGCCGCTCGCGGTCTATGCGAGCTTCACCAAGGCGATCCACGATCCGAAATTCCTGCTGCACGTCCTCTTGAGCTGCCGGCGCATCTTCTTCGGCTTCTCGTTTGCGGCGATCGTCGCCGTTCCGCTTGGCCTGATCATGGGCCGCTTCAAGCTGGTCCATGAGATCATCTTCCCGGTCGCAGAGGTGCTGCGGCCGATCCCGGCAATCGCCTGGGTGCCGATGGCGATCATGCTATGGCCGACCAACGAGCAGAGCATCGTCTTCATCACCTTCCTCGGCTCGTTCTTCCCGATCCTGGTCAACACGCTGCACGGCATGTCACTGGTCGATCCCGTGCTGGTGCGCGCCGCGCAATGTCTCGGCGCACGCGAGCGCTCGATCTTCCGCGAGGTGTATTTTCCGGCATCGCTGCCGCACATCTTCACCGGCCTCACCGTCGGCATGGGCGTCGCCTGGGTGTCGCTGATCGCGGCCGAGATGATCTCGGGCCAGTACGGCATCGGCTATTTCACCTGGGAAGCCTACTCGCTGGTCCAGTATCCCGACATCGCGCTCGGCATGATCGCGATCGGCGTGCTCGGTCTCGGATCGAGCTTACTGATCCGGGGTGCCGGGCATTTGGTGATGCCATGGAGGCTGAAATGAACGAGATCCCCACCAAAGCACCGCAGGGCCATATCGAGGTCAGAAACTTCTCCCTCAGCTATGACAGCATCGAGGGACCGGTTCAGGCGGTCACAGACACGCAGATCCATGTGAAGCCGGGCGAGTTCGTCTCGATCGTCGGGCCCTCCGGCTGCGGGAAATCGACGCTGCTCAACGCGGTCGCGGGTTTCCTTAAGCCCACCACCGGCATCGTCACCGTCGATGGCGAGCGCGTGAACGGCCCCAGCGCCGAGCGCGGCATGGTGTTCCAGCAATATTCGCTGTTTCCCTGGAAGACGGTGCGGGAGAATGTCGAGTTCGGCCTGAAGATGCGCGGTATGCCGCGTTCGCAGCGCGAACGTGCCGCGCGCACGTTGCTCGGGCTCGCGGGGCTCGAAGCCTTCGAAAAGCACTATCCGGAAAAGCTCTCGGGCGGCATGAAGCAGCGCGTCGGCATCGTCCGCGCGCTCGCGACGGGACCAAAGGTGCTGCTGCTGGACGAGCCGTTCGGCGCGCTCGACGCGCAGACCCGGGTCATCATGCAGCAGATCCTCACCAACATGTGGCAGCGGCTGAAGATCTCGGTGCTGTTCGTGACCCACGACATCGACGAGGCGATCTTCCTCTCCGACCGCGTCTACTGCATGACCGCGCGCCCCGGCTCGATCAAAGCCGAGATTCCGATCCCGCTGGAGCGGCCGCGGCAGCAATCGATGATGATGTCGTCGGAATTTTTGGCGCTGCGCCGCGGGCTGATGTCGCTGATCCGCGAGGAAAGCCTCAAAGCCATGGGCGGCGAGATCAGCGACATGGGCATGCAGGGGCTCAACATCGAGCTGCACGGCCATTCGCTGGCGGATGTAATCTGATTTACTTCGCCCACTTGCGGAGATGACGGTCTCGTAGCAGGGTGGGCAAAGCGAAGCGTGCCCACCATCTGTGACACGCCAAACCGGGTGGTGGGCACGGCGCAAATGCGCCTTTGCCCACGACAGCCTCCGTCCCTCACTTGAACAAATGCACCAACGCGATGCTGATCCCCAGCAGCAGCATCAGCGACAGCGTCACCGCAGCCGTCACCCTGCCCCCGACATTGGCGAGCACCTTCACGTCAACGCCGAGGCCAAGAGCGGCCATCGACACGACGGTGAGGAAACCGGTGATTCGGGTGATCGGAGCCACCACCGTGCCCGGCACGATCTCGAGCGAGCGCAAAGTCGCCAGCACGAGGAAACCGAGGATGAACCACGGGACCAGGCGGAAGAAGCCGACATTGGTCTTCTTCGCATCAGTCTGCCAGCGAGAGGCGACCAGCGAGAGGCCGACAACCACGGGGCCGAGCATCAGCACGCGCATCAGCTTGACCAGCGTGCCGATCTGCGTGGAGATCAGGCCTGCCGGCACCGTCGCCGCGAGCACCTGCGGTACGGCATAGACGGTCAGTCCCGCGAGGATGCCGTATTGCGTGGCGGTGAGCTGCAGCAGCGGGATCAGCAGCGGCAGGCCCAGCACCATCATCACACCGAGGATCGCGGTGAAGGAGATCGAGGAGGCAATCTCGTCGCTGTTGGCGCCGATGATCGGCGCCACCGCCGCGATGGCAGAGTTGCCGCAGATGGAATTGCCGCAAGCAATCAGGATCGACAGCCGCGTCGACAGGCCAAGCAAACGGCTGAGACCGAAGGAGGCGCAAAGGGCCACCACGACCACGGCCGCGATCGACACCAAAAGGGCGATGCCCGAGGCCGCGATCGCGGCAAAGCTGATGGAGGCGCCGAGCAGCATGACCGCGACTTCGAGCAACTGCTTGGCGCTGAAGGCGATGCCGGCCTGCCAGCGGGCTGCGGGCTTCCAGAAGCTGCGCACGGCCATCCCCAGCAGGATCGCCATTACCAGCGCTTCGACATAGGGATGCTCGAAAATGCCCAGTTCGGCCCGTTCGAGCAGGGCCGAGACACCGGCGACGGCGATGCAGAGGAGAATGCCGGGAATCAGCGCGACGATGCGGCTTACGGCAGTGGTCGGCTTGGAATCGGACGGGCTGGATGCTTGATTCTGCGACACAAATCTCTCCCAGAGGAGAAAGATTTATACGCACCGTGGTCGGGTTGGGGAATAAGTTTTCGGCATATCAGGGCCGAGAGAAGTTATATCCTCAGCCCGGAATAACTTGGCTCAGAACAGCAGGTTCTTGGCGATCGAAGCCACGTGGCTGAAGCTGTCGTAGACACCCGGCTCGAAGAACGCGGCACGCGCGAGCACGATCGCCGCGACCAGCGACCAGAAAAGGCCCGTGCCGGCCCGCAGGACGAGCTTCGCGGCGCGCGACCTCGGCTGGGTGTCCGTTTCAGACACCATCTGCTCGCCGAAGGGCTCAAATCCAGTCCGTTCCATGGCTCTGCCAATCCATCAAATTCTCAACCGAATGTCGTTGTTTCGGCCCCAAACGGCAATGGAAGCAATTGGCGTTTTTACCCCCCGGAGGGAAAACTCCTTCCGTGGGACGGCCGCAGGGCAATAGTTTTCTTCTTTTAGCCCATTTGGAAACGGGAGCACGGCCGGACGCCCGCCGCGTAGACGCCCCACCGCTGGTCGACTACCGTGCCGTGCCCGCAAGTCCTTCGTTAGTCCCTCCAGGACTGGACACATGGGATCGCCGGAGATCAGAAGAAGACGATGAACATCGCATCTCCCCACAAGCCGCTCGACCTCGCCTCAGCAATTGCCGAAGCCGACATCCGCTGCCTGCTGATGGTGCTGGTGCACATGACCGGCGACGCGCGCTGGCTCGAGCCGCCATATTTGCCCAAGCGCGACATCCGTCTCATTCCCGATCCCGAGGCTGGTGTGCCGACGGAGGTCCAGGACGAAATCCGCGCCGCGGTCGTCGAGCTGTTTGCCGACGGCGCGCCGAAGCCTGTGATCACCGACCCCGGCGAGGAGCTGCTGCTGAAGATGATGCGCGCGTGCCTCGGCGAGAACGTCGCACCGGAATATGCTCCGCTGATGCGCGAGGAGATGGGCTTTGTGTCGCGCGAGGCGCGCTGGACCAAGCAGCCTTCGGACGCAAAGCTTGCCGAGCAGCACGTGCTGATCGTCGGCGCCGGTGTCTGCGCCATCGCGCTTGGTGTGGCGCTCGGCCATCTCGGAATCCCCTACACCATCGTCGAGAAGAACGCCGAGCTTGGCGGCACCTGGTGGATCAACCGCTATCCCGGCTGCGGCGTCGACACGCCGAACCACTCCTATTCCTACTCGTTCGGCTCGGGCAATGCATGGACGCGCTATTTCTGTCAGCGCGAGGAGTTGCTCGGTTATCTCCTGAAGGTCGCCGACGAATATGGCATCCGCAAGCATCTGCGCGTCAACACCGAGCTGACGGCCTCGCGCTGGGATGAGGGCAAGCGGCGCTGGATCTCGACGCTGAAAACACCGAGCGGAGAAGAGACTTTCGAATCCACCGCACTTGTCTCGGCCATCGGCCAGCTCAACGATCCCTCGCGCGCGCGCTTCAACGGCGAAGAAAACTTCAAAGGTACAATTCTGCACTCGGCACAGTGGTCGGACGACATCGTGCTCGACGGCAAGCATGTCGCCGTGATCGGCACCGGCGCGACGTCGATGCAATTGGTACCGGCGATCGCCGGCCGCGTCGCCTCCGTCACAGTCTACCAGCGCAGCGCGCAATGGGCACGGCCGGTGAAGGGCTATGCCGATCCGATCAGCGAGGGCGCCCGATGGCTGTTGGCGCACCTGCCGTTCTATGTGCAATGGTATCGCTTCAACATGTTCTGGCGCTATGGCGACGGATTGCTGCCCTTCCTGCGCAAGGACCCGGCCTGGCCGCATCCGGAGCGCGCCGTCAACAAGGGCAACGACCGGCACCGCCAGGAGCTGACCGATTTCATCCTGACCGAGCTGAAAGATCGCCCCGACCTGATCGAAAAATGCGTGCCGACCTATCCGCCCTATGGCAAGCGCATTCTGCTCGACAACAATTGGTTCAAGACGTTAACGCGGGACAATGTCGAGCTGGTCACTGACGCGATCGACCATTTCGATGAAAGCGGCATCGTCACTGCCGACGGCAAGCACCGTCCCGTCGACATCATCGTGGTCGCCACCGGCTTCAAGGTGACGGAGATGGCGGCGCGCCTCAACATCAGCGGCCGCGACGGCAAGAACCTGCGCGAGGCCTGGGCCAACGACAATCCGACCGCATTCCTCGGTCTCACCGTGCCAGATTTTCCCAACTTCTTCTGCATGCTCGGCCCGAACTCAGGGCCCGCCCATGGCGGCAGCGTCATCTTCCAGTCGGAATGCCAGAGCCGCTACATCTCCGCCTGCCTCGCCGACATGATCGAGTGCGATGTCGCCGCCATCGACGTTCGCCCGGAGGTGCTTGACGATTATGTCCGCAAGGTCGATGCCGAACATGAGGGCATGATCTGGACCCATCCGGGGATGAGCACTTACTATCGCAACAGCAGCGGCCGCGTGTTTTCGGCGATGCCGTGGCGTTTCGTGGACTACTGGCGCATGACCCATGATCCGGATCTGGGGCAGTACACGCTGACGAAGGCGTAGACCTCACCACATCGTCATTGCGAGCGCAGCATAGCAATCCAGAGTCTTGCCGCCGAGAGGTTCTGGATTGCTTCGCAGGCCTTATCAAGCCGCCAGTCCGCTTCCTACCGGCGCGAACTCCATCCCAAGACTTTCCGCCACCGCCTTGTTGGTGATGCGGCCGCGATGGACGTTCAACCCATTGCGCAGATGTGGATTCTCCAGCACTGCAGCAAAGCCCTTGTTGGCGAGCATCAGACCGAACGGCAGCGTCGCATTGTTCAGCGCCTGGCTCGACGTCACCGGCACCGCGCCCGGCATGTTGGCTACGCAATAATGCACGACGCCGTCGACCTCATAGGTCGGCTCCGCATGCGTCGTCGCATGCGAGGTCTCGAAGCAGCCGCCCTGGTCGATGGCAACGTCGACCAGCACGGCTCCCGGCCGCATTGATTTCAGCATCGCGCGCGTGACGAGCTTTGGGGCGCTGGCGCCGGGCACCAGCACGGCTCCGATCACGACATCGGCGGCGAACACTTCTTCTTCGACGGACTCAATGGTCGAGAAGCGGGTGCGTACACGTCCGCCGAAGAGATCATCGAGCTCGCGCAACCGCGGAATCGAGCGGTCAATCACGGTGACTTCGGCGCCAAGGCCTGCGGCCATGCGCGCGGCCTGCGTTCCCACCACGCCGCCGCCGAGCACGACGACGCGCGCCGGCTGCACGCCGGGCACGCCGCCGAGCAGCAAGCCGCGACCGCCGGCCGATCGCTTGAGCGCGGCGCCGGCGGCCTCGATGGCGAGGCGGCCGGCGACTTCGCTCATCGGCGCAAGCAGGGGGAGGCGACCGGCCGCGTCGGTGACGGTTTCATAGGCGATCGCAGTGCAGCCGGACGTGAGCAGGCCCTTGGCCTGTTCAGGATCCGGCGCAAGATGGAGGTAAGTAAACAGGATCTGGCTTTCGCGGAGCTGGGCCCATTCGCTCCTCTGCGGCTCCTTCACCTTCACGATCATGTCGGACTTGGCGAAGATGTCGCGCGCGCTCGCAGCGATGGAGGCCCCTGCCCGCTGATAGACCTCGTCGGATGCGCCGATGCCGTTGCCGGCTCCCGTCTCGACCGTGACCTGATGCCCAGCCGCGGCGTATTCGCGAACGGCGCCCGGGGTGAGCCCGACGCGATATTCCTGGACCTTGACCTCCTTGGGCACACCGACACGCATTCTGAGCTCCTTTTGATTCACCCTCTCATCGTAGCGACGCAGGCAGTTTGGTTTCGTGCAAATATCCGCTAGCTTTGGCCCTTCCACGCCGGTTTCCGGCGTGCAAACGCCCTTTGACGCTGGAAACGAAACCTTGGCCCTCGACCGGAAAGATCTCGCCATTCTCGCGGAACTCACGACCAATGCGCGCGCCAGCCACACCGAACTCGCCAACAAGGTCGGCCTCTCCAGCACCGCGCTGGCGCGGCGGCAGAAGACGCTGGAGGATGACGGCTACATCCAGGCCTACCAGGCCGCTCTCGATCTGACGCAGTTCGGCCTCACCACGACGGTGCTGGTGCGCATCGCGCTGGAGAGCCAGAGCGACGAGGCGCTGAAGGCGTTCGAGGCGGAGGTGGTGAAGTGCCCCTCCGTCGTGCGCTGCTTCCTGATGTCGGGGACCGACGACTACATCCTGATCGTGCTCGCCCGCGACATCCAGGATTTCGAGCGCATCCATCGCACCGAGCTGTCACGGCTGCCGCGTGTCGCGCGGGTGCAATCGAGCTTCGCGCTGCGCGAAGTGGTCAACCGCGCGGTGCCGACCGTGGTGTTCGGCGAGACGAAGCGATAGCAGTTCCCTCATCCCACAAGCGCGGCGACGGCTAACTGAGTCACCGTCATATAACTGTCATCAAATGTGCCGAGACCTGTCAGTCTCTGCATATTCGGGACACCTCATGGACTATTTCAAGCGCTTCAACTTCCTGTTCGCCGCTCCTGTTTTCGACGCCGACGACCTCGAGGGCGTCCGCTTCAACCAGATCATCGAGGAGATCCAGCGCTCCGGCTTCGAGGTGGTCCGGGCCCGCAAGCTGGAGGACGCCGAGATGGCGGTGCAGACCGATGCGGCGATCGGCTGCATGGTGGTGGACTGGGGCAAGAAGGGGCTTGAGGGCAAGACTTCGGCACTGATCAATCTGATGCGACGCCGCGGCCTCGACTTCCCGATCATCCTCCTGATCCGGCGCAAGCGCTTCGAGGATTTGCCGGTCGAGGTGCTCGACTTCATCGACGGCTATGTCTTTTTGTCCGAGGAGACCCCGACCTTCATCGCCAAGAATTTGATCAGCCGGCTCAAGCAATATGCCGAGACGCTGAAGACGCCGTTCTTCGGCGCGCTGGTCGACTATGCCGAGGAAGGCAACCAGCTCTGGACCTGCCCGGGCCATAATGGCGGCGTGTTCTACAACCGCAGCCCGATCGGCCGGGTCTTCGTCGAGCATCTCGGCGAATCCGTGTTCCGCGACGACCTCGACAATTCCGTGCTCGATCTCGGCGACCTCCTCACCCATGAGGGCCCGGCGCTGAAGGCACAGAAGGAAGCGGCAGCGATCTTCGGCGCGGAGAAGACTTATTTCGTGCTCAACGGCACCTCGACCTCGAACAAGGTCGCGCTCGGCGCGCTCGTCACCGACGGCGACCTCGTGCTGTTCGACCGCAACAACCACAAGGCCGCCCATCACGGCGCGCTGATGATCAATGGCGGCATCCCGGTCTATGTCCCGACCATCCGCAATGCCTGGGGCCTGATCGGCCCGATGCGCTGGGACGTGCTGGACGAGAAGGCCCTGCGCGAGGCGATCCGCAATCATCCCCTGGTCACGGACAAGGATGCCTGGCGCAAGGAGCGGCCGTTCCGCGTCGCCGTGGTCGAGCAATGCACCTATGACGGCACGATCCACAATGCCGAAATGATCCTGAAGCGCATCGGCCATCTCTGCGAATACATCCTGTTCGACGAAGCCTGGGCCGGCTTCATGAAGTTCCACCCGCTCTATGCCGGCCGCTTCGCCATGGGCCTCGCCAACCTCCCGCCGGAAGCGCCGGGCATCATCGCGACGCAGTCGACCCACAAACAGCTCGCGAGTTTCTCGCAGGCGTCGCAGATCCACATCAAGGACCGCCACATCCGCGGCCAGAAGCGACGCGTCGAGCATCGCCGCTTCAACGAAAGCTTCATGCAGCACGCCTCGACCTCGCCGTTCTACCCGCTATTCGCCTCGCTCGACGTCGGCGCGCAGATGATGAAGGGCCGCTCCGGCGAAGTGCTGTGGGACGATACAATTCGGCTGGGCATCGAACTGCGCAAAAAAATCCGCGCGATGCGCCGGGAGTTCGAGGAAAAGGAACAGAACGCAGACCGGCGCTGGTTCTTCGAGCCGTTCGTGCCCGATCGCGTCGCCATCCCCGACGTCAGCCGCCCCGGCGGCACACATAACGTTGCCTGGGAGACGCTGTCGACCGACGAGCTCGCCACCAATCCCGCACTCTGGCAGCTCGGCCCTGACAGCAACTGGCACGGCTTCGCCGGGATGGCCGAGGGCTTTGCCATGACCGATCCGAACAAGCTGACGCTGCTCACCCCCGGCTTCGACCGCACCACCGGCGCCTATGCCGAGCACGGCATCCCTGCCCCCGTCGTCGCGCAGTATCTGCGCGAAAACCGTATCGTCCCCGAAAAGAACGACCTCAACTCCCTGCTCTTCCTGCTCACGCCGGGCGTCGAGGCGAGCAAGGCCGGCACGCTGATCTCCGGCCTCGTCGCGTTCAAGAGGTTGCACGACGACAATGCGCTGCTCGCCGACGCGATCCCGGAATTCTACCAGCGGCGGCAGGCGCGCTACGCCGGGGTACGGCTGCGCGATCTCTGCGGCGAGATGCACCGCTTCTTCCGCGCCGCCGACGTCAGCGCGCTCCAGGCGCGGCAGTTCATGCCCGAGCATATGCCGGAGATCGCGATGTCGCCGCGCGATGCCGCGCGCTTCCTGTTCAAGAACGACGTCGACTATCTGCCGATCGAGGCAATCGCCGGCCGCATCGCCACTACGCCGTTCGTGGTCTATCCGCCCGGCATCGCCACCATCGTCCCCGGCGAGCGGCTGACGGAACGCGCCAAGCCCATGGTAGATTATCTCAAGATGTTCGAGACCTGCTTCAACACGTTCCCGGGCTTCGATGTGGAAATCCAGGGCGTCTACAAGGAGGTCGATGCGCGCGGCCACATCGGGCTCTATACTTACGTGGTTGCCGAGTAGGCGCCGATGAACGAAGCAGCTACAATGCGGGCCGATGACGCGCCGGTCCTGGTCCGGCCATCACGCGAGAGCGATATCGACGCGATGCTGGCGATCTACCGCCACCACGTCCGCAACGGCGTGCCCCGCGATGTCGAGGGAACTGGCGCGCCCGAGCCGGACGATCTACGCGACCGGCGCAAGAATTTGAAGCAGACCCGGCTGCCGCATCTGGTCGCGACCTATCGCAGCGAGGTCGTCGGCTATGCCTATGCCGTGCTGTTTCGCAAGCGCCCGGCCTATCGCTACACGGCCAAGCACTCGATCTATGTCCACCACGAGCATCTCGGCCGCGGTGTCGGCCGGCTGTTGCTCCAGGAGCTGATCGACGCTTGTGCTGCGGCCGGCTTCCGCCAGATGATCGGCTATATCGATGCCGACAACGCGCCATCGCTGGCGCTGCACGAGAAGTTTGGATTTTCGCGCGTCGGCCTGCTCTGCGGCGTGGCCTATCGGCACGGCCGCTGGTCGGATACCGCCATGGTGCAGCGTTCGCTCGGCGCCGGCGTCACCGCGCCGCCGCCGGTCGCGGCGCCCGGGCGCTAGGTCCTACGAGGGAAAGTCAGCCGGCCTGACCTGAATACGGTCGGCATGCAGCGACCAGTGATGCAACGCCTGGTCCTTGCAAAACCTCGTCTTCGCCCGCTCCCTGGCTTCGTCCTCGTCGGCGGCGTCGATCTCGAGCGCGCCCTGACAGACCTCGCTCTGCCGACCGTACTCCCCGAGCACGTCCTTCATGAACCTGACGACATAAGTTGACATGGGACCTCCCTGCTGCCCCGGCAGCAATCTAATCCCATTTAGTCCGAATCGATGAGAGGGATTTTGATGAAGATCAAAGCCGGCGACAGCTCCTCCCCCGCCGTCAAGCCTTGATATCAAGAAGCGACTCTGTCGTTTCGGAGTAGGCTTGAATGACCTTCGCATTGGCTATGAAGCTGTACTTCGCGGTCGCCATCTGAACGAACTCGCTGGCGAGATCGACATTCGGCGCGGCGACCAGGCCGTCCTGATTTGCGAAGGGAGCGCTCGGGTCGGATTGTGCGGTATAGCTTGGCGACACGGTCGACACGGTCGCGATCGTACCGCCCGGCGTCGAGCCGCTCGACTGGTCGACCTGATCGACGCGCAACGGCACATAAGCCGCGGGATAAGCCGAGTTCGTGCTCGCACTGCCGGCACCGGCCGATCCGCCTGACGCGGGTAGCGGGCCGGTCGTGCCGACATTGGCGATGTTGCTCGCGGCCACGTTCACGCGCAGGCTCGCGGCGGAAAGTCCGGATGTCGCAATCGAAAGTATGCTCATGGAACCTGATTTACAGGACAAGTCATACGCGTTCATTCACGCCATCGATAAGATGCACCGCTTTGTATTTTGATCGTGGTAACCAACGACTTGGCGCGCGCCCTACCCCGGCGTAACGCCAAAGGCCTGCTTGAAGCGCTCGGCATAGACCGGCCAGACCTCGGGATTGATGATGCGCGGCGGCCTTTTGCCGTCGAGCGTCTCCAGCACCTGCTCGGCGGCGATGCGGCCCATGTTCTGGCGCGCCTCGATCGTGACGCCGGCCGTGTGCGGGCTCGCCAACACATTGTCGAACTGCAGCAGCGGATGCTCCGGCGGCGGCGGCTCCTTGGACCAGACGTCGAGGCCGGCGCCGGCAATGCGCTTGTCGCGCAACGCCTGGAGCAGAGCATCCTCGTCGTGGATGAAGCCGCGCGCCGTGGTGATGAAATAGGCGTGCGGCTGCATCAGCGCAAACTCGCGCACGCTGATCATGTTGCGGCTGCGCTTGTCGAGCGGGCAGGAGATCGAGACGAAATCTGAGCGGCGCAAGAGCTCGTCGAGCTCGACCTTCTCGCCGCCCCGTTCGGACATCACGTCGGCCGTGAGGTTGGGATCGTAAGCCAGCACCTTCATGCCGAACAGGCCCTTGCACAGCGCAGCGATACGGCGGCCGACATTGCCGAGGCCGATAATGCCGACGGTCTTGTGCTCGATCTCGTTGCCGACGAGCTCGTTCCGGTTGACGTGGGCCTCCCTGCGGAGCTTGCGGTCGGACTGGATGATCCGCTTGGACAGCGTCAGCATCATCGCCAGCGCATGCTCGGCGACGGAATGCGCGTTGCCGCCGGACTGGTTAACGACCAGCACGCCCGCATCCGTGCAAGCCTCGACATCGACGGGGTCGAAGCCTGCGCCGTTGCTGGAGACCAGCAGCAGCTTCGGCGTGCGCTTCAGGAAGGACGCGTCGACATGGAAATGCGGCGCCAGCTCGTCGCGGGCCGCGCCGATCTGATAGACATGGGCCGCGCTCAGGATCGGAGCGTAAGAGTCCTCTAGGCTCTCGTTCTCGATGCGATCGAGCCGGACGTCGGGCCGTGCCTTCAGGATGTCGATGTAGATCGGGTTGGCCAGGTATTTGACGTAGAAGACGCGCTTGCTGTTGACCGACATCAGGACCCTTCCGGCTCTCTCATGGAGACCCGCAAGGTCAGCGCAATACGCGCCCCGTTCCTGCGTCCCTCCGTTTTCTCATTATCCCGCTTATGACACGGCGGTGCCGGCCTCGGCAGGCCGTCTGGTGCAGATCACGGTGCCGGCCCGGACATGTTGACAATCCTGCCCGCTCCGTCAAGTTTCGGCAGATCGCTGCGACGGACAAAGAAGAAACATGCGCGGCTGAAGGGAGAACGCGATGGCGATTGCGGAACAGAAGACCTCGTCCCAGGCGGGACCGGGGTCGGGCGACAAACGCTGGCACAGCATCGTCCTGCAAACCCTGAAGCGGAACGAGATCAGCCTCATCCCCTACGTGCCCGACCGGGTGCTGACGCCACTGATCAAGAATCTGCACGCCGATCCCTTCTTCACGACCTTTGCGACCGCCCGCGAGGAAGAGGCCGTCGGCATCGTCTCGGGTGCCTGGATGGGCGGGCGGCGCGGCGCGGTGCTGATGCAGACCTCGGGCTTTGCCACGCTGGCCAACACGCTCGCCTCGCTCGCGGTGCCCTACCAGATCCCGCTGATCATGTTTGTCTCAGAGCGCGGTACGCTCGGCGAGTTCAATTACGGCCAGTCGCTGGTTTGCCGCACCATGCGCCCGGTGCTGGACTCGCTCGCGCTGGAGCACCACACCATCACCCGGCTCGACGAACTCGAATTCATCGCCGACCGCTCGATCAAGCAAGCCGTCACCACGCAGGCGCCGGTGGCACTGATCCTCAACCCGCTGCTCACCGGCGGCAAGACTTTTGACAAGTGAGCCCCGCCATGGATACGCGCAACACCAAGGTGATGAACCGGTTCGATGTGACGAAGCGCCTGATCGCAAAGCTCAAGCATGAGGAAGCGGTCGTGGGCGGCATCGGCAACACCAATTTCGACCTCTGGGCCGCCGGCCACCGCCCGCAGAATTTTTACATGCTCGGCAGCATGGGCCTCGCCTTCCCGATCGCGCTCGGCGTGGCGCTGGCGCAGCCTGATCGCCGCGTCTTTGCGCTCGAAGGCGACGGCTCGCTGCTGATGCAGCTCGGCGCGCTCTCGACCATCGCGGCGCTGAAGCCGAAGAACCTGATCATGATCGTGATGGACAACGGCATCTACCAGATCACCGGCGCGCAACCGACGCCGGCCGCCGGTGTCGCCGATCTCGTCGCGATCGCCCTGGGATCGGGTCTTACCAATAGCGCCTGGGCTGCGGACGAGGACGATTTCGAGCGGCTGATCGACGAAGCCATGTCGGCTGACGAGCCGAGCCTGATCGCGCTGCGCATCGACGACAAGCCCGGCGTCGGCGCCACCCGCAGGGATCCCGTGCAGATCCGCGAGCGCTTCATGCATGGCCTCGGCGTGCGCGAGCCGCTTTAACAATTCGTCATTAACTACACGGTGATCTGATCCGCATCCCACGACAGCCCGTTGCAGATCCGTGCTATCCGAACCGGATGTCCATTTTCGTTCGCGCCATTGCCTGGCTGCTCGCGGCCGCGGTCACGTTTGCAACCCTCGGACCGCCGAGCTTGCGACCTCATTCCGACCTCGGCCAGGACGGCGAACATGCGCTCGCCTTCATTCTGGTCGGGCTGGCCTTCGGCCTCGCCTACCGCCGACGTCGCCCGGCCGTCGCGGCCATCTCGGTCGCTTTGATCGGCCTGCTCGAACTGATGCAGCTTTGGGCGCCGGGACGCCATGCGCGGCTTGAGGATTTCGTGGTCGACGCCGCCACTGCGTGCGTCGGCTTTGCGTTGGCCGCAGTCGCTGATTGGGCCATCACGCGCTTTCGCGTAAACTCAGCGATCACAAGCGAAGGCCCCGCGGAGTAACGCTCCGCAGGGCCTAGTCTCTCACGTCTATTGCCGCGTCGATCAGTCGATGATCTTGACGACGCGGCGCGTGCGCGGCTCGACGATCACACGACGATCGTTGACGACCGCGTAGCGATACTGGGTGTAGTTCGGCACAGGGCGCAGCACCACGGTCGGGGGCAGCGGCTCGCCGACCACAACGCGTTCCTGAACCACGACGGAATCATCACGCGGGATACCGCCGAGGATCGCATTCGGAATTTCGAGGCCAGCGCCGACTGCCGCACCCACGGTGCCGCCGACCATCGCGCCGACCGGACCGCCGATATCGCCGCCCGCGCGTGCGCCGTTCCTGGCGCCCTGTTCGGTCGTCGACTGGGCAAAGGCTGCACTCGACGCCAGCAGCGACGCGGCAACCAACGAAATCGCAAGACGGGTCTTCATGTCCACACTCTCCAGTGTTTGTTGATGCGCCTTCAACCGCGGGGCCGGAGCATTGTTCCGGTTCCCCCGTGGCGAAAGACGCACCAAATCCGAAAGAGTGTTACCGCGTAACAGTTCAGGCCGCGGCGATCTCGTGGCCCGCCATCAGTTCCAGCGCCCGCACCATCGCCGAATGATCCCAGCCCTTGCCGCCATGCGCGGTGCACGACGAGAACAATTGCTGCGCCACCGCCGTGCTCGGTAACGACAGGCCGAGCGCGCGCGCCCCTTCGAGCGCGAGGTTGAGATCTTTCTGGTGCAACTCGATGCGGAAGCCCGGATCGAAATTACGCTTCACCATGCGCTCGCCATGCACTTCGAGAATCCGCGACGAGGCAAAGCCGCCCATCAACGCCTTGCGCACCAACGCGGGATCGGCGCCCGCCTTGGACGCGAATAGCAGCGCCTCGCTGACCGCCTCGATCGTCAGCGCCACGATGATCTGGTTGGCGACCTTGGTCGTCTGGCCGTCACCGTTGGCTCCGACATGCGTGACGTTCTTGCCCATCCTGTCGAAGATCGGTTTCATGGCGCCAAAGGCGCGCTCGGGCCCGCCGACCATGATGGTGAGGCTCGCAGCCTTGGCGCCGACCTCGCCGCCCGACACCGGGGCATCGAGATAATCCGCGCCCAGCGCCTCGATCTTCTTCGCAAACTCCTTGGTCGCCAGCGGCGAGATCGAGCTCATGTCGACGACGATCTTGCCCTTGGAGATGCCGCCGGCAACGCCGTCTTTGCCGAACAGCACCGCTTCGACATGCGGGGTGTCCGGCACCATGATGATGACGGCATCCGCCTCCTCCGCCACTTCCTTCGCAGACTTGCAGGCGACGCCGCCGGCCGCGATCAGCTCCGGCGCGACCGCCACGACGTCATGCAGGAGAACGCGATGGCCCGCGGCCAGAAGATGGCCGGCCATCGGCCGTCCCATGGTGCCAAGTCCGATGAAGCCGATGTCGATCATGGTCTGATTTCTCTCAGTTGCATTGGCCAGTTTCATCCACGTGCTCGGTGCACCTCGCCCGCTTGCGGGAGAGGTCGGCGCAAAGCGCCGGGTGAGGGTTCTGTCCTCTTGGGGATCCTCGACGCATCTCTCGAGCCCCGTTGAGGAGACACCCTCACCCCGACCCTCTCCCGCAGGCGGGAGAGGGAGCGCACCGTCGCTGTGGCTACATTCTCAGGTCTCGAAAGTCTGCGCGGCGTGCCAGGACAGGCCTTCCAGCGTCGTGGTGCGCGGCTTGTATTCGCAGCCGATCCAGCCGCGATAGCCGATCGCGTCGAGATGGCGGAACAGGAAGGGATAGTTGATCTCGCCGGTACCGGGCTCGTTGCGCCCAGGATTGTCGGCGAGCTGGATGTGCGCGATCTGCGGCAGATATTCCTGCATGGTGCGGGCGAGATCTCCCTCCATGATCTGCATGTGATAGATGTCGTACTGGACGAACAGATTGTTCGACCGCACGTCGGAGATCAGCTGCACCGCCTGCTCGGTGCCGTTGAGGAAGAAGCCGGGAATGTCGAGCGTGTTGATCGGCTCGACCAGCAGCTTGATGTTTTCGCGCGCCAGCGTCGAAGCCGCAAAACGCAAATTGCCGACCAGCGTCTCCTGCAGCTCGCGCGGATCGGCGTCTACTGGCGCAATGCCGACGAGGCAATTGAGCTGCTCGCAATCGAGCGCCTTGGCGTAGTCGATGGCGCGGAACACGCCGTCGCGGAATTCGACGGTGCGATCGGGCAGGATCGCGATGCCGCGCTCGCCACTGGCCCAATTGCCGGCGGGCAGATTATGCAGCACCTGGGTCAGCCCGTGGGCCTCCAGCTGCTCACGTAAAAGCGCCTTGTCGAAATCATAGGGGAAGAGATATTCGACCCCGGCAAAGCCCGCCGCCTTGGCCGCGGCGAAGCGGTCGATGAACGGCATCTCGTTGAAGAGCATGGTGAGGTTGGCGGCGAATTTCGGCATGATGGTGTCCCCTATTCCGCCGGCTGCAGCACGCCGGGCCGCGCGGCCGCGACCTCGTCGAGCGGCAGATCCAGCACCTCCTCGAACTCGACGATGTTGTCGATCTCGGTCCCCATCGCGATGTTGGTGACGCGTTCGAGGATGAACTCGACCACCACGGGCACGCGGTGCTTCTTCATCAGTTCGCGCGCCGTGGCGAACGCCGCTTGCGTGTCCTTGGGATCGGTGACGCGGATCGCCTTGCAGCCGAGGCCTTCGGCAACGGCAACATGGTCGACGCCATAGCCGCCCAGCTCAGGCGCGTTGATGTTCTCGAAAGAGAGCTGGACGTGGTAGTCCATGTCGAAGCCGCGCTGCGCCTGGCGGATCAGGCCGAGATAGGAATTGTTCACGACAACGTGGATGTAGGGCAGATTGAACTGCGCCCCGACCGCGAGCTCCTCGATCAGGAACTGGAAGTCGTAATCGCCGGAGAGCGCGACGATGTCGCGATCCGGGCACGCCGCGCGCACGCCGAGCGCCGCCGGCAGCGTCCAGCCGAGCGGCCCCGCCTGCCCCGCATTGATCCAGTTGCGCGGCTTGTAGACGCCGAGGAACTGCGCGCCTGCGATCTGCGACAAGCCGATCACGGTGACATAGGTGGTGTCGCGGCCGAACGCCTTGTTCATTTCCTCGTAGACGCGCTGCGGCTTGATCGGAACGTTGTCGAAATGGCTCTTGCGCAGCATCGAGCGCTTGCGATCGCGGCAGGACGCGGGCCACGCCTGGCGCTCGCGGAGCCTGCCGGAACGTCGCCACTCCCTGGCGACCGTGACGAAAAGCTCGAGCGCGGCCTTCGCGTCCGAGACAATGCCGAGATCGGGATTGAACACACGCCCGATCTGGGTCGGCTCGATGTCGACATGCACGAAGGTACGACCCTTGGTGTAAGTCTCGACCGAACCGGTGTGGCGATTGGCCCAGCGATTGCCGATGCCGAGCACGAAGTCGGATTCCAGCATCGTGGCATTGCCGTAACGGTGGCTGGTCTGGAGGCCGACCATGCCGGCCATCAGCACGTGATCGTCGGGGATCACACCCCACCCCATTAGCGTCGGGACGACAGGCACATTGGCGATCTCGGCAAATTCAACCAGCAGATCCGAAGCGTCGGCATTGATGATGCCGCCGCCCGCGACAATCAACGGGCGCTCAGCCGCATTCAGCATCTCCAGCGCCTTCTCGACCTGTTTCCGCGAGGCGGTCGGCTTGTAGACCCGCAGCGGCTCATAGGTATCGTCGTCGAACTCGATCTCGGCGAGTTGCACGTCGAGCGGCATGTCGATCAGCACCGGCCCCGGCCGGCCCGAGCGCATCACATGAAACGCCTGGCTGAACACGCGCGGCACCAGCGCCGGCTCGCGCACGGTCACCGCCCACTTGGTCACCGGCTTTGCGATCGACTCGATGTCGACGGCCTGGAAATCCTCCTTGTAGAGCCGCGCGCGCGGCGCCTGCCCGGTGATGCAGAGGATCGGAATGGAATCGGCGATCGCCGAATAGAGCCCGGTGATCATGTCGGTGCCGGCCGGGCCCGAGGTGCCGATGCAGACACCGATATTGCCGGCCTTGGCCCGCGTATAGCCCTCCGCCATGTGCGAAGCGCCCTCGACATGACGCGCCAAGATGTGGCGGATCGAGCCGCGCTTCTTCAGCGCCGAATAAAGCGGATTGATCGCAGCCCCGGGAACGCCGAAGGCGGTCGAGATGCCTTCCTTCTCCAGGATTCGCACGGCTGCATCGATAGCTCGCATCTTCGCCATATCGGATCTCCCTCGGTCACGTCAGCGAGCGAGATCATCGGGCGCGAGGGATGCGATCTCAACGAGATCGATTTTATTTTCCACGATGCGGCAGCCGCGGAAAAATCGAGGGTCTCTCAACCAGTTAGGCTGAGATATCAGTGAAAGCGCCTTACTCGAACAACTGCGCCAGCTCCATCTGCGGCACCAGCACGAGGCCCTTGTCGGTGATGCGAATTTCCGGAATGACCGATAGCGGAATCAAATTGAAGCCCATGTAGGGGATGGTGCAGCCGGCCTCCGCCCACTCCTTCTTCAAGACCTTCACCTCTTCAGCCACCTCGGTGACGCGCTTGTCGGAGAGCAGGCCCGCGATCGGCAGCGGGACCAGCGCCCTCACCTTGCCGTCGGCGACGACGCAGACCGCGCCCTGATGCTCCTTGATCGCCGCGATCGCGGCGTGCATGTCGGGTTCGTTGGTACCGGCGACGATGATGTTGTGACTGTCGTGGCCGACGCTGGAGGCCACCGCGCCACGTTTCAGGCCAAAGTCCTTCAACAGGCCATAGGCGACGTTGCCAGCCGACTTGCCGTGACGCTCGACCACGGTGACGAAGCACAGGCCGTAGCGCACAAACAGCGACGGCCAGTCCTTGGCCGGCTCGATCGCGACCTTGTCATGGATCAGTGTGATGCCGGGAAGCGCGGTCTTGATCGCATTGAGGGTGCAGGCCTTCGTCGGAAGCTCGGGCGTCAGCTTCAGCTTCTCCGGCAGCTTCACGGTCACATAGGCCGCCTTCGGATATTGATAGCGCTGCGACAGCGCCTGATCGAGCCGTGGCGTGATCTTGCGGTTCTCGACGACCAGCTCGCCGCCATACCAGGTCGATTGCGGCTTGAGATTGTCGTCCATCAGCACGAAATCGGCGCGGCGGCCGCCGCCGAGGCCGCCGATGTCGCCATCCATGCCGAAGCGTGTGGCGCCATGCAGCGACCCCATCGACCATGCCTGCTCCGGCGACATCCCCGCCTTGACCGCTTCGCGCACCACCCAGTCGAGACCGAACAGCAGCAAATCATCGGCATCGCGATCGTCGGTGCACACCGCGGTCCGCTTGTGGGACGCGCCGAGCTCGGTGATGGTACGGATTGCCTGCGGCAGCGAGTGCCACGGCGTGGTCGGGGGTCCCCCGCGCAAGAACACCCAGACGCCGGCGTCGAGCAGATCGTCGGCGATGTCGCGGTCGATCGCCTCATGGGTGTCGGTCACGCCACTCGCCGCATACGCCGCGACGAATTCGCGCCCGTAGACATGGCCGGACACCGGCCGGCCGCGCTTCAAGGCCGCTGCCAGGATCGCATGGCTGCGCTCGTCGCCCATGGTGACCGGCACGAAATCCATCTTCTCGCCGAGCCCGACCGCTTCCGGCCAGCGATCGAACAGGCCGGCGATCTTGTCCGGCGTGAGATCGCCGCCCGCGGTCTCCAGAACGACCGAGGTCGCCGGCACGGTCGACGGCACCGTCAGAAAGATCGAGAGCGGCGCTTCGCGGGCGTCCTCGAGCATCGCCTCGACGCCGGCGACATCCATGACATTGCCGATCTCGTGACTGTCGCAGAAGATCGTGGTGGTGCCGTTCAGCAGCGCGGCCTCGGCATAGGCGCAAGCCGTCACCATCGAGGATTCGATGTGGATATGCGGATCGACCAGCCCCGGAGCGATGATGCCGCCGGCGGCGTCATAAACCGCAACGTCGCGCCACGCTTTCTTCGCCGCGCCGGCGGCCTTCACCGCGGCGATGCGGCCGCCGGTGACCCAGACCTCCCGCCCGGGATGGCTGCGCTCCGAATAGGTCGAGAGCACCCGTGCTCCAGATATGACGAGATCGGGCGCGACGCGCGCGGAAGCGACATCGGCGAGACGGCGGGTCATCGTGTGCAGCGGCGCGACGGCAAAGCGGGTGAGTTTGGTCATCAGGACCCTCGCATGGCGTTAAGGTCGGCAGATGGTTACGCCCTGCGCCAGACTGGGCAAGCTCAAATATAGCGGCAGGCCCTGCTTACGCTTTAGGCGGCAAGCCACCTGCCGTCCCTGACTTCGCGGACCTGCGCAAGTTCCGCGTCCTCGGCGGTGGTACGGCAGTCGGCTTGACCCGAATCCGCATCGACCGTCCTTTTGACTCATCGATCTCGAACGAATTTGTCTTTCGCACGAGGTCGCTCAGCTTGCGGAAGCCAAAAGTCCTCGGATCGAAATCGGAAGCCAAATTGGCGAGCTGCCGCCCGACTTCCCCGAGCGTCACCCAGCCGTCTTCGCTTTCCATCTGGGTGATGACCTTCTTGATGATGGGTGTAGCGGCATCGTGCGGCTGAAGCGATGCAGAACGCGCCCCGGTCTCTTGGGTGTTCGCCGTGCCGGCAAGCAGGTTCTCCGTATAGACGAACCGCCGGCAGGCCTGCCGGAAACTTTCCGGCGTCTTGTGTTCTCCGAACCCAAAGACATCGACGCCCTGCTCCCGGATGCGGGCGGCCAGACGGGTGAAGTCGCTGTCGGACGAAACCAGGCAAAAGCCATCGAACCGGCCGCTGTGAAGCAGGTCCATCGCGTCAATGACCAGCGTTATGTCGGAGGCATTCTTTCCCGTCGTGTAGGCGAATTGCTGCTGCGGAATGATGGCGTGCTTTGACAAAATGTCGGCCCAGCCTCTGGATCGCGCGTTCGAAAAGTCTCCGTAGATGCGGCGAACGCTGGCCTCACCAATCTTGGCAATCTCTTCGAACAGCCCATCAGCGATCTTTGCAGAGGCGTTGTCGGCGTCGATCAGGACGGCGAGACGGGGCGAACGAAGCTCGGAAGGCATGGCATTCCCCAAAGGACGCGACAACGGTGGATGGATATACCGATGTCGGGGCCCTTGCCGCCAGACCTGATTTCTCTCAACGAGGCACGACGGACCGCAAATCCGGCTCAGATTGGCTTCACCACCGGCGTCACGCCCCCGAGCGCCGCCGTCAGTTCCGCGGCGACCTCGCGCACTACGCGGCCGATCTCTGGCAACCGGGCATCGGTGACGCGGCTGGTCAGACCGGACACCGAGATCGCGGCGAGCGGTTCCGCAAGCGCGTTGTAGACCACGGCGGCGACGCAGCGCAGGCCCATCTCGGCTTCTTCGTCGTCGACCGCAAAGCCTTGCTTCCGGATCACGTTGAGCTCCCGGAATAGGTCGCTCGGCCGCACGATTGATTTCTCCGTCAGCCTGGGCATGCCGTGATGGCGGATGACGGCCCCGACGTCCTCGTCCGAATAGGTCGCGAGAACCGCCTTGCCGACGCCCGACGTCACCATCGCGACGCGGCCGCCGACCTTGGTCAGCGAGCGCATGATCTCGCGGCTCTCCATACGGGTGAGCACGATGATGAACTCGTCATCGACCACGGCGAGATTGGCAGTCTCGCGGGTCAGATCGCGCAACTTGCGCAAATAAGGAATGGCTTGCGCGGTGAAATTACGCCGCCGCGCAAAGCTCGCGCCCACGGTAAAGCTGCGCACGCCGACATGCCATTTGGATTCGGCGCGGTCGAACTGCACGAAGCGGCGGCTTTCCAGCGTTGCCAGCAGGCGGTGCACGGTCGAAGCCGATAGCCCCGTGCGGACGGCGAGATCGCTGAGGCGATAGCCTTCGTCGTCCTCGGCCAGCGTCTCGAGGATCGACAGCGCACGGTCGACGGATTGCACACCGCCGTCACGGTCGGCCTCCGATGCCGATCGTGTTTCGAGCGATTTGCGCCGGATCACGTTCTTGCCCATCGCGACCTGACCGTTCTCACCTCTCCCCGTGCGCGGGGAGAGGTGAAGAGTCTTCTTCGTCTCAGAGCAGGCCCGCGCCGCGCGCCCACTTGTACTTAGCACCGAGCACTTCGACCGGCAGCTCAGTCGAGTAGGCATAAGCCGGGATGCCGTTCTGGTAGAGATATTCGGCGGCTTCCTCGACCTCGACGTCGCCGGCGAGCGAGGCCACGATCGGCTTCACAAAGCCCTTGGCCTCCATCTCCTTCTTCACCTCGACCATGTTGCGGGCGAACACCATCGGCGGCGTGACGATGGTGTGCCAGTAGCCGAGGATCAGCGAATGGATGCGCTCGTCCGACAGGCCGAGCTTCACCGTGTTGACGTAGGTGATCGGCGGCTCGCCGCCGGTGATATCCACAGGATTTCCGGCAGCACCGAACGGCGGGATGAACTTGCGGAAGGCCGCATCGAGATCCGGCGGCATCGACATCAGCGACAGGCCGTTGTCGACGCAGGAGTCCGACAGCAGCACGCCCGAGCCACCCGCACCGGTGATGATCAGCACGTTCTCGCCCTTCGGCGTCGGCAGCACCGGCACGCCGCGGGCGAATTCGAGCAGCTGCCGCAGGCTGCGGGCGCGGATCACGCCGGACTGCGCCAGGACGTCCTCATAGATCTTGTCGTTGCCGGCGAGCGCGCCGGTGTGCGACGAGGCAGCCTTCGCGCCGGCCGAGGTGCGGCCGGCCTTGAGCACGACGACCGGCTTCTTTTTGGAGACGCGCTTCGCGGCCTCCGCAAAGGCGCGGCCGTCCTTCAGGTCTTCGCAATGTTGCGCGATGATCGTCGTGTTCGGATCCTGTTCGAAGAAGGCGAGCAGATCGTCCTCGTCGATATCGGACTTGTTGCCGAGGCCGACGATCGCCGACACACCCATTTTCGCCGAGCGCGAGAATCCGATGATCGCCATGCCGATGCCGCCGGACTGCGACGATAGCGCCGCCGAGCCCTTGACGTCATAGGCCGTGCAGAAGGTCGCGCAGAGATTGGCGGGCGTATAATAGAAGCCGTAGATGTTCGGCCCCATCAGCCGGATGTCGTACTTCTTGCCGATTTCGACGATCTCGGCCTGGAGCTCGGGCGCGCCGGCCTCCGCGAAGCCCGACGGAATCAGCACCGCCCCCGGGATCTTCTTCTCACCGCATTCGGTGAGCGCCGCGGCCACGAACTTCGCGGGAATCGCGAACACCGCGGTGTCGATCACGCCCGGCACGTCCTTGACGCTCTTGTACGCCTTGTGGCCGAGAATCTCGGCGGCCTTGGGGTGGATCGGATAGATATCACCCTTGTAGCCGCCGTTGATGAGGTTCTTCATCACGGAGTTACCGATCTTGCCGTCTTCGGCCGAGGCGCCGATCACGGCGACCGCCTTCGGCTGCATGATGCGGCTCATCGCAGCCACGATCTCTTCGGTCGGGCGCGGCTTCGGCTTGGGCTTATAGGCGAAGTCGACGACGATGCGCACGTCGGCCGCAATCGCGTCCTTTGCGGTGGCGAACACCGGGTTGAGGTCGAGCTCGACGATCTCCGGGAAATCCGTGACGAGCTCCGAGACCTTGACGATGATTTCGGCCAGCGCCGTGCGGTTGACCGGCTCGCCGCCACGAACGCCCTTCAGAATCTCATGCGCCTGGATGCCGTCGAGCATCGAGAGCGCGTCTTCCTTGGTCGCGGGCGCGAGGCGGAAGGTGATGTCCTTGAGCACTTCGACCAGCACACCGCCGAGGCCGAAGGCGACCAGCTTGCCGAACGAGCCGTCGGTGATCGAGCCGACGATGACTTCGGTGCCGCCGGTCAGCATCTGCTGCACCTGAATGCCCTCGATCTTGGCATCGGCCTTGTACTTCCTGGCGTTGCCGAGAATGGTCTCGTAAGCCGTCTCGGCATCCTGCGCCGTCTTGACGCCGACGATGACGCCGCCGGCCTCGGTCTTGTGGAGAATGTCCGGCGAGACGATCTTCATCACCACCGGGAAGCCCATCGAAGACGCCATCTTGCCGGCCTCGCCCGCCGACTTCGCCACGCCCTCCTTCGGCACCGGAATGCCGTAGGCGTCGCAGACCACCTTGCCTTCGGGGGCGGTCAGGCTGGTGCGGTTGTCGGCCTTGACCTGGTCAAGGACCTTGCGGACGACGTCTTTGGAATTGGACATAAGCTTCTCCCTTGACCTTCAGTTCTTTGCTTTGCAAAGCGCGCGTGATGCGGCTGCCCGTGACACTTGCCATCGCCGCGCTCTGTTCCGCGTGGCGGAATGCAGTGGCAGAAATGCCCAGACTACACCGCCGGTTTGGATCAAAAATGGCTAGCGATGGCATTTGGTATGCCAGAAGCCAACTTGTCAAGTCAGAGACCTACTCAGAACGCGGCAAAAAATAGCCAGCTTGACATTCTGGCATTTGGTATGCCAAAAACTTTCCGGTAAATATTCCTGTAAAAGACGACTCCCACTGGAGGAGAATCGTCGTGTCACTGCGGAAACCAACCAAGGCGTTGCCGAACATGGCCGAGGCAGACATCGCAATCGTTCGTATTGCCCCGGAGAGCAGCTTCAAGAACAAGGCGTATGACGCCTTGAAGGAAGCCATCCTCAAGATGGACATCTACTCGACGCCCGAGCCGGTGATGCTGGACGAGCGCGCGCTGTCCGAACGCCTGGGCGTGAGCCGCACGCCGATCCGCGAAGCGATCGCTATGCTCGAGCAGGATGGTTTCGTGAAGACCGTGCCGCGCCGCGGCATCATGGTGGTCCGCCGGACCAAGAGCGAGATCGTCGATATGATCCGCGCCTGGGCGGCGTTGGAGAGCATGGCGGCGCGCCTCATCACCACCACCGCGCGCAAGAAGGACATCACGGCGCTGCGCGACTTCTTCAAGGACTTCAGCAAGGACCGCCTGCCCGAAGATCACGTCGAGGAATATTCGCGCGCCAACATCGCCTTCCACCAGGCGCTGATATCGCTGTCGGAATCGCCGGTGCTGGTCGATCTCACCAACGATCTGCTGCTGCACGTGCGCGGCTATCGCCAGCTGACGATCGGCCGCAAGGACCGCACCGCGACGTCACTGCCCGAGCATCTCGGCATGATCGAGGCGCTGGAAGCACGCGACACCGAGCTCGCCGAGAAGCGCGCCCGCGACCACACCCTTGGCCTTGCCGCTTACGTCGAAGCGCACGGTCAGGAGCTCTTCTAGCAACTTCACCAGAAGGGCGAAGCATTCGCCCCCCAAAGCCAAACGGCATCTTGAGACCAGGGAGACAAGGCCCATGCTGAACACCGCGACCAAGTCCGAAGCACCGGGCACCGAGCAGGAACTGACGGATGGTTTCCATCTCGTCATCGACGCGCTCAAGCTGAACGGCATCAACACCATCTATAATGTGCCGGGCATCCCGATCACGGATTTGGGCCGCATGGCGCAGGCCGAAGGCATTCGTGTGATCTCCTTCCGCCACGAGCAGAACGCCGGTTACGCCGCGGGCATCGCCGGCTACCTCACCAAGAAGCCCGGCGTCTGCCTCACGGTGTCCGCGCCCGGCTTCCTCAATGGTCTCACCGCGCTCGCGCACGCCACCACCAACTGCTACCCGATGATCCTGGTCTCGGGCTCCTCCGAGCGCGAGGTCGTCGACCTCCAGCAGGGCGACTACGAAGAGATGGACCAGCTCGCGATCGCAAAACCGCTGTGCAAGGCGGCCTATCGCGTGCTGCATGCCCAGGACATCGGCATCGGTTTCGCCCGCGCCATCCGCGCCGCGGTCTCGGGCCGTCCGGGCGGCGTCTATCTCGACCTGCCGGCGAAGCTGTTCGGCCAGGTATTGAACGCCGAGGCCGGCCAGAAGTCGCTGGTCAAGGTGATCGACGCGGCGCCCGCGCAGATCCCCTCGCCCGCTTCGGTCAAGCGCGCAATCGATGTTTTGAAGAACGCAAAACGCCCGCTCATCATCCTCGGCAAGGGCGCGGCCTACGCGCAGGCCGATGAAGAGATCAAAACCTTCGTCGAGAAGAGCGGCGTGCCGTTCCTCCCAATGAGCATGGCCAAGGGCCTGCTCTCCGACACGCATCCGCAATGCGCCGGTGCGGCGCGTTCGACGGTGCTGAAGGACTCCGACGTCGTCATGCTGATCGGCGCGCGACTGAACTGGCTGCTCTCGCACGGCAAGGGCAAGAGCTGGGGCGAATCCCCGAAGAAGTTCATCCAGGTCGACATCGAGCCGCGGGAAATGGACTCCAACGTCGAGATCGTCGCGCCCGTGGTCGGCGACATCGGCTCGGTCGTCTCGGCCTTCAACCAGGCGATCGCCACGGGCTGGACTGCCCCGCCCGCCGAATGGACCAAGGCCATCGTGTCCAAGCGCGATGAGAACGTCGCCAAGATGGCGCCGAAACTGATGAACAACAAGTCGCCGATGGATTATCACGGCGCGCTCGGCGTTCTGAAGAACGTGATCAAGGATCATCCCGAGGCGATCCTCGTCAACGAAGGCGCCAACACGCTCGACCTCGCCCGCGGCGTGATCGACATGTACAAACCGCGCAAGCGTCTCGACGTCGGCACCTGGGGCGTGATGGGCATCGGCATGGGCCAGGCGATCGCCGCCGCCCTCGAAACCGGTCACCCCGTGCTGGCGGTTGAAGGCGACTCGGCCTTCGGCTTCTCCGGCATGGAGGTCGAGACCATCTGCCGCTACAATCTGCCGATCTGCATCGTCATCTTCAACAATGACGGCATCTATCGCGGCACCGACGTCAACAGCGTCAACGCCGATCCCGCGACGACCGTGTTCGTCAAGGGCGCGCGCTACGACAAGATGATGGAAGCCTTCGGCGGCGTCGGCGTGAATGCGACCTCGCCCGACGAGCTCAAGCGCGCCGTCAACGAGGCGATGGCCTCCGGCAAGCCGACGCTGATCAACGCGGTGATCGATCCGGCCGCGGGCTCGGAGAGCGGCCGCATCGGCAACCTCAATCCGCAGAGCGTTCTGCAGAAGAAGAAGTAAGTCCACCCCTCAACCCTTTATTCCCTGCCGGGTGCAGGGGCAGACACAGAGTAGACGGAGCAATACGATGACCAAAGCGCTCGAGGGCGTTCGCATTCTCGACTTCACCCACGTCCAGTCCGGACCGACCTGCACGCAGCTGCTCGCATGGTTCGGCGCCGATGTGATCAAGGTGGAACGCCCGGGCGTGGGTGACATCACCCGCGGCCAGCTGCAGGACATCCCGAACGTGGACAGCCTGTATTTCACCATGCTCAACCACAACAAGCGCTCGATCACGCTCGACACCAAGAACCCCAAGGGCAAGGAAGTCCTCACCGAGCTGATCAAGAAGTGCGACGTGCTGGTCGAGAATTTCGGCCCCGGCGTGCTCGACCGCATGGGCTTCCCCTGGGAGAAGATCCAGTCGATCAATCCGAAGATGATCGTCGCCTCGATCAAGGGCTTTGGTCCCGGACCGTACGAAGACTGCAAGGTCTATGAGAACGTCGCGCAGTGCACCGGGGGCGCCGCTTCCACCACCGGCTTCCGCGACGGCCTGCCGCTCGTCACCGGCGCGCAGATCGGCGACAGCGGCACCGGCTTGCATCTGGCGCTCGGCATCGTCACCGCGCTCTATCAGCGCACGCATTCGGGCAAGGGTCAGCGCGTCACCGCCGCGATGCAGGACGGCGTGCTGAATCTCGCGCGCGTCAAACTGCGCGACCAGCAGCGCCTCGAGCGCGGTCCGCTCAAGGAGTACAGCCAGTTCGGCGAAGGCATTCCGTTCGGCGATGCCGTGCCGCGCGCCGGCAACGATTCCGGTGGCGGCCAGCCCGGCCGCATCCTGAAGTGCAAAGGCTGGGAGACCGATCCCAACGCCTACATCTACTTCATCACCCAGGCCCCGGTCTGGGAGAAGATCTGCGACGTGATCGGCGAGCCCACCTGGAAGACCGATCCGAACTACGCCAAGCCGGCGGCCCGCCTGCCGCGCCTGAACGAGATCTTCGCCCGGATCGAACAGTGGACGATGACCAAGACCAAGTTCGAGGCGATGGAAATCCTCAACAAGGACGACATCCCCTGCGGCCCGATCCTGTCGATGAAGGAGATCGCCGAGGACCAGTCTCTGCGCGCGACCGGCACCGTGGTCGAAGTCGATCACCCCACCCGCGGCAAGTACATCTCGGTCGGTAACCCGATCAAGCTGTCGGATTCCCCGAGCGACGTCGAGCGCTCGCCCCTCCTCGGCGAGCACACCGACGAGATCCTGCGCGCGGTGCTCGGCTTCAGCGACCACCAGGTCGCCGAGATCCACAAGTCCGGCGCGCTCGACCCTCCGCAGAAGCAGGCCGCCGAGTAAGCGGGACCACATCGCGTTAGATGAAAGGGCCGCCCATCGGGCGGCCCTTTTTGCGTCGAAAAGGTCGTGCGGCTACGCGCGCAAACCAAAAACCAAAAAACAACCCCATGCACAGTAGCCAAGCTATTGGCCGCAAAAGAAACTTCGTATTTTACGAATTTTAGTTGACGCGTCGGGCAAAACAGGGGTAGGATGTCATGGTGCGAGAATCGAATTTCGGCTTATCCATGAGCGCATAGACGCAGAGGCGCGCCGATGACTAGTCTGGCAGCGACCAGCCGGCCTTTTTTATTCGCGTGGGACTGTTTCGAGGAACCGACGCCGTGGCCGTCAGTTCTTTATCCAGACCCGACTTTTCCACTCCAAGAACAACGCGCTGTTTCACGGCCCGCGGACGGGACGTCAGCGCATTCGCGAACCACGCACGCTCACACCAATCGAGATCGACATGTTGAAAGATCAACCCTCTGATCGCGCCAAGCGCGAAGCCAACAAGGCGTTCAAGCCTGCCACAACGCAAAAGCCGATGAATGACTATGCGAAGGACCAGCACTCCCTGAACGAGAACCGCGAGCGGCTGAAGGCGGAGCGATTGGCCCGCGAGGCCAAGCCGAAAGGCAGCGAAGACTAAAATCGACGTACTCTAGAGCATCGACAGCACGACCACGCCGTCTTCGAGCTCTCCCGAATCCAGCCGCGTCCGCGCGATGCGCTCGAATTCCGTCCGGTATTTTTGAAGATAGCTGAAAGCCTGCTTTTGCGTCGCAAAGGTGGTCGCAAGCCGGCACAGTTGCCGTCCCGCGCCGTGCGCGAGAAAGAAGGTGATGGTGCCACCGCCGTCCGGCTTGATTCTAGGCACAATCCGCACTCCCTGGCATGTGACCGGCCCTCTCCCGACGTTCGGCAGCGATATTGTGGTCGGTTATTGCGGCGCCTTTTTCTTGCGCTTCACCGGGATCGGGGCTGGCAACGAAGCCTGCAGGATTGCGTCGGCCGCTTCCTTGGCTTGGCGCAACTCGCGAAGCCGCGCCATATTCTTGCGAAGGTCGACAGCCTGCTTTTCGGCATCGAGCATCGCTTGCGCGCCTTCTTGAGCAGCGAGGCGCTGGCGGTTGGTGCGCGCGACGCTTTCGGGTGACGGTTCGGCCGATTTCCTGGCGCTCATCTTTCACCCTTTTGGCAACAGATAAAACCCGCTCAATCCAGGGATCGAGCGGGTCGCATGGCCGTTTCAGTACATCCGTGAAACGGCACTGATGGACTTAAGCCAGCGAGAGATTCTCAGCGCTGACCTTGCCCCGCATCTTGTCGGTCTTGGCCTCGAAGTTGACCTTTTGGCCCTCAGCGAGACCGCCAAGACCAGCCCGCTCGACCGCGCTGATGTGAACGAACACATCCTGGCCGCCGTCGTCGGGCTGAATGAATCCGAAGCCCTTCTGGCCGTTGAACCACTTCACAGTACCTGTCGTCATTTTTCTTCTCCAAAGAGCACACATGTGCATTCCGCGTGACACTCACGCAGAACCGTTTCAATTCGTCGATGTCGATGGAAAAGGAGCCCGCGGGCGCATTCAACAAGGCACAGCGGCTGAACGAACGGCTCCAAGGTATACCTCACCGTCGATATTAGCAAGGCTACAGCTGGATTTAATCGGCCCCGGGGGCCTCTACGGAACCTTTGCGGGCTTGAGGACTAAACCCAAGGTCGTCCATCGCAAGGCAGACGAGCCTTCACGAGCCCCGTCTGACGAGCCCTGTTTGACATGTGCTGTCGGGGCGCGTCACATCGACAAATGCACCCGCGCGACCATGTCCGATCGAAATCATCGCGGAGCAGCCCAATCCGATCCAATCATCCCTGCGCACGCGGCTGTCGCGCGCAGTCCTGGCCGACCAAGGCAGCCTCAACCAAGGGAGCCGCCGATGCAGGTTTTCGTCCGCGACAACAATATCGATCAGGCCCTGCGCGTATTGAAGAAGAGGATGCAGCGCGAAGGCGTCTTCAGGGAGATGCGACGCGCGCGGTTCTACGAGAAACCGTCGGAGCAGGCGGCGCGACGGAAGTCCGAAGCGGTGCGGCGCTCGAGGAAGCTGGCGCGGAAGCAGGCCATCCGCGACGGATTGATCGTGGTCAAGCCGAAGAAGCGCGTTGCAGACGGCGCAAAGCGACCCGCGCACGGAGCTGAAGCAACAGCACCGGCGTCTCCCGCGGTTCGCAGCTAAGCCCTCACCGATCTCCGCCAGCGAGCTGCTCGCGAAGAAACGCCCGTGAGAAACACGTGCCGCTCGCAGAACAATGGGCTAAGCGGCGATCGCGCGAAGAAACTGTAGAACAGCGCGCAACGCTCGCGCTTGATCGCCGGGCGGGCCGCGATGGTAGCGGCTCGCAACATTCGAGGAAGATCACCGTGATGCAGGCGCGCTGACCAAGTGACGGCTTTCGTGCGATCGAATGTTTTGCGATACGATCAACGGGCGACCCGGGGCACACCCGGCAAATATCTGCCGCCGTCATGTCGGATCGGCCTGGCTTCGTTCGTCCTCGGGCCATGATTGGGCAATAGACCCCACCGTCAGGCCCAGCACTTCACAGGGAATAACGACCATGCCAAGCACCGTACGCCTGCACCGCGTTCTCACGACCAGCCCGGACAAAATCTATCGCGCCTTCCTGGAGGCGGATGCGTTGGCAAAATGGCTTCCGCCCAACGGTTTCACCTGCACCGTGCATCATCTGGAGCCGAAGGTCGGAGGCACATTTAAAATGTCGTTCCGAAACTTCACAACCGGAAACGGCCACAGTTTCGGCGGCGAGTATCTCGAGCTCGTTCCCGGCGAACGTCTCCGCTACACGGACAAGTTCGAGGACCCCAACCTGCCCGGCGAGATCGAGGTGACGGTGACGCTGAAGAAAGTCCTTGTCGGCACCGAGCTCGACGTCACGCAGGCCGGCATTCCCGACGCGATCCCGCCGGAGGCCTGCTATCTCGGCTGGCAGGAATCGCTGCGCAACCTTGCGCGGCTCGTGGAGCCGGAGATCAAGCAGTAAGAGAGGAATGACCTGGTGCACAGCTTCTGCGCGGCCATCCCTCGAGACGCCCGCTTTGCGGGCTCCTCAGGATGAGGGCTTGTTTCGCGGTGAGATTTTAGACCCTCATGGTGAGGAGCGCCGCTATGCGGCGCGTCTCGAACCATGAAGGCCGAGCTAAGCGTCCGCCTTCGGCTTCAGCCCACCATCCGCGGTCCAGCGGTCCGGCTCGGGACTGTGTCCGATCAAAGCGAGGCCGTAGGCGATCGACTCGAACTGGTCGCCCGCCATCAGGCGCTCGTTGCCGAACCGGTCGGCGAACAGTTTTCGCACCGCCGGCACGAACGAGGTGCCGCCGGTCAAGAACACCTTCTCCACCTCGCGCGCGGTGATGGCGGCCTCGCCCAGCACCTTGTCGACCGTGGCGCCGAGGCGAGCGATGTCGTCGGCGATCCAGGCGTCGAAGTTTTTCCGCGTGATGGTCGAGCCGAACTCGACACCGCCGCCCTTGAAGCGGAAGTCGACCTCGTCCCTGGCCGACAGCGCGACCTTGGCGTCCGATACCGCGCGGTACAGCGAAAAGCCGAGATCGAGATCGACGATGGTGATGAAATCCTCGAGCAGCGCGGGCTTCACCGCGGTGCGCGCAAGCTCCCGCAGCTCGCGCAGATCGCCGTTGCTCTTCATCAGCGCGAGCTGATGCCAGCGCGCGAGGTTGGTGTAGTGGCTGTTCGGGATCGGCAGCACCTTGTCGAACGAGCGGAAGCTCGAGCCCTTGCCGAGCCGCGGCGAGACCACGTGATCGACGATGCGATAGTCGAACGTGTCGCCGGCAATGCCGATGCCGGCGTGGCCAAGCGGCTCGGCGCGCAAGACGCCGCCGGCGCGCGAGAAACGCATCACCGAGAAGTCGCTGGTGCCGCCGCCGAAATCCGCAACCAGCACGGTGGCATCGCGCTCCAGCCGGCGGGCGAAGGAGAACGCCGCGCCCACGGGCTCATAGACATAGCGCGCATGGCCGGCGCCGAGGCGTTCGAACGCGGCGCGATAGCGCTGCATGGCCAGATCGTCGTCGGGATTGCCGCCGGCAAAGCGCACGGGCCGGCCGACCGTGATGTTGGCCGCCTCAAAGCCGAACTTGTCGCCGCCATGACGCGTCAGCGTGCGCAGGAACGCCGCCAGAATATCCTCGAACTTGAAGCGCTGCCGGAACACCTGCGTGGTGTTGAAGCTGGAGCTCGCCGCGAAGGTCTTGAACGACTGCAGGAAGCGGTAGACGTGGCGGCCTTCGAGAAACTGCTCGATCGCCCACGGGCCGCCTTCGGCCTGGGCACCGGCGCCCGGCCGATCCTCCCAGAAACACAGGGCCGAGACGTAGGTGCTGTGCCGTTGTCCGCCGTGCTCGAAGCGGATGGCCTCGACCCGGCGATCGTCCACCGCAAGGGCGACGACCGTGTTGCTGGTCCCAAAATCGATGCCGATCGAGACGGCGGGCGAGGCGCTCGACATGAACCACTCTGCGAGATGATTTGAAAAGGGGGCGAACCACTAGCCGTTTTGCACTGCAGTGCCAAGAGTAGGATCAAGAGGCGGGTTCAAGAGCCGATCCGTAATGGCCCGGAGCCACTTTCCTTCCTTTGAGGCCCAAACCGCATGTTTTGTGCCCCAGATGGCCCGCTTTAATGAAGCGTTATGCTGCATTGCGGCAAATAGAATGCTGCTATGCAATGGCATGCATAGACAGTGGCATCTGGTATACATAGATTGACTTTCGAAATGAGACAGCATCACTGACCGTCTCGAGAAAGGAAATTCCGATGTCCAAGACCGCTTCCGTCGCGCTCGCGCCCTCCGCCTCGCTGTTCGCCCGCTTCATGGCCGCCGTCGACCGCTTCCTGATGGCGAGCGCCGAGATCTCCAACCACAACGGCGATCTGCCGCGCTTCGGGCTGTAAGAGCCAGAACGAGGGCCGGCGCGTCGAATTGTCGCGGCGGTTGTAAAACCGGCGAACTCCTACTTTTGAAGAATGGCCCTGCTCTGCGGGGCCATTTCTATTTGGGAATCGGCACATTCGCGCAGCCTTGAAAACGAGAGCAAAGGAGGTTGCGTCATAAGCGCACAATGGGCCGGCGCGCGCTTGAAGCTTGGCATAATGAATACAAGAATGCCGCCAACGCTCGCTCAAAAAAAACAGAAGCGCTCATTGGAGGATTCATGACGGAAATGGTGCAGACAACAACGGCTCCTGCGGCCGCCCGCGTCAGCGACACGTATCGCTGGGCGCAACTGGCGATCGGCGTAGCGGCCATGGTGATGATCGCCAATTACCAATACGGCTGGACGTTCTTCGTCCCCGACATCCAGAAGAAATTCGGTTGGGATCGCGCCTCGATCCAGTGGGCCTTTACTCTGTTTGTTTTGTTCGAGACCTGGCTCGTGCCGGTCGAAGGATGGTTTGTCGATAAATACGGTCCGCGCCTCGTCGTGCTCGTCGGCGGCGTGCTCTGCGCGATCGGCTGGGCGATCAACGCGCAGGCTACCACGCTCAACGGCTTCTATCTCGGCATGATCGTCGCGGGCATCGGCGCAGGCGGCGTCTACGGCACCTGCGTCGGCAATGCACTGAAATGGTTTCCGGACAAGCGTGGTCTTGCCGCAGGCATCACGGCCGCCGGCTTCGGTGCAGGCTCTGCGCTCACTGTTGCGCCGATCCAGGCCATGATCAAGGACTCCGGCTTCCAGACAACTTTTCTCTATTTCGGCCTCGGACAAGGCATTGTCATCTGTATTCTAGCCTTTTTCCTGCTGGCGCCGAAGCCTGGACAGGTGCCGAACGTGGTGGCGAACGCGGCTCTGGCGCAGACGCGGCGCAACTATCAGCCGACCGAAGTTCTTCGCCAACCGATCTTCTGGTTGATGTACTTCATGTTCGTCATCGTCGGCGCCGGCGGGTTGATGGTGACGGCGAATTTGAAGCCGATCGCGGTCGACTGGAAGGTCGACGCCGTGCCGGTCACGCTGATCGGCATGACCATGACCGCGGTGACGTTCGCGGCGACCATCGACCGCGTGCTCAACGGCCTGACGCGTCCGTTCTTCGGCTGGATCTCCGACATGATCGGCCGCGAGAACACCATGTTCATCGCCTTCGGCATGGAAGGTTTTGGCATCTGGATGCTCTACCTCTGGGGCCAGGACCCGATCTGGTTCGTGATCCTGTCGGGCTTCGTGTTCTTTGCCTGGGGCGAGATCTACTCGCTGTTCCCCTCGACCTGCACCGACACGTTCGGCGCCAAATTCGCGACCACCAATGCCGGCCTGCTCTACACAGCGAAAGGCACCGCCGCGTTGCTGGTGCCGCTCGCGAACTACGTGCAGCAGACCTCCGGCCATTGGGACAACGTGTTCATCCTCGCGGCCGGCGCCAACATCCTGGCCTCGCTGCTGGCGTTGTTTGTGCTCAAACCCTGGCGCAAGGTCGTGGTCGCGCAATCGACCGTCTGAGCCCGCTCGCAGACCACCATCTTCCGAACGACGCCCGGCCTCACGGCCGGGCGTTTTCGTTTTGACCGAATACACCTTAATGCCGTAAACCCGAAGGAACCCTGCGCTTTTCTTGAGCCGGGCGCCAAGATAGGACTTGCATTCTGGAATATGGTATACCAAGCTGCCCGCGGCGCTTGCGACGATAAGCCACAATATTTGCGACACTCCGTCATATGGGCGGAAGTGTTGCGACCAGACAGGCGCTTGGGAGGTTGTTGATGATGTCCAGCACGGATGGCGCCGTGACCGCTGCGCCCTTACGAACCGGTTTCCGTTGGCTCCAGCTCGCCATGGGCATTGTCTGCATGGCGATGATTGCTAACCTGCAATATGGCTGGACGCTGTTCGTCGATCCGATCGATCACCAGTATCATTGGGGTCGCGCCGCGATCCAGCTCGCGTTCACCGTCTTCGTCGTCACCGAGACCTGGCTGGTGCCGATCGAGGCCTGGTTCGTCGACAAATACGGCCCGCGCCTCGTCATCATGTTCGGCGGCGTGATGATCGCACTGTCGTGGGTACTCAACTCCTACGCCGATAGCCTTCCGCTGCTCTACGCGGCCGCCGTCGTCGGAGGCATGGGCGCGGGCGCGGTGTACGGCACCTGCGTCGGCAACGCGTTGAAATGGTTTCCCGATCGCCGCGGCCTCGCCGCAGGCGCGACGGCCGCGGGCTTCGGCGCGGGCGCAGCTCTCACCGTGGTGCCGATCGCGGCCATGATCGCGACGAGCGGATATCAGCACGCGTTCCTCACCTTCGGCATCGGCCAGGGCGTGATCGTGTTCGTACTCGCCTTCTTCATCCAGCCGCCGCGGATCTCGATCCCGCCGAAGAAGAAACAGCTCAACCTGCCGCAGACCAAGATCGACTTCACCCCGCCGCAGGTGCTGCGCGCGCCTATTTTCTGGGTGATGTACCTCGTCTTCGTCATGGTCGCCTCCGGCGGCCTGATGACCGCGGCGCAGATCGCGCCGATCGCGCACGACTTCAAGATCGCCGACACGCCAGTCTCGCTCGCCGGCTTCCAGATGGCGGCGCTGACCTTCGCGATCTCGCTCGACCGCATCTTCGACGGCTTCGGCCGTCCGTTCTTCGGCTTCGTCTCCGACAATATCGGCCGCGAGAACACCATGTTCATCGCCTTCGGCACGGCGGCGCTGATGCTGCTGACGCTGTCGGCCTACGGCCACGTCCCGCTCGTGTTCGTGCTTGCTACCGCGGTTTATTTCGGCGTGTTCGGCGAGATCTACTCGCTGTTCCCCGCAACCTGCGGCGACACTTTCGGTTCGAAATATGCGACCACCAACAACGGCATGCTCTACACTGCGAAGGGCACCGCCTCCCTGCTGGTCCCCCTCGCAAGCGTGATCTCGGCCGCCTATGGCTGGAAGGCCGTGTTCGTGGTGGCCGTGGCGCTGAACGCGACGGCCGCGCTGATGGCGCTGTTCGTGATCAAGCCGCTGCGCCGCTCCTTCATCCTGGGCAAGGAAGCCGAGAGCGCCAACGCTGCGACGGCGAGCGCAAAGACCGAGACGGCGTGAGCCGCCACACTCCTTCACATCCGTCAAAAGGGGCGCAGCGATGCGCCCCTTTTTCTTTGGCTCCCTGTCTTCTCTGGCAACGACAAACGTCAGCATTGCTGCCGCAAGAATTTTCGGATCAGCCAAAACCAGCGCTTGACGATTGGCATTATGTATACCACACTTCCCTCATCGTTCACCCAGGGAGGTTGCAATGCTGGTCGGAGACATTCTGCGCAAGAAGACACCGCGCGTTGTCACGGTGCGAATGAACGAAACGGTGGGTATCGCCGCCAAGCTGATGCGGGCCAACAACATCAGCGCGCTGGTGGTGAAGGACGTGGTCCGCTCCGAAGGCAACACCGCGGTCGGCATGTTCACCGAGCGCGACGTGGTGCGCGCGGTTGCCGAGCACGGCGCGAACGCGGTCAATGTGAAGGTCTCGCAACTGGTCTCGGTGCAACAGCTGGTCTCCTGCACCTCCTCGGACACGATCGAGCACGTCAGGCATCTGATGAACCGCAATCACATCCGGCACCTGCCCGTGATCGACGATTACAGCCTCGTCTCCGTCATCAGCATGCGCGACATCGCGGCTGCCATTGACGAGACGATCAACGGCACGTCGCAAGCGGCAGCCTAAAGCGTCGGCCACGGAAAAGTTGCGCTCCCTCTCCCGCTTGCGGGAGAGGGTTGGGGAGAGGGTGTCTCCGCTGGGGAGACTCCCCCAGAGGATAGAGCCCTCACCCGCCGCGCTCTTCGAGCACCAAAGCCGAAGCTTGGCTTCGGCGTTCTTAAGAAACGGCCGCCGAGCGCGGCCTGTGCTCTCTCGCAAGCGGGAGAGGTGCAGCGAACCCGTGGCACGACCAATCGAACCAACTACCAATTTAGTCCCGCGAGGATTTTCATGAAGATCTGCATCTACGGCGCCGGCGCGATCGGCGGATATCTCGGCGTGCAGCTGGCGCGCGCAGGCGCCGATGTCAGCCTGGTCGCACGCGGTGCGCACCTCGCCGCGATGCGCGAGAACGGCCTGACGCTGCTCGCCGGCGAGGAGAAGCACACCGTTTATCCCCGCTGCACCGACCACGCGGCCGAGCTCGGCGTGCAGGACTACGTCATCGTCACGCTGAAGGCGCATTCGATCACCGGCGTGATCGAGAAGATGCAGCCGCTGCTGGGGCCTCATACCCGCATCGTCACCGCGGTCAACGGCATCCCCTATTGGTATTTCCACAAGCACGGCGGCGATTACGAGAATGCGACGCTGGAGAGCATCGATCCCGGCGGGCGGCAATGGCGCGAGCTAGGGGCCGAGCGCGCGATCGGCTGCATCGTCTATCCTGCCACCGAAATCGAGGCGCCCGGCGTGATCCGCCACGTCTACGGCAATAATTTTCCGCTCGGCGAACCGTCCGGCGCGATCACGCCGGACGTGCAGCGCCTCGCCGACCTCTTCGTCGCGGCCGGCCTGAAGGCGCCGGTGCTCGACCGCATCCGCGACGAGATCTGGCTCAAGCTCTGGGGCAATGTCTGCTTCAACCCGATCAGCGCGCTGACCCACGCCACGCTCGACGTGATCTGCACCGATCCGTCCACGCGGGCGCTGTCGCGCGCGATCATGGTGGAGACGCAGGCCATCGCCGAAACTTTCGGCGTCAAGTTCCGCGTCGACGTCGAGCGCCGCATCGAGGGCGCCCGCAAGGTCGGCGCGCACAAGACCTCGATGCTGCAGGATCTCGAGCGAGGCCGTCCGATGGAGATCGACCCGCTCGTAACCGTAGTGCAGGAGATGGGCCGCCTGACCAAAATCCCGACGCCCGCACTCGACTCGGTGCTGGCGATGGTGACCCAGCGCGCCCGCGTCGCCGGCCTCTATGACGGCGTGTCGGCACCATCAGATCCTCGCGCACTGGCGGTGGCGTGATGGCGGGCGAGGTGAAACAGTGGCTACGCTTCCGCCACGCCGGCACCACCGGCTTCGGCACGCTGACCGCATCAGGCATCAATGTGCATGAGGGCGAGATGTTCGGCCGCAACACGGCCACCGGCAAGACGCTGGCGCTGTCGGAGGTCGAACTGCTCGCGCCTTGCGCGCCCAGCAAGATCGTCGCGCTCTGGAACAATTTTCACGCGCTCGCAGCCAAGCTCAATCAGCCCGAGCCGCCGGAGCCGCTCTACCTGCTCAAGGCCACCACCACCATCACGACGCCGGGCGCCGTGATCCGCCGCCCTTCTTATTACGACGGCAAGACGACCTATGAGGGCGAGCTCGGCATCGTCATCGGCAAGACCTGCGCCCGCGTCTCGCCAGCCGAAGCCGACAGCTTCATCTTCGGCTATACCTGCGTCAACGACATCACCGCCAACGACATCCTGACCAGCGATCCCACCTTTCCCCAGTGGGCCCGCGCCAAGGGCATCGACGATTACGGCCCGTTCGGCCCTGTGATCGCGACCGGCCTCGATCCGGCGAAACTCACGGTGCGCACCAACCTCAATGGCGCGGAACGGCAGAACTATCCAATCGCGGACATGATCTTCAGCGCGCAAGCCCTCGTCAGCAAGATCTCCCATGACATGACCCTGCTCCCCGGCGACCTCATCGCCGTAGGCACCTCCGTCGGCGTCGGTGTGATGAAGGAGCCGGTGAATATTGTGACGGTGGCGATCGACGGCATCGGCGAGCTGACCAACGAGTTTCGGCTGTAGCCCCCGCACCGCAACCGCCCTCCACCGTCCCGCCAACGCAACCAGCCGTGGATTGCGTCCCCGGACGCGTCCGGCAACCCGTCCGGCCCTTGATCTCGGTTCCGCTCTCCAATAGCAATCATGGCGAGATTGTGCCGGCGTGAGGGCGTCGCGATGTGGCTGTTTTTCCTGGTCGCCTGGGTTGTCCTGCTCGCGGCAATCGCGTTTCTCGCCCCGCAGGCGTTCGGTTACGACGTCACCCATTTGCCCGCAATGTTCGCCGCCCTGCCGATGCCGCAGCGCATCGCTGCCGGCGCGATCCTTGTGGTGGGGCTGGCGCTGATCGGCGCCTCGGCGTGGCGGCTCTCGCGCCAGGACCGGCGCCTGGACACGCTCCGCGACCGCCTCAAGAAGACCCGGGAAGACGTCGTTGTCGCCCACGCCCTGCAAAATCACCTCGACACCACCGTTCAGCACCTGATCGAGAGCGATCCCAGGGAAGCCGTCTCCGCGCTGCACGACAAGCTCGGCGAGACCGAGCAGCGCGCGCTGCTCCAGCAGGGCCGCAACCAGTCGACCGACATGCACGACCAGCTCGCCGAGATCCGCCGCCGCCAGCAGGGGCTGCGCGAGATGGTCGGCAAGGTCGCCGACCAGCGCCGCGCGGTCGAGCCCGTTTTCACCGAGATCCGCGATCGCCAGAACCAGCTCGAACGCTCGCTGCTCGACCTGGAGACCGACGACCGCAAGAACAATCTCGCCGACCGGCTGAAGGACATCGCCCGCGACGTATCGACGCTGCTGGGCCGGGTCAACGCGGTGCAGGACACGTTCTCGACGCTCAATCAATATAAGGAAGATCTGGCAAAATCCCATGCCGAGCTGGTGCCGCTGCGCTCATCCGACGCCGGCATCAACGCCCTGATCGGCGAGCTCGGCCTCAGCCATGATCGCCTCGCCAAGAGCGTCGACGAGATCGAGACCGGCGGCGAGGCGCCGCTCAGCGCACGCGTCGAGACGCTGTCGAACAACAAGATCGAGATCGAGCAGCGCCTGGCCCGCATCGACGACAGCGCCAACATCCTCAAAACCATCCGGCTCGAGTTCGAGGAACTCGGCCAGCGCCAGGCTCAGCTCGAACGCTCGCTCGCCGGCGTCGAGACCGATCCCGACGGCAAGACGCTCGTCGACCGCCAGAACGCGCTGAACGATTTTGTCCTCCAGTCGCGCCAGCGCCTCGGCGCGTTGCAGGAGACGCTGGCCACGCTCAACGCCTTCAGGACGGAGCTGTCGAAATCGCAGGCCGATCTCGTTCCGCTGAAGGCGCCGGTGTTCGGCATCGAGGCCATGATCGCCGATGTCAGCACCACCCGCGATCTCCTGGCCAAAACCGTCGGCGAGATCGAGGCCAACGGCGATGTCACCCTCACCTCGCGCGTCGATGCGCTGACCAGGAGCAAGCGCGAGGTCGAAGACCGCCTCGCCCGCATCTTCGAGAATTTCAACGCGCTCGATGCGCTGCGCAAGGACATCGGCGGCATCTTCTCGACCATCCGCAACAGCCTGAATCGGATCGGGTGAAGCCGAAAGACGGACCGGTTCGAACCACGATCGATCTGCCTGCGACCAATCGCTCATGCGCTTCATCCTCGGCTTCCTATCTGGTTTGCTCGGCGCACTCGCCGGCTGGTCCGGCCTTGCCGCCCTGGTGGTCATGCTCGCAGGGCCGGACCGCGATGGCGGCATAGCCATGGGGGCCTTCTTCGACATTGGCCCGATCGGCGGCGTGGTCGGCTTCATCGCCGGCATCTGGCTGTTCGTGCGCTTCGGCCTGGTCCGGGACGCAACACCAGAGCCGCCTGCAGAAACCTCCGATGCCGCGCCTCCCCGTGCCACCCAGCTCTCCTTCCCTTTTGCCGCCACCGTGCTGCTCATCGTGGCCATCCTCGGCTATTGGGGTTGGTACGAACTCATCCGCTCGCCCAATCTCAGCCACGGCTTCATGACGCTGCAGATCGAGTTTCGGCTGCCCCCCGGCATGACCCTGCCGGACAAGGAAGAGGACGTGCACATCGAGGTCGAGGAAGCGACAGGCTATGCCAACGCCATGTTGCCGGCGAACTGGCGCGCGCATGACGGTGACCGCAAGGCGATCATTTCCTCCGCGTCTCTGATGTACAAGACACGCCACCGCGGCGTCAGCCTGACGCTCCCGGGCGTGCCGACACAGCGCTGGTCGATCGATCTCGGTTCCGATCCCGATCCGACGCCCGGCTTTTCGCCCTGGCGCACCCCGAGCGAACCATCGCCAGCCAAGATCGAGATGCACTTCAGCCTCACCGCCGATCGCTGACGAACGCGCGGCGCGCCGAAACATTTCGACACATCACATCTGCGCGCGCCCGATCAATGCCGCCAACATGTCGCGGGGGTGCCGCACTGTGGACGCATTCCGACGTGCATCTTTGAGGCGTGTCTGGGGGCACGGCTCAGCCGTGTTTGGACCAAACCTTCTAGGGGTATGACTGTGAAGAAGATTGTATTTGTTCTGGGTGCTACACTTGCTCTGGTGACGGCTGCGAACGCTGCGGATCTGCCGCGCCGTCAGCCCGTGGCGGTCTATCCCGCCGAGCAGGCCCCGATCGGCAAGATGCCGATTGGCAAGAGCCCGATTGGCAAGGCCCCGATCGGCAAGGCGCCCGTGCGCTACTGAGCCGCAAAAACCTGCGGAGCCGGTCGACAGTCGAGGGGCACATCGTGACGAACAAACCTGATCGATCGGGATTCTGCATCCTTGCAGGTCTCGCGCTCGCGGCCATGACCGCATGCGTGACGCCCTCGGCCTCGGCCCACGAAGCGAACAAGCGCGTTGCCGATGCAAATGCGCTTGCCACGACCGACTCCACATCGCGCTCCGCACCGCAATCGACGCGGCGCCCGGTCGCGCGTGCGGAGAAAGGTCCTTATTACGTCGACTTCCGCGCGCGGACGGCGGCAAGCTGGGGCCATGCCTTCGTCTGGTACGGCAAGACCAGCGAGCGCGCCGTCGACGTCGCGGGCCTTACGCCCAAGGGTGACACCTGGAGCTACGTGCTCGGTCACCTCACCTGGGTGCCATCCGAGACCGGCGCGAGCTACGGCGATCTCGATCCCGAATATCTGACCGCGAGCTACCGCGTCTACCTCAACGAGGCCGACGCCAAGCGCGTGTTCGCCTACATCAAGAAATTGCAGGCGAGCTCGCCGGTCTGGAACGCCGAGACCACCAACTGCACCGGCTTCATCGGCGACATCGCCGAGTACATGGGACTGAAGGTCCCCTATCGCTGGCAGCGCCCGGAAAACTTCGTCAACAGCCTGAAAGACATCAACGGCGGCCGCCAGATGGTGCGGCTGTCGGCGGAGTAAGGTATCTCTCGGTGTCGTCCCGGCCTTCGCCGGACGACGGCGGAGAATGTGTGAGCGCCCTCCTAATCTCTTGGACAAGAGCAATTATCCGCCCCGCGGAATCACCCTCGCTCCCTGCATGACGCCCCGCCCTCACCGCACGGCGGCGCAATAGACTTTTGCCGACCCCGGCGGCATCCTCCCGCCATCAACCGATAACAGAGCCGCGGGCCGCCCAGGGGGAACAGATCAATGCTGCAGACACGATTCACAAAACTCGTCGGCGTCGAGCACCCGATCGTCCAGGGCGGCATGCAATGGGTCGGGCGGGCCGAGCTGGTCGCGGCGGTCGCCAACGCCGGCGCGCTCGGCTTCATCACGGCGCTGACCCAGCCGACGCCTGAGGACCTCACCAAGGAGATCGCGCGCTGCCGCGACCTCACCGACAAGCCGTTTGGCGTCAACCTGACCATCCTGCCCGCGATCAAGCCGCCGCCTTACGCCGAATACCGCGCCGCCATCATCGAAGCCGGCATCACTGTGGTCGAGACCGCCGGCAACAAGCCGCAGGAGCATGTCGACGAGTTCAGGAAGCACGGCGTCAAGGTCGTGCACAAATGCACCAGCGTCCGCCACGCGCTGTCGGCCGAACGGATGGGCGTCGACGCCATCTCGATCGACGGCTTCGAATGCGCCGGCCACCCCGGCGAGGACGACACCCCCGGCCTGATCCTGATCCCGGCCGCCGCCAACAAGATCAAGATCCCGATGATCGCCTCCGGCGGCTTTGCCGATGCCCGCGGCCTCGTTGCGGCGTTAGCGTTGGGGGCCGAGGGCATCAACATGGGCACCCGCTTCATGGCCACCAAGGAGAGCCCGATCCACCAGCTCATCAAGGAGAAGATCGTCGCCAATGACGAGCGCGAGACCGAGCTGATCTTCCGCACCATGCGCAACACCTCGCGCGTCGCCCGGAACGAGATCTCGACCAAGGTGGTCGCGATGGAAAAGGAAGGCGCCAAGTTCGAGGACATCCGCGAGCTCGTTGCGGGCGCCCGCGGCAAGATGGTCTATGCGACCGGCAATTCCGACGAAGGCATCTGGTCGGCCGGCCAGGTGCAGGGCCTGATCCAGGACATCCCGAGCTGCGGCGAACTCATCTCGCGCATCGTGCGCGAAGCCGAGGCGATCATTCGCAGCCGGCTCGAAGCCATGATCGCTCAACCAAGCGCGCAAGCCGCTGAATAATCACTGCAAGAAGCGAGAGCAATTCATGAAGGCTTATGTCTACGGCCCTGACGGCGCTCGGATTTCCGACGTCGCTCAACCAAAACCAAAAGGCACGCAGGTGCTGGTGCGCGTGCGCGCCTGCGGCCTCAATCGTGCCGACACCGGCATGCGCAAGGGACACGTTCATGGCGCGGCCGGCGGCGTCGGCACAGTGCTCGGCATGGAATGGGCCGGTGAAGTCGCCGAGCTCGGACCGGACGCGAAGGGCGTCAAGGTCGGCGATCGCATCATGGGATCCGGCGGCGCGGCCTTCGCCGAGTACGCGCTCGCCGACCACGGCCGGCTGTTCCGCGCGCCCTCGAACATGAATTTCGAGGAGGCAGCCACCCTGCCCGTCGCGCTCACGACCATGCATAATGCCGTCGTCACCGTCGGCGGTGTGCAGCCCGGCAAGGCGGTGCTGATCCAGGGTGCCAGTTCCGGCGTCGGCCTGATGGCGATGCAGATCGCAAAGCTCAAGGGCGCCAGGATGGTGATCGGCTCCTCGACCGACGCCTATCGCCGCGGCCGGTTGACCGAATACGGCGCCGACCTCGCGGTCGACTCCTCCGATCCCAAATGGATCGACGACGTCCTGAAGGCGACGAACGGCGAAGGCGTCGACCTCATCGTCGACCAGGTCTCGGGCCAGGTCGCCAACCAGAACCTCGCCGCCACGAAGATTTTGGGCCGCATCGTCAATGTTGGCCGGCTCGGCGGCACCCATGCCGACTTCAACTTCGACCTGCATGCGGCCCGCCGCATCTCCTATATCGGCGTCACCTTCCGCACCCGCACCATCGAGGAGGTCCGCGCGATCTTCGACGAGGTCAGGAAGGACATCTGGGGCGCGGTGGAGTCGCGCAAGCTCCAGCTGCCGATCGACAAGGTCTACGGGTTCGACGAGATCGACAAGGCGTTCGAGCACATGGAGGCGAACAAGCATTTGGGGAAGATCGTGGTGACGGTGCCGTAGCCGGCATTCCAGGCTCGGTCTCGTGGGCAAAGCAAAGCGTGCCCACCACGTTTGCAATCGGGACGAGATGGTGGGCACGGCGCTACGCGCCTTTGCCCACTCTACGAGATCGAGCAAGACCTAGATCGCTCCTGCAACTCACTAGCGACTACTTCTGTGGATCGTCGCTTGATGTTCGCGAACGCCCTGCTAAATCCCCGGCCATGAGCGGACAACACGACAAGACATCGGTCGCGGCCATCTCGATCCTGGCCAGCGGCGGCATGGCGGCGGCCAAATTCGTGGTCGGCGTCGCGATCGGCTCGCTGGCGCTGATCTCCGAAGCGCTGCACTCAGCGATCGACCTGGTTGCGACCATCATCACCTGGGCGGTGGTGCGGGTCTCCGACAAGCCGGCCGACGACGAGCATCATTACGGCCATGGCAAGCTCGAGAGCATCTCCGCGCTCGGCGTCACCGCGCTGCTCTACGTGCTCGCCGGCGGCATCCTGGTCCAGGCCTACAGCCACCTTCGCGAGGGAACCCCGCCACCGACGATTTCGGCCGTGCCGTTCGTCGTGCTGGTGATCGACATCGTCGTCAATCTCTGGCGCGCCCGTGCCCTGCACCGCGCCGCCCGGGAGACCCGGAGCGAGGCGCTCGCCGCCGACGCGCTGCACTTTGCATCAGACGTCATGGGCTCCTGTGCCGTAATCGTGGGCCTGATTCTCGCAGCCTTCGGCTTCTGGTGGGGTGACGCGGCGGCCGCCGCGGCCGTGGCCGTGATGATCGCGGCTCTCGGCCTGCGGATGGCAAGCTCGACGGTGCAGACGCTGCTCGACCGCGCGCCGGAAGGCGCCCAGGAAAAAGCCACCGCCGCGATCCGCAGCGTGCCCGGCGTGATCGACGTCGAGCGGCTGCGCGTGCGCATGGTCGGGGCGACCACGTTCATCGACACCATCGCAAAGGTGCCGCGGACCTACCCGATCGACCGCGTCGAGGAGATCAAGCGCAACGCGCAGGCGGCGGTCACCAAGACGTTCGGCGACGCCGACCTCACCTTCACCGCGGTCCCGGTCGCGCGCGACAACGAGACCGTGCATGACCGCATCATGGTGATCGCGCACAATTCTGGTCTCGCCATCCACCACGTCACGGTGCACGATCTCGGCGGCAAGCTGATCGTCGGCATCGACCTCGAGGTCGACGCCGAGATGGCCCTCGAAGCCGCCCACGACGTTGCCAACACACTGGAGCGGAAGATCCAGGAGGAGTTCGGCGCGGACGTCGAGGTCGACGTCCATATCGAGCCGCTGGCACCGGAACTGCCGTTCGGCATGGATGCCGCGCCGGAACGGGTGCAGGCCATTGCCGCCGCGCTCACCGAATATGCCGCCGGCGGCGAGATCCACGACATCCATAATGTGCGTGTCCGCAACACCGATGCCGGCGAGATCGTCAACTTCCATTGCCGCGCCACGCCGTCGATGAGCGTGATCAAGGTGCACGAGCAAGTCGATGCGATCGAGCGCCGGCTGCGCCGCGCATTCCCGAGCGTGAAGCGCGTCATCAGCCACGCCGAACCGCCGCGCGCGTGATGGAGTCACACGTTCTCGTTTCGGACTCATCACGCACGTGAGTTTGCGGACTCGACGCGCGCAAACTCTGCATTGGATAAGAATTATTTCGCGTTAACGTTTCGTTGACTCTCGACAGCCTGCACAAACTGGATTCAAATCGCTGTGATTCGAAAGCGATGTGGGGCTGCTTTCGAAACTCGTTGCAAGCTGGTTTTCAGGGGGCCGAAGGCATGGCGCGTGCAGACGCCGCGAACGCGTGCGTCCAATCCGATTCGATCAAAGGATTGGCGCAATCGATCGCGAAACCTGCCTATCATCGGCTGTTGATCGCCGAGCCGGCGCTGCGACGCGCCGTGCCGATGCTCATCATCGCCTTCCTCATCACGATCTGCCTCGGCGCCTTCGTCCAGGTCGTCGACCAGACGCGCCAGAAGCGCCAGGTGATCCAGAACGACATTTCATTCCTCGCCGAACTGCTCGCCGAGCGCATCGACCGCGCCACCTCGGTGCGCGCGGAGCGGCTGAAGACCGTCGAGAACCTGCCGACGCTGCTGCCCGACATGATCCCGTCCCGGGCCAGGGTCTCGGGCCGCCACGTCGTCGTCACCTCGGCCGGAATCGAACGCCGCGTCCTCGCCCGCATTCCGATCGACAGCGATCCCTCGGGCAACGACCGCCTGCTCGATGCGATCACCACAGCGCAGCTGCTCGCAGCACCGCCGCGCGACAATGACGTCTCGAACATGACGCTGCCGAACGGCAACGCCGCGATGGCGACCTCGCGGCCGATCAAGTCGCTGCCGGGCCTCGTCACCGTGATCCAGGAGCGCAACGAGCCGATCTGGGGGTCGGACGCAGCACTTTCGGTGACGCTGTCGGCCACCACGGGCTTCGTCGTCCTGATCCTCGGCTTCGCCTTCCACTGGCAGTCGACCCGCGCCCGCGAAGGCGACCTCATCAACGACGCCGTGCGCGGGCGGATCGACACCGCGCTCAACCGCGGCCGCTGCGGCCTGTGGGACTGGGACCTGTCGCGCGGCCGGATCTTCTGGTCGCAATCGATGTTCTCGATGCTGGGCCTCGACGGCCGCAACGAGCTCCTCACCTTCGGCGAGGTCAACGCGTTGGTGAAGTCGGACGACATCGACCTGTTCGCGATCGCTGACCAGCTCATCTCCGAGAAGATCGACCACATCGACCAGACCTTCCGCATGCAGCATGTCGACGGCCACTGGATCTGGCTCCGCGTCCGCTGCGAGCGGACGCACGGGGCGGGCGATTCCGGCGTGCACCTGATCGGGATCGCGGTCGACATCACCGAGCAGAAGAGCCTCGCCGAGCGCTCCGTGGAGGCCGACCTTCGCCTGCGAGACGCGATCGAGACCATTCCGGAAGCCTTCGTGCTGTGGGACGCCAGCGACCGCCTGGTGCTCTGCAATTCGCACTTCCAGCGCCTGCACAAGCTGCCGGACACGGCCGTCATCCCCGGCACCTCCTACGAGACCGTGCTGGAAGTCGGCCGCATGCCGGAGGTCCGCACCCGCCACAACGAGACCGCTGCCCAGGGCCCCGGCGCGCGCACCTTCGAGGCCCAGCTCGACGACGGCAACTGGCTGCACATCAGCGAGCGCCGCACCAAGGACGGCGGCTACGTCTCGGTCGGCACCGACATCACCCGCATCAAGGAGCACGAGCAGAAGCTGGTCGACAACGATCTGCGCCTGCGCGCCACCGTGATCGACCTCAAGCGCTCGCAGGCGGCGCTGGAACGCCAGACCATCGAGCTCGCCGATCTCGCGGAGAACTATCAGCGCGAGAAGACCCGCGCCGAGGAAGCCAACCAGACCAAGTCGAAATTCCTCGCCAATATGAGCCACGAGCTGCGCACGCCGCTCAACGCGATCATCGGCTTCTCCGAGATCATGGGCTCAGGCATGTTCGGTGAGCTCGGCTCGGAGAAGTACCAGGAATACTGCCACGACATCCTGACCAGCGGCCATTATCTGCTCGAGGTCATCAACGACATCCTCGACATGTCCAAGATCGAGGCCGGCCGGATGAAGCTCGACATGGAGGAGCTAGACGTCGGACAGACGCTCGCGGAATCCCTGCGCGTCGTCTCCGGCCGGGCCCAGGACAAGAATTTGACGCTCGATGCCGAGATCGAGAAATCGATCTCCGTCGTCGCCGACCGCCGCGCCACCAAGCAGATCATCGTCAACCTGCTGTCCAACGCCGTGAAGTTCACGCCGGACGGCGGACGCATCGTGGTGCGCAGCCGGCAGCTCGAGGACAGGATCGTGCTGATCATCGCCGACACCGGCATCGGCATCGCGCCGCACTCGCTGGCGCGGCTCGGACGCCCGTTCGAGCAGGTCGAGAGCCAGCTCACCAAGACCTATCACGGCTCCGGCCTCGGGCTCGCGATCGCCCGCTCGCTGGCGCAGCTCCACGGCGGCTCGATGAAGCTGCGCTCCAGGCTCGAAATCGGCACCGTCGTCCGCGTGACGCTGCCGCGCGACGCCATCAAGGCGGCAGCCGGGATATCCGCGGCGGCCTAACGCATGTCGGGAAGCTCTCCTGCGGCCATCCTTCGAGACGCCCGCCTCCGGCGGGCCCTCAGGATGAGGGCGGAGTACGCGGTAGCCGTTCGACGAACACCGATACAACGGAGCCTCATCCTGAGGAGACCGCGAAGCGCGTCGTCTCGAAGGACGAGGCGCTTGCTCGGGCCCTCCCGCTCTGGCTCCTACGATTGCAGCGTCGGCGCCACTTCGCGCGCGACATTGACCAGCGCCGCGATCAGCGGCGTCATCGGGTCGCGCTGCGGGATCACCAGACCGATGCTGTAATTGACGTCGGGATCGGTGATCGGGATCGAGCGGACCTTGTCGGAGAGGCCGAGCGTCTCGGCGAGCTTGGCCGGCATCACGCTCGCCCAACGCCCGGTCTTGACGTGCGTGTACAGCACCAGCAGCGAGTTCGAGGTCAGTGTCGGCGTCGCCTCCGCACCGACCGAGCGCAGCGCGCGGTCGATGATGCGGCGGTTCTGCATGTCCGGCGTCAGCAGGCACAGCGGCACCTGGCCGACCTCCTGCCAGGTCACGGACTCGCGGTCGCCGAACATCGCATCGGGCGCGGTCAGGAGGCGATAGCTCTCGTTGTAGAGCGGAATGGTACGCACCTTCCCGATCGGCTCGTTCTCGATATAGGTCAGCCCGGCGTCGACCTCGAGATTTTCGAGCAGCCCCAGCACCTCGGACGAGGTCGTCGACTGGATGCGGAAGCGGACCTCGGGATGCTTGGCGCGGAACGGCGTGGTCAATGCGGCCACCATGCCGAGCACGGTCGGAATCGCCGCAATACGAATCTCGCCGGACAGCTTTTCCTTCAGCGAGTTGATTTCCTGGCGCATCGCGCGGGCATCGCCCACGATGCGACGTGCCCAGTCCAGCGCCCGCTCGCCTTCGGGGGTAAATCCCTGGAACCGGGACCCGCGCTCGACCAGCATGACGCCGAGGATCTCCTCGAGCTGCTTGAGCCCGGTCGACATGGTCGGCTGGGTGACGCCGCAAGCCTCCGCCGCCCGTCCAAAATGCCGCTCCTTGGCCAGCGCCAGCAGCAGTTCAAGCTTGTCGATCAACCGGTCGTCCCCTCGGTTTCTGTCGTGGCATACAAGCTATCACGCCGGGCCTGCACCAACACGCAAAAACCGGCAGTCGATCCAAGCTTCATTAGTATTTCGTATCGACCGATCGCGCTTCCAAATCGATCTGAATTCGCAATCGCAGCATGGGACAGCTTTATTGATCTTTGAACGATTCCAAATAGTTTGCGAGGAAGGGACGCTCAATCTGAGAACGAAGAATGACAGCCGTTTACGAACCTCGTTACGAGCCTTGGGACGAAACGCGCGGCGCCGAGATCATCGCCGAACATGCCAAGCAGGAAGGCGCGACTCTCGTTATTCTGCACGCGCTCCAGGAAGCGTTCGGCTATGTGCCGGAGGCGGCGATTCCGATGGTGGCGCAGGCGCTGAATCTGTCGCGCGCCGAAGTCCATGGCGTCTTCACCTTCTACCATGACTTCCGCCACAAGCCGGCCGGCCGCCATGTGCTGAAGCTGTGCCGCGCCGAAGCCTGCCAGGCCGCCGGTGGCGATGCGCTGGCTGCGCGCGCCGAAGCCAAGCTTGGCGTTTCGCTCGGCAACACCACTGCGGATGATCGCGTCACGCTGGAGCCGATCTACTGCCTCGGGCTATGCTCGACCGCACCGTCGGCGATGCTCGACGGCCGCCTCGTCGGCCGGCTCGACGAAAAGCGCATCGATGCGCTGGTTGCGGAGGCGCAACGATGACGATGAAAATTTTCGTCCCGCGCGATGCGACCGCTGTCGCCGTCGGCGCCGATGAGGTCGTCGCAGCTTTCGCGCAGACCGCAGAGAAGCGCGGACTGCCGATCGAGATCGTCAGGACCGGCTCGCGCGGACTGCATTGGCTGGAGCCGATGGTCGAGGTGGCGACGCTCAAGGGCCGCGTTGCTTACGGCCCCGTCAGCTCCGAGGACGTCGCCTCCGTGTTCGAGTCCATGGCCAGCAACGGGCCCCACGCCCTGCGTCTCGGCGTCGCGGACGAGATCCCCTGGCTCAAGCGCCAAACCCGCCTCACCTTTGCCCGCTGCGGCGTGATCGATCCGCGCTCGCTCGAGGACTATCGCGCTCATGGCGGCTACAAGGGCCTGGAGCGCGCGCTGTCGCTCGGCTCGGATGCGATCCTCGCTGAGGTCACCGCCTCCGGCCTGCGCGGCCGCGGCGGCGCCGGCTTCCCGACCGGCATCAAGTGGAAGACGGTCGCGCAAGCCAAGGCTGACCGCAAATTCATCGTCTGCAACGCCGACGAAGGCGACAGCGGCACCTTCGCCGATCGCATGATCATGGAAGGCGATCCCTTCCTCGTCATCGAGGGCATGACGACCGCCGGCATCACCGTCGGCGCCACCAAGGGCTACATCTACATCCGCAGCGAATATCCGCATGCCGTCGAGGCGATGAAAGCTGCCATCATTGCGGCGAGGCGCGGCGGCTATCTCGGCGACAAGATCGGCGGCTCGACCACCAGCTTCGATATGGAAGTGCGCGTCGGCGCCGGCGCCTACGTTTGCGGCGAGGAGACGTCGCTGCTGGAGAGCCTGGAAGGCCGCCGTGGCCTGGTGCGCGCAAAGCCGCCGCTGCCGGCCCATCACGGCCTGTTCGGCAAGCCGACCGTCATCAACAACGTGCTGTCGTTTGCAGCCATCCCCTTCATCCTCGCCGAGGGCGCCAAGGCCTATGCCGATTTCGGCATGGGCCGCTCGCGCGGCACGATGCCGATCCAGCTTGCCGGCAACATCCGCCAGGGCGGTCTGTTCGAGACGGCGTTCGGCGTGACGCTCGGCGAGCTCGTCGACGACATCGGCGGTGGCACCTTCACCGGCCGCCCGGTCCGTGCGGTGCAGGTCGGCGGTCCGCTCGGCGCCTACTTCCCCCGCGCCCTGTTCGACGCCCCGTTCGACTACGAAGCCTTCGCCGCGCGCGACGGCCTGATCGGCCATGGCGGCATCGTCGTGTTCGACGACAGCGTCGACATGCGCAAGCAGGCGCGTTTCGCCATGGAATTCTGCGCCATCGAATCCTGCGGCAAGTGCACGCCCTGCCGCATCGGCTCGACCCGCGGCGTCGAGACCATCGAGAAGATCATCCGCGGCGACCGCGTCAGCGAAAACCTCGCGCTCGTCGAAGACCTCTGCAACACCATGAAATTCGGCTCGCTCTGCGCGCTCGGCGGCTTCACGCCCTACCCCGTGCTCAGCGCATTGAAGCACTTCCGGGAAGATTTTATCCCGGCCCCGACCACGCTTCAGGCCGCGGAATAGGAGAACGACGATGTCTCTGATCGAAGAAATCGACTACGGCACACCGCGCTCCAAATCGGAAACGATGGTGACGCTGACCATCGACGGCAACCAGGTCACGGTGCCCGAGGGCACCTCGATCATGCGGGCCGCGATGGATGCCGGCCACCAGATCCCCAAACTCTGCGCGACCGACATGGTCGACGCGTTCGGCTCCTGCCGGCTCTGCGTCGTCGAGATCGAGGGCCGCGCCGGCACGCCGGCCTCCTGCACCACGCCGGTGATGCCGGGCCTCGTCGTTCACACCCAGAGCGAGCGGCTGAAGAAGCTGCGCAAGGGCGTGATGGAGCTCTACATCTCCGACCATCCGCTCGACTGCCTCACCTGCGGCGCCAATGGCGATTGCGAGTTGCAGGACATGGCCGGCGCCGTGGGCCTGCGCGACGTGCGTTACGGCTATGAGGGCGAGAACCACGTCTTCGCCAAATCCCATGGCGAGATCAACGCCGCCTGGATGCCGAAGGACGAGTCCAACCCGTACTTCACCTATGATCCCTCCAAGTGCATCGTCTGCTCGCGCTGCGTCCGCGCCTGCGAGGAAGTGCAAGGCACCTTCGCGCTGACGATCTCCGGTCGCGGCTTCGACAGCCGCGTCTCGCCCGGCATGAGCGAGAGTTTTCTCGGCTCCGAATGCGTCTCCTGCGGCGCCTGCGTGCAGGCCTGCCCGACCGCGACGCTGACGGAAAAGTCCGTGATCGAGATCGGCCAGCCCGAACACTCCGTCGTCACCACCTGCGCCTATTGCGGCGTCGGCTGCACCTTCAAGGCGGAGATGCGCGGCGAGGAAGTCGTGCGCATGGTGCCGTACAAGGACGGCAAGGCCAATCGCGGCCATTCCTGCGTCAAGGGCCGCTTCGCCTGGGGCTACACCAATCACAAGGAACGCATCCTCAATCCGATGATCCGCGAGCGGATCGAGGACCCCTGGCGCGAAGTGTCCTGGGACGAAGCATTCTCGTTTGCCGCCGACAGGATGCGCGGCATCCAGCAGAAATACGGCCGTGACGCCATCGGCGGCATCACCTCGTCCCGCTGCACCAATGAAGAGACCTATCTGGTGCAGAAGCTGATCCGCGCCGGCTTCGGCAACAACAATGTCGACACCTGCGCGCGCGTCTGCCACTCCCCGACGGGCTATGGCCTGTCGCAGACCTTCGGCACGTCGGCCGGCACCCAGGATTTCGACTCGGTCGAGGACACCGACGTCGCCATGATCATCGGCGCCAATCCGGCCTCGGCGCACCCGGTGTTCGCATCGCGCCTGAAGAAGCGGCTGCGTCAGGGCGCAAAGCTGATCGTGCTCGATCCGCGCCGCACCGAAATGGTGGAATCGCCGCATGTGAAGGCGCTGCATCTGCCGCTGATGCCCGGCACCAACGTTGCCGTCGTGACGGCGCTGGCGCATGTGATCGTCACCGAAGGCCTCGTCAACGAGACCTTCGTGCGCGAGCGCTGCGACTGGAGCGAGTTCGAGGAATGGGCCGCCTTCGTCGCCCAGCCCAAGCACAGCCCGGAAGCGACCGCCATCCTGACCGGCGTCGACCCGAACGACCTGCGCGAAGCCGCCCGCATCTATGCCACCGGCGGCAATGGCGCGATCTATTACGGGCTCGGCGTCACCGAGCACAGCCAGGGCTCGACCACGGTGATCGCGATCGCCAACCTCGCGATGGCGACCGGCAATATCGGCCGTCCCGGCGTCGGCGTGAACCCGCTGCGCGGCCAAAATAACGTTCAAGGCTCCTGCGACATGGGCTCGTTTCCGCACGAGCTCCCCGGTTACCGTCACATCTCGGGCGATGCCGTGCGCGACCAGTTCGAGGCGCTCTGGAACGTCAAGCTCAACCCGGAGCCGGGCCTGCGCATTCCCAACATGTTCGATGCCGCCATCGAAGGCACGTTCATGGGCATCTACGTGCAGGGCGAAGACATCCTGCAATCCGATCCCAATACCAAGCATGTGGTGGCAGCGCTGTCGGCGATGGAATGCGTCATCGTTCACGATCTCTTCCTCAACGAGACCGCGAACTACGCCCACGTGTTCCTGCCCGGCTCGAGCTTCCTCGAGAAGGACGGCACCTTCACCAACGCCGAACGCCGCATCCAGCGCGTTCGCAAGGTGATGTCGCCGAAGAACGGCATGGCCGACTGGGAGGTCACCATCGCGCTCGCCAAGGCGATGGGCCTGGAGATGAACTACAGCCATCCCTCGGAGATCATGGACGAGATCGCGGCGCTGACGCCGACCTTCGCCGGCGTCTCCTACGCCAAGCTCGACGAGCTCGGCTCGGTGCAGTGGCCCTGCAACGAGAAGGCGCCGGAAGGCACGCCGGTGATGCATATCGGCGGCTTCGTCCGCGGCAAGGGCAAGTTCATCGTCACCGAATATGTCGCGACCGACGAGCGCACCGGCCCCCGCTTCCCGCTGCTGCTCACGACGGGCCGCATCCTCAGCCAGTACAATGTCGGCGCGCAGACGCGGCGCACCGAGAACGTGGTCTGGCATGCCGAGGACCGGCTGGAGATCCATCCGCACGACGCCGAACTGCGCGGCGTCCGCGACGGCGACTGGGTGCGGCTGCAGAGCCGCGCCGGCGAGACCACGCTGCGCGCGGAGATCACCGACCGCGTGTCGCCGGGCGTGGTCTACACCACGTTCCACCATCCGGACACCCAGGCCAACGTAATCACGACCGAGTATTCGGACTGGGCGACCAACTGTCCCGAGTATAAGGTGACGGCGGTGCAGATCTCGCCGTCGAACGGCCCGTCCGACTGGCAGAAGAGCTACGACGAGCAGGCGCGGCACTCCCGCCGCATCGCGCCCGCCGAGGCCGCGGAGTAACTGGATGCACGTGCCGGTCCAGGCCATCGACCGCGAGATCTGGCGCGACGGTGTCGCGTCAGAAGGAACGCGGCTGATCCCCGAGGAAACGCCGCTGGCGCTGACCTATAATGGTGGCACCTATGCCGTCATGATGGGGACGCCGCAGAACCTGGAAGATTTTGCCGTCGGCTTCAGCCTGGACGAAGGCATCATCACATCGGTCGACGACATCAAGTCGCTCGATGTGGTTCGCCTCGACGACGGCATCGAGCTGCGGATGTGGCTCGAGCAGGACAACGCCGCGCGCATCAGCGAGCGCCGCCGCCACATTGCCGGCCCCACCGGCTGCGGCATCTGCGGCATCGACTCCATTGCCGAGGCCATAAGGCCCGCGGCCATCGTGCCGCCGGGCCAGACCTTCACGCCCGAGCAGATCATGGCGGCGATGCAGACCATCGCGCCCCTGCAAGCAATCAACATCCAGACCCGCGCGGTCCACGCCGCGGCCTTCTGGTCGCCGTCGAATGGCATTGTGGCCCTGCGCGAGGACGTCGGCCGCCACAACGCGCTGGACAAGCTCGCGGGCTCACTGGCGCGCAGCCGGACGGACGCAAGCTGCGGCATGGTTCTGCTCACGAGCCGCGTCTCGGTCGAGATGGTGCAGAAGACGGCCGCCATCGGTGCGCCGGCGATGGTCGCGGTTTCCGCCCCCACCGCGCTCGCGGTCCGCACCGCGGAAGCCGCCGGCATCACGCTGATTGCGATTGCCCGCAGCGACGGGTTTGAAGTGTTCACGCACCATGGCCGCGTCACGGCTCATCGTGCTCCGGAGATCATCGATGTCGTCGCCTGACCGCCTCGTCTACATGGCCAACCAGATCGGTACGTTCTTCCGCAGCCAGGGCCACGACAAGGCCGTGCCGGGCATCGCCGACCACATCAAGAAGTTCTGGGATCCCCGGATGAAGCGCGCGATCTTCGCCCATCTCGATGCAGGCGGCGCAGGCCTCGAGCCGAACGTGCTCGAAGCCCTGACATCGCTGAAGCAGCCCTGAGCTCAGGCGCGGGCCGTACACTCTATCGAAATCGCACGATTATCTCGCCGCTGCCCCTGATACGCGGCACGACCACATGTCAGCTCGCAATTTATTGCGTGGCTCAGCGGAACGCGCCGGCACTATCTTGTCTTCTTGGATGATGACAGGACGGCCGATGACCAAAAAGAAGCTCGAGGGCATTGAGGATTACCAGGGCGCGGCCGCAGGCTGGGGCGCGCTCAAGGCCGTGGCCGACGCGGTTCGGGGACAAATGGCGCCGGCCAAGGAGACCCACGGTCTCCTGACCATGAATCAGCCTCACGGCTTCGACTGCCCGGGCTGTGCGTGGCCGGACCCGAAGCACACCTCGTCATTCGAGTTCTGCGAAAACGGCGCCAAGGCTGTCTCATGGGAAGCGACGGCCAAGCGGACCACGCCCGAGTTTTTCGCAGGCCACACCGTCAGCGAACTCTGGGGCTGGCAGGATTACGACCTCGAAAACGAAGGCCGCCTCACCCACCCCATGGTGTACGATCGCGCCACGGATCGTTATCTGCCGATTTCGTGGCAGGACGCGATGAGCCAGATCGGCGCGGCGCTGCGCGCCCTGCCCGATCCCAACATGGCAGAGTTCTACACGTCGGGACGCGCCTCGAACGAGGCCGCCTTCCTGTATCAGCTGTTCGTTCGCGAATATGGCACCAACAACTTTCCCGATTGCTCGAACATGTGCCACGAAGCCACCAGCGTGGGCCTGCCGGAATCGATCGGGGTCGGCAAGGGCACGGTGACGCTGGAGGATTTCGACCACAGCGACTGCATCTTCTGCATCGGCCATAATCCCGGCACCAATCATCCGCGCATGCTGACGACGCTTCGCGAGGCGTCCAAGCGCGGCGTGCCGATCATCGCCATCAATCCGCTGCGCGAACGCGGCCTGGAGCGATTTACATCGCCGCAGAGTCCTGTGGAGATGTTGACGCTCGACTCCACGCCGATCGCGTCATCCTATTATCTGGTGAAGGTGGGCGGCGACATCGCCGTGCTCAAGGGCATGATGAAGGCCCTGCTTGCCCTCGATGCGAACAGCCTTGCGGAAGGCGGCCCCGGCCTGCTCGACCGCGAGTTCATCGCGACCCACACCACGGGCATCGAGGCCTTGCTGGCAGATATCGAGGCGACGTCCTGGAATGCGATCGAGGCGGCGTCCGGGCTCTCGCGGTCTGACATCGAGGCAATCGGAAACGTCTATGCCAAGGCCGATCGCGTTATCATCAACTATGGCATGGGGATCACCCAGCACCGGCACGGCACCGGCAATGTGCAGCAGATCGCCAATCTGTTGATGCTTCGCGGCAATATCGGACGCGAAGGAGCCGGCATCTCACCGTTGCGCGGCCACTCCAACGTACAGGGCGACCGGACCGTCGGCATCACCGAGATTCCGAACGCGGCGTTGCTCGACGGAATCGTCCGTGTCTTCGGCTTCGAGCCTCCACGAGCCAAGGGACACAACGCGGTCGAGGCCATCGAAGCGATCCGTGATAAGCGCTCGAAGGCGCTGGTCTGCCTCGGCGGAAACCTCGCCGTTGCCATGTCGGACCCGCAAGCCACCTTCGAGGCGATGCGTGGCCTCGATCTCGCCGTCCATATCGCGACAAAACTCAATCGCTCACACCTGCTGCTGGCCAAGCAATCGTTCATTCTGCCCTGCCTGGGACGCACCGAAATCGATATGCAGGCCACCGGCCCGCAATCGGTCACCGTGGAAGATTCGATGTCGATGGTGCATGCCTCCCGCGGGGGCCTGAAACCCGCCTCCGAGCATCTGAAATCCGAACCGGCCATCATCGCCGAGATGGCGATGGCGACGCTGCCGAACACCAAGGTGCAGTGGTCCGAGATGATTGCGGACTACAGCAGGATACGCGACGGCATCGAAGGCGTGTTTCCTGCCTTCAAGGACTTCAACGCCCGCATCCTGCATCCCGGCGGCTTCCGCCTGCGCAACGCCGCCTCCGAGCGGGAATGGCTCACGCCGAGCAAGAGAGCCAACTTCTTGATTTATCCCGGTCTCGAAGAAGACCCGCCCAACGCGGACGCACTGACGTTGACCACGATCCGCAGCCACGATCAGTACAACACGACACTGTATGGGCTAAACGACCGCTATCGGGGCATCAAGGGGCGCCGCGACGTGGTCTTCGTCAACGCACAGGATCTCGCAAAACGCGGATTGAGCCATGGCGACGTCGTCGACATCAGCGTCGATGATCCGGCCGAAGATGGCCTGAGCGAGCGCATCCTGCGCGGCGTAACTGCGGTCGCCTACAAGATCGCGGAGGGATCGGTTGCGGCCTACTATCCGGAGGCCAATGTGCTGGTCGCGCTCGATCACTACGACGCAAAGTCGGGAACGCCGTCGTACAAATCCATACCGGTGCAGATCAAGCCGGCTGCCGACGCACCGTCAAAGCCGAATTAGCCGCGACGATCGAGCAGCGCAGTGAACACCCGCCGCACCTCGCTTTGCGTCTCCTTCACGCGCGCCTCCAGCGACGAGAAATCCGGCGCATCGCCGGCGCGCGCCATCACACGCTGGAGGTCGGTGCCGGCGGTTTCCGGCTTGAAGCGGTCGCTGACGCAGAGCCGCAGGATCTGCGTCAGATCGTGATAGAGTCGCGCCGCGGCGCGCAGGATCTCCGCCTCCGATTGCGGCAGTACGCCGAGCCTGGCGGCATTGTCCAGCACCTGCACCGTGCTGACGTCGAGAATCGCCGGCTTGTCATGGGCATGCACGAGCTGGAGATATTGCGCGATGAAGTCGATGTCGACCATGCCGCCGGAAGCGTATTTCAGGTCCCAATAGTCGGTCTCGCCCTTCTCCTGCGCGATCGCGCGGCGCATGTCGGCGACGTCGTTGGCGGTGACCGCGGCATCGCGGCGACGGGTCAGGACCTCGCGGATGATGCTCTCGATCCGCGCGGTGAATTCGGGCGATGCCGAGACCACACGCGCGCGCGTCAACGCCATGTGCTCCCAGGTCCAGGCCTCGTTGGCCTGATAGTCCGCAAAGGAGACGAGGCTCGATGCCACGGGACCCGCGCGCCCCGAGGGCCGCAGCCGCATGTCGATCTCGTAGAGCACGCCGTAATTGGTGCGGGTGGTAAACGCGCTGATCAGGCGCTGGGTGAAGCGGGCGAAATAATGCGCGCCCTCCAGTGACTTCTGGCCGTCGGAATCCGGATTGTTGCTGTCGAAATCATAGAGCAGGATCAGATCGAGATCCGAGGACGCCGTCATCTCGCGGCTGCCGAGCCGGCCCATCGCGATGATGGCGGTCTCCTGCCCCTTGATCCGCCCATGCTGGTCGGCGAAGCGCTCCGCGACAAGGCGGTGCCCGGTGTCGACGATGCCCTCGGCGGCGTCGGCGAAGGCCGTGCTCGCCTGCTGCGCCGAGACGGTGCCAGAGAGGATACGCGTGCCGATCAGGAACAGGCTCTCCTGCCCGAACAGGCGCAGGCGGTCCAGAAACTCCTCGTAGGAGCCGGCATCCTGCACCGTGGTCGCAAGGCGCGCCGACAATTCCTGCTTGTCCGGCATTGCGCCGAAGAAGCGCGGATCGATCAGGCCGTCCATCAGCTGCGGCTGCCGCGCCAGCATCTCGCCAAGCCGGGGCGCCGCGCCAAGCACGAGCGCCACCAGCGCAACGAGATCGCGGTTCTGGCCAAGCAGCGTGATCAGCCGGCCGCCGCGCTGGAGCGCCTGGAGGAATTGGTCGAATGCGACGACAGCACGGTCCGGCTCCTCGGCCCGCGCGAGGCCGTCGATGAGGGCCGGCACGAATTCGACGAAGGCGTTTCGCGTCTGCTCGTTGCGAAAGACGCGGTAGTCAGCGGTAAGCCAGTCGCAGATGGTCTGCGCCACGGCAGCGGGCTTCTTGAATCCGAGCGTCGTCAGATGCTGGAGCAGGCGCGGATCGTCGGGACCGGCGCGATAGTCGATCGCAGGCAGGCTTGCCGTGCCGGTCGGATCATCGCCCTCGAACAGTTTTTCGTAATGCCCCTGTACGATCCCGAGCTGGCGCAACAGGTCGCGTGCGAAACTCTCGCGGCTGTCATAGCCGAAGAACCAGGCGAAGCGTTCAACCGCCTCCTTGTCCTCCGGCAGTGCATGGGTCTGCTCGTCGGCGATCATCTGGAGACGATGCTCGACCCGGCGCAGGAATTCGTAGGCCGTGGTCAGTTCGTCACGCGCGGCACGGGTGATCCAGTTGCTGGAAGCAAGGATGTTTAGCGCCGCAAGCGTCGGCCGCACCCGCAAATCCGGATGCCGGCCGCCGGCGATCAGCTGCTGGGTCTGAGCGAAGAATTCGATCTCGCGGATGCCGCCACGGCCGACCTTGACGTTGTGGCCTTCGACCGCGATCTCGCTCTGGCCGCGATAGGTCTGCATCTGCCGCTTCATGTCGTGCACGTCGGCAAGTGCGGCGAAGTCGAGATGCTTGCGCCAGACGAAGGGGGAGATCTCGGCGAGCAGCGCTTCGCCCGCGATCGCGTCGCCGGCGCAAGCACGCGCCTTGATCATCGCGGCGCGCTCCCAGGTGCGCCCCTCCCGCTCATAGTAATGCAGCGCAGCGTCACGCGAGATCGCAACTTGCGTCGAGGACGGATCGGGCCGCAGACGCAGATCGACGCGGAACACGTAGCCGTCATAGGTGCGCTGCTGGAGGATGCGCGCCATGCCCTGTGTCACCCGGACGAAGAACGGTTGCGGCTCGATATCCGGCGCGAGCGTTGTGTTGTCGGGATCGAAGAAGACGATGAGATCGATGTCGCTGGAATAGTTCAGTTCGCCCGCGCCCATCTTGCCCATCGCGAGCACGATCAGGCCGGAGCCGACCTCCGGCGCCTCGGGATCGGGCGGCACGAGCTTGCCGCGTGCGGCCTCCTGTCGCAGCAAATACTGCAGCGCCGCCTGCACCGAGGACACCGCGAGATCGGTCAGCGCGGCCGTCACCCGCATGACAGGCCAGACTCCGCCGATGTCGCACAGCGCGATCAGGAGTGCTGCCTCCGCCTTCATGCGACGAAGCAGCAGCATCACTTCGGCTTCGTCGGTGGCAGCCAGCACCGCGCCCCTCGCCTCCCCGATCAGCGCAGCGAGGTGCGCATCCGCCTCGCATTCGAGCAAACGGATCAGGCGCAGCGGATCGGCGCGCACCAGATCGAACAAATAAGGCGAAAATTCCGCGATCCCGGCGAGAATGTCCCGGGCAAAAGGGTGGACCAGCAGCGCTTCAACACGAGCCGACTGTGCCGGCTCGAGCTCGGCCAGCCAGGTTTCGAAACGTCGGTCGTCGGTTGTGGAAGCGGCAATATGGGGAGCCTCCGCGAAGCGTGCGGCCAGGCTCTCACCATGCTTGTCCGCGTTTCCCGGCGCGGAGTGGTTCATGCCACCTTCTGTGGCACATCCGGTATTGGCGGAGCAACCCTGTCGCCAGCCCCCGTGCGCGCGGGCAGCATCAGCGTAGCGACGAGACCGGGCTGGGCATCGCCCAGCCGCAATTCGCCGCCATGCAATGTGGCAACGGCGGACGCGAGGCTGAGGCCGAGGCCGGAGCCCGGCATGGTACGGCTCGCCTCCAGCCGGACGAATCGCTCGACGACGTGCTTGCGATCGGCCTCGGGGATTCCGGGGCCACGGTCGGTGACGCTGAGCAGCACCTGGTCGCCCTCGCGCTTCGCCTCGATCGTGATCTGACGGGCGTCCATGCTGACCACGGTTCCCGCCGACTGCGCGGCCGGCTTGCCGTATTTGATCGCGTTCTCGACGAGATTGGCGACCGCCTGGCTGATCAATTCGCGATTGCCGTGAATGGGCGCGGCTTGCGTCTTCACCTTCAAGGTCATGCCGTCGTCTTCGGCCAGCGGCTCGTAGAGCTCGTGAATGCCGCCCGCGACATCGGCCGCGTCAAAATCATCCATGTTGCCGCGCGCCTGGCCGGACTCCGCGCGCGCGATCATCAGCAGCGCGTTGAAGGTGCGGATCAGGCCGTCGGATTCCTCGATGGTCCGCTCCAGCGCCGCGCGGTAGTCGGCCTCGCCGCCCGATTTCGCCAGCGCCTCCTCGGCGCGGTTGCGCAAGCGCGTCAGCGGCGTCTTGAGATCGTGGGCGATGTTGTCGGAGACCTCCTTCAGCCCCGCCATCAGCGCCTCGATCCGCTCCAGCATGGCGTTGAGGTTTTCGGCGAGGCGGTCGAGCTCGTCACCGCTGCGCCCGACCGGCAGGCGCTCGCTGAGATCGCCGATCATGATGCGGTGGGCCGTTCCGGACATCGCGTCGATGCGCGTCAGCACCCTGCGCGCGACGAAAACGCCGCCGCCGAGGCCAAGCACCACGACGATCAGCACCGACCATTGCGCCGCCTTCGCGACGATGCCGAACAGTCGCCGTCGCTCGTCGAGATCGCGGCCGATCAGGAGACGGAAGCCGTTCTCCAACTCGGTCACGCGCACCAGCGCGCGATGATCGTGTTCGTTCCCGTCCTCGATCCGCCGGTAGGCCGTCTCCGACCAGCCGCGCGTTGCCATTACGCCCGGTGCCAGCGAGCCGACATTGCCGGCAACCGCCTGCCCGGTCGGCGTGGTCACGAGGTAGAGATTGGCGCCCGGCCGCAGCGCGCGATATTCGATCGCGCGCACGAGGCCGAACAGGCCACGGCGACCGTAGATGTCGTTGATCTCCGAGGTCTCGGCATTCACCGTCTGGGTGATCTCCTCGGTGATCAGCCGGCGCGTATTCCAGGCGAAATAGCCGAGCAGCGAGGCGGCGAAGACCGCAAACAGGAACAGGTAGACCAGCGTCAGCCGGAATGCCGTGGTGCGGACGAGTTTACCGAATGCCGTCACGGATCATGTACCCGGCGCCGCGGATCGTGTGCAGCAGCGGCCGCTCAAAACCCTTGTCGATCTTGGAGCGCAGCCGCGAAATGTGCACGTCGATCACGTTGGTCTGTGGATCGAAATGATAGTCCCAGACGTTCTCCAGCAGCATGGTTCGCGTCACCACCTGGCCGGCATGCTTCATCAAATATTCGAGCAGGCGGAATTCGCGCGGCTGCAGCGTCAGCTCGTCCTTGCCGCGGGCGACGCGGTGCGAGAGCCGGTCGAGCTCGAGGTCGCCGACACGGTAGAGCGTGTCCTCGGCAGGCCCGCCGCGGCGGCGCGACAGCACCTCGACGCGGGCCAGCAGCTCGGCGAAGGAATAGGGCTTTGGCAGATAGTCGTCGCCGCCGGCGCGCAGGCCCTTGATGCGATCGTCGACCTGCCCGAGCGCGGACAGAATCAGCACCGGCGTCGTATCGCCCTTGTCGCGCAGCGAGCCGATCAGCGACAGGCCGTCGCGCTTGGGCAGCATGCGATCGACCACCAGCACATCGTAATCGCCGTTCTCGGCCATGGCGAGGCCCTCCTCGCCGTCGCCGGCGTGGTCGGCAATGTGTCCGACCTCGCGAAACGCCTTCACGAGATAGTCGGCGGATTCGCGGTCGTCTTCGATGATGAGGAGGCGCATTGTGCGTTCGGCGGCGGTCAAGGAGGTCAACCTTCTCTGAACATGGCGCGAGCGGCAATCGCATGCAAGCCAGGCAAACGGGACTTCTCAGGCAAAACAGGACCTGGGTAGGCAAAAAGGCGGGCGGTGAAGCTGGGGGGACCTCACCGCCCTAGGCCTTCCGACGGAGGGGGGCGTAATTCCACCGGAAGGTAGATGTGGGGAGCAAACGTTACGCTGCTCCCCGGAAGAGTGCCGGCGGCGGGGGCGACTGATGCCGGCGACACCCTTCATCTCGTAAGCCTCTTGAGGCTCAGCCCTTGTCAGCCCTTGGCGATGGGCACCGCGACGAAGCGCGACTGGCCGCCGCTCTTCACGCGCATCAGGACGCTGTTCTTGTTGTCGGTCCGCGCCGTGTTGATGGCATCGCGGACGTCGCCGGCGGTGCTCACGCTCTTGCCGCCGACTTCGAGAATCACGTCGCCTTCCTTGAAGCCGCGCTCGGCGGCGGCACTCTTCGGATCGACTTCGGTGACCACGACGCCGTCCTTGCCGGCGCCGGCCACGGAGTTGGCGGGCGCAACCGTCATGCCGAGCTTCGGCACATCGGTGCCCTTGCTGGCGCCCTTGCCGCTGTCGCTATCGATGTCGGCCTTGGCTTCGACCGTGTTCGGCAGCTGGCCGAGGGTGAGGTTCATGACCTTGTCCTGGCCCTTGTGCAGCACGTTGAGCTTCACGGTCGCGCCGGGTGCCAAGCCGCCGATGGTGCGGGCGAGCTCGCGGGCATCCTTGACGGATTCGCCGTTGACCGACGTGATCACGTCGCCGGACTCGATGCCGGCCTTCGCCGCCGGACCGTTGGCCTGCGGCTCCGCCACCAGCGCGCCTTCGGCCTTCTTCATGCCAAGGCTGTCGGCGATGTCGGAGGTCACCGGCTGGATCTGAACGCCGATCCAGCCGCGGCTGACCGAACCCTTGTCCTTGAGCTGCGCCACCACGCTCTTCACGGTGCTGGCGGGAATCGAGAACGCGATGCCGACGCTGCCGCCGGAGGGCGAGTAGATCGCGGTATTGACGCCCATCACCTCGCCGTTGGTGTCGAAGGCCGGACCGCCGGAATTGCCCTTGTTCACGGGCGCGTCGATCTGGATGAAATCGTCATACGGGCCATTGCCGATGTCGCGGCCGCTGGCCGAGACGATGCCGGCGGTCACGGTACCACCGAGACCGAACGGATTGCCGACCGCCAGCACCCAGTCACCGATCCGCGGCTTGCCGTCGGCAAGCTTGGCGAACGGGAAGTTCGAGCCGCCCTCGACCTTGATCAGAGCAAGGTCAGTGCGCTGGTCGGTGCCGATCACCTTGGCGGTGTAGGTTTTGCCGTCGTCGGTCGTGACCTCGACCTTGTCGGCGCTGTCGACCACGTGGTTGTTGGTCACGGCAAAGCCGTCAGCCGAGATGAAGAAGCCGGAGCCCTGGCCCTGCACGACGCGGCCACGGCCACCCTTCTGGCCCGGGAATCCATCCGGACCGCCGAAGCGGCGGAAGAAGCGCTCCATCGGCGAGCCCGGTTGGAACGGCGAGGCGGAATCATCGCCGTCGTCGTTGCTCGCGGTCTTTTCCTTGATGTTGACCTTCACCGAGATCACCGAGGGCTTCACACGCTCGACGATGTCGGCGAAACCGATCGGACGTTCGACCTTCTTGACCTCGTTGTTGACCTGCGCGTGCGCCGGGCTGGAGAACAGGTCGGCGGGCGACGTCGACGGGCTGAAGCCATGGACGACGATGCCAAGGCCGGCGACGACCGAGGCCATCAGCGCGATCCTGCGGGCGGAAAACACCGAACGGCGAGGCTGCCGGTAGGACGGAAGGTTGGTGAGGTCGGGACGATCGGTCATGCAGGTCTCCAGGGCCTTGAAATCCATTTGGTGTCCGATGGCGGCACCTTACGGAGCTGAAGATGGGGGCTGCCGCCTTACCGCGCGCTGGCTGGGGGGTTAAACTTTTGTAATGAAGACCGTGCCTGCATGCGGCAGTTTATCGCAGACCGAAAATCGTGGTTTGACAGGAACTTAATCAAGTTCCTGTGACGGCCCATGCGCGCGCGCCGACGTGACCAGCTAGCTAGCGCGATGCCGCGTCGTCGGACATCAACGCGGCGAGCCGTGCCTGTTCGTCGGGCGTGAGCGGCGGCTGCGTACCATCTGCGCCGACCTGCGCGCTGCGTCGGCTTTGCCGCCACAGCGCAAAGCCACCGCCGGCGAGCAGCAGCGGCGCGAGCAGCCACAACAGCATGGTCTGCCGTTCGAAACGCGGCTTCAGCAGAACGAACTCGCCGTAACGGGCGACCAGGAAATCGAGGACCTGCGAATTGCTGTCGCCGGCCGCGATCCGCTCGCGCACGAGGAGCCGCAGATCGCGCGCGAGCGGCGCATCGGAATCGTCGATCGACTGGTTCTGACAGACCATGCAGCGCAGCTCGCGCGACAAGTCGCGCGCACGGGCTTCCTTGACTGGATCCGACATGATCTCGTCGGGCTGCACCGCATAGGCCGCTGGAGCGGCCAGCAGCACAAGAGCGACGATCGCGGACATCATCCGGCGCATCGCGTCACTCCGCCGGTTGCAGGCGTTGCTTGGCCCGCGCCGGCTTCGGCGCACCGACCCGCAGGCGCCGATCGGACAGCGACAGCATGCCGCCGAACGCCATCAGCACGGGCCCCCACCAGATCATGAGCACTAACGGTTTGTGATAGATGCGGACGGCGATCGCGCCCTCGGCGGTGACGTCACCAAGCGAGATGTAGAGCTGGCTTGCGCCCCGCGTCAGCAGCGCAGCCTCGGTGGTCGAGGAGCCGCGCGTGGTAAAACTGCGTTTCGACGGCGTCATGACGCTGAGCGCTTCGCCGTCGCGGCTGACGTTGAACTGGGCGATCATCTCGCGGTAGTTCGGCCCCTGGCGCTCGAGCAGGCCGTCGAGCTTCAACTCATATCCGGCGACCTGCGCGACGTCGTTCGGCTTCATGGTCGCGATATATTCGCTGTTCCAGGTGGTCTCGCAGACGATCCCGATCAGCGCGACGCCGAGACCGGCATGCGCGAACACAGTCCCCCATGCCGAGCGCGGCAAGCCGCGGGCACGGTGCAGCGACGTTGCGAACGGCAGGCGAAACAAGCCGGTTCGTTCGGCCAGATCAGTCAGCGCACCGGCGATGACGAAGACGCCAAGCCCGATGGCCAATGGCGCCAGTGCGCTGCCGCCACGGGTCCAGGCCCAGACAAGGGCGATCACGACGAGCCCGGCGACACCGGCCGCGAGCAGGCGCTGCGTGACGCCGAGCAGATCGCCCCGCTTCCACGCCAGCAGCGGCCCGAACGGCACGGCGAGCAGCAGCAGCACGAACAGCGGCACGAAGCTGAGATTATAGAACGGCGCACCGACCGACATCTTGAAATCGGCCAGCACTTCCATTGCGAGCGGATAAAGCGTTCCGAACAGCACGACCGCACAGGCCACCGTCAGCAGCAGATTGTTCAGCACCAGCGCGCCCTCGCGCGAGATCGGCGCGAACAGGCCACCTTGCTTCAGCGAGGTCGCGCGTCCCGCGAACAGCGACAGGCTGCCGCCGATGAACAGGCAGAGGATCAGCAGGATGAAAACGCCGCGGGTCGGATCGTTGGCGAAAGCGTGGACGGAGGTGATGACGCCCGAGCGCACCAGGAAGGTGCCGAGCAGCGACAGCGAGAAGGTCAGGATCGATAAGAGGATGGTCCAGACCTTCAGCGCATTGCGCTTCTCCATCACCAGCGCCGAGTGCAGCAGCGCCGTGCCGGCGAGCCACGGCATCAGCGAGGCGTTCTCGACCGGGTCCCAGAACCACCAGCCGCCCCAGCCGAGCTCGTAATAGGCCCAGTAGGAGCCCATCGCGATGCCGAGCGTCAGGAAGATCCAGGCCACCAGCGTCCACGGCCGCACCCAGCGCGCCCAGGCCGCGTCGATTCGCCCCTCGATCAGCGCCGCGATCGCGAACGAGAACGAGATCGAGAAACCGACATAGCCGAGATAGAGCATCGGCGGATGCACGGCGAGACCGATGTCCTGCAGCACCGGATTGAGGTCGCGCCCCTCGATCGGCGGATTGACGATGCGCAGGAACGGATTCGAGGTAATCAGGATGAAGAGATAGAAGGCGCTCGCGATCCAGGCCTGAACTGCGAGCACATGCGCGCGCAGCGACAGCGGCAGATTGTTGCCGAAGGCGGCAACCAGCCCGCCGAACAGCGCCAGGATCGACACCCACAACAGCATCGAGCCTTCATGGTTTCCCCACACGCCGGTGATCTTGTAGATCAACGGCTTCATGGAGTGGGAATTCTCGTAGACGTTGGCGACGGAGAAATCCGAGTTCACGTGCAGCGTCACAAGCGCGATGAACGACGCGCCGACGAACAGGAGCTGTGCCAGCGCGGTGGAGCGCGCCACGTTCATCAGCGCAGGATCGCGCAAGCGCGCGCCGATCATCGGGACGAAAGACTGGATCAGCGCCAGCGCGAGCGCCAGCACCAGCGCGTAATGTCCGGCTTCCGCGATCACCGCACCGCTCCCTGCGAATTGCCCTGCGCCGTCGTAGCCGAAGGCTTTGGACCACCAGAAGCCTTGTTAGAATCTTTGGCGCCGTAATCGTCCTTCCAGTGCCCCTGCTTCTTCAGGGCATCGGCAACGTCCTTGGGCATGTAGGTCTCGTCGTGCTTGGCCAGCACCGTGTCAGCCTTGAACACGCCGTTGGCATCAAGCGCGCCCTCGGCGACGACGCCCTGCCCTTCACGGAACAGATCGGGCAGGATGCCCTTGAAGGCGACGGGGAGCTTGGCACCGCCGTCGGCCACTTCGAACGTCACCGCGAGATTGTCGCCGCGCTGGAGCGAGCCCGGCTGCACCAGACCGCCGAGGCGAAAACGCTTGCCGGGCTGGACGTGGTTTTCAGCCACCATGGTCGGGGTCGAGAAGAACACGATGGAGTCGCGCAGCGCGTTGAGCACCAGCGCGGCCGCGAGCGCGAGCACGGCGAGCGAGCCGCCGATGATGGTCATACGTCGCTGCTTGCGCGTCATGGCGTATCCGTTCTCCGCTCGTCCCGTGCTGCGACTGTCATCCGTCGAGCCCGAGAGTCTTGAGCCCTTCGTTGAGCTGGCGCAAGCGCGCGGAATCCTTGGCGACCGCCTGGCGGGCGTCGGTCGAGGCGGCCTGCGCCTTGTCGCGATCGCCCATCACCAGATAGGCGCGCACCAGACGCAGCCAACCCTCGACATCGTCGCCGTTCTGCTTGAGGCGGGTGGCGAGACGATCGACCATGCTGCGGATCATCGCGTTGCGATCGCCGTCGTTCATCTCCCTGGACGCTGCGATGGTCTCGTCGGACAGCGCCGGCATCGTCACGCCGCCACCGCCGACCCGCGCGAGCGAGGTCTGCACCAGCGGCCGCCACGGCGCATCCGCAGGCGCTTTCGCCAGCAGCGCGCGCCAGATATTGGCCGCGTCATCCTTGCGGCCGTCCTGCTCGGCGGCAAGCCCGAGGAAGTAATTCGCCTTGGGATCGTCGGCGCTGAGCGCGTGCGCGCGCTCGAACTCGGTCTTGGCTTCCGCCGTCACCACGCCGTTGGCGGCGGCCGTGATCGCCTCGCCGAGATCGGAGCGGCGCTCCGGACTCTCGCCGTTGTAGGTGATCGAGCTGCGATAGGCGCGCACCGCCTCGTCGAAACGGCCGAGCCGTTCCAGCACCGGCGCAAGCACGTTCCAGCCGCGGCCGTCGGTCGGATTTTTTTCCAGATGTTGCTGGACCTGCATGACGAGGTTGTCGAGCGACTGCGCCGTGCCGGACCCGGCCCCACGCGCCCGCTGCGCCAGCGGGAAGTCGCGAAGCGCGGGCGAGCCGAGCGGAACGTAGATCGCGGCCGCCACCAGAGGCAGGCCGACCAGCGCCAGCACGGCGGCGGCGCGGCGCCATTTCAAACTGGATGTCGGCACGAGCGCAGACTCGCTGCCGGCGGCGGCGAGCAGCCTGCGGCTGATCTCGACGCGCGCCGCCTCGGCTTCAGGTGCGGCGATCAGGCCAGCCGCGAGATCACGCTCGATCTCGGCCAGCTGATCCTTGTAGACCGCGACCTCGCTGCCTTGATTGTCGGGACGCGCGCCACGGCCGAGCGGCCACAGTACGGCGAATATCGCCGCGACCGTCATCAGCGCGAACACGAACCATAGCGTCATCAGGCAAGCTTCCGGCAGCGCGCGAGCCGCGCCTGTAGCTGGCTTTACACCAGGGCCGGATGATGCGGCAATTGACAATTGTCAATTCGGCGCGAGCGCACACAGCCCGAAATGGTGAAAATCCAACGGCTTAGCCGATCTCGAAGTCCGCGCTTTGAGCGGCGTCCTCGCCATGCCCGTTCAAGGCCCTCAGGAAGTATGTTCCCGGCTCGATTGCGTCGGGCAATCTGATCCGCAACGCCCCGACGGGAACGGGCGATGCAACCCTGGTGACGGTCTCAGGCAGTTGCCGACCGCTTGCCTTCTCGACCAGCACCACCTTCGCGCCGACCATCAGCCTCTGATATTTGGCAACAATGACGCGGTTTTCAATTTCGATCGAGCTGATAACGGGTTTCATGCGCCCACAGATAGCAATTCCAGAAGCCTGCACGGGACCGTAGGGCCCGGAACCGACAGCGTCAACTACAAATTGTGATCACGAAAAGATGCGCTTGAATCAGCTTGCGCGCGTCGATTTGCGCTCGCCCGTCGCCGCATTCTCCGCGGCGCGGCTCATCAGCGAGGCATAATCGTCGCCGAACAGCACCTGGCAGAAGCGGATCGCGGCCTGCACCTGCTGCTGCCGGTAGGTGCGGACCTTGTGATCGGCGGCGCGCAGCGACTGCACCAGTTGCTCGGTCGACCGCTCCACATATTGCTGCAGGTCGGAATAGGTGCGCAGCGTCACCTCGTTGATCGCAAGCTCACTGGCGTAGTTGCGGCAGGTCGCGACGAAATCGATCAGCGCCACGGCTTCCTCGACTTCGGTGCTGTCGATCCGCGCGCCCGGCGGAATTTCCTTCTCGGGGCGCTGGCGCAGGATGCGGCGGACGCGTCCGGGAACGCTGTCGATCTCGGACTGCAGCGCGTTGGAGATATCAGCCCGGATTGACGTCAGCTGCTTGCCCCAGGCGGAATCGTTGCGCAGGTCGAGCTCGGTGCGCAGACCGCGGACGCCGTCATGCAGCGCTTTGAGATTGTCGGCGACCGTTTCGAAATGGCCGCGCTTGATGTCCATGCGCAAATTGGCGGCAACACGGGCCAGATCGTGCAGGGCCATCGTGACAGCCACGCCGTAGGGCGTCGCCGCGACGCGGATCTCGTCGTCGGACGCGGCGATCTTGATGGCGAGGCGAATGATCTGCCACGGCGCGGTCATGCGCTGGACCACCATCGTCAGCGCAAATGGCAGCATCTGCGGGGTCTGGAGCACGGGGATGTTGAGCGCGGCTGTCACCGCAACGACCTGGGGCTCGCCGAATGTGCGCAGGAACCGCGGTAGCTTTTCATTGAGCGTGCCGATGGCCTCGCGAACGGCGAGCACCGCGCCGATCGAATAGAGATCCTCGATCACGCTGGGCGGACCGACACGGGCGAGCGCGCGCGATTTGTCGCCGCCGCCCGGCCCCGTCAGCTCGAAGATCGCGTCGGAGGCCACGGCCTGGAGCTTCAGCGCCAGCGCTTCGACCTGCCCCGCGCTGTCAGACGCCGGCATGTGCGCCAGCGCCGACTCGAATTCGTTGATCTTGTCCGGAGCGCCATCGCGCCCGAGCCATTGCCAGATCGGATGTAGCGAGGAGCGGCGGATCTGTCCGACCCGGGTCGGGGCACCGGCCTCGACCAGGAACGGTTCCAGCACCTGGAACAGCAGCCGCGACAGATCGTCGGTGCGCGGCGGCGGCGCCTCGTCGGCCTCGGTCTTGCGCACGATCTTGCGCAGCTGCTCGAGCACGAGGGTCGCCACGGCGGTGTCCTGGCCGCGCTCGAGCGCGCGCTCGAACTCCCGCATCAGCAGCGCCTGCGCCTGCGGCGGGAGCTGCGCGAGATATTCCCTCAGCCGCTCGATCGATGTCTGGCTCATGCGCCCGGGTAATGCATGGTAAAATGGCGGACGTAGGATGCGTCCTCTCCGATCATAGGTGGGTGCGCCTTAAGAAGCCGTTGAGGAAGTCACTCCGAATACCTCCGGTTTCGCCCGGAAGCCGAAATAATCGTTTGGGATCAGAGGATTATATTCCGGGCAGCACCAGCTCGGCCCGCAGGCCCCCGATCGGCGCGCTGCTGAGCGACAGGCTGCCGCCATAGAGCGCGGCAAGGTCGGTCACGATCGACAGCCCGAGTCCTGAGCCCGGCTTGGATTCGTCGAGCCTTTGGCCGCGCCGGGAGACCTGGGCGCGCTCGGCTTCCGAAAGGCCGCGCCCGTCATCATCGACGATGAGCCGCAGCCTGGGGCCTGCGCCGGCCTGCTGTGAGGCCTCCACCAGAACCTCGATGAAGACGCGCGAGGCTGCCCATTTGCAGGCATTGTCGACGAGATTGCCGACCATCTCCTCCAGATCCTGCCGCTCGCCGCGGAATTTCGCCGACGGATCGGCTTTGGCCTCGACTTCGATGCCGCGACCGCGGTGGATCTTCTCCATGGTCCGCCGCAACGCCTCGATGGCGGGGGCAACCTCGGTCACCGTGCCGACGATCGAGACGCGGGCCGCGATGCGGGCGCGCTCCAGGTGATGGGCGAGCTGGTTGCGCATCACGTCCGCCTGCTCCATCACCTTGGTTGCGAACGGATCGGCCGCGTGCGTTCCGGCCTCGTTGACGATCACCGACAGCGGCGTCTTGATCGCGTGGGCGAGATTGCCGACATGGGTTCGCGCCCGCTCCACGATCTCGCGATTGGCGTCGATCAGCGCATTGGTCTCGCGCGCGAGCGGCGCGATCTCGACCGGGAATTCGCCTTCCAGCCGCTCCGCTCGCCCGGAGCGGATGTCGGCGATGGATTCCGAGATGCGCTTGAGCGGTGCGAGGCCGAAGCGGACCTGGAACACGGTCGTCAGCAGCAGCACGATGCCGAGCGCGGTAAACGTGCCGCCGAGATAATAGTCGAAGCTCCGCGTCTCGTCGAAGATCTCGGTGTCGTCGCCGGCGACGCTGACGAGGTATTTGCCGTCGGCGCCGAGATCGACGGGACGCTCGACCATGCGCAAATTCTGGCCTTCGGGCCCGTCGACATAAGCGAGGCGAATGCCGGCCGCGGTGAGCTCGGTGCCTTGATCCTCCAGCTTCGGCAGCTTCTTGTCCCAGAGCGAGCGCGAGGACCGGACCTCCGGCTTCTCGGTGTCGGTCCGCGTGATCTGCCAATACCAGCCGGACAGCGGCAGCTCGAACAGGGGCTCGCCGAGCGATTGGAACTGGCGATCCGGCGGCTCGTCCGGGGTGGCGACCTCGGCGATGAGGGTGCGGAGATAGAGGTTGAGCCGGCGGTCGAAGGCACGTTCGGTCGCGTTCTTGTAGACCGACGACAGCACGACGCCGGTGATGGCCAGGATCACCACGAGCCAGGCGGTCGCCGACAGGAACAGTCGGTTGGCAAGCGAGCTGGCGGGCATCGGAATGATCCCGGAGGCGCGAGGTGGCGGCATGGCTTCGGCGGTCATGACCGGACCAAGGCCCGTGCCGGGGCGCCCGTCAAGCCAAGATCCTTGAAAACACCCCTTAAGCGCCTGGTACGACCGGCGGGGTCAGGAGATAGCCGAGACCACGGACGGTCTGGATGATGTCGACGTCGAGCTTCTTGCGGATGCGGCCGACGAAGACTTCAATCGTGTTGGAGTCGCGGTCGAAATCCTGGTCGTAGAGATGCTCGACCAGCTCGGTGCGCGACACGACGCGTCCCGAATGGTGCATCAGGTAGGCCAGAAGCCGATATTCGTGCGAGGTCATCTTGATGGGATTGCCGGAGACGCTGACCCGGCCGGTGCGGGTGTCGAGCGTGACCGGGCCGCAGCTGAGTTCGCTCTGGGCATGGCCGGTGGAGCGGCGCAGCAGCGCGCGGATCCGCGCCAGCACCTCCTCCAGATGGAACGGCTTTGCGACGTAATCGTCGGCGCCGGCATCGAAACCCTGGACCTTGTCGCTCCAGCGGTCGCGCGCGGTGAGAATCAGCACCGGCATGGTGCGGCCGTTGCGGCGCCAAGCCTCCAGCACCGAGATGCCGTCCTTCTTCGGCAGGCCGATATCGAGCACCACGGCGTCATACGGCTCGTTGTCGCCGAGATAGTGCCCCTCCTCTCCGTCGAAGGCGCGATCGACGACATAGCCAGCGTCCGTCAGCGCCTTGGTGAGCTGACGATTGAGATCGGGGTCATCCTCAACAACGAGCAGGCGCACGCTTCTCTCCAGAAATAGGCCGCACGATCGATAGCCAGAGATGAGCAATTCCGGCGTGAACTGAGTATGAACGCGGGGAACCGATCGCGTTACTTTTTGGTCATATACGTTGTGTTCGCACCTGGCGCGACTACGCCCGCCACACCACCGAACGAGGCCTGTGGCATGGCGGGCGCAATGTGCCGCGTTAGCGGCTGAGTCGGAAGGTCCGCCCTTCCTGTAAGCCTGCCGTCAGGTCCGGAAGAACACGAACCAGATGACGGCGAGGATCAGGATCGCAAGCCCGGTCGAGATGGCGAGCAGCGCGGCCACCGACGGGCCGGGTTCGCCCTGGCGTGCCTCGGTTGCAGTTTCAACGATCTGATGCTGGTCTCGCGTGGTTGCCATGGTGACCTCAATCCTGGATGTCGCCTCCGGTGACCGCGACGTCATCACGGCCCTGTGTCCGGAGCCAACGCCCGATCCGATTTGATGTTCCGGCTTTTTGCCAGCCGATCGGACCGAACCGCACGGTCAGCGACTGGTTAACGCAGTTGCAAGAATCCGCACCGAGCCGTGTATGATTCGGTGTTCCCCGATGGTATTCTCATAAGTCTGTCCCCGTTGCGTTTGGAGTAGCCCATGGCCCCCCGTGCCAATTGGAAGGGATTTTTGCGCCTCTCGCTCGTGACCTGCCCGGTCGCGCTCTATCCGGCCACGTCGGATACCGAGAAGGTCTCGTTCAATCAGATTAATCGCAAGACCGGCCACCGGATCAAATACCTCAAGGTCGACGCCGAGACCGGGGACGAGGTGACCTCCGAGGACATCGTCAAGGGCTACAAGGTCGACACCGACACCTACATCGAGGTCACCAAGGACGAGCTCGACGACATCGCGCTGGACTCGACCCACACGATCGAGATCGACGAGTTCGTGCCGAAGACCGACATCGACAGCCGCTATCTGATCCGCCCCTATTACCTCGTGCCGGACGGCAAGGTCGGCCACGACGCTTTTGCCGTGATCCGCGAGACCATCCGCAGCATGGACAAGGTTGCGATCGGCCGCGTGGTGCTGACCAACCGCGAGCACATCATCGCGCTCGAGCCGCTCAAGAGCGGGCTGATGGGCACCCTGCTGCGCTACCCCTACGAGGTCCGCAGCGAGAGCGAATATTTCGACGACATCCAGGACGTCAAGCTGACGAAGGACATGCTCGACCTCGCCAAGCACATCGTCGAGAAGAAGTCCGGCGCGTTCGAGCCCGAGCTGTTCGAGGACCATTACGAGACCGCGCTGATCGATCTCATCAACAAGAAGCGTTCGGGTGCGCCGATCGCAGCCAAGTCCACACCGAAGAGCAGCGGCAACGTCATCAACCTGATGGACGCGCTGAAGAAGAGCCTCGCCACCGAGAAGGACGCGGCGCCCAAGGCGAAGGTCGCCAAGGAGACGAAGGAAACCGTCAAGGCCAAGAAGCCGAAGAAGCGCGTCGAGGGCCAGCGCGAGATGCTGCTGCCGATCTCCGGCAAGGGCGGCAAGGACGCAGCCGCCAAGGAAACCGCACCGAAGAAGGCCGACAAGCCGGTGCGCGCAACAACACGGACGAAGAAGGCCGGCTAACGGCCTCGCATCACCAATCGCGCCGTGACGTCTCCCCTCACCGATCGGGCAGCCTGAGATGCCCTGGTCGACGCCGTTCGACGATCCGATCGATTTGCACGGCGGACGCCGGCTCCGCACGCTGCAAGAGGCCGCCGACTTCATCATGAAGCTGCCCGAAGCCGAGCAGCAGGAGCCGCGCTGGCAGACCGCGATCGAGATGCTGATCAACGCGGCGGAGACCGGTGGCGGCTGGCTGATGTTCGCACGCGTCGGGATGCTGCGGGCCTTGAACGCGGACGGCCGCCGTGGATGAGCCGCGATCGGCATGCTTGCCGATCGGTTGACGAACAGCCTCAACAATCCCTTAAGCGACGCGCCCACCTTTCGCACGATCATGGCATCGTGTCGCACCGGGTATTCCTACGGAAGCCAAAATTAACTTCCGATTCCCCTTGCGCGCACCATGGTCCGGCCATCGATCGAGCCAGGGTTCGCACTTTCGTGCCGCAGCAGGACGCCAGAAAGAACTACATCGGCATCGTGAATGACACGACCGAGGACGAGCGCGTCGCCGACAGTGCGGCGCGCGTGCAGCCGCATGTGGTGGGCTATCTGGTCGGTCGTCTCGCGGCCGTGCTGGGGCGCGCTCGCAAGGGTGCGCCGGGGCACACCACCAAGAGTTGAAGCGGGCCGGCTTCCATTCATTTGAATTGGATAATGAAACATTCGCTTAACGGCTGTTACGCTAAGACACACGGCAGGCAAGGTTCGGCCGTAGCTGAATTTTGACGCGCAAATGCCCGTCGTACTTTACCAGTTTGATAACGCCGCGCGCCTACATTGGATCGGATGAAGAGGAGTTGGCGATGATTTTGCTTAGGTCTTTTCTTGCCGATGAAAATGGCGCCACCGCGATCGAGTATGGCCTGATCGCCGCCGGCGTCGCGCTTGCCATCGTCACCGTCGTGACCAACACGGGCAGCGCCCTCCTCAGCAACAAGTTCAATTCGATCAGCGCGGCTACGAAGTAACTTCCTCAGTTCGTCGTTGCGAGCGCAGCGAAGCAATCCAGGATCTCTCCGCGGAGAAAGTCTGGAATGCTTCGCTGCGCTCGCAATGACGGGGTATGTGACATTCACAGTGCGCAGGATGGGTACCCATCCTATAACATCCCCATTTCCGTCACCTTTGACGACCATTTTAGTCCTGATATTCTTCAACGCGTGGCACGACGCACCATGCTGTCAATCATTGAACCCAGACTGTTTGAGGGATGCGGATGAGACGCACGACCGTCCTGGCTCTCAGCCTGATCTTGATCGGCGTCTGGTCGCAGGGCAGCGCGAGAGGACAGAGTTCGGCTGCGCCGCCGGTTTCGCTGACCCCGCCCAAGGCATCGCCGCCGCGCGGGGGTACGAAAAATCCGCCGACAACGTCCGACAGGGTGTCGTCGACGCCGGCGACCAGCGGACTCCCACAATTACCGAACCCCGCTCCTGCCGCCGACTATGACGGCTTCAGCGCCGGCACCGACGACAACAATGACACGCCGAGCCAGGTGACGCCGCCCGTGAGGTCACGCACCGCGAAGGGCTCCAATCGGGACTCAAATAGCCTCGACGCGCAGTCATCGATTGATCAGGAAGACGAGGCGTTGAAGCGAAAGCTGACGATTTGCAAAAACTGCAAATAGGACGGCTGGCAGCGCTCTGCATGGCTGCCCCACAGCGACTGTCGTCTCCTCGCGCTTTACCCTCCCCCAAATTCCTGATCCTCTCTCCTTAATCGGCCGGACCAACCGGCCTGCTCAGGGAGAGAGACGCCATGAAGCTCGGCACCGCCATTGCGGAAATCATGCGGCGCGAGGGGATCGAGATCCTCTGCGGTTATCCCGTCAACCATCTGATCGAGCACGCGGCGAAGGCCGAGATCCGCCCCGTGATGGTGCGCCAGGAGCGCGTCGGGGTGCACATGGCGGATGCGATCTCGCGCGTCACGTCTGGACGCACGATCGGCGCGTTCTGCATGCAGCATGGGCCGGGCGCAGAGAACGCGATGGGCGGCGTCGCACAGTGCTATGGCGAATCCGTACCCGTGCTGGTGCTGCCGATGGGCTATCAGCGCCGGCTTGCCCATATCGAGCCGAACTTCAATTCCAGCGAAGCGATGAAGCCGTTTTCGAAATCGTCCGAGCCGATCATCCTCGCGGCCGAGGTCGCCAACATCTTTCGACGCGCCTTCACCAAGCTCAAGAACGGCCGCGGCGGGCCGGTCATCGTCGAAATCCCCGCCGACATGTGGAACGAGGAGGTGCCGGAACCGCTGAACTACACGTCGGTGCTGCGCACCCGCTATGGCGCCGATCCCGTGCATGTGAAGGAAGCGGCCGCCCTGCTCGTCAATGCGAAGCGTCCCGTGATCTATGCCGGCCAGGGCGTGCATTATGCCCAGGCGTGGCCGCAATTGAAGCGGCTTGCGGAGCGGCTGGCCATTCCCGTCACCACCAGCCTCGGCGGTAAATCCTCGTTCCCGGAGACGCATCCGCTCTCGCTCGGCTCGGGCGGGCTCGCCGTGCCGCGCGCGGTGCCAAAATTCCTAACTGATGCCGATGTCATCTTCGGCATCGGCTGCTCCTTCACCGAGACCAGCTTTGGCATCGCTATGCCCAAGGGCAAGACCATCATCCATTCCACGCTCGATCCGAACCATCTCAACAAGGATGTGGAAGCGAAGGTCGGCCTCGTCGGCGACGCCGGCCTCGTGCTCGATGCGCTGCTGGAGGAAGTCGGCAAGACTGTTACGGCCGATCGCGATGCCTCGGCGGTCACGGCCGAGATCGCGGCCTCGCACAAGGAGTGGCTGGCCAAATGGATGCCTAAACTCACAAGCAATGACGCGCCGCTCAACCCTTACCGCGTGCTGTGGGACTTGCAACACACCGTCGACATCGACAACACCATCATCACCCATGATGCCGGTAGCCCGCGCGACCAGCTCTCGCCGTTCTGGAAGGCGGTGACGCCCCTCTCCTATCTTGGCTGGGGCAAGACGACGCAGCTCGGCTACGGCCTTGGCCTGGCGATGGGGGCAAAACTGGCAAAGCCCGACAAGCTCTGTATCAATGTCTGGGGCGATGCCGCCATTGGTTTCACCGGCATGGATTTCGAGACCGCGGTGCGCGAGCGCATCCCAATCATGTCGATCCTGCTCAACAATTTCTCGATGGCAATCGAATTGAAGGTGATGCCGATTTCGACCGAGAAATATCGCTCGACCGACATCTCCGGCGACTATGCCGCGATGGCGCGCGCCTTTGGCGGCTACGGCGAGCGGGTGACCAAGCCGGAGGACATCATCCCCGCGATCAAGCGCGGCATCCAGAAGACGCAGCAAGGCATCCCTGTGCTGCTGGAGTTCATCACCAGCAAGGAAACCGAGGTGTCGCGGCCGGGCACATGAGATAGAAGCAACGCCGCGGGTGCTGGCTCCGGCCGCAGGAGATGTGATATTCCGGCCTGGTGCCGCGCCTGTCGCGGCATTCAGCCGGAATGCGAATGGCCACCCTTTCCAACGATGTCGCCGGGATCGACGAGCTCAAGCGGCAATTGCAGTCGGCCGCTGCCGAGAACGCGCGGCTGCGCGATCGGCAAAACGCCAGCGCCGAGATCCTGCGCACCATCGCCGCCTCTCCCTCCGATGCCAGGCCCGTCTTTGCGGCGATCGCGTCCAGCTCCAAACGCCTGCTCGGCGGCTTCTCCGCCACCGTGCTCCAGTTCATCGGCGATGAGCTGCATCTCGTGGCGTTTACGGCGACCAGCCCGGAAGGGGACGAAGGGCTGAAGGCGTCGTTCCCGCGGCGGATCGAGGATTTTCCGACTTTTGCGCTGGTTCGCGGCGGCGAGACGATCCAATTTCCCGACTGCGAGGCCAGTGACGTCCCGGAGCTGAACCGCGATCTCGCGCGGCTGCGCGGCTTTCGCAGCGTGCTGTTCATGCCGCTGATGAACCGCGGCGCGGCGGTCGGCATGATCAGCGTCACCCGCGCCGAGACCGGCGCGTTCGCGCCCGACCTCGTGGAATTGCTGCAGACCTTTGCCGACCAGGCGGTAATCGCGATCGAGAACGCGCGATTGTTCAACGAGACTCGCGAGACGCTGGAGCACCAGACTGCAACGGCCGACATCTTGAGAGTGATGGCGGCTTCGCCCTCCGACGTGCAGCCGGTGTTCGACGCCATCGCCGCCAATGCCAACCGGCTGATCGGCGGCTTCTCCACCGCCGTGCTGCGCTATGTCGACGGCGCCGCGCATCTTGCTGCCTTCACGCCGGGCGACCCCGCCGGCGACCGCGTGCTGCAGGCATCGTTCCCGGTGCCGTTCGCGCAGTTCCCGGCCTACCAGCTCGTCGCCAATGGTGAATCGGCGCAGCTCCCCGACACCGAGCTCGAGCCCGCGGCGCGTGACATCGCCCGCGCGCGTGGCTTTCGCAGCATGCTGTTCACGCCGCTGATGAGCGAGGGCGAGGCTAAAGGCGTCATCATCGCCACGCGGCGGACGACCGGCGCGTTCGCCGAGCATCATGTGCGGCTGTTGCAAACCTTCGCCGACCAGGCGGTGATCGCGGTCAAGAATGTCAGCCTGTTCAACGCCACCAGGGAAGCGCTGGAGCGGCAGACCGCGACCGCCGATATCCTCAGGGTGATCGCGGCCTCGCCCGCCGATGTCACGCCGGTGTTCCAGGCGATCTCCGACAGCGCCAAGGTGCTGGTCGGTGGACATTCCTCCACCGTCACCCGTGTCATCGACGGCATGCTGCATCTGGCCGCCTTCACGACAGACAATGAAGCCGGCAATGCGGAGCTGCTCAGCACGTTCCCGGCACCGCTGTCGTCATCAGGCATTCACAGCCGGGTCGCGACCAGCGGCGAGTTCGCCTTCCGCAGCGACATGCAGAACGAGGCTGACCTGACCGAGGCGATGCGAGAGCTGGCGCGGACCCGCGGCTATCGCAGCATCCTCGTGATCCCGATGCTGCGCGACGGCGTTGCAATCGGCACCATCGGCGTGACGCGGCCCGAAGCCGGCGCCTTCCCCGACAAGGCGATCAGCCTGCTCAAGACCTTTGCCGACCAGGCCGTGATCGCGATCGAGAACACGCGGCTGTTCAACGAGGTGCAGGACCGCACGCGCGACTTGGCGAAATCGCTCGACGATTTGCGCGCGGCGCAGGACCGGCTGATCCAGACCGAGAAGCTGGCTTCGCTCGGCCAGCTCACCGCCGGTATCGCGCACGAGATCAAGAACCCGCTCAACTTCGTCAACAATTTCGCCGCGCTCTCCACTGAGCTGACCGACGAGCTGAACGAGGCGCTGGCGCCCGCTTCGCTCAGTGACGACGTCCGCAACGACGTCGACGAGCTGACGGGGATGCTGAAGGACAATCTGCAAAAAATCGTGCAGCACGGCAAGCGCGCCGATTCCATCGTCAAGAACATGCTGCTGCATTCGCGCGAAGGCGGCGGCGAGTACGGCTTGAGCGACATCAATGCACTGGTCGAGGAGAGCCTCAACCTTGCCTATCACGGCGCGCGCGCCGAGAAGCCGCAGTTCGACGTGACGCTGAAGCGCGAGCTCGATCCGGCGGCGGGCTCCGCAAGTTTGTTTCCGCAGGAGATCTCGCGGGTGTTGTTGAACCTGATCTCGAACGGGTTTTATGCGGTGGCAAAGCGCCAGGCGGAAAGCAGCGCCGGCACCTTCGAGCCGGTCGTCACCGCCACGACCCGCGACCGCGGCGACACCGTCGAGATCCGCATCCGCGACAACGGCATCGGCATTCCCGACGAGGTGAAGGCAAAGATGTTCAATCCGTTCTTCACCACCAAGCCGGCCGGCGAAGGCACCGGTCTCGGATTGTCGATGAGCCACGACATCGTGGTGAAGCAGCACGGCGGCACGATCGACGTCGCGACCGAGCCGGGGAAGTTTACGGAGTTCACGATCCTGCTGCCGCGCAAGAGCGGCTTTGCGGACAACAAAGGATAAATTCGCTCGGAGGATAGCTTGACTGGTCTCGCGCGATTCATTCGGCGGCAATTGCTTTCGCTGTCCGGCGTCGGCCTCATGCTGGGCGCGCTGTTCTTCGCCGCCGCGCTGACGCCGACGCTGATCCCGCGCAGCTATCTCACGCAAGGAGCGCTGGCGGGCGGCTGCTTTGCGATCGGCTATCTCGCAGGCGAGCTGTGGCGCCGGTTGTGGCACTATCTCGAACTGCCCGAGCCTTCGGCGCGCGCGAGATCTGTTGCGAATGCGTTAGTCGCGGCGCTCTGCCTGCTTGTCGTCATCATCTCCCTCTGGCGCACGACCGCATGGCAGAACGCGATCCGCAGTGTCATGAAGATGACGCCGGTCGAGACCGCGCATCCGCTCAAGGTCTGCGCCGTCGCGCTGATCACGTTCGTGGTGCTGCTGGTGCTGGGACGGCTGTTTGCGTTTGTCGCCCGCTTCCTCGCTGCGCGCACGCAGCGCGTGATTCCGCGAAAAGTTGCAAACGTCGTTGGCGTGCTGGTGGCGGCACTGCTGTTCTGGTCGATCGCCAGCAATGTCCTGGTCCGCACCGCGTTCAACGCGCTCGACTCCTCGTTCCGCGAGCTCGATGTTCTGTTCGAGCCCGAGCGCCCGCAGCCGACCGATGCAGCTCGGACAGGAAGCGCGGCCTCGCTGGTGAAGTGGAAGGAGCTGGGGCGCATGGGGCGCCGGTTTATTGCCTCAGGCCCGACCGCAGCCGAGATCAGCGCCGTCACGGAACGGCCCGCGCAGGAGCCCGTGCGCGTCTATGTGGGCCTCGCGGCCCGCGACACGGCGCAGGCGCGCGCCAGGCTTGCGCTCGACGAGCTCAAGCGCCAGCACGGCTTTGAGCGCAAAATCCTGATCGTCATCACGCCGACCGGCACCGGCTGGATTGATCCGGCTGCGATGGATACGGTCGAATATCTCCATCACGGCGACGTCGCCAGCGTCGCGATGCAGTATTCCTATCTCAACAGCCCGCTGTCGCTGCTGTTTCAGCCCGAATACGGCGCGGAAGCTGCGCGCACCCTGTTCGCGGAAATCTACGGCTACTGGACGACGCTGCCGAAGGACAAGCGGCCGAAGCTGTATCTGCATGGGCTCAGCCTCGGCGCCATGAACTCGGAGAAATCCGCAGAACTGTTCGAGACCATCGGCGATCCCATTGCCGGCGCGCTGTGGAGCGGCGCACCGTTCGAAAGCCGCATCTGGCGCTCGATCACCGACAACCGCAATCCGGGCTCGCCGGCGTGGCTGCCTGAATTTCGCGACGGCCGCTTCGTGCGCTTCATGAACCAGAACGGACCGACCGTGCCGCCGGATACGCCGTGGGGACCGATGCGTGTCGTCTATCTGCAATATGCCAGCGACGCGATCACGTTCTTCGCCTACCGCGACGCCATCCGGTCGCCGGCCTGGATGAATGCGCCGCGCGGGCCCGACGTCTCACCGGAGCTGCGATGGTATCCGATCGTCACGATGCTGCAGCTCGCGCTCGACATGGCGGTCGCGACCGGCACGCCGATGGGCTTTGGCCATGTCTACGCGCCCGAGCATTATGTCGATGCCTGGGTCGCAGTGACCGATGTTCGTGACTGGTCGGCCGAGGCGCTGGCGAAGCTCAAGAGCCATCTTGCTGCCAGAGCACGCAAGACGAGCGCAGGCAGTCTCGACGACGATCCCGATCGCGGCGGCTAATCCTACTCCGCCATCTCGACGGGTTGCGCGGTGGCGGGACCGGCCAGCGGCCGCTCCTCCATCATGATCAGGCAGAACGAGGCGGTGGTCATCAGCGCGGTCGCCGCCGCGAAGACGTAGCGGAAGGCGTGCCGCATATCTTCGGCGGGGATCGCCGGGATGCCGCCTACGGCGTGATGCTCGCCGGCCAACGGAATGTCGGCGCCGAGCGCGATCAGCAGGATGGCGGCGAATGCTGCAACCGTAAACGAGGACATCAGCGAGCGGAAGAAGTTCATCGCGCCGGTGATGGTGCCGACCAGCGGACGAGCCACCGAATTCTGCAGCGACACCACACAGACGGGGAACGTCGTCCCAAGGCCGAGCGCAAACGCGGCCATCAGCGTCAACAGTCCCCACAGCGGCAACGTGGTGACCGTGAGGCCGAGCGCGCAGAAAGCGGCCCAGGACGTGCCGATGATGGCGACGCGCTTGTAATGCTTGGCGCGCGCCATGGTGCGGCCAGCGACAGCCGCCCCCACGGTCGAGACAGCCGCGAGCGGAATCAGCGCAAGCCCCGCTTCGCTGGCGCTGAGGTGATAGACCGACTCGTAATAGAGCGGGAGCTGCACGGTGAGGCCGGTGATCGCACCGAGACCGCAGCCGCCGGCGGTCAGCGCAAACGGCGCGACCTTTCCGCTGAGCAATGGCAGCGGCAAGAACGGCTCATCCGCGCGACGCGCGTGCCACACGAAGGTCACCGCGAGTGCGACAGCGCCGCCCACCATCGACAGAACCGTCGGCGACAGCCAGGGGAAGCGCGTGCCGCCCCAGGTCAACACCAGCATGAAGACGACGGCGGAGGCCATCAGCAGCACGCCGCCGACCCAGTCGACCTTGCGCTTGCGGTGGAACACCGGGATCTTCGCCATCTTCGGCAGCAGCAGCGCAAGCGCTGCGGCTGCGAGCGGCAGATTGATCCAGAAGATCATCGACCAGTGCAGATGCTCGGCGAACACGCCCCCGATCACGGGACCCAAAATGCCGCCAACCATCCAGACGCTGGAGAAATAAGCCTGGTACTGGCCGCGCTCGCGTGGGCTCACGACGTCGGAGATCACGGTCTGCACGACCGGCATGATGCCGCCGCCACCCAGTCCCTGGAGACCGCGCGCCAAAATCAGCATCGGCATGCTCGGCGCGATCGCGCACAACACGGAGCCGGCAATGAACAGGCTCAGCGACACGATGATCATGACCTTGCGGCCGTAGATGTCGCTCAGCGTCCCGAACACGGGTGCGACCGCGGTCGAGGCGAGCAGATAGGCGGTGATGACCCAGGAGAGGTTCGAGACGTCCTGGAACTGGCGCCCGATGGTGGGCAGCGCAGTGGCGACGATGGTCTGGTCGAGGGCGGCCAGGAACATCGTCAGCATCAGGCTGAGGACGATGGTCCGGACCTCGTCCTGCGACAGCGGGACCGGGGGTGCGAGGGAAGGTGCGTCACTGACGCTGATGACCTCGCCCGGAAGGCGGGTCAGTTCCTCGGCGATGTCGTCGGGCAATGTCTGGATGTCGGCAGACTGGCTGCTCTGCCGTGCGAACTTGTTCATTTCGGGCTGTCAGATCGGGCGTGTTGCGGTGCAAAGCCGCGAAGGATTCGTTCTATGAAGCCAATCTAGACAGCAAAGTTCTTCTCAGGCAGGCACCGCGGCGCATGGGTGCATCCCGCACCACGGTCATCCCGATGAAGTGATCTGGAATAGCGGACGGATCAGTCCTTGATCAGTCCTTGGGACGTCGCTTCAGGCGCGCCCGTTTCGGGATCTGCCCCGGCCATTGCACCATGTAATTCTCGAGCTTGTCGTCAGGAACCCCTTCCTCGGTGTCCGAGACCCGGCCGCGCACGGAGACGCCGGCCTCATGCACCGTATTGGGATCGCCCGAGATCAGCGGGTGCCACCAATAGAGATCGCGGCCCTGGGCGACGAGCCTGTAGCCGCAGCTCGGCGGCAGCCAAGGCAGGGTGCGGACCTTTTCGGGAGTCATGACAACGCAGTCCGGGACGAAGTCGAAACGATTCGCGTAGTCCTTGCAGCCGCTGGTGCAGGAATCGAGCATCTTGCAGCTGACATCGGTGAAATATATCTCGCCGGTATCCTCGTCTTCGAGCTTGCTCAGGCAGCAACGGCCGCAGCCGTCGCACAGGCTCTCCCATTCAGCCGTCGACATGTCCTCCATCTTCTTGGTTTTCCAGAAGAATCCATCCTGATTTGAAGGTCGTTTGGGAGCTGCGGTCATGCGCCTCGATACGATTCCAAAGAGCTGCGGTCAGTGCCATCTAGGGCGTGCGGCCCTCAAGCTGCAAGCAACGCCCTCGCAGAGCCCGTAATGAACCGGGGTTCAATTAGGCCTGTTGTTCAAAATTGCGAGCCTGACCATTGGTTTATAGGCCCCGCTCGGCTAGAAGAACAGCGAGTCCCCTCGGACGCGAAACGGGCGCCTTGGGTTTGCCGCAACAATCCCGCAAGACGTCTCGATGCCGCCCCGGCCGGGTGCTTGAACGCTTTCGAAGCGAGCCTCAAGGGTTCTAGGTGGTCCAGAACACACCAGCCAACTGGAAGAGTCGCATCAGGAACTTCTTCCTGGACCTTGATGCGCGCATCGACTCCTCGCTGTTCTCCTCGGCCAAGGGCATCCGCGAGCTCTACGAGCGCTACTCGACGTTCATGGACCGCTTCTATGTCGGGCGTTGGAAGCGCTGGGTGTTCATCGAGCCGCTGTCGGAGGCCGCAACCCTCGGCCTCGGCGGCATGGTGCTGATGCTGATCCTCGCCATCCCCGCATTCCGCGAGACCGCGGACGAGGACTGGCTGAAGAAGTCCGATCTGGCGGTGACGTTCCTCGACCGCTACGGCAACCCGATCGGCAGCCGCGGCATCAAGCACAACGATTCGATCCCGCTGGAAGATTTTCCGGACGTGCTGATCAAGGCGACGCTCGCCACCGAAGACCGTCGCTTCTACGAGCATTTCGGCATCGACATCGCCGGCACCGCGCGCGCGCTCGTGACCAACGCCCAGGCCGGCGGCGTCCGCCAGGGCGGCTCCTCGATCACGCAGCAGCTCGCCAAGAACCTGTTCCTGAGCAACGAGCGCACCATCGAGCGCAAGATCAACGAGGCCTTCCTCGCGGTCTGGCTGGAATGGCGCCTGACCAAGAACGAGATCCTGAAACTCTATCTCGACCGCGCCTATATGGGCGGCGGCACTTTTGGCGTCGACGGCGCGGCCCACTTCTATTTCAACAAGTCCGCGCGCGACGTGACGCTGGCCGAGGCTGCGATGCTCGCCGGCCTGTTCAAGGCGCCAACCAAATACGCCCCCCACATCAACCTGCCCGCCGCGCGTGCCCGCGCCAACGTCGTGCTCGACAATCTCGTCGATGCCGGCTTCATGACCGAGGGCCAGGTGTTCGGCGCCCGCCGCAACCCGGCCTTCGCGGTCGACCGCCGCGACGAGGCGTCGCCGAACTATTATCTCGACTACGCCTTCGACGAGATGCGCAAGCTCGTCGACACCTTCCCGAAATCCTACACCGAGCGCGTCTTCGTCGTTCGCCTTGCGATCGACACCAACGTGCAGAAGGCCGCCGAAGACGCGATAGAGAACCAGTTGCGCCAGTTCGGCCGCGACTATCACGCGACCCAGGCGGCGACCGTCGTCTCCGATCTCGACGGCGGCATCCGCGCCATGGTTGGCGGCCGCGATTACGGCGCGAGCCAGTTCAACCGCGCCGTCGACGCCTATCGCCAGCCCGGCTCCTCGTTCAAGCCCTACGTCTACACCACCGCGCTCCTGAACGGCTTCACGCCGAACTCGATCGTGGTCGACGGCCCGGTCTGCATCGGCAATTGGTGTCCGCAGAACTATGGCCATTCCTATTCCGGCGCGGTGACGCTGACGCAGGCGATCACGCGTTCGATCAACGTCGTGCCGGTAAAACTGTCGATCGCGATCGGCCAGAAGGAACAGCCGAAGTCGCCGAACCCGGCCAAGATCGGCCGCGCCAAGATCGTCGAGGTCGCGCGCCGCTTCGGCCTCAAGGCCCCCCTGCCCGATACGCCGTCGATGCCGATCGGCTCGGACGAAGTCACCGTGCTCGAGCATGCCGTTGCCTATGTGACCTTCCCGAACCGCGGCAAGTCGGTAACACCGCATTCGGTGCTCGAAGTGCGCACCGGTGCCGGCGATCTGGTCTGGCGCTGGGACCGCGACGGCCCGAAGCCGCGGCAAGCCATTCCGCCGAATATCGCAGCCGACATGGCCGGCATGATGAGCCACGTCGTCAGCGAAGGCACTGCGCGCCGCGCCGCGCTCGACGGCATTCCGACCGCCGGCAAGACCGGCACGACGAATGCTTATCGCGACGCCTGGTTCGTCGGCTATACCGGCAATTTCACCTGCGCGGTCTGGTACGGCAATGACGACTATTCGCCGACCAACCGCATGACCGGCGGCTCGCTGCCGGCGCAGACCTGGCACGACATCATGGTCGCAGCCCATCAGGGCGTCGAGGTCCGGGAAATTCCCGGCGTCGGCATGGGCCAGAAGCTGCCGCCGGAACGCGTTGCCAACGCGCAGGCCAATGCGGCGCCAAAAGTGCTGGAGACCAAGCCCGGCCCGCCGCCGGTTCTGACCAAGCGCGGCGCCGACATCCTGGTGCGCGTCGAGAAGCTGCTCGACGACGCCGCCAAGACCGCGACCAAATCGACGGCCAACGACAGCCAGCCGGCCAAGCCGGCGGCGGCGAGCGCGCTCGCCTTCCCGCAGAATTATGCGGCGGAGGAGAACGCGAACGCATCCACCCCGCGCAAGAACTGATCTGATCCCGTGCGGCTGATCCTGATCACATTGACGGCCCTTCTGCTCGCGACCGTGGTCGGCCTGGGCGCGACCTGGATGACGACGACGCGCGGCACCGAGATCGGCGCGCTGACCATCGGCCCCTGGACCGCCCGCCCCCGCACCGGCACCGCCGACGTCGATCCCTATTCGCGCGCCACCATCGTGCGCAACGGCGAGCTGCCGATCGGCACCGGCGACGGCGTCGCCTTCACCGCGACCGCCGACGGCAAGAAGAAGGCGCTCGACGGCCGCTGCGACGTCGTCGTCTCCGGCGTGACGCCGCCGGCGCGGTTCTGGACGCTGACGCTGTATGACCGCAAGGGCCACCTCGTCGCCAACTCGCTGCAGCGTTACGGCTTCACCAGCCAGGAGATCGTCCGCCAGTCCGACGGCTCGTTCGAGATCCACATCGCCGCGCGCTCGCGCGCCGGCAACTGGCTGCCGACCGGCGGCATCGAGCGCTACGCGCTGATGTTCCGCCTCTACGACACGCCGGTTGGCGTGGCGACCCGCACCCAGCGCGATGCGCCCATGCCCACCATCTCGACGGTGGGCTGCTCATGATCCGGCTGCTGTTCACCATCGTCGCCGGTGTGGTGCTGGGCCTCGTGGTCCATCTCGTCAGTGTGCTGGCGCTGCCGCGCATCGCAACGCAGGACGCCTATTCGCGGCTGACGCCGATGACCAAGCTCAACGGCGTCACGCAGCTCCCGCTCGCCGATCCCAACACCTCGCCGATGCCGTTCATGGACCCGGCCTTCGCGCTGGCGATCTGCCGCTATGATCTCTCGGGCGGGCCGATCAAGCTCACCGTGCCGGTGAGCCAGGCCTATACGTCGGTGTCGTTCTACACCCGCAACGAGATCGCCTATTACGCCATCAACGACCGCTCGGCCGGCAAGAAGGTGATCGAGCTCGACCTGATGACGCAGGCACAGCACGACGCCCTGCCCGAGGACGAAGAGATCACCGCGGCCGACCGCCTGATCATCGATTCCCCGAGCACCACCGGCCTGATCCTGATGAAGGCGCTGGCTGCCGAGCCCGGCCTGATGCCGCAGGCGCAGGCAACGCTTAACGCCGCGAGTTGCGGGCCACAGACCGAAGCGCCCGCCAAGGCCGAAGCGCCGCGCGGCCGGCGCTGAAGCGCGGACGCTTAGCCCCGCTCAAAAGCCAAGAGCGCGAAACAACCCCATGCACAGTAGCGGGGGCATTGAAATCATTGAGCCTTGTCGTTTGGAGCATGATCGTTCCGGAAAACCGCTCCGCACGTTTCCGGTTCATGCTTGAGCACTCATCCGCGGATAGACCGAACGCGTCAGCTAAAACTTCGCTTTGACACGTCGGGCAAAACACTGGCAGAATGGCATCATCGAAAATTCGTCAACACCCGCGCGGAGAAATCCGTGGCGGGTTTTTTGATGTCGGAGCAGAGATTGCCGTGATGAAGGACGTGCTCTAAGGCGCGTACTGTCGCTTCCTTGAGATGCTTCGCGCTCACGATCATTGGTGTTTCGAATGCGCCACCCGCGCCCAAAGCAGCGCGAGCGGTCCCAACGCGATCCCCGCCGCAAGCACGATGAAGACCAGCAGCCAGCCGGTCGCGCTCTGCGGGCCGCCGGCTGCGTCGAGCGCCGCGCCGGTTCCCCAGGCCCCGAGCGCTGAGAGACCGAAGCCAATAGTCGAATGCAGGGCCAGGGTCGCGCCGCGATGTTCGGACACGGCCGCTGCCGACATACCGGCGGTCAGCGCGCCTGAATCCGCGGGCACGGTCAGGCCATAGATCATCAGCAGCAACGCAAGTATCCCTGCCGGCGCCGTCGCGTTGAGGCCGATGACCAGCGCAACGCAGGCCGACGCGACCATCACGATCGTGATTGCGCGATGGCGTCCGAACTTCAGCGCCGCTTCGTTGCCGAGAATGCTCGCTGGCATCGAGATCACCGCGAAGCAGAAGCTCATCACGACGGGGCTGAGCCATGTCGGCGCGCCTTGATGAGCGATGACGAAGGTCCAGAAGCCGACCAGCCAGGTGCGGATGCCGTAGAGCTCGAAGCAATGCGCGCCGTAGCCGAAGATGTAACCGAGCGCCTCGCTGTTGGAGAAGACGGGCGCGAAATTGAGGAGGCGCCCCGCCCTCGGCGCGGGGCGCTGCGCCTGCATCAGAAGGCACGCGACGACCATCGCGATGGGACCGAAGCCGGTCACAATGAAAGCGCTCCGCCACCCCCAACGATCGGCGACGACCTGCGCCGCCAGGAACGAGAGGCCGACACCGACCGAAAAGCTCGACGTGTACAACGTGACCGCCCGCGAGGTGTCGCCGGCGGGCAGCCGGTCCGTCAGCGCCTTCAGGCCCGGCATGTAGGCGCCGGCAAATCCGAGGCCTGCAAGCGACCAGATCGCCGTGCCCGACCAGAACCCTTGCGCGAAGATGCCGAAGGCTGCGGTCGCGAGCCCGCTGACGATCGAGCCCCAGAGCAGCACGAGCCGCGCGTCGATGCGGTCGGTCAGCGTCGTCAGCAAGGGCACCGCGAGCATGTAACCGAACGCATAACCGCTCGCCATCAACCCGCCCTCGGCGGCGGAGAGCCCCCATGCCGGCATCAGATGCTGCGCCAGGTTTGCAGACAGCGTCACATGCGGCAGCAAATTGCCGACCTGCCCGATGCACATCACCGCAATCAGGGACCGTCCGTTCAGGCTACGAATGCTGCTCTCCTGTCTGGACGGATCCTGATGGTGACGGGCCTACGCGAAGCAGCAGGAGCGCGAAGAACGCGGAGACGGAGGCGAGCGCGCTGATCCACAACGCACCGCGCCCGAAATGCTCCACCATCAGCCCCAGCACCAGCGGCGCGGCGGCACCCGTCAGCCGGGACGGAAGCGAAATCATGCCTACGCGTTTCCCGAAACCCACCGGGCCAAACAACACCAGCGGCAGCGTGCCACGCGCGATGGTGATGATGCCGTTGCCGGCACCGTAGAGAACGGCGAAGACCGGCGCAAAGAGCGAACCGCCTGCGATCAGCGTGACGACGCCGATCGGATTCATCAGCATGGCGAGCCGCGCCGACAACAACGGATGAAACCGATTGAGCAAGCCCGCTTCGAGCAGGCGGGCGCCGACCTGAGCCGGGCCGACGAGTGTTCCTGCGAGCAGCGCTTGTGCGGGTGTCGCTCCAAATGCGACCAGCATCGACGGCAGAATGGCCGAAATGCCGGAACTGACGAAGCTTGCTGCCGCAAACATGTAGGCCAGCACGCCCATCGCAAAGGTCTCGCTCTGGCGTTCGGGATGCGGGCTCGCTGCGGCGACCGGTTGAGAGACCTGATCGAGTGGAGTTGCGCGCGGGAGCGAAAGATTGAGTGGCAGAGCAAGGCAGAGGTGGATGACCGCCCATATCTGGCAGGCCGCACGCCAGCCGTACTCGGCATCCAGCCAGGTCGTGAGCGGCCAGCCAACGGTGCTCGCAAAGCCGGCGATCAAGGTGATGCCGGTGATCGCCTTTCGAGCGCGCATGCCATAGATGCGGGTCAGCGTCGCGAATGCCGCCTCGTAAAGGCCCAGCCCCATGCCAATCCCGAGCAGCATCCACGCGGCGATCAGCGAGACCGCTCCATGGGCCGCGGACAGCAGCAGCAAGCCTGCGGCAAAGACCGCATTCGAACTCGCGAGCAGGCTGCGCCCGCCAAACCGGTCGATCGCATGACCGACGCGCGGGCCGAGCAATCCGGACAGAACGAGTGCTCCCGACAAGGCTGCGAACACGTAAGTCGGCGCGAGGCCGAGATCACGCGCGATTGGAGCGGCCAGAACGGCCGGAAGATAGTAGCTCGACGCCCACGCAATGGTTTGCGTGGTGCCGAGCCCGACGACAACAGCAAGTGAGCCAGCAGCGCGGCCCGGAGAAACCTGCTTCATGAACAACCGCAACCCGCGGTACCAGCCTTCTTGGCGGTCTCGTCTGCGGCACAGCACGCCGACGCCACTTCCTGCGCCGGTCCGCCGCAACATCCTGCGGCCTCTGCCTGCTCGACGCCACCGCGCGTGCACACGCCGGTCTCCGGCAGCACAAGCTCGACCCTCTCCGCAGCCGCCCTGTCGCCGGCGATATCGGCCGCAATCGAGCGGACCTGCTCATAGCCCGTCATCATGAGGAAAGTCGGAGCGCGGCCATACGACTTCATGCCGGCGAGGTAGAAGTCCGGCTCGTCGTGCGAGAGTTCGCGTGCGCCGTGCGGGCGCACCGTGCCGCAGCTGTGCTCGTTGGGATCAATCAGCGGCGCCAGCGCGACCGGCGCCTCGATGGCCGGATCGAGCCGCAGACGCAGCTCGGACAGGAACGAGAAGTCGGGACGGAAGCCCGTCGACACGATCAGTTCGTCCACGACCACGCTTCGCGCACCACAGCAGGCACCAGCCGAGACCTTGAGGCGACCTTCGGAGTCAGATAGATGCGTGACGCCGAAATCGGTCTCGACCCTGATTTTTCCGGAGGTCACGAGCGCAGCAAAGACGGCGCCAAGCTCGCCGCGTGCCGCAAGCTTGTCGTTGCGGCCGCCGCCGAAAGCCTTCGCAGGGTCAGCGCCGCGCACCAGCCAGACGGGCTGCGTCCCCGGCACCTCGTCGGCAAGACGGGCGAGATCGATCAGCGTACCGACCGCGGAGTGGCCGGCGCCCAGGACCGCAACGATCTTTCCGGCAAATCTGGAACGACCGGCCCCCCTTACGTCGGGCATGCCATAGGCGACGTGGTCTGCGCGCTCAGGCTCACCGATCGCCGGGAGGCCGTTGCTGCCGGCCGGATTGGGCGAGAACCATGTGCCCGACGTGTCGATCACGGCATCGGCGCGGAGGACCTCGGGCCCCTTGCCGTTCTGGTAGCGGATTTCGAAAGGCGCCCGCTCACGTCCCCTGGTCTTCGCCTTGTCGAAGCCAACACGGCTGATGGCCGAGACCCGGCTCGACGTGCGGATCACATCGCGCAACGGCGTCCGTGTCGCAAGCGGCATGAGGTATCCATCGAGCAGTTCACCACCGGTCGGATAGGCCTGAGGGTCCGGCGAATTCCAGCCGGTCGGCGCGAGCAGACGCGCGGCGGCCTTGTCGACATTGTATTCCCACGGCGAGAAGAGCTGGACGTGCTGCCACTGGCGGATGGCGTGTCCGGCCTCTGGCCCGGCCTCCAGCACGATCGGCGACATTCCGCGTTCGAACACATGCGCCGCTGCTGCGAGGCCGACAGGCCCTGCCCCGATGATGGCCACCGTCTTTCCGTCGCTCATTTCACTACTCCCGTAATTCTAGAATCATCGAATAATTTGGCCAAAAAAATCAAGCCGCCGATTGAGCGCCCCCACACTCGGCTTCGTCCGCGCAGCATTCCGCTACCAGGAAATCCACCAAGCCTCGCATCGCGTCGTAGTTCGCATGGCAAACAAGCGTCGTGGATTCGCGGACCTGACTCACGAGCCCGACCGCGACCAGAGACTTGATGTGGTGAGACAACGTCGATGCCGGGATTTTCAGCTTCTCCTGCAAGCGACCGACCGGCATGCCGGAGTGCCCTGCCCGAACCAGGGCACGATAGATCTGAAGCCGAGTCCGGTTACCCAATGCTTCCAGGCGTGCTGCTGCGTCATCGATCTTCATGACACGCACCATGCGTCCGTTCGCGCCGGCTGTCAACGGTATTTCTAGAATGTTCGAAATAATAGCATGCCCTCGACGCGATCAGAGAGACTTCCGGATTGACGTCTCGTCAATAATTCCATAAATCTGGATATATGGAACCAGAAGAAGCCGTCCTTGCGCTCGCCGCGCTGTCGCAATTAACCCGTCTGGAGGCGTTCCGGACGCTGGTCACGCACGAACCCGATGGCCTTGCGGCCGGCGATCTCGCACGCCTGCTCGAAGTGCCGCCGAACACCTTGTCGGCCCATCTCTCGATCCTGACGCGCGCACGCCTCGTAACGTCCGAGCGGCGCAGTCGCTCGATTGTCTACCGTGCCAACCTCGCCGAATTCCGCGATGTCGCGGTGTTCCTGCTGCGCGATTGCTGCGGTGGACGGCCGGAAGTTTGCGAGCCGGTCGTCGAAAGCCTGCAAGCCTGCTGCTCTCCAAAACGAAAGGGGCGAGCCCGTGTCTGATCATATCCACAACGTCTTGTTCCTGTGCACCGGCAATTCGGCGCGCTCGATCCTCGCCGAGTCGATCCTTCGCAAGGACGGCGCCGGCCGCTTCCAGTCGTTCTCCGCCGGCAGCACGCCGAAAGGCCTCGTCCACCCGCTGGCGCTGCGCACCCTCGCGAGCATGGACTATCCCACCGACGGGATGCGCTCGAAGAGCTGGGCGGAGTTCGCCGCGACCGATGCGCCGGTGATGGATTTCGTCTTCACCGTTTGTGACAATGCCGCCGGTGAGACCTGCCCCATCTGGCCGGGACAGCCGATGACGGCTCACTGGGGGATCGAGGACCCCGCCGCCGCCGAAGGCACAGGTTTGGAGAAGCAAGCGGCCTTCGTCACTGCGTTCCGCTACCTCAAAAATCGCATCGATACGTTTGTGAACCTGCCGCTCCGGAGCATCGACAAGCTATCGCTCGGCACCAGGCTGCGTGAGATCGGCCGCTCGGATGGTGCAACACGACCAGAGCCGAAGGCCGGCTGATGGACAATTTCGATCTTTCGCGGCGCCTCGCGGCCGAAGCGCTGGGCACCGGCATCCTCGTCGCCACAGTGGTCGGCTCCGGCATCATGGCGGAGACGCTGACCAAGGACGTCGCGCTCGCGCTTCTCTGCAATACGCTGCCGACCGGCGCCATTCTGGTTGTCCTGATCACGGTGCTCGGCCCGATCTCCGGCGCGCATTTCAACCCCGCGGTCACGCTGGTCTTCACCGGAAAGCGCGAACTGCCGGTGAACGAGGCGGCACTCTACGTGATTGCGCAGATCGCCGGCGGCATCGCGGGGACAATGGCGGCGCATCTGATGTTCGGATTGCCCCTGCTCGATCTCTCGACCAAGGTTCGAACGGGAGGGCCGCAATGGTTCGCCGAAGCCGTTGCCGCCTTCGGGCTGGTCGCGACGATCCTGGCCGGTATCCGCTTTCAGCGAACGGCGGTGCCCTGGCTGGTCGGCCTCTACATCATTGCGGCCTATTGGTTCACGGCCTCCACATCGTTTGCCAATCCGGCAGTGGCCATCGCACGTTCCCTAACAAACACGTTCGCAGGCATTCGTCCCACTGACCTGCCCGGCTTCATCCTCGCGGAACTCTGCGGCGCGTTCGCCGGCATGCTGTTGATGAACTGGCTGCTCGGACATTCGCGCGCGCCGGCCCCCCTCCCGATGACGGAAACCGTCCAATGAGCGTCACCATCTATCACAACCCCGACTGCGGCACCTCGCGCAACACGCTGGCGATGATCCGGCAAAGCGGCATCGAGCCTGTCGTCGTTGAATATCTGAAAACGCCGCCATCGCGCGAAACGCTCGAGCAACTGGTCGCGGCGATGGGAATATCCGCCCGCGCATTGCTGCGCGAGAAGGGAACGCCCTACAAGGAGCTCGGCCTCGCCGATCCCAAACGGTCCGATGACGAGCTGATCGACCAGATGCTCGCGCATCCCATCCTGATCAATCGTCCGATCGTGGTGACGCCAAGGGGCACCCGCTTGTGCCGGCCCTCGGAAGCCGTTGTGGATCTCCTGGACGATCCCGTCGGGCGGTTCGTGAAGGAGGACGGCGAGGTGGTGGAAGCGCGATAGGTACGAGCCGCCCTGCCCCGCGCTCACAAGCTATACGACCGAACGCGTCACACCCGCGCGGAGAAATCCGTGGCTCGATCAGCATTCGGGGCCGCAGCTCACGCTGTCGGCCCGCTTCCAGCGCTGTTCAAGCATTGGCTTCGGCCGCGCTGTTGATGACGGCGTGGGACCACGCTACACTCACGTCGATATTTAGATTGATATTTTAGCCTGGAGAGCCGTGCCATGACCAAACGCAAATTCTGCATGTCCCTTGCCGTCGCCGCCTCTCTTGCCCTCCTCATTGCAAGTTCGCCATCCTCAGCGGCGCCTGCGGATGATGTGATCACCGCAGCGCTGCAGAAGTGGTCGGATGCCTTTGCAAAGAAAGATTGGGACGCAATGAGCAGCCTCTACGCGAAAGATGCGCTGTTCTACGGCTCTACTCCTCCGCTCTATCGGGGATTGGATGGCGTCAAAGCTTATTTTAGCGCTTTGCCCCCGATGGTCGGCGCGACGGTCGCCTTCAAGGATACGACAGTCGTCCCGATCGGATCCAACCTGATCAACATCGCAGGAATCGCCACCTTCACTGTTCCCGGGGCGCCAGCACCGAACGTCTTTCGGATCACCCAGAGCTACGTCAACGAGAGCGGCGCCTGGAAGATCGCCAGCCATCACGTGTCGCGCATAGACCCGCATTAGATCTCCTCAGGCCATCAAAACAACATTGGCAGATTGATTGGAATGAGAAGGCGTGAATTCGTCGCCGGGTTGGGCGTGACTGCCGTTGGGGCTTTCGCCGCTCGAGCGCAGCAGGCGGCTCCCGTGATCGGTTTTCTAAGCGCGCGATCGCCGGTCGAAAGCGCGGGCCTGCTGGCGGCCTTTCGGCGCGGGCTGGCTGAAAACGGAACGGTCGAAGGTCAGAGTGTCGCGATCGAATACCGGTGGGCACTCGGTGATTATGATCGCCTGCCCGCGATGGCGTCGGAACTTGTCAGTCGCCGGGTCGCCATTCTCGTCACCGTGGGCGGGGAAGCCTCGGTACGGGCGGCAATCGCGGCGACCAAATCGATCCCGATCATTGGAATATTTGCTGACGATCCCGTTGCCAACGGCCTTGTCGCCAGCCTTAACCGACCGGGGGGCAATACCACCGGGGTCTTCAACTTCAATCCGACCCTCGAGCCCAAGCGGGTTGGGCTGCTGCATGAATTGGTGCCGGAGGCCGCAACCATCGGCGTTCTCGTCAATCCGAATTATCCCCCAGCCGGAAGTCAGCTCAAGGGGGTCGAGGCGGCGGCACGCAGCATCGGCATGGGGACAGTCGTGCTCCGGGCCAGCAACGACAGGGACATCGAGACTGCCTTCGAAACCGCCATCCGCGAGAGTATCCGCGTCCTCACCGTCACCAGCGATCCTTTTTTCAATACAAGAAGCGAAAAGCTGGTGGCTTTGGCGACGCGCCATGCCTTGCCCACCGTGTACCCTTTTCGGGAATACATCGCGGCCGGAGGGCTGATGAGCTACGGCGTCGATCTCGGCGAGATGTACCGCCAAGTCGGCATCTATGCTGGAAAGGTCGTCAAGGGGATCAAACCAGCCGACTTGCCGATCATGCAGCCGATCAAGTTCGAGCTGGTGATCAACCTCAAGGCGGGCAGAGCGCTCGGGCTAACCATTCCCGCAGCGCTTCTCGCCAGCGCCGACGAGGTGATCGAATGAAGCGACGGTCGTTCATGACTCTGGTGGGTGGGGCATTGGCGGGACCTGTGGTGGCGCGCGCCCAGCAGGCGAAGCGAGTAGCCCGCATCGGCCTTTTCCTGCCCCCACCGCGAAATCCGGAGGTCGACGCGTTCCTCGAGGGGCTCCACGATCTCGGTTGGGTTGAGGGCAAGAACGTTCATGTCGAATATCGCGACGCCGGCGGCGACGACAGCCGGCTGCCGGCGCTGGCGGCTGAACTGGTCGCCCTCGATGTCGACGTTCTCGCGACGGCCACGTTTCCCGGGATTCTTGCCGCTCACCGGGCAACGACGAAGATTCCGACCGTGATGATCGTGGGCCCCGATCTGGTGCCCATAGGCCTTGCAGCCAGCATGGCTCATCCCGGCGGCAACATCACGGGACAAACCTTTTTCCTGACAGAACTGGCCGCCAAGCGGTTGGAGATTCTCGCGAGCCTGGCTCCCTCCATCACCCGCGCAGGGGTGCTGATGCAGCGAGGCAACCCTCTGAACAACAGTACGATGAGCGCCATGACGACCGCAGCGCAGGCATTGAAGATCGAGCTGCGACCGATCGAGGTTGGCATCCCCGGCGATCTCGAAAGCGCGCTGTCAGCCGTCGGCTCGACCCCTATCGACGGCCTCGTGATCACGGACGCCAATGCGTTTCTCACCAACTCTTCCCTGGTCGCCGCGATTGTCGACAAGTGCCGCGTGCCGTCGGTTGCAGCACCCGTCGTCGCTTCCCGGGCGGCCGCGCTGGTCGGTTACGGTGTGGACTTCACCGCAATTTTTCGCCGCGCCACTGTTTTCGTCGACAAGATATTGAAGGGGGCCAACCCGGCAGACGTCCCGATCGAGCAGCCGACGCAGTTCAAGACGGTCATCAACCTGAAGACCGCCAAAGCGCTCGGCGTCCAGATACCGCCGTCCTTACTGGTGCGCGCGGACGAGGTGATCGAATAGCAGCTGACATCCGCCGCCGCAGGCCTTTTTTGCGCGGGCAGTCCGTTCGCACCACGGACACTAAGCGCCGCCCTCGCGCGGGGGACGAGCCAATGGGAGATTGCCAACAGGATCTAGTGGCCGTTCGTCCTGGTGACCGATTGCCTCATCGTGCTCGGCTTCGATGGCTGCTTCCCGCGCGGTCGAAGTTTCTGGTCGAGATGCCGAGCCTGGAGCCATGCGAGCTGCGTTCCGGGACATGTGGTTAAACACATCCGCCCAGCCTTTTTCGCATTCCCTTGCAGTTTTCCTTCTGCGCTCTTCACGCAGGCGAAGCCGTGTCCGCCCTTTCCGCTGCTCCTGAAGCGAGCACAGGAACCTGGTGAGGAAATTGCGTTGGAATATCATTCGGCCATCTCAGATAGCGACGATCTGACTCGGTTCGAATTCGTGTATATCAGTTCGGAGATGATCGTAAATCAGTCTTTGCGTTTTTCGTTGAACTCGCGCCATGCCCTGTGGAGGCATCTGCGATTTTGTTGGCGGCTTGATGTGCCCGGCCCACGATTTTGAGCTTCGAAATGACGTCGCCATTTTCCTCACGGATCACCGTTGCAAAGGTGTTCTCGATCGAATCGATCTTTGCCCGCGAATAATGAGCGCTGTTGGCATCGAGATCGAAATCGACCTCGACCACGAGTGTCTTCTTGCGGCTATGCCCCTTAATCTCCAACTCGAAATGGGTACGGGCTACTCCTTCGAGACGCTCGACGAGCTCTCTAATCATCGCTTTGCTTTGACCCATGAAATCCTCCCTGATTGCGTACGTCGTGTATTCCCTGTGAAGCATTGAACACGTGGCAGATGGCTTGGTTCCCTACCATCTTCGGCGGATTGCGACATGAACCTGACGAGCCACGCACGTACTCCCGAACCAAATATTGCATGATGGTTCGCATTACGTTTGGCATCCGCCCAGCTCTATTCTTCAGCCAACGATGTCACGGTCGATCGCAAAATCGTCGAGCAGGGGCGAGGTGCCTCCCGAAAGCAGGGTGGCAATGAGCTCTGCCGCGAGAAAGCTGAATGTGATGCCATTGCCGCCGTAGCCAAAAGCAGCCAAGATGTTCTTGCATTGGGGGACTTTCCCAATCAGGGGCAGTCCGTCGCTGGTGGTATCGAAGGCGCCCGACCAGCTGAAGGCCACATCGTCGGATGCCTGCGGCCACATCGCTTTCAGATAGGCCTGAAGCGCCCTCACTTTTTCCGGCGTCGCCTCATCGCGGGCGTCAGGCTCGATGAGCGCACCATCGTCCTCGCCGCCAAGAATAATACGACCGTCCGCTGTCGTCCGCGCATAATGATAATTCTGGGACGCCTCCCAGATCAGTGCCTGGTCAGGCCAGAGATTCTGCGGCTGCGGGATCGTTGCGATCGCCCAGCTGGACGCCGGCTTCTGGGCTTTGGGTCGCACGATGTCCGGCATCACATAACCGGTCGCAAGCACCACGTCGCGGGCCTCAATCGACAGTCCGCCGTCGAGACCGACAGTTACGCCTGATGCGGTGCTGTCAAAAGCAACCGCATCAGCTTTGAGCAGACGAGCACCGCGCTTGACAGCAATGTCGAGCAGGCCGCGCGTCAGTCGCACCGGATCGGCGTCGGCCGCGTCGCCTGACAGGAGAGCGGCAGCCCGGCCAATCGCGAAGCGCTGCAGCAATCCGGCGTAGTCGAGCAGGCGCGACGGCAAATCCGCGCGCGACCTGATCTCATACTCGTCATTGATGAGTTTGGGACTGTCGCCAGCAGCAAGATAAAGCGAGAGACGCGGCCGCATCTCGCAGGGAATTCCGTAGTGGGCAGCGAGCGACATTAATCCCCGCGTTGCACCGTGGCTCGCGCGATAGCAACGAATGGCCTTCTCGAAACCGTACAACTGGGTGAGCTCGATCAGCGGACGGTCGATTTCCCACAGCAGCATCGCCGTGCTTGCGACCGTGCTACCGAGGCTCGGCAGCTCACGATCGATCACCACCACTTGGCGGCCTTGCCGGGTCAGGCGCTCGGCAACCAGAGCGCCGGTTATGCCGGCGCCGACGATCAACACATCGCAGCGGAAACTCTCGGTCGCAGGCTTGATGTTTGGGGGTGGCAGATTGGCCCACGGCGTAAGTGGGCTTCGCAGATCGTCCTGCTCGATGCCGTTATCTCTAAAAATGGGACGCTCCTACAGACGATCAGTCACCCGCCAAAAGCAGCGGTACGATCCATAAATGGATCGCAAGACGCCTGAAGAATTCTAGTCGCCCCGCAAGGGCAACTCATCAGAGGTCACGGCGTTCCGAGCTATCTAGACCGCAGCGGTTGCAGAACGCGATGTACGGCTCTGTTTCGCGCCAAGATACGGCTGGGGCGGAAAGACTTCGCCAGAACGTACTTCTTCCGTCAGCACCTTGAAGCGCGCAAGCTCCGACGGCCCGAAGCTTGTCGAAATCGCGACGTCGGCCGCGTCGCGACCGCGGGCGATGACAATCCGGCCGATGCGGGGATGATTGTGCCGTGCGTCGAACGTGTACCATTGCCCCCCGATATAGGCCTCAAACCAGGCGCTGAAATCCATCGGCGCCGGGTCGATGGGAACGCCGATATCGCCGAGATAGCCCGTGCAATAGCGCGCAGGTATGTTCATGCATCGACACAACGCAACCGCCAAATGCGCGAAATCCCGGCAGACGCCAACGCGTTCGTGGTGACCTTCCGAGGCCGTGCGATCGCTTCTGGCAAAGTGATACCCGAACTGAATGCGATCATGGACGTAATCGCAAATTGACTGCACAAGCTGCCAGCCACCGTTGATATGTCCGAACTTTGACCAGGCCAGATCTCCCAGCTTTTGCGTGTCGCAATAGCGGCTGCCCAGCAAATACAACAAGGCATCATCCGGCAGCTCGTCCAGCGGTACTCGAGCGGCCTGCGGCGCGACTGCGTCTGGCACACCGCTGTCCTCGATAACGAATTCGGTGCGAATCTCGATCAGGCCTGCGGGTGCAACGAGGCGCGTGCAGACATTTCCGAAAACGTCCGTGTAGTCCCTGGCCCGGACATTCGGCGATACACGGATGGCATGACCAGCCACAAGATCTGCCCGCCGGGACGGATGAACGGTGAGCATCAGCACCATCGGAACGTCCTGGACGCACTTGAACGCAATATCGTAGCCTGCCCGGATTCTCAAAGCCGTCTCCACCGTGTCAGCGTTGACCGTGGCGAAGAAAGCGCGCTTGCCTTCGACTTGTTCCAGGCCGGCGCGCGCAAAACTGCTGAAATGAGAGGCAGTTGTGCGGGACGAACCATGACTTAGCTCTGGAACCACCGGCCAGTCGTGGCAATATCGACTGCCCAGAGCGCGAGTCATGCCCCTCTACACCGTTCATCACACAACTGCCTATCGCTTCCGCCGGCCCGTGAAGCTCGGCCAGCACCAGATGCTGTTCCGGCCGCGCGATAGTTTTGACCAGCGTTTGCTTGCCTGTCGCCTCGAAGTGCATCCTGAACCAGCCGAAGTTCGCTGGATTCATGACGTGTTCGGCAATTGCGTTACCCTGGTCGACTTCAACACCTCAGCCAAGACGCTGGAGTTTCAGACGACGATTCATCTCGAACATACGCCAGAGAACACGCCTGACTTTCGGATCGAGGCGTACGCCAGAGAGCATCCCTTCACCTACGATCACAGCGAACTGCCGGATCTGGAGCCGTACATCCGCCGACATTTTCGAGATGACCGAACGGTCGACAATTGGCTGTCCAAGTTTATTCCGCCCGGTCACAGCCAACCCACCGGCCAACTGTTGATGACGCTGAACGAAGCCATTTCCGAGGGCTTCTCATACCGTCGTCGAACATCACAAGGCACGCAGACGCCCGCCGAAACTCTGGGTCTGCAACAGGGGACATGCCGTGACTTCGCTCTGCTGATGATCGAAGCGGCACGCTCGCTTGGCTTCGCCGCGCGTTTCATTACCGGGTATATCTACGTCCCCGATCGCGATGGACCGGTCAGGCTTGGTGGCGGCTCGACGCATGCATGGTGTTCGATCTACATCCCGGGGTCTGGCTGGGTTGAATTCGATCCAACCAATGGCATCGTGGGAAATAGAGAGCTGATCAGGGTTGGTGTTGCCCGCACCCCGGCTCAAGCCATTCCGCTATCCGGTAGCTATTGGGGCGATCCGGAGGACGAGGCCGGGATGGAAGTCACGGTCAATGTGAAATCCGAACCTGTCGAGCAAGCATCTGTCTGAGCCGCGGTCACAAGCATCGACGATTGCCGCCTGCCGGTCCTTGCCTGAGACGATATGCCTGTCGTGCGATTAGTCGATCGGGCAAAACAGCAACACATGGCCACGATCGAAAGCCCGGCCAGCCGAAGCACCCGCCCGGATATTGACGGGCTCCTCACCAGATGCCAGTTTCGTGATCGGTAGTGTCCGCAAGGACTATCCAAGGGAATGCGGTGCGTCCACCTCAGTGGGCAATTCCGCGGCTGCCCCCGCAACTGTAAGCGGATAGCCGACGACCAGCAAAACCACTGGAGCCCCTCGGGGTCTCTGGGAAGGTGGTCGAAGGCGATAACCCGCGAGCCAGGAAACCTGCTGCCAGCCATGAGTCACGCGCGAACGCATTGGGCGGGGTGCCCTGATGTCGGACAAGTAGCCGGTGCATCTGCCGTCTGGGGCGAAGGCAGATGACTAAGGCAACCGCGGTGACAGTTTGTTTGCGTCGCCGCAGAGCGTTGTTGTGCAACATCTTCATTTTCGTGCTGGCGTACCGCCAGGGTTTTCGCGCGTCTTCCTGATCTCCCTGCTCTCTTCGGTGTCGCTGTCGTCGACAGCGATTGCGCAGAGCGCGGCCCAGACCAAGCCGCCTGTGGAGATCGGCCCCGTGACCGTCTCTCCATCCAACCCGAAGCCGGCACCTGCCATCAGCCCGGGCAATCAGAAGCCGCGCAGCGCACGCCGGGCCACGGGGCGCAAGCCAGTCGCAGCGATCGCAAGGCCGACCACCCAGCCCGCGAGCGACACGACACCGCTCAACACCGCTGCGGTCGCCGGGGTCTCCTCCCGCCTCGGCATCTCGGCACTCGAGACGCCTGCGACCGTCGAAATCATCAGCCAGCAGACCATGCAGGACCGGGGCATCCGGACCACCACCGATGTCGCGAAGGCCGCGGTCGGCGTGACCGGCGGCGATGCGCCCGGCGCGCCCGCGATCTTCTCGATGCGCGGCTTCAGCGGCGATCAGCTCACCACCCTCTACAACGGCATCCCGATCGGGCCGTCGACCATGACCGGTCGCCCCATGGATGTGGCGGGCCTGCAGCAGGTCGAGATCATCAAGGGACCGGACTCGCTGGTGGCGGGCCTCGGCGCGACCGGCGGCGCCGTCAACTACGTGACCAAGGCGCCGCATACGGGGCCGATCGTCAACGAGGCCTTCACCTCCTACGATTCCTTCAACGGCTATCGCGCCGGCTACGGGTCCGGCGGCAGCACGCTGGTCGACGGCCTCGACTACCGTTTCGACATCAGCCATTTCAACGACAAGAGCTTTATCGACGACAGCTATTCGAAGCTCAGCAACGTCTCGGGCCAATTGAACTATCGCGTCAACGACAGCTTCAAGGTCTGGGGCGCGGCCGAATACAAGCAGGACAGCGACCGCTTCTACTGGGGCACGCCGATCGTGCCGGCGAACGGGGCTGGCATCGTGCCGACGTCGGGCATCGTCTCCGGGACCTGGAGCAATTATTATCTCGGCGGCGGCACGCCGGTCCCGGCCACCATCGACGCGCGCACGCTGACGACGAATTACAACGTGCTCGACAATCACAGCGGCGCCAGCGAGCTCTGGCTACGCAGCGGCTTCCAGTGGGACATCACCAACAACATCTCGCTGAAGAGCCAGGTCTACGGCTATGACGCCCACCGGCACTGGTTCAACAACGAGATCTCGTCGTTCGACCAGACTGTCGGGAATTTTGCCGGCGCGCAGAGCATCTATCGCGAACGCCTGGCGCTGGATCACGCCCAGCGCCTCTACGGCAACATCACCGACCTCACCGTCAATTCCAACATCGGCGGCCTGGACAACCGTTTCGTCGCCACCGTGGCCGCGAGCAACAACCAGTTCAACGTTTCGCAAGACACGCTGTTCTTCAACGATTACGTCGACCTGCTCAATCCGGACCGCGGGCTCTATGGCCCGCGCAGCGACGAGAAGATCTACACCCGCGTCAACACCGCCTCGCTGTCGTTCGAGGACCGGCTCAAGCTGACCCCGACCTTCGCGCTGATCGGCGGCATCCGGTTCGAGGACATCAAGCTGGACCGCACACGGTTTGACCCAAGTGGCGTACTCGAGTCCGCAAAGGGCTATCCCTTCTCGACGAGTTTCAATCCCATCACCGGCCGCATCGGCTATACCTGGGACATCGCCCCGGGCGTGATGCTGTACAGCCAGTATGCAACCGCGGCAGACCCGACGGTGGCCAACATCTTCATCCTGGCGCCGTCGGTGCCGCTGCTGCTGACGACGTCGCGGACCTACGAGACCGGCGTGAAGCTGCAATCGGCCGACAAGCGCGCGGAGGCCACATTCTCGGCCTTCGACATCGAGCGCAAGAACGTCTATGTCCCCGAGAGTGGCATCGTCTTCAATGTCGCCGGCAAGATGGAATCCAAAGGCATCGAGATCGCCGCCGCGATCAATCCGGTGGCCGGCCTGAAATTGTGGGGCAATGTCGCCTTCGTGCAGTCGCGCTTCGTCGACTTCAGCTATGTCGACGGCAATGGCGTGTTCCAGTCCTATTCGGGCAAGACGCCGCCCAACGTGCCGAACTTCATCGCCAATGCCGGCGCGTCCTATCGCTTCGACACGACATTGCCGGTCGAGATCGGCGCCTCGATGCGCCACGTCGGAGACCGCTTCAACTACCAGGACAATATGGTCGTCATGAACGCCTACACGACGTTCGATGCGTTCGCGTTCGTCGACATCCCGAAAACCTATTTCACGGGTGTCGAGAACACGCGGCTATCGTTTCGTGTGCGCAATCTGACGAACAAGCTCTACGCCGCCTGGGGCGATCCAGGCTACATCGATCAGATCATCCTGGGCGCGCCGCGCAGCTACGAGGTGGCGGCGTCGTTCAAATGGTGAGGTGACGCGGCTGCCCGGCAAGACCAGCCTGGCGGTCGCCTCAACCTCCGATGCCGCCGACCAGTCGCGGACGGCGGTTTGCGCGCGGGCTCTCTGTCGCCACGGCGCGCAGCTATGCGCGAAAGCTGACGATCTCGGGGCAATCCGCGGTGCCTTCGGGCGCGATGAGCCAATCGCCCAGACCGGATCCCTCGTTGACCCGGTCGCAGCGATAGCCCGGATGGTGGCCGAGACCGCGGGCGATCAGCACATCGACCTTGCCTTCGACCAGCTCGTGCAGGCCGGCGGGCTGCAGCACACGCAAGCCGATCTCGGCATGCGCCCCGCGAAACGCCGCCAGATCGAGCCGGCGCAGATCGAAGCTCGCATGCACACCCAATTGCAGCAGCACCGCACCGGCCGGCTTCAATTCCGAGGTCGCCTCCGCAATGCGCCGAAAGCCATCGGACACTCCGGGCAGATAGGCCTGGCCTGCCGGGGTCAGGATGAGCTGCTTGTGCAGCCGCTCGAACAGCTGCACGCCGAGGCGCGCCTCCAGCGCTTTCACCTGTTGGCCTACGGCTGCGGGCGTCACGTGCAACTCGTGTCCGGCCAGCTTGAAGCTGAGATGGCGCGCGGCGGCCTCGAAGGCGCGGAGCGCGTTGAGCGGCGGAAGGGTGTAGGTCATCGCACCGCGAGTTTGACACCGAAGGGCCGCGGCCTTGCAATAGATTTTCTTGCCCTGAACCGCAGGAATGATGCTTTGCGCCGCGGCGGCGTCGCCGGATACGGTCGGCCCGCGATCCGGAGAAACGCCATGCCCCCAGCTCACATCGTCAGCCATAATCCCGCAACGGTCTCCCCTCCCGTCGGCAGCTACAGCCTGGGACTTGAAGTAACGCAGCATCGCCGGCTGCTGTTCATCAGCGGCCAGGTGCCCGAGAGATCCGACGGCACCGTTCCTGAGGGTTTCGAAGCGCAATGCGAACAGGCCTGGCGCAATGTCATGAAGGTGCTCGCCTCAGCCGGTCTTGGCGTCGGGCATCTGGTCAAGGTCACCACGTTCCTGACCGACCGGGCCCAAGTTGCGACCAACCGCATTATTCGCCGCAAGATGCTCGGCGACCATCAGCCTGCGCTAACCGCTGTGATCGTCGAGACAGTCGACAGCAAATGGCTGCTCGAGATCGAGGCGATCGCCGCCGAGTGAAAGCTACTTTCCGACAAGCCCGCGATGCGAGAGTCCAATGGCTGAAATGATCCATCCCTTCTACGAGCAGCATCGCGATGCCATGGAGGCGGCGATGCGCCAGCGCCTCGATCTTGCCGAGGCGATGTTGCGCGAGCGCGCGCAGCTCACCGATATCGGCGGAATCAGACAGGAGGTGATGGACGAGTTCGCCATGGTGCTCACCCAGATGCCCTATGTCGGCGGCGCGGCCAGTCGCATGAGCGATTTCTTCATGCGCCTGATCGGCTTCATGGCGATCAGCCGGGTGCTGCGGCGGCACGGCGTGCCGCTGCCCGTGATCGGCGAGATCGAGCGGGAAACCTACAAGGCGCAATTGCTCACCACGCCCGAGGCGGAACGCCTCGCCGCCGGAGATCAATTCATGTCGCCGGAGAACCAGATTTTGCTGCGCGAGCAGGCGGCGAAAAGCATCACAGCAAGCCATCAGGCCGAATTTCCGGAGGATTTCGTCTACGAATTCGTCGAGCCGGGGCCGAATGACAGCTTTGAATTCGGCATCAACTACAAAGCATGCGGCTTCTGCAAATTCGCAGGCCGCCATGGCGACAAGGAGATCCTGCCGAACATTTGCGGGCTTGATTTCGACGCCTATGCGACGCGCGGCATCCGTCTGGAACGGACGCAGACGCTCGCTGGCGGCGCGAGCCACTGCAATTTCCGCTTCTCGCGATTGCAGCGTTGACGGTTGACTTCGTACCGCCGCGCCCCCACCAAGGCCGACCGAGAGCAGACGGGAGACGCAGGCGAGATGGTGGACGACACAAACGTTCGGACCGGCCAGTGCCACTGTGGTGCTGTGCGTTTCGAGGTGACGCTGAGCGACGGCTTCAATTCGATCCGCCGCTGCACCTGCTCGTATTGCCGGATGCGGGGCGCCGTCGTGGCGATGGCGGAGATGGGCGGGATCAAGTTCCTGCAAGGCGAGGACGCGCTGACGAGCTATCGCTTCCACACCGGAGCTGCGCAGCACTTCTTCTGCTCGACTTGCGGCATCTACACGCATCATCAGCGGCGATCCGACACGACCCTCTACGCGGTCAACGTGGCCTGCCTGGACGGAGTGAGCCCGTTCGATTTCGCTGACGTGCCCGTCATGGACGGCGTCAATCACACCAACGACACCGGCCAGCCGACGCGCCGGGCCGGCACACTGCGCTTCATCCCGGCGGATTAAAGCTCGGCTAATGCCCTCCGCACCGGCAGTTTTCGTAATCCACGGGATCATGGCTGTTGAAGATCGTCACGCGGTCGCCATGGCTGAGCTTGAGCTCGCGCAGCCGCGCTTGATTGGCCACGCGCGCGACACGGTCCATGTCGACCTTGCGCTGGAAATAGCGGAGCACCAGCGGCGCGCGCTGTGAGGCGTCGAGCTGGGCGTGGTGGAAATAGCTGTCGCCGGCATGCAGCAGCCATTTGTCGCCTGAGCGCACCGCGATGCCGCAATGGCCGAGCGTGTGGCCGGCGAGCGGGATCATCAGGATGTCCCCTTCCTTGTCGCCAAGCGCACGGACGCCCTTGAAGCCGAACCAGTCCTCGCCGGCATCGCCGTAGAATTCCCAGCTCGGCCCATGACTCCACTGCCCGGTGACATAGCGCCCCTCAGGCGGCGCGGGCTTGCGCAGCACCGCCATGTCGTATTCGGCGCGATGGACGTGGATCGCGGCATGGGGAAAGTCGGGTACGCCGCCGGCGTGGTCGCGGTCGAGATGCGTCAGCAGCACGTGGCGCACATCAGCAGGCGAATAGCCGAGCGCCTTCACCTGCTGCACGGCCGTCTCCGCCGGATCGAGCTTTGGCGCGGTCTGCCGCAGCCATCGTTTCCCGAGCCGATCGGGCGTGGCGATATCGCCAAGGCCGATGCCGGTGTCGACCAGAGCGAGGCCGTCATGGGTCTCGATCAGCAGGCAATGGCAGACCATGCGGGCACGCTGGAACAGGCCGCCGGTGCCGTTCACCAGCCGCCGGCCCATGGGACACATCGTGCCGGCGTTGAGATGATGGATCTTCATGGATGAGGTCCGCCTGTTGTGAACAGGGCGTTCTTGTCATCTTCCGATCCATAGGTAAAATATCGTCTATTAATGACATCTATAGGATACAACTATGGATATCCGCGAGCTTCGCTACTTCGCCGCCGTCTACCGCGAACGCAACCTCACGGCCGCCGCGCGCACCTGCTTCGTGTCGCAGCCGTCGATCTCCACCGCGATCACCAATCTTGAGGCGGAGCTCGGCACCAAGCTCTTCATCCGGCACAAGAAGGGCGTCGCGCCCACCGCCTCGGCGGAGCAGTTTCATGCGCTGGCCTGCCGCATCATCGACGAGACCGATGCCGCGCGCAGCCTGTTCCGCAAGCCCAGCACCAGGACCAATCTGACGCTCGGCTTGATGCGCACGCTCGACGTGCCCCGGACCATCGCGCTGCTAAAGCCGCTGACGGTGCGCAGTGACATCGCACTCCGGCTCGTGGGTCACGACGAGCGCGCGGACGCAAGGATCATCTCGAAGAGCATGCTTGGGGACGACGAGCATTTCGTCCCGCTCTGGAGCGAGCGCTATGTCGCAGCACTTCCGCCGTCGCATCCGCTGACGCTGAAGGATCGGCTTCGGGCCGCCGATCTCGCCGAATACCCCATGATTGACCGCTGCCATTGCGAGCAGAGCCAGTTCTTCGGTCGCCTCGCGCAACGGCGCCAATCCGCTGCGATCGCGCAATCGGAGGATTGGGCGATGGCGCTGGTCGCGGCCGGCATCGGCATCGCCATCGTCCCCGAGGGCGTGGCCAAGGGCCATCCTGATATCGCGATCCGGGAGATCGAGGTGAAGGTCAAGCGCGAGGTCGGGCTCGCCTGTCGCGCGTCAGTGCCGCTTGTAGACGCGTTGAAGGATTTTGTCGGGAAGCTGCAGGGACGCGCAAAGTCCGGGCGTCACTATCCGAGCAAGCCCTTCAGGCCGGCATAGATCGAGCCAACGGCCGTCGCGGCGACGCCCGCCAGCGGCCCGACGGTCTGCATCAGGTCCTGAATCAAGCGGGCGCGGCGGCGGAGCTGTTCCTCGCCGACATGCTGCCCGAGCAGACGCGCCACCCTGAAGGCAAATGCGTTCGGTTTGCCTCCCTGGCCGAGCACGCGCGGCAAGACCTGGAAGACCACGACTCCCAGGATGTTTCCGGAAACGAACGCGAGCAGGATGCTCGCTCCGTATTCGAACACTTCGCGCCATTCGATCCACACCGTCGGCAGGATCGGAACACCATCGTGGATGCCGGTGACCGTCAGCATCGCGAAGATGCTGACGGTTGCAGCCAGCAACGCCAGCACGAACGCGCCAAACACGGAAACCCTGTGCAGGGGATAGGCGAGGAGCCCGAACAGAAGCGGGATGATGATGGACGCTATCCGGAGGGGGATCGGCGAGAGATTGAACGTGATCGTCACGAGAATATGCGTGACGGTCAGCAATATCGACGGGATAACGACGTAGAGAACCGCGTGGGCTCCGAAATATCGTAGCGGATTTTTCTGTCGTTCAAGCCGGATGTTGACCCGATCGAGATCGCGCCTGAGCTTGTCGAGTTCGGCAACGATCTCCTCGATCTCGATGAGCGTCGGCCGCACGACGCGCAAGTCGCGCGAGCAGTGCTTGCAAGCGATGGCCTCGTCCTTGATCGTCTCGGCGCAGAACGGACATTCCATTGCTAGCGCGACTTCCTGCGCAGCATAATCGCTTCCATCTCGTCCCTGGCCCGCTTCAGTTCGGCACGCAAGGCGTCCCGCTTGCGCAAGAGATCGTCGCGCTCGGCGATCAACGTCGCGGGAACGGCGATGTCACGCCCGCAGGACGCGCAGATCAGGGCGCCCTCCAGATTCCCGGATTGGCAATAGGGACATTTCACCTCAACGACACCTCATTTAGGCGCCACCTTCAAGGTGAAGATGCTCGTGCCCGGCCGTCCATCGCTGTCCTTGATGTCGACGCGAACCATGTATTCGCCCGCCGGCAATTCGGCATCCTGGATGTTGATGCCGTCAGCCTGGACAAACGGCTTGACTCGCGCCGTCAGATCGACGTTCGGCGTCCTCAGAAACATCACCTTGACCGAATCCGGATCAATCTTGGCTCCGCCAAAGGACTCGAACTTCAGGACCAGGTGCATGGGCGAGCTGACCGAGTCGCCCGGCGAGACAAATTCGACCTTCGGCCCGCGCAAGATGCCGCGCCGGTCGGTCGCGACCGCACCCTTGGGGGGCGGCAGCTTCGCCTCCTCTTCCGTGATCAATTGTGTTGCCGCTCTCGCCGCTCCCGAAAACAGGAGAGCTGCTGCGATCGGCGCCAGCAAGATATTCCGCTTCATTTCAATTCCAACCTTCTTCATTTGCCGTCAGCGCACGCCGCCATCGCCAATGATCGTGTAAGGTGCCCAGAACAGCGGATGCGCATAAGCGAACTCGGTCTTGCCTTCGCCGTTGAGATAGCCGGGTCCATCGACCAGAGCCATCATCGCCTGCCGCAGCGCCTCACTCCGCGATAATCTGGGATCGTCGGCCTGCCGCTTGAACAGATCGGTCACCAGTTGCCGCGCGGACTGCGAATGCACCGACCAGTTCGTCACCAGCAGCGCGCGCGTCCCCGCGTAGAAGAACGCGCGGCCGAGTCCCGATGCGGCCTCGGCGCCCGCGCCGGCGCCAGCGCCGGTGTTGCAGGCCGACAGGATGACCCAGTCGGCGTCGAGCTTGAGGCCGAGAATCTCCTCCATGGTCAGGAGGCCGTCGCCGCCTTCACCCGTTACCGTTGGCGATGACAATGCGAGCGCCGGCTGCGTCAAACCGTTGAGCTCGCCCGGAACCAGACCGTGCGTGGCAAATGCAAGGATCTTGAAGCCTGAGAGGTTCATCGTCTTCACGGCGCTCTCGGTCGCACTCTTTCCCAGGAACAGCACCTTGGCAGGATCGGCCTGCAAGGCCAGCGCGATCGATTTCAGCTCGTCGGCAGTATCGGGCAGCCGGGGCAGCAATCCGAGCTCGGCGCTGTCGACGCCGTCGAGCTTCGGGCTGTTGCGACGCTTCAGTGGCATGCCGCGCGTGACGTTGCCACCCGCGTCGGCGACCTGAACCTTGGTTTGATCGCTCTCTGCCTCGGCTTGCTGATCCTTGTTGAAATAGGGATCGCCGAATGCCACCAAGTCGCCCCTGCCGGGCTTGCCAGGCGGCAATTGTCGCAACGTGCGCAAGGCGGCCGCCGATGGCACGGTAGACACGGCATGGGTTCGGGCCAGCCACGGTACGTTGCGGTACCCGACGAACAGCGGATCTTCATCCTGAGCCACCTCGGCGGGTGCCGTCGGCAATAGCGAGAGCGGCAGCAGGCCGAGGGCGCCGTTCGTGACGACGATCAGTTTCTTCGCCGGCTTCCATCCACTCTCGACGGGCTTGAGCAACAGCTCGTAGAGTTCATAACCGAGCTTGAGATCGAACGGCGGAATATCCGAGATCATTGCGGCTTGCGGCTCGAGCGCCTCACGCAGCTTGCGAATCTTCGTCTCGACGTCGCCGAAGCTGGCCTTGACGGCCGCGAACGCCACCGGCCCAGACTTCGGCACGGCCCAGACGAAGCTGCCGTTCTGACCGAAATAGAACGACAACATGGCCTCGTTGTCGGCAAGCGTCGTGCGTATCTCGGCCACGCTCGGCGGCTTGGGCGAGACCAAATCGGCATAGGTCGGGAACTTCTGCTTGATCTCCTGGCGCGCCTTGTCGCGTTCGTTGCGCATGGATGCGATCGATGCCTGGATCTGCTGGGCGCCCTTCTCATCGCGGTCCGCAGAGGGGATCGCGAGCACGTTGTTGAGCGTACCGAGCTGGGCATTGACCTGCTTGGTCAGGTCCTGCTCCTTGCGCACGAGCTCGGCGAGCGCAGGATCCTTGGCCGCCGCCCGCGCGCTTGACGCAGCAAGCGCCTGCTGCACCGAGCGACCACGTATGGCGTCGGCGAGACCGAAGGTCTCATCACCGACGCCGGTGCCTTCGGCCCGCGCGAGCAGCAGAAGGTAGCTCTCGACGATGGCCTGGAGCCGCTGGCTGCGTGCGGCCACGACGGTCGTGTTCTCGTCGTCGGCGTTCTCGTTTGCATTCGCCATCAAGACCGGAATGGCCGCCTTGAACTCCCGGATCGCGTCGGCATCGCGCCGCGCGCGCATCAACCCGATCGCGAGCGTGCCGCGCGCCGACGCCGCATCGAAATGGTTCTCGCCGACCCGCCCGACCTGCTTCTTGACCAGTTGCTCGGCGGCGGCGATGCCGGCGTCGAGCTGGCCGGAATTGTAGAGCGCGAGAATGCGCGCCGGATTAAGTTCGATGACCTCGCGGCGCTGCGGATCCCAATTGGCGACCGCCTTGTCGATCCGCGCAAACATGTCGTTGGCCTCGGCATTCTTGCGCTGCAGATTCAGGATACCGGCGAGCTGCGAGAGCATCTGCACGGTCGACTGCGCGTCGTCCGGCACGCCCACCGCCTTGTTGATGTCGAGCGAGACGCGGCCGAGCTGCTCGGCTTCGTCGTAACGTCCCTGGTCGACCAGGATTCCGGCCAATCCCATCACGAAGCGCGGCGTCACCGGATTGTACTTGCCGGTGTCCTTCAGGCGCGACAACAGCGCCCGGCGCGCGTCGACTTCGGCTTCGGCGAGCCTGCCCTGCCGCGCCTTCATACGCGCCTGATTCAGGATCGTGGTGTCGACGAGCTGCAACAGAATGGTCTCGGCGGGCGGATTGTCCGTTTCCAGAACACCCTTGTTGCCGGCGCGCTTGCGCAGCTCCGCGGCGCGATAGGCGGCCTCGGCCTCGGCGTACTGTCCCCTCGCCTCAAAGATCTGGCCACGCGAAATCTCGATCTCGCCCTCCCAGTTCTGGCCGAGCTTGGCATAGGAGGCGCGCCAGCCCGGAAGTCCGCTGGTGCGGGCTTCCTGGATCCCGGTCAGGCTCCGGCGCAGATAGGCTTCGGCCTGCGGGATGTCGCCCATCTGGATGAGGATGGCCGCAATCGAGCGGTTGGCGTTGAACTGAAATCCCTTGGCGGTGGGCGTGCCGGCAAAATCGCGCACCAATCTCTGGAGAATTTCGAACGCGCGCTTGGGATCGCCCGCAGTCGCGTATTGGAGCGACTGGAGCTGCATCATCCGTCCCATCATGTTCGGGCTGGCGGCGCCGCGCCCGGTCTCAACGGCCTTGTTGGCATCGGCGGTGGCCTCGGCGAGGCGGCCGAGCTGGGCGCGCGCGTTGGCGCGGTCAAAGTAGAACTGCGCGAGTTCCACGCGGGATTCCTTCCCCGTCGGCACGTCGTCGGCGTCCGATTTCAGCTCCGCGATCATCTTCTCGTCGGGCTTCTCGCTGTCGAGAATGGCCGTGATGTCGGCAATGCTGCGCGGCGGCGCGACGAAGTCCTTTGGCAAAGCGGTGCCGGGATCGAGCTTGGGCGCAGCTTCCTTCGGCAACTCGACGGCGACGTTGGCGCGTCCGTTCGCGGCGTTGAGCGCCGCCATCACGCAGGCCTTGACCTTCGGAGACGCCGTGGCGCGGCAAGCTTCCAAAGTCGCACCTCCGCCGCCATGCATGCAAGCTTGCACGATCGGCTTGCCGACGGTCATCCGGCAGTTCTCGATCGCCGCCTCCTTGGTCAAGGCGGCGGCGGAGCTGGTCGATCCGAGCAGGATCGCAAGGGCCAGCAATTTTCGCAGAGGCGTGGAATTTCGACGGGCGTCAAGCGGCATCGCGGAACTGATGCTCATCCCAAAAGACCTTCGTGCAAAGTGACTTGGTAAAACGGGGCGATCCTATCGCTATGGCTTGAGAGAACAAGCACCAATCGGGGCGGTTCGACCAAATGCTGAACAGCATGGGCCGTGGCCAGCACCAGTTCCCGAAGCCCCGCCGCGGTGGCACCTGGACGTCGGCCTCGCCATGGTTGCAGGATTGGCCGTCGTCACGGCGGGCCGGGATTGCTGCTCGTACTGAGGGGAGATACGAAGGCGCTGCAGCAGACTCGCTCGGAGAGCACTCAGCCCTTCGAGACGACGGCGCGGCCGTAGCCGGGCTGTGCCGCAACCGGCGGATTGGTGGTCTGGGCGGCGAGCTCGCCGATCAGGCGATCGGCATCCGCAGCCATGCCGTCGGGCGCCTGGATCACCAGCCGCTCCAGCGCAAAGCGATAGGACGAGATACGCTGCTCGAGCGACAGCTGCACCCACTGGATGATCAGCGAGTTCTCCTGCATGCGCTCGACGGCGTCGGCCTTTTCCTGTGGCGACAGCGCCGAGACGCGCGCCATGCTGGCCTCACGCTTCCTGTCGAGATCGATGACGCGGATGGCGCTGGCGAAGAACGGCTCGAAGCGGGTGATGTCGTTGCGCACATCCTCGATCAGCTGCGCATAGCGCGAGGAATGCGAGCGATGCGGCTCGTCGATCAGCGTGCGGCCATACATTGTGCGGTCGAACACGATCTTCTGCCGCCACGGCGACGGCAACGCCTTGTAGTCGCCGAACACGCTCTTCCAGGCCGGCCGCGACAGCGGCGGCTCGATCATTGGATAGGCGAGGTCGCGAAGCTGACGCTCCTCGTCGGTGAGCTGGAATTGCGACGGTTTCAGGCCGACGCTGCCCGTGACCTCGGTGCCAAGCCAGCGATGCATGTCGTCGCTGCGCATATCGGCGCGGGTGCGACCGAAATCGCCACCGCTGCAGCCGGCAAGCGTCGCGCCCGTCAGCGCGAGCAGCACGGCCGATACGATGGCGCGGATCTGGCGGATGGAGTCCGGCATTGCAAGAGCCGGAACCTAGCGGCGACGACGACGGCGTCCCGGCGCTGTGCCCGCTTCCGGCCCGCGATCGCCGCTGGTCTCGTCCGCATCGCGCTCGATACGGATGACGGGGAGGATCAAAATCGTCCCCATGTCCGCGCGCGGTGTGACGTCCCCCGACGAGCCCACCCGGCGACCGGCCGGAAATTCAATGATGGTCCCCATGTCAGCTCTCTCAATTGCCGCGCGACAAAATGCGCCCCTGCAACATGCGGGTCATTAGGATCAGTTTATGGTTAACGGGATGTAAACATGACCTTTGGACCGTAACCGCACGGGCCGGCCCCAGTCGTTCCGTTGCGGCACGGGCACCGCTGAAATGAGCGGGTTTGCTTCACACCTCGTTTTCCTTAACGAGCCTTTAAAGGAACCCCTGATAGGCTGAGGCAACAGTTTTTTCCAAGTTGCGTACCCTCCATGACCAAGTCGCTGTTTCCCGGATTCGACGGGCTGATGACACTCTCCCGTCGCGAGGGCGTCGATGTTCGTCCGACGTTGCTGCGGGTGCTGACCGATCTCTATGTCCAGGCGCCCACCCACAACGAGGACGAGCAGCGGCAATTCGTCGAGCTTGCCACGCGGCTGATCGACCAGGTCGACGATGCAACGCGCGCCGCCGTCAAGGCGCGGCTCGCGATCTATCCGCAAACACCCATTCCAGTGCTGCAGAAGCTCGGGCTGGTCGCAGCGCAAGAAGGCCGCAGGGTGCCGCTGGCGCGCGAAATCCCGCGTGCCGCAATCGCCCCTTCGCCGGCCCGCACGCCAACCGACGCCGAGCAGCGCATGGCCGCCAACATGGCGATGCAGCCGAAGGAAGCGGCCGAAATTCACGACATGTTCTTCACTGCCGGTGCGCCCCAACGCGCGCTGATCCTTCACAATCTAGCGCAGACGCCGTTGAAGGCCGCACCGCGGATTCCGACCGTGCGCGCCAAGCGCGCCATCCAGATCCTGGAGATGGCCGCGATCGCGGGCGATGTCGAGAACTTTATCTTCGAGCTCGGCGACAGCCTGATCCTGCCCTCGCGCGTGGCCGCCCAGATCGTCGACGATGCCGGCGGCGAGGCCCTCGCAATTGCCGCCCGCGCGCTCGACATGCCGAGCCCGAACTTCCAGCGCATCCTCTTGTTCTTCAAGCCGGAGATCGGCAACTCGGTGGATGCGGTCTACCGGCTGTCACGGCTCTACGACCGCCTCAGCGACCGCTCCGCGCTGGTGATGCTCGCCGCCTGGCGCGGCTCGACGCTCGCTGTGACGCGCGCCAAGTATCAGCCCTCGCTGCATGACAATGAGCGGCAGCGCGCACGCGGCGCGACCGGCCAGACGCGGCCGAATGTGCAGCCGGGCTCGAGCCCAGCGGTGCGCACAGGCTCAGGCGGGTCGACCGAGCGTTAGGTCTTCGCCAGATCCAGAAAATGCCGTCCTGCGCGGTCTTCCGTCTCGACAATCCAGGCGTCCGGATCGAAGCGGACCTCCTTGGTCAGTCGCTCCTCGACCACTGGCTCTGGCATCGGTTGCGGTGCAAGCGGCACGAAGAAGCGGTCGACCGGGCGATCGTCGTCATAAGAGGTCTGCGGCGCCGGCACGTAGAGCATCGCGTTGCCGTCGAGCAGCGCGACCTTCACGAACACAGCGCCCGCCTCCTCGGCGCCGCGACGGCGAACGGCACCGAATATGCCCTCGGTCTGGCACCGGCGCAGATAGGCCGCGACCCATATGTTTGATTTCAAGCGCATGAGACGCACGATAAGCCAGCGCCGGGATCAGCACCAGCCTCGCTGACGTGACGATTATTCGACCGGATGGCCGATCGCGGCGGCGAGTTCACGCAGCAGGCGGTCCGACACCTGGCCGGTGACGGGCATCTTGCGCTGGCGCTCGAAGGTCTGAATCGCCGACTGGGTCTCGCCGCTCATCGTGCCCGTGATCTTCAAATTCCCATAGCCGTATTCGGACAGCGCGCGCTGCACGCCGGCGAGGCGGCGCGCGGCCGGGGTCTGCTGCATCGGGATCGGCGCCGGCGGACGTGCGACGGCCACCGCAGACGGTGCCGGCGTGGGTGTCGTGGCCTTGATGACCAGATTGGTCATAGGATCGCCTGCACGCGGCGTCGAGGCCGTCGTCTCGGCGGGTTTTTCGGGTGCTTTCTCGGCCGGTTTCGGCTCGACGCGAAACTCGGTTGCTTTCGGCTCGAGCGGCGACGTATCGGCCCCGACGGGACGCGGACGCGGCATGGGATTGGACAACGACATGGACGACGGCGCGGGAAGATTGATCACGGTGCCGAACATCGGCGCCGGATGCCGGCCGGTCTGCAGGAACAGCGCGTTCGCAACGATGGCGCTGACCGCGGCGACGGCGACGAGGCCGGCCAGCGTGTCCTTGGGGCTGTGCAAGAGCACGCGCATCACGAGATTGCGCTCGGTCTCGACATCCGCGACCGCGGCCTGAGCACCACCCTTGGCGCCACGGCGGCGCGGAGCAGCTTCGTCCTTTGCAGCAGACTTTCTAGGCACTTTTCTTCACCAGAGCGGGTTGGTCCTGAACTTCATGACGCAGCACCGGATTGAGCGTCGCGATCTTGCTCTCCGCCGGCTTCACTTGCAGTGGCGTGTAGACCAACGGCAGCTTGACGGTGACGGCGGTGCCCTCGCCGAGCTTGCTTTGTACCGTCAATTCGCCGAGATGCAACGCCACCAGGCTCTTCACGATCGACAATCCGAGGCCGGTGCCTTCGTGACGGCGCTGATAGGTCTTGCCGCACTGGAAGAACGGCGAGCCGATGCGCTTGAGGTCGTCGGGCGCGATGCCGACCCCGGTGTCGCTGATGCGCAGCGTCAGCTGCGAGGCAGATGCAGCCGCGGTCACGGTGACCTGGCCGCCGCGCTCGGTGAACTTGACGGCGTTGGCGACGAGATTGAGCACGATCTGCTTGAACGCGCGCGGATCGCCGGTCATCACAGGCAGATCCTGCGGCGCGTCGGTGATGAGATCGACGCCGTTCTCGCGCGCCTTCAGCGCCAGCAGATTGCAGCAATGCATCAGCGAGGCGCGCGGCGCGAACGGCTCCGACGCAATCTCGAAATTGCCCGATTCCATCTTCGACATGTCAAGGATGCCGTTGACGACCGACAGCAGATGCTGGCCGGACGCGTGGATCAGCTCGGCATATTCCTTGCGCTGGGGAGCGCCCAACATCAGGGTCTGCTCCTGAGCGATCATCTCCGAGAAGCCGATGATGGCGTTGAGCGGCGTGCGCAGCTCATGGCTCATGGTGGCGAGGAAGCGCGTCTTGGCGGCGTCGGCGGCTTCCGCATCACTGCGGGCCTGATCGAGCGCCTGCTCCTGGAGCTTGCGATCGGTGACGTCGCGCATCACGGCTACGACTTCGAGTTCGGCAGTTACGTCGCGGCGCCGATCCTGATCGAGCGGCCTGCAGCGCATCTCAACCCAGATGAAATCGACCTGACCGCGCTCGGAACCGGTGGGCTCGCGCCGCAGCCGGAATTCGACGCTGCGCACGTCGCCGCGCGCGGCGTCCGACAGCGCGGTGAGATAGGCCGGACGATCGGCGACATGGACGCGATCGAACAGGCCATGGCCGAGCAATTGCGTGACCGGCATGCCGAGCATGGCTTCCGCGGCCTGTGAGATGAACTGCACCGCGCCGTTTCGCTGATGCCGCGAGATCACGTCGCTCATGTTGCGCGCGAGCAGGCGATAGCGCTCTTCTTCGCGCGACAGCAAAGTGACGCTGGTGCGTGCGAGCGACTCGGCGCCGAAGGCAAGGCCCGCGGCATAGAGCGTTGCGGAGGCGACGCCGAACGCCATCATCACGCCGCGCTGCGCCGCGCCGACATGTTCGGACGGCAACCAGCCGAGCTGGCCGACCAGAATCAATATCGTGGCGCAGGACAGTGCCAGCAGCGAGGCAAAGGCTGCGACGCGGCGCGAAGCCGACAGCGCGGCTTCAAGGGGAACCACGACCAGCCAGATCGCCGCGAATGATTCGATGCCGCCGGTCGTGCTCGCAATCGCCATAATCAGGCCGGCAAGCGCCAGCGACGACAGCACATGGGCCCCTTCATAGCGTCCGGTGCGCGACAGGAACCAGGACAGCATGATCGGCGCGATCAGCCAGGCGAAGGCCGCGACCTCGATCGCGCTCGGCGCGCCACGCAGGACGAGATAAACCGGAAATGCGGCAAAGGCAGCCAGGCTTCCGAGAAGCCGCGGCGCCATGAAAGCCCGATGGCGCGCACGCGTCAGCGCATCGTAACGCGCGGAGGGATGCAGCAGCGCATCGAGACAATCGCGGATGATACTCAAAACTGTCACGGGTCTCGCGCTTCGGCTCAATCGTCTTTGAAGACGTGCCGGAACGCCTCCTTATCGTTGAGCCAACGTGTCAGAGCGACCTTAAACGAGTGCTAAGGCGATCCGGCCTGCGGCCCGACACCGCGTCATCGCGGAGATTTTTAGGCGATTTGGCGATGTCATCATCGGGGATGGTGAACACAGGGTTTCGCCATCCCTTTCATGGTTTCGAATTGGTGGATGCGTGAGGTCCGGAACACCACGGGCGCAGCAATCAATCGAATATTTACGAGACCTCCGATCGCGAAGATTTTTGCGTCAATTTTCTGCGAATTAAGCGGAAGGCAATCACTTGCGATTTATCGAGAGTTGCTAGGTCCGACACGCTCTGCGGGAACCGCCGCGGCGGGATCTAACATACAGGTCGATTAGATGCGCTTTCTGCTCCGCATCACATTCTGGCTCGGGCTGGTGCTGGTGCTCCTGCCGCGGGACAAGACGCCCGAATCGGACAAGCTGCCGCAGATCGGCGCTGCCGACGCGGTGCAGGCTGCGACCGCGGCCGTCTCCGACATGACCCAGTTCTGCAAACGCCAGCCGGCGGCCTGCGAGATCGGCGGACAGGCCGCCACCATCATCGGCCAGCGGGCACAGGACGGCGCCAAGAAGATCTACCAGATCATCAACGACAAGAAAGAGCAGATCACCAACGAGAAGAACGAAAAAACCGACAAGAAGACGCCCGACCACACCGGCTCGATCGCGGTCGCCGGTGAAGGCGATGCGGCTGCGACCGAAGCTCCGCGCGATACGCTGACCCAGGATGACCTCGCGCTGGAATGGCACGGTCCGGAAGTAGCGAATTAGGCCCCAAATCCTATCGATTTCGCCAGCCCCCGTCCCTATATTGGAGGGAAGCGGGAACCACGGGCCATCAATGACTGCGATTGACGAGATCAGGGACAATTTTGAGCTTCTGGACGATTGGGACGACCGCTACCGGTACGTCATCGAGCTCGGCCGCACCCTGGAACCGATGCCCGAGGCGGAACACTCGGCCGAGAACAAGGTGAATGGCTGCGTCAGCCAGGTCTGGCTGCAGAAGCTGGTCGATCGCGGCAATGGCGCGCCGATCCTGAAGTATCGCGGCGACAGCGACGCGCATATCGTGCGCGGGCTGGTCGCGATCGTGCTTGCGCTCTATTCCGGCCGCTCGCCGCAGGAGATTCTCGATACCGATGCGATTGCCGTGTTCAACGAATTCGGCTTCCGCGATCATCTCACGCCGCAGCGCTCCAACGGCCTGCGTTCGATGGTCGAGCGCATCAAGACCGACGCGAAAGAGGCGCTCGCGGAAGCTTCTTGAGAAGGACTACTTCCGCTTCCGCTGCTGCTGTCCCAGGCCCATCTTCTTGGCCAGTTGCGAACGCGCCACCGCGTAGTTCGGCGCGACCATGGGATAGTCGGCCGGCAGGCCCCATTTCTCGCGATATTGCTCGGGCGTCATGCTGTACTGGGTCCGCAGATGGCGCTTCAGCGACTTGAAGCGCTTGCCGTCTTCCAGACACACCAGATAGTCCGGCGCGATCGACTTCTTCAGCGACACCGCAGGCTTTGCCGGTTCGAGCGGCGCCTCGACGCGGCCCGACGACACCCGCGTCAACGCGCCGTGCACCTGGCTGATCAGGTTCGGAATCTCGGCGGCCGGCGTCGGGTTGTTGCTGACATAGGCCGAGACGATGTTCGCCGTCAGCTCGATGAAATTTTTAGCCCCAACATCCGACATGGGCTCGACCTCTCTCCAATCCGACTCCGTCGCATGGCATTGGCGGCGGTGAAGTATTCTCTGTCAACAATACGTTTGGCCGAAATACGACGACTGGCGAATATGAACCGATTACTGATCTCGCGACGACAATTGCGAGACTTTACTTGAACCCGGCGAAGCTTCAGCCGCGCTGGTCGAGATGGGCGCGCAGCTCGTCGATCGAGGCGAAACGCATCATGCCCTCCGGCATTTGCGCCTCGATCGAGCCGTCTGAATAGAGCGAATAGGCCATGCCGTCGACGATGCCGGATTTGAGCACCGTCACCGGCGACTGCTCTGCCGGCGCCGGCTCGGGTGCCGGCGGAGGTGCGTCAGGCGGAGATGCGGCAGGCTCGAAGGTCGACGACGGCCGCGGCGGCAACGGACGACGTGCCGCCGGCGGCTCAGGCGGCCGCGCACGGTCGGCCTTCGGCCAGGCATCGTCGAAGCTCGCAGGCGGAGCTTCGGGTGCGCCCGGCTCCGCGGGCTCGGCGTGTGGCTGCGGCGGCAGACCGTCCGTGGACTTCGCCTCGGCACGCTCGCGCTCCTTGCGCGAGCTGGAAGCGAACATCAGGTTGCGCCGGCGCGGCGTCTCCGGAGCCGCGGGTGGCAGCGGAGGCGCTTCCGGCTCGGCCGGTGCCTCGACGCGCGGGCGATCGCGTCCGGGCGCTTCGGCCTGCCATGGCGGCGCAGCGGGTGATGGCTGTGGCTCGACCCGCATCGCCGGAGCCAGCTCCGGCGCAGGCGCGCCCGGTGCATTTGGCGCAGCGAGGCCTGGCGGCAGCACCGGCCTCACGCGAACCTCCGACGGCGCGGCGGTTCCGGCCAGCCGGCGGGCGATGCCTTGCAACTCCAGCAGCACGGTGTAGAGGCCGACCAGTAACATTCCGGAGCAGACGCCCATCGTTCCGCTCGTTATGAGCGTGCTGCCGAGACTGAAATCCCTGATCGAATAGCCAAAAGCGACCGCAAGGAGGCCCGCCACCACGGCGAAAATCCCTGCAATCAACAACGCCAAGCTCATCGAACCCATCCCCGTCCGCACATCCGCGCGCGGCACCCGTTACGCCACGATACCGTCATACTGCGTTCCTCGCCAACGACCAATTACTGGCGCCGTTCCTAAAGGGAAGGATATCAGGGACTTATTCACATTCCCTTCAGCAACGGTCCGCTAGCTCTCGTGTGGCTCCCGCGTTTTCGGAAATTGCTGCGTCGCATCAGGAATTTAGCCATAATGCCCAATTACTTGGTAATGGAACTGCGCTATAGGGATTCCGGGGAGCAGGCCCGCGCGCGCCAGCAGGGCCAAGAGGGGATTCCGGGTCACCAATAGCCATGACATCCATCACGACTTCGGCGATCGACACGCCTCTCGGGCGCTCGGTTGAACGGACTTGCGACGACCTCGCCATGCTGGTGCTGGCTGCCGTCGCCGTCATCGCAGGCCTGACCTTCCGCGACTACGGGCTCGGCTGGGACGACTACACCCATGCCGAATATGCCGACCTGCTGCTGCGCATGTACGGCTCCGGCTTCAGGGACACGTCTGCCCTCTCCTTCGCCAACCTCTATATGTATGGCGGCGGCTTCGACATGGTCGCTGCCCTCTTGCACAAGATTCTCCCGCTCGAGCTGTTCGAGACGCGACGCCTGGTCGGCGCGATCGTCGGCGTGATCGGGCTTGCGGTGACGTGGCGGCTCGGCCGTCGCATCGGCGGACCGCTTGCCGGTCTTGCCGCACTCTTGCTGCTGGCGCTCTGCCCGATCTTCTACGGCCACATGTTCATGAACCCGAAGGATGCGCCCTTCGCGGTGGCGATGATCATCCTGATGCTCGGCCTGGTCCGGCTTGCCGAGGAATATCCAAAGCCCTCGCCGCGCACGATCCTGATCGTCGGCTTAGGTGCCGGCCTGTCGATCGGCTGCCGCATACTCGGCGGGCTCGCGCTGATCTACGCGATGGTCGGCTTCATGCCGCTGTTCCTGGAAGAGCTGCGCACCGAGGGCGCGCGCGAGGCGGTCCGCCGTTTCGCCCATGTCGTCTACGTGCTGCTGCCCGGTCTCGCGTTCGGCTATCTCGTGATGGGCCTGATCTGGCCGTGGTCGATCATGGAGCCCGGCAATCCCTTCGAGGCCCTGACTTATTTCTCGCACTTCTTCGAGAAGCCCTGGAAAGAGATGTTCGACGGCGCGATCGTGTCCGTGCCCGATATGCCCTGGTCCTATCTGCCGACGCTGTTCGCGCTGCAGCTGCCCGAAGTGATGCTGGTGTTGATGGCCGGCGCCGTGTTCAGCACCTTCGCTATGCTGCCGCGTCGCAAGGTTCCGGCGCGCCGCAAGACCATCCTGCTGATGCTGACGCTGGCGGCCACCCTGCCGCTCGCGATCGCGATGGTGAAGCGTCCGGCGCTCTACAACGGCATCCGCCATTTCGTGTTCGTGATCCCGCCGATGGCGGTGCTCGGTGGCGTCGCCTTCGCCTGGACCATGGAGCGCCTGCGCGCCAACCACCGCGCCTGGCAGCCGGCCGTGCTCGCCGTGTTCTGCTTCGGCCTGGCGCTGCCGCTCGCCGAGATGATCCGGCTGCATCCCTATCAATACACCCACTTCAACCACATCGCCGGCACGGTGCGCGCCGCCGACGACCGCTTCATGCTGGACTATTGGGGCCTCGCGCTGAAGCAGGCCTCCGACGAACTGCGCGAGCAACTGGTCGAACGCCAGGAAGTGCCGCCGCGCAACCGCAAATGGAAGGTCGCGGTGTGCGGTCCGCAGCGCCCGGCGCAGGTCGCGCTCGGCCCCGACTTCACCATCGGCTGGGATTCCAACGCGGCCGATTTCGCCATGACGCTCGGCGAATTCTACTGCAAGGGCCTGACCGCGCCCGTGCTGGTCGAGATCAAGCGCGACGACGTGGTGTTTGCCCGCGTCTACGACATCCGCGGCCGCAGCATTTCCAGCCTGCTGTCGATCCCGGCGCCGTAATAATTTTCTCCGGCCCTGTAGCCCGCTCCATGCGGGCTACGCTGAACTGCCGCGCTTCATGCGCCTTGCTGCCGGCCTCTCCCAAGACTAGGCTCCGTCCCCGCAACAACGAGGTTCGGAGAGATTTGCCATGTCACCAGCGGAAGCGCGCCTGAAGGAAGTACCGTCGAACATGACGGAGGCCGAGTGGCAGCAACGGGTCGATCTCGCCGCCTGCTATCGTCTCGTCTCGCTGTACGGCTGGGACGATCTGGTCGACACCCACATCTCCGCGCGCGTGCCCGGCCCGGACCATCACTTCCTGATCAACCCCTACGGGCTGATGTTCGACGAGATCACGGCCTCGAGCCTGGTCAAGGTCGATCTGCACGGCAACCAGCTCAGCGAGAGCGAATACAGCATCAACCCGGCCGGCTTCACCATTCATTCGGCGATCCACGAGGTGCGTGAGGACGCGATCTGCGTGCTGCATCTCCACACGCTGGACGGCACCGCGGTCTCGAGCAGCGCCGAAGGCCTGCTGCCTATGAACCAGACCGCGCAGCTCGTCACCCACGACCTCGCCTATCACGACTATGAGGGCATCGCGCTCGATCACGACGAGCGGCCGCGGCTGCAGAAGGATCTCGGCGACCACAACCACATGCTCCTGCGCAACCACGGTACGATGACCGTCGGCCGCTCGGTCGCGTCCGCCTTCGAGCGCATGTACCACCTCGAGCGCGCCTGCTCGATGCAAGTGCGCACCCGCGCGCTGGGCACGCCGGTCTATCCGGTCGAGGAGATCGCGATCGAGAAGAACACCGAGCTGCTCGCCAACCGCGACCGCGCCGAGCTGCGCGCGACGAACCTGGTATGGCCGCCGCTGCTGCGCAAGCTCGACCGCGAGCTCCCGGGCTACCGGTCTTGAGATTTACGGAGTTTGGTGTAGACTAGGCGTCAACACCCTCTACACATTTCGGAATGAAACGCCGCCCAATTCCGGGCGGCGTTTTTATTTGTGCCGTTCGTCATTGCGAGGAGCGAAGCGACGAAGCAATCCAGACTGCTCCCCCGGAGGGATTCTGGATTGCTTCGCTTCGCTCGCAAGGACGGAGATAGCGTGCCCTACTTCACTTCCGCCAACGCCGCGAGGATCCGCGCCCAGGAGCGGATGCCCTTCTGGAAGCTGCGCAGATCGTACTTCTCGTTCGGCGAGTGGATGTTGTCGTCGTCCAGGCCGAAGCCGACGAGCAGCGAATCCAGCCCGAGCGCGCGCTTGAAATCGGCGACGATCGGGATCGAGGCGCCGGAGCCCATCAGCACGGTTTCCTTGCCCCACTCCTCGGTCAGCGCCTTCTTCGCTGCGGCGAGCGGCTTCATGTTCCAGTCGAGCGCAACGGCGGGCGCGGCGGAATGGTCGCCGAACGCGACCTTGCAGTCGCCCGGAATCCGGGCGGTCACGTAGTCGCGGAAGGCGTTGCGGATCTTTTGGGGGTCTTGTCCCTGGACCAGCCGGAACGAGACTTTTGCCGAGGCATGCGACGGGATCACCGTCTTGGAGCCCTCGCCGATATAGCCGCCCCAGATGCCATTGACGTCGCAGGTCGGACGCGTGGAGGCCTGCTCGACCATCAGCCGCCCCTTCTCGCCGGCCGGGATCGACAGACCGACCGGCTTGAGAAATGATTCCGGCGAGAAGTTGAGCTTCTTCCACTGCTCCAGGATTTCCGGCGGGGTGTCCTTCACGCCGTCATAGAAGCCGGGAATTGTGATGCGGTTATCGTCGTCGAACAAGCCGCCGAGGATTTTGGTCAGCACCCGGATCGGGTTCATCGCCGTGCCGCCGAACACGCCGGAATGCAAATCGCGGCTGGCGGCGGTGATCTTCACCTCTTCATAGACCAGCCCGCGCAGCGCCGTGGTGATCGCCGGCGTCTCCGGATCCCACATGCCGGTGTCGCAGACCAGCACGTAATCGGCTTTGAACTCGTCCTTGTTGGCCTCGACGAACGGCACGAAGTTCTTGGAGCCGACCTCCTCCTCGCCCTCGATCAGGAAGGTGACGTCGATCGGCAGCGAGCCAGTGACTTTCTTCCAGGCGCGGCAGGCTTCGACGAAGGTCATCACCTGACCCTTGTCGTCCTCGGCGCCGCGCGCGACGATGATCTTGCGGCCGTCGGCATGATCGACGACGGCGGGCTCGAACGGCGGACGGTGCCAGAGATCGAGCGGATCGACCGGCTGCACATCGTAATGGCCGTAGAAGATCACATGCGGCCGTCCTCCCGCCTTGATCTTTCCGACGACGGCGGGATGGCCGGCCGTCGGGCGCACTTCAGTGGCGACGCCAAGGCTCGCGATGTCCTTGGCCAGATGCTCGGCTGCCGCCTTGCAATCCCCGGCATAGGCCGGATCCGCCGAAATCGACTTGATCCGCAACAGCGAGAACAGGCGCTCGAGGCTGTTATCGAAATCCTTGTCGATGTGGTCGAGCACGGATTGAAGCTGCGCATTGGCCATGGCCGGATGTCCCACTTTTTCGAGTCTCAGGATGATTGTGATTTTAGCCCTGCCGCGGCCTCGGAGCTAGCCGCAACCGGCGGATGCCGGATGTGCCAGGCGAGCGTAACGGCAAGGACCGCCGTGGCGACGAGATTATTGCCCCAGGCCTGGATGGTGTTGGGGAACAGCGGCAGCGACAGCAGCATGAGGATGCCGGTAGCGGCAAGCGCGAGCCAGGTTCCCAGCCGCACATTCGGCCGCAGGTCGAAGGCGGCCCGATGCATCAGCACCGTGAACGGCAGGAACAGCCACATGAAGTAATATTGTCGCGCAAGCGGCGAGGCGACCGTCATCAGGCAGAACAGGATGGCGAGCTCCTCGGCGTCCGATCGCGCCGTTCGCCGCGCTTGCCGCGGCATGACCGCGACAAAGCCGAGCCCGAGCAACGCCGATACCACGAGCACGATCCAGTTCGCCGTCTTGTAGTCGACGTCGATGACATTCATCGTCCGCACCGGCTTGTCGGGATCCTCCTGATTGTAGTTGATCGGACGGACCAGCCGGTGCGTCACCGCGATGATGGACTGGTTGACCCACGACCAGTTCTGCTCGTCGCGCTGGCCAAAACCCTTTTCCGAGCTCGAGCCGACCATGCCCTGGTACCAGGTGTTGAGCTCGGCCGCGTTACGTTCGAAGCCACGGATCGGCGCCGGCACGACGTAGAGCAGCACGCCGATGAAGGCGATCATGCTGACGACGGCCGCCCATTGCCTCCGCCAAATCAGATAAGGCAGCACCGCGATCGGAAACACCTTGATGGCGGTGGCGAGCGCGAACATGAGGCCTGCGAACAGGGATCGCCGATGCTGGAGGCTCCAGAAGCCATAGAGCATCATCGCCAGCAAGACGAGGTTCGGCTGGCCGAGATCGAACATGTCGAACACGAAGGTCACGGTGGCGATCGCCGGCAGCGCTTCGAGCCATGGGCCGGGCTTGCGGTCCGAGCCGGTCATGGCATTGGAGAGAATGCCCGTGAACCACCACGCCACCATGTTCAGGATCGACAGCACGAGGTAGAGCGGAATCTTGCCGAACCAGCTCGGGATCGCCAGCAGGATTGCGGGCAACGGCGGATAGATGAACTCGAACGGGCGATCCAATTCGCTGGGATAGAGCGGGCCGCCATGCAGCACCTGCTGCCCGGCCCAGTACCACAGCGAGTAATCCTTGGTCTTGCCGCGGCCGAAAATCTCCGGCCCGAGGACATCCGCGGTCAGGATCAAGCAGCAGACCAGAAAGAGCAGGTCGAGCGGCGCGCGCAGGCAGAGAGTTCGGATTGCGCCGGGTTTGTCTGATGGATTCAATAGCGCCACATTATGTCCAGCGGGAAACAACTAGCACGTAGCAGACCGACGGACGCTTGGAGAGCCCCCCTCACCCGAATTTGTGCCTTGCAAGGACGCCGCTTCCCGCGCCACCGGAGCGGCGGCGCGAACCACTGGCCCGCAACCGGGCAGTCTGCCTACCTTCGCAGCAATCCGCCGAGCGCGCCGCGGACGAGCGCGCGACCGACCGAGCCGCCCAGCTGGCCACCGACCGATTTGCCGAGATCGGCCACGACGCCGCCGACCACCTTGCCGGTGACCGTGCGCGTGACGTCGCGCGCGATGCGCTGTCCCGTCGTCAGCCGGTTACGTCCGGTGTTGGTGCCGAAGATGGTGCCGACGATCGAGCCGATCTGGCCGAGGATGCCGCCACCGCTTCCGCCCGCCGTGCCGTCGGCCGGCGCCGCAGTGCTCGCGATGCGCTTCTGGATGATCTCGTAGGCGGACTCCGCATCGATCGCAGTGTCGTATTTGCCCTTCACCGGGCTCGCATCCATGATCGCCTTGCGCTCCTCCGGGCTGATCGGACCGATGCGGGCCGACGGCGGACGGATCAGCACCCGCTCGACCATTGCCGGCGTGCCATTACCTTCGAGGAACGACACCAGCGCCTCGCCCTTGCCGAGCTCCATGATCACCTTGGCGGTGTCGAGCTTCGGGTTCGGCCGGAAGGTCTGGGCCGCGGCGGCGACCGCCTTCTGGTCACGCGGCGTGAAGGCGCGCAACGCATGCTGAACCCGGTTGCCCATTTGCCCGAGCACGCGGTCGGGCACGTCGATCGGGTTTTGCGTAACGAAATAGACGCCGACCCCCTTGGAGCGGATCAGGCGGACCACCTGCTCGATCTTGTCCATCAGCGCCTTCGGCGCGTCGTTGAACAACAGATGCGCCTCGTCGAAGAAGAACACCAGCTTGGGCTTGGGAAGGTCGCCGACCTCGGGCAATTCCTCGAACAGCTCTGACAGCATCCACAGCAGGAATGTCGCGTAAAGCCGCGGGCTCTGCATCAGCTTGTCGGCAACGAGGATGTTGACCATGCCGCGGCCGTCGCGGTCGGTCCTCATGAAGTCTTTCAAGGTCAGCGCCGGCTCGCCGAAGAATTTCGTAGCGCCCTGGTTCTCCAGCACCAGGAGCTGGCGCTGGATTGTGCCGACGGTGGCTTTGGTGACATTGCCAAAACCCTGGGCGGCTTTGCGGATCGGCGCGAGCGGATCATCCCCTTCGTCCGGCCCCTTCTTGCCGCTGTCGGGCACGATGGCGTCCAGCAACGCCCGCAGATCCTTCATGTCGATCAGAGCGAGACCGTTGTCGTCGGCGACGCGGAAGGCGACGTTGAGCACGCCTTCCTGCACGTCGTTGAGATCGAGCATGCGCGCCAGCAGCAGCGGCCCCATCTCGGTGATGGTGGCCCGCACCGGATGACCCTGCTCGCCAAATACGTCCCAAAACACCGTCGAGAACTGGTCAGGCTGGAACGTCAGCCCCATCTCGGTGGCGCGCTTGACGATGAAGTCTTTTGCCTCCCCGACCTCGGAGATGCCGGAGAGATCGCCCTTGATGTCGGCGGCGAACACCGGAACACCGGCCCGCGCAAATCCTTCGGCCATCACCTGCAGCGTCACAGTCTTGCCCGTTCCGGTCGCGCCGGTGACGAGACCGTGGCGATTGGCGAGCGCCAGCGTCAGCCAGGCCTGCTCGTCTCCCTTGCCGACGAAGATCTTGTCGTCGGTATCGCCGAGCTTGTTGTCCTGCGCCGTCATCGCTCTCTCTATTGTTTGTTTCGCGTATTGAAACTCGAACTCACCCAGTTCCGTAGTTTAACGCATGTCGCGAGCCGATTGAAACCGTTCAAGGCGGCATTGACATGCGACATTGTCGGAGACGACGCATGCGGCATGCGCCAAAAGTCGGAGTGATACATTCGCACCGCGGCAATTTTTCACGAGTTTCTTCTTTGATCTTGCATCGCTGCAACACTTTTCGCGCCATCGAGACTGAATCGGAACTTGCTTGCGTTCATCGCTTGTATTTCACATCGCACCGGCTCAAGATCATTCTTCGAAAATATTCTCCGGCATGTGAACCGGCTGAGGGGCAGGCCCATATGGACGAGCTGATCGGACGGCTGGCGACAAACGTCAGCATAGATAGTGCTGTCGCTGAAGAGACCGTCGGCATTATCCTGGGCTTCCTTCGCAACGAAGGTCCTTCCGACAGCGTGCAGGCCCTGATCGACCAGATCCCCGGTGCGGAAGGAGCGATCGAAGCGTCCAAGAGCGGCGGAGGACTGTCGCGGCTGATGGGCGGCGGCCTGATGGCCGTCGGCACGCGCCTGATGGGCCTCGGGCTTGGCATGTCGGACATCCAGACCATTGCCCGTGAACTTTTCCGCTACGGCCGAGACAAAATCGGAGCGGATCAGATGGGCAAGATCATCGCGGGCACGCCGGGCCTCAGCCAGTTCGCCTGAGCGACGCATTTCATATTGAGTATCATGACATATCCGATCTCCGAGATTGAGGGCCTGCCAGCCTTTGCCGCCAACAAGTTGAAGGCGCAGGGAATCCGCACGACCGACGCGCTGCTGGAAGCCGCGAGCACCGCCAAGGGCCGCAAGGCGCTCTCGGCCAAGACCGGCATCAGCGAGCAGCAGCTCTTGGAGTGGGCCAACGTCTCCGACTACATGCGCATTCCCGGCATGGGCCGGGCCAAGGTCGGCCTGGTCCGCGCCGCCGGCGTCACCACCGTGCGCGAGCTCTCTTATCGGAATCCGGCAAGATTGGCGCAGAGCATGCGCGAAGCCAACGATCGAAGGAAGCTCGTCCGCATCCTTCCTTCCGAGAAGTCGGTCGGAGACATCATCGCCAAGGCCAAGAAGCTGTCGCCGAAAATTACGTATTAGGCCCTCAATGTCGTCCCGGCCCCGCGCGCAATTGCGCGCTAGGCCGGGACGCCAGCGGAGATGATGCGAGAGAGTGCCTCGACATCGACAGCACCGGCGATGGCAAGAGTCGCCAATCCCGGCTTGAATCCCCCCTCTCCGACCGCTAAAGCGAGCCGCATGAATGCCTCGCCCTCCCCATCCGTCCCGCCGGCCGGCTCGGCCGGGCCAGATGCGCTGCGGACACTGCTGGAACGGCCTCTGCCGGCGGTGATGGGCGTGCTCAACGTGACGCCGGATTCCTTTTCCGACGGCGGCGACTTCATCGCACCGGACCAGGCGCTGGCACGGGCGCTGGCGATGATCGAGGCCGGCGCCGACATCATCGATATCGGCGCCGAATCCACTCGGCCCTATAAGGGCGCCCAGCCGGTGACCGTGGCCGACGAGCTTGCCCGGCTGAGGCCGGTGCTATCAGGCATCGTCGCGCTCGGCGTCCCCGTCTCGATCGACAGCATGAAGGCGGAGGTCGTGGCCTTCGCGCTCGACCATGGCGTGGCCATCGCCAACGACGTCTGGGGGTTGCAGCGCGACGCCGGCATGGCGCCGGTGGTCGCTGCAAGAGACGTCCCTGTCATCGTCATGCACAACCGCGACAGCGTCGATTCCGCCATCGACATCGTCGCGGACATGAAGGCGTTCTTCCTGCGCTCGCTGGATATCGCCGCCAAGGCCGGCATCGCGCGCGACAAGATCGTGCTCGATCCCGGCATCGGCTTCGGCAAGACCGCCGAGCAGAGCATGATCGCGCTGGCGCGGCTGCACGAGCTCGACATGTTCGGCCTGCCGATCCTGATCGGCGCCTCGCGCAAGCGATTCATCGCCTCGGTGTCGCCGTCGGAACCGAAAGAGCGGCTCGCCGGCTCGATCGCCGCGCATCTGATCGCAGCCCGGAAGGGCGCGAAAATCATCCGGACCCATGACGTCGCCGAGACCTTGCAGGCCCTGCGGGTCGCCAACGCAATCGAGAGCAAGCAATGACCGATACGATCTTCGTGACCGGCCTATCGATCCATGCGCGCCATGGCGTGATGGAGCACGAGACCGAAGTCGGCCAGCGTTTCGTCATCGACCTCGAGCTTTACACCGATTTGTCGGAGCCCTCGCGCAGCGACCGGCTCTCCGACACGGTGTCCTATGCCGAAGTCGTGGCGACCACCACGGCGGCTTTCAAGAACACCAATTACAAGCTGCTGGAGCGCGCCGCGGGTGCGGTCGCCGACGCGATCCTGTCGCACTTCCCGCGCATCCGTGCCGTGAAGATCACCGTGCACAAGCCGCACGCGCCGATCGCCGCGATCTTCGACGATGTCGGCATCATGCTCACCCGCTCGCGGCACCCCTGACATGGCGAGCGTGCTGATCGCGCTCGGCGGCAATGTCGGCGATGTCCGCGCGACATTCCGCAAGGCGATCGCCCATGTCTGCGGCATGGCGCAGGCCGCGGTGATCGCGCGTTCGTCGGACTACACCACGCCGCCCTGGGGCGACGAGGACCAGGATCCCTTCATCAATGCCTGCGTCGAGATCGAGACCGACCTCGATCCGCACGCGCTATTGTTCGTCATGCAGCAAGTCGAGCAGAAATTCGGCCGCACGCGCGACAAGGACCGGCGCTGGGGTCCCCGCACGCTCGATCTCGACATGATCGCCTATGACGATGTGTCGTTTCAGAAGCCCGATCTGACCCTGCCGCATCCGCGACTGTTCGAGCGCGCCTTCGTGCTGGTGCCGCTCGCCGAGATCTCGCCTGAGCGTGTGATTGGCGGCATTCGCGTGCGCGACGGGCTCGCCAGCGTCTCGACGCAAGGCATTGAGCGGCTTTCGGATACCGGTTAACCAAAAACAACCGTTTGCAGGGAGGGCCGGCCGTGGCAATTTCGCCTGCGAATAACATGACGTTTGGGAGCCCTTGGCCGTATGACCTCCGTGACTGACAATCTGCCGCTGGCGGCCGATTTTCCCAAGGCGACGGACGCGGACTGGCGCAAGCTGGTCGACGGTGTGCTGAAGGGCGCGCCATTCGAGAAGCTGGTCGGCAAGACCTATGACGGCGTGAGGATCGAGCCGCTCTATCCGCGCGCCAAGGGCGCTGCGCTGGTGGCGGGGCGAGCGGCCGCTGCACCATGGCTGATCATGCAGCGGGTTGATCATCCCGATGTGGCGGCAGCGAATACTCAGGCACTGCAGGATCTGGAGAATGGCGCGACGGGCCTTGAGATCGAGTTCGCCGGGGGGCCCGGCGCACGCGGCTTCGGCGTCATCGACGCCAATCCGGCAACGCTGGCGCGGCTGTTCGATGGCGTGTTCCTCGATGCCGGCGTCGCGATCTCGCTCAACCCGGTGGCCGGCCGGCAGGACGCCGGCACGCTGTTCGCCGATCTGGTCGAAGCCAGGAAGCTCGATCCCGCCGGGATCGACGTGCGCTTCAACTACCAGGCCCTGAGCACGTTCGCCGTGCGCGGCGCCGCGCTCGCGCCATGGTCGGAGTACGAAACGCCATTCGCGCGCATCGTCTCGGGCTTGATCGGGCGTGGCTTCAAAGGTCCGTTCGTGCTCGCCGACGGCCGCCCCGTCCACGACGCCGGCGGTTCCGAGGCCCAGGAGCTGGCGTTCGTGTTGTCGCTCGGCGCGGCTTATCTGCGCATGCTCGAGCGCGGCGGCATCGATCTCGATGTCGCGCGACAAGCGGTTTCATTCCGGCTCTGCGCCGACGCCGACCAGTTCCTGAGCATGGCCAAGTTCCGTGCATTGCGCCAGCTATGGGCCCGCGTCGAACAGGCCTGCGGCCTCGCGCCTCAGCCGGTCTTCATCGCCGCGGAAACCGCCTGGCGCATGCTGACGCAGCGCGCCCCCTATGTGAACATGCTGCGCGCAACCATCGCGACATTCGCAGCCGGGCTTGCCGGCGCCAACGCGATCACCGTGCTGCCGCACACGCTGGCGCGCGGGCTGCCTGATCCCTTTGCGCGGCGCGTTGCACGCAACACCCAGCTCCTGCTGCTGGACGAGAGCAACCTCGCAAAAGTCAGCGATCCCGCGGCGGGATCCGGCGGCATCGAGACGCTGACGTCGGAACTATGCACGACGGCATGGGCGTTGTTCCAGGAGATCGAGAAAGCCGGCGGCGCATTCGCCGCGCTTGAACAGGGCCTGTTCCAGAGCAAGGTCGCGACCACGCGCAAAGCACGCGAGGCCAACATCGCAAGGCGTCGCGACGTGCTGACGGGCGCCAGCGAGTTTCCAAATCTGCACGAGGCCGACGCCACCGTGCTCGACGTGAAGCCGATCGCGCTGTCGCCCGCGGGCGAGCCAAAATGCAAGTTCGACGCGCTCGCGCCGATGCGCCTCGCCGCACCGTTCGAAGCGCTGCGCGACAAATCCGATGCAGCGTTGAAGGCGCGCGGCATGCGGCCCAGCGTGTTCCTGGCCAATCTCGGCACGCCCGCCGACTTCACCGCGCGTGCGACCTTTGCCAAGAGCTTCTTCGAGACGGGCGGCATCCAGGCCGTCGACAGCGAGGGGTTTGCCGATCCCGCCAAGCTCGCTGCCGCCTTCAAGGCCTCCGGCGCCGCGCTCGCCTGCCTCTGTTCCAGCGACAGGGTTTATGCGGAACACGCCGAAGCTGCGGCAAAGGCCCTGCAAACGGCAGGCAGCCAACATATCTATCTGGCAGGCCGTCCGGCTGAGGCCGAGGCAGCCTTGCGCGCGGCCGGCGTCACCGACTTTGTGTTCGCCGGTGGCGATACGCTTGCGACGTTGCAGGACGCTTATTTGCGGACGGAGCAGCCATGACGGAAGCAGGCAAACCCGTTCTGACAGGCGGCTGCCAATGCGGCGCGGTTCGCTTTGCGATGTCGGCGGCGCCGAACAAGATTTCAATCTGCCACTGCCGGATGTGCCAGAAAGCGAGCGGCGCGCCTTTCGCCTCGTTCGCCGACATCAACCGCACCGATTTCGCCTGGACCAAGGGGCAGCCGTCGTTCTTCCGCTCGTCCTCGATCGCCGATCGTGGCTATTGCGCCGCCTGCGGCACGCCGCTGAGTTTTGGCCGCATCGACGGCGACCGGATAGAGATCATGACCGGCGCGTTCGACCGCCCCGACCGCCTGGTACCGACGCGCCAATACGGAACGGAATCCCGCCTCGGCTGGGTGGTCGGCGTCGCCAACCTGCCGAGCCAGACCACGCAGCAGAATTACGGACCGGAGAAGATGGCGACTATCGTCAGCCATCAGCATCCGGATCATGATTGAGCGCCCTGATATGGTTGAAGCCATGAGCCGCATTCCGAACTTTGCAGACATCGCTTTCGAGCGGGCCGCAACCGCCGCTCCGTCAGGCAGCGCCGAGCCGTGGCTGACGCCCGAGGGCATTTTGGTGAAGCCCGCCTATGGCGAGGCTGATCTTGCCGGACTCGATTTCCTCGATACCTATCCGGGCATGGCGCCGTTCCTGCGCGGCCCCTACCCGACCATGTATGTCAACCAGCCCTGGACCGTCCGGCAATATGCCGGCTTCTCCACGGCTGAGGATTCCAACGCGTTCTACCGCCGCAACCTGGCCGCCGGACAGAAGGGCCTCTCGGTCGCCTTCGATCTCGCCACCCATCGCGGCTATGACTCAGATCATCCGCGCGTCGGCGGCGACGTCGGCATGGCCGGCGTGGCCATCGATTCCATCTACGACATGCGCACGCTGTTTGCCGGTATCCCGCTCGACCAGATGAGCGTGTCCATGACCATGAACGGCGCGGTGCTGCCGATCCTTGCGCTCTATGTCGCGGCCGCCGGCGAACAGGGCGTCGCGCCGGAAAAGCTGTCGGGCACCATTCAGAACGACATTCTGAAAGAGTTCATGGTGCGCAACACGTACATCTACCCGCCTGCGCCATCGATGCGGATCATCTCGGACATCTTCGCCTACACCTCGACGAAGATGCCGAAATACAACTCTATTTCCATTTCCGGTTATCACATGCAGGAGGCCGGCGCGACGCAGGATCTCGAGCTTGCCTATACGCTCGCAGACGGCGTCGAATATCTGCGCGCCGGTCTTGCCGCGGGCCTCGATGTCGACCGCTTCGCGCCGCGGCTGTCGTTCTTCTGGGCGATCGGCATGAACTTCTTCATGGAAGTCGCCAAACTGCGCGCCGCGCGGCTGCTCTGGGCGAAGCTGCTCAAGCCGTTCAATCCGAAAGACCCGCGCTCGCTGTCGCTGCGCACGCATTCGCAGACCTCGGGCTGGTCGTTGACCGCGCAGGATGTCTTCAACAACGTGATGCGCACGACGGTGGAGGCGATGGCGGCCACGCAAGGCCACACCCAGTCGCTGCACACCAACGCGCTCGACGAGGCCTTGGCGCTGCCGACCGATTTCTCGGCGCGCATCGCCCGCAACACGCAGCTGTTCCTGCAGCAGGAGAGCGGCACCACCCGCATCATCGATCCCTGGGGCGGCTCCTATTATGTCGAGCGGCTCACGCGCGACCTCGCCGCAAAGGCGTGGGGCCATATCCAGGAGGTCGAGGAGCTCGGCGGCATGGCGAAGGCGATCGAGGCCGGCGTGCCGAAGCTGCGCATCGAAGAGGCCTCGGCCAAGACCCAGGCCCGCATCGATGCCGGCAAGCAGGCGGTGATCGGCGTCAACAAGTACAAGCCGTCAGACGAAGCCGCGATCGACATTCTCAAGGTCGATAACACCAATGTCCGACGCTTGCAGATCGACAAGCTGACGCGGCTGAAATCCGAACGCAGCCAGAAGGACGTCGATGCCGCGCTCGCCGCGCTAACCCGCTCGGCCGGCGAAGGCAACGGCAATCTGCTCGCGCTCGCGATCGACGCGGCACGGGCCAAGGCAACCGTCGGCGAAATCTCTGACGCAATGGAAAAAGTGTTCGGCCGGCACCGCGCCGAGATCAAGTCGATCACCGGCGTCTACAAGCGAGAGGCGGCCAGCATGGGCAACCAGGTCGAGAAGGTTCAGGCGCTGATCGACACGTTCGAGGAGGCCGAAGGCCGCCGCCCGCGCATCCTGGTCGCCAAGATCGGCCAGGACGGCCACGACCGCGGCCAGAAGGTGATTGCCTCGGCGTTTGCCGATATCGGTTTCGACGTCGATATCGGGCCGCTGTTTGCGACCGCCGACGAAGCCGCCCGCCAGGCGGTCGAGAACGACGTCCACATCCTCGGCGTCTCCTCGCTCGCCGCCGCCCATCTCACTGCGGTGCCTGAACTCAAGGCCGCGCTGAAGAAGCAGGGCCGCGAGGACATCATGATCATCATCGGCGGCGTGGTGCCGCCGCAGGATTACGACGCGCTCTATGCCGCCGGCGCCGAAGCGATCTTCCCGCCGGGCACGGTAATCGCGGAAGCGGCCGAAGAGCTGATCCGCAAGCTGAATGCCCGGCTCGGGCATAGCGAGGCGGCGGAGTAATTCCGCCGCTCCTTGCGCTCCCCGTATCAAACCGACGGATGGGCTGCCGCGACCAATCTTCACGTCCTGGTGTTCGCGCCGCGCGTTCTGCGCCGGTTCATCCTGCGATCATTACGCTCGTGCCGATGTCCGAACGCGTCGACGGCGGCCGGATGCACAATTGATGGATATTGAAGTGACATATCATCGTGCAAATGTGCGGGCAGGATCGTTCGCGATCCTTTCGGCCCTCGCTGTGATCGCCCTTGCCTCCCCCTCCCTCGCCGCCGACCCCAAGCCCGACGCCACCGTCAAGAACAGAAACATCGAGGCGCGTGTCTTCCTCGACGACAAGATCAAGGCCGACGCGCCACTGGCGGCCGATTGCCTCGCCGAAGGCAGGAAATGGCTCGACAAGAACGCAGCCGACGCAGCCAGCTCGCGCAAGCAGGATCCGCAATTCTTCAAGGACGGCGGCTGGGATTTCGAGCGCAAATATTCGATCCGCTCGGTGGTTGCCGACCGCTATGTGAGCGTCCTGCGCGACGACTACATGGACACCCATGGCGCTCATCCCAATTCGGATGTGAACACGGTGCTGTGGGACAAGTCCGAGAGCAAGCGCATCTCGATCCGCCCGTTCTTCACCGAGACCGCCGACAATGGCGCGACCATGAAGGCGATGGTGAAGGCCGTGATCGCCTCGCTCAGAATCGAGAAGAAGAAGCGCGACACCAGCGAGACCGCGACCGAAGAATGGTTCAAGGGCGTCGAACCGAGCCTGCTCAAGATCGGCGCCGCGACGCTCGCGCCGTCGACCGAGCCAGGCAAGAGCTCCGGCCTCACCTTCCACTATCCGCCCTATGCGGTCGGCCCCTACGCCGAGGGCCAATATGTCGCATTCGTGCCGTGGGAGACATTGAAGCCCTATCTAACGCCGGAAGGCGCGCGCATCTTCGGCGGCGCGCGGCGAAAGGGCGACGCTGACGAGCAGCAATGAGTTCCAACGGAATCCGTTGCTCACAGCGCCGTTGGGCGGCCGCTTGCGACATCCCTGCAAAGCCGCGTAGCATATTGCATTGAGACGAGCCCGATTCCCGAGGGCCGCCGGGATAATTGATGCCAGGAATCACGCGCCGCATTTTCGCGGCCTCTTCTGTGGCTGCCGCCACGTCCGCGCTCCTCTCACCTGCGCGCGCGCAAGCCTATCCGGCGCGGCCGGTGACCTTGATCGTGCCGTGGGGGGCGGGTGGCGGCACGGATGCGACCGCGCGCATCGTCGCGACACTGCTGGAGAAGGAGCTCGGCCAACCCTTCAACGTCGTCAACCGCACCGGCGGCTCCGGCGCCGTTGGCCATGCCGAGATCGCGGCCGCGGCGCCGGATGGCTACACCATCGGCATGATGACCGTGGAAATCGCGATGCTGCATTGGCAAGCCCAGACGCATCTGACGGCACGGAATTTTACGCCGCTGGCGCTGGTGAACGAAGACCCGCCGGGCATCCAGGTATCGACGTCCTCCCCATACAAGACGGTGAAGGAGCTGATGGACGCCATCAGGCTGGCGTCTCCGGGACGGTTCAAGGCCTCAGGCACCGGACAAGGCGGCATCTGGCATCTCGCCCTCGGCGGCTGGATGCAGGCGATGGGATTGCCGGCCAACCAGGTCGCGTGGTCCGCGTCGAATGGCGCAGCACCGGCCATGCAGGATCTCGTCGCGGGCAACATCGATCTCACCACCTGCTCGGTGCCGGAAGCGCGCGCCACCATCGAGGCCGGCCAGGCCCGGAGCCTCGCGATCATGGCGCCCGCGCGCAATCCGATCTTCCCCGACGTCCCTACGCTGAAGGAGGCGCTCGGTGTCGACTATTCCACGAGCTCTTGGCGCGGCATCGGCGGCCCCAAGGGCTTGCCTCCGGACATCGCCGCCACGCTGACCGCGGCCTTGAAGAAGGTGTATGACTCCCCCGCATTCAAGGACTTCATGACCGGACGCGGTTTCGGCACCGTCTGGCGTGATGCCGGTCAGTTCGAGACCTTCATGGACCAGGCGGATCGCCAGATGGGTCAGGCCATGAAGGCGGCTGGATTTGCCAAGGCGTCATGAGGTTTCGTACTGAACGCAGAAGCCGCTGCACCATCCTTTCTGAGGGACCTCGCCTGGTCCGCCGGAGCGCCTAACAGGCCCTGACGGCGCTGGGCTGGTTGACGACCCTGTGCTAATGTTTGGCTATGACTGATGTCGTAGACATTTCGCTCCAGACGCTCGTCGGAAAGCTCAAGGAGCTAGCACCCGCCTTGAGGGCTTCCGGCATCACGCGCCTATACCTGTTTGGATCCCGTGCGCGCGGCGACGCACGGCCTGAGAGCGATCTGGACATCTTGGTCGAGACGACGTCGCGCGAAGAATCACCACGGTTTGACTATTTCAAAGCTCTCCACTTGATTGAAGACCATCTCGGCCTTCAGGTGCAAATATCGATGCGAGATTTGCTGAAGCCGCGCATGGCAGAGCGGATCGCGGATGACCTGATCGAGGTCTTCTGAATGCCGCCGACCGTGGAAGACCGATTGCGGGATATTCTGGAAGCCATCACTGACATCGAAAATGCCGTGAGAGACTTCACGTTGGATCAATTTGTCGCCGAGAAAACGACCCGGCTGGCAATCGAACGTCTTCTGGAAATCATCTGCGAAGCGTCGAGATTCATCCCCGACGATCTAAAGCGGGCCGAGCCGGAGATCGACTGGCGCAAGATGATCGACTTCGGAAACCTGCTTCGTCATGCCTATCACATGACGAAGGCCGAGATCGTTTGGGACATCGTTCAAATCCACCTTCCACCATTGAAATCCTGCGCTGAAAGACACATTCGCATGTCGGGCCGCTAGCGGCTGGATGCGAAGGCCATGATGACCAATAGCAAGACCATCAACATTATCGCCCTCGCCCGCGACCTCCGCGACGGCCATCGCGCGGCGCTGGCGCGGGCCATCACGCTCGTCGAAAGCCGGCGCGGCGATCATCAGGCGCAGGCGCGTGAGCTGGTGCAGATGCTGCTGCCCGACACCGGCAAGGCGGTTCGCGTCGGCATTACAGGTTCGCCGGGCGTTGGCAAATCCACCACCATCGACGTGCTCGGGACGAAGCTGATCGAGCAGGGCCACAAGGTCGCGGTGCTCGCGGTCGATCCGTCCTCGGCGCGCAGTGGCGGCTCGATCCTCGGCGACAAGACGCGGATGGCACAGCTGTCGGCCTCCGACGATGCCTTCATCCGCCCCTCGCCGTCGTCAGGCACGCTCGGCGGCGTGGCTGCAAAAACGCGCGAGGCGATGCTGTTGTGCGAGGCCGCCGGCTTCGACGTCGTGCTGGTCGAGACCGTCGGCATCGGTCAGTCCGAGACCGCGGTCTGCGACATGACCGATTTCTTTCTCGCGCTGATGCTGCCGGGTGGCGGCGACGAACTGCAAGGCATCAAGAAAGGCCTCGTCGAGCTCGCCGACATGATCGCGATCAACAAGGCCGACGGCGACAATCTCAAGCGCGCCAACATTACCGCCGCCGATTATCGCGGCGCGCTGCATATTCTGGCGCCGCGCTCCGAACATTGGCACCCTCCGGTCGTCACCTATTCGGCGCTGGCCGGCACCGGCATTGCCGAACTCTGGCAGAAGATCCTCGAACACCGCACGGCGATGAACGCGTCCGGCGAGTTCGCCGCGCGCCGGCGCGACCAGCAGGTGAAATGGATGTGGTCGATGCTGGAGCAGCGCTTGCTGGCGCGGTTGCGCAGCGAGGCATCGGTGCGGGTCAAGGTGAAGAAGATCGAGGCGGAGGTCGCCGGCGGTCATCTGGCCCCGGCGCTTGCCGCCGAGCAGATATTGGAGTTGCTGCAATGAGCGACAAGCTCCGCATTCTCCTCACCGGCTTCGGCCCGTTTCCCGGCGCGCCCCATAATCCGACCCAGCCGCTGGTGGCGCGGCTGGCGCAATTGCGCCGGCCAGCGCTCGATGATGTTGCGCTATCGCGCCATATCTTTCCGGTGACTTACGCCGCGGTCGACCGGCAATTGCCGGAGGTGCTGACGCAAGTGAAGCCGGATGCGCTGCTGATGTTCGGCCTCGCCGCGCGCACGCCGTACCTGCGCATCGAGAGCCGTGCGCGCAACGCCGTCACCATGCTGTGGCCCGACGCCGCCAACACCCGCTCGAGCAAGCGCGGCATCGCCGGTCATGCGGACGCCATGAATTTCGGCCCGCACACGGCAAGGCTGTTGCGCGCCGCGCGCCTCACCGGCATCGATGCGCGGCCCTCACGCGATGCCGGCGCTTATCTCTGCAATTATCTGAGCTGGCGCGCGATCGAGAATGTCAGAGCGGGCGGGCCTGGGCTCGCGGCGTTCATCCACATTCCCCTGCTCGCACGCAGCGGCGCGGTACGGCGCAAGGGCGCGCCGCGGATTACGCTGGACGAATTGGTGGATGCTGGGGAAGCGATGCTGATGGAGATGGTGGGGTTGGCAAGGAAGCGGCGCGCTTCGTAGGGTGGGCAAAGGCGCCCTTGCGCCGTGCCCACCATCATCGACGTCGGTGGTAACAAGGGTGGGCACGCTTCGCTTTGCCCACGGCACCTCCGCTGGCGGTAAACATTTAACCCTACTGCGAATAATCCCCACGTCTAACGCCGCCCTGCGCTACCTAACTCTCGCGGACATCTCCCGCGTCCGCCGAAGGACGCGTCATGGACTTCAATCGCCGTCATCTCATTGGAGCTTCGACCGCCGGCATCGCCGGTGCGCTCGCCATGCCTGTTGACGCCGCGCGCGCGGCGCCGCTGACGTCGCTGCTTGGCCGCGATGCGACCCAATATGGCGTGCGGCCCGGCGTAGCCGAGGATCAGACGCGCGCGCTGCAGCGCGCGATCGACGAGGCCTCGCGCGCGCAGATGCCGCTTGCGCTTCCGCCTGGCGTCTATCGAACCGGACTGCTGCGGCTTCCGAATGGCGCGCAACTGATCGGCGTGCGCGGCGCGACAAAGCTCATCTTCACCGGCGGGGCTTCTGCGATCCAGAGCGACGGATCGGACTCGATTGGGCTGACCGGCCTCACCTTCGACGGCGGCGGCATTCCGCTGCCGACGCGGCGCGGGCTGATCCATGTCCTCGGCGGCCGCGACGTCCGCATCGCCGATTGCGAGATCACCGGCTCCGGCGGCAGCGGCGTCTGGCTCGAGCAGGTGTCCGGCGACATCTCCGGCAATATCTTCACCAACATCGCCGTGACGGCGGTGGTCTCGTTCGACGCCAAAGGGCTCAGCGTATCCCGCAACACCATTGTCGGCACCAACGACAACGGAATCGAGATCCTGCGCACGGGAATCGGCGATGACGGCACGCTGGTCGCGGACAACCGCATCGAGGACATCAAGGCCGGCCCCGGCGGCTCCGGCCAGTACGGCAACGCCATCAACGCCTTCCGCGCCGGCAACGTGATCGTGCGCGGCAATCGCATCAAAAACTGCGACTACTCCGCGGTGCGAGGCAATTCGGCCTCCAACATCCATATCACTGGCAACAGCGTCAGCGACGTGCGCGAGGTCGCGCTTTATTCCGAGTTCGCGTTCGAGGCCGCGGTGATCGCCAACAACACCGTCGATGGCGCCGCCGTCGGCGTTTCCGTCTGCAATTTCAACGAAGGCGGCCGTATCGCGGTGGTTCAGGGCAACGTCATCCGCAATTTGATCCCGAAGCGGCCGATCGGCACCGCGCCTGACGACGATGCAGGAGTCGGCATCTATGTCGAGGCCGATACCTCGGTGACCGGCAATGTGATCGAGAACGCGCCGTCCTACGGCATCGTCGCCGGCTGGGGCAAATATCTGCGCGACGTTGTGATCTCGGGCAATGTGATCCGCAAGGCGCTGGCCGGCGTTGGCGTCTCCGTGGTGCCGGGCGCCGGGACCGCGCTCGTCAACAACAACATGATCTCGGAAACTCCACGCGGCGCCGTGGTCGGCCTCGACCACGCGCGGGCCGTGACGGCGGACCTGTCAGCGGACGGCGCCCAACGCTTTGCGCAGGTGGTGGTCGGCGGCAATGCGGTGCGGCAGTAGGCGGCCCCCGCCTTCGCGTTAGAACGTATTCCGCAGCAGCGGGTACTTCGCCTCGATGCCGTCGAGGCTGAAGGTGAATTCGACTACCCGCTCGGGGGCCGCGACGATTTCGGCGGCGGGTGGCGAGAAGGTCTGCAGGAACGAGGCGATCGACGCCACTGGCGCAGTCGGAGCGGCCGAAGCCATCCTAGCCGCTGGCGCTGCGACCGGCGCAGTTGGAGCGGTCGGCGCCATCCGAGTCACCGGTGCAATTGGGGCGACCGGTGCAGTCGGGGCCTCGAGGATTTCGGCGAGCACGTCCAGCGTCGGTTCGAGCCTGACCGCAACGGCGGTCTCGGGCGCGATATGCACGGCCTTCGGCTGCATGGTCTGGGGCTGCATCGTCTGGGCCTGCTCGCGCGGGAACACGCGCGGCATGGCCGCGGGCGACCAGCCGAATGCGGAGGTCACGCTCGCGGCGGCCGCGGCAACGTCCCCGCCATTCGCAAGGGCGCGCCAGGTCTGAACGGCGCGCTTGGCTTCCTGGATGTTTTCGAGGAATGCGAGTTCGGAATGGTAGCGGCGCCACCGTCCGGTCTCGAACATTTCGGAGAGATGTTCCAGCCGTTGTTCGGCCAGAGCGCACCAGCGTGTTGCAAGCTCGCGGCTTCCAGCCGCGCTTTGGCGATGAGTCATAAATCAGCCCGTCAGGAGAAGATACGGACGCGACGCAACGCACACGAATCAATTTAGGCGCGACATGAATATTTTGTGGAAAAGTTTTGACTTGTCCAGCGACGACACGGTTCTCGTCACGAAAGACCGTAGTCGTGCGGAGTTTTCAGGGCTTTTCGAGTCAAGCTTCGCGCAAGCATAGCGGGCCTGCCACGGGGCCTTTACCGCGTCATCACGACGATCGCGCCGGCGGGTTCAACCGCGAGCTGATCTCATGTCACGCTTCAAGAAATCGGACGCCCAAAAGGAAAAGACCCGTCCGGGGGGACAACCGGACGGGTCGAGCCATATGGGCGCTTGGGGTGGATGGGCGCTCGCGCCTAATATGACTGATGGGGAGGGATAACCGCTCCCACATAAATTGGTCGTGGCAGCAGGCTGAACGTTCAAAGCGGCGTTCGATTTTTTAACCTTTGGCCGACCCGCAAGGTCGTCGCAGGCGCTATCGCGCCGACGGCCTATCCACCTGAGAAACCGTGGATTTATCGGCCGCGCTCGACAGCGAGGGCTGCTCGATTGCGCGGATGCCGGGGTCGTCGCGACGCTTCTCGGCATCTTCACGTTTAGTTGTACCGGAGGCAGCCGCGACCGGCGTCGTGCTGTCGGTCGGAACGGCCATGACCGCGGCGAACGCATCGGGCTCGCCGTCGCCGAAGAGATCATCACGCCCGGGTGAACCGAGATCACGCGCGGTCTTCAACAGCGTCATGCGCAGCGCTTCCGGCTTCAGGGAATAGTTGCGCTCGAGCAGCAATGCCGCGACGCCGGAGACATAGGCCGCCGAGAACGAGGTGCCCGACGTCATCTGGTATTTGCCATCCGGCGCCGGCAGGAAGATGTCGACGCCCGGCGCCGCCAGCGCAATGTAATTGCCGCGGTTGGACGCGGTGAACAGTCTGTCCTGCTGGTCGGTCGCACTGACCGCGATCACGTTCGGATTAGCGGCGGGGTAAAGCGGCGGCGATTTGGCGCCGGCATTGCCGGCGGCCGCGATCAACACCAGGCCGCGCGCGGCAGTTGCCGCGATCGCCCGCTCGATCACCGCGTCCTTCGGACCGGCAAAGCTCATATTGACGATCTGGGCGCCGTGCTCGGCTGCGTAGTTGAGTGAGCGCAGGACGATGTAGGACGAGCTCTCGGCGCTGCCGGTGGTGCCGCCGAAGGCGCGAATGGCGATGATGCGCGCCTCCGGCGCGCTGCCCATCAGCTTCGCGTGCGCCACGATGGCCCCCGCAATGCCGGTGCCGTGGATATGGGGGCCCTCGCTGCTGCCGAGTGCGTCGAAATTGTCGGCGATGGAGTTGGCGAGTTCGGGGTGCTTGGCGTCGATGCCGGAATCGATCACGGCGACCGTGACATTGGCGCCGTGCGCCAGCGTGTGCGCCTGCGGCAGGCGCAGCTTCGACAACACGTATTGCGCCGGATCGCCCTCGATCGGCACCGCCGACTTCTGGTCCTGGAGCACGTAGCGGAAGTTCGGCTGGAGCGAACGCACGCTGCCGTCGGCGGCAAATTCGCGCCGCACCGTCTCATACGGCCGGCCGTCGGCGATGCGGAACAGGCCGACCGTGGCCCCGATCAGCGGGAAGTTTTCCGAAGAGACGCGCGCCAAACCGTGGCGCCGGGCGAGCTCGTCGGCCCCGGTCAGCGACAGCGCACTGTCGATCTCGGCCACGAATTCATTGGCGAAGCTACGCAGGTTTACCGCGACCGGCGTATTGTTGCCCCGCCCCTTGCCGGCGCTCTTCTTGGCCGATTTGCCGGAGCCGTCGCCGCTTCCGGTCGCCTGTGCCAGGCACTCGCCGTCGGCGTCGCGATAGGCTGCCGTGCAGGCCGGATAGAGGTTCGGCGAGTAGCGCGCATAGGGCAGCACCGGGTTCGAACCAATCCGCGCCGTGGAGATATGCGGAATGGAGGGGGTGAGCCGAGGACCGTGATCGACGCTCACCGCCCTGGCCGCAATGTTGGGACTGATGGTCGGCGTCCGCGAGGGAACGCTGATGGTCGGCGTGCGCATGATCGCCTGGGCGTGCGCTACCTCGATGCCCAGGCAGGCGGCGAGCAGCAGCGCGGCCCCGACCGACGAAGCATAGGCTCCGGCTCGCAACTGACTCTCGGACTTGCGCGTCATTGGTGCAGCGGCGCGCTTAAGGCGCCGCCACGGCGAGATTGACGAACTTCTCGCGCTGCATCCTGCCGAGCAGCGCGGTGAGCTCGTCCTGGCTCATCGCCTTGTCGAACTGCAGGCGGAACATGCCGCCCCTGGCATCGCCGATGATCGAGGCCTGGTAGCTGTCGAGCAACGCGGTGATGTCGGCGACGCGCGCCTCGGGCGTGAATCGCACCAGCGCCCGCGAAGCAGCAGCCACCCCGAGCTCGCGCGTGATCGGCGCGCCGGTCGAGAGCGATGCGGTCTGGAAGGTCGAGGTCTGGGTCTTCATCAGCACGGCGCCGATGATGCCGGCCTGCAGCAGCAGCGCGATGGCGCCGAGGCTCGCCGACCAGGCCAGCGTGCGCGGCGACAGGCTCGCGAAGAACGTGGCGATGCGCGCCGACAGCGGCAGCGAACCGATCGCCCGCGCCGGCTCGGCGTCGATCGCGGCAAACAGTTTCTGCATCGCGCGCGCCGACGGAGCGCCCAGGCTCTCGTTCAAATGAATGGTCTCTTCGTACTCGCCGCGGATCGCGGCATACTGCTTGGCGAGCGCCGGATCGCTGGCGAGCGCTTCCTCGACGCGGCGGGCATCGCGCGCGTTCAGCGTGCCGGCGGCATGCCACGGCAGCAGCAATTCAATTTCACTGGGCTCTTGCTCCAGCATCTTCTTGCTCAACGCCATCATGGCCAGCCTCGCTCAATGCCGGCTGCCTTCAGCAGTTCGGCCAATTTCTTGCGCGCATAGAAAAGGCGCGTCTTTACCGTGTTCTCCGGGATCCCGACGATCTCGGCCACCTCTTCCACGGACTTCTCGTGGTAGTAGACGAGGTCGACGATTTCCCGATGGTCCGGCGAGAGGCCCGTCAGACACTCCCGCAACGCTTCACTGGTATCCTTTTTCTGGACTACCGTTTCTGGATTGTCGGACGAATCCTCGATCGCATTGGCGGCCTCGTCGTCCAGTTCAAAATCCTTTCGGCGCCGAAGCGCAGACAGGGCCTTGAATCGGGTGATTGCCAGCAGCCAGGTGGAAACGGCGGATCGGCCCTCGAACTTGCCGGCTTGACGCCAGACGTCCAGAAATACCTCGCTGATGAGGTCTTCGGCCGTCTGCTCGTCCCGCACGAGCCTCAGCCCGAACCGATACACCCTGACATGGTGCCGCCCGTACAGCACCTGCATGGCGAGCCGGTCACCTTGGGCGATCCTGGCGATGAGGACCTCGTCCGTAGCCGCCTGTGTCACGCTCAAAGGCCGTCTCGCAAAGTTGGTCGGGGCGATGCGGGGGACGGTTCGACGGGAGAGGTGAAATTCTTCAACTTACCGCAGTCATACGGGGGTCTGTGTGATCTACCCCACATACGCGCAATTTCCTTGTCCCACCCGTGGTGGTCGGCCGCGTCTCTCCAGAACGGTAGCATAATACGGAAACACTCTCTCGCGGATTTGGCGTGAGCCTGCACAGACGGCCCGGTCGAGCCCGGTCCATAACACGGCCCTGTGCACCTTATGTCGCACGGAGCCGGGTTTGGTCCGCGATATCGCCCGCGATGCCTAACTGGCTGCAAAATTCCGCGCTGCACGAAACCCTCACCCGCGCCGCGTCCCCCGGATTCGGTGCAAAAGGATACCAAACCTAAAGGCTTGCCACGTAGATTTTTTCGGCTGACATCGATCATTGGCGGGACCATGAGCACGGCCGCGACGTCCTTTCCGGAGAGGAATGCCGCAGAGGTCGCGGATATCGTCCTCACGTCCGAGGCGGCCGCACCTGAGGTGCTGGCGCGCCGGGTCCGCCAGCGCCGGCAGATGTATGTCGGCCAGGTCGTCAGCTACTCCCTCGGCGCCTCAGTCCTGCTGCTCTACGCCTATGACGGCGCCGTTCACATGAACGTTCCATCGCTGTTCTGGGTCGGCGGCCTCCTGATCATCGGCATCTTCGTCGTGATGTCGGAGGCCGGCGTCGGCGACAAGCACACCGACCACTATCTCACGGTGTTCCAGATCTCGTCGCATATGGCGCTGCAGTTCGTGTTCCTGGTGTCGGTGCCGACGATCGGCATCGCTTTCATCAGCGTGCTGTTCCTGATCTTCGCGTTCGGCACGCTGCGGATGACCTCGGCCCAGGCGGTGCTGACCTGGGCGCTCGCCTCCGCCGCGCTTGCGGCCGTGTTCCTCGGCTCGGACCTGCCGATCGGCATGCCAGTGGCGACGCGGCTGCAGCGGACCGCCTCGATGCTGTGCTTCATGCTGGTGATCGGCCAGTGCGCCTTCCTCGGCCTGTTCGGTGCCACGCTGCGCAAGATCCTGTACCGGCGCAGCATCGAGCTGAAGGATGCCTATCAGCGTATCGAGGAGCTCGCCGAACTCGACGAGCTGACCGGCTCCTACAACCGCCGCTGCATCATGCGACTTCTCGACGCAGAGATGGAGAAGTCGCGGCATGCGGCCGCTCCTTGCGCGATCGCGCTGATCGATCTCGACTGGTTCAAGCGCATCAACGACGCCCATGGCCATCCCGTCGGCGACGAGGTGCTGCGGACCTTCGCCATCACCATCTTCGCCAATATCCGGCCCGACGACCGTTTCGGCCGCTATGGCGGCGAGGAGTTTCTGCTGCTGCTGCCCGGCACCGCGAGCGAGGCCGCATCGCGCATGCTCGATCGGCTGCGCAGCATCGTCGCCGAGCTCGACTGGAGTGCATTTTCGCTCGGTATGCGCGTGACGATTTCCGCCGGCGTCGTGACGCTGCGCGACAACGATACTGCCGACACGTTTCTCGCGCGCGCCGACAGCGCGCTCTATTCCGCCAAGGCGCAAGGGCGCAACCGTATTGCAACCAGTTGACCAATCCATTTGCTGCCGGCGCGTGAGAAGACGCCGCCGGATCGAATGCTCCAGGACAGGGCCATGAGAACCAAATCCGTCAAGTCATCCGAGAATCTACTCGAGGAACTGCAGTCGGCACTCTCGCACGGCACCGTTGCGCGCCGGGTCGAGACGCTGCGCCGGGTCACCGACCTCTTCGTCAACAATGCGGTGGATTATTCCGACGACCATGTCCGCGTCTTCGACGACGTCTTCCAGTGCCTGATCGAGCAGATCGAGACTTCGGCGAAGGCACTGCTCGCCGACCGCCTCGCACCGATCGCCGCCGCGCCGCCCAAAATCATCCGTACGCTCGCACTCGATGAGGTGATCGAGGTGGCCGGCCCCGTGCTGACGAAGTCGGAGCGGCTGGACGAGACGACCCTGATCGAGATCGCGCGCAGCAAGAGCCAGGCCCACCTCAAGGCGATCTCGCTGCGGCGGGTGCTGTCGGAGGCACTGACCGACGTGCTGGTGGCGCGTGGCAACGAGGACGTGGTGCAATCGACCGTCGGCAATCCGGGCGCGCAGCTCTCCGAGGACAGCCTCGCCGACCTCGTGACGCGCGCCGAACGCGACGACGATCTCGCCGCCTGCATCGGCCTGCGGCCCGACCTGCCGCGCCATCATTATCTGAAGCTGATCGCCAAGGCTTCATTGAGCGTGCGCAAGAAGCTGGAGGCGGCCCATCCCGAACTCGCCGACGAAGTGTCGAGCGTGGTCCAGGAGGCAGCCCAGCGGGTCCGCAACGCCGCCATGACCCGGCAGACCGAGATGGCACGCGCGCTGGTGAAGTCACTCCACGACGACGGCCGGCTCAACGAATTCCAGGTCACGGCCTTCGCCGAACAGGGCAAATTCGACGAGACCAATGCGGGGCTCGCGGCACTGGCCGGCGTTTCGGTCGAGACCGCCGAAAACATGATGATCGAGAGCCGGACCGAGGGCGTGATGATCCTCGCCAAGGTCGCCGGCATGCAATGGTCGAGCGTGCGCGCGATCATCGCCATGCGCGAAAAGCTCTCCGGCGGCTCGCAGACCGACATGCTGATTCTGCGCGATACCTACGAGGCCCTGCGCAGTTCGACGGCGCAGCAGGTGCTGCGCTTCCACCGCATGCAGAGCACGACGTCCGCGGCTTAGTACCGCAGCACTTTCGACCCCACCACCGCACCGATCGCGGTCACGAGCGCGGTCGCGAGCGTGTACCAGGTCGCGACGAACAGCGGCGAGTCGTCCGTGCAATGCGAGGCGTAGAGCGTCGCGGCGAGCCCGGCCGACAGCAGGCCGGCGAGCGCGCCGGCAAGCGCCGGCCGCGACGGTGCGCCGTGGCGCAGTCCGAACAATGCGCCTGCGAGCAGCGGCAGCGACATCGCGGGGATCGCCAACATGCACCACCGCGAGTTCTTGCCGACCAGCCGCATCGTCATCGGCATGGCCGGCGCCATCATCGCCTCGCTGCCGATTGCGACCGCAAGCAACCCGACGGGGAGCAGCAGGAGCCAGCCCCAGCCGCGCATCAAGGCTTCGGGCCGCGACAAATGCAGGCTGATGATGATCGCAGGGATCGCGAGCGACAGCGTGACCGCGAACTTCATGTCGAAGAACGGATTGTGCATGGCGCTCATCACGTCCGGCCGCACGCCGAGGAACGTCACGAAGATCAGGATCGATAGCGGCGCCGCCACGAGAAGCGCCATGGTCAGCATTGCGCCGACACGCGGGGCCCGATGGGTGTTATCGGCCGCAAGACTACGAATGAGTTGATCGGTGTCCATGACTAGTGGTCCCGTAGTTTGGCGGTCAGGGCCGCGAGCCCCCGATGCAGTGCGACCCGCACGGCACCTTCGCTCATCGAGAACTTCGTCGCCGTATCCTTGATCGAGGCGCTGTCGACCGCGATCGACTGCAACACGTCACGCTGGCGCTGCGGCAGGGTGTTGAGCTGGGCCGTGACTTCGCCTGTCGAGGCTGTCTCCTGCGGCGTTTCGCCGGGCAGCGTTTCGGCGAAATCTTCGATGTTGACGAAGACGCGCCGGCCGCGACGCCTCAGCGCATCGATCAGCTTGTTGCGGGCGATCGCGAACAGCCAGGGGGCGAAAGGCGCTTCGCTGTCCCAGGTGTGCCGCTTCAGATGCACCGCCAACAAAATCTCTTGCACGATATCCTCGGCCTGATCGGGAGGCTGCCCGGCCCTTGCCAGGCCACGCCTCGCGGCAGCGCGCAGCACGGGCGTGACCGCCCTCAACAGGCGATGATACGCCGCATCATCGCCTGCCATGGCCGACCGCATCAGGCCGGTCCACTCGTCCTCACGTCCGCGCACGCGCGCCCTCACCATTGCAATTCGGCCGCTCTTTCAATTTGTTACGTCGGGACCCGCACCATCACGAAGTCGTGATCAGCACTGACCCCTCCCCGAAGCAGCCGCAGAAACTCTGTCAGGGCTCATAACACCGATCGGTCCCTGCCGCACCCGGTGGGCCGATGCGCCCCACGGGTTTGCCCCGGTTTTGCCCGGTGTGGCCCGAAGATTCCCATTTTTTGCCCCGCTGTCGTCACGGGCCGGGGTCTCTGTTCGCTCCCGGGACGGGCGAATTGGGGAGATCGTCAACATGATGAAAGCCAGCGGGCGCGCGGCATTGGTCGTTCTGGCCGGACTATTGCTGCTGATTGGAGCTTCAGCGCAGGCCGCGCCGAGCTCAGCGAGCACGAAGCCGGACGGCGCAAGCAAACAGGCCGAAGCAGTCAGGCCGGGCAAGCAGCGACGCCATTCGTCGCGCCGCCACACCGACAGCAAGACGGCGCAGAAATCCGACGGCAACGCCGACAAGACTGACAAGGCGGATGCCACGCCGCAGGCCGACGAGGCCAAAGCTGGCAAAGACGCCAGCACCGACGCCCCGGCGTCGAGCCAGATGCCGCCAGAAGTCGCCAATGCCAACGCGCAGCTCGCCGCCGCTGACGCGCCGCCTGCGGCCGCAGCCTCCGCAATGACCGGCCGCGCCAACGACAATGTGCAGGCCGCGGCGGTCAGTCCAGCCGCGCCCGGCGCCGAGAACCAGGTCGTGCCGCCCGACCAGCTCAACGACCTCGATCGCGCCCTGCAGCAGGACAACCCACCCGTACAGAAAGCGGTGGTCGCCACAAACGACGCGCAGCCGCGTCCGGCGCCGATGATGGCGAGCAGCCAGCCGAATTCGGCCTGGGACCAGAGCTCCCTGATCGGCAAGATCTTCATCGGCGTCGGCACGCTGCTGACGCTGGCCTCCGCCGCGCGCATGTTCATGGCCTAGGTCCCGGCCTGACGATCCTCTGCCCGGGACGCGCCCGCCTGCGCGTTCCGGCCCCCTTGAAGCCCACCCCGCCAACAGGCACATTGCCCGCCCAATCAAACGCGTGGGTGGAGCATGAGCACGTTCGAACACATCATCGTCGAGAGCAAAGGCGCGGTCGGCATCATCAAGCTGAACCGGCCGAAAATGCTCAACGCGCTCTCCTTCGGTGTCTTTCGCGAAATTGCCGCGGCCGTCGACGATCTCGAAGCCGATGACGCCATCGGCTGCATCGTCGTGACCGGCAGCGAGAAGGCCTTTGCCGCCGGCGCCGACATCAAGGAGATGCAACCGAAGGGCTTCATCGACATGTTCTCCGAGGATTTCGCCGCGATCGGCGGCGACCGCGTCGCGCGCTGCCGCAAGCCGACCATTGCAGCAGTCGCCGGCTATGCGCTCGGCGGCGGCTGCGAGCTCGCCATGATGTGCGACTTCATCATCGCTGCCGACACCGCCAAATTCGGCCAGCCCGAGATCACGCTCGGCACCATCCCCGGCATCGGCGGCACCCAGCGCCTGACCCGCGCGATCGGCAAGTCCAAGGCGATGGATCTCTGCCTTACCGGCCGCATGATGGATGCAGCGGAGGCCGAGCGCAGCGGCCTCGTCAGCCGCATCGTGCCGGCCGACAAGCTGATGGACGAGACAATGGCGGCCGCCGAAAAGATCGCCGCGATGTCACGACCTGCGGTGGCGATGGCCAAGGAAGCGGTCAACCGCGCCTTCGAGACCACGCTTGCCGAGGGCATGAGCGTCGAGCGCAATCTGTTCCACTCGACCTTCGCGCTCGAAGACCGCTCCGAAGGCATGGCGGCGTTTATCGAGAAGCGCAAGCCGGTGAACAAGAACCGGTAGGCTTCTATGCGCCCCTGCTCTGCACCAGTGCCGCACTGACGAGCGCGCGATAGAAGCGCTCCGGCCAGGTTTTGGGGCGATCAAGGCCGAGGCGTGCGAGACACGCCTCGGCGGCTTTATCAGGCTTTCGCAACAATCCCTGCCACAGCAGGCCTGCCAGCGCGCGTGGCGAATGTTGTACGCCTTGCAGAATCTCCAGCGCCGGAATGAGACGCTGCTCCACCTCGGTGAAATCGCAGCCGAACGGGAACGACGGCAATAGCCCGGCCTCGCGCGCAGACCGGAACGCCGCCGCGATCCGCTCGGGATGGTTTTCGCGGTGGGCTGCGGGAATCTCGTAGCTCCGCGGCAGTTTGCCGGCGTCCTTCGCAACCCGCGCCAGTTCGTCCTGGAAGCGGGAGTCGGCGATCTCGAGCATGGCCGCAATGACATCGGCGTCCGATTTTCCCTTGAGATCGGCAACGCCGTATTCAGTGATGAAGACATCGCGCAGATGGCGCGGAATGGTCTCGTGTCCGTAGCGCCAGAGAATGTTGGATTTCAGCGCACCGCCGGCTTGCCGCGTCGCCTCGAGCGTCAGGACAGACCGCGCGCCGTGAAGCGCGAAGGCCTGCGCCACGAAATTATACTGCCCGCCGACGCCGCTCACGACCTGGCCGTCGTCGAGACCGTCGGAGACCGCCGCGCCCAGCAGCGTCGCCATCATCGTATTGTTAATGAAGCGTGCATCGACGCGATCGCGGCGCTTCCGATCCTCCTCGCCGTAGAGCTCGTTCGTGAACGACACCGGCATCATCTGAATACGCGCGATCTGGTCCGGCGGCATCTCGCGCAGCGCGCGATAGAACGACTTTGGGCCGAGAAAGAAGGCGCCGTGCAGCACCACGCCGTCGACGGCGCGTTCGAGAATGCCGGCGTCGATCAGGCCGATGAACGCTTCGGTCACCATCTCGCTGACGCCGTAGAGGCCGGCCTCGAAGGCGCCGGCTTCCTGCGCGACGGCCGGTCGCGCCGGAGACAGAAGCGTGACGACATCATGAAACACCGCGCTGTTGCGATGGCGCAGGATCAGACCTTGCGCGAGCGCATCGCCGATCTGCCCGATGCCGATCTGAAGCGTACCGCCGTCGCGCACGAGAGATGCCGCGTTCAGGCCGATGGCGTATTTGGTATCGGAGATCGGCTCGGACGGCGGCGCAAACAGGGGAAAGTCGGTCGCCGTGCTGTCCAGCACGGCGCTGAACTCGTCGGCCGGAAGATCGCCAGGACCCCGCATGAACGGCAGCTCGGAATTCACCTGCGCGATCAGCTTGAACGCCGCGCGTCCGGCGTGCCGCTCGCGCAGCACGTCCAGCGTCGTATCGGTGTTGCAGGACAGGCTGTAGCGCGGCACGCCATCGACGACGCGCTTGGCCACCAGCTGTGTCACCACGTTCATCCCGCGCGCCAGCAGATAGCTGGCCGCATGGGTGTAGTTGGCCGAGATATAATTCTGTTGCGCCGCCGGCACGTGCAGCCAGCGTCCGGCAAGAAAGAAGAATTCGACCAATTTGATATTGGGCGGCAACCGATTTTCGCGCAGCGCATCGGCATAGGCCAGATCGGGATACCCCCCGAACAGGCGGTCGATCACCGGCGTGATGAACCGGCGTTCGATCAGCGCCTTCGGCTTCGGCTTTTCCAGTGTCAGCGCCGACAGCAATGTCAGCTTGATGTAAGGATCGGCGCAGGCACGCGCGTAGAGGGCGTTGATGACGTGATTGGCCTTGCCGAGGCCGAGTGGCAAACCGACCACCAGATCGGTTCCAACGTCGCGAATGATCTCCTCCGCGAGTGCATCGGGATCGGAGAAGAATTTCGGCATCATCCGTGGGTCCGGACCGCATTGCAAAGGCGCCCGACGGAATTGGAAGGCGCCACGGCTCTCCTATAGCGCATTCGAGACGGAATCGCTGTGTGACTCACCTGCAACAAGCACGGAATTCATGGGGGTTTCCTCCGCGGCAGTTTGCCTGCGGGACCGGCGGTGGGTAAACAGTTAAGAGAGCCGCCGTCGGCGGGGGCGGACAGCCGGGATTTTGCGGGATTACATGATTGGGCGTGCCGCCAGAGCTGGTCGCGTGATGACGCGGCGTCGATCGGGCGTGGGTCCTGTCCTGGCGACATGGAGCACGTTGGTGCTCTGTTGCGCTCTGCCCGCAGCGACCTACGCGGAGGCCCTGCCGGAGGCGCTGGTCAAGGCCTACCAGACCAACCCGCAACTCAACGCCGAGCGCGCAAGGCAGCGCGCAACCGACGAGAACGTACCGCAGGCGCTGGCCGGCTACCGGCCGCAGATCGTGGCAAGCCTCAGCGCGGGCCTGCAATCGGTGCGCAATCTTCTGCCCGACAACACCATCCAGACCGGCAATCTGAAGCCGTGGATCATCGGCGTCACTGTGACGCAGACCCTCTTCAACGGCTTCCGTACCGCCAACAACGTGCGCGCCGCCGAGCTCCAGGTGCAGTCCGGCCGCGAGGCGCTGCGCAATGTCGGCCAGGGCGTGCTGCTCGACGCCGTCACCGCCTACACCAACGTGCTGGCGAACCAGTCGCTGGTCGAGGCGCAACGCTCCAACGTCGCCTTCCTGCGCGAGACGCTCTCCATCACCCAGCGCCGCCTCAACGCTGGTGACGTCACCCCGACCGACAGCGCCCAGGCCGAGGCACGTCTCAGCCGCGGCCTTGCCGATCTCAATGCGGCCGAGGTCGCACTCGCAGTGAGCCAGGCGACCTATTCCCAGGTGATCGGCAATGCGCCTTCGGCGCTTCGCCCCGCCGAAGTGGTCGATCGCTATCTGCCGAAGACCCGCGAGGACTCGATCGCGATGTCGATCCGCGAGCATCCGGCGGTGATGGCCGCGGGCTTCGATGTCGACGTCGCCTCGACCAATATCCGCGTCGCCGAAGGTGCGCTGTTGCCGAGCGCCAGCGTCCAGGGCAGCGCCAGCAAAAGCCGCAACAACGACCCGACGCTCGGAACTTTCGCCGAGGACCAAGCCTCGATCGTCGCCAATGTCACCGTGCCGATCTATGACGGCGGCCAGGCCGCCGCGCAGACGAGACAGGCCAAGGAAGTCACGGCGCAGAGCCGCCTCGTGCTCGACCAGGTCCGCAACCAGGCGCGCACCGCAGCGGTCAGCGCCTGGGTCGCCAATGAAGGTGCCAAGATCGCGGTCTCGGCCTCGGAGTCCGAGGTGAAAGCCGCAACCGTCGCACTCCAGGGCGTGCAGCGCGAGGCCGCTGGCGGACAGCGCACCACGGTCGATGTGCTGAACTCGCAGGCCGATCTGATCCAGGCCAGGGCCCGCCTGATCGGCGCGCTGCGCGACCGCGTCATCGCCTCCTACACGCTGCTTAGCGCCGTCGGTCATCTCGACGTCAAGACGCTCAGCCTGAACACGCCCGACTATCTGCCCGAGGTGCACTACCACCAGGTCCGCGACGCCTGGCAAGGCCTGCGCACGCCGTCGGGGCAATAATCCCTTTAGCCGCGCCAGCACCGCGCTGGACATGTTGGCTTTGGACGGCTGTCGCTCTCCCTCGGCTCAAGCAAGATGAGAGCGGGTTCGGGCCGCCGCATTGCCGGCCACCAAGATGTCGAAAACAACCCCATGCACAGTAGAAATGATTGGCTAAATTAGAAATTCGGCAAGACCGAATTTTAGGTTGACGCGTCGGGCAAAACAGGCGCACAATGACATCATCGCAATGGGTGGATTGGAGACCCGCTGTGACCTGGGCCTCACCTGGTCGACTCAATCCGCCATAAACGGGCAAATCTCAAAGCGCCGCCGCGCCACATAACGACGCACGATGCTGTCACGCCCCGCTCGAACGGCGCAATTGGTCCGGCCAGAAAGCGGCGGTTTGACCATTCGCAGGATGTGAACATGAGAAGCCGCCGCATCCATCTGATGGGAGCTTCGGGTTCGGGCGTGACGACGCTCGGACGCGCGCTTGCGGGCAGGCTCGCGCTGCCGCATCACGACAGCGACGATTATTTCTGGCTGCCAACGGCGCCACCCTACCAGACGACACGCCCTGCCGCCGATCGGCTGCGCCTGATGCGCGAGATGTTTCTGCCGCGCCTCGATTGGGTGCTGAGCGGAACCGTCACCGGCTGGGGCGACGAGCTCATCCCGAGCTTCGATCTCGTCATCTTCGTGTCAACGCCGAGCGAGCTTCGCTTGCAGCGCCTGCGTGCGCGCGAGGCTGAGCATTTCGGTGCCGATGCTGTCGCGCCCGGGGGCTGGCGTCACGAGGAGATGGCGTCGTTCGTCGACTGGGCCTCGCACTATGATGCCGGTGATCGCGACGGCCGCAGTCTCGCAAAAGATGAGGCGTGGCTCGCGGGTCTGCCCTGCCCGCTCGTCCGCATCGACGGTGCGCGGCCGGTTGCGGAGCTGGTCGAGCAGCTATGCACCGACGTGGCTCGACTGCCCGGCTGATGTAATATCGTTCCGCACCTTCCCCGCCGCCGGAGCAGCCATGACCGACAAAATCCACGCGCGCGCAGCGCAACCCGCGACGCCGATCAATTTCGAGGTGCCGGCCCATGCCTGCGATTGTCACACCCATATTCATGGCGATGTCGAAAAGTTTCCGTTCTTTGCGGGGCGCGTCTATACGCCAGGACCTGCAAGCCCGGAGGAAATGGCGGCGCTGCACAAGGCGCTGCATATCGAGCGTGTGGTGATCGTCACGCCGAGCGTCTACGGCACTGACAACTCCTCCAGCCTGTTCGGCATGAAGGCGCGCGGTGCGACCGCGCGCGGGGTCGCCGTGATCGACGACAAGACTACGGAAGCTCAGCTCGACACGATGCATGCGGACGGCTTTCGCGGCATTCGCATCAATCTGGCAACCGACGGCGTCAACAATCCCGACGTCGGCCGCGCCCGCTTCACCGCCGCCATCGAGCGCATGACGGCGCGCGGCTGGCATGTGCAGCTCTACACCACGCTGGCGATGATCTCCGCGATCAGCGATCTCGTGCTGGCCTCACCGGTGCCCGCGGTGTTCGACCACTTTGGTGGGCTCGAGGCCTCGCTCGGACTGGAGCAGCCCGGCTTTGCCGACCTCGTCGCGCTCGTCAAATCCGGCAAGGCCTATGTGAAGATTTCGGGCGCCTACCGCTCGTCGAACCTCGCGCCCGATTATCAGGACATCGCGCCCTATGCGCGCGCGCTGATCGCCGCGAACCCGGACCGTATCGTCTGGGGCACCGACTGGCCACATCCGGATTCGGCGCAGATCGACGGCCGCAAGGCCACCGACCTCGCACCGTTCCACCAGATCGACGATGGCCGCTTGCTCAACCAGCTTCCGGTGTGGGCGCCGGACGCGGATCTACGCAAGAAGATCCTGGTCGACAATCCGGCGCGACTCTACGGCTTCTGAGGGGCTCAGCGCGCGCGGCGCGAGAAAAAGGAGATCAGCACCGGCAGCGTCACCAGGATCACGATCGGCGCCAACATCATGCCGGTGACGACGACGACCGCGAGCGGCTTCTGCACCTGCGAGCCGATGCCCGCCGACAGTGCGGCCGGCAGCAGGCCGACGCCGGCGACGACGCATGTCATCAGCACGGGACGAAGCTGCAATTCGCCGGTGCGGATCACCGCGCTGACGCGGTCCATGCCTTCGTCGATCAGCTGGTTGAACTGCGACAGGATGATGATGCCGTCCATCACCGCGATGCCGAACAGGGCGATGAAGCCGATCGCCGCCGAGACGCTGAAGGCGGTGCCGGTGATCAGCAGGCCGAGCACGCCACCAAAGATCGCCATCGGGATCACGCTCATGGCGAGCAGCGTGTCGGTCATCGAGCCGAAATTGAACCAGAGCAGGACTGCGATCAGCGCCAGTGAGATCGGCACGACGATCGACAGCCGCCGGATCGCGTCCTGGAGATTGCCGAACTCGCCGACCCATTCCATGTGCGAGCCGGGCGGCAGCTGCACCTGGTCGGCGATCTTCTGCTGCGCCTCGCGGATGGCGCTGCCGAGATCGCGCTCGCGCACCGAAAACTTGATCGGCAAATAGCGTTCCTGCTGCTCGCGGTAGATGTAGGCGGCACCGGAGACGAGGCTGATTGTGGCAACTTCGCTGAGCGGAATCTGGGTCACGGAGCCGTTCGGCCCGGGCGCGCCGATCCGTATGTTCTGGATCGCCTCGGCGCTGCGGCGGAATTCCGGCGCAAGGCGAACGATGATCGGGAAGTGGCGGTCGGAGCCCGGCTCGTAGATATCGCCCGCAGTGTCGCCGCCGATCGCAACCTTGATGGTGGCGTTGATGTCGCCCGGAGCGAGCCCGTAGCGCGCGGCCTTGGCGCGGTCGATGTCGATCTGCACGGTCGGCTGCCCGAGCGAGGTGAAGACCGCGAGGTCGGTGACTCCCTGCACGGTCGCGAGCACCGACTTGATCTTGTTGGCGGTGTCGGTCAGCGCCTGGAGATCGCTGCCGAACAGCTTGATCGAGTTCTCGCCCTTCACGCCGGAGACGGCTTCGGAGACGTTGTCCTGGAGATATTGCGAGAAGTTGAACTCGACGCCGGGGAAGCGATCGTCGAGCTGCTTGAGCAGCTCCGCGGTCAGCTCCTCCTTGTCATGCGTGCCGGGCCACTGGCTCGCGGGCTTCAGCGGCGCGAAGAACTCGGCGTTGAAGAAACCGGCGGCGTCGGTGCCGTCGTCGGGACGGCCGTGCTGCGACACCACGGATTCGACCTCGGGCCGGGCACGGATCAGCTTGCGCATCTCGTTGACGTAGGAGTTGCCCTCCTGGAGCGAAATGGTCGGCGGCAATGTGGCGCGGATCCAGAGATTGCCCTCTTCGAGCTTGGGCAGAAATTCGAGGCCGAGCAGCCGGCCGAGCGCGACCGTCATCAGCACGAGCCCGACCGAGGCGCCGAGCATGATGTTGCGGTTGGCGACGGCCCAATTCAGAACAGGCATGTAGATCCGGTGCAGGATCTGCATCACCCTGGTCTCGGTCTCCTCGACATGCGCCGGCAGGATGATCGCGGACAGCGCCGGCGTCACGGTGAAGGTCGCCAGCAGGCCGCCGGCGAGCGCGTAGGCGTAGGTGCGCGCCATCGGTCCGAAAATATTGCCCTCGACGCCGGACAGCGTGAACAGCGGCAGGAAGGCTGCGATGATGATCGCGGCCGCAAAGAAGATCGAGCGCGAGACGTCCGCCGCGGCGCTGAGGATGGCATGGCTCTTCATGCCGAACAGCGTCTCCGGCGACATCTGCTCGGAATCCATCGGCGGCGTGGTCTGTGTCAGGCGGCGGAAGATCGCCTCCACCATGATGACGGTGGCGTCCACGATCAGGCCGAAATCGATGGCACCGACCGACAGCAGGTTGGCCGATTCCCCGCGCAGCACCAAAATGATCACGGCGAAGAACAACGCGAACGGAATCGTGGCGCCGACGATCATCGCGCTGCGGAGATCGCCGAGGAAGATCCACTGCAACAGCACGATCAGGAGGATGCCGACCACCATGTTGTGCAGCACGGTGTGGGTGGTGAGCTCGATCAAATCGCCGCGGTCATAGATGCGCTCGATGCGAACGCCGGGCGGCAGAATACTGGAGTCATTGATGGTTTGAACGAGCTGGTGGACCCGCTTGATGGTCGGCGAGCTCTGCTCGCCGCGGCGCATCAGGACGATGCCCTGCACGATATCGTCGGAATCGTCGATGCCGGCGATGCCGAGACGGGGCTTCTGGCCGATGGTGACGGTGGCGACGTCCTTGACCAGCACCGGATTGCCGTTGGTCTGGGCGATCATGGTGTTGGCGAGGTCGTCGATCGACTTGATCAGGCCGACGCCGCGCACCACGGCCGATTGCTGGCCGATATTGACGGTGTTGCCGCCGACATTGACGTTGGAATTGCCAACGGCCTGGAGCAGTTGCGGCAGCGTCAGCCCGTTGGCGACCAGCTTGTTGTTGTCAACCTGGAGCTCATAGGTCTTGCTCTTGCCGCCCCACCCGGTGACGTCGATCACGCCGGGCACGGAACGGAAGCGGCGCTGGAGGATCCAGTCCTGGATGGTCTTGAGGTCGAGCACGCTGTAGTTCGGCGGCCCGACCAGGCGATATCGGAAGATTTCGCCGATCGGGCTCAGCGGCGAGATCTGTGGCTGCACATTGCCTGGCAGCGGTGCGAGCTGCGCCAGACGGTTCAGGACCTGCTGCAACGCCTCGTCATAGGTGTAGGCGAAGGAGAACTGCAGTTTGACGTCGGAGAGGCCGTACAGCGAGATGGTGCGGATGGTCGTGAGGTTCTTCAGACCCGCGACCTGCGTCTCGATCGGGATCGTGATGTAGCGCTCGATCTCTTCCGCCGACAGGCCCGGGCTCTGCGTGACGATGTCGACCATCGGCGGGGTCGGATCTGGATAGGCCTCGATGTTGAGCTGGTTGAACGCGATCAGGCCGCCGATGAGCACGGCGACGAACATGCCGACCATCAGGAAGCGCCGGTTGACGGCAAGGGCGACGAGGCGATCCATTCAGGGCTTCAGTTTCTTGGGTCGGTCAGCTACCGGACGCCGCGCGGTCGATGAACAGACTGCCTTTGACGACGATCCGTTCGCCGGGCTTCAGGTTGCTGGTCACCTCGACGAGGTTGCCGTTGATGAGGCCGATCTTGACCTGGCGGAGTTCGACCGACTTGTCCTCGCGCGCGACCCAGATGCGGACCTGGTCGCCTTCGTAGATCAGCGCCTGCTTCGGCACCGCAGGCGCCGCGCGGTCACCGGCTGAATAGATCGTGACGTTGGCGAACATTTCCGGCTTGAGCAGGCCATCCTTGTTGTCGATGGTGGCGCGGACCAGCAGGCGGCGGGTATTGGGATCGATCGCGGCAGATACGTAGTTGATCTTGGCTGTCAGCGGACGGCCCGGCAGCGCCATCACATTGACGCTGATGTCCTGCCCTACGCTGACGGAGGCGGCGTCGCTTTCGCGCACGAACGCGGTGAGCCAGACCGTTGAGAGATCGCCGATCACGAAGACCGGATCGCTGGCACCGGAATTGACATATTGGCCCGGACCGATCTTGCGCTGCACGACCGTGCCCGCGATCGGCGCGTTAATCGTGATCTCCGGATTGATGGTGCTCTTGGTCTGGAACGCCTTGATCGTCTCGTCGGTGAAGCCGAGAATACGCAGCTTGTTGTTTGCAGCCTCCAGCGCCGTCACCGAAGAGCGCATATCGTTCTGCGCCTGGACCTGGGTCGCTTCCGCCTGCTGATAATCCTTGAGCGGAATGGCGCGGCCTTCGTAGAGATCCTTGGCGCGACGATACTGGATGTCGGCAAGCTCGAGCGCCGACTTTGCCTTGTTCTGCGACGTCATTGCCGCGATGAAATCGTTCTGGGCCTGCACGGTGTCGGCGGCCTCGATTGTGAACAGTGGTTGCCCCTGGGTCACGCTCTCGCCCGGCTTGGCGAGCAGCTTGGTCACGCGGCCCGCATAAGGCGAGAACACCGGCGTCGAGCGGTCTTCGTCGATCGCGACCTTGCCCTCGGTGACATATTCGGCCCTGAAAGCTTTGCTCTTGACTGGCTCGATTGTCAGCGTCGCCCATTCGGACGGTGTCGGCGTGAAATTCTGCGCATTCCGACGCGACTGGCTGGAGACTTCGGAGTGCTTCTTGTCCTTGGCGCCCGCAAACAGGAAGCCGTAGGCGCCAGCGCCGGCAAGCGCTAGTAAAACTACGGATGTGATTACCCGCCGTTTTGTAAGCACCTGCAATCGCTTGGTATTTTCAACTACCATGGGGCCCGGTCATGTCTGCGACGATCTCGGCAGACGACTGCCTCATCGATCGCGCTAATAGTGCCGAATTGGGATTTCAAACAACCTAAAAAGCGCTGCGCGTCCTTCGGTTTGCGTTAAAATTTTGCGACACGTCAGCTTCACGTCAGCTTCGCGCCGGCCATTGCGGCGAATGGCTGCCGAGCGGCATCGCCGGACGGCTCCATTGCGCCGGCGTCCGCGAGAGCACGGCCGAATGGCGCACCGCCGTCAACGTGCCGAAGCCAGATGACACGGCTTCCATGAACGCTGCATGTACGGCGTCGCCCGCAAGATCCGGGGTGCTGAGACCGTCTTCGAGCCGGCCGAGATTCCACAGCCAGCGTCCGGTCTGCGCCAGCGACACGCGTACATGCCAGCTGCCACCTTCGCGGGCCTGACGTACCTTCGCCATCATCGCGCCGAACGCCATCAGATAGCCGGTGGCGTGATCGAGCATCTGCGCCGGCAATTCCTTGGGACCATCGATGCCGGCGGCCTTGCCTTCAGCGTCGTTGAAGCCGGTCGTGGTCTGCACCAGCGAATCGAAGCCGCGCCGCTCGGCCCATGGGCCGGCATGGCCGTAAGCCGAAAGGGTAACGTAGACGATGCCGGGATTGATCTCCGCGGCCTGCTCCGGCGAGAAGCCAAGGGCTGAGAGCGCGCGCGGGCGATAGCCCTGCGAGACAATGTCGGCGTCCTTCAACAGCGCGCGCATCTGCGCCCTGCCCGCCTCGCTCTTCAGCTCGATGAAGGTGGTGAGCTTGCCGCGGCCGGTGTCGATGGTGAGCCAGGGAATGGCGGGCAGCTCAGGTCCCGAGATCAGCAGCACATCGGCGCCATGTGCAGCGAGCGTACGGCCGGCGACGGGACCGGCGATGACGCGGGAGAGATCGAGCACGCGAAGACCTGAGAGCGGGCGATCGCTGTTCGAAAATCCTTGGGGCCACGACTTGGGCTCGGCCTCGCCGATCTTCTCGATCGAGATCAGCGGCAACTCGGCGAGCGCGCGCGCTTGCGGCAGCGCCGACCATTCGTCGTAGGACCGCATCAGAGCGACGACGCCGCCGGCGGCATAGGCCGCGGTCTCGAAATCCTCGCCCTTCCATTGCATCAGCGCAGCCTGCACCTTGTCGCGCTCGGGCACACAGCCAAGCACCTTGCAGACGGCGTCGCGGTGATGCGGGAAATTGGTGTGGCAGCGGACGAAGCGGTTGTCGCCGGTCTTGTAGACGCCGGCGATGGCGTCCCAGGCCGGAGGCGGCGGTTTGTCGTCGAGGCGCAGATAGCGTTCGGAACGGCATTCGACGGCGGCGTGACGCATGTCGACGCTCACGTCCTGCGCCTCGCCGCTGCGTTGCCGCCAGATTTCAGCGGCGGCAAGGCCGGCAGCGGCGATTGACGTCTGCCCGGCGACGGCGACACGGAACGAGGACGGGATCTGCGGCTCGTCGCCGGTCAACCGCACGCGGTTCAGCGCGGCCTCATCGCCGCCTGCGGAGGTCCAAATATCCCTAAGAATGTCGGCGGGGCTTTGCATGGCCTCTTCTCTCCCTTTCAGATTTGATCATGATCTTTCAGAAAACCGCTGCGCACTTTTCCGTATCATGCTGTAGCCTTTGCGACCATTCATGAGCACATGAGGAAATGCAATGGTCGCCATCGATCCCCTCACCGCAGGCGCCGTGTTCGTCGCAACGGCGGCCACCGACGCGGTCTATGTGATGTTCACCTCGGCCGTGATTGCGCGCAAGCGCGTGCCGGCGGCGAACTGGAGCGCAGTCTGGTATCTGCTCTCCTCCTACGCGGTGATCAGCTACACCGAAAACGCCTTCTATGTCGCTTTCGCGGCGATCGGCTCCTGGGTCGGCGCCTACGCCTCGCTGACCTTCCTGCACCGTCCGCCCGGCGGCCCGCCGGTGGGGGCAGCGCCGGAGTGAGACAGCGCTCTCTCCACGTCATTACGAGGAGCCCTTGCGACGAAGCAATCCAGGCTGTTTCCGCGGCTGCAATTCTGGATTGCTTCGCTACGCTCGCAATGACGGCGTGGTGGCTTCTGAGCGTCTCTTGAAACGGCTACACTCTTTGCACCAACAAGAAGGAAAACCAAACAATGGATCTCGGTCTCCATGGAAAAAACGCCATCGTGCTCGGTGGCACCCGCGGCATCGGGCGGGCGATTGCGGCGACGCTAGCCGGTGAAGGCGTCAATGTCGCGGTCTGCGCGCGCAATGCCGAGCAGGTTGCGGCTACCGTGGCCGAGCTGAAGGCCAGCGGCATCCGCGCTACCGGCGGCACGGTCGACGTCACCGACGGCGCAGCGCTGAAGGCGTGGGTCGAGGGCGCGGCCAAGGAGTTCGGCGGCATCGACCTGCTGTTCGCCAATGCCGGCGCCATGGCGCAAGGTCACGATCCCGCATCATGGGAACAGAATTTCCGGCTCGACGTGCTCGGCGCCGTGCATGCGTTCGACGCCGCACGACCATTCCTCGAAGCCAGCGGCGAGAGAACTGGCGATGCCGCCTTCGTCATCATCTCCTCGATCTCGGCAGCGCAGGCCGATGTCGCCAGTTCCTACGGCCCGATCAAGGCGGCGCTGATTCACATGGCCAAGGGACTGGCGCGGCAATACGCAAAGAAGAAGATCCGGGTCAACGTGGTCTCGCCCGGCACCGTCTATTTCAAAGGCGGCGTCTGGAACATGATCGAGCAGAACATGCCCAAGCGCTACGAGGATGCGATGAGCCGCAATCCAACGGGGCGCATGGCCACCCCGCAGGAGATCGCGAACGCCGCGGTGTTTCTGGCGAGCCCGGCATCGTCGTTCACGACAGGCTCGAATCTCGTGGTAGACGGCGCGATCTCGAACCGGGTGAATTTTTAAGGGATCCTCTCTCCTCGTCATTGCGAGCGCAGCGAAGCAATCCAGAATCTTGCCGCGGAAACAGTCTGGATTGCTTCGCTACGCTCGCAATGACAGGAGTGCGCCACGCCTCAATGGAAATCCCGCGACGGCGGCAGGATGCGGACGTTGCGGGGGTGGCGAATTTTTTGCGCTGGCATATCCGAGTGGTCGCGGCGATCGTCGTTGAGCGGCTCGATCACGGTGGCGCCTGCCGGGACCGGAGACTTGCGGCTCAGGGCATCATTGGCCAACCCGACCAGATCGTGCGAGCGGTCTATCATGCGCTGCGCGATCAGATGCGTCACCTTCTCGGGGCTGCTCTGGATATAGCCCTGTACCTCGATGAGGCGCGCGCCCATCACCTCTTTGCGGTACTGCTCCATGACTTTCGGCCACACCACGACATTGGCGATGCCGGTTTCGTCCTCCAGCGTCATGAACACGACACCGCTGGCGCTGCCCGGCCGCTGCCGCACCAGCACCACGCCGGCGCAGCGGACGCGGCGGCGTTCGTTCTCGTGGTTGATCTCCTTGCAGGCGACGATCCGCTCACGCGAAAACATCTCGCGCAAGAATTCCATCGGATGGCCTTTGAGTGACAACCGGATGGTCTGATAGTCGGCGACGACCTGTTCGGGACGCGGCATCACCGGCAACGGTTTGGCCTGCTCGTCCGGCTGCTCACGCGCGATCGCTGCTTCGAACAGCGGCAGCGCCACATCGTCGGGCAGCCGTCGCACCTGCCACAACGCCTCGCGGCGGTCGAGCCCGAGCGAGCGGAATGCATCAGCGTCCGCCAACAGGATCAGCGCGCGCTTGGGCAGGCCGGTGTCGCGGGCAAAATCTTCGAGCGAGGAGAAGGGGCTGCGATTGCGGGCGTCGATGACAAGATCGGCCCAGTCTTTCGGGCTGACGTATTCCTCGCCCCGCCGCTTCGCTTGCTCCTTTTTCAGGAACTCATCATCCGGATCGAGCCAGTGAAAGCCGTCGATCTGACGAAAACCCAGGCGAACGGCGCAATATCTGTCGTCGGTGTTCTCCAGCGTGTTCTGTGCAAAGCTGTAGGACACGTCGATCTCGCGCACCTCGACGCCGTTCTTGCGGGCATCGCCCACGATCTGCGCCGGCGCATAAAAGCCCATCGGCTGCGAGTTCAGGAGGCCACAGCAGAAGGCGTCGGGGTGATGATATTTCAGCCATGAGGAGATGTAGACGAGCTGGGCAAAACTCGCGGCATGGCTCTCCGGGAAGCCGTAGGAGCCAAAGCCCTTGATCTGGTCGAAGCAATTCCTGGCGAACTGAGGATCGTAGCCACGGCCGATCATGTTGCCGATCATTTTTTCTTCGAAATTGCCGATGGTCCCAACATTGCGGAATGTTGCCATGGCACGCCGCAATCCGTTCGCCTCTTCCGAGCTAAAGCCTGCGGCCACGATCGCAATCCGCATGGCCTGCTCCTGGAACAGCGGCACTCCTAACGTCTTGTGCAACACCTTATAGAGCTCGTCTGGCTCTCCATACTTAGGCAACGGAGCCGGATAATTTTCCTTCTCCAAACCGTTCCGCCGGCGCAGATACGGATGCACCATGTCGCCCTGGATCGGCCCCGGCCGCACGATCGCGACCTCGATGACGAGATCGTAGAATGTTCGAGGCTTCAGGCGCGGCAACATATTCATCTGCGCGCGGCTTTCGACCTGGAATACGCCGAGCGACTCGCCATCACACAGCATGTCGTAAACCCTGGGATCGTCCTGCGGGACGGTCGCCAGAACCCAGCGCTCGCCCTTGTGCTGATCGATCAGATCAAAACACTTCCTGATGCAGGTCAGCATGCCCAGCGCTAGCACGTCGACCTTCATCATGTTGAGCGCGTCGACGTCGTCCTTGTCCCATTCGATGAAAGTGCGGTCGTCCATCGCGGCATTGCCGATCGGCACATAGGTGTCGAGCCGGTCCTGCGTCAGCACATAGCCGCCGACATGCTGGGAGAGATGGCGTGGGAATTCGATCAGCTCGGTCGCAAGCTCGACCGCGAGGTTGATCATGGGATTTTGGGGATCGAGCCCGGCCTGCCTGACCTGCATGTCGTTGAGCCCTTTGCCCCAGCTGCCCCAGACGGTGTCGGCGAGCGCGGCGGTGACGTCCTCGGTCAGGCCCAGCGCCTTGCCGACATCGCGGATGGCGCTGCGCGGGCGATAATGGATGACGGTGGCGATGATCGCGGCGCGGTGGCGGCCGTAGCGGCGATAGACATATTGCATCACCTCCTCACGGCGCGAATGCTCGAAATCGACGTCGATATCCGGCGGCTCCAGCCGCTCCTTGGAGATGAAGCGCTCGAACAACAGATCGACCTGGGTCGGATCGACCGAGGTGATGCCGAGCACGTAGCACACCGCCGAATTCGCCGCCGATCCCCGCCCCTGACACAAGATGTTCTGACTGCGCGCGTAATGGACGATGTCGTGTACGGTGAGGAAGTAATGCGCGTATTTCAGCTCGGCGATCAGCGCGAGCTCCTTCTTCAGGGTCGCTTGAAGCTTCTCGTCGATGTTGCCTCCGAAATATTTCTGCACGCCCGCCCGGGTCAGATCCTCCAGATGCCCCTGCGCGGTCTTGCCTGGCGGCACCGGCTCGTCCGGATATTGGTATTTGAGCTGGTCGAGCGAGAAGTCGATCTTGTCGGCAAAGCGCATGGTCTCCGCGACAGCCTCGGGAAAATCGCGGAACAGCCGCGCCATCTCGCGGGGCGTCTTCAGAAAGCGCTCGGCATTGGCTTCCAGCTTGCGTCCCACCGCCTCGATCGTCGTCTTTTCCCGGATGCAGGTCAGCACATCCTGCAGCGGACGGCGGCCGGGATCGTGATAGAGCACCTCGTTAGTCGCGAGCAGCGGTACGCTTGCTTTGGCTGCGAGATCGTCGAGCCGCGACAGGCGGCGGCGGTCGTCGCCGCGATAGACCAGGCTCGCGGCCAGCCACACACCTTCGGCGCTGCTGGCTTTGAGTTTTGAAAGTACATCCAGCGCTTGCGCATCATCAAACCGATGCGGCAGCGTCAGGACCAGGAGCTGGCCTTCCGCAAACTCCAGCAGGTCGGCGAAGGTGAGATGGCATTCGCCCTTCTCGATTCGCGTGATGTCGTCGCCACGCTTGCCTCTGGTGAGGAGTTGGCAGAGCCGGCCATAGGCGGCGCGGTCCCGCGGATAGACAAAAATGTCGGGCGTGCCGTCGATGAAGACGATGCGCGTACCAATCAGGAGCTTTGGCTTGTGCAGCACCTTGTCATTGTCGAGCTCCTTCCAGGCCCGCACCACGCCGGCCAGCGTATTGTGATCGGCAATGCCGATCACGGGAATGCCGAGCTTGCTGGCCTGATGTACATAGGCGCGCGGATCCGAGCCGCCGCGCAGGAACGAGAAATTGGTGGTGATGCCGATCTCGGCATAAGCAGGCGTGTTCATGCGAAGAGACCGTGCACGTACCAGTGGGGCGGAGCGGGCTTGCCGTCGCCGTCGAACACCTCTCCCTCGTAAAGACCATCGCGAAAGATCCAGAAGCGCAGGCCCTCGGCATCCTCGATGCGGAAATAATCCCGCGTCAGCTGCTTGCCGTCCTGCCGCCACCATTCCATCGCGATGCGCTCGGGTCCTTCCACCCGCACCACCGCATGTTTGGCGCGCCGCCAGGTGAACTGATGCGGCGGGCCGTCGGGCACGGTCGCGAACGGCACTGTGACCGGCTCCGGCTTGTCGAACAGCCGCAGGGGACGCAGTGGCGGCTCGCTCTCGGCGCGCGCCGGCCATTCGGCCTGCATGGCGGCGGCGAGATGATGCTGCGCCGGCGCGGCCAGCACCGCCTGCTCGGGAATATGGGTCTCCTGCGGCAGATGCACGACGACGCGTTTTCCGCCAATACGCGCCGCGATGCGGTCGATCAACGCGGCGAGTTCGTCATTGTCGTGGACATGGGCATCGAGATCGCGCTGCTCCTGCACCACGATCTCGGTGCGGCTCGCCGACAACCGCACCATGTCGAAGCCGAAGCCGGGATCGAGGGGATCGGCAAGCGCATCGAGGCGCTCGCGAAACAGCCGGTCGATCACAGCACTTCGCGTCACGGGACGTCCGGTCTCGACCATGATCGCGCGCACCACGCCGTCGGTGCGGAAGAAGGCGGCCTCCAGGCGTCGCGCGCCCTTGCCCTGCTTCTCCATGGAGGCGATCAGCGTGTCGGCCAGCCGCGACAGCGTCATCGCGATCATGGTGTCGGTCGCGATCGGCTCGGCAAAGCGTTTTTCCACGATGTAGTCGGGTAGCGGCTTTCGCGGGCTGATCGGCGCATCGCCCTGCCCCAGCGCATGGGCGAGCAGCGTGGAGAACCGCGCGCCGAACCTCGCCGTGATTTCGCTCGGCGTGCGCGAGGCGACATCGCCGATGGTCTTCAGCCCGGCCCGGCGCAGGCCGATGGTGATCGTCTCGTCCGCACCAAGCGCGGACACCGGAAACCGGTCGATCGCCGCGGCCTCCCCGCCATCGGCGACGATAACGCCGGGCGTCTGCCGCGTCAGCGTGCGCGCGCAGACCGAGGTGCCAGCAATGGCCGCACTGACGGCAAAGCCCTGGTGCGCCAGCGCCCGAACCAGCGTCTGCAATAACGCGGCCTCGCCACCGAACAGATGCGCACAGCCGCTGATGTCGAGGAACAGCCCGTGCGGCGGATCGAGCGCCACCAGCGGCGTGAAGCGGTCGCACCAGTCGGCGATGTCGCTGAGCGTCTTCGCATCCGCCACGACATCGGCGTCGAACACCCGCAAGTCCGGGCACATCGCCCGGGCATTAGCCAGGGGCTGGCCCATATGCAGACCCAAACGCGACGCCGCATCGTCAAGCGCATGGATCACCAGTGCATTGTTCTCCTTGATGACGACGATGCTGGGCTCACCCAACGCGCCGTTGAAGAACCGCTGGATCCGGTCGATGGGCAGGCGCGGCAGCCACAGGCTGAGGATACGCCGACGGTTCAGAGAACTGGCACTCATCACACTTCCATTCCATGATCCACCGGCCACACGGGCCATGACGATTGCGCAACAGCTCGACATCGAAGCGCGGCGCACCCCAGGCACTCCAGACCGATCCCGGCGGCGAATGCGCGGCGCGCAGCATCCATCGCGTCTCCGCAGTCGAGGGCAGCGGCTGCGCCGCCATCCGCAACAAGAGGCCGGTGACGCCGGACGACTGTGCAGCCAGCGTCAGCTTGCGGCTCGCCACCAGATCGAACTGCCTGGTCTCGCCCCAGAGCTCGAGCACGACGGCGCCGAGCGCATCGCAGGCGAGTGCATCGGCCGAGCTGCGCAGCGCGCTCTCCACGTCAGCCGCGCGCACCGTCACCACGCGGCGCGGATCGAGGCCGAGCTCGGCGAGCCCGCTCATCGACAACGCACCGGTCTCGAGTTCCGAGAAATCCTGCCGCACCCACAGCAGCGGCCGGCGCACCGTGACGCGGCCCGCAAGCCCGGTAACAAAGCCCGTCGCGGCCGCGCCCTGGCGCCCCTCGCAAAACACCTCGTGGATCGCCGCGCGCGCGAGCCCGCCTTTCAAGGCGTGGTCCACCTCGCCGTGGCCGAGCGCGACGCGGTCGTGATGATGCACGACCTCCGCCGTCTCGATCCGTTCGATCTGGCTGCGCAAGGTCGCAAGCGCGCTGATGCGTGCGCCGCTCATGCTCGCCGCTCCTTCAGAGGTGATTGCCGGGAGCTCTCAAAAAGAGAACCAACGGCTGGCTCATTTGTTCATGATATGTTCTAATATAAAGCTAACGGCGACCGGAGAGTCAATCGAATTGGTGCTCATCCGGATTCGTCTGCTGAATCAAAGGGATTCCGGGATGGACGTGCAACGCAAGCTGGAGATTTTGGCGGATGCCGCCAAGTACGATGCGTCCTGTGCCTCCAGCGGCACCGAAAAGCGGGATTCCAGCGACGGCAAGGGCATGGGCTCGACCGCGCCCGGCATGGGCATCTGCCATTCCTATGCGCCGGACGGACGCTGCATCTCGCTACTCAAGGTGCTGCTCACCAACGCCTGCAATTACGACTGCCTCTATTGCGTCAACCGCGCCTCCTCCAACGTGCCGCGTGCCCGCTTCACCATCGACGAGGTGGTCAAGCTGACGCTGGACTTCTACCGGCGCAATTACATCGAAGGCCTGTTTCTCTCCTCCGGCATCATCCGCAGCCCTGACTACACGATGGAGCAGGTCGTCAGCGTCGCGCGAAAACTGCGCGAGGAGCACCACTTCCGCGGCTACATCCATCTCAAGACCATTCCGGAGGCCGACGACACGTTGATCGCGGAGGCCGGAAAATATGCCGACCGTCTCTCCATCAACATCGAGATGCCTGACGAGACGAGCCTGCAGCAATTCGCGCCGGAAAAAGACGTGCGCGCGATCCGCCGCACCATGGGCCGGCTGCGGCTGAAGTTGGACGAAGCCGAGGACAACCGCAGCACCAAGACGAAAGCAAAGCCGCAGCGCTTTGCGCCGGCAGGACAAAGCACGCAGATGATCGTCGGCGCAGATGGCGCGAACGATCACACCATTCTCCACACCAGCGCCAATCTCTACGGGTCATACCGGCTGCGGCGCGTCTATTACTCCGCCTTCAGCCCGATCCCTGACGCCAGCCGCGCGTTGCCTCTGGTCCAGCCGCCTTTGCTGCGCGAGCACCGACTCTACCAGGCCGACTGGCTGATGCGGTTCTACGGCTTTGACGTTGCGGAGATCGTCGACGACAGCGCGATGCTGCCGCTCGATATCGATCCCAAGCTCGCCTGGGCGCTGCGCCACCGCGACCGCTTTCCGCTCGACGTCAACCGCGCCAGCCGCGAGGAACTGCTGCGCGTGCCGGGCTTCGGCACCAAGGCGGTGGAGCGCATCATCGCGACGCGGCGCACCACCACGATCCGTCTCTCCGATCTCGCGCGGCTGCACGTGCCCCGCAACAAGGCGCTGCCGTTCATCGTGCTCAGCGATCACCGGCCGACGCCGCAGCATCTCGATGCTGCCGGGCTGATCGAACGGTTCAAGCCGAAGGCAATGCAACTGGGGTTTGGCTTCTGATGCAGTACATCATCCTCGATACCGAAACCGATTTCGACGGCTGGCGCAAAGCCGCCCGCACGCTCGTGCTTCATCATGTGAAGCCCACCGATATCACCTGGGCCGTGCAGGGCGGCGAAGCGGAGTTGTTCGCACCGCCCGCCCCGTCTCCGATCCTCGAGGTGAACGACGGCACCTTCAATGTGTCGGCGAAATTCGTCGACCTCGCCCAGGCCGCAATCCTGCATCGGAATCCCCAGCGTTTTGCGATCCTCTATCGCCTGCTCTGGCGATTGAGGGACAATCACGATCTCATCGAGGTCGCGACCGATCCTGACGTCGCGCAAGTCACGGCGATGGCAAGAGCGGTCCATCGCGACGAGCACAAGATGCACGCCTTCGTACGCTTTCGCGAGATCGGCCGCGAACGTGCCGCGCATTACGTCGCCTGGTTCGAGCCGGAGCATCACATCGTCGAGCTTGCCGCGCCGTTCTTCGCCAACCGCTTTGCCGACATGCCCTGGTCGATCCTCACGCCTGATCTCTGCGCGCATTGGGATGGCCACGCGCTCACGTTCACGCCGGGCGTCAGCAAGAACGAGGCGCCGGGCGAAGACCGGCTGGAAGAAACCTGGCGGCGTTACTACGCCAGCATCTTCAATCCGACGCGGTTGAAGGTGAAGGCGATGCAGACGGAGATGCCGAAGAAATACTGGAGGAACCTGCCCGAGGCCTCGATCATTAAGCCTCTGATCGAGGACGCCGAACGCATGACCGGCGCCATGATCGCCAACGCAGCAACCGATCCGCACAAGCCTCAGAAACGGCCGGAGGCTCCGATGACACGCAAGCCCGCCGCCAACAATCTCGATGCGCTTCGCGAGGAGGCCGCCCATTGCCGCGCCTGCCCGCTCTACAAGGACGCGACGCAGACCGTGTTCGGCGAAGGCCCGAAGGACGCCACCATCATGCTGGTCGGCGAGCAGCCCGGCGATAAGGAAGACCTCGCAGGCCATCCCTTCGTCGGACCGGCCGGCCAGATGCTCGACCGCGCGCTCACCGAAGCCGGCGTCGATCGCAACAAGGTCTATGTCACCAACGCAGTGAAGCACTTCAAATTTCTGCCGCGCGGAAAGATCCGCCTGCACCAGAAACCGGCGACGCCGGAGATCAAAGCCTGCCGGCAATGGTATGAGCGGGAAGTCTCGGCAATCCAGCCCGAGCTCATCGTGGCGATGGGCGCCACTGCCGCGCAAAGCGTGTTCGGCAAGATCACGCCTGTCGGCAAGACCCGCGGCCGGCTCATAGACCTCCCCGACGGACGCAAGGCTCTGGTGACGGTGCATCCGTCCTATCTGCTGCGGCTGCCCGATCCGGAGGCGAAGGTGCTGGAATATCAGCGCTTTGTCGAAGACCTGCAGATCGCCGCGGGTATGCAGAAGAAATCCGCCCACGCCGCCTGACACACGCGGCAACAGGCAGTGGAGAGGTTCCGCCTTATCAATAGTTTTTCAACCATTTCAACTGGCTGTCACATGCCGCGGGCAAAATCGGAGGCATTGGGACAGGAGAATTCCTATGAGTGACGTTGCTTTACCCGGCTCCATCGAGCCGGCCTTGCGTAAGGGGCCAGACCTTGAAGGCGGATTCCATCCGCTGACCGGCATCATCTATATGGGAGTCATCGCTGCGGCGCTGCTCTTCGTTGCCTACAGCATCTGGGTCGACGTCGACGCGGCCGGCGCGCAGGTCAAGAGCATTGCCCCCTTCCTCATGCTGTTCGTCGCGCTTTTGATCGCGCTCGGCTTCGAGTTCGTGAACGGCTTCCACGACACCGCGAATGCGGTCGCGACCGTCATCTACACGCGCTCCCTGCCCGCCAACATCGCCGTGGTCTGGTCCGGCATGTTCAACCTGTTCGGTGTGCTGCTGTCCTCAGGCGCGGTCGCGTTCGGCATCGTCTCGCTCCTACCGGTGGAATTGATCCTCCAGGTCGGCTCCAGCGCCGGTTTCGCGATGGTGTTCGCACTGTTGATCTCCGCCATCATCTGGAACGTCGGCACCTGGTATTTCGGCTTGCCGGCCTCGAGCTCGCACACCCTGATCGGATCGATCATGGGCGTCGGCATCATGAACGCGGTCCTGCACGGTCGCAGCGGCACCTCGGGTGTCGACTGGTCCCAGGCCACCAACATCGGCAAGGCGTTGCTGCTGTCGCCGCTGTTCGGCTTCGCGCTCGCCGCGATCCTGCTGTACATCCTGCGCAGCGTGCTGCTGCGCGCAACGCCCGCTTTGTTCGGCGAGCCGAAGGGCGACCAGCCGCCGCCGTGGTGGATCCGTGGCATCCTGATCCTCACCTGCACGCTGGTGAGCTTCTTCCACGGCTCGAACGACGGCCAGAAAGGCATGGGCCTCATCATGCTGATCCTGATCGGCACCGTGCCGACGGCCTATGCGCTCAACCGCGCGCTGCCGGCGACCGAGATCGAACATTTCGTCACGAACTCAGACGCTGCCAGCAAGATCATCGAGGGCAAGGCTGCCGGTTACAACGTGCTCGGCAATCCGCGGCCCGCGGTGACCAGCTACGTCGCCACGCGCGAAGTCAACGGCGGCACGTTCCCCTCGCTTGCCGTGCTCGTGCGCGATATCGCCAAGCAGGTGACGACCTACGGATCGCTGGCGAAGGTTCCGGCGGATGTCGTCGGCAACACCCGCAACGACATGTACCTCGCCTCGGAAGCGCTCCGCTTCCTGATGAAGGACAAGGAAGCCGAGCTCAACGCCGCCGACGTCGCTGTGCTCAACGCCTATAAGGGCTCGCTCGACAGCGCCACGAAGTTCATCCCCGGCTGGGTGAAGATCGCGGTCGCCATCGCGCTTGGCCTTGGCACCATGGTCGGCTGGAAGCGTATCGTCGTCACGGTCGGCGAGAAGATCGGCAAGACGCACCTGACCTACGCGCAAGGCGCCTGCGCCGAGATCACCGCGGCCGCCACCATCGCCGCCGCTGACATCTACGGCATGCCGGTCTCGACCACTCACGTGCTCTCGTCCGGCATCGCCGGCACGATGGCCGCCAACGGCTCCGGCCTGCAATGGTCCACGATCCGCAACATCGCCATGGCCTGGGTTTTGACCCTGCCGGCCGCGATGATCATCTCGGGCACGTTGTACTATCTGTTCTCTCACCTGTTCTGAGAGACCACCGCTTACTAACGTCAAAGGGCCCGTGCGATGCACGGGCCCTTTTTCATTTCTGCTTCAGCATCGAAGCTCAGGACGCCGCGAGCTGTTCCTCGACCAGCTTGACCCAATACGACGTGCCGAACACGATCGCCTCGTCGTTGAAATTGTAGGCGGGATGATGCAGGCCGGCGCTGTCGCCGTTGCCGCAGAAGATGAACGCGCCGGGGCGCGCTTCCAGCATGTAGGCAAAATCCTCGCCGCCCATCAGCGGCGACATTTCCAGCACATTGGCATCGCCCGCGACGTGCTTGGCAATGCGCGACGCCACCTCGGTCTCCGCGGCGTGGTTGTTCACCACGGGATAGTTGCGCTTGTAGTGCAAATCGATCTTCGCGCCGGTGATCTGTGCGACGCCCGCCACGACTTCGCGCACGCGCTTCTCGACCAGCTTGCGCACCTCGGGCGTCAGCGTGCGGATGGTGCCGCGCAGAATCGCGGTTTGCGGGATGACGTTGCGGGCGTTGCCGGCGTGGAATTCGCAGATCGAGATCACGGCCGATTCCAACGGATCGACGCTGCGCGCGACGATCGACTGCAACGCGGTGATCAGCTGTGCACCGACCAGAACGGAATCGATACATTTGTGCGGACGTGCGGCGTGACCGCCGAGGCCCTCGATCATGAGGTCGACCTCGTCGGTCGCGGCCATGATCGGGCCCGGCCGGATCGCGAACGAGCCAATCGGAATGCCGGGGCCGTTGTGCATGCCGTAGACCTGCTCGATGCCGAAGCGCTCCATCATGCCGTCCTTGACCATGGCGGCGCCGCCGGCGCCGCCCTCCTCGGCCGGCTGGAAGATCACGACGGCATCGCCGGCGAAGTTGCGGGTCTCGGCGAGGTAACGCGCGGCGCCGAGCAGCATCGCGGTGTGGCCGTCATGGCCGCAGGCGTGCATTTTGCCCGGAGTTTTGGAGGCGTAAGGCAGGTTGGTCTGCTCATCGACAGGCAGCGCGTCCATGTCAGCCCGCATGCCGATCACCTTGAGCCCCTCGCCGGCCGGCTTGTTGCCCTTGATCACACCGACCACGCCGGTCTGACCGATGCCGGTCACGACCTCGTCGCAACCGAACTCGCGCAGGCGATCCGCGACGAATGCTGCGGTGCGGTGGACATCATACAGCAACTCGGGATGCTGATGGATATCCCGCCGCCAAGCCTGAATGTCGGGTTGAAGGTCGGCGACGCGGTTCACGATGGGCATGGAGAATCTCGAGCTTTGTTGAAAATACAGGCCTGTCTACCATGCAAGCACCAGTCCACCCAACTGCCAGGGATCGGGCCTAGCTCTGCCCATGCGGCATGGCCGGACTTGTCCCGGTCGTGTCCGTCTGCCTATTAGGACGGAACGTTAAGGGACCATCCGGGTGGAAGCAGAATGCCAAGGCGGCTCGAAGGTGAGTTTGACTACATTGTCGTGGGCGCCGGCACGGCCGGCTGCATCGTTGCCAACCGGCTGTCGGCCGAGCCCAAAAACCGCGTCCTCATTCTCGAGGCCGGCGGCGACGACAACTGGATCTGGTTCCATATTCCGGTCGGCTATCTCTTCGCGATCGGCAATCCGCGCTCGGACTGGATGTTCAAGACCGAGGCCGAGCCGGGCCTGAACGGCCGCGCGCTCGCCTATCCCCGCGGCAAGGTGATCGGCGGCTCTTCGGCGATCAACGCCATGATCTCGATGCGCGGCCAAGCCGCCGATTACGATCACTGGCGCCAGCTCGGCATGACCGGCTGGGGTTATGATGACGTGCTGCCGCTGTTCAGGCGGCTCGAGGATCACTTCCTGGGCGCAAGCGAGCATCACGGCACCGGCGGCGGCTGGCGCATCGAGGCGCCGCGGCTATCATGGGACGTTCTCGATGCCGTTAGTGACGCCGCCGAGGAAATGGGCATCAAGCGCATTCCGGATTTCAACACCGGCGACAACGAAGGCACCAGCTATTTCCACGTCAACCAGAAGCGCGGCCGGCGCTGGTCGTCGGCGCGCGGCTTCCTCAAGCCGGCGCTGAATCGGCCGAACCTGCGGCTCGAGAAGAACGTGCTGGTCGATCGTCTGATTATCGAGCAGGGCCGCGCCGTCGGTGTGCGCTTCATCCAGAACGGCGAGATCATCGAGGCGCGTGCCAGGCGCGAGGTGGTCCTGTCGGCAGGCTCGATTGGCTCGGTGCAGGTGCTGCATCGCTCCGGTATCGGGCCCGCCGATTGGCTGTCGCCGCTCGGCATCGACATCGTGATGGACAAGCAAGGCGTGGGGCGCAATCTGCAGGATCACCTCCAGCAGCGCGCGATCTACAAGGTCGAGGGCGTGCGGACGCTGAACGAGACCTATTACAATCTGTTCCGTCGCGGCCTGATGGGGCTCGACTACGCTTTCCGTCGCCGCGGTCCGCTGACCATGGCGCCGTCGCAGCTCGGCATCTTCACGCGTTCAGACGCAACACGCGCACGCGCCAACATCCAGTTCCACGTGCAGCCGCTGTCGCTCGACAAGTTCGGCGATCCCCTGCACCGCTTCCCCGCGATCACGGTGAGCGCCTGCAATCTCCAGCCGACCTCGCGCGGCACCGTTCGTGTGCGCTCGGCGGCGCCGGATGAAAAGCCGATCATCGCGCCGAATTACCTCTCGACCGACGACGACCGCCAGGTCGGCGCCGACGCCATCCGCACCACGCGCCGCCTGATGCAGCAGAAGGCGCTGGCAAAATATCGTCCGAGCGAATACCTGCCCGGCCCCACCGTCGGCGACGACGATGCCTCGCTGGCCAAAGCCGCCGGCGATATCGGCACCACCATCTTCCATCCCGTCGGCACGGTGAAAATGGGCGCGGCGAATGATCCCAAGGCCGTGGTCGACGAGCGCCTGCGCTTCTATGGCCTCGGCGGTCTTCGCATCGTCGACGCCTCGATCATGCCGACGATCACCTCGGGCAATACCAACACGCCGACCGCGATGATCGCCGAGAAGGGCGCTGCGATGATTCTGGAGGATGCGAAGTAGCATCTCGTCAGCATGATCCCTCAGCGCTTTTCCATCGGCCCCACCGGCGCAGAGATCGCCATGCTGCAATGGGGCGAGAGCGGCAAACCGCCCGCTTTGCTCGTGCACGGCACCGGCTTCGTTGCCGACGTCTGGGACGAGGTCGCGCGCGACCTCGCATCGACCTACACCGTCTACGGGCTCGATCGCCGCGGCCACGGCGCCAGCCACAAGCCTCGCGTCTATCACTTTGCGGACTATGCCGACGATATCTGCCGGGTGATCGACGCGCTGGGCTTGCGCGACATCTACGGCATCGGTCACAGCGCGGGCGCAACCGATCTGTTGCTGGCAGCGAAGCTGCTGCCGGGATGCTTCACACGACTGTTCGTGATGGAGCCGACCGTGATGAACCCGCACGCGGCGCGCGATCCATCCGTGGGATTGAGCGAACAATCGTTAGCCCGTGTGCAGGGCGCGCTGCGCCGGCAGGCGGAGTTCGACAGTCACGACGCCGTCTTCAAGCGCTACTGTTCCGCGCCCGCTTTTGCCGATTGGACCGAGGCTTCGCTCTGGGCCTATGTCCGGCACGGTTTTACGCCGCTCGACAATGGCCGGGTGCGGCTTTGCTGCACGCCTGAGATCGAGTCGGCGATGCTGCGTCCGATCTACGAGGCGATGGAGCAGGTTTACGCCGGCGATTCGCGCGGCAACCCATTCGCCTGGTTTGGCGAGATCGCGTGCCCCGTGACGGTGACCACCGCCGAGACCTCGGGGCTGGTCTACAAGGAGATGGCCTCACGCGCCATGGCGCTCATCCCGCACGCCCGTGCCCTCGCCTTCGAAGGCGCCGGCCACTGCGTGGCACAGGAAGCCCCCGCCCTCGTGCTGCGGGCAGTCCGGGAATTTTCGGCGTAGATCCCCGTTCATCTCCCTGTCCCGGACGCAGCGCCGCAAATTGCGTGCCGCCGGGCCATGGGCTCAAACGGCGTGTGTGACCCCACCTCACGAAAACGTCATCGTCCCCCGCGAATAAACCCGCCCCTCCCCGAATCACCTCCCAGACGGCCCAATTCCGGGCCAAAGGAGACGTGCGATGAGCGGACACGATCACGGGGAAGACGGCGTTAGCCGCCGCAAAGTATTGGAATGCATGACATGGGCCGGCACCGGGGTGCTCTGGACCATCACGGGCGGCGTGCCACGCTCGCTCGGCATCATCGATTCCGCGCAAGCTGCCACTGCGGCCACGCCCGGCATGACCTTCCTTCAGATCAGCGACAGCCATGTCGGCTTCGACAAGCCGGCCAACCCCAATGCGCTAGGCACGCTGGAGGAAGCCGTCAACAAGATCAACGCGATGCCGGTCAAGCCGTCGTTCATGATCCACACCGGCGACATCACCCATCTGTCGAAGGCCTCCGAATTCGACAACGCCGATCGCATCATCTCGCAGTCCAAGCTCGACGTGCACTACGTGCCCGGCGAGCATGATTTCCTCGACGAGGAGGTGAAGTTCTATCGCGAGCGCTACGGCCGCGGCACCAAGGGTGCGGGCTGGTACTCCTTCGACGCCGGCGGCGTGCACTTCGTCGGCCTCGTCAACGTCGTCGACCTCAAGGGCGGCGGCCTCGGCAATCTTGGCGCCGAGCAGCTCGCCTGGCTCGAGGACGACCTCCGCGGCAAGTCGAAGTCGACCCCGATCGTGCTGTTCGCCCACATCCCGCTCTGGACCGTCTATCCGGAATGGGGCTGGGGCACCGAAGACGGCGGCCGCGCGCTCGAATACGTCAAGGGTTTCGGCTCGGTCACCGTGCTCAACGGCCACATCCACCAGGTGATGCAGAAGGTCGAGGGCAACGTCACCTTCCACACCGCGCGCTCGACCGCCTTCCCGCAGCCGGCGCCGGGAGCTGCCCCTTCGCCCGGACCGATGAAGGTCGAGGATGCCAAGCTGCGTTCGATGCTCGGGGTCGCCAGCATCAACTTCAAGCAGAACGAGCAGCGGCTCGCGATCATCGACACGCCGCTGCAGGGTTGATTCAGGGCTGAACGGAAGCTGACAATGAAGACACTCAATCGCCGCGACTTCGGGGTCGCTGTGGCCGCGGCCATCCTGCTCCCCGTCACAACCGCCCGTGCCGACGAAACCAACATGGAGGTGCATATCGACAATTTCGTTTTCCAGCCTCCGGAACTCAAAATCAAGGTCGGCACGACCGTGACCTGGACCAACCGGGACGACATCCCGCACACCGTGGTGTCGGCCGGCAAATTCAGGTCCAAGACCCTGGATACCGACGACAAGTTCACGTTCACCTTCACCAATGCGGGCGACTACAAGTATTTTTGTTCGTTGCACCCGCACATGACCGGGATGATCAAGGTTGAGTAACGTCTCCAACCAAGGCATCTCTGTCTTGCCCGGTCGGTGGTCCCACGCCGGCCGGGCTCGCGTGCCTTTGGTCAAGCCCAAAGGCGACGCCAAGAACGAAACGACGTACGAAACGACGTACGAAACGCAGCAAGAGGCAAAGCGAGAGGCGATGCCCGTCAGCGACGATTTCCAGAAGACGCAGCGCTTCCGCGAGGCGGCGCTACCCTATCTCGATGACGTCTACACGCTCGCACGCTATCTGCTGCGCGACGCCTCCGACGCGGAGGACGCAGTGCAGGAATGCTATTTGCGCGCGCTGAAGCACTTCGACAGCTATCGCGGCCCGGCGATGAAGCCGTGGCTGTTCGCGATCCTGCGCAATGTCTGCAACGCAGAATATGCCAGGCGCGCGCACTCGCATACCGCGATCGAGGACACGCCCGGCGCCGCCGACCAGACGCCGATGTGGCAGGAGAACGAGGCGAGCCCGGAGACCGAGGTGCTGCGCAGTCGCGACGCCGGCGCCATTCGCAAGATGATCGACGCGCTCGCCGAGCCATTCAAGGAAACCTTCGTGCTGCGGGAGATCAACAACCTGTCCTATCGTGAAATTGCAGAAGCCGTCGGTGCCCCCGTCGGCACCGTGATGTCCCGCCTAGCCCGTGCCCGCGCCATGCTGCGCGCGGCCTGGACGGCGGAAGAGGAGCACTCGAAATGACCTGCGACGAAGCACAAATCCTGCTTCACGCGCTGCTCGACAACGAGCTCGATGCCGGCCATGCGCGCGAGGTCGAAGCCCATATCGCCAGCTGTCCGGCCTGCGCGGCCGAGTTCGCGGCACAGCGCGACATGAAACGCGTGCTGGCCGACACCAAGCTGCACTACAGCGCGCCGGCAAGCCTGCGCGCGCGTATCGAGGCGTCGATGCCGCAAGCGCGGCCGCAGCCCAGCCGACGTTCCGTGCTGCGCGGTTTCGCGATGGGCTCGGCGGTCTCGGCCCTTGCCGCCTCCGGCGTCGTCGCCGTCGTGCTGCGCCAGGACGACCAGCAGCGCGTCCTCGAGGAAGTCGTCTCCGCGCATCTACGCTCGCTCCAGGCTGGTCACCTCATCGACGTGGTCTCGACCGATCAGCATACGGTCAAGCCCTGGTTCAACGGCAAGCTCGACGTCGCCCCGCCCGTGATCGACCTCACCGCGCAAGGCTTTACGCTGGTCGGCGGCCGGCTCGACTATGTCGATGCACGCGCCATCGGCGCCGTCGTCTACCGGCGCAGGCAGCACATCATCAACTTGTTCGTGTCGCAGACCGCGAGCAGCGAGCACCGCCCGCCGAAGACGCAGACCATGCAGGGCTTCAACTGCCGCCGCTGGGGCGAGCGCGGCCTGAACTTCTGGGCCGTCAGCGACATCGGCGGCGACGAGCTCACCGAATTCGTCGACAAGTTCGAGGCGGCGATGAAGGCGAATGTGGAGGGGTAGCTTTACCTCACGCTGTCATTGCGAGGAGCGAAGCGACGAAGCAATCCAGGCCGCCGCCTCCGCGGAGACAGACTGGATTGCTTCGCTTCGCTCGCAATGACGAGTAGAAAGATGCTCGGCAGAAAATCAGGCCGACCGCCGCACCGCGTTGTCGACCAGCGTCTTGCCGAGCGACCAGATCGCGCCGGGGACCTTGTGGCTGCCGGCGATGACGTCGTCGAAGGCGCGCTCGATCCAGTTGCAGTCTTCTTCGGTGATGGTGAGCGGCGGCAGCAGCTTGATGGTGTGGCTGCCGTGGCCGGCGACCTGCGTCAGGATCTTGTGATCCTTGAACAGCGGCACGGTGATGAGCTGGCAGAAAAGGCCCTTGTTGGCGGCCTCCAGCACGTTCCAGGACGCCCGCAGCCGCAGCGATTTCGGCGGGCCGAACTCGATGCCGATCATCAGGCCCTTGCCGCGCACTTCCTTCATCAGCTCATAGCCCGGCACCATGCGGGTGAGCGCGAGGCGAAGCTCGGCGCCGCGCTTGGCGGCGGACTCGATCAGCTTCTCCGATTCCATCACGTCGAGCGTGGCGATGCCCGCGGCCATCGCGAGGTCGTTCTTGGAGAAGGTCGAACCGTGCACCACGGCGCGGTCCATTTGATTGAAGATCTTGTCGAAGATGCCCTTGCGCGTCAGCACGGCGCCGACCGGCACGTGGCCGCCCGAGAGCGACTTCGACAGCAGCACCATGTCGGGCTCGACGTTCCAGTGCTCGACCGCGAGGAATCGGCCGGTGCGGCCCATGCCGGTCTGGATCTCGTCGGCGACGAACAGCGTTCCGTACTTCTTGCAGAGCGCGGCCGCGCCTGGCAGGAAGTCGTCGGAGGGCATGTTGACACCCTTGCCCTGGATCGGCTCGACCACGAAGGCCGCGACCTCGCGCGAGGCCAGCGCCTTTTCGAGCGCGGCGAGATCGTTGAACGGAACCGAGGTGCAGCCCGGCAGCAGCGGCTCGAAGCCGGTGCGGAAGTTCGAATCACCGGTCAGCGACAGCGCGCCATAGGTCAGGCCGTGATAGCCGTGGGCGCAGTAGACGATACCGGGGCGGCCGGTGGCCCCGCGGGCGAACTTGATCGCCGCCTCGACGCATTCGGCGCCGGAATTGGCGAAGAACACCTTGTCGAGATAGGGAACGTATTTCAAAAGTCGCTCGGCGAGCACGCCGGCCAACACCGAAACGTCGAACTGGACGAGATTGGGCAGATCTGCGTCGAGCACGCTTTTCAGCGCATCGCGCATCACCGGATGATTGCGGCCGATCGCGAACACGCCAAAGCCGGACAAAAGGTCGAGATAGCGCGCATCGTCGCGATCGTAGAGGTACTGCCCCTGCCCCTTCTGGAAGCCGACGTCGTAGCCGATGGTCTTGAGAACCCGGACGAATTGCTCGTTCAGATACCGATTATGCAGGGTGCTGCGCTGGGCCTGACGGTCCGCGAACAACTGGGACATGTCTGGATTTGGACTGTTCATCCGCTACATACTTCGGTTGAGGGCCGCTTCGTCAACTGAAAACGGTCAGCAGACGGAAAAGGGTCTGTGCGGCCTTTTGCCCTTTTTCGGACCATCTTCGCAAGCACAGCTTTAAACCATGTTGCACTGCCAAGGAACACTCATGCGTTTAGCCATTTACACCGGAATAATACTGGCAGGCGGTTACGCCGGCCTGACACCGGCGCTCGCCGCCGATCCCACCGGCGACTGGCGGGTCGCTGACAACGTCGCCAACGTCCGCGTCGCCCAATGCAACGGCCGCATGTGGGGCGCGGTTTCCTGGGAAAAGGAGGCCGGCGGCCGCGACGAGAACAACCCGGATGTCTCAAAAAAGAGCAGACCGACGCTCGGCATGGCCATCCTGATCGACATGAAGAAGACGGCCGGCGCCGAGCAATGGGAAGGTCAGGTCTACAACGCGAAGGACGGCCAGCTCTACAGCGCGACCATCACGCCCACAGGCACAGATAAGCTTGAAATCAAGGGCTGCGTGATGGGCTTCCTGTGCGGCGGAGAGACCTGGACCCGCGTTGGTCCGCCGATCCCCTTGAGCACCGCCAATGCCATGGCCAAGGGTGCGCCAAAAACCACCGGAGCGGCGCCTAAGGCTGCGCCAGCGCCGGGTGCCGCAGCACCTGCGCCGACGACGGCAGCTCCAAAGAGCGCCGTCGCCGCCAAGCCCGGTCAGAAAAGCGCGACCGCCGATCCCGTCGGCGACATCTGCCTACTCCCTGAGATTGCGGGGTTTGCCCATTAGGGCCGGCTGAAACAGCAGCACTGCGGCAAGCGTCGTCACCAGAGAAAGTGCGAGCAGCTTGCCCATGCTGGACGTGCCTGGATGGCTCGACAGCCAGAGGCTGCCGAACGCGGTTGCCGTCGTCAGTGCACTGAAAAAGATCGCGCGCGTCAGGCTGGTCTGAAGCAGGTTTGTTCTGCCGGACCGCCACGCCACGACATAATAGATCTTGAACGCGACGCCGACGCCGAGCAGCAGCGGGAACGCGACGATGTTGGCGAAGTTGAGCGGTAGGCCGATCAACACGCAGATCTCCAGCGTCACCGCGCCCGCGACCAGAAGCGGCACCAGCGTCATCAGCACGTCGACGATACGGCGCAGCGTCAGCCACAGCAACAGGCCGATCACGAGCAGCGCATAGATGCCGGCATGGATGAATGCGTTCACGATGGTGTCGCCGGATTTCAGGATCGAGACCGGGCCGCCGATGGCGGTCGGCTCGGCCGCAAGAACGGCCGCCGCGAATTTTCGTAGCGTATCGTTATCGTTGGGATCACCCTTTGGCTGAGCTTCGACGCGAGTAATGCCGTCTTTGCTCTTCCAGACGCTCACGAGGTCGGGCGGCAGTGACTTCAGGGTGACCGGCTCGGCCTGCATCGCGTTCCTGAGCTGGTCGAACACGATCTTCATCGGCGTGACGAACACGTCCTGCGCCTTGTTTCGGGTCGCCTCATCCGAATTGGCAAGCTTCTCGAGCGCATCCGCGAGCCGGCGTGAGGCGACCGCCCCGGGGCCCTTGGCATCACCTGCAGTCCGCCGCAAATTCTCGACTGAGGATTTGAGCGACTCGACGTTCTCCTGATCCGACGGCGGCGCGTCGACCTGGTCCGGGTTGAGCGCGGGGTTCAGCACCTTGGCGCCCTGCGCGATCAGCTTCAGCTTCGGCTGCTGGTCCTCCGGCACGAAGCTGTCGAGCGACATCACTCGCAACACTTCCGGCACCTTCTCGAGCTTCGCCTCGACCTGCTTGGCCTGCTCTTCCGACTTGACCATCACGTTGATGGCATTGGCGCCGGTGTTCGGATCCTTGCGCAGGTCGAGGAAGGTCGCGATCGATTCCGCCTTCGGATTGCGCAGGTTCATCGGGTTGAAGTCGAACTTCATGAAATAGAGCAGCGGCAGGCCTGCGACCGCCAGCAGCAGCGTGCCGCCAACAACCAGCACGCGGTGCTTCTCCAGGAAATGATCGAGCGGCGCCAGGAAGGCGTAGCCGACCGGCTCCTTCTCGCCGGGCGGGTTCAGCAGCTTCAGCATAGCGGGCAGTACGGTGATGCTGGAGACGAACGCCACCAGCATGCCGACGCCGGCGATCTGGCCGAGCTCGGAAATGCCCTTGTAGTCGGTCGGCAGGAAACAGAGGAAGCCGGCGGCGGTCGCCATCGCCGCCAGCGACAACGGCACCGCGGAGCGCTTCGCCGCGAGCACGAGCGCGCCGGAAAGATCGTCGTGCTTGTAGCGCTCCGAGCGGTAGCGGACGCTGTACTGGATGCCGAAATCGACGCCCAAGCCGACGAACAACACGGCGAACGCGATCGACAGCAGGTTGAACGAGCCCACCATCATCAGGCCCGCTGCGGTCGTCAGCGCAAGGCCGACGAAGAGATTGACAAACACCGCGAAGATGATCTTCGAGGAATGCAGTGCGAGCCAGAGGATCACAAGCACGACGACGACCGTGCCGACGCCGTTGACGACGGCACCTTCCTGGACGGTGGCGTATTCCTCGTTGGCGATCGGCACCGGGCCGGTCAGGCGCACTCGCGCCTGGTATTTGGTCGGGAACTCCAGATCAGCCGCAGCCTTGCGGATCGCGTCGGTCGCGCCTTTGCCGGGCTCCAGCGCGTTGTAGTCGAGGACCGGCTTGAACTCGATGAAGGCACGCTTGTCCGAATCCGACAGCGGCTGGTCGCTGACGAGCTCACGCCAGGAGAAGCTCGCATTGCCTTTGTTGAGCACGGTCTCGACCGTCCCTGCGATCTGGTTGAAAGGCCGCTCGGTGCTGTCGAGCTTGACCTGGCCGCGCTTGACGCCGGCGAGCCCGGTCTCCAGCGCGCCGGTCAGGCCGCGGATCGACGGATCGCCCGCCATGATCTCGATCAGGGGCGCTGCGGATTCGAACTGGCCGGTGATCTTGCCGACTTCCTCGGTCGGCAGGAACAGCAGGCCGTTCTTCTCGAAGAACTCACCAGTGCCGAGCTGCTGCATCGACTGGAAGTCGGTCTTGTTGTCCTTCAGCTTGGCAAACAGCGCATCCGCGGCTGCGGTCGCCATCTCCGGCGTCCTGGCCTCGACAACCGCGAGAATCGTCGCGTCGCGGTCGAAGGCGCGATCGAACTGCTGGTCGCGCTGGCGCCAGTCCAGATTTTGGGCAATCAGCGAATTGATGTCGGTGTTGATGGCGAAGTGCTGGGACGTGTAATAGCCCGCCCCCACCGCCAGCAGGAGCCCGAGAACGACGACGAGGGAGGCAAACCGGGTACAGGCCCTGACGATGACAACGACTACGCTTTGCAGCACGTATTTTCTTTCTAGTGTTAACAGCCTGCCGGAAACGCCCGCTGTTTATCGGAGTTCCGAAGCGAAACCTATTGCTGTTTTGGGTCGCTCTCGCGGGAACAAGGTTCGAAGTAAACGCCGGGAGACCCGTGGCAAAATCATGCGGGAGGCCGGTATAGCCGCGGAGATGAGGCGGTAAAGTGACGAAGGGGTGAGCACAAATGTCGCCGTCTTGCTCAAGCCAAGAGAAGTATTATAATACCTGATGTCAAAGCGATCCGGAACCTTGGACTCGTCCCACCTTTCCTTGTCGCCGATTTTTTGACACAAAGTGCTGTGCCTGCATGCGCCTAGGCCAAGACGGGGTGGGCGGTTACCGCGGTCGGGACACCAATGGTGCGGATATTGCAACATTGGCTCGTATCGGGGTGCCGCCTGGGACAATTGAGCGGATTGGTGCAACTTGCGTGATGGGCGTCCAATGGAAGTTTATCTAGCGCAGCCGCGCGGCTTTTGCGCCGGCGTGGTGCGCGCGATCGAGATCGTGGAAAAGGCCCTGCAGAAGTACGGCCCGCCCGTCTACGTGCGCCATGAGATCGTGCACAACAAATACGTCGTGGAGAGCCTGAAGAACAAAGGCGCGATCTTCGTCGAGGAACTGTCCGAAGTTCCACCGAAGGCTGTCACCGTTTTCAGTGCCCATGGTGTCGCCCGCAGCGTCGAGGAAGAGGCCGCCGCGCGCGACCTTCCGGTGCTGAACGCCACCTGCCCACTGGTCACGAAAGTTCACAATCAGGGGAAGCGCTACATCACCAAGGGCCGCACTCTGATCCTGATCGGCCATGCCGGCCACCCGGAGGTCGAGGGCACGATGGGCCAGGTTCCCGGGCCCGTTCTGCTGGTCCAGAACGTCGAAGAGGCCAAGGCCCTGGCCCTGCCGACGGATACGCCAGTGGCCTATATCACCCAGACCACGCTGTCGGTCGACGACACCAGGGACATTATCGGGGCTCTTCAGGCCAGATTTACAGATATTCAAGGCCCGGACATCCGGGATATCTGCTATGCGACACAGAACCGCCAATCTGCGGTAAGGGACTTGAGCAAACTGGTCGACGTGATCTTGGTGGTGGGCGCTGCCAATAGCTCGAACTCGAACCGGCTCCGCGAAATCGGCACTGAGGCCGGCGTCGCGAGTTATCTGATCGCCGATGGCCGCGAGCTCAATCCGGAGTGGTTGAAAGGTGCCAGGACCGTCGGCCTCACGGCCGGCGCCTCGGCGCCCGAGGTGCTGGTGGATGACGTGATCGAAGCGCTGCGGCGGATCGGACCGGTAACGGTCTCGGTGCTCCCGGGCCGCGAGGAAAACATCGAATTCAGGCTTCCGGCCCAACTGGCTGCAAGCTGACCTACCCGAATTTCAAGCCCAGAAAGAAACGTAATGGCTATACCCTTCTTCAAGGAAATGCGTATCGGCGGCTATTTGCTCAAGCAGAAACTGCTTGGCCGCAAACGCTATCCGCTCGTGCTGATGCTAGAGCCGTTGTTCCGCTGCAACCTCGCCTGCGTCGGCTGCGGCAAGATCGATTATCCGGATGCGATCCTCAACCGCCGCATGACCGCACAGGAGTGCTGGGACGCCGCCGACGAGTGCGGCGCGCCGATGGTGGCGATCCCCGGCGGCGAGCCGCTGATCCACAAGGAGATCGGCGAGATCGTGCGCGGCCTGGTCGCGCGCAAGAAGTTCGTCTCGCTCTGCACCAACGCGCTGTTGCTCGAGAAGAAGCTCGACCTGTTCGAGCCCTCGCCCTATTTGTTCTTTTCCGTGCATCTCGACGGCCTGAAGGACCATCACGACAAGGCCGTGTCGCAGAAGGGCGTGTTCGACCGCGCCGTCTCCGCGATCAAGGCGGCGAAGGCGCGCGGCTTCACCGTCAACGTCAACGCCACCATCTTCGACGGCCATCCGGCCGAGGAGATCGCAAAATTCCTCGACCTCACCGTCGAGCTCGGTGTCGGCGTCTCGATGTCGCCCGGCTACGCCTATGAGCGCGCGCCGGACCAGGCGCACTTCCTCAACCGCACCAAGACCAAGAAGCTGTTCCGCGACGTCTTTGCGATGGGCAAGGGCAAGAAGTGGAATTTCATGCATTCCGGCTTGTTCCTCGACTTCCTCGCCGGCAACCAGGAATACGAGTGCACGCCGTGGGGCATGCCCGCGCGCAACATTTTCGGCTGGCAGAAGCCCTGCTATCTGCTCGGTGAAGGCTACGCAAAGACCTTCAAGGAGCTGATGGACACCACCGACTGGGAGACCTACGGCACCGGCAAGTACGAGAAGTGCGCCGACTGTATGGCCCATTGCGGCTACGAGCCGACGGCTGCGACCGCCGCTCTCAACAACCCTATCAAGGCGATGTGGGTGTCGCTGCGTGGCATCAGGACCACGGGCCCGATGGCGCCCGAGATCGACATGTCGAAGCAGCGCCCGGCGCAGTACATCTTCTCGGCGGAGGTGCAGAAGCGCCTCTCGGAGATCCGCAAGGATGAAGCCGCCGCCGCGCAGGAGAAGGCCGCGCGGAAGGCTTCGACCGCCGCGTAAGCGCGCAAGGCCACGACCAACGAAAAGGCCTGGTCGCCATCGCGTCCGGGCCTTTTGCTTTCTTCAACTCGGCGTTTGGAAGAGCGAAGCGATGCGGCGGCTGTTTCAGTCCCGTCGCGAAGTTAAGTTTCACCTCGTTGACCGTGCTTCGCGCACTCCCTCATGGCCAGCCGCTTTCGCGGCCCTGACGAGCTTGCGATCGAAGGTGACGAAGGCCTCGCAATGTCCGGATCTTGTCAGATGCAGAGCATCCGCGAAATCCATTCCCTTCTCGGCAAGGTCGAGCGCCGCCGCAACCATCGGGCCGTCCTCGACCGTAACAGTCGGAAGCCCCGCGAAGACGCGAAGCGCGCGCACGACGTCCGCAGCCTGATACTCATACGCGCTTCGCAGCACCCATTCGACTTCGAGCAGCACCGTGATAGCGGCGAAGACTTTCTCGCCGTCGATCAAGGCGCGGGCAAGTGCGGATTGCGTGGCGTGGTCCCCGGTCAGGTAGCGGACGATCAGCTTGGTATCAATCGCGATCATGCCGCGGCCTGGCTTCGGCAAGAACGCTTGAGTCCATCTCTTCCAGCTTCTTCGGCTTACCTCGGCGGGCCAAGATGCCGAACACGTCCTCAGGCCGCGTCTCGGCAAAAGCCGGTGCTGGCTTCAACAGCACGCCCTCGGGGGTGTCCTCAACCGTGAGCAGCGTTCCCGCCTTCCATTCCCGCCGCCGGCGAATAGCGCCGGGCAGAATGACATGTCCTGTGGTGGAAACGGTGGTGGTGAGCTTTTCCGCGCCGGCCATTGGCTTGACGTTCCTAGTGTAAGACGAACGTAAGATAGGCGCAGACTGATTCAGCTCAAATGAAAAGGCCCGATCGCCATTGGCGACCGGGGCTTTTCTTTGTCAGCGCGAATAAGCCGCTCAGGCCGCCTCGGAAACCGCGGGCTCGCTCTCCACGAGTTCCGTCCCGATCAGGAAGTCGCGGCAGCCGCGAAGCGAGCGCAGCGCGCGGTTGAAGTCGATGCCGGTCGAGACCAGCGCATGCAGCGTGCCCGGGTTGCGCACGATGCCGCGCAGGACGGCGGCGAGGTCGATCTGGCCGTTCGGCTTGATCGCGGCACGCGCAAGCGCCGGCAGCGCGCGGTGGGCGGGGTCGCTGATGACGCGGACCGCGGCGAACGGCAAGCCGGCCTCGGCGGCGTAGGCGGCCGCGATGTGGCTTTCCATGTCGACGGCGGAGGCGCCGGTCTCGGAATGCAGCGCCGCCTTCGAGGTGCTGCCCGTGACCACTTCCTCGGCGCCGGCCAGGCTGCCACGCACGACTCGACGGCGGCCGGAGGTCAGCTTGTCGATGAGGTCGTCGCTGAGCGACAAGCCGGCCGCCCAGCGGGTATCGCCCGCGAGCACTTCGCTCGCCACCACGACGTCGCCGGAACGCAGCGTCGGGTCGAGCCCGCCAGCCACGCCGAAGGAAATAACACCGCGAATCGTCTTGGGATCCATCACCGTCAGAAGCGCGCGCAACTGGGTCGGGCTGCTGGACGAGCAAATGACCGCCATTCCGGGCCCGGCAGCAATGCGGGCCTCCTGAACCAGACCGGTCACGATCAATATCGGCCGCGGGTCTACGGCCTGACCCGCGGTAACATAGTCCCCCGTCCCCAAAGTCACATTCCGACCCCTACCACCCTGCTGTTGGTGTTCCGCAAGTTCCGATACCGCGCCAGCGCCCACAGCGGGAAGAACTTCGGGTAACCATGATACCGCAGATAGAATACGCGGGGAAAGCCTGTGGCGGTATAGCGGCTCTCGTCCCACAGTCCTTTTTCGTTCTGTGTTGCAATCAGGTACTCCACCCCGCGGGCGACGGCCGGGTGATCAACCTCGCCAGCAGCCATCAAGGCAAGCAAGGCCCATGCCGTTTGCGAGGCGGTCGAAGGGGCCGGTTCCCAGCCCTTGTAGTCCAGTCGGTAGCTGACGGCGTCCTCACCCCAGCCGCCGTCCTGGTTCTGGATCGAGGCCAGCCAGTCGACCGCCTTGCGCATCATGGGATCGTTGCGATCGACCCCGGCCATGTTGAGGGCGCACAGCACCGACCAGGTTCCATAGACGAAGTTCATGCCCCAGCGGCCGTACCAGGATCCCTCCGGGTGCTGGGTCCTTCTGAGGTAGGCCACGCCATCGGCGACGTGCTTGCTGGTCTTCTCGGTCTCGCCGAGCTGCGCCAGCATCGAGACGCAGCGCGCCGTGACGTCCTCGGTCGGCGGATCGAGCAACGCACCGTGGTCGGAGAACGGGATGTTGTTCAAATAGTACTCGAAATTGTTGACCTCGAAGGAAGCCCAGCCACCATCGTCGCTCTGCATGCCCTCGATCCACTCACGCGCCCGGTCGATCGCAGCGTCATAGCCGGTCGCACCGTGTTCCCGGCGCATGCGGTCCATCGACATCACCACCACGGCGGTGTCGTCGAGATCGGGATAGTGAGCATTGTTGTACTGGAAGGCCCAGCCGCCCGGACGCACGTCGGGCCGCTTCACCGCCCAGTCGCCCTTCACCTCGAGCTCTTGCCTGGGGATCAGCCAGTCGAGACCCTGCCTGGCTGCAGGCACCGCCTTGTCGCCTCCGGCCTCGAGCAGCGCATGTGCGGTCAGCGTCGTGTCCCACACCGGCGAAACGCAGGGCTGGCAATAGGCTTCGTCCTCGCCGATGACGAGCAGCTTGTCGATGCCCCTGCGCGTGATCGCACGCGGCGGAAAATTCTCGTCCTTGCCGAGCGCGTCGTACATCATGACGATGTTGGCCATGGGCGGATAGATCGCACCCATGCCGTCCTCACCATTGAGCCGCTCCTCGGTAAAAGCGAGCGCCGCGTCGATCGCACGCTGGCGCAAGCTCTTCGGAAACATCGGCTCGACCACGCGCAAGATACCGTCGAGCGCGCGAAACAGCAGAAACCAGGCCATGCTCTGGTGCGGTGCCTTCGCGGTCATGCCGATCGAGCGCGGGTCCTGCAGGAAAAGCTCGTCGATGCCGACGCCCTTCGGATTCCTCGCGCGCGGCTTGAGCGCGGCCAGCACGATCAAGGGCACCATGGTGGTGCGCGCCCAATACGAGATCTTGTAGATGTGGAACGGAAACCAGAACGGCAGCAGCATGATCTCGACCGGCAGCACCGGGACGGCGCGCCAGGTCAGCACACCGTACATCGCAAGCGTGAAGCGCGTGAAGACGTTGCTGTTGACGGCACCGCCGCGGGCGTGGATCGCCTCGCGCGCGCGAACCATATGCGGAGCATCGATGGAATCGCCGATCATCTTCAGCGCGAAGTAAGCCTTCACACTCGCGCTCATGTCGAACGCGCCGTCATGCACCAGTGGCCAGCCGCCATGAGCGCCCTGGATACGACGCAGATAGTTGCCAATCTTGGCCTCGAGCGGCGCATCGACCGGCTCGGCGAGATAGTGCCGCAACAGCACGTATTCTGCCGGGATGGTGGCATCCGCCTCGAGCTCGAACACCCAATGGCCGTCGGATTGCTGGAAGCCGAGGACGCCTTGCGTTGCCGACGCAATGCTCGATTCCAGGGTGCTTCCCGATTCCAATAGCCTGGATTCTTGGGCTTCGCGGCTGTTCGCGTTCACGGAATCCATGTCGCTCGATTGCTCCGATAGTCGATTGAAATTGACGGAGACATTGCCCGTCAGGGCCGCTTTGCGGCCAAAACCAGATCGGCGGCGCGATCACCCGACCGGACCGATCCCTCGATCGTTGCAGGCAATCCCGTAGCAGTCCAGTCGCCGGCAAGGAACAGGTTTTTCAGCGCGGTGACCGGCCCGGGGCGCAGGGCATTCTGTGCCGGCGTGGCCGCAAATGTGGCACGGCGCTCGCGCACGATCTGCCAAGGAGGTAGTTGGGCGGGCAGCTCGCCGGAGACACCACCCGCCTTGCAGACGTCATTCCAGATCGCCTGCGCGAGTTCCTCGCGCGGCATGTCGACGAGGCGGTCGCCATTGCTGATGGTGACGGAAAGCCGGTTCGGGAACGCAAACAGCCATTCCACGATGCCGCCGATCACGCCGAGGATCGGCGCAGAACCCGCCGGCGGCTCGATGCGGAAATGCGCATTCACGATGGCGCGGAATTCGGTCGGCGTCTTCAGGCCGGGCAGCAGGCTCGATGCGGAACGCGGCGGCACCGCCATCACGATCACATCGCCCGCAGCAAGCTGGACCACATCCTCGCCGCCGAAGTTCAGCGCACTGACCTTGCCGTCACTGGTGACGAAGGAGCGCAGTTCATGACCGAGCTGAACGGAGTGGCCGCGCTCGCCCAAGAATTTCACGGCAGGCTCGATCAGCACGGCGCTGAGGCCGTCGCGCGCGATCAGCGGACGGCAGGCCTGCCCGCCCGCCAGCAGCGTCTCGCGCACGATCGCGCCGGCAAGCCCGGCCGAACCCTCGGGCGGATCGACATTGAGCGCCGCGAGCAGCAACGGCTGCACCAGGCGCTGATAGAGAATGCCTTCGCAGGGAATGGACTTGCCGACCAGCCTCTGTTCCGAGGCCCAGATCAGTGGCGCTAGCTTGAGGTAATCGGTGAGCCCGGTGTCGGGCACACGACGGCTCTCGTCGAACACCCAGGTCGGCAACCGGCCGGCGCCGAGATCGATCTGCCAGCGTTGCCCGGTCTTGATGTCGACGAAGGGAAACTGCGCGCTTTCAGGACCGACGAGGCCCGCCTCGGTGCCGATCGAGCGCGCATAGGCGCGCGCGTGGCTGTTGCCGGACAGCAGCAGATGGTTGCCGTTGTCGATGGTGAGATTGGTGGCGCCGTCGAAGTAAGAGCGGCAGCGACCGCCGGCCTGTTGCGTCGCCTCGTGCACGGCGACCTTGAAGCCGGCATTGACGAGCCGCACGGCGGCGGAGAGGCCGGAGATTCCAGCGCCGATGATGTGAGCTGTGTTTTGCATCAGATGAAAGCGTAGCGGAACAGGATCGCGAAGCGTGTGACCTTCGACACACGCACCGGCTCGCGCGGCGCATCGAAGCCGCGCGCGATCAGGAGATCCAGAATGGAATGATAGTACTTCGACATGATCCGCGGCGCGCGCACCGCGCGGCGCCTGTTGCGGTTCATGATCTCGTCCGACTTCTCGAAATGCACCTTCGCGCGCTGCGTCAGCGGCAGGCAGACTTTCGGCAGCCCGCGCTCGGCGATCACACGATCCGGATCGTTGGAGGTGATGCCGGCATGCAGCAGCGCCTCGCGCGGCAGATAGAGCCGGCCGAGCGTTGCATCCTCGTCGATGTCGCGCAAAATGTTGGTGAGCTGCAAAGCGCGGCCGAGATGATAGGCGAGCTGGATGCCGTCCTCTTCCGGCAGGCCGAACACCCGCACCGACAGCCGCCCGACGGCGCTGGCAACGCGATCGCAGTAGAGATCGAGCGTCGCCATGTCGGGTGCGCGGATGTCCTGCGGCACATCCATCTCCATGCCGTCGACAATGGCGAGAAAATCCTCACGCTTGAGCCCGAAGGTCTTCACCGAGCCGACGTAGTCCTTCAGCCGCGGCGGCGGATTGCCCTGGTAGAGCGCGTCGATGTCGTCACGCCATTCCTGAAGCGCGGCGAGCCGCTCGTCGCGCGGGCCGTCGGAATCGGCGATGTCGTCGACCTGACGACAGAAGCTGTAGATCTGAAACATCGCCTCGCGCTGGTCGCGCGGCAGGATGCGCATCGCAGCGTAGAAGGAGCTGTTCGATGCGGACGAGCCATAATTGGCGCTGGGCGCGGTCGCCTCAAGCGTCATGGGCAGTCCCCGGATTCGAGATGGCCTTGCGGCCGATCGCACGGCGGCCGACTTCGCCGATCATGCCGGCGATGCTGAAGGTGAGCAGTTCAAACTTGTTCAGATGCACGCGCTCGCGCAAGGGATCGCGCACCTTCAGCAGGCGCACGATGCGGTCTGCGTAGGCCTGGATCACCGCAACGTCGACGCCGAGGCGGACATCCCTGATCTCCGCGCTCAGCGACCTGCCCTCGTTGAGCAGCGCTTCGTTGCGCACGGCGAGCGCCTGGAGGCAGGCCAGCATCGCCGGCGGCGACTGCGCGAGTCCGAGCTGCTCGACCGAGGCACCGCTTGCGGCCAGTGCATCGCGCGGCAGATAGACGCGATTGAGCTCGCGGAAATCCTTGCCGCAATCCTGGAGGTGGTTGTTGATCTGGAGCCCTGCGCAGAGCGCATCCGACGCGGCCCAGGTCGCGGTGCTCTCGCCGTGGACGTCGAGCATGAAGCGGCCGACCGGCATCGCCGAATAGCGGCAATAATGGATGAGCTCGTCCCAGTTCTCGTAGCGCAGTTTCGTCACGTCCATGCGGAACGCGATGAGCACGTCGAGCGCGTGGCGCGGTGCCATGTCCCGCTCGGCCAGCGCGCGCCGCAAGGCGACCGCTTCGGCCTGGGTGTCGCCCTTGCCGAGCAGTTCCGCTTCGAACAGGTCGAGATGGCGCAGCTTTTCGTCCGTCGGCAGGGTCGCGTGGTCGGCGATATCGTCGGCAGTGCGGACGAAATTGTAATACGCCAGGATCAGCGCGCGATGACGCGGATGAATGATCCAGGACGCGACGGGAAAATTCTCGTCGCGGTCACCCTTGCCGGATCGCAATTCGCTCGCAGAGGTCATCGAGGGCTGATCAACAATCGTTTGGACAGGAAGGGCTTTTGCGCTCGCGCAGGCTCTCGTGCCGGCGAGGCCGCCGCGGCCCCCATATAGGGGAATACGGCTGCAAAACCAATCCTGTCTCTCGATGGCAGCCCTGCGGATCCGGCCTGAAAAAGGCGGCCCCGCGGCCGCCTTTGTGGGCCAGTGGCCGAGCTTACTGGTTGTGGTTCTTCAGGACCTGGTCGCAAGCCTGCGAGATCTTGGCCCGGTTCTCCTTGAGGCAGGCCAGGATGGTGAAATCGCCCTGGTCGATGACCGGACGGCAGAACTTCTGCACATCGCGCGTGCAGGCCTTCTGCTCGGAATCCGTGCCGCGCCCCGCCTGGGCGAATGCCGCCGTCGAAAGGAATGCTGACATCAGGGTGAGAGCGACGAGAAGCTTACGCATTGTATTCCTTCATTCTGACGGCAGAATCGCACCACTCCCGGACAGCACAAGGCGGACGACGGGAACAGATTGTTCTGATGGCAAGTTGCCGCGAAAAGAGCGGCACCGGAGAAGGCACAAGCGCTGGTAAATGCGGCCAAATTGGCGCCGCCCCTACCAAATCAGGTCTTCCCCCGGCCTTCATTGGCAGATGTAAGGGATTGATACTACGCCATAATTCGGGCACGCGGCGTTTTACTGCATACCTGTTGCAGAGCTGCATCTGTCCGATCGGCCATTTCGGACGGAAATACATGGAAACAGAGAGAGTCCGCGGCAAGACCGCTTCGCGAGCCTGACATTGTGGGCTGTCAGGCCTTGAACCCGACGCAGGCTCTTGAACCTGACACGGGCTCACAACACTAAACTTTCGATGTGGCGAGACGTCCTTTGATGAACGGGCGTCGTTCCAAAACGGGATATTGATGATGAAATTCTTTGGGCGATCTGAACTGGCGATCAAGGCGGCCGGCATTGGTGCGGCGCTGCTATTCTCGGTTTCGGCGGGCCACGCTCAGTCGTCCGGGCCGTTCGCCGGCTTCGACGGGGCGTGGAGCGGCACCGGCACGGTGTCGCTGTCCGACGGCTCGACCGAGCACATCCGCTGCAAGGCGGACTACAAGGTCGCCGGCACCGGCCTCAGCCTCAAGCAGGCCCTGCACTGTGCCTCCGACAGCTACAAGTTCGACCTCACCAGCGATGTGACCAGCCAGGGCGAGCGCATCTCCGGCAACTGGAGCGAGGCCAGCCGCAACATCTTCGGCAATCTCCAAGGTACCGCGGGTGGCGGCCAGATCGACGTGTTCGTCGAGGCCAACGGTTTTGCCGCGAACCTGACGCTGCGCACCAACGGCACCAAGCAGACGGTGCAGATCTCCTCCAAGGGCGAGATCCGCGGCGTCAACATCACGATGACGAAGGGCTGATCGCCTCACCGCTTCCTAGGGAACACGCCCCCGGTTTTCGCGAACCGGGGGCTTTTTGCTGACATGGACCGATTTCGCAGACGCCTGCTTTGGGGACTTGGTTGGGCAGTTGGGCTCCTCGCAACCCGCCACGCCTGGGCCAATGAACAACTGCAAGGAGGAGCGGACATGTCGCCCTCGACAGTCAAGCCGCGCCACGTGATCTGCTTCCTCGGCAAGGATGAGAGCCTGCATCCGCCGAAAGCGGGCCGCAAAGACGATCGCCGATTTCGGTTTCGAGATCGACCGCACCTATTCGCAAGCGCAGCCCGATCCACATATGACGCGATCGTTCGGGGTTTGCTGGGACCGCGTCTTTCCCAATGCGTGGTCCGCCGCTGATGAGGCGGCCGTCGCCAACCACAAATCCGTGCTCTACGTGCTGAGCCCGCCGCTCGAGCAGCCCAAGGTGGTCGCCTATTCGGGCGCAGCCTTGCACATCGTCGAGGAGATGATCGAGGCCGGAGCGGTCGCCGTGAAGGGGGAGAGCGCGGGCGTGGCCCTCGGCCTCGAGCGATGGATGCAGTTGGCCTCCGGGTGCAAGGCGGCGGCGAAGACGAACCAGGGCCTCACTCCGGCCTCCGCCGCCCCGCTCAGATCGCGGGCTTGTCCGGGCCCTGAAGCTTGGCGTGCAGGTTGATCAGCCACATCGCCGTCGGCCGCAGGATGAAGAGGTCGGCGACCAGCGCTGCCACCATCGAGAAGGCGCTGAGCCAGCCGAACAGCCGCAGCGACGGCAGGTCGGAGAACACGGTGACGACGAGACCGCAGGCCAGCACCAGCGTGGTCAGGATCAACGCCGGGCCAACCAGCACGGTCGCGCGTTCGACCGCGAGCGCCGAGCCGACACCGGGCTTGCTCTCCAATCGCAGGCGATTGAGGAAGTGGATGGTGGCGCTTAGGCCCAGGCCGAACGAGACGGTGAGCGCCACGACGCTGGCGAATTGCAGCCCCTCACCCAACGCCCACAGCACCGTTCCCGACATCACCACCGGGAAGATACCCGGCAGGATGCAAGCAAACATCACCACCCATGAGCGGAACGCCAGGCCAATGAAGATCGCGACCAGCGCGAATTCGACGGTGAGCCCGCGGTTCAGCTTCTCGATCATGCCGGACGAGTTGCGCGCGGCGATGGCGGCGAGACCGGTGACGGCGACTTCATAGCCGGGATGCTTCTTGCGGACGGCGTCGAGCTCGGAGTCGAGCTTGTCGACGATCGGCAGGAGCTGGCTGGAGTCCTTGTCCGGCACGCGGCCGGCCACGACCACCGCATCCTGCTCGGCATCGATGAACCGTCGTACCAGATGCTCGGGGATGACGTTGACATATTCCTTCAGCGTTGCGACGTCGTCGCTGCCGGCTTTTTCCGCCAACCAGCGACGCAGCGTCTCCAGCGACCAGACATTGCCGACGCCGGCCGCCTTCTCCACGGTCGCGTGCACGTCCGCAATGGTTTGCAGCGTCTCCGGCGAGTAGAGGGTTTCACCCTTGGGGAACTGAATCAGGACATTGACCGGATTGGCGCCGGTCAGCTTGGCGTCGAGCCGGTTGCTGGCGGCCACCGCCTGACGCTTGTCGGGCACCTGATCGGCGAGCCGGTAGCGCGGCTGCAGATTGGCATAGACGACACCGAGGCCGGCAACGAACACCAGTGCGATCAGGCTGAACAGGCCGGGCCGGCCCACCATGCGCACCGCAATCCAGTAGCAGAAATTGCGCAGCGCCTGCACGCCTGCATCCGCGCTCTGGAACTTGACCGCAAAGAGCTTCTCGTTGCGCACGAACAGCACGCCGAACACCGGCACCAGCGACAGCACCGTGACCAGCGCGATGATGGTTGCGGCAAGGCCCGCCTCGCCGAACTTGCGGATCAGGTCGGAGTCGGAGAACTGGAGCGCGATGAAGGAAATGCCGGCGGTGCCATGCGTCAGCACGCAGGCCGGGCCCACCACCAGCACCGCGTTCTTGAACGCGGTGAACTTGTCCTGGCCCGCGATCAGCCGGTCACGCGCGGCGAAGGTGAGCTGCATCGAGTCCGAGAACGAGATCACCATGATGAGCGGCGTCATTACGTTCAGGAACATGTTGAGATTGAAGTTGGCCCAGCCGAGCGCGCCGAGCGCGATCAGGATCGCGATCATCGGCGGGAACGCCGCCACCACCATGAACGATATCTTGCGGAAGAAGATGATGGCGATGACGCAGCCGGCGAGAATGCCGAGGATGTTGTAGGTGAGGCCGTCGCGCTCCACCGCGTTGCGAATCTCGAGCTGCATCACCGGCACACCGGAGAGCTGCACGCTCAGCCCGGTGTCGCCGAGATCCTCCTTCATCAGCGCGCGGATGTCGCCGATGGTCTTGGTGAGCTTGTTGGAGGCGACCACTTCCGGGTCGAGCGACAGCACGATCAGCGCGAGCGTGCCGTCCTCCGACAAGAGCTTGCCGCGGATGATCTCGTTGTTTTTGACGGTCTCGATGAACTGGTCATAGGCCGCGCCCTCGGGCAGCTCGGCCGGGAACAACGCGGCCGGCAGCTTGCCCGGCGCCGGCGCCTGGCGCGCGGAGAACAGCGAGACCAGGCCGCGGGTACCTTCGACCAGTTGCATGTCGGTGACGAAGTCGCGCAGCTTCTCGAGATTGTTCCGCGCTAGGAGATTCTTGCCCTCGACCACGACGAGAACGTCGAATTCCTCGGCCGGGAACTTCTTCGTCACCGCTTCATACTGGCGGAATTCCGGCGTGTTGGAGCGGAACAGCTGGGACAGCGAATCGTCGATCTTGATCCGATGGATGCCGAACACCGCGGCGACGATCAGCACGACCAGGATGATGCAGGAGACGATCGGCGCGCGGACGGCGATCAGCCCGATGCGCTCAAGCCCAAAGGCGATGGAGGACGTAGGCCCCTGCTCGACCTTGTCGACATGAACCTCATTCTCGCGGTGCTTTTCGAGCATGCCTTGTCCAGTTCCTAAATCGGTTCGGTCAGTGAGCTTATTGCACCCCGCGAACGGCTTGAAAACGCCATACCGATGCGAGGCTTGCCCTTTGAAAATGCGCGGAAAATCGCCGGCAGCGGTTTAGCAGGTGATGAGCCCTGCTCGCAAGCAGGCCAAGGGTCTCCAAATCGATCAAGATGCGGCGATTTTGCCGGAACGCCCGTCATTCCGCCAAAGCCGTGCCAATTCGACGCGGCGCGCGGTCGGCGCTCTCGTCCTTGAGCGCCACGCCCGTGACTTCCCGCGCCAGCCCCTCACGGATGAGCCAGGCAATCTTGAGGGCTGCCTCATGATAGCTCAACCCGGCCTTGTGGATGTTCGACACGCAGTTGCGCTCGGCATCGGTCAGGCCCGGCTTCGGCGCGAAGGTCAGATAGGCACCGAGGCTGTCGGGCGCGGACAGGCCCGGCCGCTCGCCGATCAGCATCAAGACCATGCGGGCGCCGAGAATGGCCCCGATCTCGTCGCCAAGCGCAACCCGCGCGCCTGAGGCGACGACGACATGGCCGATCGCGACAGCATCGCCCCCGCCAAGTAGAGGCAGCACGCTTTGCAGCAGCGCGACTGCATGGGCATGGACCGCCGCCGCCGACAATCCGTCGCCGATGACGATCGCAAGCTGACACGGCGCAGTGGCACCATCCGCCAGCGCCGCGGCGGAGCCGGCATCGAGCTGCCGTCCCAGATCCGGCCGGCGCAGATAATCCCTGCGATCGGCGGCCCGGCTCGTGACCTCGGTGGTACCAAGGCCGAGCGACCTCACCCCGGCAACCAGACCCGGCGCGTCGAAGGCGGCGTGCACGGCATCGCGGGCGCGGGCATGCGCCAGCGTAAAATCGAGCAGCGGTTTTGTCGGCAGGCTCGCGCCACTGCGCCCGAGCGCGACGCGCGCAGGCGTGAACGATCTCAGGTCGCCGGTCGGGCGCGCCGGAACGGGCTTGTCGCTCATTCGGCGGGAACGGACGCTTCGCGCAGCCGGATCGAATAGTTCGACGCGTTCTGCTTGCCGCTCGATGCCGCGCGCGCAAAGGTGATGAGATGATGCGCGATCATGGTGCAGCCGATCAGGCCTTCCATGTCACCGCGGCGGATCCGCCCGAGTGCGAATTTCCAGAACACGCGCCTGTAGTCGCCGAGCACGCCGACCTTCCAGAAGATGTTGCGCATCATCACGAGACCGCGCCGGATGTTGGCCCAGGTCTTCATCTCGTCCGGCACCGGCATCTTGAGGCGATGGGGATAAACCTCGTCGCATTGATACTGGAAGCGCGCATAGACCCTCTCGGGCTCGTAGGCGACGCGCATGGCGTGCTTCCAGGACGCGACGACGTCGTCATACGGGAGCAGGAAATTGACGTTGGAATCGCGACCTTCGTCATCTTGAATCAGACGCCCTTCCTTCTCCAATCGGTCCCATAGCGGCGTCTTCGGCAGCGCCTGAAGCAGGTTGATCGTCAGCAGCGGTATCTGGGACTCCTCGACGAAGGCGAGCAGCGCGTCGGCGGTATTCGCCTTGTCGGTGTCGAGCCCCATGATGATGCCTGACACCACCTCCATGCCGTAGGAGTTGATGGTGCGCACGCCCTCGAGGATCGGGACCATCATGTTGTGGTCCTTGTGCATGGCCTTCAGCGCGTCCGGGTCCGGCGTCTCGATACCGCAGAAAATGGTGATGAAATAGGCGTCGCGCATCTTCTCGAGGATCTCGGGGCGCTTGGCGATATTGAGCGTCGCCTCGCAGGCGAGCCGCACGACGTAGCCGGTCTTCTTCTGCCACTCGATCAGGTGCGGCAACAGGTCCATCGCCGCCTTGCGGTTGCCGATGAAATTGTCGTCGACGAAATAGACCGTGTCGGTCATGCCGCATTCGCGCAGGCGATCGAGCTCGGCGATGATCTGCTCCGGCGATTTGAGGCGCGGGTTGCGGCCGTAGAGGCCGGGGATGTCGCAGAACTCGCACTGATAGGGACAGCCGCTGGAATACTGGATGCTGCCGAGGAAATACCGCTTCACATCAGCGAGCTCATAGGCCGGGATCGGAAACTCCGTCATCGGCACGCGGTCTTTGGTCGTCAGCACGACCTGCTGCTCGGGGCGAGACGTATCGCGCGACAGGATCTCGAGCAGCTGATTGGTGGCGTCACCGAGCTCGCCGACATGAAGATAGTCGAACGACGGGTAATAGTCCGGGCAGGCGCTGACCGACGGACCGCCGAGCGCGACCGGCAGGTCGAACTCATGGGCGCGGCGGCAGATGTCATTCATATGCTGGCGCTGGATGTGCATGCCGCTGACGAAGACGGCCTCCGCCCATTCGAACTCTTCTTTGGTTGCGCTGCGCAGATTCTCGTCGACGAACTTGACCTGCCATTCCTTGGGCAAATAGGCCGCGAGCAACAACAGGCCCTGCGGCGGCATGAAGGCGCGGACGCCATCGGTCAGCGGATAGGAATACTCGAAGGTGCCGAAGGACGAGGTGTAACGCGGGAAGACACAGAGAATATGCCGACTGGTTCCGTTGCTTTCAGCGCGCATCGAACTTCCCCCAACCACGTTCCAAGAACGGTACTGACGAGGTCTCCAGACACATAGCGTAACGCTGCGACCGGAATTCCTCAATATCGTAGCACCGAACTAATTCGTGAGACGCGCCAATGGTTTCCCAGGTTCAAGCCGGCGGATGGGGTTTTTCGCGCCAATTTCGCATCACGCGATCAGCCGTGAGGCAAAATCGGGCAAAAGGCCTGCATCACCGGCAAGCCGGAAGTCGGCACCCGCAATTCCGGTCTGGACCAGCCAGTCGTCGAACTCGGGCGCACGGGCCGCACCGAAGACGTCGCGGACATAGAGCGCGTCGTGGAACGAGGTGGACTGGTAGTTCAGCATGACGTCGTCGGCGCCCGGCACCCCCATGATGAAGGTGACGCCGGCAGCCGCCAGCAGCGTCAGCAGATTGTCCATGTCGTCCTGGTCCGCCTCGGCATGGTTGGTATAGCAGATATCGATGCCGAGCGGCAGGCCGAGCAGTTTGCCGCAGAAATGATCCTCCAGCCCCGCCCGGATGATCTCCTTGCCGTCGTAGAGATATTCCGGGCCGATGAAGCCGACCACGCTGTTGACCAGCAACGGCGCATAGGCACGGGCCACCGCATAGGCGCGCGCCTCGCAGGTCTGCTGGTCGACGCCGTGATGGGCGTTGGCCGACAGCGCCGAGCCCTGCCCGGTCTCGAAATACATCACGTTCTCGCCGACCGTACCGCGCTTCTGCGACAGCCCGGCCTCGTGCGCCTCCTTCAGCAGCGCGAGGTCGATGCCAAAGCTGCGATTGGCGGCCTCGGTGCCGGCGACCGACTGAAAGACGAGGTCGACAGGCACGCCCTGCCCGATCAGCGCCAGCGTCGTCGTCACATGGGTCAGCACGCAGCTTTGCGTCGGGATCTTCAGCCGCGCGATGATCTCGTCCAGCAGCCGCAGCAATTGCGCGATGACGGCCGGATCGTCGCTGGCCGGATTGATGCCGATGCAGGCATCGCCGGCCCCCAGCAGCAGGCCGTCGAGGATCGACGCGGTGATGCCCCTGGCATCGTCGAAGGGATGGTTGGGCTGCAGCCGCGTGCTCATCCGGCCCTTCAGGCCGATGGTGTTGCGGAAGGCGGTGACCACCTCGCATTTCCGCGCCGCCAGGATCAGGTCCTGGTTGCGCATCAGCTTTGACACCGCGGCCGCCATTTCCGGCGTGATGCCGGGCGCGAGCTTGCGCAAGGTCTCCGGCGTTGCGGCGTCCGACAGCAGCCAGTCGCGGAAAGCTCCGACCGTCAGCGAGGCCACGGGGGCAAATGCCCTGGCATCATGGCTGTCGATGACGAGGCGGGTGACCTCGTCGGCCTCGTAGGGGATGACGGCCTCGTTGAGGAATTGACCGAGCGGGACGTCCGCCAGCGCCATCCGCGCGGCGATCATCTGCTCGGCGCTGCCTGCGGCAATGCCGGCCAGCCGGTCGCCGGAGCGCGGCGGCGTCGCCTTGGCGAGCAGGTCGCGCAGGTCGGGGAAGGTGTAGGTCGTGGCGTCGATGGCGTGGCGATAGACCAAAGGCAGCTCCGGAGGTTCATCGGCCAGTGAATACGCGCTTGGCGGCCTGTGTGCACGCCGATGTTTGGGGCATTCCGGGCGATCCCCGGGACGACTTGCCGGGAACCGATAGAATTCGCCCAAATCACTGAGATAGCTGGCCTTTCCTGCGACCTTTGGCGCACACCCCTGACTTCCGCGTTAACGCTGCGTCCATCTTCCTTCTGCATAGTTCTGCATCAATTTTAGAAGACCGCGCTGTCCGGCCGCTCCTGGCCATTCGGGCCCTCCGCACCATGACATCAGACCGATCTGGGAATGCCACTGGGCTGGCAGGCCGTTTTACGCTGGCCACCAAGCTCTATGCGATCTTCGCGCTGTTCGCCCTGCTTACCGCGGCGATCGCGATGCTGTCCGACTACAACAGCCGCCGCGGCGCCGAGCTGACCAGCGCGATCGAGACCGCGAATGCAGCCGCGCTGAACGTCGAGCGCGTCAACTCGCTGGTCTATGCGGTCGTGATGGAATCGCGCGGCGTCTACATGTCGACTGAGCCGGCCGTCGTGAAGAAATACGGCGAGGGCCTGCTCAAGTTCAACGGGCAGATCCTGAATGTCGTGAAAGGCTGGGAGACCATCGTCAAGTCCGACGACGCCGAGCAGTTCGCCACCTTCAAGAAGCGCATCGAGCAGTTCGTCGACTTCCGCAAGGAGCTGGTGCGCCGCGGTGTCGAGATCAATGCGGCCGCGGGCCGCGAATGGGGCGACAACGACGCCAACCGCGCCGTGCGCTCGGCGCTGAACAAGGACCTCGAGGCGCTCTCCAAGGTCTATGCCGGGCGGGCCAGGCAGATCGCGCAGGAGACCGAGACCAACCGCACGCTGTCCTTCGTGCTGACCTGCCTCGGCGGCGTCGCGCTGGCGCTCGTCGTGATCGGCATCATCATCATCGCCCGCTCGATCGCCCGTCCACTCGCCGCGATCACCGCGACCATCAAGCAGGTCGCCGACGGCGCCGAGAACGTCGTGGTGCCGCACTCCGGCCGCGCCGACGAGATCGGCGCGCTGGCTCGCGCCATCGAAGTGTTCCAGGACGCGATGGGGCGCAACCGCAACCTCGCCTCGCAGGTCTCGCAGGATTCTGCGGCACGTGACGAACGAACGCGTCACATCGAGCAATCCGTCGAGGCGTTCCGCGAGGCGATCGGCGCGATCATGCGCGGCCTCAGCGACAACGCCAGTGTCATGCGCGAGACCGCACAGACCATCACCCGCGTCACCGCCGATGCCAGCAACCGCGCCGGCACGGCGGCCAACGCGACCGAGCAGGCCTCGCACAACGTCACCGCGGTGGCGGGTGCCGCCGAGGAGCTGTCGGCATCGGTCGAGGAGATCGGCCGCCAGGTGCGGGCTTCCGCGGGCGCGGTCGAGCAGACCGGCCAGCGCACCGAAAAATCGATCGCCGAGATCGAAAGCCTCGCCGCGGCGACGCAGCGCATCGACGGCGTGCTGACCCTCATCCAGACGATCGCCGAGCAGACCAATTTGCTCGCGCTCAACGCCACCATCGAGGCCGCGCGTGCCGGTGATGCCGGCCGTGGCTTTGCCGTGGTCGCGCACGAAGTGAAGGCGCTGGCGGGACAGACCGCGAAGGCGACCGCCGACATCAGCCAGAACGTCGCGATGATCCAGTCCTCCACCCGCAACGCGGTCGACGCCGTGCGCGAGATCGGCGGCGCGGTGCGCGAGATCAACGAGGTCACCTCCGCGATTGCCGGCGCGATCGGCCAGCAGGACCAGGCCACCCGCGAGATCTCGTCGAATGCGCAATCGGCAGCCCAGGGCAACGAGACGCTGGTCGCCAACATCACCTCGCTGCGCGACGCCATCGGCGAGACCGACACGGCGGCAAGTTCCGTGCTGACGGCCGCAAGCAGCCTGACCGCGACGGCGGACACGCTGTCGCGCGAGGTAGAAAAGTTCTTCCAGAACCTGCGCTCGGACGCAGCGGAGAGGCGCGTCTCCAAGGCGGGGTGATCGCGCGCGCCTGCCGTCCGTAGGGCCAACCGTGGGCTCGCTCAAACCAAAAGCGCGAAAACAACCCCATGCACGGTAGGCGGGGTGAGCCAAATCAATGGCTTGGCCGCCGCCTTCGGGGATATGCGGATTTTACGAAATTAATTTGACTTGTCGGGCAAAACACCGGCATGATGTCATCATCGCGAACGACGCTCCGGCCGAACCCTCCCCGCCCCGAATAGGGATCGAGCATTCAATTCTTTTCACCCTGGTCGCTTCGGCTTTTGTTGTGGCCCGGGACCGCAGTCGACGGCGGCGTGAGGAATGCGTCGAAGCGCTCTTGCACGATCGCGTAGCATTCGCACGACGCCTTTTCCAGGCCCGGACGATCCAGCACCTGAATCGCTCCCCGGCGATAGCTGATGAGTCCCGCGGTCTGCATCGACTGCGCGGCCAGCGTCACGGATTTCCGGTTGGCGCCCAGGATTTGAGAGAGAAATTCGTGGGTGTAAGGGAGGGCTTCGCCCTCGGCCCTGTCGTGCATCATCAACAGCCAGCGGCACATCCGCTCTTCCGTCGAATGCATCGCGTTGCATGCGACCGTCTGCTGGACCTGGGACAGCAGCGTCTCCGAGTAGCTCACGAACAGATCGCGCACGTGCTCGCTGTTCCTGAACTCATACTGCAACAGCTGGATGGGACAGCGAACCGTATGGCCTTCGAGCTGGACGATGCACCGGTTGAAGGAGACGCGGCTGTACATGGCGGCGAACAGACCGAACGCCCCTTCCCGGCCGATATTGGCGGTCTCGATCGCCGCGCCATTTTCCAGCACGGTCAGAAGTGATAGCACGGAACCCTGAGGAAAATAGGCGTGCTTGAGCAGGCCTCCCGCGTCGCAGACCATATCGCCAAGCTTGAACGAGATCGGCTCGAGGTGGGGATCTATTCGTTTGCGGCTGGCGGGCTCCAGCGCGCCCAGTAGCCGGTTGCTTCGCAGATCATGGTCCGTTTGCACCCTGGCCATGGATTCATGTCGTTCAGGTTCGCCTTCCTCGCAATCCGGACAACGGACATGTCGATGGGAGCGCGTGGGATCGGAACCGTGACTTGCGCACTGCTTCTGCACCGAGTCTGAGCAAAAACGCTCATCATCGGCGGAGGATTGCTTCGCACAATCAAGAGGACGCAATGATCGATCGAAGTTCCTCGACCAATGCCGACGCCTGGTAAGGCTTACTGACAAAGAAACTGTTCGACGGGAGATCGGAGGATTGAAGTGGCTGTTTGCCCGACACGACAAGGATCTTGATCGGGGGCCAGCGGTTGCGCACCGCATGGGCTAGTTTCAAGCCGTCCATACTGCCGGGCATGTTGATATCCGTGAAAACCAGAGCAATATCCGTACGCGATTCCAGTAGAGCAACCGCTTCGTCCGCATCGCCGGCCTCGATCGCCTTGAAGCCCGCTTCCTCGACGACTTCGACGGCGAGCATCCGCAGCAGCGGATCATCCTCCACGACGAGGACGACTGGCCTGGATTTTCCGGCGAGGGTGCTCATCATTCGCCTAAATCCTTATCGACCCCAGTGTCGTCCACTTCGGTATCGTCCTGAGCCGGTTCATCCTCCTCGCCGGACCACAGCCTTGCCATTCGCCGCCAACGTTCCCTCAAATCGGGGTTGCTCGTTTCCTTGGCGAGTTGCCTGAGGTCCGAAGCCAGGCGCAGGCGCTCAAGCTCGGATTTACGATCGTTTTCTGAATCAGGCATGGTCCTCCGAAACCGGAGGTGAGTAATCGCACACCGACGTTGCCGCTGTCGGTGGTCCAGACCACAAAACCGAAGGCGCTACCGGAGCGATTGCAACTCGGCAGGTGAGCAATTTTGCTCAGACTCTCCGGAGGAAGGCGGCCACACTTCAGTGGGAACACATCGCAAGTTTCGGGTTTCAATGCCGGGCGCAACCGTGTTCGGAGCATCCGTATGCATGAGGTTTTCGCGGTCCAGGAGCCGATTGAAACGCCTTCCCCGCTCAAGCGGGACGAACTTGGCTATCGGCTGCGGCAACAGTCGCTGCTCGGCGAATTCGGTCGCACCGCCATGCAGACCCGCGACTTGCGGGAAATTCTACAACGCGCCACCGAGCTGTGCGCCATCGGATTGCAGGCTCCATTCGTCAAGGTTCTGGAATATGAACCGGATGACAAGCGTCTGATGGTGCGCGCGGGGGTCGGCTGGGTGCCGGGCACCATCGATGTCGTCTCACTCGCTGCCGACATGGGATCGCCGGCCGGCTACGCCTACCAGACCGGAGTGCCCGTCATCTCGAACCATTTGGAGGCGGATACCCGCTTCCGCACGCCACAGCTGTTGGCGGATCACGGCATCAGGCGCGCCATCAACGTGCTGATAGAAAAGGGCGGAGAAGGTAAGGCGTTTTTCGGCGTGCTCGAAGTCGACAGTGCCGATCCCGGCCAGTTCGACCAGGACGACGCCAATTTTCTCGCCGGCTTTGCCGGCCTGCTCGGGGTCGCGATCGAGCGTCAACAGGCTGATGCAAGGCTTCATGAAGCGCTCGAGCACCAGGCGTTGCTGACCCGGGAGATGAGCCACCGCGTCAAGAACAGCCTCGCATCGGTCGTGGGCCTGCTCCGCGTCCAGGCGCGCAGCGCCCAGTCCGAGGATGTCAAAAATGCACTGCAGGACGCGAGTTTGCGGGTGTCGACCATTGCCGATGTGCACGATCATCTTTGGCGCAGTTCGCACATCGGCTATGTCGAACTTTCGGACTTCATGACCGAGCTCTGCAAGAAGCTGCAGGGCAATATCGAAGGGCACAGTCTGCACTGCCACGCCGACCCGATGCTGCTCGCGGCGGACCACGCCATTCCTCTCGGACTGCTGATCAACGAACTGGTCACCAACGCCGTCAAATATGCCTATCCGGATGGCAGCGGCGACATCGAAATCTCGGCCCGCGAAATCGACGGACATCTCCACGTCGAAATCTCCGACCATGGCGTCGGTCTTCCGGAAGGGTTCGACATCGATCAGCCGCGGGCAAGCCTGGGCTTCAAGGTGGTCACTGGCATGGTGAGGCAGCTTCAGGGCGAACTGACGCTTTCAAGAGATCGAACGGGGACTCATTTCCTGCTCGATCTGCCCATCCTATCCAACACTCACGGATCCAGTTCGACTTGACCGATACGGGGATGGGCTTCGATCAATTTGGAGGAAGAGCAGCACCGGAATCGGCCAAACCAGGGCCCGGCTTCTACTCTGTTTGTCCGGTGGGCGGGTTATCGTTGAGAAGCGCGGCCACGGCGGTTACCAATTGGGCCGGAGCAAACGGCTTCAACAGCAGGACGCTCTTGGGAACCCCCTTGGATGCCCATTCCTCACCATGGGTGCCAGTCATGTAAACCACGGGCATGTTCGCATCGATCTCTCTGGCAACCCGCGCAACTTCCCATCCCACGACATCTCCGTGCAAATTAATGTCGGTCAGGACCGCTCGATATTGGGATGCCTCGCTTTTCAGAAGCTCGATTGCTTCCTTGCCGGAAGCTGTCATGGCCGTTTCAAAGCCGCCCTCGGCCAGAGCGTCTTCGATCATCGCTTGAATGAGTTGGTCGTCCTCGACGACCAGCAGCTTGATCAAGTCGGTCATCTACGTCCCCCTGCTGCAGCACTGCCGTCCCCGGCAAGGGCAAGCGCCATCGCACCGTTTGGTTCCGCATTGTGTTCAAAAGTGCACATGGAACGCGGGTACCAAGCACGCAGGGAGCCCCGGCGTCGATGGGATATGACTGCCGTTGATCCTGCGCCGGCCGGCGAAGGGCCAAACGTGAAGTCGCCCCGAAGCGACTTCCAAGTTCAAACTGGTCAAGCAGTCGATCTGACTGCGTAGCCGGGACCTGACGCACATTCAAGACTTGGAGTGTCTAGGGGGTAAAATCCGGCATCTGCAACTTTCCTGATCCGCGCCTGCTATTTCCCTCTGGCGGCTCGTGGCGTGAGTACACGCTTCATCGAAGCATAAACCCTCAACTGTGCTGCGTTACGAAGCGCGTTCTGTCTCGCCTCCCCTTCAGGCAATTGCCTCGCCTCATCGGCGCGCGTGGCTGCCTGTTCATCCAACTGGTCCGCAGTCAAAAATACGACCTTCTTCGTGTTACGCATGCCGAGCCTCATCTCTGTGAGTACAAATTGCTATCAAACCAATCCAAAGCGGTCGCAGGCCCCAGCGTGGAGAGGGGTATTTGAGCGGATATTTCTAATCCTCCATGAAATTGCCAAGACCTAGTCCGGGGATTTGAGCTCGCCGGCAAGCCAGCCTCTCGCGTCGCCGCTCATGGGGTCGCTGACCACCAGGGTTCGCTGGACGCGATCACACTTCGAGCACTCGAATGTGCGGAGTTCGTAACCCGCTGGTCCCCGCGCAATGCAGGCCAGGTTCGTACGGGTCTGACAGTGCGGACAGCGCGGCCGCTCTATGACAGTGAGCGGCGGGCCGGCTGGCAGCGCATGAAAGCCAGGCATGCGAGCACCCCTTTTGGATCAGGCAGGTGCCCAACACGCTGCCGAACACCGGCTACTCACCGTCTGATTTTCTCACCAAGGAAAACGGTCCGCTGGTCAATATTGACCACATAGGACCATTTCCAATTTCCAGGCATCGCTGGTCCAAAGGACGGGTCGTGAAGTCAGCAAAGCAATCGTCGATCCTCCGTCTTTTCTAGCCAAAGGCATGCCTTGTGCGCTCGGACCCCGAACCGAACCCTGGGGGGCGCCAGAGGCGACGGGGACGCGCATTCCCCAGAACGCCATCTGGCACGACCAGGGTCGCATCATTCATGCTCAAACGGGCCAACCTCGCGGATGACCTGGCAGATCTGCAAAAATCCGCTGGCGTAGAATTCAGTGTGACCTCGCTTCATGGCTTCGATGTGGTCGGGATGGGTCCGCCAGCCTTCGAGCGCCTGCTCTGAGGCAAAGCGAAAGACGGTGATCTCCTCTCCGTCATCCGCCTTGAATGATTTCACGGACTGAAATCCCGGAAGGCCGCTGACTATTCCATACATGTGCTCGCTCAGGCGATCATACGCATCGCCCGATGCGCCATCCCGCAGCTTGAGATCTCCAATCACGATCACCTCACCGAGCATTTCGTCCTCCGCATTCAATTCCAACCCAAGAGACTACGGGGGCGCCCGGCCATTGTTACGTTCCGCGATCAATAATTCCCATGTTTTCGCGACCCGGGCCCGGCTGCGCCGCACACAATCGTGAACTGAAACGCTGACCTCCGCACGTAACGAGCCCGGGAGAGCGGCCGTACCGCCAACAATGCATCAGCAAGGGCCGGTCGAATGAAAGAGCTAGCGAGAACAAGCTTCCATATTGCAGAGGACGGGGCGGGGTCCTATCGACCGTTGGCCGTCCTGCGCTGGGTGATGGTCGTGATCTTCGTGTCGTTCGGCATGCAGAAATTCACGCTGCAGTCCGCCCAGGGCATCGCGCAATTCATCAGCAACAGCCCGTTTGTCTCGTGGCTATCGATCTTCGGATTGAGGGGAGAAGCCTATGTCCTCGGTGTCACCGAATTCGTGATTGCGGCTCTGTTGGTTGCCGGCGCATTCAGCTCGATCCTCTCGGCGCTGGGATCATTGATGGGAGTGGTCACTTTCGCCATCACCTGGTCGTTCTTTTTCACCACGCCTGGCGTCGTGACATGGAGCATCTCAACCGACCCGATGGCCTGGAATCTGGCAGGCGAGTTCCTGTTCAAGGACATTGTGCTGTTTTGCGTCTGCCTCGTGCTGCTGCTGGCGTCACTGCCACAGGTCGTGACGCGGCTGCGCTGTTGAGGAGGTTCAAAGAGCCACGTGTCACTCGGCACGAACCCGTGTTAGCTTCTTCGGATTGCAGGACCACATGATGCCTATGGCATGTGGCAGATCGTTGGTGGAACACGACTTGATGAACAAGACCAATCGCGTGCTGTTTCTCTGCACGGGCAACTATTATCGAAGCCGCTACGCCGAGGAGATTTTCAACCATCAGGCCGGGCTCGAAGGATTGGGTTGGCACGCCTTCTCGCGCGGCGTCGCCGAACAGCTGTTTCCTGAAAACGTCGGACCCATGTCGCCCTACACGCTGAATGCCTTGCAGGCGAAAGGCATTGCGCCTGGAGACGCTGTGCGCGGTCCAGTGCTCTGCACCGTCGATGACTTTGCGCAAGCCGCCCTTGTGGTCGCGCTGAAGGATTCCGAGCATCGCCCCATGGTCGAGCGCCGCTTTGCCAGTGTCGCCCATCGCGTCGAATATTGGAACGTGGACGATATCGAATTCCTCGATCCGCCGACGGCGCTGGGCAAGATCGATGAGCTGGTTGGGCGGCTGATCGGGAGCCTGCAGAGGCGCATCGGATAACGTGGATATCCGCACGCGCAAGTGGGGCGTCAACGAAAAGCCCCGGCACGCGGGCCGAGGCTTGCGATGCAGCCCGCGTACATCCGGCGAGCCAATCGTCAGCAGCAACCTAGCAACGGATTTTGAACGGATGATGACGGGGATGGACGCTGGCAAAATGTCGCGCGGGACCGAATCAGGTCACCCAATCCCATCGCGAAAATAGATCTCCGCCCGTTCGATCAGGTGCTCGATCGAATCATGGGCGGTGTCGAGCACCAGATGGTCGCGATCCCACGGCTCATAATGCCGGTCGACGATGTCCTGCCAGGTCGGCAGTTTGAGGCCGGCTATATCGGATTTGCGCGCCTCTGCGCGCTGCCGGTGCAGAGCCATGTCGCTGCAGATCACTTCGATCTCGGCGATGCTCGCCGATGATTGCAGGGCCGTTTGCCGCCAGCCGTCACGGCTTGCCAGCACCGGATTGACGCAGTCGGCGACAACCACGCGGCCGAGTCGCAGGTTCTCGGCCGCCAGTGCATTGGCGATGACGTAGCCCATCGGACCGACATCATGGCCCGCTGCACGTAACGTCTGTTCGATCGCGTCGACGCGGATATAGCTTGCCGCGAGCCGCTTCGTCAGTCCGCGCGAGAGCGTGGTCTTGCCGGCGCCGGGAAGGCCGCCGAAGACGATGAGAATGGGGTGTTGGCCTGTCATGCCTCATCATCCATCGGCATGCCGCGGCCTGCAATGGGCATTCAACCAACCGGCCCAGGCGTCCAATCGTCGCCGGACAGCGGCCTGACTGTGACGTCGGGAATGACCCCGAGCTCCATGCCCGGATCGAAATGACGCATCGTTCGCTCATTGAGATCGATGATGCGGCCTGGCTTGAGCGGCCCCACGTCATTGATCTTGACGATGACCTTCTTGCCGACGGCCTCGACCAGCGCAAATTTCGGTCGCGCTCCGAACTGAACCCCGCCAAATTTCTGACGCAAGCTCGTCTTGATGGCGGCTGTCCAGACCGACGGATCATAGCGCTCGCCGGAGGCCGTGCTCGGGCCGCCCTCCTCCTTGCCGGGCTTGAACGGATTATACGTGGATGCTGCGCCAGCGATCGCATCTCCACAGGCGGCATCGACGACGGTGCTTGAATGAACCCCGCTTGATTCACTGCGGGCAACGGTCACGGAAACGACAAGCGCAATCACGGCGCCGCAAATTGCGGCGCTCGAGCGGAACACCATCATATCTCCTTTGATTTTTCGCGCGGTCCCCGATGCCGCAGAACATGGCCAAGCCAACGCGTCAGCGTCTTTCGAACTTGCGCCAGTCTCTTGCGGATTCGCGCCAACCCCTGGTCGCGGAACCGTTGCGAGAACCCGAGTGGTTCCCGCATCGTGTTTTCATTGTCGCGGTCTAAGACAGGGAATGAGTCAGCAACATGACCCTGGAGTCACGGGGTCTTGGTCCCCGGAGTCTTACGCGCTCAGCGCGTGAGAGCCACTGCGTAACGCCCGTGAAAACCGCAATGACGCGGAACTTCAGGACATGTGCATGTCGTGGTTTTGCAGCAGGGGATTTTAGTCGCGACTCGTCAGAGCGTGAGAGCTCTGCCTCATCGCGTCGTTTTCGAGGTGGACGATGCCGTTCGGCGCCGCGCCGTCGATGAATTCAGCGACAAAGGCGCGGCCAATATCGTCCTGCTCGATCGTGCCGAAACGTCCGGGAACAAGGCGCCCTAACCAGGCGACGTAACCCGGCGTGTGAACATTGCCTGCGATAATTCCCGGACGGAAAATCGCGAGGCGCTGGAAGCCGATCTTTTGGACTGTCTCTTCCTTGAGGCCCATGACCCGCACATAGCGGATCCTGCTTTTCGCGGTGCTTCCCACCGCCGAGAGCAACGAAAACCGCCTGATGCCGCCCGCATGACAACCACGCGCAAAGCCGCCGACGACGCCGATTTCGAGAGCTGTCAGCTCCTCCTCGCTCCACTTCGTGCTGCCTTTGCCGACGCCTACACAGGATGCGCCGTAGACGGGGTCGCCTTTCGCGATCATGCCCTGCGCAAGCCTGGTCACGTCAGCCGGAAACTGAGGAGACGCCGTATCCAGCACCATCTGTCGCGCGCGGGAATTGCCCTTCAAGGAAGCCGCCCTGCGATTGACCATCACGATCTCGGCGCACGACGGCTCTGCCGCCAGTGCGTGCATCACGGCATCGCCGACCTGCCCCGTGCCGCCGATGATCAAGACGCGAAATGCCATGCTTAGCCTTTGTCGAGTTCATAGGATAATTAGAGCAAAGCGAAGTCCATCCCACAGACTAAATCGCAAGAGACTGCTTCGGTCAAAAGCCGACATTGGCATCCAATGCGCCCCCGCCAGCCAGGGGCCGCTTTCGGACTCATGCGCCGCAACAAAAAGCGCCTTCAATATCGCCCCTCGATCATCAATATCCGGGATATATTCGGGGATACTGACCGAATTGCGAGAGATGATCCAATGGAGCCCATCAGTGCAGATCTTTCCACGATACTAAACCGCATCCTTGATACGGCGGCAGATAATCTCAGGATTGCAAAGATCCTCGTTCAAATGGGGCTTGATCCCAACAACATCACCTACGACGCACTGTTTGATCGGCTGCTGGATATTGTGTTGGCCAGCATCACCCTCGCGAACATGTTTGCCTTGGTCGGCGCAATCTTCTTTGTCGCCACCTTGCTGATGCAGAGAATGGTGCCGCTGCGGGTCGCGAATATGGTCGGCTGTGCATTCTTCGTAACCGCTGGCGCGCTTTCCGGAAGCGTCGCCACCTTTCTGCTTTATCTGCTGTTGCTGCCGGTCAATGCCGTTCGTCTCCGTCAACTGCTCAGGCTCGTTAAGAAGGCACGTAACGCGACGCAAGGTGACATGTCGATGGAATGGCTCAAACCGTTCATGACCGAACGCAGATATCGCCATGGCGACCGATTGTTTAGGAAGGGCGATGCGGCGGCCGAAATGTTTCTCACCGTCACCGGGAAGTTTGTCGTCAAAGAAATCGGCGTCGAGCTTCCACCAGGGCGTCTCATGGGAGAACTTGGCTTCCTCGCGCCCGATAACCGACGAACCGGAACGGTCGAGTGCATAGAAGACGGACAAGTCCTGACTATAACTTATGAAAGGCTGCTTGAAATCTACTTTCAAAGTAATCAGCAATTCGGCTACCACATCCTCCTCCTCACCAGTCGGCGTCTGCTGGAAAACAACGAACGCCTCCAGCAAAACATCTCGCGGCTGGAGGCAACTCTCGCGCAAGAGAAAGCGGCGCGACAGACCCCAGCGGCGGATGGCACGGCTTGAAACTTGGCTCTTGAGCTCCACCATTGGTGACAGACCCGCCCAGCCATTACCCCGCCTCGCGGAAGCGGAACAATCCACTGGAAATTTCGGCCAAATTAACGATCGACCCAGAAAGGCGGCCGGCGCCGGCCTGATCGAAACCTGGGTTTCAACCGCCAGGCCGCAGGATGCTCCTTCGAAAGGAACGATCCGCGTGCGCTGGCTCATCAAGTCTCCCTTAACCATCATTGCCGTGCTGCTTGGCTTTACGCTCAGCAGCTTCTGGGCGCTTGTGGCGTGGAAATCGACAGAGGAAAAAGCCGCGGTCCTGACCCAGGCCGGCCTGCAAACGCAGGCGCTGACGCATTCGCTGGCACAGCACGCATCCAAGAGCTTTGGCGCGGTCGCGCTCGCGCTGTTCGGGGCAAGCCAGTACATCGAGCACTCCGACAAGTCCGCCCGAGCCTCCGCCGACATCGATGATCTGCTGGCGCAATATGCCAAGAACATTCCGCAGGTGCGCGAGATCGGCGTCCTCTCGGCAAACGGCGACTGGATGTATTCGTCGTTTGACACCGTGCCCGCGGTGAACAATGCGGATCGCGAGTATTTCAGGTTTCATCAGGCTCATCCTGAGGAAGCGGGGCCCCGCATCAGTGAGCCCGTGATATCGCGCGTCACCGGCCGGCCGACCCTGCTGATGACGCAGCGCCTGCCGAACGCCGACGGCTCGTTCGGGGGCGTGGTGTTCGCCGCCATCGATCTGGCCTACTTCCGTTCGTTCTATCAGGGCTTCGAAGCCGATCAGGGGCGCACCGTCACCCTGATGACGACGGATGGCAAGGTGCTCGTTCATCGCCGGGATGAGCTGGTGGGCAAGGATATGGGCGGTAGTTCCCTGTTCGCCAGCCGGCTCAAGGAAGGTTCAACAGGGCTTTATTCGATCATCTCGCCGTTTGACGGTCGACCCAAGCAGTTCACCTTCGAGATCGTCGCCGAGTTTCCGGTCGTCATCAGCGTTGCCGTCGCTGAAGACGCGATCCTGGCCGAATGGCGTGGCAGCCGAAATTTCGACTTCCTGCTCGGCGCGGTTATCTCGGCGATCCTCGTTGGGCTGGCGGCTGTGCTGATGCGTCAATTCCGCGAACGTTCGACGATGGCCAAAATGCTGCGCGAACGTGAGCGCGGATACCGGCTGCTCGCCGAAAACGTCGAGGATGTGGTCGTCCGGCTCGATCTCAGCGGCAAACGTCTCTACATGTCGCCATCGATCGAGAAGACGCTCGGCTGGACGCCGGCTGAAGCGCTTCAGCACGACGGGTACGAGATCGTCCATCCCGCCCATCGGGAGTTCGTCCAGAACCTGGTCAGACGACTGGGCCCGACGGAACGGAACGGCATGTGCGAGTATCTCATGCGCGCGAAATCCGGGGACTATCTCTGGGTCGAATCGCAATTCAGCTTCGTCCAGGAGACGGACGGCTCATTGCCGGAAGTGCTCGTCGTCGTCCGGGACATCAGCAAACGCAAGGTAGCGGAAGACCAACTCGTCGCCGCGAACGCCCGGCTCAAGGACCTCTCTGAAACGGATACGTTGACCGGGATTGCCAATCGGCGAAAGTTCGACGAAACGTTCGAGCGTGAGTTCAAGCGCTGCCACCGCGCGCAATCGGAGCTGTCCTTGCTCTTCATCGACATCGACAAGTTCAAGGCGTTCAACGACGCCTATGGCCACACGGCCGGCGATGAATGTATCCAGCGCGTCGCGCGCGCGCTCAAGTCTGGTCTGAAACGGCCCGGCGACCTCGTTGCACGCTATGGCGGCGAGGAGTTCGCCGTGCTGCTTCCGGAAACGAGCGCCCAGAATGCCGAAATTGTGGCCCAGACGTTGCGCCTCGCCGTGTCTGATATGGCAGTCCCCCACCAGGGAAACAGCCACGGCCGGGTGACCATCAGCATCGGCGTTGCGGGATCACGATGCGATGCCGCCAGCAGCCCTGCGGCCGTCCTCACAGCAGCCGACACGGCGCTGTACGTCGCCAAGCAGAACGGGCGCAACCAGGTCAGCCTCGCCGCCGAAACCCCGAGCTTGAGGTTGGTGCGGCCCGCCTGACAAGCCGCCGCGGCAACTCCCCTACCCCATCACTCCGCCGCGCTTGATCAGCTCCTTGCCGACGGCGGCGAGGTGCACCTGGTCCGGGCCATCACCGATCCGGATGAAGCGGGCGTAGACATAGGCGCGGGCGAGGAACGTATCCTGCGAGACGCCGGCGGCGCCGTGGATCTGGATGGCGCGGTCGATCACGCGCGCCGCCATGCTGGGCACCACGATCTTGGCTGCCGCGATCAAATCGCGCGCGGCCTTGTTGCCCTCGCGGTCCATCTTGTCGGCGGCTTGCAGCGTGAGGAGCCGCGCCTGCGCGATCTCGCAGAAGGAGTGCGCGATGTCCTCACGCACCGAGCCCTGCTCCGCGAGCGGCTTGCCGAAGGCCGTGCGTGAGACCGCGCGCTGGCACATCAATTCCAGCGCGCGCTGGGCGCAGCCGATCAGCCGCATGCAATGGTGGATGCGGCCGGGGCCGAGCCTGCCTTGCGCGATCTCGAAACCGCGGCCCTCGCCGAGCAGCATGTTCTCCGCCGGCACGCGGACATTCTCGTAGACGATCTCGGGATGGCCGACCGGCGCGTCGTCGTAGCCGTAGGTCAGCATGTCGCGAACGATGCGGACGCCGGGCGTCGCCTTCGGCACCAGGATCATGGATTGCTGGCGGTGGCGGTCGGGATCGTCGGGCGCGGTCTTGCCCATCACGATCAGGATCTCGCAATCCTCGTTCATCGCGCCGGATGTGAACCACTTTCGCCCGTTGATGACGTAGTCGCCGCCGTCGCGCGTGATCGCGCACTGGATGTTGGTGGCATCGCTGGAGGCGACCCGCGGCTCGGTCATCGAGAATCCGGAACGGATGCGCCCCTCCAGCAGCGGCTTTAGCCACCGCTCCTGCTGCGCCGGCGTGCCGTAATTGGCCAGCACTTCCATGTTGCCGACATCGGGCGCCGAGCAATTGAACACTTCGGGCGCCCAGAGGATGCGGCCCATGATTTCCTTCACCGGCGCATATTCGAGGTTGGTCAGGCCGGGGCCGTGCTCGCCGGAGAGGAACAAGTTCCAGAGCCCCTGCTCCGCTGCCAGCCGCTTCAAATCCTGCAGCACCTGCGGCGTCTTGTAGCGCGTGGCCTCCGGTTTCACCTGCTCGTAATAGAGCTCCTCGACCGGCTCGACATGCGCCCGCATGAACTGGCGGACGCGCTCCTGCAGCTCCAGCGACCGGGCGGAGTGTTGAAAGTCCATGGTGGTCTCCTCTTTCCTTCTCCCCCTTGCGGGAGAAGGTGGCGCGAAGCCACTCTCTCCCGCAAGGGGCGAGGGTGCACCGTCTCTGCGGACGCTCGCTCGGCCCGCCCTCACGTCCCGCGCAGCAGCTCGCTTGCCACGATCCAGTCGTTGCCGTCGAACTGCAGCATATAGCCGTCCTTGATCGGACGGAAATCCTGCGGCGTGGTGTTGAGGGTGATGCCGGGAAGCAGCAGCGACAGCGGAACGTTCTTCAAATTGGAGGCCTGCGCCATGATGTTCTCGCGCGTCAGATTGTCCTTGCATTGCTTCAGCACCACCACCAGCGCCTCGGCCACCGTGTAACCATAAAGCGCGGCGACGTTGTTGATGTCGGCATTGGGCAGGCGGCGCTTCATGAAGTCGATATAGGCCGACATCGCCGGATCGTCCTTCGGCTCGGCCGTGAACGGTTTCAACGAGCCGAGCGACAGCACGCCCTTGCCGGCATCGAGGCCAGCCGGCGCCATCACGGTCGCCTTGTTGGCGCAGCCAGAGGCGAGGAAGCGCGTCGGCTGCCAGCCGACTTCATTGGCCTTTCGGATCGCCTGCGCGCAGGCGCGCGGCGTCACCGAATAGATCATGAAGACATCGGCCTTGGTGTTGGCGAGCGTCAGCACCTGGGAATCGACGGTGGGATCGGCGACCTCGAAGCTCGAGGCCATCGCGATCGCCTTGTCGGCGTCAGTGCCGAGCGCTTCCTTGACTCCGCGGAGATATTCCTTGCCGGCGTCGTCGTTCTGGTAGAGCACCGCGAAGCGCGCATTCGGGTTCTTGGCGCGGGCATAGGCGACGTCGATCGCGGCCTCACTGGTGTAGTTCGGCGCCCAGGGCAGCGCCATCGACCACGGCATGTTGGCGGGATCGTTCCATTTCGAGGCCGAGCTGATCAGGAAAAGCTGCGGCACCTTGTTGCTGTTGAGATATTTTGCGATCGCCGAGCTCGGCGCCGTGCCCATGGTCGCGAAGATGAAGGCGACGCCGTCGCCCTCGACCAGCCGCCGAGCCGCTTCCATGGTCTTGGGCGGCGAGAAGGCGTCATCGAGCGAGAGGAGGTTGAGCTTGCGGCCGTTGACGCCGCCCTTCTCGTTGATCTCCTCGAAATAGGCGGTTAGCACGCGGCCGGTGATGCCGAGCGGCGACGCCGGCCCGCTATAGGGCATGGTGTTGCCGATCTTGATCTCGGTGTCGGTGACCCCGGGACCGTAGGATTTCTGTGCGGAGACAGGCGCGGACAGACAGGCGGCAGCCAGCGCTGCGGCCAGGACCAAAGCAGCTTTCATGGTTTCTCCCGGAGCTCTCTCGTCCGCGCGGCGCGTGCGTGCGGCGTGCTGCCTTTTTGTCAGCGCGTCAGCTCAGCGGAGTTCCGCCAGATGGTCTTGCGTCGAGTTGCTGATAGATCAGCCGCGTCGCTTCAAGCTGAAGCCCAGGCTGATCCAGCCGGCGCCCGCCATGATCAGATCGATGCCGAGGAACAGGCCGAGGATGTACACGCTGTTGACCGGCCAGCGCGCCAGGATCAGCAGCCCGAGCAGCAGCGTGATGATGGCCGACAGCGCCACCCAGACCCACGGGCTTTCGCGCTTCATGCTGAAGGCGAGAAACAGCCGCACCGCGCCGGAGGCGAGCAGCGAGGCGCCGAGAAACAGGGTCAGCAGCGCTGCTGCAAACAGCGGGTTCTCGAAGGTCAAGAAGCCCGCGATGATGTAGAGCACACCGAGCAAGGCCCAGAGCACGAACTTGCCCCAGCTCTTCATCTGGAAGGCACCGATCACCTCGGTGAACCCCGCGACGATCATCATTACACCAACCACGAGCACGCTCGCCACCGTAGCCATCATCATGCTGCCAAGCGCGATGAAGCCGGTGACGAGATAGACGACGCCGAGGGCGACGATCCAGCCCCATTTGGCGTGGAGCGCGGCAATGCCTGAGCCCAGGCCGAGGTTGGGAGACGTATCCGAAGCGCTTGTCATGACGGCACCTCCTGCATGTGAAGCCCCAGAGCACATCTCAGGATAGCACTGATGGCACCGGGACGACAGCCAGCAGAGCAGCCCGGCGACCGCGGGCGTTGATACAAATCAACATTGAATGCGGAGGCTCAGCCCCGCTCGGCCGCGTTCCGTACGTCAATTGCAGCCCGCGCCCACTCGGCCGGCCGTTCCTGCGGCAGATTGTGGCCGGCGCCGGCGAACACGCGCCGCTCGAAGAAGCCCTCGAACTTGCGCGCATGATGCGCGGTGCCGGAATTGACGCCATCGCTGTCACCATCGATCGCAATCGTCGGCACACGAACCGGCGGCTGCTGGGCGAGCTTCGCCTCGATCGCCGCATAGGCGGGATCGCCTTCGACCAGCGCATAGCGGTGGCGATAGGAATGGATCACCACGTCGACGAAATCAGGATTGTCGAACGACACCGCGCTGTTCTCGAAGGTCGCATCGTCGAAGGCCCATGTCGGCGACCACATCGCCCAGAGCTGGCGGGCGAAACCGCGGCGATCGCGCTCCAGCGCGCGGTGGCCGCGCTCGTTGTGGAAGAGATATTGATACCACAGCGCGGCTTCTTCCGGCGGCGAGGCCGGCTCCATGGAGCGGGCGATATTCTGGATGTTGTAGGAATTGCCGGAGACCAGTCCGACCACGCGTTCGGGATACAGCACCGAGACGACGCAGGCCGCACGCCCGCCCCAATCATAGCCGCCGACGACGGCGCGCTGGATGCCGAGCGCATCCATGAAGGCCAGAAGATCGGCGCCGAGCGCCGCCTGCTCGCCGGAGCGCAGGCTCTGCGCCGAACGAAAGCGTGTCGGGCCGTAGCCGCGCAGCCACGGCACCAGCACCCGCGCGCCGGCTTGCGCGATCAGCGGCGCAGCCTCGGCATAGGCGTTCACGTCATAGGGAAAGCCGTGGCCCATGATGCAGGGCCAGCCGTCCGGCGCGCCGTAATCGAGATAGGCGATGTCGAGGATGTCGGTCGTGACGGATTTGTGCTGCATGGCTGTTCCGGCGCGGGATGCGAGATCGCCAGACTAAGCCTTCGAGGCAATGACGCTCAAGAGCGCCGTGAGAGCTCAGGCGGCAGCGACCGGCCTGCGCATTTCACGCAGCGGCTGCATCTCAGCGGGTTCCGCGACTTTTTGCGCGTCGATCATGCGGTTGATGAAATCGACCGGCATCGGCTTGCCGAACAGATAGCCCTGCACGCTGTCGCAGCCTTGCTCGCGCAGGAAATCGAGATGGCGCTCAGTCTCAACGCCTTCCGCGAGCACGGGGATGTTCAGGCTGCGTCCGAGCAGCAGCGTCGCCTTGACGATGGCAGCCGCATGCGCGCTGGTCTCGACCGCCTGAACAAAGCTCTTGTCGACCTTGATCTTGTCGAACGGAAACGCCTGGAGCGTCGACAGCGAGGAGTAGCCGGTGCCGAAATCGTCCATGGCGACGGTGACGCCGATCGCCTTCAGCGCCAGCACCACCTGGAGCGCGTGCTGGCGGTCGGCGATGATGCCGCTCTCCGTCAGCTCGATCTCGAGCCGCGACGGCGCCAATCCCGTCTCCTTCAGGATCTCCGCCACGCGCCGCGGCAAATCGTGATTGAGCTGCATCGGCGCGACGTTGACGGCGACCTTGAATGGCAGGCGCCATTGCGCGGCGGTCTGGCAGGCATTTCGGATCACCCAGTCGCCGATCTCGATGATCAGGCCGGTCTCCTCCGCGATGGGGATGAAGGCGTCCGGCGGGATGCGCCCCTTCGCGGGGTGGTTCCAGCGGATCAAGGCTTCGAAGCCGACGATACCGCCGGTGTGGGTGTCGTTCTGCACCTGGTAATACAGTTCCAGCTCGTTGCCGATGAGCGCGCGCTTGAGATCGATCGCGAGCTCGGCGCGGGTGCGGCTCGCCTCGTCCATCGACGGCTCATAGGTGCAGATCTTGCCGCGGCCGAGGCTCTTGGCGCGATACATCGCAAGGTCAGCGCGCTGGGTGAGGCAATCGGCCGCCTGGCCGTGCTCGGGGTACAGCGCGACGCCGATGCTGCAGCCGACCGCGAGGGTCTGATGCTGCCATTCGACGGGTTCAAACACGACCTTGCGCAACCGCTCGGCGAACTTGACGGCCTCGCCGCGCGCGAAGATCTCGCTCTTCACGGCCACGAATTCGTCGCCGCCGATCCGGGCCAGGAATTCGCCCTCCTGCAATTCAGCGGAGATGCGCTGGGCCACCTTCCGCAGCAGATGATCGCCGCCGACATGGCCGTGGACGTCGTTGATGTCCTTGAAGCGGTCGAGATCGATCGCGAGCACGACCACGCGCGCGGTATCGTCGCCGCGTCCGGCGAGCAGATCATGCAGCTGCTGCGCCAAGCCGTTGCGGTTCGGCAGGCCGGTCAAGGGATCGTGCATCGCCTGATGCTTGTAGCTCTCGGTCGCCTCGTTGGCGGCCTGCAGATCGATCGCATAGGCGGAGGCCGCCATCGCCATCATCAAGCTGATGCCGACGATGACGCTGGTGATCATGAACGTATCGGACAGCGCCTGCGGCGGCACCGCCATGTCGAACACCGGATAGACGGTGACCGCGGCCATGCCGGTGAAATGCAGCGAGACGATCGCCAAAATCATTGCAAGCGCGCCACCATATTTGCAGAATCGCGTGATCGGCCGCGCGATGCGGTTGGCGGCCACCGCGCCGAAACCGGCGGCGAACACGACGGAGAGTGCGACGAGCGGATAATTCCAGCCGAGCACGCCGGGAATTTCGAACGCCGCCATGCCGGCGTAATGCATCGCGGCGATGCCGAGGCCGAAGATCGCGCCGCCGCCCTCGATCGCGGGCCCGAGCCGGGTGCGGGTGGTGATGAAGAAGCCAACCCAGGCAAAGATCACGGTGATCATCAGCGAGGCGAAGGTCAACCCGGGCTCGAAGGCACGCGCGACCGGCGCGTTGTAGCCGAGCATCGCCGAAAAATGCGTGGTCCACACCGTTCCGCCGGCGACGACGCCGGACAGGAACAGCAGGTTGAAGCGCCGCGCGCCGGTGTTGCGCCGGACGCGAGCCAGCAACCGCATGGACAGCAGCGACCCGAGCACGCAGATCAGCACCGCGACCGCGACGTAGCGCAGATCGTGCTGGCCGGGCAGACAGGTCAGGGCTTGCCACATGAGATTTCTTTCTCCTGGAAAGCAGATACGGAGCCCGGTTGCGGACGGATGAAACCGGCTTCAGTCAGGGTTAGCGGCGCGTGAACGCCGCCTCGCCTGGCCATGGCCAGCAGCTGATCCAGCCATGCAGCGACTTAAGCCTGGGTGTAGGCAGGCGAAATCCGCTCGGATCAAAGATGCGTACGATGAAGAAACGGCTCCGGATTGCCCCGACTTTGCCGCTAGCGGGAACCTTGGTTGCCGGATACCACCGCTTGTCGCGGCCGAGCCGGGCACCTAAAACGAATGGCTCGTGAAACGAAGAGTTTTGGGAGGTGATCCGGATGACCGCGTCCGTCGTTATGGAAGCGACATGTCAACCGAGGCTTCATGAACGCCGGTCTTCGCGCTGTGAGCACGCCCTTGTGGCGCAGCAACCCTGCGGCGGCTCCCCGGCGGGATCGGCCTCGAAGGTTTATCGGCGAAAGGCCCAAGGCGACAGTGGAATGGGCTGAATTGATCGGACGCGTCGCGGCCCATGGCGATCGGGACGCGTTCAAGCTTTTGTTCGAGCATTTTGCTCCGCGCGTGAAGGGATTCCTGGTCAAGTCCGGGATGAACGCTGACGCCGCGGAGGAGATTGCTCAGAACACGCTGCTGACTGTTTGGCGGAAGGCGGCCCAATTTGATCCGGCTTCCGCGGGCGCGGCCGGTTGGATTTTTACGATCGCGCGCAATCTGCGCATCGACTCCGCAAGACAGGCGGCCCGGCAGGCCAAGGCTCTGGACAAGGCCGCCGTGAGCGCAGAACGGGATGAGGCGCCCGAAGCCGTGGACTCGCCGGAGACAATGATGACCCGACGGGACGACGTCTCGCGCGTCGCGGCAGCGCTGCAGCGATTGTCCGAGGAGCAATCCACGGTGATCCGGATGTCGTTTATCGAGGAACAGCCGCACGGCGAGATCGCCGAGCGGCTCGGTATTCCGCTCGGGACGGTGAAGTCTCGCATCAGGCTTGCCATGGCGCGGCTCAAGGATCTGCTGGACGATTGACATGACCATCAACCATCATCCCCCCGAAGATCTGCTGGCCGATTTCGCCGCCGGTCGGCTCGACGACGCCGACCGCCTCGTCATCGGCGTCCATGCGGCACAATGCCCGCGCTGCCGGCGCTTCATCGCCGCGATCGAACAGCTTGCAGGCGCCGCGCTCGAGCAAGCGAACCCGGTTTCCATGGCGGACAACGCCTTCGCGACGCTCATGGCCAGGATCGACGAACCGGCGGCATCACCGCCGGCGACGGCCTCTTCGCGGTCGGTGCAGCCGCTTGACGACGACCTCCCCGAGATCCTGCGGAGTTGCCGGTTCGGCAAGAGCCGGCGCGTGGCGCCGGGCGTCAAGCTGCAACCGATCATCCTGCCCGACACGGACAAGTCACGCGCGTTTCTGTTGTGGTCGGCTCCCGGCACGCGCATGCTAGAGCATACGCACACCGGGACGGAGCTGACCCTGGTGCTCAAAGGCAGCTTCAGCCATGAAGGCGGCGAATACCGGCCGGGCGATTTCGATTTCGGCGATGGCGACGTCGATCACCAGCCGATCGTCGGCAGCGACATGCCGTGCCTGTGCCTCGTGGCGATGAGCGGGGATTTGAAGTTGCATGGCTGGCTCGGCCGGTTGATCTCGCCTTTCGTGCGGCTCTGATCATCTAACACCCCGATGTGATCCAACCGCGCGGCAGCGTCGTTCTCTTGGCAGATATGGCTTGAGGACGACAAAATGAGCTGCGGCAGATTGACGGCACGGGATCCGACGATCGAGCGTTTGAGCGATCTTCTCGCCCGCGTCGGGCGCGGCGACCAGCGGGCCTTCGCCGAACTTCTCGCCGCGACCCGCAACAAGCTGCGCAAGACCGCGCACCCGATCGCGCCGTCCAGCGCGGACCTCGACGATCTCCTTCAGGAGGCCTATCTCAAGATCTGGAAGCATGCAGCCCAGTTCGATCCGCGCCGCTCCTCGCCGATCACCTGGATGTGCGCGATCATGCGCCATACCGCGATCGACGCGGCGCGGCTCAAGCAGGTGCCGATGGCAGATTTCGACGAAGCCCTATTGGTGCCCGAAATCTCCCGGTCCGAAGACGCATTCGACTACGACCTCGTTCAGCCGATCGCTGCCCGCGCCATCCAGCGGCTTCCCGATCAACGCCGGCAGCTGCTGTCGCGCGCCTATCTCGACGGAGAAAGCCGGTTGATGCTGGCGCAGCGCTTTGACGTACCGGTCGGCACGATCAAAACCTGGTTGCGGCGCACCCTGGACTCGGTTCGGCGCGATTGCGTCGCTGGCGAGGCAGCGGTCCAGTAGCGCAGACCGGCTGGGCAACTGCTATCTCTGCGGGCCGGACAGCGATATCTCGCGTTCGGCGCGGAACACATTGCTGTAGAGATTGGCGATCCACTGCCGGCCGATCTCGGTCTTGTTGAGATAGCCGATCTCGGTCTGGATGTGCGGTGCGACACTATTCCAATAGAATTGCGGATAGCGGTTCACGATGTCGGCGGGCGAGTCGTAGCCGAGTTGGCGGTTCATGCCGACCTCCTCGAACTCGTAATACAGTGCGTTGGCCTTGCGCAGATAGTTGGGATCGCCGAGCTGCCCGATGAAGTCGGCGGCGCGCAGGATCGAGGCATCGACGTCATACTCCTGGCCTTCCCTGGCCGGGAAGCGCGTCCCCTCGATGGCGCGGGAGATGCGTTCAGGATCAAGCCCTGGAATGTGCCGCAACCGCCGCGTCACATAGAGCTTCGAGCGGTCGACGTGATACGTCATCAAGCTGGCGTCCGATGCACCGCGCTGCAACGAGATCTTGGTGTCGGCAGCATCGATGATGAAGCCGTCGATGTCATCCTCTTCGAACAGGCCGCGCACATAGCCGATATCGTGGGCGAGACAGGCGATCAGGACGTGGACGTAGTCCTCGGCCGTGAGGTGGGTATGGAGGCTTCGGCCACTGAGGATGGAATGGCCCGCCAGCGTCACCAGCATCGTATGCTCGATGTTATGGTAAAGTGCATCGCTGTTGCCGATGCATTCCATCGCCGTGCGGGTTGCGCTCTCGACCATACTTGCAGCGGTCTCGTCATACCGGCGCCGCATGAACGTGCCCAGCAGCTTCTCCAGGGATTCAGCCGCCAGTCGCGGTAACGTCATCATGGATGCAGCCCCGTTTGTCGGTGATGTCCCACGCTAGCTCCTGACGCCTCATACTCGCCCTCGACGCAGGCTCAGCATAGCCCAATCCGGGGCGACTGGCCAAATCCGGGAACAAAAATACGTAAATATGATATTGTGCCGCCACGCAGCATCACGGTTGCGGTCACGGTTCGATGCACCCGGCGGCCAGGCCGTGCGGGGCTCGCCAGCCCGGCCAATGGCCGACCGTCAGACGTCGTTTTGTTGGAGAGGACGGTGCGCGAGGTGGGTACCCATCGCGATCGGACCAAGGCGCCTGCACAGCGTTGCGGACGGCGGCGTCAATTCCCTCGCACGGCGCGCGCGAGCATCCCGTCGAACGCGACCTTGATCCTGCGGATATACGGGTCCTTGTAAGGAAATTCCGAATTCTGGTCGTGCACCAGCATGGAGGCATTGACCTCGAACACGACGAGATCGCCGGCGCGGTCGAGGCCGCAATCGATACCGAAATAGTCGAGACCGATGCGGTCGCGAATGACTCGCAGCGCCTCATAATGGGCCGTGCCGAAGACCTGCTCGGGCGCGCGCAGAAAACGCTCCTCCTCGTCCTGCATCCAGGTGTGGTGCGCCATATCCGTCGCATCGCGATGGAGCTTCCAGTCGTCTCCGATCGCCAGATGATAAGGCAGGATGTCCTCGCCGATGAACAAGAATCGGTATTTGCGAAAGAAGCCGTCGGCGGAGCGATAGTCGATATAGTCGATCACGTAGCGGTCATGGTCTGCATGTGACGCGAGAAACGCGGTCAAGGCCGCGACATCGTCGAGCTTCTCGAAGACGTCGCCGCCATGCATGCCGGCCTGGCGCGCCAGCAGCGGAAAGACGAGTTCGAGGCCGTCGGGAAGCCCCTCGCCGGCGGCGACGCGGATCGTGCGCGGCACCCGGCAGCCCTCGACGTCGGCGAGTGCCAAAGCCGTGGCGTCACGCGTGGTGCTCTGGATTTTTGCGGGATCGTTGACGACCGGCTTGCCGAGGCTTCGCGCGATCGCGGCGGCGAGCGGAAGCACCGCCGCGCCCTGGTCGGCGTCGGAGACGAGGTTGACGACGACATCCGCCTCGCGCGCCAGCAGCGCGAGATCCGGCTGGCTGCCGGGGAGCAGCGACAGGATGCTGGTCTGGTAGGCGCAATCCCTAAAGAGGAATTCGACCGGCGTGTTGCCGACGAAGGGCGCAAACAGCGCCAACGCCCGAAACGCCGGCCGCGATTTGGTCGCTTGCCTGCGCAGGATCGGATGCACTTGCGCGGCGTGGGCGTAGGCGGCCTGCGCCGCGGCCTGCTCGCCCCGCACCTGACGGATCGCCCCGACCCAGTAGAAATTCTCGGCCTGTTCGGGCGCGAGCACCACGGCCCGCTCGAACTGCGCCACCGCCTCCTCGGTCTCGCCGAGCTCGAAGCAGACCTTACCGAGCTGGCTGCGGAGGTCGGCATCCTCCGGCGTCTCTTCGAGCAATTCGAGCAGCAAGGTCCGCGCGATTGCAAACTGCCGGGTTGCGACCAGCGCCTGGACCAGATTCGTACGCGATGGCCGGTGGCCCGGATTGCGTCGCAGCGCCTCCAGGTAAAGTGCAATCGCGTCCTGTGTCTGGCCGCTGCGCTGATGCACGATGCCGAGATTGCACCAGCAGGCGACGAGATGCGGTGCGATGCGCAAGGCCGCCTTGTAGTGCTCTCCCGCGGACGCGATGTCGTCGCAGAGCATGAAGGCGTTGGCGAGAGCGGCATGAAGATCGGCAACACAATCGACCGCCACACCAATCGACGCCGTGGCCGCACGCGCGAGCCCGACCTGAAACACGGCGATCGCGTGCCTGATCTCGCCACGCCGGTAGTGCTCGCGACCCGCACGCAATATGTCGGAAATATCAGGCGTGCCGGTGACAGACGCTGCGAGAGCCATCGAGGGTGACGTCATGTGCTCTCCGGAGGTGACGCCGTGAAGGTGACACCATGCAGATTGATCGCCGGCGCGATGCCGTAATGATTGCCGCCGAAGGCGCGCATGCGGCGCCACAGCTCGTCCCTGGAAATGTCCAGCGGGATGTCGCAGGCGTCCTTGTATCTGCGGCGTGTATTGGCGCGGCCGCTCCAGGACAGCGCGCATCGTGGTGTCAGCGAGGTCTCGCGTGCCAAAGGCTCGGCCCACACTTCGAACAATTGCAGCAGATGCGCGTAGGCGAGCTCGCCGAGCCCCATCAGGCTGCCGCCTTGCGAAATCGGGAACGACACGACGTCGAGGATCGCGCCGGAATCGACTCGCTCGGCCATGGCGTGAAAGGTCACGCCGAACGCGTCGGCGCGGTCATAGACCGCGAAATGGGCCGGAGCCCAGCCCGGATAGTTCGGCGGCCCCGGGTGGAAATTGTAGGCGCCATGGCCGAAGCGCAGGAGCAGGTCGGCCGGCACGATGACCCCGGACGCGAAGGCGACAAGCCGGGCCTTGCGGAGAGAAGCGGGCGCGAGCTTGCGGAGCTCGGCGATATCGGACACCGGCCAGATCGTCAGATCCGGCCTGAAACTTCGCAGGATTCGCGACAGTGCCACCTGTTCGGCGGGCTCCGTCAGCAATGCAAGTCCCTCGACCATCGGCTCGGCTTCAGCAGCGTTGAAAGTGAGCCAATATGTCGCGGGGTAGCGTTAACAGCGTGTTAATGAACCGCCGTTCGTCACGCCAAGGAAACACGGTGAAACAAATTTCCCGCACTTGGACGCATTCGGTCACAAATTGGAATCGGTGAAACTACGGTCACTCCACCAGTAGCACGTCCACGGCAACGCCGAGCTTCTGCTTCGGCGAGCCGACGATGATGCCGTCCACGGGGGACACATCGGAGAAGTCGCGGCCGACCGCCAGGACGATGTGATCGCTGGCGACCAAGAGATCGTTGGTCGGATCGAAGTCGATCCAGCCGAGCTCCGCCCCGCACCACAGCGACACCCAGGCATGCGTCGCGTCCGCGCCCTGCATGCGCGGCTGGCCGGCGGGCGGAATGGTACGCAGATAACCGCTGACATAGGCGGCAGGCAGGCCGAGCCCGCGCAGCCCTGCGATCATCACATGGGCAAAATCCTGGCAGACGCCGTGGCGCTTGTCGAAGACCTCGTTGAGCGGTGTCGAAATCACGGTGGCCTTGGGATCATAGCGAAACTCGGTGCGGATGCGGTGCATGAGATCGACCGCACCGCCGAGGATGCCCGCGCCCGCCGCAAAGCTCTCAGCAGCATAGGCACTGACGGGACGCAACACCGGCACCAGCGGGCTCGCAAAGACATAACCGACCGGCGAGGACGGCCCGAGGCTCGTCGCTTCAAACGCGACGTCGCGGATGCTCTCCCAGGACGGGCTCGCGGCATCGCGCGCCGGCGGCTTGCGCGAGACTGAGACGCGCGAGCGCGAGTCGATGCGCAAATTGCGATGCGCGGCCTCGATCACGATGCTCTCGGTCAGCGTGCCGAAGAAATCGCGGCGGACGTTGCGCTCGGACGGGCGCGGACGGATCTCGATCTTGTGCGAGATCAGCTCCTGGCCGCTGCCGTCCCTCGGCTCGAGCCGCAGCGTGCAGCGGGCGAAGCTGACCGGGCTTTCGTATTCGTAGGTGGTGACGTGCCTTATGTCGTAGATCACGCCAGCCCCGTCAGCTTTTCCGGCCGGCTCGCATTGGTGCCGTGCGGGAAGTAATGCAGCCCGATCGCCTCAGCAAGGCCGAGCAGATCCTGCTCCAGCGCGAACAGGTTCTTGACCTCGAGCTTCTCGGCTTCGGCGGTCGCGAGCATGGACTGCACCGCCACCGCAAGCCGCTGCGGCTGCTCGATCAGGCCGTGCTCCTTCAGGCTTGGCAGTGCCGCGATATGCTCGTTCAGTGTCGTCACCTGGAACGCCACCGAACGCGGATTGTAGGGATCGAGCACGGCGAGGTCGCGCACCGGCGCCAGGATCGGCGCCAGCAGATAGCGCGAGCGATAGGTGATCTGGGAATCCACCAGCGTCAGCAAAATGTCGAGGTCCTCGTCGCCGGCCTCGTCATAAGCAAACTGTCGCGCAAAACGCGCCGTGTTGATCGCGCGCTCGGTGCGGCGGCCAATATCGAGGAAGCGCCAGCCGGCGGCGCGGTTCATGTTCTCCTGCGCCAGGCCTGCGAAGCTCGCCAGTTCCTGCAGGGTCAGCTCGGCTGCGCTCAGCACGCTGTCGTCGTCCTCGACCTCGTAGGAGAGCCGTTCCGCCATCTCGGTTATGACCTGCCAGGCGTCGGGCGACAGCCGCTCGCGCAAGGAAGTCGCGGTACGCTGCGCCGAGCGCACCAGCGACAGCGCCGAGCCGAAACGCTCCGCGCTCTGCAACGCTTCGGCGACAATGCGCCCCGGCGTCGCGCGCGAGGTCTGCGAGATCGCGCCCCAGGTCACCAGCAGGCGCTGGATCCGTTCGCCCGATTGCAGCGAGGCCGCGGTGCCCTTGTTGGGTCCGCTCGGCGAGCCCAGCGCGCGCACCAGCCGCAGCGTCGCCTCGGCGCGTTCGAGATAGCGACCGAGCCAGAACAGATTGTCGGCGGCGCGGCTCGGCAGCACACCGGCGATGCGGCGAATGCGGACCTTGTCGGTCGCCGGCAGCAGCGACGCGGTGGCGACCTTCTTCTCCGAGATCACCCAGACGTCGGCGGAACGTGCGCCGTCCCCCATCGACACCGCGCGCGCATCGGCCTGCTCGGCGATCCGGCAGAAGCCGCCGGGCATGATGGCCCAGCCTTCCGGCGTCGCGGCAGCAAACACGCGCAGCACGAAAGGACGCGGCGTGATCTGCCCCTGCTCCCACACCGGCATGGTGGAAAGACGCACCACCTCCTGGCCGACATAGTCCATGCCGCGCGCGGCGATGGCGTCGGTCAGGCGCTGGCGTCCGGCGGCGTCGAGCTCGCTTGCGAGCACCGGGCCGTTGCTGTCGAAGCCGGGAACGCCACGCCGATAGGCGCCCTCGATCGCGACCTGGTCGAGCCGCGACAACACTTCGTCGCGCGCCGACTTCTGTCCGCACCACCAGGTCGCGATGTGCGGCATCTTCAGCTCTTCGCCGAGCAGGCGACGGCTCAGGGCCGGCAGGAAACCGAGCATCGCGCGCGCCTCCAGCACGCCCGAGCCCGGCATGTTGGCGACGACGACGCCGTCCTTGCGCAGCACGTCGATCAGGCCGGGCACGCCGAGATGCGAGGAGGCATCGAGCTCGAGCGGATCGAGCGAATTGGAATCGACACGGCGCAGCAGCACGTCGAGCCGCTTCAACCCCGCGACCGTGCGGATGTGAATGCGATTGTCGCTGACGGCGAGATCGTCGCCCTCGACCAAGAGGAAGCCGAGATAGCGCGCCAGCGTCGCGTGCTCGAAATAGGTTTCGCTGAAACTGCCGGGCGAAAGCACACCGATCCGCGGCTCGTCGCGATCGGCACGCGCGCGAAGGCTATCGCGAAACGCCTCGAAGAACGGCGCGACGCGCGGCACGTTCATCGACTTGTAGAGATCGGAGAAGGCGCGCGACAGCACCAGACGGTTTTCCAGCGCATAGCCCGCGCCGGACGGCGCCTGCGTGCGGTCGCCGAGCACCCACCAGCGGCCGTCGGGCCCGCGGCCGACATCGGCGGCATAGAGGGAGAGGTAGCGGCCTCCCGGCGGCGGCACGCCGCAGACGGGACGGAGATATTCGGGGCTGCCGGCGATCGCGCCGGCCGGCAGCGCGCCTTCCGCGACCAGCCGCCCCTCGCCATAGATATCGCGCAGCACGAGCTCCAAGAGTTCGGCGCGCTGGGTGATGCCGGCAGAGAGCTGCTTCCAGTCGGCCTCGTCGATCAGCAGCGGCAGATGGCTGAGCGACCACGGCCGGTCGGCACTGTCGCCGGGGGCGCGGTAGGTGACGCCGGCCTCGCGGAGGTGACGGTCGGCCATGCCGAAGCGCCGCTCGACCTCGTCAGGCGCGAGGCCGCCGAAGGCATCGAAGAAGCGGCTCCAGACCGCGCGCGGGGCGCCGTCGGGCCCCAGAAACTCGTCGGGGATGCCGGGCAGGCGGCGATAGTCGCGGACCCATTGCGCGAGGCGGCGCTGGCCTTCGCGCTGACCTTGTGCCTTACCCGCCTTGCCCTGTTCGGCTGCGCCCTCGCCCATGCGCCTCTCCCTGCCCCACCATCATACTCATTGCAGGAGCGGTGTCCGCAAGTCGAGGGTCAGCGGGAATTCATTTGTGCGTTCCTCGGGCGGCGGCTGCATGGGGCCTGGCGTATGGCCGTGGTCCTGGAAGCGCGCCAGCCGTCGCGCCTCGGCCTCGTAGGTGTTGACCGGCTTGGTGTCGTAGCTGCGGCCGCCGGGATGGGCGACGTGATAGACACAGCCGCCGAGCGAGCGGCCATTCCAGGTGTCGATCAGGTCGAAGGTCAAGGGCGCATGGACGGGAATGGTCGGGTGCAGGCCGGAGGCTGGCTGCCAGGCCTTGAACCGGACGCCGGCGACGGCTTCCCCGGAGCGTCCGGTCGACGTCATCGGCAGGCGGCGGCCGTTGCAGCTGATGACGTGACGGCCCTCGATGAAACCTTCCGCCTTGACCTGCAGCCGCTCGACCGACGAGTCGACATAGCGCACGGTGCCGCCGGCCGAACCCTCCTCGCCCAGCACGTGCCAGGGCTCCAGCGCCTGGCGCAGCTCCAGGGTCACGCCGCCATGATGGATGCGGCCAAAGGCGGGGAAGCGGAATTCGAGCTGGGCCAGATACCATTCCGGCTCGAACGGATAGCCGGCGCCCTTGAGCTCGGAGAGCACGTCCTGAAAATCTTCCCAGATGAAATGCGGCAGCATGAAGCGATCATGCAGCGCGGTGCCCCAGCGCACGAACTTGCCTTGTTGCGGCTCGCGCCAGAGTTTTGCGATCAGCGCGCGGATCAGAAGCTGCTGCGCCAGCGACATGCGCGGATCCGGAGGCATTTCGAGCGCGCGGAATTCGACGAGGCCGAGACGGCCGGTGGGACTATCAGGCGAATAGAGCTTGTCGATGCAGATCTCGGCACGATGGGTGTTGCCGGTGATGTCGACCAGCAGATGCCGGAACAGCCGGTCGACCAGCCACAGCGGCGTCTGGTAGCCCGGCGGCGGCACGTGCGAGAGTGCGATCTCGAGCTCGTAGATGCTGTCGTGACGGGCTTCGTCGATGCGCGGCGCCTGGCTGGTCGGGCCGATGAAGAGACCGGAGAAGAAATAGGACAGCGACGGATGTCGCTGCCAGTACAGCACCAGGCTCTTCAACAGATCAGGACGGCGCAGGAACGGCGAGTCCGGCGGGCTCGAGCCGCCGACCACGACGTGATTGCCGCCGCCGGTGCCGGTGTGGCGGCCGTCGACCAGGAAGCGGTTCGCGCCGAGGCGTATCTTGCCGGCATCCTCATAGAGCCCGACGGTGATGTCGACCGCTTCGCGCCAATTCTTTGCCGGCTGAACGTTGACCTCGATGACGCCGGGGTCAGGCGTCACCTTGATAACCTCGATGCGCGGGTCGAACGGCGGCGCATAACCTTCGACATGGACCTGGAGCTGCATCTCCTCGGCCGTGGCTTCGACCGCCGCGATCATCTCGAGATAATCCTCGATACGCTCGACCGGCGGCATGAACGCGCAGATCACGCCGTCGCGGACTTCGATCGACAGCGCCGTGCGGACGGGGACGGACATATTGAGCTTCTCGGGCGCGACCCGCGACGGCGGCGATTTCGGGCGCTCCGGGAGTGTGAACACCGGCAGCTTGCCGCGCGCCTCCATCGGATCCTGCTCGACGATGTAGGGATATTCACTGGGCGGTACGTGGCCGAGCGAACCGATCGGCAAGCGCAGGCCGAGAGGCGAATCGCCCGGCATCAGGAACAAATGATTGCGCCGGAGTTGCCAGCGCTCGCTGCGCCAGCGCGGCGGCGCGTTCCAGCGCTGCACCGGCAGCACGTAGCCGCGCGGCTTGCGGAGGCCCTCATCGAACACCCGCGCCATGCGCGCGCGCTCCTCCGGATTGGACAATTTGGAATCGGAGGGATCGACGTTGACGGGAAGCTCTGCCTCCTTCAGCAACCAGTAGGCGGTGTCCTCATAGGCTGGAACGATGTAGCCGGGATCGAGCCCGAGCCGCGCCGCCGTGCCCTCCATGAAATCCTCGGCGTCCTCGGTCACGGCGCGCTTGGGATTCTCGATCCTGGCGATGAGGTCGCCATTCTTCCAGATCGGCACGCCGTCCTTGCGCCAGTACAGGCCAAAGGCCCAGCGCGGCAGGCTCTCGCCCGGGTACCATTTGCCTTGGCCGTAATGCAGCAGGCCACCGGGCGCGAAGCGCGTGCGCAGGCGGCGGATGAGATCGTCGCCGAGCGCGCGCTTGGTCGGGCCGACCGCTTCGGTGTTCCACTCCGCGGCTTCGAGATCGTCGACCGAAACGAAGGTCGGCTCGCCGCCCATGGTGAGCCGCACGTCCTGCGCGGCGAGATCGCCATCGACCTGCTCGCCGAGATCGTTGAGCCGGCCCCAGGACTCGTCGGAGAACGGCTTTGTGATGCGCGGCGCTTCGCGGATGCGCCGGACGCTCATGTCGAAGGCGAAGTCGACCTCGGCAAAGCCGGCACCGCCCGAGATCGGCGCCGCCGAGCGGTAGTGCGGCGTGGCGGCAACCGGGATGTGCCCCTCGCCTGCGAGCATGCCGGAAGTCGCGTCGAACCCGATCCAGCCCGCACCCGGCAGATAGACCTCGGCCCAGGCATGCAGATCGGTGAAGTCGTTCTCCACCTCCGGCGGTCCCTCGATCGGATCGATGTCAGGACGGATCTGGATAAGATAACCGGAGACGAAACGGGCCGCGAGGCCGAGATGGCGGAAGGTCTGGATCAACAGCCATGCGGAGTCGCGGCACGACCCGGCCGCGGAGGAGAGCGTCTCCTCAGGCGTCTGGACGCCCGGCTCCATGCGAATGACGTAGCGGATCTTCTGCTGCAGCTCCCTGTTCAGGTCGACCAGGAAGTTGACGGTATTCGGGGCTTCGCGCGGGATCGAGGCGAGATATTTTGCGAATGCGGGATCGGGCGGGATGGTCTCGAGATACGGCGCCAGCTCCTTCTTGAGGTCCTTCGTGTATTCGAACGGAAAGCTGTCGGCGTAAGGTTCGACGAAGAAGTCGAACGGGTTGACCGTGGTCATCTGCGCCGTGAAGTCGACCTCGATCTTCAGCTCGGTCGTCTTCTCCGGGAACACGTAGCGCGCGACCCAATTGCCTAGCGGATCCTGCTGCCAGTTCACGAAATGATTGGCCGGCGTGACCTTGAGCGAATAGCTCAGGATCGGCGTGCGCGTGTGCGGCGCCGGCCGCAGGCGGATGGTTTGCGGTCCCAGATCGATCGGGCGGTCGTATTTGTAGTGCGTGACGTGGTTCAATGCGACGTAGATCGACACGGGGTGCGGTACTCCAGCAGCTTTTTTGAGCAGAACACCGCTGGTGACCTCGATCAAGCATTAACAACGGGCAGACCGTGCCTATGGCACGGGCTGCGCGCTCACTACATGGTCGCGCCCAGCACCCAGGGCGCGAACTCGGCGCCGCCGAAATCGAAGCTTTCGCTCTTGGTCGGCTGGCCGGATGCGGTCTTGAGGATGAGATCGAAGATGCGCTGGCCGCACTCCTGCACGCTCTCCTCGCCTTCGAGGATGGTGCCGCAATTGACGTCCATGTCCTCTTCCATGCGCTTGTACATGGGCGTGTTGGTGGCAAGCTTGATCGAGGGCGCGGGCTTGCAGCCGAACACGCTGCCGCGGCCCGTGGTGAAGCAGACGAGGTTGGCGCCCCCGGCGACCTGGCCGGTGGCCGCGACCGGATCGTAGCCGGGCGTATCCATGAACACGAAGCCGCGCTTGGTCACGGGCTCGGCGTAGCGGACCACGTCGACCAGATTGGTGGTGCCGGCCTTGGCCATCGCACCCAGCGATTTTTCCAGGATGGTGGTGAGACCGCCGGCCTTGTTGCCGGGGCTCGGATTGGCGTTCATCTCGGCGCCTTCGCGCGTCGTGTATTCGTCCCACCAGCGCATGAGATCGACCAGCTTCTCGCCGACCTCGCGGCTCACCGCACGACGCGTCAGCAGATGCTCGGCGCCGTAGGTCTCGGGCGTCTCCGACAGGATCACGGTGCCGCCGTGACGCACGATGAGATCGCTGGCGGCACCGAGCGCCGGATTGGCCGACACGCCGGAATAGCCGTCCGAGCCGCCGCATTGCAGCGCCACGGTGAGTTCGCTCACCGGCACGGACTCACGCTTGACCTTGTTGGAGTCAGCGAGCGCCTCGCGCACGAACGCAATGCCGGCTTCCACCGTCTTGCGGGTACCGCCGACTTCCTGAATGTCCATCGCGCGCAGACGGCCGGCGAGCTTCTGCTCTTCCATCAACCCACCGATCTGGTTTACCTCGCAGCCGAGGCCGAGCACGATGACGTGGGAGAAGTTGACGTGCCGCGCGTAGCCGCCGAGCGTGCGGCGGAGCAGCGCGAGCGGCTCGTTCTGCGTCATGCCGCAACCGGTCTTGTGCGTCAGCGCCACCACGCCATCCACATTCGGGAAGTCGGCGAGCGGATTGTCGCCGGTGAAGGGATTCTTCTTGAAGACGTCGGCGACGAGGCTCGCAACATGCGCGCTGCAATTCACCGAAGTAAGGATGCCGATATAGTTGCGCGTGGCGACGCGGCCGTCCGGGCGGCGGATGCCTTCGAAGGTCGCCGGCAGGTCGAAATTCGGCGTCGGCTTGACGTCGACGCAATAGGCGTAGTCCTTGGCGAAGTCGCCCATGCCGATATTCTGCACGTGCACGTGCTGGCCCGGCGCGATCGGCGCGGTGGCAAAGCCGATGATCTGGCCGTAGCGGATGACAGGCTCGCCCACCGCGATCGGCTTGATCGCAACCTTGTGGCCGGAGGGAATGCGCTCGACCGTGGTCACGCCGTCGGCCACCAATGTCCCCGGCGGCAGGCTCGCGCGCGCGATCAGCACGCCATCAGCGGGATGCAGGCGGATGACGGGGCTGATGGTCATGGGAGTCTCCTTCGGTCTTCTGACTTCACCTCGCCCCGTTCTTACGGGGAGAGGTCGGATCGCGACTGGCGATGCATCGTCCGGGGCGATCCGGGTGAGGGGCAAGCCGCGCGCTCGATCGTTAGTTCAGTACGTGTTGAGAGAGGCCCCTCACCCCAACCCTCTTCCCGCAAGTGCGGGGAGAGGGAGAGGAGAGAGCTCAGGCCTTGCCGCCAGCATCCTTGCGGGTCGCGTTGACCTGCATCTTGGCGTAGGTCGTCATCAGGCCGACCTCGTTCGAGAGCGTCACCAGCTTGAAGCCCATGTTGATGGCACGCGCCGCGCCTTCGGCGCCGCTGCAATGGATGCCGGCGTTGAGGCCGCGCTTGCTGCTCTCCTTGATGATCTTGTCGTAGATCGCGAGGATCTCGGGCTCGCTGCGGTCGAGCTTCGGCTCGAGGCCGTAGGAGAAGCCGAGATCGGACGGACCGATATAGACGCCGTCGATACCCTCGACGTCGAAGATCGCTTCCATGTTTTCGACCGCGGTCTTGGTTTCCATCATCGGCAGCAGCACGATGTCGTCGTTGGCCGTCTTCTGGTAGGAACCTGCGGTGCCGTACATGCCGGCGCGGATCGGGCCGTTGGAGCGCACGCCCTTCGGCGGATATTTCGAATACGAGACGAGGTTCTTGGCTTCCTGCGCCGTATTGACCATCGGGCAGATCACGCCATAGGCGCCGCCGTCGAGCACCTTGCCGATGATGCCGGGCTCGTTCCAGGGCACGCGGACCATCGGGGTCACCGGATGCTTGTCCATCGCCTGGAAGCACTGCACCATCGACTGATAATCCTGCACGCCATGCTGGATGTCGACGGTGACGCTGTCGAAGCCGCATTGCGCGATCATCTCAGCGGAGAAGCCGGAGGGAATCGCGAGCCACGCGTTGACCACGGCCTTGCCAGACTTCCAGATTTCCTTGACCTTGTTCGCCACGTTGCCTTCCTTCTTCGTTGTTTGGACCGTGTTTTTGGACCGTTGTTAGGACCGTCGTCACCAGCCGCGCGCCGCGACAGCACGACCTCGTTGTTACCGCGAACCGGGTCGCCGCGCTACGCTCGCAATTACGCAAGACCTATGCGGCACGACCTATGCGGTCGCCCTCTGGATGCTGACTTCGCTGACGCCGACCTCGCGGGCGGTGTTCACTATCGCCGCCCAGGTGTCATCCGGCAAGGGGATGCCGTTTTTGCTGCGTTCAGCCCTGGTTTTGCGCTCAGGATCGCCGGGAATCAGCACCTGATCGACCCCCGCCATCGGCTTGGTGGCACGGATGAAGTCGGTATAGCGCGTGACCTCTGCATCGAACACATGGGAGGTATCGACCACCTTCGGATCGATATAGAAGGCCAGCATGCCGTTGGCGAAGCGGCGGTCGCCCGAGGTAGCCCCGGTTCCGGTCAGCGCGCCGCCAAGCAGCTCGCACATGAAGGCAAGGCCCGAGCCCTTGTGGTCGCCAAAGGCGCGGATCGCGCCCGTGCCCTTGGTGTGATCGCGCGGTCCTTCCGGCGTGAACGGGCCGTAGAGCACGACCGGGTCCTCGCGCAGGCTACCGTCGGCATCGACCAGCGCGCCCTTCGGCAGCTTCTTGCCGCCGCGGCTTGCGACCAGCACCTTGCCTTCTGCGACGACCGAGGTGGCAAAATCCAGCACGATCGGGTCCTGGCCCGCGCGCGGGATGCCGACACAATAAGGCGCGGTGGACAGCCGCTTCTCGACGCCACCGAACGGCGCCACCAGCAGCGAACCCGCGGCATTGACGAAATGCACGGAGACCAGGCCTTCGGCAGCCGCCATCTCGGCCCAGTCGCCGACGCGGCCGATATGGCCGGCATTGCGCAGTGCAACAGCAGCAAGCCCCGCCTTCTTGCATTTCTCGATGCCGATCCGGACCGCTTGCGGCGTCACGGTCTGACCGTAGCCGAACTTGCCGTCGACCACCGCGAGCGAGGGCGTGTCGACGACGATTTCGGCGGTCTGGTTCGGAACCACGAAACCCGTCTTCAGCCATCGGATGTAGACGGGCACACGGATCACGCCATGGCTGTCATGGCCAGTGAGGTTCGCTGTCGTCAGGTAAGTCGCGATCCGCTTCGCCTCTTCCGGCGAGGACTGAGCATGGCCGAAGACCTCGCCGACGAAATCGATGAGATTCTGGACCTGGATCGTGACCATGAGCAAACTCTCCCGTTACGCACTCACCTTGGCATGCCCGCCGAGATAGGCGGCGCGGATCGCTTCGTTGCCCCAGAGCTCGTCGGGCTTGCCACCGAGCACGATGCGGCCGGTCTCCAGCACATAGCCGTAATCGGCGACCGACAGGCCCATGCGCGCGTTCTGCTCGACCAGCAACACGGTGGTGTTGCGCCGGATCTCGGAGATGATCTTGAACACGGCCTGCACGATGACGGGCGCAAGACCAAGCGAGGGCTCATCCAGAAGCAGCAGCCGCGGCTTTGCCATCAGCCCGCGCGCGACCGCCACCATCTGGAGCTGGCCACCCGACAGCGTCCAGCCGAGCGCGTTTGTGAACTTCCTGATGTCCGGAAACAGGTCGAACATCGCATCCGCCTCGCGCGAGATCTCCGAGGTCGCCGCCCGGCGGTTGGATGCGCCGAGCATGATGTTCTCTTTCACCGTCAGCCCCGGGAACACGCGACGGCCTTCCGGCACGTGGCTGATGCCCATGCGGACGATGGCCTCGGGGCCGAGCCCTGCGATCGACTTGCCGTCGTACAGGATGTCGCCGGAGGTCGGCTTGGCGAGGCCGGAGATGGCGCGCAGGGTCGTCGACTTGCCGGCGCCGTTGGCACCAAGCAGCGTCACCACCTGGCCCTCTTCGACGGCACAGGTCACGCCGCGCAACGCTTCGATCTCGCCGTAGCGCACCACGAGGTTGCGGATTTCGAGCAACGGCATCATTCGCTCCCGAGATAGGCGGAGACGACGTCTGGATGACGCAGCACAGCCATGGATTCGCCGTCCGCGATGCGGCGTCCGAAATTGAGCACGGTGATGTGCTGGGCCGCTTCCGAGACCAGCGTCATGTCGTGATCGATGATCAGGATGGTGAGCCCCTGCGCTGCGATGCGCTTGAGCAGCTCATGCAGCTCGAGCTTCTCGGTCGAGTTGAGGCCGGCCGCGGGCTCATCGAGCAGCAGCAGCGTCGGGTTCGACGCCAGCGCACGCGCGATCTCGATCAGGCGCTGATGGCCGTAGGAGAAGCTCGAAATCAGCTCGTTGGCGCGACTACCCAGCCCGACGAAGGTCAGCGCTTCCATCGCACGCTCGGTCAGCGCGTCATCGCCCTTGCCGACCATGGTGTTGCCGGGCCGCTCCGCGCCGATCTCGACATTCTCCAGCGCTGTCATCGAACGGAACAGGCGGATGTTCTGGAACGTGCGCCCAAGACCCGACGCCGTACGCTGATGCGGCGGCATGTGGGTGATGTCGGTGCCGTCGAGCACGATCTTGCCTGCGGTCGCCACATAGAGACCCGAGAGCACATTGAGCGTGGTGGTCTTGCCCGAGCCGTTCGGCCCGATCAGCGCATGCACGCCGCCCCGCTTCACGGCTATGTCGACGCCGTCGACGGCCTTGAGGCCACCGAAATGCTTCGACAGACCGGTGACCTCCAGCACAATGTCGCCGCCGATCGTCGCCGGCTTGAGCTGCAAGGCGTTCGCTGCCGGCGGTGTCTTGATCTTGGCGCGCCAGCGCGCGAAGGCATCCGACACAAAACCCCAGATGCCATCGGGCATGAAGCGGATGATCAGGATCACGAACAGGCCGTAGATCGCCAAATAAAGCCCCGGCACGCTCTTGAGGAAGCGCAGCCATTCCGGGATCAGGATCAGGAGACCCGTGCCGATCGCAGAACCAATCGGTGAGGCCACGCCGCCGAGCAGCGACATGGTCAGGAACACGATCGATTCCGCGAACGAGAACTGATCGGGGCTGACATAGGCGAAGCCGCCCGCGAACAATCCACCGGCAAGCCCGCCAAGCAGCGCGCAGATCGCAAAGGCGTTAATCTTGGTGCGGAAAACGTCGATGCCGTTGACGCCGGCCGCGAGTTCGTTGTCGCGCACCGCACGCATGGCGCGGCCGAGCTTGGTGTCGGGGAGATGCCAGACCAGATAGCCGACGATCGCCAGCATCGCGACGCAGAAGGCGAGATAGCTCTGCGACGACTGGAACAGGTCGGGCCGCTTGATGTTGGAGACGCCGTCCGGGCCATGCGTCAGCCAGATCGCGTTGATCATCACCAGCGTGACGATCTGCTGGAACGAGATCGTCACCATCGCAAGGTAATGACCGCCGAGCCGCAAGGTCGACGCGCCCAGCACGGCGCCGGCCAGCAGCGAGATCACACAGCCGCCGACCAGACACAGCCAGAAGCTGACCTGCAGATCCGTCGTGCCGATGCCGACCGCATAGGCGCCTAGCCCGAAGAACGCGGCTTGGGCGAGATTGATCTGGCCGCACAGGCCGAGCACGACCGAAAGCCCGAACACCGCGATCGCAAACGTGGTGGCCTGGAGCAGGATGTTGTGAACGTAGCCGTCGAAGTTCATGTTGGCCGCGACGACGACCAGGATCGCCGCGCCGATGAAGTACGGCAGATGCCGGACCAGCAGCGGCTTCGAGTGGATGGCTTGTGCCGGAATCGGCATGTTGTCGCTGGGGGCGCTCATGCCTTCTCCGCCACGCGTTCACCAAAAATGCCCTGCGGCCGGAAGATCAGGAAGGCGATCAGAACCAGGAAAGCGAAGCCGTCCTTGTACGGCACCGAGATATAGGCCGCGCCAAAGGTCTCGATCACGCCAAGCGCCAGACCGCCGATGATGGCGCCGGCGACGTCGCCGAAGCCGCCGATGATGGTGGCCGCGAACGCTTTGAGTGCGATGGTCGAACCCATCTGGATCGAGACGAACAGCACTGGTGCAACGAGGATGCCGGCGAGACCGCCGAGCACCGCGGAATAGATGAAGGTGATCATGATCATGGTCGACACGGAAATGCCCAGCAGCGAGGCCATTTCCTTGTCCTGCGAAGTTGCCTGCAGCTTCTTGCCGAGCAACGTCTTCTCGAAAAACCAGAAATTGAAGACCACGAGGCAGATGGTGACGCCGATGATCAGGAGATACTGGCTGTCGAGATAGACCGGGCCGACCTGAATGCCGGGCGTTTCAAACCAGCCTTCCAGCACCTGCGGCTGCGGACCATAGATCGCGAGCACCGAATTGGCGAGCAGGATCGAGGCACCGATGGTGGCGATGATCACAGGCAGGTAAGTGCGGTGGCGCAGCGGGTAATAGACGCCGAGATTGAAGACGACGCCGAGCAGCGCCATGCCGAGCAACGCGACGATGAAGGCCGCCCAATAAGGCAGACCGGCCTCGACCGCGACGACCATCAGATAGGCTGCGACCATGGAGAATTCGCCCTGGGCAAAATTCACCACATTGGTGGCACGGAAGATCAGCACGAAGCCGAGCGCGACGAGCGCGTACACGGCGCCGATACCGATGCCGGTAAAGAGCAATTGTAGTGCGAGATCCATGACAAGCGATCTGTTGGAGGAGAAGCGAAGATTCGGTGCCTACGGGAGCCGAGCGGCTGTCGTATTCACAGCATCTCGTCAAAGGCCGCGCGGGAGATAGCAGGGCTCTCTCCCCCCTTGTGGGGGGAGAGTTGGAGAGGGGTAAGCCACATACACCGCCCGTGCGGCTTACCCCTCTCCCTAACCCTCCCCCGCAAGGGGGGAGGGAACCCATCCGTTCGTGCGTTCCTAACAGCGTCAGTCGTTGAACTCGATGTGCTTGTCGAAGGTGATGTTGCCCTTCTCGTTCTTCACGATGTTGTAGCCGTGGAGACCGTCGCCGTTCTGGTCGAAATTGTATTCGCCCTCGGCACCGGCGAACTTCTTGGTCGCCAGGATGGCTTCGCGGATCTTGCCGGAATCGGTGGAGCCGGCCTTGTTGATCGCCGCCGACAACACGTTGATGGCATCGAACGTCCATGAGCTCTGGTTATCCGGCGCGACCTTGACCGCGTCGCGGTAGATCTTGCCGAACGCCTTCGAACCTTCGCTGGAATCCTCGGCATAGTCGGCCACGCCATAGGTATTGTAGAGCGCGGGACCGGCAAGCTTCAGCGCGGTGATGTTGACGATCGAGGGCGAGCCAACCCAGGGGATGTTGACGCCGAGCTGACGGAGCTGGCGGGCGAAGATGCCGAGGTCGTTCTCGAAGGTGAAGTAGGAGCCGAGAATGTCGGCGCCCGACTGCTTGATTGCGAGCACGACCGGCGTGAAATCCTGGCTCTGGTTGGCGTAGCCCTGGTCGAGCACGGGCGGAGCGCCCAGCTTGGTCAGCGCTTCCGTCAGCGCCTTGCCGCCGGCGGTGCCGAACGCGTCGGTCGAATGCAGCACGGCCCACTTCTTCTTGGCCAACGTGCTGACGCCGTATTCGGCGATGACGCGGCCGGAATAGCTGTCATTGGGACGACAGCGGAACAGCCACTGATTGCCCATATGGGTGAGGTTCGGATCGGTGCCGCCGATCATCACGGGCTTGCCTAGCTTGATGACGTCAGGCGCCATCGCATGCACCTGGGTCGAGCGGATCGAGCCGAGGAACCCGACGATATCAGGCTGAGAGGCGAGCTTGGAGAAGGCGAGCACGATGCCGGGATTGGTGGTCTGATCGTCCTCGACGATCAACTCGCCCTGCTTTCCCAGGATCCCGCCGGCCTTGTTGACGGCTTCGAGCGCGAGCTTGGCGCCCTTGATGGCGTAACCCCCGGACTCAGCGGCGGGACCGGTAACGGGCGCGCACATGCCGATCTTGATGGTGGCGCCCTGCGCATTCGCGCTCTTGATGAGGTATGGCGCGGCAATACCGGCAGCAATTCCGGTCGCGAAATCGCGTCTCGTCAGTTTCATTCATTTCTCCCTGGGGCCGGGCGTCCTTGTCGGCCCTTCTTTATTTGGCTTTGTTTCTGAATACAGAGCCGGATGCTACTTACGGACTCTTCCGGCGTGAGTAAATTGATATTGAGATGCCATCGACTAAGTGCGGAGTGGTCATGCCCCCGAGGTGATTAACACCTGCGGCAGCGATCTATTCTCAGCTGCTTTTCCAGGGGATCTCGCGCAATTCACGTCGCGCGCACTGCCCACGCGTTATGCAATGACGACAGTCATGCGTGACGGGAACGTCACCATGCAAATTTGCCGCTACGCATCGTCCGTGATCTCCTCACGCGCTTCCGTGGAAGCGAGGCACAATTCCAACTCTCCAAGCATCTCCTGCAACTCGACGAGCTTGCGCGCGCCGAAGCGCTGCGTGATCTCGGCATAGATCGCTTCCGAGGACGGCGCGACGGAGGCCATCAGCTTCACACCTTCTTTCGAAATCGAGACCATGCTGCGGCGCTGGTCCGCCTTCGCCGTCTTGCGCTCGATCAAATTGCGCGCCTCCAGATCGCGCAGGATGCGCGACAGGCTCGGCCCAAGGAGAAACGCGGTGCGCGCGAGTTCCGTGACTTCGGCGGCCTCGATGGCGGCAAGCGCGCGCAGGATACGCCATTGCTGCTCGGTCAGACCGTGCTCGCGCAGCGCTGGGCGAAATTGCCGCATCACCGCCTCGCGTGCCCGGAGCAGCGACATCGGCAGCGATCGCGAGAAATCGCGCATCGGCACATGGCGCGCGGTAGGCGCGCTTGCGTTGGTGGGATCAGCCGGTCTTTTCACCATGACGCCCTTTCAAAGCCGCCCTTTCAAGTCGCAAAAAGTTTGCAATGCAGCAAGTCCAGATTCAGTTTGACGCATTCACTTAACATGTTAAGTATTTCCGGGCACCACGATTTTGGTCGATCACCGATGGCGCTTTCCAAAGACGATATCCTTGCTTGCGCGAACCGTCTGCACCAGGCGGAGAAGACCCGCGTGCAGATCCGGCAGCTTTCGCAGGATTTCCCTGACATCACCATCGCCCATGCCTACGCGATTCAGAAGGCGTGGGTCGACATCAAGATCGCCGAGGGACGCCTCGTCAAAGGCCACAAGATCGGCCTGACCTCGAAGGCGATGCAGAGCGCGCTTGATATCAACGAGCCGGATTCCGGAGTGCTGCTCGACGACATGTTCTTCGCCGACGGCGGCTTGGTCCCGACCGAGCGCTTCATCGCGACACGCGTCGAGGCCGAGCTTGCCTTCGTCATGAGCAAGCGCTTGTCGGGGCCGGACTGCACGATGTTCGACGTGCTCAACGCCACCGACTTCGTGGTGCCGGCGCTGGAGATCCTGGATACACGCATCGAGCGCGTCGATCCCAAGACCAAGGCGACGCGAAAAATCTACGACACCATCGCCGACAATGCCGCGAATGCCGGCATCGTGCTCGGCGGACGGCCGATCCGTCCGCTGGACGCGGATTTGCGCTGGATCGGCGCGCTTTGCTTCAAGAACGGTCAGCTCGAAGAAACCGGGCTCGCCGCCGGCGTGCTCAATCATCCCGCGACGGCCGTGGCATGGCTTGCGAACAAGATCGCACCGCTTGGGCTCGCGCTCGAGCCCGGCCAAATCGTGCTCGCCGGCTCCTTCATCCGTCCGATCGAGACCCGCAAGGGCGACACAATTCAAGCCGATTATGGCGCCTACGGCTCGGTCAGCTGCTACTTCGCTTGAAGCAATAAATCGACACAGGGAGTGAAACAGCCATGCCGCATTTCACGATCGAATATTCGGCCAATCTCGATCACCACCTCGACATCGGCGCCGTCTGCGAGATCGTCCGCAAGGCAGCGGTCGAGACCGGCATCTTCCCGCTCGGCGGCATCCGTGTTCGTGCCATCCGCTGCGAACACTATGCGATCGCCGATGCCAAGCACGACTACGGCTTCCTCGACATGCTGCTGCGCATCGGCGAGGGCCGCGACCTCGCCACGCGGCAGAAGGCCGGCGAGCATGTCTTCCAGGCGCTCTCCAAACATCTCGACCCCGTCTTCGCTGGCTCAAAATTCGCCTTGTCGTTCGACATGCAGATCAACGACAAGGACACCAGCTGGAAGCGCAACAACATCCACGACGCATTGAAAGTGGTGGCCGCCCATGGATAAGCCCACGCCAAAAGCCGATGTGTTCCAGGCCAACCGCGACCGCGTAGCGCCCCTGCTGAAAAAGCTCAGCGCCGATGGCATCGGCCACATGATCGACGGCAAGGTCGTGCCCTCGATCTCCGGCGAGAGATTTGAGACGAAGTCCCCGGTCGACGGTGCGACGCTCGCAAGCGTTGCGCGCGGCAATGCCGAGGACATCGATGCGGCCGCGACTGCCGCTGCGCTCGCCTTCAAGTCCTGGCGCGACATGGGACCGGCGATGCGGAAGAAGCTGCTGCATCGCGTTGCGGACGCGATCGAGGACAATGCCGACGACATCGCCGTGCTCGAATGTATCGACACCGGCCAGGCCTATCGCTTCATGGCTAAAGCCGCGATCCGCGCCGCGGAAAACTTCCGCTTCTTCGCCGACAAATGCGCCGAGGCGCGCGACGGCCAGAACACACCGAGCGACGAGCACTGGAATGTCTCGACGCGCGTGCCGATCGGCCCGGTCGGCGTGATCACGCCGTGGAACACGCCGTTCATGCTTTCGACCTGGAAGATCGCGCCTGCGCTCGCTGCGGGGTGCACCGTCGTGCACAAGCCGGCCGAATGGTCGCCGGTGACAGCCGCCATTCTCGCAAGGCTCGTCAAGGAAGCCGGTGTGCCCGACGGCGTGCTCAACACCGTCCACGGTTTTGGCGAAGAGGCCGGCAAGGCGCTGACCGAACATCCCGCCATCAAGGCGATCGGGTTCGTCGGCGAGAGCGCGACGGGATCGGCGATCATGGTGCAGGGCGCGCCCACCCTGAAGCGCGTGCATTTCGAGCTCGGCGGCAAGAACCCCGTGATCGTGTTCGACGATGCCGATCTCGACCGTGCGCTCGACGCGGTCGTGTTCATGATCTACTCGCTCAACGGCGAACGCTGCACGTCGTCCAGCCGCCTGCTGATCCAGCAGAGCATCGCGGACAAATTCATCGAAAAGCTGACCGCGCGCGTGAAGGCGCTGAAGGTCGGCCATCCCCTCGATCCTGCCACGGAAATCGGACCGCTGATCCATGAGCGGCATCTGGCAAAGGTCTGCTCCTATTTCGACGTCGCGCGCCAGGACGGCGCCACGATTGCGGTCGGCGGCAAGGCCTATGACGGCCCGGGCGGCGGACATTATGTCGAGCCCACGCTGGTAACCGGCGCGAGCGGCAAGATGCGCGTGGCGCAGGAAGAGGTGTTCGGTCCGTTCCTCACCGTGCTGCCCTTCAAGGACGAGGCGGACGCGATCGAGATCGCCAACGACATCCGCTATGGCCTCACCGGCTATGTCTGGACCAACGACGTCGGCCGCGCATTGCGCGTTGCCGACGCGCTTGAGGCCGGCATGATCTGGCTGAACTCGGAAAACGTTCGCCATCTGCCGACCCCGTTCGGCGGCATGAAGGCCTCAGGCATTGGCCGCGACGGCGGCGACTACTCGTTCGATTTCTACATGGAAACCAAGCACGTCTCGCTGGCGCGGGGCACGCACAAGATTCAGAAACTGGGAATCTGACGCTCGTCGTTCCGAGGGGAAACGCAATGCCCGTACCGCAACACATCTTCGAGCCGCCGTTCAACATCATCCGCTCCAGCCATGTCGTGCTCGACGTCACCGATCTGAAGCTGAGCCGCGCGTTCTACGAGACCATCGTCGGCCTGCATGTCGAGGATGCCGACGACAAATTCGTCTACCTGCGCGCGGCGGAAGAGCATCAGCATCACTCGCTGGTGCTGCGGAAAGCGGCCGTGCCCGCCTGTAACAGGCTCGGATTCAAGGTCGGCAATGACGGCGATCTCGACAAGGCCGCAAAGTTCATCTCCGAGAACGGCCTTGGCTATGCCTTCGCCGACCAGCCGTTCCAGGGCCGCACGCTGCAATTCACCGATCCCTTCGGTTTCCAGATCGAGCTCTATGCGTCGATGGATCGCCGGCCGCATCTCTTGCGCCGCTTCGACCTCTACAAAGGCTGCCATCCGCAGCGGCTCGATCATTTCAATGTCTTCGCCGCCGAGGTGCAGGACACCGTGGAGTTCTATGCGCGGCTGGGCTTCCGTCTCACCGAATACGCCGAAGAAGACGGGGCGAACGGGCGCATCGCCGCCGCCTGGATGCATCGCAAGGGCAACGTCCACGATTTCGCGATCACCAACGGCAAGGGCCCGCGGCTGCATCACTTCGCCTACTGGACCCCGACCGCGATGAACATCATCCATCTCTGCGACGTCATGGCCTCCGCAGGCTTTGTGAAGAACATCGAGCGCGGCCCCGGCCGCCACGGCATCTCGAACGCATTCTTCCTTTACGTGCGCGATCCCGATGGACACCGCCTCGAGCTCTACACCAGCGATTACTTCACTGGCGATCACGACCACGAGCCGCTGCGCTGGTCGCTGCGCGATCCGCGCCGCCAGACATTGTGGGGCGCGCCGGCGCCGCGGTCATGGTTCGAACAAGGCTCGCCGTTCTCAGGCCAAGCCGTGCGTGAGCCGAAGTTCGTGGCCGACGTGCTGGTGGCGGATTAGTCATGAAGCTCCCTCGCCTCGCCACCTACTCCGTCAAGGGTGATATCCGCTACGGCGCCGTCCTGGAGGGCGGCATCGTCGATCTGTCCCCGCGCCACGCCAAGGACTATCCGACGCTGCGTGAAGTCATCGCGGCTGGAAAGCTCGCGAGCCTTGCCGAAGAGGCCGCCAGCCTCACGCCGGATCACGCGCTCGGCGACGTCACCTGGCTGCCGCCGGTGCCGGCGCCGGAAAAGAGCATCTGCATCGGCGTCAACTATCCCGACCGCAATGCCGAGTACAAGGACGGCCAGGACGCGCCGAAATATCCGAGCATGTTCATGCGGAGCCAGCGCTCCTTCGTCGGCCACGACACGCCGCTGGTGCGCCCGCGCGCGTCCGCGCAGCTCGACTACGAGGGCGAGATCGTGCTGGTAATCGGCAAGCCCGGCCGGCACATCAAGGAGAGTGCTGCGCTCGACCACATCGCAGCGCTCACGCTCTGCAACGAAGGCTCGGTGCGCGACTGGCTGCGCCACGCGAAGTTCAACGTCACGCAGGGCAAGAACTTTGATTCCAGTGGCAGCTTAGGGCCTTGGCTCGTGCCCTACATGAGGGAAGCACAGCTGGCCGACATTCGCCTCACCACGCATGTCAACGGCGAGCTGCGGCAGGACGACCGCACCAGCCGGCTGATGTTTCCGTTCCGCTATCTCATCAGCTATATCTCGACCTTCGCGACGCTCGTTCCCGGCGACATCATCGTCACGGGCACGCCGACCGGCGCCGGTGCGCGGTTCGATCCGCCGCGGTACCTGAAGCCCGGCGACGTCATCGAGGTCGCGGCCGAGGGCATCGGATCTTTACGCAACGGCGTCGTCGACGAAGCCTGAACAACAACACGAATGGAATCATGCAATGACCACCCTCACCGGCGGCGAAGCGATCGTAAGCGGGCTCGTCGCCCATGGCGTCGACACCGTGTTCGGCCTGCCCGGCGCGCAGGTCTATGGCCTGTTCGACGCCTTTCACCAGGCCCAGCTCAAGGTGATCGGCGCGCGGCACGAGCAGGCCTGCGGTTACATGGCGTTCGGCTATGCGCGCTCCAGCGGCAGGCCCGGCGTGTTCAGCGTCGTGCCCGGCCCCGGCGTGCTCAATGCCAGCGCGGCGCTGCTCACCGCTTACGGCTGCAACGAACCGGTGCTGTGCGTCACGGGCCAGGTGCCGACGCAATTTCTCGGCAAGGGCCGCGGCCATCTGCACGAGATGCCTGACCAGCTCGCGACCCTGCGCACCTATGTTAAGTGGGCCGACCGGATCGAACATCCCGGTAATGCACCGACCACCGTGGCGCGCGCCTTCCAGGAGATGACATCGGGGCGGCGTGGCCCAGCCTCGGTCGAGATGCCTTGGGACATTTTTACCCAGCGCGCCGACACCGCCGCAGCACAGGTGCTGGAGCCACTGCCCGTACCGCTGACCGATCCTGATATGATCAAGCAGGCCGCCGCGCTCATCAAGGACAGCAAGGCGCCGATGATCTTCGTCGGCAGCGGCGCGATCGAGGCACGCGAAGAGATCCTCGAGCTCGCCGAGATGATCGATGCCCCTGTGGTCGCCTTCCGTAGTGGCCGCGGCATCGTCTCCAACGCGAATGAGCTCGGCCTCACCATGGCCGCCGCCTACAAGCTTTGGCCTAATACGGATTTGATGATCGGCATCGGCTCGCGGCTGGAGCTGCCGACCATGTCGCGCTGGCCCTATCGCCCCGACGGGTTGAAGAGCATCCGCATCGACATCGATCCCGTCGAGATGCGGCGCTTCATCTCGGACACGGCCATCGTTGCCGACGCCAAAGCTGCAACCGCCGATCTCGTCGCTGCGGTCAGTAAAGCCGGCTACAGCAAGACCGCCGGCCGCCGCGCCGCGATCCGCGAAGCGACAGCGACAGCGCAAGCGGAAATCCAGCGCATCCAGCCGCAGATGGCCTATCTCAACATTTTGCGCGAGGTGCTGCCGGCGAATGCGATCGTGACCGATGAATTGTCGCAATTCGGCTTCGCCTCCTGGTACGGTTTTCCGATCTACCAGCCACGCACCTTCATCACCTCGGGCTATCAGGGCACGCTCGGCTCGGGCTTCCCGACTGCGCTCGGCGCCAAGGTCGCCAATCCCGACAAGCCGGTGGTGGCGATCACCGGCGACGGCGGCTTCATGTTCGGCGTGCAGGAGCTTGCCACCGCCGTCCAGTTCAACATTGGCGTGGTGACTCTGGTGTTCAACAACAACGCCTATGGCAATGTCCGCCGCGACCAGCGCGAACGTTTCGACGGCCGCGTGGTAGCGTCGGATCTGGTCAATCCGGACTTCGTCAAGCTCGCGGAATCCTTTGGCGTGGCTTCAGCGCGCGTCACTGCGCCGGATCAGTTCAAGGCGGCGATGGAGAAGGCGCTCGCCCATGGCGGGCCGTACCTGATCTCGATCGAGGTGACGCGGGACTCCGAAATCAGCCCGTGGGCGTTCATTCACCCGCCGAAGCCTTGAGTTGCGCACCACCCTGTAGCCGCGCGGCCGCGATCACCAAGAGGCCCGCGCCTGCAACCGACCAGCAGGCGACCGGCGCCCAGTGCAGCAGCGGTGCGTACTCCGGCATCTTCTGCAAGCCCCCGGCGACCGCCGCCATCCGCGCAAACGTACCCAGCGCCAGCGCGGAGAAGACGAGGCCGGTCACCTTGCCTTCCGCGCCGGTCGAGCCGATCGCCAGCGCAGCCGAGATCGCACTCATCAGCATGCAGCCCCACGCGGCGCCGGCGAGAAACTGCGCGGCGATCAGAATGTTGAGGCTGCCGGCGAATTCGGCCGCCGCGATCGCGGTTGCGCCGAACAGCCCGGCCGCCCCCATCATGATCAGGCCGCCGCGATGCTTGACGACGAGGCTCGCCGGAAACATCGCGATGTTGAAGCCGATCCAGAACACCGGCATCAGCCATGAAAGCTCATCGGGCTTGGCAAAGCGCAGATAGAACGGGGCGCTGTTCATGGCAAAGTGCAGCTGATAACCGAGCGCCAGAGCGACCGTCGCGACGATGAAGACGATGGACGTCACACCCAGCGGCTTCGCCGCCTCGTCTGGCGCGGGCGGCGGCGTATCCTGCGCGACATCGTGTTCGATCCGCGACAGCGCTACGGCCGTGAGCAGCAGCACGACGCTGGAGATCACGAACGGCAGCCGCGCATCGTGCTCGCGCAAGATCACGCCGAGATAGGGCGAGACCGCGCCGGCGACGCCGTAACCGAGCATCGCGAGCGCGGCGAGAAACGGCACCTGCGGCCGCGCGCGGTATTTGCCGAGCAGGGTCAGTGGCGGCGCGCGCAGCGCCGACGAGGTGATCGCCCAGACCACGATCAGTGCAATGAACCAGCCCTGCGCGGCCGCGCCGCGTCCGGCGACGAAGGGCAGTGCGAGAAACGCGCCGCAGGAGATCGCACTCACGAGCCCGACGAACAGTCCAAGCCTGCCGACATACGGCGTCAGCCTGTCGGCGGCGATCCCCATTGCGGTGTCGGCAACGGTGAAGATCGCCTGATCCAGCATCAGGATGAGGATGACGGCGGATGGCGCGATGCCGACCTCGGCGGCGAGCTTTGGCAGGTAGATGACGTAGGTGGTCCAGCCCAGCGTGAACACCAGTTGCAGCGCGGCGAGATAGAGGCCGGTGCGGTTGGCCGTCCCGGTATCAGCCGTAAGCCGTGCTGTCGTCATGTCGCCGCCTCCCCGCTCCGATCTTAGCCGAGCGAGGCCAGCGAGGAAATGCGTTAGCGTGTCCGGCGGAACGTCAAATTGATCCGCTTCCGGCCGAGCAGCGCATGCTCGCCATCGGCGAGCGGCGCCACGCCGTGATAGGCGAGCCTGGACGGGCCGCCCCAGACCACGACGTCGCCATGGACCAGGCGGTAACGCCGCGGCTTGTCGGCGCGCGCCATCCCGCCGAACAGGAAGATTGCGGGCAAGCCGAGCGAGACCGAAACGATCGGCGCCGAATAATCCAGCTCGTCCTTGTCCTGATGCAGCGACAGCCGCGTACCGGGCTCGTAGCGGTTGACGAGGCAGGCATCCGGCGCAAAGTTTTGGAAGCCGCCCTGCTCCGCCGCACGGCGGGCGAGATCGTAAAGCAGCGGCGGCATCGCCGGCCACGGCGCCTCGGTTCGCGGATCGATGGGATCATAGCGGTAGCCGGTGTGATCAGTGATCCAGCCGCGCTCGCCGCAATTGGTCATGGCGACCGACATCAGATGACCGCCGGGCGTGGTCATGCGGCGGAACGGCGACTGCACCACGATCGCGCGCACCGCGGCGATCAGCTCGTTTTCGATCGGCTTGACGAAGCCGCGCAGCAGCACGGCGCCGTCGGCGATCTCTTCGCGCGACGGTTGGGCTTCAGCGACGCTGTCGAACAAATCAGCCGTCAATCGCAGCGCTCATTTGGCATCATGGAAGATCACACCCAGCGTGTGGCGCTGGCCGGAGCGAATCCGGCTCACGCCATGGCGCAGGTTAACGCGGTAAGTCCCGCGTGTCCCCTGTACCGGGCGGTGGTGCACGGCAAAGGCGACCGCGTCGCCCTGCGCCAGCGGAACCACCTCGGCACGCGACTGCATGCGCGGGCGCTGCTCGGTCAGCACGAACTCGCCGCCGGTGAAATCGCGGCCGGGTTCGGACAAGAGGATCGCGACCTGGAGCGGGAAGACGTGCTCGCCATAGACGTCTTGATGCAGGCAGTTGAAGTCGCCGGCCTCGTATTGCAGCAGTAACGGTGTCGGCCGCGCCTGCCCTGCTTCGTGGCAGCGCTTGAGGAAGGCCGCATGCGCCGTGGGATAGCGGATGTCGATCCCCATCGCCTCGTTCCAGCGATTGGCGACGCCTTGCAGATGCGCATAGAGCGCAGGGCGCAACTGCGCGATCAGGTCAGGGAGCGGATAGGAGAAATATTTGTACTCGCCACGGCCAAAGCCGTGGCGGCCCATGACGACGCGGCTGCGGAAATTTGCATCGTCGGGATAGAGTTCAGCGACGGCGTGGCATTGGTCCGGCGTGAGCAGGCCCTTCAGGACGGCGCTGCCCTGGGAGTCGAGTTCGCTGGTGATTTGGGGCCAGTCGAGGGTGTCGACGTGGGAGGTGAGGTCAACTGCCTGATCGACAGCCGCAGGAGCACGTTTCGCAATTGCCATGGCGATAACCCATCCACTTTCCGTCATTCCGGGGCGCGACGCAGTCGCGAGCCCGGAATCCATTCATCCACCAATGCTGCCGCTCGATGGATTCCGGGCTCGCGCCCAAGAGGGCACGCCCCGGAATGACGGAGAATGTGTGCCAGAGGCCGGCCGCTATCACCACCCGATTTCCGTGAGGCCCGACCGCCCCAATTCCGTCCGGTTCCACCGCGAGGTTGGACTAAGCTCGTCCCCGCCCCTTCAGCCTGCCCTCGATGCGCAAATCTCTCGTCATTGCTGCTGGCCCTGGTCTCGCTCGGGGGCGTCGGCCTGCTGGCCGTCGCCTTATACGTCGTTTGGCACCTCGAATATGAGGTCGGCGTTCCCGACGTCGCGCGTATCGCTGCGACATCCGGGACCGGCCCCGTTTGTCGCGTCGACAAGCAAGACCCATATACCCCGCTCGCCGAAATTCCCTTGCTGCTGCAAAAGGCGATTATCGCGTCGGAAGAGACCGAATTCTATGAGCGCCCATCCCTCAATCCCTATTTTGAGAGCGCGCTTGCGGCCATTTTCAGCCGCGAGCCTCGGTCATCGGGGATCACCTGGGGCGTCACAAGGTGCTTGATCGCAGAAAGCACCAATTGTTGCCGCGGCCTCGATTGGCACCTCGGCAACGCCTATCTGGTGAACCATGTCGCAAGGGCCTTTTCGCGTGACCGCCTTCTCGAAATCTATTTGAACGAGATGTATCTCGGACGCGGCAGCTACGGCGTCGCGGCGGCAGCAATGGCGTATTTCGGCAAGCCGATGAGGATTCTCACAATCGATGAGATTGCGCTCCTCGCCGCGCTGCATAGGACACCACAGATCGCGATGAGACGAAAAGACCTCGCCAAAGACTGGCGAAACCGTGTCATAGATCGCATGCTTCAGGCAGCGTTGATCAGCGAAGCCGAGGCCGACGGGGCGCGGCAGCGCCCCATCGAATTTCGCGATGCGCCCGCCGCAATTCCGGCGGGCCAGCGTAGCCCGTAGTCCTAGCCCCTCACCGGCAGCGTCACCACGTCATATCCGTGCTTGATCGTCCGCTTCAGCACGGGATCCTCAAGCTCGAAATCGAAGCGATCCGCCGACCGGATGCCGCCCTTGGCCGCAAAAGTGCCGCCGAACATGACGCAGCCGTCGGGGAATTTTCCGCCCTCGAAACCGCGCGCGATGAGGTCGGCGACCGGCAGCATCGCGTCCAGCGTGCCTTCCTGGTAGAGCACGCGCTCGCCGTTGATGGTGGCGTAAGAGCGCAGGATCATCCTGTCCCAATGGCCGATGACGTCCTCGAGCTCCCACAGCGTCGATGCGATCGGCTTGTCGCACATCTGCTTGGAGACCGTGACATTGTAGGCCTCGACCTTGCGGTCGGTGTGGTCGGAGCCGCAGCCGACGAAGATGCGGCCCTGCCAGCCGATCAGCACGAACTCGACCTCGCCGCTAGAATCGCCGCCGCAGCATTCGATGCCGTCTTCCTGGGTCAGCCGGCGCGCCGAGGCGCGGTAGTAGATCGGCGTCGAGGCCGGCCGGGCGATGCCGACGGCTTCGAGCTCCGCGATGTGCTTGTCGCGCGCGACGGGATCGCGGCCGGTCCAGCCGGCGATGACCATCTGGTCGATCGCCAAGGTCAGTGGTGTGGTGGTGTCCTGGGCATCGACGGTGAAAGTCAGGTCAAACACGAATTACGGCCTCCATGCCGGCAGCAAGTTCAAAGATACGGCGGTCGGATCCACCCGCGCCTGCAAGCATCAGGCCGACGGGGATTTCGCCCTCGCGATGTGCCGGCAGCGAGATGGCGCAGCCGTCGATCATGTTGATCAGGGTGCAGTTGCGCAGCGCGCGCATGTTTTGCGCGGTGAACGCCTTGTCGTCGGCGAGATCCGAAATCTTCGGCGGCGTGTTGGCGGTGGTCGGCAGCACCAGCGCGTCATAGGGCGCGATGCGCGCGTTGACGCGGGCGATCAGCGAGCGGCGCTCGTTGAGGAGATCGATGTAGTCGGCTGCGCTCTGCGCCTCGCCGCGCATGATACGCATGGAGACTCTGGGATCGTAAACGTCGCCCTTGGACGTGATGAGGTAGCGATGCCAGGCGTAGCTTTCGGACGCGGCAAAGCCGCCCTTGGCGTTCATCGGGCCGATGTCGTGGAATTCGGCCATCTCGATGCGCTCGATGATGGCACCGTGATCAGCAAGCGACTTCAGCGCGCGCTCGAACGTCTGGGCCACCTCAGCGTCGAGATCGTCGAGCGCGATCGTGGTCGGCACGGCCAACCGCATGCCCTTCACCGGGCGAGGTTTCAGCGCGACGATCGGCTCGTTCGCGAGCACGGCGTCGAGAATGGCACAGCAGCTGACCGATCGCGCCAAAGGCCCGATGCTGTCGAGCGAGAACGACAGCGGCACCGCGCCATCGAGCGGCACGCGGCGTTGCGTCGGCTTGTAGCCGACGATGCCGTTGTAGGCGGCCGGAATCCGGCAGGAGCCGCCGGTGTCGGTGCCAAGCGCGCCGTGCGCCATGCCGTCGAGCACGGAGACCGCGGCGCCTGAGGACGAGCCGCCGGGCACGTGGCCCTCGGCCCGGTTCCAGGCCCCCTTCGGCGTACCGTAATGCGGATTGATGCCGATGCCGGAATAGGCGAACTCGGTCATGTTGGTCCGCCCGATCACGACGAAGCCGGCCTTGCGCAGCCGCGCTACCGTGGGAGCATCCTGCTCGGCCGCCGGAGAATCATCGAGGGCACGGGAGCCGGCGCGCGTCACCTGGCCCTTGATGTCGAAGAGATCCTTGATCGAGACCGGGATACCGGCATAGCGCGACGGCGCCGCTTTGGCCTTGCGCAAGGCGTCCATCGCGTCGGCGGTCGCGAACGCGGCGTCCTTGTCGACATGGATGAAGGTGCGCTGGCCCTCGCCGGCGGGATCGGCGATCCTGGCGATGCACGCCTCGACCAGTTTTCGGGAGGTGGTGCGGCCGCTTTCGAGGTCTTCGGCGAGCTTCGTCAGTGTCGGGAAATCGGGCATGTCTGTCTCACGGAATATTGCGCGCGCAATCTATAGCGCCGGCTCAGTTCGACACAAGCATTGTGCGCATGATGGCATGCATGCTGCCTGCTGGACCGTTGACGCACTATAGCCGATTGTCGCATCAAGATCGAAACGGGCAGGCGCGAAGCCTGTTCTCTGGGAGGACCAGCCGAGATGGCCGAACCGCAGCGCGCACGACCGAAACCGACGCCGGAAACCCAGCATTTCTGGGACGGCACGAAAGCAGGCGAATTGCGCCTGCAGCGCTGCGACGCCTGCGCGCATGTCTATTTCCCACCGCGGCCGTTCTGCCCGTCCTGCGCCTCGCGCAAGGTCAGCATATTCAAGGCGAGCGGCAAGGGTTTCCTCTACAGCTACGTGATCAACCACCGCCCGGCCGCGCCCGGCTTCACGCCGCCTTACGCGATCGCGGTGGTCGAGCTTGCGGAGGGGCCGCGGATGATGAGCAACATCATCGACTGTCCGCAGACGCCGGAGGCGCTCGAACTCGACATGAAGCTCGAGGTCGCGTTCGAGGCACTTGACGACAAGATCACCCTCCCCGTGTTCCGTCCGGCGAAGGGATAGACCATGCGCGAAAATCAGGTTGCCGTCGTCGGCGCGGCCGAGACCACCGAGCTCGGTGTCATCCCCAATGTGTCGCAGCTCCAGCTTCACGCGGATGCGGCGCTCAATGCCATCGCCGATGCCGGGCTGAAGCTGTCGGACATCGACGGCTTTGCGACCGCAGTCGAGACGCCGCAGCAGGTCTGCCACTATCTCGGCATTAGGCCTACCTGGGTGGACGGCACCTCGGTCGGCGGCTGCTCGTTCATGCTGCACGTCCGCCATGCCGCGGCGGCGATCGAGGCCGGCCTGTGCAAGACCGTGCTGATCACGCATGCCGAGAGCGGCAAATCGATGATCGGCAAGGCACCGCGCTCGATCCCCGCCGACAGCCTGCAAGGCCAGTTCGAGGCGCCCTATGGCGTCTACGGCCCGCCCAGCATGTTCCCGATCCCCGTGCTGCGCTTCATGAAGACCTACGGCATCACGCATGAGCAGCTCGCCTCTGTCGCGGTGGTCCAGCGCGAATGGGCGGCGAAGAATCCGCGGGCGATGATGAAGGACCCGATCACGGTCGCCGACGTCCTCAACTCGCGCATGATCGCCTATCCGTTCCGGCTCTTGCAGTGCTGCCTCGTCACCGACGGCGGCGGCGCGCTGATCCTGACCTCGGCCGACCGCGCCAAGGATTTTCCGCGAAAACCCGTCTACATCATGGGCACCGGCGAGAGCGTCGAAACGCCGATGGTCAGCCAGATGGAGACGTTCAACTCCTCGCGCGCGTTCAAGACCGCTGGTCCCCTCGCCTTCAAGGAGGCCGGCATCGCGCACAAGGACGTTGATCATCTCATGATCTACGACGCCTTTGCGCATCTGCCGCTGTTCGGCCTCGGCGACCTCGGCTTCATGCCGCACGAGGAGACAGGAAAGTTCATCGCGGACGGCAACACGCGGCCCGGCGGCAAGTTGCCGCTCAACACCAATGGCGGCGGCTTGAGCTACATGCATTCGGGCATGTACGGCATGTACGCGCTCCAGGAAAGCGTGCGCCAGATGCGCGGCATCGCGCCGGCACAGGTGCCGAACGCGAAGATTTCGGTGTGCCACGGCGTCGGCGGCATGTTCGCCGCCAGTGGTACGATCGTGTTTACGAACGAGAGGTAATCCAGCCGCCCGCCTCTCCCTCTCCCCGTTCTTACGGGGAGAGGGCTGGGGTGAGGGGCTGCTTCCACGCATTCGGACTCGCGGAGAGTCCCCCTCACCCGGATCGCATCTGCGATGCGATCCGACCTCTCCCCGCAAGCGGGGCGAGGTAGAAACAACAGGAGAACCCACATGAGCAAATCACTGCAGGACAAGGTCGTCATCGTCACCGGCGCAGGCCGCGGCATCGGGCGAGAGATCGCGTTGCTTTGTGCGGCGGAAGGCGCCAAGGTCGTCGTCAACGATCCCGGCGGGGCCGCCGACGGCGCCGGCTCCAGCGCTTCTCCCGCTGAAGAAGTGGTGGAGGAGATCAAGAAGCGCGGCGGCATCGCCGTGCCCAATTTCGAAAGCGTCGCGGAAGCCGTACCCGCCAGCAAGATCGTGAAGACCGCGACCGATCATTTCGGCCGGCTCGACGGCGTCGTCAACAATGCCGGCATCCTGCGCGACATGATCTTCCACAAGATGAGCGTGGAAGCCTTCGAGGCCGTCATCAAGGTGCATCTGATGGGCTCGTTCTATGTCAGCCACGCCGCCGCGCGCATCTTCCGCGAGCAGGAGTCTGGCTCCTTCGTGCACTTCACTTCGACCTCGGGCCTGATCGGCAATTTCGGCCAGGCCAACTACGCCGCCGCCAAGCTCGGCATCGTCGGACTCTCAAAATCCATTGCACTCGACATGGGCCGTTTCAACGTCCGTTCAAACTGCGTCTCGCCGTTCGCCTGGACCCGCATGATCGGCACCATCCCGACCGAGACCGAAGCCGAGAAGGCGCGCGTCGAGAAGATCAAGCAGATGGGTCCGGAGAAGATCGCGCCGATCTGCGCCTATCTGCTCTCCGACGCCGCCAAGGATGTCTCCGGCCAGATTTTTGGCGCGCGCATGAACGAGCTCTTCCTGTTCAGCCAGAACAGGCCGCTGCGCTCGGTACATCGCAGCGAAGGCTGGACGCCGCAATCGATCGCGGAACACGGCATGCCCGCGCTGAAGGGCTCGTTCTACAAGCTCGACCGTTCCGCCGACATCTTCCCGTGGGATCCGGTGTAGTCTGCAGGCGAATAGTGAGTAGCGAATGGCGAGTAGACTCCATTCGCTACTCGCCATTCCGCTACTCGCCCTACCCTGTATTCCGTAGTCCCGCCGAAATCCCGTTGATCGTCAGCTGAATCCCGCGCAGCACCTGCTCGTCCGGGTTCTGCGCGCGGTGCTCCCTCAAGAGCTCGACCTGCACGTGGTTGAGCGGGTCGAGATAGGGGAAGCGGTGGCGCACGGAGCGCTCCAGCAGCGGGTTGCCTTGCAGCAACCGGTCCTGCCCCATGATGTCGAGCAGCGTCTCGATGCAGGAATGCCATTCGCGGCGGATGCGGCCGAAGATCTTTTCGCGCAGGGCTTCGTCCGGCACCAGTTCGGCATAGCGCGAGGCGATCGCGATCGAGCTTTTGGCGAGCACCATATCCATGTTCGACAACAGCATCCGGAAGAACGGCCATTCCTTGTAGAGCTCTTTCAGGAACGGCATGCCCTTGTCGGGATGTTCCGCGATCCATTGCTCGACCGCGCTTCCAAAGCCGTACCAGCCCGGCAGCATCAGGCGGCACTGCGCCCAGGAGAACACCCAGGGAATGGCGCGCAAATCCTCGATCGCGCGGGTTTTCTTGCGCGAGGCCGGACGGCTGCCGATGTTCAAGGTCGCGATCTCGTTGATGACGGTCGAGGACCAGAAATATTCGACGAAGCCGTCGGTCTCGTAGACGAGGCCGCGATAAGCCTTGAATGCGAGATTTGAAAGTTCGTCCATCGCAGTGAGATATTCGCGGCGCGGCGCGCTCTGGCTCGGCTGCAACAGGCTGGCATCCAGCGTCGCAGCCGCCAGGATTTCGAGATTGTTGCGGCCGACTTCCGCGTTGGAGTATTTCGACGAGATGATCTCGCCCTGCTCGGTGATGCGGATCTGGCCATTCACGGCCCCGCCCGGCTGCGCGACGATGGCATCATAGCTCGGTCCGCCGCCGCGGCCGACAGAGCCACCGCGGCCGTGGAACAGGCGGAGACGGACGCCATGGCGCTCGAACACCTCGACGAGGCCGATCTCGGCCTTGTAGAGCTCCCAGCCCGAGGTCACGAAGCCGCCATCCTTGTTAGAGTCGGAATAGCCGAGCATGACTTCCTGCACGCTGCCGCGGCTGTCGACGAGGCGGCGGTAATCGTGCAACGACAGCATGCGATCCATGATGCCGCTCGAGGCCTGCAAATCCTCGATGGTCTCGAACAGCGGCACGATGTTGATGGCGCTGCGCCCGGAGGGATGGACCAAACCAACCTCCTTCAGCAGCACCGCGACCTCGAGCATGTCGGACATGCCCTGGCACATCGAGATGATGCATTGGGGAATGGCCTCCGAGCCGAACTTCGCATGCGCTTCCGCCGCTCCATGGAAGACGTTGAGCTCGCCCATGGTCTCGTCGCTGTATTTGACGAACGGCGACACCAGCGCGCGCGTGCTGCGCAATTCGTTGGTGAGCAGCGAGACGCGCGCGTCCTCGCCGAGCGCGAGATAGGACATACCGGGATTGGCGGCGTCCATCAGCTCGGCGATGGTGCGTTCGTGCACCGCCGAGTTCTGGCGGATATCGAGCCGTGCCAGATGGAAGCCGAAGCAATCCACCGCGCGCCGCAACAGCCGCAGCCGGCCGCGGGCGATGACGCGGGCGTTGTTGGAGATCAGCGAGCGGTGCAGCACGTCGAGATCGGCCTGAAGCTCTTTGACGCTCTCATACGGCGCGCCCTTGCCGACCGGCCGCCGCGTGATCTCAACCTGAAGCTTTTCGGCCGTGGCCGTCAGGCGGGCATAGATGCCGGAGACCGCGAGGCGATAGGGCTCGCCGCTCCGGTGCGGCGAGGTGTCGGGCGAACGCTCCGCCAGCGTGCGCAGCTCTTCCGAGACGTCGGCGAGATGGGCTGCGATCGACAGCTCCGAGCCGAGCACGTGCAGCTCGTTCAGATAGAACTGCATCACGCGGCTCGACTGCAGCCGCAGCGTGCCGCGCATCACGTCGGCGGTGACGAACGGATTGCCGTCGCGGTCACCGCCGATCCAGCTTCCCATCCGCAGGAAGGAGGCAAGCTCGGAGGCCGCCTGCTCGCCGCCCTCCTCCAGCCGGTCTTCCAATGCATTGACCAGCCGCGGCACCTCGCGCAGGAAGGTGTAGTCGTAGAACGACAGGCCGTTGGCGACCTCGTCGAGCACGGTGAGCTTGGTCCGGCGCAACAAATTGGTCTGCCACAGCGTGAGCACCTCCCGGCGCAGCTGCTCGTCGCTGGCGGCGGCTTCGTCCTCCGTCAGCGCAACCCGCTCGCGGCGGTCGAGCAGGCTAGCTACCTCCATCTCGCGGTCCATGGTGCTCTTGCGGCGGACTTCCGTGGGGTGCGCCGTCAGCACCGGACTGACGAGCGCACTCTTGAAGAAGCCGCGCAGCGTATCCGCGCCAATGCCCGCGGCCTTGGCTTTGGCGAGCGTCTCTGCCAGCACGCCGGAACCGTTGGCCACACTGCGGGCACGCATCTGGCGGATGTTGTTCTGATCCTCGGCGATGTTGGCGAGGTGGGAGAAATAGCTGAAGGCGCGGACGATCCGCACCGTCTCCGAGGTCGACATGCCGTCGAGGATCTCTTCGAGCTCGCGGCGGGCGAGCCGGTCCTCATCGCGGTGGAACCGGATCGAGGTCTGCCGGATGCGCTCGACCAGGTCGAACACATCTGCGCCCTCCTGGTCGCGCACGGTGTCGCCCAGGATACGCCCGAGCAGGCGGATATCATCGCGAAGCCGCGCATCAGCCTCCAGAGCCTGGATGTCCTCAGGCCTGTTCGGGCGAAGATCGGCGGCGTCGGATGGTAGGGTCTGGAGGGACATGGCTCGCGCTCCCTGTAGAGCTCCCAATGGCTCCCCGGCCTACCGAGTGTGCAAGTTTTTTGCCGCAGCGCAAGATGAAGTTGGGGGCGGCGCACACCGAGGGCGCCCTAAGCCGGCACGATCACCTTGCCGATCGGCCAGAGCGCGATGCCCGCGAGCTTGAGGTGGGCCCAGGCGAAGGGGATGCCGATGATGGTGATGGCAAAGAGCACGGCCGTCAGGAAGTGGCCAAGCGCCAGCCACCAGCCGGCCAGCACGAACCAGATGATGTTGCCGATCAGCCCGAGCGGACCGGTGCCGATATCGCTCATGCCGGTGACCTCGTCACGGCTGACCGCCCGCGAGCCGAACGGCAGCAGCGTATAGACGGCGATGTTGAACGCCGCCCGCGCCCAGGGCAGGCCGATGATGGTGACAGCCATGATGACCGCGGCAATCAGCCAGCCGACCGCCATCCAGGCGCCGCCGATGAGAATCCAGATGATGTTGAGCAGGATGGAAACGGGGGCCATTAGATTTAGGAACCTTGGATGATCCGCAAGACGATGACCCTTCTCATATAGGCTCGAAATCTGTCCATGCGAAGACGCCTGATAGGCGCGACCGCCTACCGGCCCTCGAATTTCGGCTCGCGCTTCTCCATGAAGGCCTTCATGCCCTCGGCCATGTCCCGGGTTTTGAACAGCGGCAGGAGCTGGAGATAGACGTGGTGGACATGGTCATGGAAGTTTTCGTTGAGGCCCATCCGCATCATGCGCTTGGAGGCCTGCACCGCGAGTGGCGCGTTGGCGGCGATCTCGCGGGCGATGGCGGTGGCGCGGTTCATCAGTTCGCCATCTGGCACGACCTCGTTGGCGAGGCCCCATTCCAGGCATTCGCGGGCGCTGAGCGTGCGGCCGGTAAAGATCAGCTCGGAGGCCTTGGCCCAGCCGAGCATGCGCGGCAACAGCCAGGTGCCGCCGGATTCCGGCACCACGCCGCGCTTGACGAAGGCGGCGGCGAGCTTTGAGGATTCCGCCATGATGCGGATGTCGCAGCCGAGCGCGGTGTCCATGCCATAGCCGGCCGCGCCTCCGTTGACGGCGCAGATCGTCGGCTTGTTCATGGCCTGCAACACCGTCGGCGGCGTGTTGCGCAGGTTGATCGTGGTCGGCGAGGACGCCGCGCTCAGGCCGTTGCCGTCGCGTTCCTTGCGGAGATCTAGACCGGCGCAGAATGCCCTGCCCTTGCCGGTGAGGATGACCACGCGGACGTTCTTGTCCTCATTGGCTTCGATCAGCAGCCGCGCGAGATCGTTCAACATCGGGCCGGAGATCGTGTTCATGCGCTCCGGCGCGTTCAGCGTGATGGTCGCGATGTGATCGGCGACCTCGTAGAGGACTTCTTTGGTCTCGCTTGCCGCATCGCTCATGATCATTCATCCCTGTGTTCGTAGCCCGGATGGAGCGCAGCGAAATCCGGGGTTTTTGACGCAAGCACCGTCCCGGATTGCGCTTCGCTCCATCCGGGCTACAAGACGATCAGATCCTCCGCCCCGACTGCTGCCAATAGGGATCGCGCAGGCGGCGCTTGAAGATTTTTCCGGAGTCTTCGCGCGGCAAGCCACTACGGATCTCGATGTGCTTCGGCACCTTGTAGTCTGCCAGTGACGCTTTCAGCCGTGCGCGGATGCCGGCGACATCGAGCGTGATGCCTGCTTGCGGCTCGACCACGGCCATCAGTGCCTCGCCGAACTCGGCATCGGGAATGCCGAACACTGCGCAATCATGCACGCCGGGCACGGCGTGCAACACAGACTCGATCTCGGCTGGATAGATGTTGACACCGCCAGAGATCACCATGTCACGCTTGCGGTCGCAGATGAAGACGTAGCCGTCTTCGTCGATATAGCCGACGTCGCCCGAGGTGATGAAACCGTCGCGATCTATCTCGGCGCGCTTCTCGGGCTTGTTGTGGTAGGTGAAGTCGGCCATTCCGGCCATGCGCGAATAGATCTCGCCGATCTCGCCCACGCCCAGCACGCGACCGTCATCGCCGATGAAGCGCAACTCGGCGCCCGGCGAAATCTTGCCGACGGTGCCGGGCTTCTGCAGCGCGTCCTCCGACGTCGCAAACGTGACGGCGCTGGATTCGGTCGAGCCGTAGAATTCATAGATCACCGGCCCCCACCATTCGATCATGGCACGCTTGACGTCCGCCGGACACGGCGCCGCAGCGTGGATGATGTGGCGGAGCGAGGAGACATCGTACTTGCTGCGGACCGCCTCCGGCAACTTCATCAGGCGGATGAACATGGTCGGCACCATGAAGATGGTGTCGATGCCGTACCGCTCGATCAGTTGCAGAAACTCTTCCGGCTCGAAGCGCTGCATCAGCACCAGCGCGCCGCCGAGCTTGCCCGCACGAATGCCGAACGAATTCGGTGCGGAATGATAGAGCGGGCCCGGCAGGATTGCCCGAGCGCCGGGCTTCAGTCCATAGATCATGGCGCGCATGCGCTCGCCGGCGGCCTGCTGATCCGCCGTCGGCGCGTTGCGCCGCACGCCCTTGGGATGGCCTGTCGTGCCTGACGTGTAGATCATATTCATCGGCTGCGGCACGACCGGGCCGTCATAGGGCAGGTATTGCGCGAGCCAGGACTCGAAATCGATCGCGAAGTCAGGAGTCGTCAGGTGATCGGGATCGATCTTGTAGTTGGCCAAGATCTCCGGTGGGGTCGGCACGCTGAGCACGGTGACGCCCGCGGGAATCGCATCGCGCAGGGCGTGCAGCATGTCGGCATGTCCGATCAGCACGGAGGTGCCGGTATCGCCAAGGATGTAGTTGATCTCCTCCGGCTTGAAATGCCAGTTGATCGGCACGCCATAAGCGCCAAGCCGCATTGCGGCGTAGGCGGCCTCCAGGAAAGCGATGTCGTTGCGCATCAGCATGCAGACGCAATCGCCTTGCTTGACGCCGATTTTGGCGAGGCCGGAGGCGATGCGGTCGGCGCGATTGGCGACTTCGGCGTGGGCGCGACGGCGATCGCCGGAGACGATGCCGAGGAATGGGGACGTTTCGCTCATTTGTTTTTCTTTTTCGTTGGAGTTGACCCTCATGGTGAGGAGGCGCGCAGCGCCGTCTCGAACCATGAGAGCCCGTGGCCCATCCCTCGAGACGCCGCTTCGCGGCTCCTCGGGATGAGGACCCTGCTAGTCCACATACTTCGCGGCACGCTTCTCCAGATTCGAACGCACCGCTTCGGTCTGGTTCGCACTGCCGATCAGCTTCTGCTGCTCGACGGACTCCGCAAGCAGCGCGGGGCCGGGATCGACCGAGAGATTGTTGAGCAGGCGTTTTGCCGCGCGGATCGCATCCGGGCTTTTTCCCGCGATCTCGCGCGCGACTTCGAGGGCCGCGACACGCGGATCATCGCAGATGCGCGTGGCGAGGCCATAGGTCATCGCCTCCTGCGCGGAGAAGATGCGGCCGGTGTAGGTGAGATCGCGCAGGATATCGTCGCGTACGAGCGAGGCGAGGATCGGCGTGCCTGCCATATCGGGCACGAGGCCCCATTTGATTTCCATCACCGACATCCGCGCATCGGGGGAGAGGAAGCGCATGTCGGCGCCGAGCGAGAGCTGGAAGCCGCCGCCGAACGCAACACCATGCACCGCCGCGATCACGGGAACCGGGAGCTGACGCCATCCCCATACCGCTTGTTGCGGAAAGTTCGCCTGGCCGTGCGTCCGCTTGGTGAGGTCGCGATTTTCGCCACCCGGAATTCCGTTGCCACCGCCCTCCTTCATGGCGGCAAAACGCCCCATGTCGAGACCGGCGCAGAAGGCACGGCCTTCACCGGACAGCACGACGACGCGCACGCCTTTTTCCTTAGAAAGCCGGTCAATTGCCGCAACAAGGGCCTCGAACATGGCCTGATCGAGCGCATTCATCTTGTCTGCGCGCACCAGGCGCACGTCGGCGACGCCTTCCGAGATCGAGATCGAGACGCGCTCTTCCATGGATGAATTCTCTCCTAGTTCTTGCCTGTTCTTGTTCGGTGCCGCTTTACAGAAAGACGGCGGCCGGATTTAGTCAATCGACCAATTAACCGACAATCCGTACGGGAGAAACAGCCATGTTCAAGGAAAATCTTCTGGCTGGACGGCGCATTCTCGTGACCGGCGGCGGCACGGGCCTCGGCAAATCGATGACGGCTCGCTTTCTACAGCTTGGCGCCGAGGTGCACATCTGCGGCCGGCGCAAGATCGTTTGCGACGAAACTGCGACCGAGCTGATGGCTGAGCATGGCGGCCGCGTCACCAGCCACGGCGTCGACATCCGCAATGCGCTCGCGGTCGAAGAGATGATCGAGAACATCTTTCGCGATGCCCCGCTGACCGATCTCATCAACAACGCCGCCGGCAATTTCATCTCGCGGTCAGAAGAACTCTCGCCGCGCGGCTTCGATGCCGTCGCCAACATCGTCATGCACGGCACGTTCTACGTGACACATGCGGTCGGCAAGCGCTGGATCGCCCTGAAGCAGCCCGGCAACGTCGTCTCGATCACCGTCACCTGGGTGCGCAACGGTTCGCCTTACGTGGTGCCGTCGGCGATGAGCAAGTCGGCGATCCACGCCATGACGATGTCGCTCGCGACCGAATGGGGCCGGCACGGCATCCGCCTCAACACCATCGCTCCGGGCGAGATTCCGACCGAGGGCATGAGCAAGCGCATCAAGCCGGGGGATGAGGCCGGCGCGCGCACCAAGGCGATGAACCCGATGGGCCGCGTCGGCACCATGGAGGAGTTGCAGAACCTCGCGGTGTTCCTGATCTCCGGCGGCTGCGACTGGATCACCGGCGAGACCATCGCGATGGACGGCGCACAGGCGCTCGCGATGGGCGGCAATTTCTACCAGCTGCGCGACTGGAGCGACGACGACTGGAAGACCGCGCGCGAGAGCATCATGGCGCAGAACGAGAAGGACCGGGCGAAGCGGGGGTAGTCTCCTCTCCCGTATTGTCTTTGCCCGCGGATGACGCCACACTCCGCGGCATAAAAACAAAACGCCCACAGGAGAAACATGACCACACAGCCATTGGCGAATCTCGCCGACATGGTGCGCGAGCGCGCGGCGAGCCGCGGCAACGCCATCGCCTACGAGTTCGAGGGCCGCGTCACCAGCTTTGCCGAATTCAACGTCAAGACCAACAAGGTCGCGAATGCGTTGATCGCGACGGGCGTGAAGAAGGGCGATCGCATCGCCTATCTCGGCAAGAACAGCGACCTCTATTTCGAACTGCTGATGGGCGCGATGAAAGCCGGTGTGGTGATGGCGCCGGTGAACTGGCGATTGGCGGGCCCCGAGGTCGCCTTTATCGTTTCTGATTGCAAGGCACCCGTGCTGTTCGTCGGACCGGAGTTCATAACCCAGGTTCGCCAGATCAGGGATCACCTCCCGAGCGTGCGCACCATCATCACCACCGAAGGCGGCGCGCCGGAATGGCAGGATTTTACCGCATGGCGCGATGCGCAGAGCGGCGACGATCCCGGGGTCCCGATCGATACAAAAGACATCGCGATCCAGCTCTATACGTCGGGCACCACTGGCAAGCCGAAGGGCGCGATGCTGTCGCATGCGAACTTCCTCAACCTCGTGCAAACCGGCAACGCCGAGGACAAACCGGAGTGGAACCGGTGGTCGACCAACGACGTGTCGCTGGTGGCGATGCCGATCTTCCACATCGGCGGCTCCGGCTGGGGCGTGATGGGGCTCTATCACGGCGCCCGCGGCGTAATCGCGCGCGAATTCGATCCGACCAAGGTGCTGGATTTCTTCGAGCTATCAGGCATCACGAAATTGTTCATGGTGTCCGCAGCGATGCAATTCGTCGTGCGGCAGCCGCGCGCGAAGACAGTCGACTTTTCACGATTGAAATACATGCTGTACGGCGCCTCCCCGATCCCCGCGGCGCTGCTGAAGGAGTGCATCGAGGTTTTCAAATGCGGTTTCGTGCAGATGTACGGCATGACGGAGACGACGGGCACGATCGTCGCACTACCGCCGGAGGATCACGTCGAGGGCTTGGAGCGGATGCGTTCCGCCGGTAAAGCGCTGCCCGGCGTCGAGATCGCCATCCTCGACGCCGACGGCAAACCGCTGCCGCCGCGCGAGGTCGGCGAGATCGCGACCCGCTCGGGCTCCAACATGGCCGGCTACTGGAATCTGCCGGAGGCAACTGCCTCGACGCTGCGCGGCGACGGCTGGCTGCGCACGGGTGACGCCGGCTACATGGACGAAGACGGCTATCTCTATATCCATGACCGTATCAAGGACATGATCATCTCCGGCGGCGAGAACATCTACCCGGCTGAAGTGGAGAGCGCATTGTGCGATCATCCTGATGTCGCCGAGGCCGCCGTGATCGGCATCCCCGACGACAAATGGGGCGAGGCCGTGAAGGCCGTCGTGGTGATGAAGCCCGGCAAGGAAGCAACCGCCACCGACATCATCAACTTCACCCGCGAGCGCATTGCAGGGTTCAAGACGCCGAAGAGCGTGGAGTTTATGCCGGCATTGCCGAGGAATCCGTCAGGCAAGATCTTGCGGCGGCAATTGCGCGAGCCGTATTGGGCGGGTAAGGATCGGCGGGTGAATTGATCGCGTGGCGACAAAGCAATCCAGAGTCCCTCAGCGGTGACATTTCTGGATTGCTTCGCTTCGCTCGCAATGACGGTGTGGAGGCGGATGCGCGCCTCTCTCCCCGTCATTGCGAGGAGCCCTTGCGACGAAGCAATCCAGTCTGTCTCCGAGAAAAGACTCTCGACTGGTCCGCAGCGCTTGCAACTACGGCTAATGCTTCCCCGGCCCCATATAGCCGAACAAGAACCCCGCGACCTTGCGCATCTGGATCTCCTCGCTGCCCTCGGTGATGCGGTAGCGGCGGTGGTGGCGGTAGATGTGCTCGAACGGCTTGTGGCGTGAGTAGCCCATGCCGCCGTGGACCTGCATGGCGCGGTCGGCGGATTCGCAGCAGAGGCGGTTTGCCCAGTAGTTGCACATCGAGACGCGGTCGGAGAGTGTGCGCTCGATCTGCTCCTCGTTGAGCTTGTCCATCTCCCAGGCGGTCTTGCGGATCAACAGCCGCAGCATCTCGGCCTGCGTGGCAAGCTCGACCAGCGGGAACTGGATCGCCTGGTTCTCGGCGAGCGCTTTGCCGAACGGTTTTCGCTCGCGCGCATATTTGACGCTCTCGTTGATGCAGTAGACGGCAGCACCGAGCGAGCTCGCCGCCTGCCGGATGCGGTTCTGATGAACAAAACACTGTGCCAGGGACAGGCCGCGGCCGACCTCGCCGAACTGCGCGTCCTCAGGCACGAACACATCCGTAAAGCTGACACGGGGATGGTCGGTCGGCATGTTGAAGGTCCACATATACTCCTCGACCTTCACGCCGTGGCTCTTGGCCGGCACCAGGAAGCAGGTGATGCCGCGCGCATCGCCGTCATTGCCCGAGGTCCGCGCAAACAGCGCGCAGTGCGTGGCGACGTGCATGCCGGTGGTCCACATCTTCTCGCCGTTGATGATCCAGCCCTTGACGTTGTCGCGGGTCGCCGGCACCGCGCGCGTCTCCATGTGGGTCGCGTCCGAGCCATGATTTGGCTCGGTCAGTCCAAAGGTGATGCGGTACTTTCCCTTGATCGAGCCGTCGATCATCGCCTTCTGGTCGTCGCGGCCGTAGCGGTCCAGCATGGTGACGACGGGGAAATTGCCGACGACGGAGTGCTCGTTCTGAAGATCGTTATGCAGGCCGAGGCCCTTTGCGGCAAAATGCTCTCGGATCACGGCCATCCAGAGGTTGGAGCCATCCTTGCCGCCGTATTGCTTCGGCACCGGAAAGCGCAGATGGCCGGCGGCGTCCGCGAGATCCTTCGCCTTGCGCAGCAGCGACTCCCATTCGTGACGCGGCAGGCCCCCATTCTCGAAATCGGTGCGCGCCCATTCGCGGCGGTGATCGAAGAAGCGGATGTTGTCGTCGGCCGCTTCCAGCGGCTTGATCTCGCGCTCGATGAAACCATCGAGCTCTCCGAGATAGGCGACGAGATCGGCAGGCAATGAGAAATCCACGGTTCTCTCCCGGATTGATTTTATCGTTTTGCGTTAAGGCGCTAGGCGCGTTTTTGCTTCGCACGATTAAGGTGAGAAGAGCGCGCGCAAGTCAAGCAAAGCAAGGCGTGTGAGACGCGCAAGGCGCGCCCGCGCAATTCGATGGTGCTCAGGCGCTAGCGCGCGGTAGTATGACCGCCAATATTCCTTCAAGAGAAACTGCGGGAGCGCGCGATGGAGCTGAAATTCTCAAAGGTCGAACGCAAGGGGCCGATTACGGTCATCACGTTGTCGCGGCCCGAGGTCTACAACGCACTGCACACCGATGCGCATTTCGAACTGCAAAAGGTGTTTGACGATTTTTCGACAGATCCCGAGCAATGGGTTGCGATCGTTACCGGCGCCGGCGACAAGGCGTTCTGCGCCGGCAACGATCTGAAGTGGCAGGCGGCGGGAGGCAAGCGTGGCTGGGACAAGGGCGGCTTTGCCGGCCTCACCGCGCGATTCGACTGCGACAAGCCGATCATCGCCGCAGTCAACGGCGTCGCCATGGGCGGCGGATTCGAGATCGCGCTGGCCTGCGACCTGATCATCGCCTCGGAGAACGCGACCTTCGCCCTGCCCGAGCCGCGCGTTGGCCTCGCTGCGCTCGCCGGCGGTCTGCACCGGCTGCCGCGGCAGATCGGCTTGAAGCGCGCCATGGGCATGATCCTCACCGCGCGTCATGTCAGCGCCAAGGAAGGCCAAGAACTCGGCTTCGTCAACGAAGTGGTGCCGCAGGGCGAGGCGCTTGCGGGCGCGCTGCGCTGGGCGGAGATGATCACCAAGAACTCGCCGATGTCGATCCGGGCCTCGAAGCAGACCATTCAGAAAGGACTTGCCGTGTCGCTGGAGCAGGCGATCGAGGAACAGCGCGAGTATCCGGCGGTGAAGGCGATGGTGGCGTCGCAGGATTACATCGAGGGCCCGAAGGCGTTTTCGGAGAAGCGGCCGCCGAAATGGGTGGGGAAATAGAGAGGCCCTCCGCCGTCATTGCGAGGAGAGAGGGCGTGTAGGATGGGTAGAGCGCAGCGAAACCCATCGATGCCGGGGCAAGGTGTTAGATGATGGGTTTCGCTTTGCTCTACCCATCCTACGGATTTCGCCCCAGCTCCCTCTTATAAGACGCATAGTTCGGCTGATCGACGGCGAGCTTGTCCATCGTGGTCGCCCACAGATGCTCCGCTAGCCCGGGCGTTGCGAGATCAACCTCGCCCTTGGCGATACGCTCCGCGAGCGCGCGGTTTAGCTCGGTCACCGAACCGTCCATGCCGAGCAGCGCGCGCAGCCGTTCCACTTCCTTCGCGTCGCTTCCCTCCTCCTGCGTCAACTGCCGCGTCACGAGGTCGAGGATATTGACCGCGACGCGCAGCTTGAACGCCTGATGCCCCGAGATCAGTGGCGTGATGTCGTTGCGGAGGAAATCGGCGACCGCCTTGGTCAGCTCGATGGGAGTCGGCTCGTCTTGCATCGTCAACTCCCCCGTGGCGCCAGCAGACGCAACAGATCAATCTCGGTTTCTGACGCACGGCGGCCGATCATCGCGCGCTCCATCGAATGATCCGGCCCCTCGCGGAACCGCTGCATCATGCCGCCGCACATGATGCCCCAGCGCAGCGTGCCCATCACTTCCCAGAATTTTACGCGCGCAGGATCGACGTTGCGGCCAGCAGCCTCATAACCCGCAAACAAATCTTCGCGCGATCCAAAGCCGCCGACGGGCTTGTCGATCTCGCCAAAACGCCAGGAATTGACGCAGATCCAGCCGAGATCCTCCATGGGATCGCCGAGATGCGCGAGCTCCCAGTCGAGCACCGCGCGAACGCCGTCGGCACCGATGATGAGATTGCCGTTGCGGAAATCGCCATGCACCAGCGTGGTCTCGGCCGACGGGCCCGGATCGTGGTCGCGCAGCCAGCGCAGCGCGAGCTCGAACACCGGCTTTGGCCAATTCAGACTGCGATAGTCGCGATTGAACTCGGAGATCTCCTCGGTCGCCGAGCGGCTGCGCAGCTCCGGTAATTTGCCCTGCGGCAGCCTGTGCAGGCCCGCAAGCACGCCTCCGATCTGCCGCGCGAGATGCGGCCGCGCCGCCGCGAATTCGTCATCGCGAAGAATCTTGCGGGCGATGGTTTCGCCCTCGACCCGTTGCATGATGAAGCCGGTGCCGAGATCGTCTTCCGGCGTCAGCACATGCATCACGCGCGGCGACGGCACGCCCGCCTCATAGGCGAGCTGCATCAGATGCGCTTCCGCGGCAAGACCCGCCGCGCGCGTCGGGGCTGCACCATAGCCTTTCGGCGAGCGGCGCAGGATCCCGCCAATCGGCCCGTCAGGATGCGTGATATCGAAGCGCCAGGTCTCCTGACTAGCGCCACCCGAAAGCTTTGCCGCGCCGGTGACACCGGTCGCACCGGGGCACCAATGCTGCACGCTGCGGGAAAGCTCCGCCTCGATCATTTGCCTTTGAACTGCGCGGGCCGCTTTTCCAGGAACGCACCGACGCCCTCACGGAAATCCTGCGTATCGCCGGCGCGGAGCTGGTACTGGAATTCGAGATTGAGCTGGTCCTCGAACGAGTTTTCGGGGCTGTCCCAATAGAGCTTGCGGATCAGCGACAGCGCGATCGTCGGGCCGCTGGCGAGGTCGCGGGCGAGCTTCATCGCCTCCTCCATCAGCACGCCATCGTCGTAGACACGGTTGATAAGCCCCCATTCCAGCGCCTTTTCGGCCGGCAGGCGCTCGCCCATCAGTGACAATTCAACCGAGCGCGCCTTGCCGATCAGGCGCGGCAGCAACCAGGTCGAGCCGCAATCCGGCACGAGGCCGATGCGACGGAAAGCCTGAAGGAAGTAGGAGGATCGCGCGCACAAAATCATGTCGCCGAGCAGCGCGAAGCTCATGCCGGCGCCGGCCGCCGGGCCATTGACCGCTGTCACGATCGGGCAATGCAGATTGCGGATGCGGCGCAGGAACGGATGAAAGCCGGTCTCGAGCGTCAGGCCGGCCTTGGTCTTCTTCGACTGGTTATTGCGACCCTGGAGATTCGCACCGGTGCAGAACGCGCGGCCCGCGCCGGTCAGCACGACGCAGCGCACCTCGTCCTTTTTCTCCTCGATCGTGTCAAGCGCATCGGAGAGCCCGCCCAGCATGTCCATGGAGACGGCGTTCATCACCTCCTGATGGTCGAGCCTGAGGATCGCGACCGAACCATCGAGATCGAGCGTGACGTGTTTGAACTGCATCGTTTCCTCGTCAGTTGCGGTCTGCGTCAGTTTCGCAGACCGGAATTAGTTTCGCTGCGGCGCATATTTGATTTTTGGCGCGGTCTTGTCCATGGTGACGAAAGCATAGCCCACCGTCATATCGCACGATCTTGCGCGCACCGGCTGACGCGCGTCATAACAAAAAACTTGCCAAAGACAGGAAACGCGCCATGAACCTTTTCGACCTCACCGGCCGCGTCGCCGTGATCACCGGCGGCAATGGCGGTATCGGGCTCGGCATCGCGCAGGCGCTCGCCGGCCAGGGCTGCAACGTCTCGATCTGGGGCCGCAATGCTGACAAGAACAAGGCTGCTGCCGCGAGCATGGCGGGCCTGTCCGGCAAGGTCGATGCCCGGGTCTGCGACGTCACCGATCCGGCTTCGGTCAACGCCGCGATGAAGGCGACGCTCGACACCTTCGGCCGGGTCGACGGCTGCTTTGCCAATGCCGGCATCGGCGGCGGCGGCCGCAGGTCCTTTATCGAGCGCACCGAGGAGGAATGGCGCACGATGTTTGCGACCAATCTCGATGGCGTGTTCCATGCGTTTCAGGCCGCCGCAAAACACATGACCGAGCGCGCCAATGCCGGCGACCCCTTCGGCCGGCTGGTCGCGACCTCGAGCCTCGCCTCGATCTTCGGCACTGCGCGCAATGAGCATTATGCGGCGACCAAGGCCGCGATCAACGCGCTGGTGCGTGCGCTCGGCGTCGAGCTCGCCCGCCACGGCGTCACCGCAAACGCGATCCTGCCCGGCTGGATCAAGAGCGACATGACCGCCGGCATCATGGCCAACGAAAAATTCGTCGCCAACGTGATGCCGCGGATTCCGATGCGCCGCTTCGGCGAGGCCAGCGATTTCGGCGGCATCGCGGTGTATCTGATGAGCAAGGCCTCGTCGTATCATACGGCGGATACGTTCGTGATCGACGGCGGCTATACCGCGTTTTGAGATCTCTCGGTGGGCAAAGGCGCTCTTGCGCCGTGCCCACCGTGAGCAATTTCGACTGCCGTGAGTGGGCACGCTGCGCTTTGCCCACCCTTGTATTAGCGCGCCGGAGTAGTATGGCCTCGTTCCGTGAGGAATGGCCCAGCCCGGGTGGCCGCCCGAACTGGGCCGCCGATCGATCGGATCGATGCCCACCGAAGCCTTGAAGGGCTG